>NZ_LHPC01000001.1 GCF_001297125.1 Pseudomonas sp. RIT-PI-q
AGGCATTGGTGATACTGGCTCGCAAGCTTGCTCGGATCGTATTCGCTCTACTGAAAGGACAGGGCGAATACCAACCCAAAGCTGGTTGAGGGCTTCCCCTCAACCATAGAATCTCCCACAGGGATCTTCGGTGTGCACACTATTTGCCACTCACAGGAGATTACTGTGGGAGATTGCGCTGAGTCAGTAACGACGCCTTCGCGGTGTAGAAACGGATACATCCTTTACAAACGAAACCGGGGACATCCTTTACGTTTCTGTTGGCTTGAAAGGCGGCTTTCGCCGCTTTTCAACCTGCCTAAAAGGTAGTTGCAGAGGTAAATAT
>NZ_LHPC01000072.1 GCF_001297125.1 Pseudomonas sp. RIT-PI-q
CCGGTTCGCCGCCGCGTCGTAGCGGAACTCTTCACTGTCCACCAACTTGCCGGTGTCACGGCTGTGCAACTGGCCGTTGGCTTCGTAGTCGTACTTGATTTCGCCGCGCAACTTGTCGAGGGTGCGGGTCAGTTCGCCGGCCGGGTCGTACTGGTGGCGGCGGTGGATCGGGTTGTAGGCGTGCTCCACTAACAAGTCGGGCTGGATGCCGGGGTTGTGCAGTTGCGAGAGTTTTTCCGCCGGCAGGGTCGAGGCGAACTGCCAGGCCTTGCGACCCATGGCGTCGTAGCCGAAGCAGCTGGTGAGCTGCCCTTGGGTGAATA
>NZ_LHPC01000054.1 GCF_001297125.1 Pseudomonas sp. RIT-PI-q
GGAAAACCAGCACCGTCTATGACGAAAAGGCTTACTTGCAGGCATTAACGCGGCGTGGATCAACGCTGGTAGTGGCGCCGATGGAGGTGGTCACAGGTTGACGGACAGGCTCAGGGCGTGAGGGGGCCGACTCCCAGGGCATATCGATCCTTCAGGGCACTCATCAATAGTTTTTGACCAGCCGGAAACACGCCACGGATGATGTCCTTCTTGAGCCTTGCGTAACCATCGAATGCAGATTTCAGCTCCGGCTCAAGCTCTTCCATTGCGACCACTCATCGTCAAATTTTCCTAATGATGCCCATATTTCATGAGGTCAAATTAATGGCGATTAAATCATTTCTTGTAGGCGTATATCAAAAACGTAGACATTTTAACGAAATGGCGATATTTGTTAGTCGTCGCTTCACCAGACGCCCTGGAAAGCGCCCACACTCACTACGCCAGGACATAGCCAATGAACGCCTTCTCTCAGATCAACACTCCGGTAATGCAACAGCCCGCTGAGCACGTGGGCTTCTCTTTAAAGCCCTCTGCTCAGTCCAAACGTTTCCTGGAACTCACCTTCCCTAAGGCGACCGTCGACGCGTTTCTCAGTGCCGTATCCGAATGGCCAGTTCAGGCACTTGAATACAAGTCGTTTCTGCGGTTTCAGATTGGCAAAATTCTGGACGGCATTTGTGGCGAAACGCTGCGCCCCTTCTTGGTGAATACGCTAATGGATCGTGAAACGGGGGGGCTGCTGGTCAGGCCTGAAGGCTTGAACGATGTCTCCCAGGCGGAAGACATGGTCAAGTTTTCAACCGCCGTGGCGCATTTGCTTGGGCGTTCAAATTTCGATGCAATGAGCGGGCAGTTTTATGCACGGTTTGTTGTAGAGAACGTGGACAAGTCGGACAGCTATCTGCGTGCACCGCATCGAGTGATGGAACTGCACAACGATGGAACATTCGTGAATCAGATCACTGACTACGTGTTGATGATGAAGATCGACGAGCAAAATATGGAGGGTGGCAATTCTCTCATTTTGCATCTGGACGATTGGGCTGATTTGGATAAGTTCTATAAACATCCGCTGGCCCGCCGCTCACTGCGTTGGACAGCTCCTCCGAGCAAGAATGTGAAAGAGGATGTCTTCCATTCTATCTTTGACACTGATGGTGAGGGGCGTCCAACCATGCGCTACATCGACCAATTTGTTCAGCCGGAAAACTTTGAAGAGGGTACTTGGCTGTACGAGCTCGGAGAGTCGTTGGAAACCAGTGATGCGAAGCTCTCTATTCCCGTCCCAGTTGGCTCGTTTGTGTTGATCAACAACCTGTTTTGGCTGCATGGTCGTGACCGCTTCACCGCGCATCCGGGGCTCCGTCGGGAGCTCATGCGTCAACGTGGCTATTTCAGCTATCCGAAGGTTGGCCATCACCACGGCCAGACATCTAACTAATCAAACGGTGGGCTGCAGTTGCTGTGGCCCGCTGATTGCCCGCCATCCTTGTGAGGTGATAGCTGTGTACGATTTTGTAATCATTGGTGGCGGCATTGTGGGGATGTCTACAGCCATGCAAATGGCGTCTGAATACCCGGATGCAAAAATTCTTTTGTTAGAAAAAGAATCGAGCCCCGCCCAACATCAGACTGGTCATAACAGTGGAGTAATCCATGCGGGCGTCTATTACACCCCTGGCAGTCTGAAGGCTAAGTTCTGCTTGGAGGGAAACCGAGCAACCAAAGATTTCTGTGATCAACACGGAATTCGATATGACGCCTGCGGCAAAATGCTTGTGGCGACGAACGAAGTTGAGATGGAGCGAATGAAAGCCCTTTGGGAGCGTACTGAAGCGAATGGCCTTGAGCGTGAATGGCTTTCGGCTGCTGAGCTTCGTGAGAGAGAGCCGAATATTGTCGGGCTAGGGGGAATATTTGTTCCCTCAAGCGGCATAGTGAACTACGCCGAAGTCACCAAGCAGATGGCGACAGAATTTACCAAGGCGGGAGGTGTAATTCGCTACAACTCTGAGGTCACTGCACTCGATGAGCGTGCGGAAGAAGTCGTAGTCACGACATCGACTGGGGATTACCAGGCTCGCTTCCTGATTTCATGTTCAGGTCTGATGGCTGATCGGGTGGTCAGAATGCTCGGGCTTGAACCTGAATTTCAGATCTGCCCCTTCAGGGGCGAATACTACTTGTTGCCCAAACAGCACAACCAAATTGTGAATCATTTGATTTACCCCATACCCGATCCATCTATGCCATTTTTGGGTGTGCACCTCACGCGGATGATTGATGGCACGGTAACCGTTGGGCCGAATGCCGTATTGGCACTCAAGCGTGAGGGCTACAACAAAACTGATTTTTCCTTGGTCGATATGTTTGAGATCTTCACCTCGCTAGGGGTTTTGAAGGTGCTTAAGGCAAATTTCAAACCTGGTCTTATCGAAATGAAAAATTCTCTTTTCAAGGGAGGCTATCTCAAGCAAGTACAAAAATATTGCCCATCGATCAAAAAAGAGGATCTGACACCTTACCCTGCGGGCGTTCGTGCTCAAGCTGTTTCTAACAACGGTAAGCTTATTGATGACTTCTTATTCGTAAATACGAAAAGGAGCGTGAACGTGTGTAATGCGCCTTCGCCGGCTGCAACTTCGGCCATTCCGATCGGTGCCTACATCGTCAGCAAGGTCAGAGAACAGTAAGCGTCCGGTTAAGTCGCCTTAGGGTTCGTCAACTCATGTGGATTGCTGGGTGGATTTGTCGGCCCCTCGGTGATGGGCGTGATTGAGCAAAGTACAGGCAATGCCATGAACGGAATGAAAGTCATCGCAGTTGTCCTGGTGGTCGCGGCGATACCAGCGCTGCGTTTGCGGCAAGGACATGAGCCAAAAGATGCGAAGTCACTGACAGCCTGCATGACGGCGCGTCAGCAATCTTAGATACGCCGTGTAGCCAAGTCGTCACTAGCGAAAGTGTTGAGCGCCTGTGCAATGCAGGCGTATGACTGGCAGGGCCCAGAGAGCAGCTCAGCAGAGTTAACTCGTCGCCCTTGCTGCTCAGGTGCCACCCAATGCGGCCTGCTTTCGAAGAGTTAGCATGTCCAAGAGGGCAAAGGAGTGTGCTGTGACAGCGAGGATCAGTCTTGGCGAGTTTCGTGACAGGTCAGTAAGGAGGTCTTCGGCCAACCTGGATAATAAGCGCAATGAACGCTCGCACCCTGTGTAACCTTTTCCGTGTTTCCCATCCCTTCAGCATTTGAGCTACTTACTGGCTGTAAAAATGCCGCCCCAGGAGGCTTCCCAGCATACCTTCTAACGCCATCGACTCTTCAATATCCAGTTCAAAAGGGTCATGGTTTTCGATGAAATAGGTGATCTTTTCGTAGTGGTAATCGAGCACCTTACTGACGATGAGCTTGCCCCTGAGAAAATACACGTCACCTCTGCTTGCGGGATGAAGCTCCATCATCAGGTTTTTGATGTCATCCACTTTCAGTTCATATCGACTCTCGTCGATTTTCAATAGCAGGGTGTCATCACGCCACTGGATGTAGGTGAACCTGCTCAGGCCTGCGCTACAGACTCTGAACGGTCTCAACGTTTCGTTCGCTTTCTTGAATCGTTTGTAAACCTCCGCAAGCGGTGGAATATCAACGAAATCGGAGTGGATGACGTTGTTCCTCAGCATTTTGAGTTTCTTGGCTTCGTCTAAAAAATTGGGCCAGTGCTCCGGCATTTCAGGAAACATGGGGTAGTTAGGCAGTATTTTCTGGATGATGTGCCCCAGTGATTCTCGAGGGACAACACCCGATTTTCGGTGGATATATCGAGCGATGGATTTTTCGAATTCGATAGCTTCAAAGCGCAAGTCATCAACGGACGCCACTCCGTAACCCGGTAGTTCCTTGTAATTTATTCCACTGAGAGTGTTCACATTTTTCTTGCGGCGTAGGCGGTCAAACATCGTGTGATCTGTGCCTTCGTTAACATGGGTCATGAGATAAATCAGTCGCCGAAGCGGCGGAGATAAGCGCTTGAAAAAAACTGGGTATGACTCTCACGTCCCCTTGAGGTTCGCTTTACACGAAACCTGTAGCGCCACTCCGAGTTCGAAATGGCGCTGGGTCGTTCATCTATTAAGTAGGTGACAGCGCCTGGGGCGATACAGGTTTTCCAGGGATTGAGAGCGTCTTGAATGTCTCGATTTTCTCAGACTCCAGCTCCTTCAGGATCGTTTCTTTCGCATCGTTCTTGTCAATCGACTTACCGGTATTGTCGAAGGTGATCTGCTTGATCCGTAACTCGATTTCGCTGTCCTTATTCTGTCCGGCAGAGAATTCTGGAAAGCCAAGGGAAATAACGCAATTACCATCGAGGCCCGACGTGCTGAAGCGAAATTTTGCATCCAAGCGATGCAAGAACAAGCTCGGCCGATAGGACACATTGGAGAGAAAGTCCGAATGCTCCAAGCTGAATCCCTTCAGATCCAGGTTGCGTATTTTCTCTTTCATCCACTCCAATTCGATTGGAAGCAGGATGTCGGGATCCGGCGCTATTCCCATGTCCACGACCTCGATAAACGAGATGGCCACCAACGTGCTGTGCTGAGTCAGGCCCAACAGATATTTGAATCTGTTCTCATTGGTAAAATCGCAGAACCGGATGGCCGTGACGGTCTCGTTCTCGTCGATTTGCTTGACTGATTTGAAGTGCGAGACCAAGTGCTTGGACATCGCTTTGTTCGTGGTTCTTGTCTCCGGCGCCGTATGCGTGCTGATCAGTATCAGTTCGTCCTGGGCCTTGTTTTTCTTGATCTCGATTGACCCTTTGAAGGTCTTGTGCGAATCCGCCCAGCTTTTGGATCGATCAATACGCTCAAGAAGGTAGTCCATCCTGATAGTGTCGAGGTCTTTGTTGACGGGATAGAAACCAGGCGTGCCCAGTACCTTGAAATTCACGAAGTCGAGATCGAGGAGTTTGTTCACGTCGATTGAGTCGGGAACTGAATCGAGCAGCGTGTTTTTCCCTTGCCACTTGATGGTTTGGGTGGTGATTTTCGGATTGTCTTCCTTCGTCGTATAAGCAAGCTGGAGCTGCGAGAACTCGCTGGGCCTGATCAGGGACAACGTCAGAGCAGGAATGGATTGTTCCTTTTCCTGACTATTGATGAAGACGCCCCGACTTTTCAGCACTGTCTTGATATCAGCGGCGCCGATGTAGGGTTGGGCGAGGTATGTGCGCAGAGCTTCACCTTGCGGCAGGATCGAGTCAATATTCTGATTACTCACGGTATCAACCTCTGAAATCTGCCTGGTAAGACTCCACATCTACTATGGAGGCGAATTCTTTGTTCGCGATTGCCAACTTGGCAATGTTCGCGATTTCCTCGTGTTCAACGTAGTTGAAGTCAGGGAAGGCAAGCGTGACCTTATGCGGGAACTCCAAGGCGATCGCCATCGAAAATCCAATCATGCGTTTCACCGCTTCCTCGCTGAAACTATCCTGGCAGCAGATCACCAAATGCTTCTTTTCATACTCCTGAACGAAGAAAGGGATAAGGCCGCTGTTGAGGTACTCGGGAGGTAAAATCGGGCCGTTAGTCAGTCTTTGGATGGGGCTGACGTTTTTCCCTGTAGAGGGATAGAGGAAGCTCACGTTCTCAGCTTCGAACGTGTTTCTGACGTAAGTGATCGTGTCGAACAGGAAGCTCGCGCGGTAGTTGTCAACCACGTAGATGGTTCCATAATTGGAGTCATCAAGCTTGCGTGAACCGGCGACCTGAGTGACCACATCGGCCTCGGCGTCTGATTTCGCACTGAGCCAGAACAGGACGCCTGCGATCGCTTGGGAGCTCGCATCGGTGTAGCCCAAATTGATGGACTTCTTCACGGTCGAGCGATTGAAGCATTCAACCGTTGTCGCGAGATCGACAAAGTGTTCTTTGAACTTGGTTCCGGGTGAAGTGGGGTAGAGCACACTCGAAAACTTGGACGAAATGACCATGTGCTTGAGCACACCATCCTCAAGGGGGGACAGGCAACTGAAGATAAAGTCTGCCCCGTGCGTCTGCCTCGGGTTCTCGGACGTGCTGTGTGGCTTTGGTTTGACGCAGTCGATGCTTGTTCCTTTGAGCGCTGCTTTCCACCCGATGAGGTTGAGCAGAGTCTCAACAACATGCTCCCCACGTTCACCCAATTTCTTTGACCATTCACCCATGACAAGTCCTTTATAATTTGAGACGTACCAGTCCTATGTCAGCCGAACGCTACGGAGTCTGAATGGTGATGTCTAGTGGCACTTTGTCCACAAATCTACAGCGCAGTCTTGCGTGCTCTGGATTGCTGAGTTTTCAATTGATAGATAGGAAGGGTTATGAGATTCAAAGAGGCAAGGCAGGAGGAGTCGCAAGTAACATTGGATGACATTCAGCCCGACGTTCCAGAGGTACATTCTGCTCATGGACTTATCCGTAAAAGAGTACGTCCCCGTCGGGTCTGTTCCAGTCAATGTATGGGCGATGATAGGTTTACCTTCACGCGGCGCGCAGCTACATAAATGGATTCATCAGGGTTTGCCTCTTTTGTTTTACAAGCGAGTGGCGACCGTCTTGAACGTACTCGAGGGACGGCTGCGCGAGTACTTGGGTATCACGCCTTCAGCGTTTTCTAGAAGGGTAGCCACGGGGAGATTGAACACAGTCGAAAGTGATCGTTTGTGCAGTCTTGTCGGCGCCTTGGATGCAGCCTATTCGCTATACGTAAATGATCTTGAAATAGCGAGAGAATGGATGAGGTCACCCGCGATGGGGCTGGCTTCAAGATTGCCGCTGGACATGATGAGGTCTCGTGTGGAGGCCAAGGCTGTGATTGACCTCATAGGCCGCCTGGAGTCTGGAGTGTGTGTCTGAAGGGCGCGCTCTGCGAACCCGGACACCTTCGCCTGCTCAGCAATACGCCCCGTAGTTAGGCGCTTCAGGTGTCTGCAGGACGTCGTACCTTCCTCTCATTACTCAAAGATGGTCAGGCTCGCTTTAAAGGATGAAGTCAGACACCCAAATCGAGTTGCAATCGCCACTCAATCAGGTCTTCAGGCAGCACTTGCACAGGAAGCCCCTGGACGATGCTTTTGAGTAGATGACTGGAATGACAATGTAGTATCGCGACCTTCATTGGGTCATCGCAAATAAACGTAAGATCGGCTCCCGCCAGACGCAGGCCATTACGGAGGGCATCAAACGCTTCTTGGCCAAGCCATTCAAGTCGTAGAAAACCATACATGTTGACCTTTCGAGTCATCACAAAATGCGCCAGGCGCTCAGCTACCAGTTGCTCCAACCCTTGCGCTCCGAGCGTGACCACTGCAAGCCTCCACAGCTGACCTTCGAGAGGGGGCGTGATCTTCATCTAACGTCAGAAATGCCGGTGTGCCGCTGGCTTATGTCCCGACCCTGGATCCGCCAATCCTGTTCAGGGGCAAGTGTAGATGTGGGTGTTTCTAGATGCGATAGCAGGGCCGTGCGCAATTCAGTCAGCGCCTCTCGCAATCGAGCATCCTCGCGCGCATCGCCTGACTTCGGGCTGAACGTCTCAACGTGCCACAGGAGTGCTTCGCTGTCATTTGTGTTCAGATCAAAAACAATCATGTTGAGCCCGGGTCTGGTTAAGGATTCACAAGGGTTAGCAGGAAAACCCGTGGCGGATTCTCTCAAGTTCAGCCTTTACGATTTCGTATCCCGCTTCGTTGTAAGCGGCTTGCAATGGTGAGATACCGCTATAGGCAGATTTCGGAAGATTCAACCAATGATCTGCTTTCGCTTTGTTGCCAAAAACACATTCGGCTTGATGTTGAATCAACTCAACATTATTCATTTTTGGCTCTCTTGAGATTTGCCTGTGTGCGTTCGGTTTTACCCGGCTGCCGTAGTGGAGGATGGGCGGTTGGCACAAAATTCACGAAACGCCTTTACGCCACGCGTCGTGCTCAAAATAGGTTTAATCATGTAGCGATAGCAGACCAATAAATTAAGTACCAGCCAAGTCATTTGATACATCGATCCGTTGAAGCCTCTATGGTTGGAGCTGTTTTCCCAGAAACCATATGCAACGAAAATAGTAAATATTGCGACTGCCAAGGGCAGGATTACGAGCCGCCCCAGAGACACAATGATGAAGGACGTGTTCACAACTGATCGGACGGGCTCATTGTCGACCTGGATGGCCCAGATCCGATTGACTTTATCTTTGCCCTGCTGATAGGTCGCTCGAACGTGGTTACCCGCTTTAACGTGGGCGTCCAGACCATCGGGGATCTCGAGCGTCTCAAGTTTCTTGCCATCAATTTTCCAAAAGTGATAGCTGACCATATCCCCACCGAACCCTCGCGATTTTTCGTCGAGCCGGCCATCAACTATTTTCATTTCCTTCATGCTGAATCTGATCCTTGTATGGCAAGTCGATATCAAAAAGGTCTTTCCTGCTGAATCCTAAGTAAGTCTTAGTAAGTGGTCAATTAGAATCTAAGATTCTCTTAGCCTTTGGGCGTAGAGAATGACCACCTTCAGCAAGCGTTTAAAACAAGCCCGTACGGCCGCAGGGATTTCCCAAGAGCGCCTGGGTATAGACGCCGGGCTCGAGCCGGCTTCGGCCTCGGCCCGTATGAATCAATATGAGAAAGGGGTGCATTCGCCAGGTGAGAGTACGGCGAAGCAAATCGCGGACACATTGGGTTTGCCACTTGCCTGGTTTTACTGTGAAGACGAGGAGACTGCGTATTTGCTGCAATGCTTCCATTCGTTGAAAGGGAAGGAACGGAAAAAGGCGATCGAGATGGTTGAGCGGCTGGCGCTCGGTGGTTGATACGAGTGGGTGCTTTTCAAGGACGGGACGTACAGTGGACCAAGTGCTCAAGGTCTTGTTTACAAGCTTACTAGGACGCAGGTCGACGAAGCTCCTTGAGCTTGAATACGCAACCGATCTGTATCTCAGCAATTTTTCGCTGGCAACGAGTCAGATGAATGCCGCTACTGTGGGTAAGAGTTATTAGCAATCTAGGTGGAAGCGCAAGCCTGCCGCTGCGAAGCTTAAACTGACGTAGCCTACCGAGGAGGTCGACAGACTACGCCAGGCACCGCTTGCCCTATTTATTACCTTTTCGAGTACTAGCGTGAAGCACTGAGCGAGGGGGAAGGATTTTTCCATCCCGTCGAGCGTATAAACATGCGTTTACCCTTGTATTAGCCCTTCAGTCTGCAAAACCCGAACAGTCCGTTCCGAGATGGTTAAAATCCATACCGAAACAGGCAATGAGCCAAATACATGTGCATCATCAGGGCTTATACGTTTTGAACCACGATGGGATAAAACCGTTTATAGGGTTTGTGCCCGGGTTGAAAATACTCCCAGAAAAGGATGTAGCTACTACGCCGCTGGTAGTTTGTTTTGTTGCTGAAGGTTTGGTAGCGCCTTGATTTTTGTGCGACGCCACAGGGGAGGCTTTGCTGGCATAGTCTTCGCGGACAAATGATTGGATGCCTTGTTCGCTCAAACGGGCATTTGCCACGTCGCTGAGGTTGGGGTTGGCCGCCAAACTGGTTTTGAGCCAATGATTGTCGCTGTTGGCGAATTCAAGTTGCCACTGCTTGGGCAGGACAGGGTTACCGGCAAGGTTCAGCATTATTGGCGAGTTTTCGTCGCTCTGCTCATAGGCTACCAAGACTCTTACGACGTCCGGGTCGAGGCTTGGATTTTTCGAAAGCTCGAGATAAGCCTCTTCAAAATGGCTTTCCTGAAATGGATGGCAGGAAAGGGTGTTGTAGAAAAAAACCGAGCTCGATCCGGGTTTAAGCGCGTCCAGAACGGCTTCCGCATCCGAATCAGGAAGCGCCTGTAACAGAAGCGAAAGTTGGACGTGTCGACTGATGTTTGGATTTTTTGCAAGCTTGAGGAAGTGATCGCTGTCGGCAAGTATCACCATTTGCGCCTCATTTGATAGGTTCTCCAAACCAATCAGAGCGTCGATGATCTGGTCTGTCTTGTGATTGGCGATTTTTTTGTGGTACCCAGGGTCAAGCGCCGGGTTGGTGATGAGCAGGATAAATTGCACGCAAGTTTGAGAGAGTCTTGTGTCCCATAGGGCCTCGATGAGCTGCCCTTGCAACTCGACCGACAGTGTCGCCTGCTGGCAGATTCCTATACGGGTCTGATGGTTTTTTGTGTTGCAGAACAGCGCCAGTTTGACCTCATCGGTGAGGTGCGAACACGCTAGCAATGCGTCCTCCTGGATATAGTCGCTGCCATCCCATTTACCCAGTTCACTGGCCAGTAGATCCATTGGTGCTCTCGGGTGAAGACAACTGAGGCGATAAATCGACATGTCGAAGTCCGGTGCTTTTTTGTCTTTACTCAAGTAGCTCGCCAGCAACCGCTCGGTGCAATTGGGATTGCGGTAAACGCTCAGGCGCACTTCCACGTCTTTATCTGCACTGAGTTTTTCCAGTAGATCATCAGGGCATTCCAGGTGACAGGCCACCTCCTTTCGACGCACCGGATTGGGACTGTCGGCGTGTTGAATCATCTGCGCGATACTGAGCCCGTCGATTCTGGAGGCTGGTTTGAGCTTTAGCTTTTCAAACAACACCTCATATTTGCCGACCTGCTCCCTCAGCGTCTCGCGCAGAGGAACTGTAGCGCGGATGGCGCGTTCGATGTCTTCGTGGGTCAGGGTTTGTCCGTCGAGAAATGCACTTTCACGAGCCTCACCGACAGCGTTTTGGATATCGGCGCCGGAATAATCGCGACAGAGGGCTGCGAGTGTCTGTTGCTGCTGCTCAGTGAGGTGTTGCCAGTCTTCCTTAAGGTGAATGCCTAGAATGGCCGTGCGTTCTTTGGCGTTGGGGAACCCCACATAAAACACTTCATCGAAACGCCCTTTGCGCAGTAACTCCGCCGGCAAGGCGCTGATGTTGTTGGCGGTAGCAATAACGAACACCGCGCCGGTTTTCTCCTGCATCCAGGTTAGGAAGTAACCGAACAGCCGGGATGAAACTTCGGAACCTTCACCACTGCCCATGCCCACAAAGGCCTTTTCCAGTTCATCGATCCACAAAATGCACGGGCTGACGCTTTCGGCCATGGTCAGGGCGCGGCGCATGTTGTGCTCGCTTTCACCGATGTACTTGCCTAACAGCGAACCAATATCCAGACGCAGCAGCGGCAATTGGAAGAGGTGGGCGGCGGCTTTGGCGGTCAAGGATTTACCGCAACCGGGCATCCCCGCAATCAATACTCCCTTCGGTGCGGTCACCCCAGCGCGTTCGGCCTCGTCCAGTCGACGGAAGATTTCAGCGCGGCGTTTGAGCCACAGTTTGAGGTTTTCCAAGCCACCGATGTCACTGGCCGTCTCTCCGACCTTGACCATTTCCAGTACGCCACTCTTGGCGATGATTTGCTCTTTTTCGTAATGAATCAGTCCGAGTGCGGCATCGTTCAACTCCGGGTGCGGCTGTTGCACCATGGCCAGCACCTGGCGAATCTCTTCTTCGCTCAACCCGCTGCAGGTGGCGGCCAAGCGTGGCAACAATGCTTGTGGGATGATCAGGTTCTGCTCATCGGAAAAGGATTCGATTTGATCGATGATTTCCTCGCGGCCAGGCAATGGCAGCGGCAGTAGAGTGATTTGAGATTCAATCTGCGGCGCAATGAACAGACTTTCTGCCACCAGTACGACAGCGCATTCGCCGCGATGATGGCGCTGGATCCGGTTGAGCAATTGCTTGAGACGAGCGATCGCCAACGGTTGGTTTTCCAGTGCAGCCTTGGCATCCTTGATCACGATCAGCTTGCGGCTAAGATCATCATCCGCCAGCGCCGGCAGGCAGTAGGCCAGTTCGGTTTGCGTGGCTTCGGTACGCGGTTGCTTGGTGTGAAAGTCGACCCAACCGTAGGCCAGGTTCCATTCCATAAGATGTAACTGCAGATTGACCCCGGCCAGCGTAAGAATTCGATCAACTCGGGCTTCTTCGCTGGACTGAATGAAAAAACCGGGGTAACCGGCGCTGAGATGTGCATGGAGCTTGTCGTTCAGAGACGATGCATTGTTAAGGGCACTCATGCGAACAAGCCTTTTGCGAAATTACCTAGGCTGCGGGCAAGATTTTTTGCGCCTTCTACAACACTTGAAGTCACGCGATTAACCACGGCGACCGAGGTTTTGACCAGACTCTTTCCTGCCTCGAACAATTGATCGCCGACTATACCGCCGGCCATACCTCCAATCATGCCGCCAATAAAGCCGCCAGCGGCGATGCCTGGTGGCCCGAATACGGTGCCTATCGCCATACCAATCGCACTACCGTGAGAGCCTGCCGCGATGGCGCAAACGGCCGAGGTGGTGGTTTGCCCCATGCGGTTGAGTGCTTCCTCTTTGGATAACTGGCCTGTAGCGAGTTGGTAGAGGATTTTTGTGTTGGAGAGTGCGATACAAGCAATGTTGGCGATCTGACCCGCAGGGGTTCTTTTCAATACCTTGCCGAGTAGACCGTTCTTTGCCGCGACTACCAGCGCACCACTGACAGCGACTTGAGTGAACACCTGAGTCGTGCTGCTCAGCGAGCTGTTGAGGAACTTTTTGAGATCAACGCTGGCAGGTGGGTTTTTCCGCCCTTGGAATCTATTCCAGGTTCGTCGCGCCAGAATGCGTACACCCTGCAATCCCGCAGCGATGCTTGCGCCAATCAACGCTTGTTTGCCGATCTGTTTCGCTACGTTGATTCGGTTGGTGTCACTCCATTCATATTGGCGTGCCTCAGCTTCTTCGCGAGCCTTACGCTGCCATTTCAAAGCCTGTTCTTTGCTCAGAGGCTCGGAACGCACACCGTCGATTTCAACAACTTCGGTGCTGTTGACGATGTCTTTGCCTTGCCCCTCAGGAACCAGCCGTTTCTGCTCTCCGTATTCGCCACGCTTGAAAAGCTGCTCGGTGGCTGTGGCGTCGCTGCCGTATTTGGACTGGTATTCATATACCACGTTGCCTTGGCCGTCGACGATCACGATGTCAACTGAATTGAGGCCGTTGGAGTTGACGACTTTAGCCCGATACTCGCTGCCCTTGGTTACCGCGTCGATGTTGAAGGTGTCGACGTGATGCTGCTCGGCAATGAATCCATCAAGGTTTGGTGAGAAGCTGATGTCCCCATTGTTGTTGGTGATCATCACCCGGGCGCCAGCAGTTGCTTCAGCAAGAGCCACATCGATACTGGCGGCGTAATGCCCAACCCCCAACGAGCCGCTAACCGCAGCGCCTTTCTCCATTTCGCGAGCGATCCAGCTAGCCTCACTCTGACCGCGCAGTAGGTGAGCCTGCAACGACTTGGCAGAGCCATTGAAGCGAACAACCGACGCGACCACATCTTTGGCGGCTGTCAGGCGTTCGTCGTCGCTTTGCCATAGGGCAGGGTGTTTGTGAAACTCTTCGCCTAGCCATTCTTCAACGGGCATGTCCGCATGCTGTTCGCTGGAATACACAAATTCCGATAGCAGCTGAGCCGTCGCCTCGGCGTTATCCTCGCCACCGAATACCTGGGTTTCGATGGCCTTTGCCTGTTGCTCCTGGTAGGCATCGCTTCCAAGTACTACGCCGTCCAGCGGGGACTGATCGTTGGACTCACTTGCGTTTACCGATGGGTTCATTGCTCGGTTCCTGTCATGGTTTGAGTAGGGGAGTGCAGGTAGTGTTTGAGTTCGTTGTTCAGCTGCGCCTCAAGCCATGCGGGTACTAGAATTCGCACGTGAGGAATCCAGAAACGGATGATGGAGAGGATCTGGTTAGCGTGGCTGATCAAGCTGCTGACAATTAACTCGCCACTTTCCAAGGTCTGAACAATCTGTTGTCCAGGCACCACCGGGCGGCGCAGGAAGTAGTAAGCAATCGCCGGCGCAACGGATAGCCGCACTGGGGTCTTCGTTTTGCTGAACCAAATGTCGTCGTCATCTTCGATTTGACGATGTACTTGTGGTTGAGGGACGAAAGTCTGATCGGTGATGTGCAACAGGCTGATGCGACTCAGCGTAAAGGCTTTCAACTGGCCATTTTCGGTGGCAGCGAGGTACCAGATGCCTTTGCTGTTTACCAAACGGTATGGAAACAGCGTGCGCGGCTTTTCTGCATAAACCAACCGGCATTGCCGGTGTTGGCGAATGGCCTTGTTCAACTGCTGGAACTGCAGATCTTTGGGTTGTCCATTTTCGTGATGATGGGCTTTGACGAGAAAATTGCGATGCTCATCAGGGTTTAGCAGCGAACGAAAAAATCGATGCCCACTGTTTGGAAACAGCTGATTGACGCCAGTAAGTTTCGCGAACACTTCAAGATCTTGGGCCTGCAGTTTGCCTTGGTGCTCCGGGGCCAGCTGGTAACGCCCATCTGGCAAGCGAACGACAACATCGGCGAGTCTGCTCAGGTCGCGGTAGATGGTTCGTTCACTGACCCCAAACTGCTCAGCTAAATCGTAACGGCAAACTGACTCGCCTTGATTGAGCTGCAAAAGGATGCCCGCCAGCCGAATAGCCAGGGTGTCGTGTAGAGGTGAGGTCATGATTGACTGCCCAAATCCGTTGGAAGATGCACCGACCATAACGTCCGATACTGACAGGTGATGCCAGTGATCGATCAGGGGTGTCAATTTGCTATTAATTGGGGTCGAATCAAGCCTTTTTTTCAGTGTGTTAACTAAATGAAGTTTCGAAAATCCCATGGCGGGCGAGCGAAAAGCTGATGACGACACACAAGGTCGACGCGTCTCCCATGGTTATGGTTGCGGCAACTGTTGGTGCTATTCGATTGGACGAGCCAATCGAAGGCCGCGCTGGAGGTACCAGCCCTGGTACTGTGAGGTGTTTTCCCACCGGGCGGTACTGTCTGGCTGGGAATCTGGATTGCGCGACATCAAAGGAGCCAGATGAACACGTCGCAATTAATGCGACCAGCGCCTCGGAATAGTCGAAAAACTAGTTCAACCCTACAAGTACTTGAACTGGCTCACTCAAAAACACATGCGTGAAGTCATATTTTCATTGATTTTTAAGCGTACAAATTATCTACAGCATGAGGGTGGTACCTTTATTTTCGTGACCTTATTGTGGACAGGCTAGACGCGTCGCGCCGTCATCAGCGGCATAAATTAACCCTACGGTCATCAGACTACCCTCAAGGGGCTTCACTGGGACTTGTATGAGCCATCATTTTTCGGGTTGCTCGTCAGGATTTCAAAGCCTAATAGCAATTAGTGCTAGCAAACAATTTTTTATATATCGAATGCGAGCGGCCTACATGCCATTTAAAGGAAAGTAGGATGTCATGAAAAATTGACGGCGTCGGCTTGATCATGCTTATTTCGCCGCTATGCTACCAGTGAGCAGCTGTCCCTTAAGGTTTGAGAAACGTGCAATTTGGTTTTAGCGGCGATGGATGTCAGTTCAGGAGTGTTTGACGCCTGATGTATTCGATACTCATATAATTTTAATTCCAGTAATTTGGCTGGAGTGGATATGAGAGAATTGATTTTGTCAGCTACATGCTTGTTCGCTATAGGTGATGTAAGTGCTTCGATAGAATGGGAGGTTGAAAGTCCGTTTCGATTAGTTGATTATGGGGGCGAAGGGGCTGGATTCAATATTAAAAAAGGTCAAACGGCGCTTGACTTCGTAGTCGAGCGCTTTGGACAAGGCAGCCGCGCAATACCCCCACCAATTTATAATCTGAGAATTAAAAAAAATTCAGACGCCAGCTTCAATTTCTCTAATGAGTACGTTTTTCCTAAGGTGGAAAAGGTAGTTGCACGATTATCAAATCCACCTATAGGTGACTGTAAGTGGGTTTATCAGGACGTAAGTGCCGTAAAGCCTTGTAGGAGCGACTTCAAATTTGCTGCGATAACACAATTTGGCACTGGAAACGCGATACTGTATGTGAGTTCGCCCTCTTCTGGGTTTGAGGATAAGACATCAGTCGTTATTCGTGATCGTCTCATACTCGGAATGGGAGATTCGTTTGCGTCAGGAGAAGGAAACCCAGACATTCCTACTGTTGTTGATCGCAATGGCCTAGAGTCGTTTTATCAGAGCAATAATGATGCGTTCAAAAATGGCCGCTGGATGTTATTCACCCACCACTGGGTGGCTAAAAAAGCAGAATGGTTCAACGGGCAGTGCCACAGGTCAATGTTAAGTCAGCAAGTTCTCGCCGCGCTCCGACTTGCAGGAGATGACAAACATTCAAGCATAACGTTGATGCCGTTGGCGTGCTCTGGGGCAGAAGTGCTTGATGGCGTGCTTACCCCCCAACAAAATCCCCCTGGAGGTGGAAAGACGGTTATCGACTCCCAAATCAATATGGCAGTCACCGGTCTTTGTAAGGACGGTAGGTTGAAGGAAAGTGATATAACAATTTATCGAGGGCATACCGGTTCGAAGGATATGGTTAAAACTGTTACACCTATAAAAAAATGCGTGGGCGAAATTCGAGTGCCAGATGCAATACTGCTGAGCATCGGAGGTAATGACGTGGCTTTCGCCCCCTCGATAGCATGGGCAACAATTCCTGCGGATAGCAGAAATTTTGCCGGTGCACGAGCAGTTAATATTACAAACAATCAAATAGAACCTGTATGTCCAAAAGAAACCGATCAACGTATTTGCGAAAAAAATAAGCCTGTGGGCAGGGATAGAATTAAATATTGGCTGCCAACCTATTATAGTTATATGCAGCAGCAGCTTATCTCGACAGGGTTGGCGGAAGAAGGGAAGGGCACTGTTTATCTTACCGCCTATCCAAATCCGAGTTACCTCGAGGACGGTAAAACGCTTTGCGGAGTAGACAGGAGTGCCGATGTGGTTGAACAGGCTCGATACAGTATCCCTGTATTTTTTAGGCCTTCTGTATGGCAGCTGCGGTTTACCAAAGATGAAATGAAAGTTATGAATGACGGATTGATAAAACCTCTGTACCAGCAAATGAAGGATAGCGCGCACAAATATGGATGGACGTTGGTTGATGGGTACCTTGATACAGTTAAGATGCACGGAATTTGCGCGGGATTTGAGCGTAAAGACTCTCAAGAAGGCAATGTAGAATCAAAACTCATCCCATTGTATCCACATATTGTCGGCGGTAAATGGTACCCCATTGCTCCGTGGGATGATTGGGCTTATGACAGCTCTAAGGTTCGTTGGTTTAGAAATACAAACGATTCAGTACTGTACCAGAATGATGATACGCCTTCGATAATGAATGGTGCTTTTCATCCTGACTTCAGAGTTCACGCTGCGATTGCTGATTATATATATGAGTCGGTGAGTATGGCGTGGCGTGTGAAGGAGGGAAGAGAGGGTGTTAACTTAAAGCAACCATCAGCAGGGCTTTGAGTATTACTGAGTTTTTTGTAGTGGTCGCTAATTTTTCGCTGTTTCAATTACAACTCGGAGACAATATGAAAACACTAGTGATCTGTGCTGCTCTTTTAGCGTCTGGTTGTGCCACATCAAACGCATATCTTGACATTCAAGGCGCGGCGTGGCGTAAAACTGAAGCGTTCTCTGCCACCCAGTTTGCAATAGGGGTTATTGAGACGTCTGGACGCAATCGATTTGATCCTAAAGGAACGATCAAGGTTGTAGATTTTCCGGTGGTAGCGCAAACAACGTATTACTCCGATGAAACTGCAAGAGCTGCAATCCAGGCAGAGGGAAAGTTCAAGCCTGGCGTTGTTGATGTGGACGCGGCCATTGAGTCAGAGATTCAGAGGCGTCAGAAATCTCGATATGTAATATTCAGAACGCTAGACCCATTTAAATTGGTAGACAAGATGAATGCACCGGAAAATTTAACGGCGTTAACCTTGCTCAAAGGGCAGAAAAACCCGGTTATAGTTACTGGAACAGCTGTCTCGTTTGAAAATGAGCTGTATAAAAAGGTCGACTCCGGGGTTAAGGCCAATGCATCAATCAGTTCAGGGGCCGCTTCACCTCAATTTACGCTGGGGGGTGACTATAGCTCTGAGATAAAAGCCAGTTTTAGTGATGGGACAGTGTTTGCATATGAGTATTCTGCCATCGAATGGGATAGCAGTTCTCCGACGGCTAAAGTAAAGGGCTTGTCGATCGATAGACCTATGAATCCTTGGTACTGAGGGTTGTCCGGGTTGAGGCAAGAGTGCCAATTCTGGTGAGCAAGGTGGTTGAGCGCACTCTTTTCTATGACCGAAGCTGCTGAAAGCTGGGAAGACAAGGCTTGGTTCACGATGATTAAATTAAAAAAGCACCCCTTTTGGGGTGCTTTTTTTTCAGCATGGTTATCGAGGTAATGCCTGCATATCTAAAGTCACGCTGGCCGCGTCCTTGGTGCCCATCTCAACGTGATGTTTATCGCGGATAACTATCACAGCTACGGCCGTCGACAGCAGTGCAACACCGATGGTGTATAGCAAACCATGAAAAATATCTCCCGAACTCACTGCCAGTGCAGTAGCTATAAAAGGCGCGAACCCACCGATCCATCCATTTCCGAATTGGAGACTAACCGACACTCCGCTGTAGCGTACTTTCGCCGAAAACTGCTCAACCAGGAACGCCCCGAGTGGGCCATAGACCATGGTTGCCAGAAAGATCAGGCAAAAGAGCAGCAGCACCTCCATCGGTGCGTTGATCTGCGTCGGATCGGCTTGCAATGGCATTCCACGCTTTAGCTGAAGCTACTGAGTGGCAGCTTCATCAAACCCGTTGAGGGTAGTGCTGCCAATGATCAGCCGCAGATCGCCCGCCGCCGGGTGAAGACTGTAGCGCACGCTGTTGGACGACAGGTAGGAACGGGCGCGTGTGCACAGCTTCGTCGCTTTTGGCTGGAACAACTGACCAACGAACGGCTGATTTTCGCGGCAATCACCACCTTCGATGATGACACTGATGCTCGCACGAAAAGTTTCCAACGCTGGATTGCCGTACTGGGCGATGCCTTGAAAGACCGGCATGAAGAACAAGGCCGACAGTACAAAACTGATGCGCACATTAGGCAATCGCTCACCAGCATCTCTAGGCGGCTTGCGTTAACTGGGCCTGACGCACTACCACCGCCAGCCGTTCCAGCCCCTCGCCCAGTCTTGCAGGGTCAATGTGGCTGAAGTTCAGGCGTAGATGACCCAGATTGTTGTCAGGGTCGGGGAAAAACGGCTCACCTGGCATGAAAGCCACATCCACCGCCAGCGCCGCCTTGAGCAAAATTCGGGTATCCAGCGGCTGCTTGAGCGTCAGCCAAAAAAATAGCCCACCCTGCGGTAGGTTCCAATCCGCCAGATCTGAAAAATGCGTATCCAACGCAGACTGGAACGCGTCCCGACGGACCCGGTAGAAGTCGCGCAACTCGTTTAAGTGATGCTGGAACTTCTCGGTGCCCAGCCATTGCAACGCCTGCCACTGTCCGACCCGACTGGTGTGCAGGTCGGCCGACTGTTTAAGTTTCAGCAAGTGCGGAAATAGATCTGGACTGGCAATCAGATAGCCAACTCGCAGCCCCGGCAGCAGGGTTTTCGACACAGTGCCGGTGTAGATCCAACTGGCCTTTCTCAATCGTCTGACGATCGGCGTCGCACTGCCGCCGTCGAACGTCAGTTCGCGGTAAGGCTCGTCTTCAATCAGGGTCACGCCAAATTCATCGAGCAAGGCGGCCACGGCATCGCGCTTGGCTTCGCTATAGCGAACGGCGGACGGATTCTGGAAGGTTGGAATCAGGTAAATGAACGCCGGATTATGCTTTTCCAGCCGCGCGCGCAATTGGGCGAGGTTAGGGCCATCCGCGTCCAGTGGGACAGTCAGACAGTCGGCGCCGAATAGCTGGAAGATCTGCAAGGCCGCCAAATAAGTCGGTGCTTCGAGCAGGATCTCGGTGCCTTTGTCGATGTAGAGCTTGGCCGTCAGGTCGAGCGTTTGCTGGGAGCCACTGACTACCAATACCTGTCTTGCCTCACAGGGCACACCCAGCGCGCGCGCCTCGGCAGCCAAGACTTCGCGCAGCAGTGGCTCGCCTTCGCTCATGCCGTACTGACCCATGGAAACTGGCATACCCGCCCACTCAACTTCCGGAAGCATGGCTGCGGCCGGCAGGCCGCCAGCGAACGACATTACTTCCGGCCGCTGAGCAGCGGCAAAGATTTCACGGATCAAAGAGCCTTTAAGGCGCGAGACACGTTCGGAAAAAGCCATGGTGGTCACCTATAGCGAAGTTAAAGTGAGATGAGTCAAGCTAATTGACTCAAATTGCGATGGCCTGAGCGGATACGCCAATATGCTTGACCTTAAAGATCACAGTACTCAGCAACAGGCCATTGAAGCTTTTTTTGATTATCAGACTTTCACCGCGAGGGCTGACGAAAAGCTCGAGCGTCGCGGGTTTAGCCGAGTACAGCAACGCATTTTTTTTTATCGCTCGTGACCCTCATCTGAGCGTCAAAGAGTTGCTGGCGTTGCTCAACATGACTAGCTGGGGCTGATAGGCCGCTGCGTCAGTTGGTGGAAATGCATCTGTTGAACAGCACCGTGTCGCAGACCGACAAGCGTAAACGGCTATTGGAACGGACAGGTGATGGGACGTGTTCCGAGGGATCGTTACGGCGCGACCAGGTGAAATGGCTGGAACGCATGCTTGCCGAAACCGGGGAGACGGCTGTGAATAGTGGGTTGGCGGTGAATCTGACGTTGGGGAAAAACCAATCACCAGCGGACTAACTCTCCTGCCTATGTAATGTGATCGTAGTGGTTTCGAGTTTGTGTGCAAATCTGCTCATTGGAGCAATGCCTTCGAAAAGCCAGTTCAACCCGACATATAGTTAAACTGGCTCACTCATCAACACAGGCCTGAAATGGCAGCGACGCTAAACTGAGGCATATAGGTTATCTATAGCAAGCTCTTTCAGGTTGGCCTGCGACCGTTGCTCTGATCCGTTGCTTATGTATTCCTTGAGGTCTGACACGGCACTGCTATCACTGGAGACGTCCGTTGAGGAGGCTGCTGCTTGCAGCATAACGCGGGTTTTCGCGAATGCTTCATCAACGCTGTCGGCGGTTTTGTTGGCTCCACTGAGATTTTTTATCTGTTCGGCTAACACCGCCAACGTCCGATCAGAAATTTTTACTGTTTCTATCACCATTTCAGAAGCTTTTGACTCAGCTTTCGATACGTTGTCGGCTACTACTGCTTTGTTCTCGGTGCGCCTAGGTTGTGGAGCGAGTAGAGGGGGCTTTGGATTGATGATCATATTGCATGCGATCCAGGGCAGAAATTCCGGCCAGTCTCAGGCGGTGCAGCGGCATGCTTGCCAAAATGCAATCATTCTGGCATTTCTCTGCACCGCGTTACGTCTCCAGAGTGTGTAAAAACGCTTTCGTATCTTGAGTGCGTAAACCAGGCGTTCCTGGGCGATGCGATTGCCCAAGCGTTTTCCGTGATGGGCACTGACGTTCCAAAGCGGTTATGTGGCGGTTTAGCGCCTTCTGGGGCAGAGAAAACCGAGACTTTACGCCGCCATCGCCTTCAGCAAGCTTGCTGTACCGATGATGTTCATAACCCGCTTCATGTTGTAGGCGAGTACATTCAGACTCATCTCCGCGCTTACCCCGACCAGTTTGCGCGTCAGGAAATGCGTTGAGCCCATCCATTGTTTGAGCGTCCCGAAGGGATGCTCAACTGTCCTTTTTCGGATTCGCATCATGTCCGGTGCATCGTTCAACCGACGCTGCATTTCCTCCAGCACCGCTTCATTTTCCCAGCGCCTTACTCGACGATTTTTGCTCGGCGTGCACTGCGTTTTCAGCCCGCAGCCCTGGCATTTCGAACTCCAATAACAGTGCATATTCATGCCTTTCTCAATACTGGAGAAGCGCCAGGGCAGCGCCTCTCCAGCCGGACAGATGTATTCGTTTTTCGTCGCGTCATAAACGAAAGCATCTTTGTTGAATCGACCATCCGCCTTGGCGCTTGAAGTCATCGGCTTTGGCACGTAGGCAGTGATGTCCGCGTCGTGACAGGCAAGGATTTCTTCACTCTTGAAGTAACCTCGATCAGCTACCACCGCCAGCGTTTCTGACGCCATGGCATCGCGAGCCTGCTTCGCCATCGAGCTAAGTTGATCGCGGTCGGAACCGAAGTTGGTGACCTCATGAGCAACGATCAAATGGTTCTGGGTATCGACCGCTGTTTGCACGTTGTAGCCGACGATTCCCGTGCCGCGCGTCATCATGGAGCGGGCGTCCGGATCGGTCAGTGAGACCTGTTTATCCGGCGATTCGTTGAGCTGGATTTCGATCGCTTGAAGCTCTTTCATTTGAGTTTTGAGCTTGGCGATTTTCTCTTCCAGCCGCACGGCGCTGGGCTCGGAGGCTGTGGGTTCTTGCCGATCAGCAGCATCTAGTGCCGTCAGATAACGGTTGATGCTCGATTCAATTTCTTCCATTCTCCGTTTCAGTTTGGCGCTGATGAAATTGCGGTCGCGGTTGTTGACTGCTTTGAATTTACTGCCATCGATGGCGACCAAATTTGCTCCGAAAAGTCCCAACTGCTGACAGAGCACAACGAACTGGCGACAGACGCCTCGAATGGCCTTGCTGTTGTCTTTTCGGAAGTTGGCGATGGTTTTGAAATCTGGCATCAAACGCCCGGTCAGCCACATTAGCTCGACATTGCGTTGAGCTTCTCGCTCCAAACGTCGGCTCGACTGGATGCGGTTGAGATAGCCGTAGATGTAGATCTTCAACAAGATCGCGGGGTGGTAAGCAGGCCGGCCAGTATCGGCTGGAATGGCACCTTCAAAACCCAGATTGACTAAGTCCAGTTCGTCGACGAAGACGTCGACTACACGCACCGGATTGGTATCGCTGACGTAGTCGTCGAGGCTCTCGGGAAATAAGGTGCCTTGGCCTCGATGCTCACCTTGGATGAAGCGCTTCATGGGCAATCCCTGCGATGAAATCCTCAGAAATCATAGCAAGGGTTCGCGAAAGCGTTTTTACACACTCTGGTCTCATATCGTGAACCGTCGAATCGTTAGCCGCGCATCTGCCAGAGGATGAAATCTACTTTCTTAACATCAGTTAGCTTGTCGTGCTCTGGCACCTGATCGTTGAATTGCTTTATCCAATTGACTCCCTCAGTGGATGTCAGAAAGGTCTGGTACCAATTTTCCATACGCGTATAGCATTGCTTGGCGTCATTAATCTTCGTTCGGGAGGAGTAGGCTGGAGGCTTCTGCTTGATGTTGCGAAGGACATGGCTGTCCCATACGGGCCTGTCAGGACTTAATGTCGCGACCAGCTTGCTGGAAAAAGACGGTTCGTAGCGCTGCGTAGCTTCGTAGAATCGGTCGAGAGCATCACCGAAAGTGGGATTCGAACCTTTCAACTCCTCCATCAGTTCGTAATAGGCATAATACCAAGATGGCTGGCGCCGTTGGACTCGGTAGAACCCGTTGTAAGCCCGTTGGAATACTGCATCAGTCGAGACATTCACCTTGTCCACTTGATCCATCAGGGCCAGATACTTCTGGATGCCTGGCCGGGCTTTGGTAATGGCAGAAGCTACATCCGTACACACCATGGTAATTACTTCCTTTCGTTTGAGTGGCTGAGGCAACATCTGATTGTAACCGACCCTTCATTGCGCCTCGGCCCCTACAAAGGCAAGTTGAGCTTTTGGAGGGGAGGTTGAAGATGCCAGGCATCTGACTGCTCAGAGGTAGTTACTCGATATCGGCATTGCGCGACCACGCTTTTGCGATCATTCGTCAAGGTGGTTGATCATTTCACCCACATCGATCTCTTTAAATTCTTCAAACAACGCTTTGCATGCTAAACGAAGACATGAAAAACCGACGTATCCTCGATGCAATCGCTGACACCGCAGGAGTGAGTCTTAAGCCTAAAGTGTCGAGTAATTCGTTCCTGGGAGTGGCATCGCATTTGCGGCTCGGGCATTGGTGCGCAATCGTCCCGCATAGTTTCAGATTTTTTTTTGGTGAATCAACCAACCTTGTTTTTTTGGATATGATTGACCCCGTGCATCGCCAAACGATCGGGCTCGTCCTGGCAGACAGGTCACCGCAGTCACCGATGGCCATGGCGCTACTGGATTGTGTCGAAAAGGTCGATATAGAGCGTAGATTCGACGCGGCCTTTGAATCGGCGCAGATGAATCCACTCGGCGCCTCCAAAATAAGCAGGGCAGATTACGTATAAAGCGCGAATCGCTACTTAACTCAAAGGGGGAATAGAAAAAATCAAAATCGTCAGCAGGCATCTGAGTTCACGTGCCCTGGCGAGCCGCCCCATACCTCAGTTACTGGCTAACATCGGTCGCGGTGGATCGCCAGCCCTGAGGCCTCGTGCTCCAGGACTTTTCATACGATGTAACCGTTTCTCTGATGGAGGTAACCCTTGTTATCTCGCTGCTGTCAGTGATCATGCACCAATCACGCTCAACGATCCAGACTGCGATTTAGCATCGCCGGGACTAAATTCACGATGGGTAGGGCATGCTTGTAGCCGGTAATGAGCGGCTCAAGTTGACGAAAAACCTTCTCCCCAGTTAGATCTTCCTCGCGGAACACAGTTTTGTAGAGGACATCGAAACCGGTTGTAGCAACGCTGTATCGCCCGCGTTCTATCCGGCTCATATCCCCGAACATGGCAAGGACTACCAGGTAACATTTCCCGGCGATCAGTAGGGTAAGCGGCGTCAAGCACGCTGCTTCGAATGGCTCGTCTGCCTCGTGCCTGAAAGTGATATTTGCGCCAGCCTCGCGGTTCAAAAGAGCAGAGAGGCCTCTGATATTTCGATCATTGCGCATGAGTTCTGTCGCAGAGATAACCAGGT
The DNA here is from genome assembly GCF_001297125.1 of Pseudomonas sp. RIT-PI-q. GTDB lineage: Bacteria > Pseudomonadota > Gammaproteobacteria > Pseudomonadales > Pseudomonadaceae > Aquipseudomonas. The sequence goes on from NZ_LHPC01000054.1 coordinate 24,900, forward strand.
TCCCTCGATCCGCGAAAAAGCTTTTCATCTTGAGCAACATGTCAGCGGTTTCGAGTGCCTGTGAGTAGTCTGGAAGGCCGATGCCGTTTTTGACGACTACTGTGCTCTGTTGGCCTTGGAAGTCCATGTCTATCGAAAGATTTTTCGGAGCATGCATCAAGCAAACGACTTGAAAGAAATGGGCGAGCTCCTCGATATTCACCGGTAAGTCCGGATCAAGCGTCGCTGTGAATTGGGCGCTCGTACCATCGTCATTCATGACCCAGTCAAAGGTGCCGCAATCGAAGCGGATTTTTTTGAGATGCTGGGGGAGGCATTCATGCATTGGGCTGAAATAGGCGCAAGCATCCACCTGCGCGCTCGCGCCAGTCGACAATTCTCGGAAGGTCAGGGTGCCCTTTGCAGCGGGCGTGACCGGCATTATCTCCATTGAGCCAGTCGATGATTCTCGGCGGCTACTCGGGTCTTCATGCCCAAATCGCCTGGTGGAAAATTGCATATTCTGCAAAGCAACAGATCCGCCCATACCTAGGGTGGCGTTCACCATGGCGGTTAGGTTTTCCATGCCTTCAAGTTGGAAATGCAAGGTGTGGCCGCCATCCTCAAAGCCAACAGTTTTTAGAAACATCAGTTTCTTATCGGTGTATTCAGCCGGTGAGCGTCCGACGGCTCGAAGGACTGCTGTCTTGAAGGTGCTGGGTTCGCTGAGCTTCATTTCGCGGCCTAGCCCGAAGTCGATGCGCAGTGTGAGCTTGTGCAGCCTTTCTGCTTTACCAGCAATGATGTGAGCATTCACCCTTTCCAGAATTTCTCGGATCAGGGCTTCATCCACGTGACGTATGAATGCCCTTGGGGAGTAAAAACCTTGTGAAAAGTCCATCAGGACATAGAACGAGGGAAGCGGGCTGGTGGCCATTTTCCGCAGGTTGGACAGGGTGACATCTACTTTTAATGACGTGGTACGGGTGGACTTTACCTGGACTTTTCCTGCGATGATGGGCTCATGGAGCGTCAGTTGTGTCAGTTCACTCGTTTGCTGTTCGACCTCGATGAAGACGTCCCATCCATGTTTGTCAGCATTGCTTTTGTTTGCCGTCACGCCATCGACGGAACAGAAACCCATAAAAAAATGCTCACCACCTGCTCCTATGTCACCCATAAATCCCCTCTGATTTTCCTTTTTACTTTGCTCCCGAACTGGCGGCTGCTCACCGTCCACTGCGGCGGCGCTTGACTCGGTATGCACCAACAACCCTGACACTCACAAGGGCATTTTTTGAACGCGATTGAGCTTGCGATGCAGCAGTGACACCATCGTAAGAATATCTAAAGCGTCCTGTTTGGACATTGACCAGTTTACCTTCGGAGCGTGAGCAAGTGGATTACGTACAGCTCCGAATAGACCGATCAGCAAGTTGGCAAATCCCTTCTGTTCGCTCTTCTCAGATTCAGAAGTCAGCGGCCCCAACGCAAGTACCGGGCTTTGACCAAGGAATGCCTTCGTCACCAAATCGGCACCGTCTCCGTTCAAGCCTGACAAGCTCCGGATCCTTTCAGCAATACCCTTAGTGGCCTCAAAAACGGCGTGGAAGTAGTTATCGCTTAGGAGCTCGGCGCGACAGTAGTTCAGAACCTCCTCATGCACAGCGCGGGCTTCCAGCGCAGCCCTTAATCGTCCTACTCGTGCGCGAGCGACGTCCAGAGTGGTTGCTTTGTCTGCGTGGCCAACTTTCCCATCTTCGCGTACGTAAAAACCAGCGAACGCCAGAACAACATTGAGCTCGTCCCGACGCCAGATGAATGCCGCTCGGTCTCGGGCATAACTGACTGGATTCATCGCGCTGTTGATGAACAGGATAAGATGGTTGCCAGCCCCGTGCTGGTTCTGCATGGACGCTAATGCATTGAAAAGACGTTTCCACTTGGTGTTCGTAGGGTCTATGTCAGGAACCCGTATGATTTGCAAAAGACTCCCGATCTGCGTGCCGCTCAAGCCTCGTTCCGTATCCGCCAGGACGTGACATGCCGCTTCAAGGTCTTGTGAGTTGAATGGTGCGATTCGATTACCCAAAACCAATCTCCGTCATGGAAAGCGAGCGCTGGTAGTTCCTCAGGGGGCTCGGAGCATCAGACTCTTGCAAGAATAGGGAGCGATCTCCGGTTCCCTAGGCAGTGCAAACAGAGCGATACTTTTCTTAGCCCGCATCATAGGAAAAAACGGAGATCAAAGCACCTTGCAAATCTGATGCGGACACCCTGGTAATGATGGCAGTGGTAGACGTTTATTTTGATGGAGTCTAGTGAATGAAAAAGTCAGGGCGATCTCTGGTGGAGCAGTCGGCACTGCAATCAGTGATTGATAACGCACGCCGATCTGCAGAGGCGGGTTATCCGGATTTTGCTGCTGATGACCCAGCAACCTTTGATGCGGATTTTATCGTCCAGAGAGAGCGCGAGGGCATGAGTCTTACAAGCGCACTTGAGGCGCTGGTCGCGTTCAAACGTGCCCAGCGGTAATCATCCCTGGGTTCAATGTTTTACTCCAGCAATGCTTGGAGCAGCTCATCGAGCGCACGTGCTCGTAGAACCAACCCGCCATCACCAAAACGATCCGTAATCAATCCATGCTGCACGAGTAGGTCGCCAGCAGCAGCCAAAATTTCAGCCGGTACTACGCTGTTAGTGCGCTGCAGATGAACGACGTCTTCTACCGTTGTGGCAGGCAGCGATTGATGGAACAGCAGCAGGGCGACACGCTCACGCAAATTCAAAAATGAATCCTCTCAGAAATGCTCAGTATTGTTTTTATCGCAGTGTGAGCCAAAGAGGAAAATTCACACTAAGCGTCCTTGTTGTCCTTGGCCTGTGCTTTCGCAAACCACGGGGGGATCGTGGTAATCGAGTCATCATAGACATCCTTCGGTATGGATTCCCAGAAAACGGTGATGGCCAGCGAAAGCTCATCTAAATGCTCGTCGGACACCACGAGATCGGTGTGATCTAACCAATCGATGTTCATAGGAATGTACTCTGAAAGAGCGTTTCGCAGGAACTCCTGATGGTTTGCTTTCAGGGCAGCAAAAGACAGACCATCGCCGTGCTTGTAAACGTTGATCACGTATCGAAACGCGCTCAGTCTTTTCAGATAGCTTGAGCTTTGGCTGGCCAGGCTCATGCAGTCCAGGAAGGCTCCTATATCGTCAAAGCTAACTGACCAAACCTTCTGTGTGATGTGTTCTCCCGGGTGCCAGTATCCGATCTCTTTTACCAACCAGCCACGCAGTTTTTTATCCCATTCGTGGAACATCCCAGCGAGGAGGCTCAGGCGTGTCTGATCCCTCACCTCACTCAGCAGTCGATAATATTCAATGCTTTCGTCGTACGCTTTTTCAAGAAAATCGTTTGGATCATGGCGGTCATGATCGAAATAAGCCGAGCGGCTTTCTAGCCAGCGTTCACCCGCTTGATCCGCCTCCTGCTCCATATTGTCGAACTGTGAAAGGAGCTTCTTTTTTGCTTGTTCAAGGTAGAAACGGTTTTCTTCAATCAAGGACTGACGAAATGACTCCGGCATCTGAAAAAGGATGGTTCTCTCTTTACTCTCTTCTTCGTGAGGGCCTTGGGTTTCCATGGTTCGTCTCCTTGATATCTGGGGAGGCCGTCGACGGGCAACGCAGCACGGATGGGCAGCGGCTGTTTAGAGGCTCGTGTAAGCAGATTCGCAGTGTGTCGATTGGCGCAGAATGAGGGCTGTGTGATCTGCTCCTGATCAATCACATAAAAGCATTGGCTCAAGCCCGCAGAGATTACACCTGTATGTAAAGTCCACACCCGGGAGAGGTGATCCCCGAGGATACCTATCCCACATCAGCGGTGTAAGCTGAGGCCTTGCGGTCTCGAGATTAAACCCGCGATGGGCTGAGCGTGGCCATTGCACTTATGCAGCATTCGCTTGACCTAAGATCAATCATGTTCAACCGTGTTTGCTGGGAAGTCGATATGAACCCTGAAGTCACTGAAGAAAAACCGAGCGCCTTGGTTATCGGCGTAGGCGCCTACCACACCTTGGGCGCGGCGTGCTGTCGTCGTTTCGCTGCGCAAGGCTTTCATGTGATCGCCGCCGCTCGTCTTATCGACAACGCTCAAAATGCAGCCGATGCCATTCACAAAGATGGAGGCAGCGCGGAGGCGGTCTGTCTCGATAGCTGCGACGAAAAGGCAGTTGCGTCTTTATTTACTTACGCGATGACTCATGGGAATGGACGCGCGCCAGTCTCCGCTGTCGTGTTTCACGCAGGGAACAGCGCCCGCATTCCTTTTCTCGAACTGACTGCAGCGCGGTTCGAGCGTATGTGGAAATCCGTTTGCTATGCAGGATTCCTTATCGGCCGCGAAGCCATGCAGCATATGGTGACGTTAGGACGAGGCACAGTGATTTTCACTGGCGCCACAGGAAGCCTTCGTGGCAAAGACGGCTATGCACACTATGCGGCCGCTAAGGGTGGCCTTCGGATGGTCGTACAAAGCATGGCTCGCGAATTCGGGCCGCTCGGAATCCATGTATCGAATGTCATTTTAGACGGCGCCATTGAAGGTCAGCGACTATCAGAAGCCGAACGCGAGCACTTCGCTAACGCCGGCCCGGCATCAATTCTCCAAGTCGATGCGGTTGCCGAAACAATCTGGCATTTGCATACGCAACACCCGAGTGCCTGGACGCATGAGCTGGATCTACGACCTTCAGTTGAGACATTTTAGAAGCGGAAAGATATCGTCACCGCGCTCATCTCTGATGCGTCTGTCCTTACTTGAAGACTTAAAGATTGCCAGAGCTTCCATGGCGATCTATGGCACCTCTGTAGATTTTCGGACGGGCAGCTCAGCACTGAAGGTAGGGGTTGCGATTAGGTTCGAAGTGTAAACGAAGTCAAAAAGTGTTGAGCCTTCGCACTTGAGGCCAAGATCAACTCAGTACAGCACTGGCCATGCTATGCGCTCAAATCTCGCCTTGATGTCTTTACCGTAGGCAGGCTCGATCTGAATGGCGTAAGCAGCGAGTCCCATCAGATGATTGCGCATACCCGCAACCGCTGAAAAACCTCGACGCTCAGCGTGCTTCAAAGGGCCGACATCTTCGTGCTCTAGATAATGCAGATGCATGCGCATTTTCATTTTGAAAGCGCGGGTAAGCTTCGGCTCATCCTGATCAACCTGAAGACCTAGAACGATCTTTCTGCTTCTGGGTGAGACTATCGCGGTTTTGGTCAGGTTGGGAGCGAGGCCGAATTGCCTCAATACGCCATAGATTTCGTAGATGGCTTTACGGGCATCCGCTCGTTGAAACTCGCGCGCCGCAGTGGAGAACGTCAGGTCGTCAGCATACCGCGTGTAAGTCAGGCCGTAGCGCTCAGCCAGCGCAGTTAATAAAACGTCCGCTTCTCTCATGGCGAGGTTTGCCAGCATAGGGCTTGTCGCAGCCCCTTGAGGGAGGTGTCCAAGCCTTCGTATGGCATAGGACTTGATTTTCGACGTCTCAAGGGGCGCCTTGCGGAACCATCGCTTATTACGGCGCAAGCCATTAAATGGCCCGATACGAGTACAGATTCGGGCCAGCTCCAATGACACCAAGGGTTGGTAGCCAAGGCTGCGAAATACTCGGTAGCAATCGACTTCTGATATCGATTCGAAGAAGCGCTGCACGTCAACCTTGATAAGCCAGCGACTGGCGCAATGGGGTGCAGCAGCAACGACAAGGCGGCAGTCTGGTGCAAATGCCGTGCTCGCATTATGGGTCACCCCTCTCGCTAAGACGTACTTGGCAATCCATTGCTGAGCTACGGCAAGGCTTTTCGGTGGCACACAGATCACTCGAAATGAGGTGGGCTGACCGCGCCGCGCCCGCTTGCGAACACGGAAAATCTTGTAGGCGTCTACCTCTCGCGTGACGTAATCACGCAGGTGCGGGTAGGGCACTTGAGTCAGATAAGCCAGGTGCTTTAAGGTCAATATCGGAGGAAGGGAGGGGTGTACTGCGACGGTTTTTTCGCCCGTTGCGATTGCCGCTGCAATCACGGGTGCCGGTACGGCACTGGCTCCCGGGGAACGACGATAGTGTTGAGGCTTCCAATCCTTCATCTACTTTGACACCCGCAGGGTGAGTGCTCCCGCCGCAGGCCGAAGGCTACGCCACGTGACTGTGGCGAGAGCGCTTAGCCGTAAGCAGGGGATAGGACATGGAGCTGCAGTAATCTGCGCCCGGTAGATGAGTCGTAAAGCCTGACTCATCTTGGCGGCAACATTCCAGGAATGCACGCCGACGCTAGAATCTAGATTGGTCGCCTCAACGAGGTGGGATAGTACGGTTGCTGCTCATGATTGCCAACAGTCATTGCATTTGAAGCGAGCTGAAGCTGTTTTTTTGCATGTGCAAGTTGGCCGGCGCCCTGATCAGTCACCCGTCGTTGCGAGTCTATCCACCCATGTGATGTCATCATCCGCAGTAGTTCCGCCAGCTCGTGCGTTGGCAGACCCGTTCTCCCTGAGAGCGCCCTGTCATTGAGGCGTGGCGGACGTGATAGGGCACCCAGAAGAAGAAATATCTGCCCGGTCGGTATATCTGATTTCATGACCGCATTCGATTTGGCGAGAGTGTGCTGACCGATTTTATTCAGGCGTGCGTTGATTTTTTCCGTAGTCAGACCAACCCCGAATTCGTCTTTGCTAATGCCGGCAGAAACCCTGGCCGGGAACAGCGGTATCCAAGGATTCCTTTTGTTTTTGGACGCCTTGTGGAACATCAACGGGACATTGTTCGGCGCACCATGGGCGAAGACGAGCAGCGCGCCGGCACTCCCATAACCCAAGCTCGGCCCACTCCATCCCCATGGCACGCGACCAGGCTCTTCCTCAGTTGGGTTATAGGCCGTACAGAGTCTTTTCATTTGCTCTGCCACCGGCTTTGAAAACGCTGTGTCGATGGTCGGGCAGGGCAGAACGAAATGAACCCTCGGGCGGCAGGGATGGCGTGACACAAATTTCTCGCCGAGTTCGGTGGCCGAATAGGCCATGACCGAAAATTTCATCAGACGGCCTGACCACCAGCTGCGCACGGATCGCACCAGCCAAGCGGCTTCGAGGTAACGCCGCGCTCGATCCCCACTGCCGATCAGATCCGTCACGACCCAGAAACCTCGCGCTTTTTTGCGTCGGATTTGATCAGGCCCCGGATGGTTGAGAAATTTTTTGGGGAGCTCACGGCAAAGCTCTGAAATCATCTGCCCGACAATTCCTTCACTTCCGACGGAGGGGTCATAGGACTTGGTCGGTTTAACCGCTGCTGGCCCAGCCGATCCGCAGGCTCGTCTAGGAGTTCTTTTGACCTCCTTGAACAAGCGATGAGGTTTCCCGTAGCGGTGTCCGAGTTCACGTTCGGCATACAGCGCGACAGGGCCATCAATGCTCTGGGCTTCCTTGATGAGCATCGTGCGCATGTGATCTATAAAGTCGTCCCGTGAGACCAGGTAAAAGGCATCTAGCAGCTTCTTGGCGAGCGCACGGTCTCCCAGATTAAACTGCCCCAACCACGTTTGGGTTTGGGTGTTACTGCCGACAGCTGTCAACTCATCCATGGCTCATCCTGATTCGAGAGGCACGTTCATTCCTGGGGGTATGTCTATAAGGGCTGAGCCTCAGTGATGTCTGAGCATCAACCGCAGGCCAGGCAGCAGTTCGAGGTTACCATGACAGCCTTCTACGTTTGCCAAGTAGCAAAGCTCAGCGGCTCATGCGCGCAGGATGGAGTGAGCCGCGAGGCCCGTTGTAGGTGACCTGGCAGCAGGCGAAGTGAATGGAAGAACGAGGTGATAGCCCGTGTAGATATCAGACAGAGGATGGTCAACATGAACCTAAGATCCGACACGCCCTAGTCATGCGAGGGAGAAAGACGCCAGATCAGCGTCTTTTAATTGGGTGAACTCTTCAGGCTTTGTTTGCGGCTTTAGCAGCGTTTTCAATCCACGTCCGTAGATTGGCGTGTCCGTAGTTGATGTTCCACAAATAGTGGTTGTACCCTCTGACCCGTACGTTGCAGCAGTCGGTCATCTCGCCATTGAGAGTGGCAATCTTGCTGATGTCGATGGTCAGGATTCCATTGCCGCGAGCAATACTCTGGTCAATCTCATATTTGACCCACCTACTTTGGTCAGCATTAGCTCCTATGAGTACGACAGTCACGGTCGTGCCCGCGGGCTGAGCACCGATCCATCCCTCGATTGCCGCATCGCCTTGGCGTTCAAATGCTTCAAAGTCAGCGGCCTCGATGAAGCCATATGCGGTGTCGGCCGAGATGGCATTACTGTTTCTTACGCGCTTGGCACGTTCAACATCGTCGTACTTGAAGCTGAAGAAAACCTTTCTCGCCATAGGTTCGTCCTTAGATAAGAGTCAGACGGGTGAGGATGGCCTCGTGGGTGCGAGCTAACGGGGTCATCCTCTTTCTATGCTCGTCCTATGGCTCGTCACGCGCGTTGATCACGTTGAACCAGAACACTGTCAATCTGGATCCGGTGAAATGGGTTCTCACCGTCGATGCAGCGTTAAAGATTACTTACCCGATTGCCCTTGCCCAGCATGTTATACAAGGCCAGACCACCTGACGGCTTATTTCCAATCGTGTTGTACAGCTTCAAATATTCGTTGCCATGGTAATGACCGAGTTCGTCTGTCGTGGGAACAATGGCGATTCTTTCGAGCTGCTTTCTCCCTTCAGCGTAACCAATCTCCCATTGGCACCAACGAGATAAAATCGAGTTCTCAGTCGCCAGAAATAGAAACCAATCCGCCCGAATGATCGCGTTTTGAATTCGGGAAGTCGTTAAAGCATCGGGCGTCTCAGGCATTGTCGGATCCCGCCAATCAACGTAGATGTCCCAACCTTCGCGCTTGAGCATTTCTTGAAGTCCAAACGCAAGTTTCGAGTCTTTGTTGCTGTGACACAAAAAGGCACCGGGCTGACCAGCACGCTTGCGAGAATGAGCTTTGGAGGTTCGGCTCGCAGCAGCGCTGAAAAGGGCGGACTGACTAATCGGCATCAAATAATGTTTCCTTTCAAGTGCGGGAAAAAATGCTGTGATTCAATAATTAAAACAAGCCATTACTTTGGCAAAAGCGTGGGCCTTGTCCCTGTGTATCATCCACTTTGAGTTTTATCGAACAATGTCCCGCCGGTCGGTGGGGCAGGGAGCTGGGGTACATCATTCCAATAATTGTAGGTGCGCAAGCAAATTGTATGGCGTACTGAGCTGAGAATATGTTTGCGCGTAACGGTAGTGCATGACATACATTCAAAAAAATGACTATTGTCAGATAACGACCGATAGTTTCGATATAAAAGGCAAAGCAGGAATCTGATATGGTTATTTTGTTGCCAAAAACAGTACAGATCGATGTAAGCAATGTGGCGATAGACTGAGAGGCATTAAGTTTCGTTTGATAAACCTCATCCATATCTTTGCGTCATTCATACAAAATTAGTTATCGGAACGTATTCTGCTTTCGGTTTTGTTCTGCTTGTGGGTCGAACTATAGGGTCTGAGGTGACGGTAGAATTTCAATACGCGTTCGTTGAGCCGTAGCTGGAAGCTAGGGTTTTCTCAAGCATGATCCATAAGGGCTGTACGACGACAGGAAGCGAGTTTGCGTTGGACTATTTTTTGGCGATTCAATCGAGAATATTCACCCTCTTACAGAGCTGACGCCTTCCAGCGTTGTAAAAGAGGTGTCTTTGGCGGTGAGCAAAAAATCGCTCATGTAGCGCGTTTCCAGCATGTCCGAACGCACAGCGGCGTAGAGCGTGGCAAACAGACCCTTTTCACCGAGCCGTCTCGCGGTGACATAGTTGCGTGCGCTGTATTCATGAATCGCCCAGTTCGGTAGGCAGCAGACCCCTCTGCCAGACGCCACCAGCTGCATCATCATGACCGTCAATTCAGACGTTCGAATCTGCGCAGGCTCAATGTCGGCTGGGTCGAGAAAGCGGGTAAAGATATCTTGCCGATCTCTTGCGATCGGGTAGGTGATCAAGGTGAGCGACTCTAGATCCTTGGCGCCTATAACCGCCTTTGTGGCGAGGGCGTGATGATTGTCTACGGCGAGTAAGGTTTCGTACTTGAACAATGGCACGTAGGTGATTCCCGCAATTTCGAGCGGGTCAGAGGTCACCACTAGATCCAAATCACCTCTTACCAGGGCTGGGAAAGGATCGAATGAAAAGCCTGACGCCAGATCCAGTTCGACTTCAGGCCATGAGGTACGAAATTCGTCAATGGTGGGCATCAGCCATTGAAAACAGCTGTGGCATTCGATGGCCATGTGCAATCTGCCAGCGCTTCCTTGGGTCAAGCGTCCGAAGTCACGTTCGGCTTCCTTAAGGAGCGGTAATACGGCGTCTGCCAATCTCAGCATGCGCAGGCCAGCGCTCGTAAACCGTGTGGGGTTTGTTTTACGCATGAATAACGTCAGACCTATCCGCTCCTCCAATTCTTTGAGTTGGTAAGAGATGGCGGATTGAGTCAGGTGCACACGCGCGGCGGTTGCGACCTGGCTGTTGGTATCTCGCATGGCTTGAAAGGTTTTGAGGTGACGAATTTCGATCATTGGATTATGAGGGCTACTTGTGATTAATGGAATTAAAATGAGTTTGTCTCATTCACGTGCAGATGTCGACATTGGCGTCGATCAACAAAACATCGGGAATTATCGTCATGGCATTGGCCCATTCCCTTGGATTCCAAAACATGGGGAGCGACCGCCAATTAAAGAAAGCACAAGGCCTTCTGAAAGGGTGGCCTGAACGAAAAGAGGTTGTGTGCAGCCGGTCGTGATCCGCGTAAGAGCCATTAGGGACTTGCAGAAACAAGCTGAGATTGAGCGTCTCCCGGTCGGCGATTTCGCTTGGTACAGCCAGATTTTCACGTAGTCATTGGTGCCGAGATTGGACAATTCATGCTGAGAAGGGAGGTCAAAGGTTTATGTATGAAACGTACGCTTAATAGTCATTCAGACACAGGTGGCGTTCTCCAACCCAGCAGGGCTCTCAAGCGAAGCGCGGTATACACCCAGAGCGAGGGAGAGGACACGCCTAAGAACGGTCATCTGAATCCTCAGGCCGGATGCACTTCTACGCTGTTATTCAGCCCGGTGACATAAAGCGTATAACGTCCGCCCTCCTGGACAACCTTGGCATGGGGCATGTACGCGTAGTAGTAGCAATACTTGTACGTCGCCTGACGCCATTTCCGGCCACCCGTAAATTCGAAAATGGTGTCTTGGTCATTGAAACCTTGAAACTCACCGCTCAGCTGACCTGTGCTTACAATCATGCATTTTCTCCATTTGAAGACCCGATGAACTGCGACAACCGACCCTGAGTGAGAAGGGGGCTGCTAATTCCTTCGGCCTCATGGGATCGCTCTACACGCGCTCCACATATTGCAGGGGCACAGCATCGGATGTGTTTGAGTGGCGGATTTGATCGAAGCTTGGAATCGGGTGCCCTCTGCCTTATTTTTTGCCACCAAGTTCGGTCAGAACTCCTAGCCGCTGATCCCTGACCGCCCATCTAACACACCTGCTACTTCTCAGGTTTATGGATCGGTAGCGATGGATGCTTTGGCTTGTTTTCAGGGTTCACATGGCGTCTTCTGTCTTCGTTTCCATCGTCACGCTTTGGTTTAGGGCCCGGCTTGATGTGAGTTGACATGTTTGTCTCGATATCCAAATTGTCGATTTCGGTGGGGGCAGTCAGCAGCTGATGTCAGATGCCGATTTTGCCGAACCATGGATACTAGACTTGCCATGATGTAGCCAGCACCAGTTGCAATACTTTTAAGCATGGCAGTTGTAAAAGCAGAGCCAGCTAGGAGTCCGCATTTTTCCTTGAGACAGGCTAAATGGCGGCCTTGTGGGCAGGCTTCCAATAACGGCCTCAGCGACATAGGCCATGCATTTCAATTGCTCCCGACATCAGCTGCTCGATTGAGCTAGAACGAGTTGATAGGGTCAATCCAGATTCAAAAAGCAAAATTTCGCTTATTAACCGTCGACGCACCGTCTTCGAAGAACTCAACCGATACAACCGCATTGGTTCGGTCGACCATAATGAACGCCCCCAACAAGTATCCACACACATGCTCGGGGGGAACGACGCCGTCATATGACCAGACGTCGTCAAAGCTCCTCTTGGTGAGTGCCATAAGCCGAAGCCTGTCCGAGTGTATCTGTTCAGCAGTTTTGTCTGGCTTGGCCATTTCTATGGCAATCAGATTATCTCGTCCCTGCTCACCACGACTATGAACGATCAGATCACAGGTCACTTTGATCACTTGCATGTCGCCCAAGACGACGGTCTTGATCTTCCCCTCCTGTTTTCGGTTGTACTCAGTATCTGCGTAGTACGCTCCAAGGTTGTAGGAAGGAAGCAATTTTTCGAACTGTATCGCCAGACGACTGCAGAGATGTCTTTCCGACGTGTTGCTCCTGATGCTCGACGCTTCATTGTCCAAGAAGGGGCGAAGAGCGCCTTGGAACAACGAGTACATTGCTTCTTGGGAAAATTCCATTCAGCCAGCTCCAATCCATTGTTTAAAATGTGGGGGATACGATACGCCGCGTTGAGCCAATGCTGGAAGCGGGTAACGATTCATAATCAGAGGTTGACTGGTCGAAACTAGGCGAACACATCAAGGGGCGGGGCGCAGTAGCGAGGTTAGCCAGGAGGAGGGCTGTGGGGTACGTTTAAAGGCTCTCGCTATAGCGGTGGATCGATTGCATCGATTGCACGCAGTCCCTGAGGGACGTTCCAATCAAAAATCCACTACCATCCTGGATCACCTTTCGATCTTTCGACCTAACGCAGATCCCCATCGCGCCCCGACATGACGGTAAATCGCGTAGCAGTGATGTTTTCACACGTTTTAGAGGGGGGGTGGAAGGCGGGATGATTGAGGCGGGCGGTTGCCAGTGATGAAGGGTGTGCGCCAATCAACTGAACCTGCAACCTGCAACCTGCAACCTGGGCAATTGCAGCTAAGGCTTATGGGTGCTCAGAGCCGCTGCACGTGTGAAGGTGCCAACGTTTAAAGGTGCTAGCTTTGAGGGAGATGAGCGCCCGCTCATTACCCATCGTCCCGGTATGTCCGACGAACGATACCGGTCAAAAACTGTCAATATCGTTAAGGCTCATGGATGAAGACAACGCCAAAGGGCAATCGTCTTGCAGGTATCTGGCAAAAAGCCATAACCCATCGTATGCTGGTAAACATACAAATACGCACCGACCGCACGTGAAGCCTGCCGTGGGTCACAGCAGAAGGTTCAGCAGTCTCCGCTGACTTGGCGTAGGGTTCAGCTTAGGATGGAAACGCAGCAGCTATGATAGGTAGAACAAACGAGTGGAGGTACATTCATATGACTTTTGACTCCGTTCTCAAGACCTTAGGAATTCGAAGCAAATCTCTGGCCGAAAAGGTCAACGACCGCGTGATTTCGGGATATGTCCCAAGCGATATGGCTAGGACTATTGTTGGCAAGGTATCGTCAAGAAAAATCAATGAAATGATGAACCAGGCCAGCGAGAAATATAATCTCGAGAATAACGTCAGGATTTTCAAGGATGAGTAGTCAGTACAACCAGATGCACGAGAAACTGGTTAAAAATGGCAAAGATTTCGTTGGAATGATTGCCTACTCAATTTATAAATCCGAAAAGCGCGAAGCCATTAGAAATGGCGTTGATATTGCCGAGTTCACCAAGCTAAAAAGCCAGCCTAACGAAATCAAGAAATATAAGGTGGAAGCCGAAAGCCTCGCCAATATATTTCTACAGGCTGCTGCAGACGTCAAACTGAAAGCCGTCCAGTCGCAGCTTGCAGAGCAGATCAATAAGCTGACCGTGGATTCCCTACCGAAAGAGCCCGCGTATAAGGGCTTCTTGCGATGGCACACATCCGGTGTTGCGGGGGTCGTAGGCAATTTTTGGACTGCCGTGCTCGTGGCGATTTTCGTCTGGATGTTTGCCGACCAAGCGTCTTGGGATAAAGCTAAATCTAATGCTGTCGATGCGGCATCTTCAGCACTCAGTAAAATTCAAACTCCCTCAACTGCAAGCACGCCTGCGCTGCCAGTTGGCCATTAAGTAGCTACCCTCACAATTGATAGAAACCTTTTTTGAAAAAGCGTTTCTACTCACTCTGGGCCAAGGAGGTCTGCACGTGATGCTCGCTAAGCGGGCGCCTCTTCTAAGGGTTCCCATACGATATTAAGCTAAACGGCAGGAGCAAGCATGCACCTGCCTTTGTGCGAGGGGGGGCACGTTAGCGATTGCCAAGACTATACCTGTGCGCGTCACCCTTAAACTCGTGCATTGATCCAATCCCAGACGTTCTTTTCAAGCCAACCTCCGCGTTCTCCCTTGTTCACTTTGGTGACGAAGATGCGATCGTTGTTGTCGAGTTTAAGCTTAAGATCGTCATTGACCTGGGTTGGAGTGGCGCTACTCTCAACCCACCGCACCGTCTCCAGCCCCGAGTCTTTGACATTTGGATAGCGTTCCAAATGCGCGATGAATGCTCGACGAGCTTGGTCGTAATTGCCTCGTTCCTTGTTCAGATTCCACGTAACCATATAGACAGACATCGATTACACCTTGTTTAGCTGAGAATGGCGCATCCGAGGTTAGGTGATGGCGTATGAGGAGTCCAACGATTCCAGCAACGCTGGAGTGAGCAACATCTTAAAAGAAGCGTCGTTGACTCTAGTAGTTCGCACTCCCTATGCTGAAATAAAAACGGGAGTTCTCATGAAAGCTGTACTCACCCCAATTTCATATCTAGCCGAAGTGCAATCACCAGCTCATCCAAGCAATCACCAGTCCTGTTGGGATTTGTTGAACGACTGCTGGCATCCGAAATCGCCCCTCCTGGGATAAACACAGGCGTCGTTACTTTCCTGATCTTGGAGTGCGGGAGGAGTTTCTCGATGAGGACATCCTTAAAATTTGGACGGCTGTCTCTCATGAAAGGTCGCAAAAGGAGCTCATGGGCCTTATTAGAGCCGGCATGAAAAAATGTAAATATTACGGTAGGTTTCGTTTTCCAGCCTCCCAAATAACAGATTATAAAGGCAGAACACGATTGCCTAGAAAAGCCTTGAACGCTCTTCGCTACACGCTTGGATGGCCTATTCAGATCGATGGTGATAGAACACTTAGAAAAAATATCATTATCCCGCGCGTGCTTTGGTACGCCCTGACGTATGAAGCCCTAGCCTTATGGGCTCAAAATGACGATGTGCCTCAGCACTTGGCGGAGCTTTGTTTGCAAAACGATCTAGGGTTGTGATTTTCGCGGGGTTCTGGGGAGAGGGGGCGGCGGGGGTTCTGGTTTGGCGAGTGGCTTACCCTGTCATCAGTTACTTCAGCTAATTGAGCCGGTAAACGTTGCCGTGAGCACCTGAAGCCAGCGGGCCGGAACACACGGCTCGGAGTATGTTGACTCCATTGCCGATGCCAGTGCTCCAGCCAGTACATGCGCGGACTGTCTTGGTCAGGTTAAACGATCTCGTTATGAGACCAAACGTAATTGACACCGTAGCCTTTTTCAAAATCTTCCGCTTCCGCCATTATTCTAAAGGTTTCTTTTAGCTCCTCGGCAGGTTCGGTTTTAGCGCACAGGATCTCTTGCGCGTACCTGACGAGGAAGCCAATAAGCACATCAGCAGCCTGGATACCGATATTATCTTCCGATTTGGCAAAAGTCAGTGATGCTTGTTCAAAAAAATTATAGTTTGCAATGGGCGAGACTTCGCGAGCATTGCGTAACATTTCAGCCGCTTTCTTGGCGAGGTCTAATATCTCGTCATACTGTGCTTGCTCATCATGTACCAGATGAATATCTGCAATCTTTCCTTCGTGAGCATGATTGATACGGGCGTAGAGGTTTGTGAGGGAAGAATAGTTGGGGAGGATCCAGTATTCCTTCCCTTTTTTTCCCGTGTCGGGCAAAGGCAAAAATCGCTTCACCGCATCCTCAACGCTCTTTTCTTCCTCAATCATGAGCTCGAAATCGTCTATCGACTCATTTACACACTTAACGAGACCCTGGTAAATAGGATCTGCTGGTTGCGACTGCCCAAAATCGAGAAGCGCTTGGAACGCGGACATCAAACTTTCTTTTGTTGGCTCTAAACAAGCCTTGAAGTACGTGTTAAACACTTCGACTGGAGCATTTTTTGTAATCAGTTGAGCAAAAATATTCCTCATTTTGTTTGATGCTTGATGGTCGTCAATGTTGAAGTAAGGCGGCCACACCAAATAAAAACTGATGTTTGTAGCAATAAAAAATTTCTTTTCGACGAGCTCCACAAAGAACGGGATTTCATCATCAGCGATTAACTTTATAAGATCGAGGATGAATTTTGGCTTGTTTTTATAAATTTTTGTGGATTTAAGATCGTTTGATTTAATGTTGTGCTTGCTTTTAAGGTTAACAACCTTTGCCTCAAACCCAGCCACGTCGGTCACGCCTATGCAACCAAGTCCAAAATAGGGCTGATTTCCAAATTCAAGTTTATCGCCCGCCTTAATCAGGTCGCCGGTATTTCCGGATTCATCGATGAAGTAGGTAATAGAGGGGGAGGGCTTCTTGCTATCGTCCATGGATCGTCCTTATCGGTGAAGTGGCGCTCAACTGCGTTCAGGTAACCCTAAACAACTCGATTGCAATACGGGTCTGGCGCCGTTACTCGAACTCATGAGTCGGCGCGAGATGCTGATCGTTGAGTCTACGAAGGCTGTTTGATTGATCACGTATCTGGTGAATTGCCTGTCTATCAACGTGTCATACCCACTTCAAAAGTGCGGCGCTCACCCTGCTTGGATGTCGCACGTCCTGTTATCTTTCGTTGCAACGAATGCTCAGGATACAGTGTGACCGCGTAATTAACTTCTACACTGTTTGATTCTAAGACATCGCCCTCGAGATACAGGGGTTGCAGGCTAGGAGCGAGGAGAGTTCCCAAACCTGATTGTAGGGAGCGATGTGTGCTAGCGCTGCGATAGACTTCTGTGATGGCGCGGCCGTGAGTAATTAACTCAGCGGTACGATCGTTGGTCTCGGCGCGTAATGCCCCAATTGCTTGTTTGAACGCGAGGAGTTGCTGCAACTTATTTTCTTGAGGTAAAGCATCTCGCTCACAGATAATTTCCTGCGTCAGGTTTACGAAAAACTCTTTCGCTTTTTCACTGGTCATTCCAGCCTTGTGCGTGATTTCTGGGTCTTTACTGGAGTCAAAAAGGGTCTTAGTTCCCTTTGGAAGGCGCGCCATGACCCCTGGTTGTTCCACCCAGGTGTAAAATTCTTTAATGTGGCCATCAAACGGAATGGCCCGAAAACCAAGTGATTTGTCATGTAATTTTTTGAACAATGGTCGAGTCTGATCATTTTCGACCCAGTCAGATTTCTGAAGTTGCTCTGCAACAGAAAGATACTCCGCTGCATCTTGCGCAACCTCGCCTAGCCAGTCACCCATTTGGCGGAGTTCATTCGGAACAATGTCATCAGCGTTTACTTCTGGAACCTCTATCTCAGAAATATCACCGTCACCGAAATCAATTATCATCAACGCCATTTGTTTGTCTCCTGTGCGAAATCAGCAGTCGCTCGCTTATTATTATTTTTATCGACTTCTTGATCTAAATATAGCACGCGCGTCCGCACGGTTTCCACGAACTTACTGAAGGCAATTTTTTGCGCTTCGGTCGTCGCAGTCACGGGGATGTTCGACTCAATCACGACCACACACCCCTTTGGCTGCTGTGTCACCGTTGTTGGCTGGGACTCGGTGTGCAAGGGGACTTTTGAAAACAAAGGGATACAGATAATGAAGCAAGCGTCGCCCCAAACCCCTCGCTCCGCCAGCTTGTTTGCAAGGATCGTTGGAAGGAAGACTCTCGAATACAACGCTTGTTTATTCCAGCAGTAATGCGCGATGTGAGAGGTCACCTTGACGCCGAGGTTCGCGGCGTCTTTGTCCCCGCGCTGGTGTCCAGCTGTATAGGACGTGGCAAACGAGCCTGACTGCTCCACCGCGAGACTAACTCTGATGCGCGCATGCGCAGGGATTGGGTTGGCCCAAGCCAGGGGTGCAGCAGTGAGCATCTCGATCTCTCTTTGAACCGACGCTACAAAGGCTCGCAGGACTCTAGGCGATAGGGCCAAGTCAAACGTGACCTTGCTTTGGGTCGTCAGCCTGGCATTCTTAGCCTCATTTCTTAAGACAAGAACCGGCTTGTCGAAGTCGAGCATCCCTAATTTAGTGCTTAGGGCGACTTGAGACATTTGTCCTGCCGCGCGGGTATGAACCTCTTGCGAGCCGTTCACAACGCTGCCGACCAACGAGAACAACCAATGCTTATGCGTTGGAACAGGGGGCTCTCCGATACTCAGCGCAATCGTCGGGATATCCGGATTGTCCTTGCGCTCCTGATCGAATGGCCAAGCAGGAAGATTTGAAACCAATCCGCCGTCTAGAAATGTCGTCTCAACAGGAGTCGGTGGATGGGTGTTGTGACGCTCGAACACCAGTCGCCAAGGTTTGAAGATGACAGGCAGGCAGATTGAAGCGGCGACCGCATCGGCAATGGCAACGTCCGGCGTACGCTCCACGCAAAATAACTCTAAGGTTTCACCATAGACGTTGGTAGCCACGATTTTGAGCGGCGGTTTTTTTGCCCTTTGAAGGTCAGCAAACGTCACGCCTTTATCTGTGTCCTTCATTAGGGTGATCTTGTTTCGTAATGCGTTATCAATGAAATCACGGACTTTGTTTACAGTTGTGATTCCTTTGAGTGCCTTCCACACGACCAACCCGAGAGTAATGATCACTCCAACTGCAATCCACATGGTGGTTTTCAACGTTTCCTGATCTTGAACCGCGACCCATTCCACCCCTTCATAGATGAGGTATCCACAAAATACCAATTTGGCAGTTACGCTTGACAATCTGAAAAGTCGACGAAGAGCACGCTCGACAGCGCTGGGCTTTTTGCTTGGAAACAGCCAGGTCAGAAGTTTGCTTTCCAACGAGAGCAATCGGCCCCCTGCAGTAATGACCAACCTGGAAAATCTTAGAGCTTGCCAGCCCCAAAACGGAAAAAGGTCGGTAGGTTTTTTTACCTTTAATTTTGAGGGCAACGTCTCAAATAGATTTCCATCGCCGTCTAGATTGAGCAGGTCTTTGCCTTTGTAACCAACAGCAACGAGCGCCGCGACGATGGAACCCGCTGAAGTACCCGCCACTCCTTTGATATCAAGGTTCATGTCATCGAGCGCCGTCAGGCCACCCACATGCACGATGCCCTTGGCGCCGCCACCCTGCATTGCCAGAAAAACTGGTCGCTTATCCAGTTGCTTCGCTTTGCCGCCCTTGTTGGATCGGTGGTGCTCGTTCGACCTATGCGTCGACCCAGCTCGCAAAGCTAACCCCGGTACTCCTGTATTTTTGGGATCTGATTCAGTAGGCAGTTCGGTAATCGTGAACTTGCGTTTCACTACCAAATCTTTACCACCTGCAGACTTCGGATGCGCCGATTCCGTCATGTCGTCCTTCGTCATTCTGTATGAATTGCCAATGGCCGCGATCTTACCCGATGAATAATGGCTCAATGGCATTATTTGTAGGTTTTTGGGGCGACAGTACCCGTGCTGGTGCAGCGTAAGGGTGGAAGCACCTCTGCAGGGCATTTGTTCTGATAGCGACGGCACCGGTCACTGCAAAAAAGGTAATGCCTGGATTATGAAGGTGACACAGACCCACAGTGGTCGCAGTGACAAGGTCGCCAGCAACAAAATCGCCAAGTGAACCGATCTGAAGCTGCGCGCTTGAATGGCCTTGAACAGCACCACAAGCAAGCCTATGCACGGTAGGAAACAGTAACGGCTCTAGATCTCCTTGATCGTGCGTACTTGCAACTGGCGAAGTCTGGAAAAGTAACGCTTCCATCAGCGAGTGATGACCGACGCTTGGTTGAGGCTTTGTAGGCACGTCGCTTTGTTAGCTCGAAGAAGTTTGAAGACAAGCGTACCGTTGCATATGGCAAGCCCAGCGCGATTCGAGCGGCACTTGGATCGGCTGGGTGGCTGCCTTAGTGCCACAGGGTTTAGCGCTGGCGCAGTCCTATTTTTAGTGCAGGAACACCATCATGATCACACTTTTGTGATTTGAGATTTCACGGCCAGCGTCAGGTTTAGGCGCCGATTGGTGTA
Organism: Pseudomonas sp. RIT-PI-q; assembly: GCF_001297125.1. GTDB lineage: Bacteria > Pseudomonadota > Gammaproteobacteria > Pseudomonadales > Pseudomonadaceae > Aquipseudomonas. The sequence continues at coordinate 45,218 of NZ_LHPC01000054.1, forward strand.
TGTCTTGAAGTACCCCTCCTTGGTGGACTTAGTCTGGGTGGGGGCTGGGGCTTTCCATAAGCCGAATACGACGACCTCGTCGCCTTCATTTACCCCGTCAAACCAATTTGCCTTAGCCGCCCAGACGCTCACTTCCAGGCTGATGCCGTCGGTTGCTTCGTTGGGATTCGCAGAGGCCTTGAGTTTTTGGAGGTTCAGGACGTTCCGTGTGGGATCGTCCTTGATGGCACGGGTGATCTTGCCGACACGACCTTGGATGGCTATAGGGTACTGGTTTGTGCAGTGTGAGACGGTGTAATGAGCCGCCATTTGCCGAGCGTGATCGAAGTAAAACTGATTCCAGGCCACCGTGGTGTTTCTTTCGAACACCAGTTCAAGGTGTTGCTCGATGTCGTGATCTTCATCGCACAGTGCGCGCAATTTGAGGACGCGCTGTGCAGTGTTGATGTAAGCGGTAAGCCGACCAGAATTCGGTGTGTAGTGCTTGGAAGCGCTGGGAGTTCTTTCCTCGACGCCATCATCCTTGGAACGCGTTGCGCTTTTTTGCAGCGCGTCCTTCACTGCGACCAGACGCATCCGATAGCGATTTTTCTGCACACTCTCAATCAGTCCTTCAGATGTACTGGCTAGCTCAACAATTTGTCTGTCGACGCCGAAGCGACAGCTGGGGCCATGCTCTCCACCGGCCTGCAAACGGAAAAAGGCACGAACACGCGAGGGCAGATCGTAATAGTCCCGCGTGAAGGAGGCAACGTGGCTCACCGTGGAGTCGCAGCGCTCACAGTGAAGTGGTTCTGCACCCATGCCCTTGGCATAGTCATCCGCCGCCCATTTGATGCCATTGCGATCAATGGCGTGGGGCATTTTGATACCGGCCATACAAATCCTTATGCGCTTGCTACTGGTCTGGCTTCGGCGTTGCCCAGCAAGACGGTTGCAGTGGTGAGTTGATGCTCAAGGTCAAAAATGGTCGAGGCGAGCAGTCTACTGGTCGAAAGCGCTGTTGCAACTGGAAGGGTGTCCGAATTCAGAAGCGCTCTGCAGATCGCTCGAGCCTCGTGGTTTAATCCACATCCAGGTGATAGGCAGTGCATGCGCGAGGGGCTGATGGATAAGGATCATGAAATGGAAATGGTGGCGGACGACCCTGATGATTGGCATCAGGTCGATGGCCCACATTCGTCCCGGGATGACCAGGTCACGGCAATTCTGAAGCACTGGCGCCGCGCCTGGAGTGACCTCAGTCGTACTGAGGCGGTGATTGCTCAAGGCCCGAGCTTCGCCCTTTGGTATTCCGACTTGAACGGCTTTGAGAATCCAGGCGCCTTTTTCTCTGGCGATGCGATTGATCAACTGATTCCACCTGAAGAAGTACGCGAAATGGTGCGTAAGCAGCTGGATGTGATCGACCATGCACGCAAGATGGTCGTTGTGCTGGTGCTTAAAGATGAAGCAGGAGCACAAGCAGCAGTAGGAGTAATACCCAAGACAGCAGTGTGTAAGCCGCAGGCCTGGTTTGAAATGGCCAAGCTTCGAAAGACGTCCGTTGCCCAGAAAGTCTGGGTACCGCTTCGCGCCGAGTCAGTGCTTCGCAGGGACGGGGAGTATGGCTACGAGGGCTACCTTGAAGAGTATTTCGGGATTGGCTCGGTGATGTTTGAACTGGTTCATCGTGACCAAATACACAAGCTGGGCTGGAGCGACATCGGTGGGAACGCCTTTGTGGGTGGCTTCGAAACCAAGTATGTCTGGCCAGATAGCCATCGCTCGGCGGATGTGGAAAATAGCGCCGAGCTTCAGAAAGAGTATCAGCAGTCCGAGCCCGAGCCGGGGAAACTGCTGGCGTCTTTCCGTGTGCCTTTTACTAATCTGAACCTGGCCCTAAGTGTCCTGCCGTCCAAGACGGATCCCGCTACGCCAGTGCCTCCAGAGAACGCACCTGAAGCTGTCAAACCAGCACAGCCGGAACGAATCACGACCTACTATTGGGCGGGTGATTGGGGTAGTCACCACGCTGATGCTGTCGGCACCGGGCTCGTGATCGACCAGTCATTTGATGGCGAAGCGCCCATTGAATGGCATCTGCATCAGGATTTTGTGATCTCCCTGGGGTTGCAGCGCCAAGGTGACAGCTGGCTGCGACCAGCGGAGGGCTTTGAGGAGGTCGCGAGGCTGTCGCGCGATGAGGCCGGTAAGCCCGTTCTTTTGGAGGTGCGTACTGAGCACCTGCGCGACTATTTGAAAGCGCGGGAAATGTACCTGCTGATTTCTAGCTATCGAAGCCGCCAGCAGATCGTGTCGGATACCTCCCATATCAACTGGGCTTCCGAGCTTTTGGAGGAGGTGACGGACGGGGACAAGTGGGAGGGTCTCAACCAGGCAATCCACGAAGGCGGAATGCCGTATGGTTCCTCAACCGGTGTTTTCCATGCATCTCGCACGGACATCGATGCTGATGATGAAGTGCCTGTTGCCGGATTTCCAAACGATGACTCCGTTGTTTCTAAATCGTGGTCGGTTAAGCATCAGGGGAGGAAGCTGTACAGCTTGAGAGGTTCGCTATGGAAAACCGAAGTGGTCGAGCCAGGCCAGGTCAGCGAACGGGTAATGGGTGAGCCGGCACTCACAAAGGTGGATTTTGCGGTTGATGGCTCCGGGGATCGCGTCAATGGTGATGAGCTGATTACCCGTGGCTGCTGGCTATGGTTTCGCCCGACCGTCTCGACTCTGCTCAGCAGTTACCGAGGCTCCTCATTGAGCTGGTATACCCGTGACACCGGTCAAATCGGCATCTCACGTGGAAATAGCGTGCATTTCGGTCTGAATGACCTCGGTCTTATCAACGTATTCGCCAAGGACATAGGCCAACTTCCGCTTTGGCAGCAACGGGTCTGGGCTGGGGCAAACGTGACACCTGACGGGGGCGTTTCTGAAGAGCTGCTGGCATCGCAAGCTAAAGCTGCCCCTGCCGATACCCAAGCCCCTGAGGCGCAATTGCGACCGGCTTACGACTCACTCAACGCGGAATTTGAGAAGCTCACGGGGAAACCCCTATTCGCGGCGCACCATGCCATTAATGACATCTTTGGCCGAATTCATCGGTTCCGGGCACTGGAAAAAACGGGAGTGCTCGAACTGGCTAAGGACTTGGCCAGGGTCACTGTTGAGTCGTTGGACGGAGGCGGCCTTTCAGTACTTACCGTTCCGCCTGCCAAGATGAAGGCCGGCTCGGTCAAGCACTTGGAAGCGGCGTTGCAAAAGGAGGTGAGCCAGGATGAGGCGAGGGCCTTGACGACGGTGCTGGTAGGTATCAACGAGCTCCGACAGGCAGACGCTCATCTACCTTCGTCTGCGTTAGGTAAAACTTATGGTCTGGTTGGTATCGTTCAACATTCCGACCCAGAGGTGGTGCAGGGCCGTTTGATGCTGGAATCGTTGGTTAAATCCTTGGTTCAAATGGCACAAGTCTTCTCTCGGTTCCCTCGTAAGAGCAAGTAACGCATGACGCCAGAGCCGTCCCAGATGGGCCGGCTCCTTCCTTCGTCAGCCCAGACTCTCACCCTGCTGGGGTTCTGGTCATCAATTCCAAGAAGGAGTTTGTATTGGTTGAAGCTGTTGTTGTTGTTGTTGTTGTTGTTGTTGTTGTTGTTGTTGTTGTTGTTGAGCGCGTTCTCTGCGTGGTGGCCAGATGCCTGAGAAGTCATTTTCCTGAAGATCAGTACATGCCAAGGCCTGGCAGCCCAACTGACCTAATTGCGGCGTTCAAGACGCGTGATACCGAGCTTGCTCAGATCCATGGCTTACGTATGCACACAAAGCGAAACCGCCATCAGCCGCCCGTTAGCTTACTTATGCCGTGAACGTGAGTGTGTCCCGGAGGGGTTGCCCCACGGATCTCGCTATCTTGAGTTCAACCGGAACGTTAAGAGACCAGGGGAGGAAGGCGGCCCAGCCCATCACCTCGTTGTCCCAGCATAGGTCGAGAAATGCAAAGTCTGGCCAAAAATTGTGCACCTCGTTGTAATCCAACTGGCGCGCAATTTTTCTCTGCGCATCACCGATCAGGCACCAAGCTGTGCACATCCGAATTTTCCAATTTGGAGACGACAGCAAATGCACAGGGGCGTAGTAATCGAAACCCAATTTATCCACGCCAACACCAAAAAACCACGGAGCCTGAATCGATTCAATAAAGTCTCCCTCAGCCATCGAGTCGGCGGTGTGAAAAAGTGCACCCAGAGACTGAAATTTACTTAGCTCTTGGCTTTTTAGCTCTTTGGCACTGTAAGCACAGTTTTTCGAAGATCCTTTTTTTGAACGTTCAATGCAGGAGATACTGACTGGGTCGGACATTTTTATTAGCCTTTTATTTTTGTTTTATACAGTGTTGCTGTGGAGCAACGGTTCGCGCAACTTTTCCATGCCACAGTATTGCTTTGTATCGTTGGAGGTTGAGTTGTGCGAGGAAGAAGTGCCTGTGATCCTTCGGCAACCTTCGATGTTTAAAACAGTGAGGGCGGCTTTGGGGTGTATGTTCTTGCAGTTTTGGCAGGAAATTACAAATCGTTCATGTAACGATGCAAAGACCTAATAACTGTATGACGAGGCAGGTTTGCGGCTCATCAAGTGTCATCTCAGATTCCACTGTCCCATTAAAATCACACGGGTAAGACCAACTTGGAGGATCGGGCGCTGCTTTGTGCCAACCTCTCAACGGCTCGCTCACTCTGATGAGTTGTTGCACGGCGTCGACGCACTAAAAGGATACGTTCAGTGAACGTTGAGAAAGCCAGTGTTTCAGGCTTGATGCTGCTCTGATTTTTAGAGCTTCACGATTGCTCATCGTGAAGCTCTGGATCGTTAGCGAATGTTGAGACGCAGAATTCTGGCGATCAACAGCATTGCACGAGCCTGGAATGTGACCCAGCGGTAGGTCAGTTGGGGCGAAATCACCAGATGATAGCGGTCTTTGAGATCGTCTATTCGACTCAGCAGATTCTGACGCTCTACTGCACAAAGCCCTTCACAAGAAAGCTGCGCCACGAGTTTCGCGAGCTTCCTTTCATACTCCTCTGCCCACGCTGGTCGGAAACGATTCTGTATCGTCTCCAGGCGCAAATAAAGGTAGGCAGCCATCGACAGCGTGATTGATGCACTTACTACCGTCAGATCTCCCTGATTCCATAAGGCGGCAAGCGCCATACAAGGAGATGCGGCGACAAGCGATAGGTAAACTGAACGTTTGGGGGGATCTATCCCGTGAAGTGACAGGGTACTGTTGAGCGCAGCAATCATGGTGTTTCCTCGGTGATGTGATACCTCAGATCCTCTCACAAGTCATGTACGCGATCATCCGAAGTCCTGTGCAAAAAGCGACTGACTCTGTCCGTGCTACCGGTGTGATGTTCTATGGGGCTTGAGTTACCTTAGCTGTCGACAAAAGGCAGGTGGGCATGGAGCGCTGCCCGTGAACAGTACCGCTAGCCCGTCCAGTTCTCCCGCCAAACGCTATCTGGCTTTAGGGCCACCCATACGTTTTCCAAGCCGCTGTCCAATCGTACCCAGCAGCGACTCAGAAAGATTGGCGCTAGGCGAAAAGCAATCATTGCAAGCTCGGCATACGACGAACTTAGGCATTGGGTGAATTTGCTGAAAGTCGTTCGAATACGTCGCTGTAGATTTCACCATCCGCCAGCGCGAACAACAGCATCTCCACCTCATGAATATGACTCGTATCGTTCCATACGGCATTGCTGACCCCACGCAGTAACGCTAGGTATCTCAGGTAGGTATCGGGTTTTGGGATAAAATGGTTAATTCTCATTTTAGCTGGATCACTACTTTCCCCGTTTTGAAGCCGCTGGCTCAAAAGTAGGGTGTTGATATCCAGCATTCTGAGGCGCGAATTTTGACCGGGCGGCACCTGAAAAATCAGTTGGTTGGCACCGGCCAGATAATTGATGGCATTGAGGGCGTATGCGACACGAGCATCATAGATGCAGGCCCAGTCGGGGCACACGATTGAAGCCCACTTCGACCAGCTGCTTATGCCTTGGAAAGGGATCTTCAACCGCTGCGGCGCAATCGACGACCCCTTGAGTCCGCTGAAGTGTCGGAGCGTTTCCTCGACCTTAGTAAACCGCCGTATCCCACCCCATTCCTTAATAAAGTACTTCGCGATTTCACCCTGCTGGATAGTACAGGTGCTCGATGCGACCTGTTTCCGCAGGGAATTTTTTAACTCCATTACTTTCTCGAATGGCGTTTGCCCCGAAAACGAAATTCCGAACCGTTCGGTCGCTATGCTGGTAGTGAATTTCCATGTGTAGAGCGAAGGCAGACAATCTTTCTTGTCGATCAAATACTGCGCTACGCATCCTTCGATAGAGGTGTGATCTTTTTTCATTAGGTCTAGCCGTTGATCGTTAGCGGGGTAGTTACCTGCGATTGAGTATGTCTTTGTGCTGCTGCCTCACCCGAGCGTACAGCCAGTTCACCTGTTTCTTCGGTTTATCACCTTCCGCCTTGCTCAACATTGCTTCGAGACGCAAAAGCAGCACGGTGTAAATTTCAACCGCCTTGTTCCCTGGTATGCCCATAAACTTTCCATCCGGAAATGATTCTTTCCTCAGGTACTCTGATTTGATGAATTGCAGTGCGTACGGATCGACGAAAGCCCCGAGAGGATCCTCACCCAGCATGCCTTCTACAAGCTCGATGCCGTTTAGCGCCGGGATGCTTTTGTCCAAGATAATCCGAGGGTAAAACCCGTCGGACTCCAGGCCGTGAGCGACGTTAAGGGCTGGGCCAAATACAATATCGTTTTCGTGGTGAATATTTCCTACGGTGATGCCGGCTCGAAGCAGAAATCCCCCTACGGCGGCGCCTACAAACACGTTGGAGAGCCCATATATGACTTGCGAAAGCGTCTCCTGCTTATAGGGAAGACTGATTACGCAGCAGTCGGAGAAAGAGGTGATCTGTGCATCCCCTGATCCCGCTGCCTGCAAGATGGTCGAGCTCTTCAGCAATCTAGGTATGAGCGAAAGCAGTCCGATCTTCACGGGGTCGTTGCCTGCATCTGAGACGTGCGATTTCCAGCCCATGACGTCAAAGAAAACAACGAGTCTTTCGTCGTACGTAATTGGGCTGGTGAGGTCTGAACTGTCCATTCTTGGTCTTCCCTGGCTCTATAGCTGATTGTGGTTGTGGTTGTGGTTGTGGTTGTGGTTGTGGTTGTGGGCGGGCAAATTTTATAACGCCCTAACATCTGCCCGGATGGGGTTGGGAAGGGCGTGAGCATCCTTGAACCGCTGGCGAGCACTTGGCACTCAAGACCAACGTCGTAAGGCGACTGGACATGCCGTCACTCCTTGCGATCATGCTTGGGCAAAGGCACATTCAGATCCTCACGTTTCAGGCCGTGCAGCACCGCATTGTGAATGAAGCGTCGCGCCATATCCGCCATCCGCTGCAGCTCATCCTTTAGCTGAGAGATTTGCAGTTGCTGCCGCGCAATCGTCGCTGCCGCTGCGGTCAGGCTCTTCGGTTTCGGAACGCTCGCAAGCCTGTCTCGTTGAGACGTGATGGCGGCTTTTCGGACTTTGTAGGCATTGATCACCGCCGGCTTGTCCACGAACGCCTGGCGTGTGGGAACGAAATCCAGCACCGATTCTGAAGCCTGGCAAATGGCATCCCAGGTCAGCTTTTTATCAGCCGGCCAGTCTCTAACAAGATTTGTGATTGCTTTCAGTTCTTTGGGGGTAAACGCGCGAGGCATGTCAGTTGGTTCCCATCATTTCTTTCCCATCATTTCGTCAAGGCAGAGGCGCAGATCATCGTCATAGATGTCGTCCAGAATGTCAGTAACTACGCTGTCCTTATCGAGCTGCGGATGCTTCTTAGCCAAGATTCTTTTCGCATGCGTGAAGTCTTTACCCTTCATCAGCACGGGACTGCCGTCTGGGATATCCGGATTTTCGTGCATGGCCACAATTTGGTTGAGCCTTTCCAAGTAGCGAGTATGAGTATCCACCCAGCGTGTGGCCGGCCGATTGCCCGCTTCGATCTCTTGCAGTGTCGCTTCAAGATTCTCCGCCACATGATCCCGTTCAACCTTCACAGCTTGAAGCGAATTCTTGTGCCCTTTGCAGTGCAAAAGTTCAGAGCAGTTAAGGCAATCACCTGACTTCTGGCAGGCGCTCGTCGTCCAGGGGTGCATGCAAATGCCGTAACGCGTGGTGATGATGGCGCCTTTTTTGCGAACGTCGTATTCAGCGGCGGTGATCGGCTCCGGTGTCACGTCTGCGATAGGGATGAGGTGCTCGCTCAACTTGCGGGCCTCCCTGGCAGGATCTTGGTGGATATAGTCACGAGTCTGTTTCACCGACGCTCGACCACTCCAATGCGTAATAATCTCCATGCTTTGGCCCGCTTCCTTGGCTGCTGTGTTCAGAAAGTGGCGCAGCTGGTGCGACCTAAGCGACGAGTCAGGGTATCCGTGCCGACTAAAGAAGGACTCATAGACCTTGCCGTTTACCGAGCTAGCTTTGCTTGGCGAGACGCGCGTCGAATAAAAATGCTGATTGGTTGGGGCAATAATCACCGGACTGGTGGCTTTCCTTTCCGCCAGCTGATACCTCTGGAAGCAGAGCAGTGACTCCGACATTTTCGGCGGTTTTACCGCGTAAAGATCCGGATCGACCTGATAAGGGAAGAACGGATTGATCCGCATGTTATAGATGCGAATTAAGTCCCAGAGCGTATCAAGCGTCCATTCGCCAAGCACGTAGCTGCCTGTGATGTGTTTCATCGCGGTTTCTGCAGATGCAACTGTTGGTCGACCCATCGCCTCCAGTACTTGCTGCGTCGTCAGGATCTGATCTGCAGGAACATCAGGTACCCCAGCATGAGGATAAAACGAGGTTGCTCCACTCTCGAGGTAAAGCGCTAATTTACGACCTTCCTGCGTAATGCTTTCAAGACGCCGGAACGCTTCCCGGCAATGATCTGCCATCACCGCTGGGATACCCTTGGTGACCATCTTCTTGTTCTTGGTAGAGTAGTAGTTCAGATACCACTGGGTAACACCGTGCTTGTCTGCTTCGGATTTCAATGAGTCCAGTCGCAACCGCATTTTCTCGGCGATACGCATCGGCACGGATAGCAGAATCGCCGTAATGCTTGAAACATACACAGCTTCATCATCCAATTCGCCGTGGTAGCCGCGAGAGAAGACTTCTGCAAGCGCCAGCAGTGCGTCGTCATCGGGGAGGGCGGATTTAGCGGGTTGTTCGCTTTTCTCCAGCCCCTTCACAGTAAACGGATGATCCCAATATTTGAGGCCGTGGGAAGTAATGTTCTGCTGCGCCACTGCGCGCACAAGGGCTCTTACGGCTGTCGCTACGTTTATATGGTTTTTCTTTCTCTGCTTGATGATCTCAACCGCTTTCTTCAGATGAAGAGGCGATAGGCGAGTGATATCTGCATCGCCATCGACCGCCATTAGCGCTTCACCCACAATCTGTACGGCTAGGTAATCTGCGCGAAATACCTTTGAGGGATCGCCGCGTCGACTATTGAGCAGATAGGCTTTGGCAAACTCCATGTAGTCTGGATCGAACTGCTGTTCGGGTGTGGGAGTGCCTCGCACGTGCAAATTAATGCCATATTTCATGAAGCGCAGTGAGCCGCGCGGGGTTTTCCAGACATTGGCACTCCACGAAAAGCCGGGCACATTTTTCCAGACTGGGCTCACATGTTGAGCCTGGTGGATGTAGTTAGCCAAATTTTGCTGGTTGGTCAGGTGGGCTTTCGACTGAAACTGAACGGTATTAGTCATGTTGATCACTCGCCCTCAGCTTTAGTGGATTTCTTGCGTGACCCATGCCCGGGGTTTTCTGGAGGCTTGTTCGCCCGCACAGGCTTTGATTCTGGCTTTAGTCCCTCTCCAGGTTGATTGGCTGATTCTGTTTGAGCGGACTCCTGCATGTTGTGTCCTTGTGTGTTGTGTCCTTGTTCGTTGGGCCCTTGTTTGTTGGGCTCTTGTTTTTTGAGCTCTTGTTTTCGGGCATCACACAGCTTTATCACGAGCTTCACCGCTGCGATGTCCTTATCGAGCTGTAAGGGCACGAGCATTCGTCTCGCCTTGCTCGGCAAATGGATGTTGTTTTCCTCCTCCTGGCGCTCGATCAACCTGATGAGAACTTCATCGTGCGGAGCGTCCACCCAAGGCTCAAATTTGGAGCAGCGATAGCAGGGAATAGGCACTGATGCCGAACAAAATCCGTGCTCGCCACAGCTACCTACATTGTGTCGCCCATCCAGCTCGATTCTGCTTGATGGGTCATTACCCCGCGTGGCATCTGCTTCTTTATCCCGGATCGAGCCGAAGAATGCCTGCGCAAGTGGCCCCAAAATTAATCGTATTTCGTCATTCAACAACCGGGCCTCTTCAGCTGGATCGTTGTAATAGTGTTCAAGCGAATTCTCTTTTTCGTGCCCCAGCCAATACCCTAATGTCACTCGGGGCACGCCCAAACGCGCGAGTTGCCTAGCTCGCGTGTACCGCATCCGGTAAGCAAATTGGCGCACTGGCTGCCCGGTACGTTCGGAAATTACAGGTGTACCTCTTACATTGACGAGAATACCTGCAATACCGCTGCCTCTGAGATGTAAGAAAGGGGAGGAAAAGTCCCTTGCTGAATATGACTGTATTCTGGCTTTGTCGATCAAGATCAATTTTCTAGGATCTTGTTGGATGAATGGCAACTGTTCACGCTCGGCAACTGTAAGCTCACGATCAAATAACTTTTCATGAGCAAGCACGGTGTTATCAATTTGCAATTGGCACAAATCCCAAAGATCATCGCCCATCGGGTGTATTTCGGATTTTGTTCCTCTAAACCACTCTTCAGCGCCTCGATCTTTAGCCCCAGGAAAACTCACTCGCTTACCTGAGATACCGTCAGTTTCGCCCTCACATTGAAAGTCACAAACCTTAAGGTCTGCTAGTTGAACTCCGCGTCTGCCATATTGAGCCACTAGCAACAATGCTGCGGTATTGCGCAATACAATCCTTCCATTCTCGTAATCCGTCCAGTAAGTGCTGACGAGATCGTCATATTCTTGTGTCGTATACCAACCTTCGGTGGGATCATCAGAAGTTACCCTCATGCGAGACGGCCTGCCAGGACGTTTCAAAAAGTTTACTTGTTCAATTGTTTCTGTGCTCACACCCGGATAACCTAGTCGATACCATATATTTAACAAGCTGCGAATTACATTGGCGACAGGATTGCTAGTGTTTTTGATCAGTTGTTGATAGCTCTCCGGTGTGAAGTTTGCAATTGGAACATCTCGAATAGCTTTCTCGAGGGCGCTAATATTGCTTTGTAACGAACGCGGTGAGCGCGACCCACTTTGAGCTATAGCTCTCATTGTGGATTTGAAACCAGCAACGGTTTTTTTATCCATGTTCAAAATACAAGATATATCTGAGTAAATGCTGTCAGCAATTAATAACCTTGTGCCAGTGAACTCAACTATATACGCCCCTGTGGGCTGTGTTGTGTTGCGGTCAAAGTCGTCTAATAATTCGAGATCTTCTGACGATAGGTTTTCACGATCTACGGGCGATACGAAATCGTCGGCGGCATCTGTCGTTGCGCTCATTATTTAAAGTTCCGGTTGTGTTTATTTTATTTAATTTTATTTTTTGTTTATTTTTTGATGGCAAGTTGCTCGCCATCTATCCAATCAGATATCCGCTGGCTCTGCTCGACCATATCGGCTGCTGCCAGATCGCTTACGATCGGATTTCTTCCTTGCAGTGTCCGACGCAATCGCAAGTCCGTACTCGTTGGCGGATTCCTGAATGTTACGTAAGTCATAGTCGTGAGCAGACTGTGAGCCAGCGACCCATCCCATCCAATGTTCTCGCTTCTCCCTGATTTGCTGGTCAGTTAAGCCTTTGTCGATGCCATCCTGGGAGAAGCGGTAGTTCCAATGGTGGCGCAGAAGGTGAGGGTGTAAGCCTTTGAGTCTCTTATCGCGGTTAATGATTACCGCCAGCGCAGATCGAAACGTTGCAATCTCAATTTCACGGCCCTGATTTTCTCCGCCCTTGTGATTAACAAAGATGAATGAACCGTCCTCAAAGCCAACGTTTGGTATCTCGGCACGATACCTCCCCAAATAGGTAAACATCATCTGCTCAAGTTGTTCTGAGATCGGAAGAGTGCGGCCGAGCGTTTTGGCGACTGGTTGATTCATCCGACGATCAAATTCGTCGTCGTGATTGCGCTCGATCCTGATGTAAGCGTGTTCACCACCCGACGCAGGAATGAAGTCCGAATACTTTAAGCTCAGTAACTCACCCAGTCGGATGCCAATGTCGTAGAGGATGCGCAGGGCCAATACGTTTCGAAATGCGAGCCCAAGCTTGAAATTCGATAACGGCTTATTTCCTGAAGTGACGACTTTTTGGTTTTCTTGGTTCTCGGCCTTCACCTCATCGAATGATCTGAACATCTCCATCAACGCAGTATCCGCCGCGTCAGTCAGTTTCTTGGCGATGCGTCGTCTTTTAGCCCGTGCTTCCGAGCCTTTATTAGGCTTACGCTCAGCCAAGCTAGCCTGTAGGCGTTTGATAAGTTGACTGTTGGCTTCTGTGTTCGAGTCCGTAATCCAGTGCTCGAATAGCCACCCAAAGTAGTCGATCACGATGTCCAGGAAATATCTGACACGCATGCCCTTGATTCTGGTGCCATCCCTCTCTTTTGTGTTGCTCGATATCGCCTGCACAAGCGATTCCACCTCAGGCACCGTGAGCAGCTTCTTCGTGGAGAACCTGTGATCCAGGTTGATCTTCTTTTCATTCGCCCAGTCGTACAGCTTCTTTAGGCAGGACAGGTTCACTCGTTGCGTGCCGGCTGTGAGGCTGGCCACGCGCATGCTGATGTACGCAGTCGGGTAGTACAGCGGAAAGCCGTCCCCTTCGGTGTCTATGAGCAATGAGAATCGGACACCGCCCATTGCTTTGTAGTCCTTGATCCTCAATGCCATGTTTTTACACTTCCAGTCGGAGTTTGTAAGAGGTGTTTTCGCTGCTTACACAAAATCGTATCAACTGGGTGCATGTTTCACCCCCTATACCTTGATGTGATTGAGTTTTGCTGACTTCATGATTACCTTCTGACGTATGCAGTATGGAATATTCGTTGCTGGAGAAGGAAGGGCGCGTCTATTCGGTCGCCAAGTCCGGTTATTACGCGTTTCCGGTGTCCTCCATCAATACGCCCGGCGGTGGCAATGACCTGCTCGAAACCGTGTATGCCAATGCCAGGCGCCCGGGAATGCTGGTCATGAGCAGCGACGAACCGGCGTTGTTGCAGTCGCTCGACAGTCCTTTGCTACTGCTGGAAAGGGAGTTGTTGCGCCAGTACCCACGGCAGCCGCATTCGTCTTCGCAACCGTGTGGCGAGCTGGAATTGCGAACTGCCCTGGCGGCACGCTATACCACCTCGCCGGTGCGCTGCTGGCATGCGGATGACGTGTACATCGGCGCAGACCTGCGTGGCGTGCTGGAAATATTGATCGCCGTGTTGTGTCTCAAAGGTGCCACGGTGCTGGTCGAGTCTCCGTGCGACTGGACGATTTTGCGTCTGCTTCAACAGGCGGACGTGCAGGTCATCGAACTGGCAGTGCAAGCCAACGGTGGTCTGGACCTCGAACGACTCAAGGAACTGCTGGGCACTGAACCGGTGCGACTGGTGATGGTTTCATCCGGGCTGAACATGCCCCGAGGGAGCCTCGCGCCTGACGACAACCGGCGAGCCATCGCGCAGTTGCTGGAGCGGCATGGCAGTTGGGTGTTGGAAAACGACTGTTATGGCGAGCTTGGGTTCGAACCGGACGGCCTGCGATTTCGCGATCTGCTGGACCCTGACCGGCTCATCGTGTTTTCCGGTTTCGAGAAAATCATCGGGCCGGAGGCGCCTTACGGCTATCTGCTTTCGCGGCCTCTGCGCGGCGAACTGCAACGGCAGTTTTTGCTGCGCTCGTTCCGTTTGTCACCGATTCGCCAGAAAGCCATCGCTCGCTTGTACAGCAACGGCCGGATTGATCAGCATCTTCAGGTGTTGCGACGGTTGCTCAAGGACCGCAAGGTGCAGATGACCCAGTTGCTGCAGGAGCGTCTGGGTGATGCGTTGCACTTCGTCGAGCCTCAGGGTGGTGCGACGATCTGGTTGCGCTCTCTGCGCCAGGTGGATGTGCGCGGGGTTTTCCAGCGCCTGCTCAAGCACCAGGTGGTGATTGCGCCGGGCGAACTGTTCAGCCTCCAGGGCCTGCACACGCAGCACTTGCGTCTGAGTCATACTTTCGTTGGCGACCACGACCTTGCCGCCGCCTTGGGTTTGCTGGGGGATGCCTTGCGCCTGGAATCGATCGACTGAGCCTGGACGCACGACATTCGTGGGCGGCTCGGGATTTATAACATTGCCCGTTGACCAGCCGGGATCGATAACGTCGCGCTGCGGTCAAACTGCCAGTAAACTGCTTCCCCATTCCTGAACCATTCTATTTCAGAGGTTTTGCATGACACTCAGTGCTTTTGCGGGCAAACCGGCACCGGCAGAACTGTTGGTCGACATCCCGCGACTGGTAACGGCCTATTACACCGGCCAGCCCGATGCCGCCGTCTCCACCCAGCGCGTCGCCTTCGGCACGTCCGGGCACCGAGGCAGCTCGTTCGACCTGAGTTTCAACGAATGGCATGTCCTGGCGATCAGTCAGGCAATCTGCCTGTACCGCGAAGCGCAGGGCATCGACGGCCCGCTGTTTGTCGGCATCGACACTCACGCGCTGTCCACTCCGGCCGGCGCGAGCGCCCTGGAAGTGCTGGCCGCCAATGGCGTGACAGTGATGATCGCCGAAGGCGACGAATACACCCCGACACCGGCCATTTCCCACGCCATTCTCTGCTACAACCGTGGGCGCACGTCGGGCCTGGCGGACGGCGTCGTCATCACGCCGTCGCACAACCCGCCGCAAAGCGGTGGCTACAAATACAACCCAACCAACGGCGGCCCGGCCGACACCCACATTACCAAGTGGATCGAAGCCAAGGCCAACGAGCTGCTGAGCAACAAGCTCGCCGGCGTCAAGCGCATCAGCTACGAGCAGGCCTTGAAGGCCAGCACGACTCATCGCCACGATTACCTCAACACCTATGTCGCCGACCTGATCAACGTGATCGACTTCGACGCTATCCGCGATGCCAAGCTGCGTCTGGGCGTCGATCCGCTGGGCGGAGCAGGGGTGCGCTACTGGTCGGCGATTGCCGAGCATTACCGCCTGGATCTGGAAGTGGTCAACAAGCAGGTCGACCCGACTTTCCGCTTCATGACCGTCGACTGGGACGGGCAGATCCGCATGGACCCGTCGTCCACGCACGCCATGCAAGGCTTGATTGGTCTGAAGGATCGTTTTGACGTGGCATTCGGCTGCGACCCGGCTCACGTCCGCCATGGCATCGTGACCCCGTCCGGTGGTTTGCTGGCGCCGAACAACTACCTCGCGGTGTCGATCGACTATCTGTTCCAGAACCGTCCGCAATGGCGCGCCGATGCGGCCGTGGGCAAAACCGTGGTCAGCAGCGGCTTGATCGATCGCGTCGCCAAGCGTTTGGGGCGTCGCCTGTATGAAGTGCCGGTAGGCTTCAAGTGGTTTGCCGACGGTTTGTTCGATGGCTCCCTGGGCTTCGGCGGCGAAGAAAGCGCCGGCGCGTCCTTCCTGCGCAAGGATGGTGGCGTCTGGTGCACCGACAAGGATGGCTTGATTCCGGCATTGCTGGCGGCAGAAATGACTGCCCGCACCGGTCGCGACCCAAGCCAGGCTTATCGCGCCTTGACCGACGAGCTCGGCGAGCCGTTCTCGGTCCGGGTCGATGCCAAGGCCAACCCTAAGCAGAAAGCACTGCTGAGCAAATTGTCTCCGGAGCAGGTGACCTCGACCCAGCTGGCTGGCGAGACGATCCAGAGCATCCTCAGTCACGCACCGGGCAACGACCAGGCCATTGGTGGCCTGAAAGTCATGACCGAAAACGGCTGGTTCGCGGCGCGTCCGTCGGGCACTGAAGACATCTACAAGATTTACGCAGAAAGCTTCATCAGCGATGACCATCTCAAGCAATTGGTCGCGGAAGCCCAAACCCTCGTGGATGGCGCTATTTCTGCGAAGTGATTGAGGGCCCCTTCGCGGGCAAGCCTCGCTCCTACAAGGATTACGCAAAACCCTGTAGGAGCGAGGCTTGCCCGCGAAGGCGTCTGCGGCATCAGCACATAAAAAAAGGGCGACCACAACGGTCGCCCCTTTTTTTGCCCGCGCATTTACCCAATCAAGCCAAATCCACCAACACGATTTCACTGTCCTCAATGGCCGTCACACGCAACACCGGCTCATCGACAACCGCAACACCGTCTCGAGCTTGTGCACGCAAGCCATTGACTTCAATGACGCCAGTGGCCGGCACCAGATAGGCACGACGGCCGTTATCCAGGCGATACTCGGCGGATTCGCCGGCCTTGAGATTGGCTGCCACCAGCCGCGCATCGGCACGAATCCGCAGGCTTTGATCGTCGCCGGCCTTGCCGCTGGCCAGGGTCACGAAACCTTCACGCTGGCCTTTCGGGAAAGGCTTGGCGCCCCAGGACGGTGCCAGCCCGGATTCGTTCGGAATGATCCAGATCTGGAAGATCCTGGTCTCGGTCGCTTCCAGGTTGTATTCGCTGTGGGCGATGCCGGTGCCGGCGCTCATGACCTGAACGTCGCCCGCTTCGGTACGACCCTTGTTGCCAAGGTTGTCTTCGTGGGTAATCGCGCCTTCACGAACATAGGTGATGATTTCCATGTCCCGGTGCGGGTGTTTCGGGAAACCTGTGCCAGAGGCGATCACGTCGTCGTTCCATACGCGCAGGTTGCCCCAGTTCATGCGTTTTGGGTCATGGTACTCGGCGAACGAAAAGTGGTGATGAGCATCCAACCAGCCGTGGTTGGCGCCGCCCAGGGAGTTGAAAGGTCTGAGTTCGAGCATGATCGTCTCCTGAATAGGGGTTGATGGCGAGCATCATCTATCAGGCACTGATCGATAAAAAGCGTAAAAAATGCCGCATTACAATCGAATAACCTGATGCTTTGTGACCTCGAAACGCTCTCATACAGCCTTCACTTCATCGCATAAGCCAATGACCTGTAAGCATTTCACTAGAACTGAACGGCAAATGCAGACACCATAGCCTTCAACAGCCTCACACCCTGGAGTCCGTCCGCGTGCCGCAACACACCCCCGATCTTCCTCCTGAACTTCGTCCCCTGGCCGAGATGCCATTGCTCAAGCGCCTGGCCGCCCGGTTCTTTGGCCACGGCCTGACACGCCTGCGTGCGCAACACCGCGCGTCCTGGCTACACGGCCAGGCCGACGGCTTTCGCAGTGGTCACAGCGCCGGAGTGGATTACGGCTATAAGGAAGGCAAGCTCGACGGGCTGGAAGAAGGCCGGCAGGTGCTGTTGATCCGCGACTCGCGCTCAACCGAACACCGACCGCCCAATGTCGATGACTACTTGTTCGATGATTGGCGCCTGCCATTGAGTGCTGAACTGAAGAAACGCATAAAGGCCGATGTCGCGCGGTTGCTGCCGGCGCATGCCCAGCCGAGCACCGCGCAGTGGAAGATGATCTTCAGCGATACGCCCTCGACCTCGGTGATTGCCGGTGCGGGTGCGGGCAAATCGACCACGCTGGTGCTGCGTATTTTACTGCTGACGCACTATCTGGGGTTCGAGTTGAGCTCGATGACCGTGGTGACCTTCACCCGCGAGTCGCGCAAAGACTTCATCAATAAGCTGATCGAGTTGTTTGCCCTCTGGGGGCGAGCGCTGAGTTTCAAGGAAGCGCGTGATCTGGTGCGCACCTTCCACTCGCGCATTCTGCCGATGGTGCGCAGCCTGCCGGGCTTCGAGCGGTTGCAAGCTTTCGAAAACCTCAGTCATCGGGCGCAAAACGGCGATGAGGAGGTCGACAGCAACCCTTTCGATCTGCGCATCAACGACGCCCAGCGTCAGCAACTCAACGCCTGCTATCACAGCCTGCACACTCGCGATGAGCGCTTTCGCGAGTTGATCAAGCCGTTGTCGCGCCACGCCTTGCAGCTCAAGGAGCTGGAACGCGATCACCCGGACGTGCAGAAACGCATGGCCGTGACCGAACTGGCCGCCAAGCGTGATGAAGAACTTTGCGATGCCATAGAAGATTTGTGGTTTCGCGCGGGCGCCTGGCCGATCAAAGGCATAGAGCCGAAGCGTCAGACCTTCGATATCAACGGCTCGACGTTTCATTGCCACGGCTATATTCCGACCCTCGACGCGTGGGTGGTGCTGGGTTTCGATCCCCGCGAAAACCCGCAGGTCAGCCGTCCGAACGCCAAGTTGACGGTGCGCGCAGAGTGGGCGGTAAAGCGCACCCTGTTTCAAGCTTTCTGTCGTAAGCCTTTGATATGGCTTGATAGTTATGAGTCTTCAAAGCGTGTGCTGGCCTCGCTTGCCGGTGATGCCAGTGCCGGACCGGGCTTCGATTACAAGGTCAAGGGCGAACTCACTTCTGCACCATTGCTGGACTGTTTTGTCGCTGCGGCCGGGTTCATCGAGAACCTCGGCCTGGATGTACCGACTGCCGTGGGCCAGATGAGTTTTGCCAAGGACGACCCGGACCGGTTCTTCTTTGAAGCCTTGAGCCTGTTCTGGCGCGCACTGGAAGATCATCTGCTCGATCAGAAACCTCCAGTGATGACGTACAACCGGATGTTCGCCTTGTTCAGCGAGCATTCCCCGGAAAACCTCAAGCTGCTGAGTGATGAGCTACTCAGGCCTTTGTCGCACCTGATGATCGACGAATTTCAGGACGTATCGCCGCAAATCGTTTCCTGGATCCGCGCAAGCCTGGCGGAGATCCGCAGTCGCGGTCCGGCCATGCACGTCGGGCGGGGCGCGCAACGGTCGTCATTGCTTTGTGTGGGCGATGACTGGCAATCGATTTATGGCTGGCGGGGCAGTTCGCCGACGTATTTCATGGAGTTCAACAAGGAATTCCCGTCGCCGAGCACCACAAAGGTCATGCTCAGCGACAACTACCGCAGCCATCAGCACATCATTGATGCCGCCGAACACATCGTTCGCGCGGCGCCAGCGATTGCCGGCAAAAAGGCCAAGGCCAGCGGTGAGCCGAAGGCATTGCTGCCGGTCAATGTGCTCGATCGAGACGATCAGGGCATGGCACAGCGCTTGATGGAACACTACAGGAAAGGTGATTCGATCTTGATGTTGTATCGAAAAAGTAGCGATAAGTTATTGATAGAACAACATATTCAGACTGTAGTTAATGTTGATTCTAGCTTGCCGTATGAGTCGCGACGGCTAAAACAACTGACGTATCACAGTGCCAAGGGCCTTCAGGCCGATGCGGTTTTCCTGCTGGGGGATTGTCAGCACCTGACTAGTTCGCCTTACAAAAACCAGGTCTACCGCATGGCGGGACTGGGCAAGGCTGGCGACAGCGAGGCGTACGACAATGCGCAGAAGGACGAGATCCTGCGACTGGCTTATGTCGGCATCACGCGGGCGGTGAGCCATTGCTACTGGTATGTCGACGGCCAAGATACTCAGGCGGCTAATATGCCTAAAGCGTCCGATCGGGTCGGCAAGGGCAAGGCGTTCTTTGCCGATCACCGACAGGGCAAAACAGTAGCGTAACCGCAACTCCCTTGTAGGAGCTGTCGAGTGCAACGAGGCTGCGATCTTTTGATTCTTTTTTTAAAGCAAGGTCAAAAGATCGCAGCCTCGTTGCACTCGACAGCTCCTACAGGGGTTGGAGGAAAAATTTCCCATTAAAAAGCCCACATAATGTGGGCTTTTTAATGGGCGTTCGGCCTTCAGGCGTAACTTCTGAGGGCAACTGGCGGAATGAATGCTTCAAGCTCATCCTCCACCGCTTCGATTATTCGTTCTACATCCGCGGCATTCATGACCGTTGCGCAGGGAATGCCGGCAATGGCGATCATGGTCTCGCCACTGGCTCGGTCAAACAAACGGGCAATCATGCTGCCCGGCGCGTCCATGCTCGCCTCAAAACCCATGGGATGAAAATGCCAGCGCATCAGCTGGCAGGCGTTTGGAAAGGTGACTTTGCTAAACCCTTTATTCATATGTAGCCCGCCTTCTTCATCGAGCGCTTCCGTTAGCTCATGTTAGGAGGGAAGAGCCTTCATTGGCTCAACCGGTGACTGTCTTTAAAAGTAGCAGCAAGATGTGAAAATCTTGTTTTTTTTTCAGGCCGTTTGGCGATTGGTTCAGTTTTTTTTGATGCAAGTCACGGTGGCGCGGCTTTTACGGCAAGCGGCCAGCACTGATTGCCCATTGACGCCGGGCCGGAACTTCGGCCAGCTCGGCGTTTTCTCGCCGAGTCCTTTATGCACGCCGATGACGATGGTCCGCAGCAAACCCAGGCCACGGGCGAGACGGTCATGCGTTACCACTTGCGCTGGAAACACCGGGACCTGGACGGCGTCATGGCGCTGTATCACCCGGATGTCCAGTACAACGACTTTTTCCAAAACCGCGTGATGGGGCTGGACGAACTGCGCGAGTACGTGCGCAGCAGCATGCCGCGTGATCCCGATGAGGCCCTGGAGCATTCGGACCGTATTCGACTGGACGGCAACACCGCGTTCATTCAGTACCGCATCACCCTTCGCGGCGGTGCAGGGCTGGTGTCGTTCCGGGCTAGCGAGGCGATTACCGTGCGTGACGGGTTGATTTGGCGGGTCAACGAATACGCGTCGCTGGTGCATGAGCAGCCCGCCAACAAAGCCGCCAACAACCAGCGCCCGGCCGTCAGTCGGCTCGGTTTGTCGCCGCGCCAATTGAGTTTCATGGCGGACGACCTGCAACAGTATTTCCAGCGCCAGCAACCTTATCTCGACCCTGAGCTCGACCTGCAACGGGTGGCGAAGGAGTGCGGGTACAGCCGCAATCAGATTTCCTATTTGCTCAATCAAGTGCTTGGCCAAAGCTTCTACCGCTACGTCAATCAGGCGCGCTTGCAGCATTTGCTCGCGGCACTGGATGCCGCCTCACCGCCCTGGCGCATTGATGAACTGGCCTTTGCCGCCGGCTTCAATTCGCTGTCGGCGTTCTACAGCTGTTTCCGCCAGCACACGGGCCTGTCGCCGAAGGCCTACGCAAAACAAATTTCTTTGCGTGCACGCGCGCAAGACAGTCTCTGAGCCCACGCAGTAGGATCGACGCCATCGAAGTGTTGAGTGGCGGAGTCGTGTATGCCGGCGTGGCGCAATATCAGTGTGTGGATGGATCAACTCGACGAGCCGTTGCTGGCGCGTCCGGCGCTGGAACAGGATCTGGACGTCGACGTTGCCATCATTGGCGCCGGGTACACCGGGCTCTGGACCGCGTATTACCTGAAGCGCCTGGCGCCGGACCTGAACATTGCCATCGTCGAAGCACAAACCGCCGGTTTTGGCGCATCGGGGCGCAATGGCGGCTGGCTGATGGGCAACCTGCTGGGCGAAGACCGCTTGCTCGCCGACCTGTCGCCGGAGCAGCGCCGGGCTTCTTTCGATCTGTTGCACGGTATTCCTGATGAAGTCGAGATTGTCCTTGAACGTGAAGGTATTGACTGCGATTACCGCAAAGGCGGGGTGCTGTACTGTGCCGCACGTTACCCGGAACAGGAAGCGAGCCTGCGGCAGTATCTGGACAAGCTCCATAGCCAGGGTTTGACCGACAGCGATTATCGCTGGCTCAGCCCCGAGCAGTTGGCGCAACAGATCAGAGTCGCCAAGCCTTATGGCGGTATCTATGCACCGCACGTTGCGACTATTCACCCGGCCAAGTTAGTGAGAGGCCTGGCCCGGACGGTGGAACGCATGGGCGTGCGGATCTACGAGAACAGCCCGGTCACCCATTGGCACTCGGGTAGCCTGCGTACTGCCAAAGCCGTGGTCCGCAGCCGCTGGATCGTGCCGGCGGTGGAAGGTTACGCGGTCACCTTGCCGCCGTTGGGGCGTTATCAGTTGCCGGTGCAAAGCTTGATCGTGGCCACCGAACCGCTGTCCGCCGCGACCTGGGACGAGATCGGTCTGAGTCGCGGTCAGGCCTTCAGCGAAAGCAGCCGTCAGGTCACCTATGGCCAGCGCACGGCTGACAACCGCCTGGTGTTCGGCGCGCGCGGTGGTTATCAGTTTGCCGGCAAGTTACGCCATGACTTCGACCTGACCACCAGCGAAGTGGAGTTGCGCCGTTACCTGTTCGGCGAGCTCTTCCCGCAACTGAAGAACGTGCGGATCACTCATTCCTGGGGCGGCAATCTGGGCATGTCCCGGCGCTTCAGGCCTCACATGCTTTGCGATCATGCCAGCGGCATTGCCTTGTCCGGCGGTTATGGCGGGGAGGGCGTCGGTGCCAGCAATTTGGGCGGCCGGACCCTGGCCGATTTGATTTTGCAGCGCGACAGCGAGCGGGTGCGGCAGCCGTGGGTGATCCCCCAGGGCGGTCTCGATGCACTCAAGGCCTGGGAGCCGGAGCCCTGCCGCTGGCTCGGCTACAACGCGATCATTCGCAGCTTCGTCCACGAAGACCAGACCCTGGCCAACCCGACTTCCGCGCCGTGGCGTCGCAAACTGGCCTGCGGCGTGGCGGGGTTCATGGAAGGGTTCATGCAGTAACGGCGTCTTCTAAATCAACAGGTACTCCCATGAGCATCACGCAATTCAAGCACACCGCCACCCTGAAGCTGGACGAATCGAACCCGGTCGCCGTGCCCTTGGGCACGCCCGTGGCCGTGGCTTCGACCACCAGCGTCGAACGCGACGACGGCGTCGAAACCGGCGTCTGGGAATGCACGCCCGGCCGCTGGCGGCGGCAGATCGTTGCCCAGGAATTTTGTCACTTCATCCAGGGGCGCTGCACCTTCACCCCGGACGACGGTGAAACCCTGCACATAGAAGCCGGCGACGCACTGATGTTGCCAGCCAACAGCCTCGGCATCTGGGATATCCAGGAAACCGTGCGCAAGACCTACGTTTTGATTTTTTGATCCTCTGATTGCCTGCCAACAAAAACAACCCAAACAGGAATCGACTCATGATCCGAAAGACATTGACCCTGGCTCCACTTGCGCTGGTTGCGACCCTCAGTCAGGCGGCCGAGACCGTCAAGATCTATAACTGGTCGAGCTACATCGCTCCAGACACCACGAAAAACTTCCAGAAGGAAACCGGCATCGGTTTCAGTTATGACGTGTACGACAGCAACGAAACCCTCGATGGCAAGTTGATGACCGGTAACTCCGGGTATGACGTAGTGTTTCCGTCGAACCACTTCATGGCACGGCAGATTCAAGGCGGGGCGTTAAAGAAACTGGACAAGGAGCAGCTGCCGAACTGGAAGAATCTCAATCCGGTGTTGCTCAAGGCCCTGCAAACCAACGACCCTGGCAACGAACACGGTTTTCCATACCTGTGGGGCAGTACCGGCATCGGCTACAACATTGCCAAGGTCAAAGCGGTTCTGGGCGACAACGCGCCTGTGGACTCCTGGGATCTGATCTTCAAGCCCGAGTACATGGAAAAGCTGCAAAAATGCGGCGTAGCGATCCTCGATAACGGACCGGAACTACTGCCGGCGGCGCTGAACTACCTGGGCCTGCCGCATCACAGTAAAAATCCTGATGACTACAAGAAGGCCGAAGCGCTGCTGTTGAAAGTCCGTCCTTACGTCAGCTATTTCCACTCGTCCAAATACACCGGTGATCTGGCCAACGGCGATATCTGCGTGGCAGTAGGCTTTTCCGGTGACGTCCTGCAAGCGGAAAGCCGCGCCAGAGAAGCGAACAACGGTATTGAAATCGGTTATGCGATTCCCAAGGAAGGCGCGGCGATCTGGTTCGATATGGTCTCAATGCCCGCCGACGCCCCGGACGAAAAGGCCGGCTACGCCTTCATGAACTACCTGCTGCGTCCGGACGTCATGGCCGGCATCAGCAACTACGTGCGCTACGCCAACGGCAACGAACAGGCCGACAGCCTGATCGACCCGGCCATCAAGAACGACACCAAGGTCTACCCGAGCCCGGAAATGATGGGCAAATTGTTCGCATTGGAGGCCATGCCGTTGAACATTGACCGGGTTCGTACGCGAGTCTGGAACAAGATTCGGACGGGGAGTTGATCGGTCATCTTTTGTAGCTGTTGGGGCCTCTTTCGCGCTGAGGTAACCCTGTAGATTCCTGGCCTCCTTTCAGCGGATAAGGAGGCAATGGAATGCCTGTTTGTATGAATGCCGGGCGGCTGCGTATTGGTCGCTTGTCGGAGTCTGGACGTGTTTACTTGTTGACGGCAGTCGTTCACCAACGACAGCCGTTTTTTGCTGATTGGCGCCTGGGGAGGTTGGTCATTCAGCAATTGCGTCAGGCTCAGGAAGAGGGTTGGGCCGATTTTTTGACCTGGGTCGTGATGCCAGATCATATGCACTGCCTGGTGCAGCTGCGGGACAAAACGTTGGCTGAGCTAATGTGCCGAATCAAATCTCGCAGCAGCGTTGCCGTTAACCAGGCGCTTGGACGGCAAGGGCGCTTGTGGCAGAAGGGCTACCACGATCGCGCAGTTCGGCGGGAAGAAGACGTGAAAGCGCTTGCTCGGTATGTGGTAGCCAATCCGATTCGAGCGGGACTGGTGACGCGGGTTCATGACTATCCACTTTGGGATGCGTGTTGGCTGTGATGATTGACGACTGCTGCGCAGCCGAACGCAGCCTTCGGCAGCTGCTACAGGTTATGTGTACACCGGGGGTTTTTGTAGCAGCTGGCGCAGCCTGCGTTCGGTCGCGTGGCGATCGTGAAACCATTCAACCGGGTTTCAGGCTGGGTTCCGCGTCAGCCGGGTTTACGACTGCTGCGCAGCCGAACGCAGCCTTCGGCAGCTGCTACAGGGGTCGCGTGCACCGGGGTTTTTGTAGCAGCTGGCGAAGCCTGCGTTCGGTCGCGTAGCGATCGTGAAACCATTCAACCGGGTTTCAGGCTGGGTTTCGCGTCAGCCGGGTTTACGACTGCTGCGCAGCCGAACGCAGCCTTCGGCAGCTGCTACAGGTTATGCGTACACCGGGGGTTTTTGTAGCAGCTGGCGCGGCCTGCGTTCGGTCGCGTAGCGATCGTGAAACCATTAAACCGGGTTTCAGGCTGGGTTCCGCGTCAGCTGGGTTTGCGACTGCTGCGCAGCCGAACGCAGCCTTCGGCAGCTGCTACAGGTTATGCGTACACCGGGGTTTTTGTAGCCGCTGGCGCGGCCTGCGTTTGGCCGCGCAGCGATCGTGAAACCATTAAACCGGGTTTCAGGCTAGGTTCCGCGTCAGCTGGGTTTGCGACTGCTGCGCAGCCGAACGCAGCCTTCGGCAGCTGCTACAGGTTATGCGTACACCGGGGGTTTTGTAGCAGCTGGCGCGGCCTGCGTTCGGTCGCGTAGCGATCGTGAAACCATTCAACCGGGTTTCAGGTTGGGTTCCGCGTCAGCCGGGTTTACGACTGCTGCGCAGCCGAACGCAGCCTTCGGCAGCTGCTACAGGTTATGCGTACACCGGGGGTTTTGTAGCAGCTGGCGCAGCCTGCGTTCGGTCGCGTAGCGATCGTGAAACCATACAACTCGGTATCTGATGGATTTAACGCTGATATCAATTCACTGGCACTGTTATGAATAAGCTCAACAAAAAACAACTTACTCTTATTTAATATTTAAATTGCCAATTGTCGGACAATTAAGCGAACCCCTCTGAACTACAAATAATATTTCGGCAGCACACGCATTGTTTCCGGGTACTTGCAGGAACAACTTCAATTTGACGTCAAAAAAGTAGTAGACGTTTGATTTCAAATTGTGTCAGTTTTCTTTCGCCTTCATTGGGCGAGTGATAGGACGATCTCGCCAGAGATTGTCGCTGTCTGACAAAAAACTGTTCCATAGCTAAACAAGGAAGTGTGTTTATGTCGAAAGTAAAAGACCACGTTATTGATACCGCCGAACAGGCATTCCAGCCGCAATCATTGGCTGCATCCAGTTCCGCGTTCAACCAGATCAATAGCTTCAGCCATCAATATGATCGGGGCGGTAACCTCACGGTCAATGGCAAACCCTCCTTTTCCGTCGACCAGGCAGCTAACCAATTGCTGCGTGACGGTGCGGCCTACCAGGACAAGGACGGCAGCGGCAAAATCGAGCTCACCTATACGTTCCTCACCTCGGCGTCGTCGAGCACCCTGAACAAGCACGGGATCAGCGGGTTCAGCCAGTTCAGCGCGCAACAGAAAACCCAGGCCGTACTCGCCATGCAATCCTGGGCCGACGTGGCCAACGTCACCTTCACCGATAAGACCACTGGCGGCGACGGTCACATGACCTTCGGCAATTACAGCGGCGGCCAGGACGGCGCGGCAGCGTTCGCCTATCTGCCGGGTACGGGCGCGGGTTACGACGGGACTTCCTGGTATTTGACCAACAGCAGCTACACGCCTAACAAGACGCCGGACCTGAACAACTACGGCCGTCAGACCCTGACCCACGAAATCGGCCACACCCTGGGCCTGGCTCACCCTGGCGACTACAACGCTGGTGAAGGTGCGCCAACCTACAACGACGCGACCTACGGCCAAGACACTCGCGGCTACAGCGTCATGAGCTACTGGAGTGAAAGCAATACCAGCCAGAACTTCAGCAAGGGGGGCGTCGAAGCGTATGCGTCCGGGCCGCTGATGGACGACATTGCGGCCATCCAGCAGCTCTACGGCGCCAACACCACCACCCGTACCGGTGACACCACTTACGGCTTCAACTCCAACGCCGGTCGCGACTTCCTCAGCGCTTCTTCGTCGTCGGACAAAGTGGTGTTCTCAGTCTGGGATGCGGGCGGCAAGGACACTCTGGACTTCTCGGGTTTTACCCAGAACCAGAAGATCAACCTCAATGACGCCTCGTTCTCCGACGTTGGCGGCCTGGTGGGCAACGTCTCCATCGCCAAGGGGGTCATCGTCGAGAATGCCATTGGCGGTTCAGGCAATGATCTGCTGATCGGCAACAACGTGTCCAACGAGCTGAAGGGTGGTGCCGGCAACGACATCCTTTACGGCGCGGGCGGGGCAGACAAGTTGTGGGGTGGTGCAGGTTCGGACACGTTCGTGTTCGCCGCCAGCAGCGACTCCAAGCCGGGTGCTATCGACCAGATCCTCGATTTTGTCAGCGGGCTCGACAAGATCGACCTGACCGGTATCACCAACGGCGCGGGCCTGCATTTTGTCAGTGCGTTCACCGGTGCAGCGGGCGACGCGGTGTTGAGCACCGCCAGCGGCGGCAGCCTGTTGTCGGTGGACTTCTCCGGGCACGGCGTGGCTGATTTCCTGGTCAGCACCGTAGGCCAGGCGGCTTACTCCGATATCGCTGCGTGATGTGAGTGAAAAGGAGGGCGGCGCAGATGCGCTGCTCTCTGCTCTTGATATGAGTGAAGCGCCTTATGATTCATAACGGCTGCACCTACAGAACAATCGCGTGGCTATTGGTCACGTTCATGATGTTTTTTGGAGATTTAGCCATGGCAAGCAGCCTGAAACTGGCAGACCCCTCGCAGCTGGCCGGAAAATGGCAGGCGACCCTGATCGCAAACGGCGGCTCGCCAGAGTCGCAAGCGTCAACGGTATGCACCCTCGTATTACACGCGAATCAAACCCTGGGTGAGGGCGCCGAGTGCTTGAGCGCCTGGCTGGGCGAGCAAACGACCGGATGGTTTACCGAGCCTGATGGCCTCGCAATCACCGGACCTGAAGGCTCAAAAGTTTTGTTTTTCAGTCAGCATCGTGATGGGTTTTATCAAAGCACGTTGAAATCCGGGCTGATCATTACACTTCAGCGATAAGTGCATTAAGTCCAGCGCGCGTTAATAGCGTTGTAAGGCGCAGATCAATAATCGAAGCACGTTGGCGATAACGACGATTTGTTATTGATGTGTAAGCGCAAACCGCAAAAGTGATTCGATAACCCTGGCCAGGTATGGCAAGGGATAACCGTTCAGGAAGAACCCATGAAGATGGCAAAGAGCCCGGCCACCGCACCGTTAATTAAGGCGCTGGGCGACTATAAGAGCATCCTGATAAGTGTCGGGTGTTTTACCGCACTGATTAATGTACTGATGCTGGTCCCGTCAATTTATATGCTCCAGGTCTATGACCGGGTATTGTCCTCGCAAAACGAAACCACGTTGGCCATGTTGTCGTTGATGGTGGTCGGGTTCTTTGTCTTTATCGGTGTGCTGGAGATTGTTCGCAGCTTTATCGTCATCCGCGTCGGCAGCCAACTGGAGCGACGCTTCAACCTGCGGGTCTACCAAGCGGCGTTCGAACGCAACCTGTTCAAGGGTGAGGGCAATGCCGGCCAGTCCCTCGGCGACCTGACCCATATTCGCCAATTCGTCACCGGCCCTGCGTTGTTCGCCTTCTTCGATGCGCCGTGGTTTCCGGTCTATCTGTTGGTGATTTATCTGTTCAACGTCTGGCTCGGAGTGTTTGCCACGGCAGGCGCGGTGCTACTGATCGCGCTGGCCTGCCTTAATGAGGCGATGACCAAAAAGCCTCTGGGCGAAGCTGCCGCGTTTTCCCAGAAGTCCAGCCAGCTCGCCACCAGTCACCTGCATAACGCCGAAACCATCCAGGCCATGGGCATGCTCGGAGCCTTGCGCAATCGCTGGTTTCAGGTTCATTCGCGTTTTCTCGGCTTGCAGAACCAGGCCAGCGACACCGGCGCCGTCATCAGTTCCCTGAGCAAAACCCTGCGGCTGTGCCTGCAATCCCTGGTGTTGGGCCTGGGCGCTCTGCTGGTAATCAAGGGCGACATGACCGCCGGGATGATGATCGCCGGTTCGATCCTGATGGGCCGCGTCCTGAGCCCCATCGATCAGCTGATTGCCGTGTGGAAACAATGGAGCGGCGCCAAACTCGCCTACCGGCGTCTCGATGCGTTGCTGCAAGCCTATCCACCGAGCGACGAGGCCATGGCATTGCCGGCGCCGAAGGGGCAGATCACCTTCGAACAGGTCAGCGCCGGTCCTCCGGGGCAACGTACCGCGACCCTGCACATGGTCAACTTCAACCTTGGTGCGGGGGAGGTGTTGGGGGTGCTCGGTGCGTCGGGCTCCGGCAAGTCGACACTGGCCCGCGTGCTGGTCGGCGTCTGGCCGACCCTCGGTGGCACCGTGCGGCTCGACGGCGCGGACATCCATCGCTGGAATCGCGATGACCTCGGCCCCTACATCGGTTATCTGCCTCAGGACATCGAATTGTTCAGCGGCAGCATCGCGCAAAACATCGCCCGATTCCGTGAGGCCGATCCGCAACACGTGGTGATGGCCGCGCAACAGGCTGGCGTGCATGAATTGATCCTGCGCATGCCTCAGGGCTACGACACCGTGCTCGGTGAAGACGGCAGCGGTTTGTCCGGCGGGCAAAAACAGCGTGTGGCCCTGGCCCGTGCCCTGTATGGCAAGCCGAGCCTGGTGGTGCTGGATGAACCGAACTCTAACCTCGACACCGTGGGCGAAGCGGCGCTGGCCAGCGCTATTGCGCACATGAAGGCCCTGGGCACCAGTGTGATTTTGGTCACGCATCGTTCTTCAGCGCTGGCTCAGGCTGACAAATTGCTGGTGCTCAATGAGGGACGTTTGCAGGCCTTCGGTCCAAGTCAGGAGGTGCTCAAGGCGCTGTCCGGTGCTGCGGCGCAAGCACCGACTGGCCTCAGCATGAGCCGGCAGTCTCAGCCGTCGACAAGGAGTTCGGGTGTATGACTAGTGCACAGATCAACAGTCAAAATGAAGCCGCGATGGAACACGATTACATCGCCGAGCGCCCTGAGCGCGACGCGCGTTATTTCGCCCGCCTGGGCTGGATTCTGGCGATCGTCGGCGCTGGCAGTTTCTTCACCTGGGCCAGTCTGGCGCCGCTCGATCAGGGCATTCCGGTGCAAGGCACCGTGGTGGTGTCGGGCAAGCGCAAAGCCGTGCAGTCGATGAGCAGCGGCGTGGTCAGCCGGATTCTGGTGCGCGAAGGTCAGGTGGTGAAGCAGGGTCAGCCACTGTTTCAGCTCGACCAGACCCAGGTCGCCGCCGATGTGCAATCCCTGCAAGCGCAATACCGCATGGCCTGGGCCAGCCTGGCGCGGTGGCAGAGCGAGCGTGACAATCTCAAGCAGGTCAGTTTCCCCGCCGAATTGAGCAACGATCCCGACCCGCGCTTGAAATTGGTGCTGGAAGGCCAGCGACAGTTGTTCAGCAGCCGTCGCGAAGCCTTTTCTCGCGAGCAGGGCGCATTGCGCGCCAGCATTGAAGGTGCCGGTGCGCAACTGGCCGGCATGCGCCGCGCCCGTACCGACTTGACCGCCCAGGCCAGCTCGCTGCAACAGCAATTGAGCAATTTGCAACCCTTGGCGGACAACGGCTACATCCCGCGCAACCGGCTGATGGAGTACCAGCGTCAGCTGTCGCAAGTGCAGCAACAATTGGCAGAAAACACTGGCGAAAGTGGGCGGGTGGAGCAGGGCATCCTCGAATCGCATCTCAAGCTGCAACAACACATCGAGGAATACCAGAAAGAAGTCCGCACGCAACTGGCCGATGCGCAGCTCAAAAGCGTGACCCTGGAAGAGCAACTGACCTCCGCCGGGTTCGACCTGCAACACAGCGAGATCATCGCCACGGCCGACGGCATCGCGGTCAACCTCGGGGTTCACACCGAAGGCGCGGTGGTGCGTCAGGGCGAAACGCTGTTGGAGATCGTGCCCCAGGGCACACGCCTGGAAGTGGAAGGGCACCTGCCGATCAACCTGGTCGACAAGGTCGGCACGCACTTGCCGGTGGACATTCTGTTTACCGCATTCAACCAGAGCCGCACCCCGCGAGTGCCGGGCGAAGTCAGCCTGATCTCCGCCGACCAGATGGTCGACGAAAAAACCGGGGCGCCGTATTACGTGCTGCGCAGCAGCGTCAGCGAGCAGGCCATGGAAAAACTCAACGGCCTGGTGATCAAGCCCGGCATGCCGGCGGAAATGTTCGTGCGCACCGGTGAACGTTCACTCCTCAACTACCTGTTCAAACCGCTGCTCGACCGGGCAGGCTCCGCGTTGACTGAGGAATAAGGATGTTCCGTTGTATGAATAAGCTTTCCATGCTCGCAGCGACCCTGGCGTTGCTGACCTGCAACAGTGCGCTGGGGATGGGGCCGTTCGAGGTCTACGAACAAGCGTTGCGCAATGATCCTGTGTTCCTCGGCGCGATCAAGGAGCGCGACGCCGGCCTTGAGAACCGTGCCATTGGCCGCGCCGGGCTGTTGCCGAAACTGGGTTACAACTACAACAAGGGCCGCAACACCTCCAAGGTCACCTACCTCAACGAGCGCGGGCAAAACCAGTCGGATGACCGTAACTACAGCAGTTATGGCTCGACGCTGACCCTGCAACAGCCGTTGCTCGACTACGAGGCGTATGCGGCCTGGCGTAAAGGCGTGGCGCAGGCGCTGTTTGCCGATGAAAACTTTCGCGGCAAGAGTCAGGAATTGCTGGTGCGGGTGCTGGAGAACTACACCAAGGCGTTGTTCGCCCAGGACCAGATCGACATTGCCCTCGCCAAGAAAAAAGCCTACGAGCAACAGTTCCAGCAGAACGAACAGATGTTCCGCCAGGGCGAGGGCACGCGCACCGATATTCTTGAAGCCGAGTCGCGCTACGAACTGGCGACCGCCGAAGAAATCGAGGCGCGCAACGAACAAGATGCCTCCCTGCGCGAACTGGGGGCTCTGATCGGTGTGCCGGCCATCGACATCGTCGACCTGGCGCCACTGGACCAGAACTTCCAGACCTTCACCTTGCAACCGGCCAGTTACGACACCTGGCATGAGATCGCGGTGGCCAACAACCCGAACCTGGCTTCCCAGCGCCAGGCCCTGGAAGTGGCGCGCTACGAGGTTGAACGCAACCGTGCCGGGCACCTGCCCAAAGTCAGCGCCTACGCCTCGGTGCGCCAGAACGAGTCGGAGAGTGGCAACACCTATAACCAGCGCTACGACACCAACACCATCGGCATCGAAATCAACGTGCCGCTGTATGCCGGCGGCGGAGTCTCGGCCTCGACTCGTCAGGCCAGCCGCGCCATGGAACAGGCCGAGTACGAACTGGACGGCAAGACTCGGGAAACCCTGATCGAACTGCGTCGGCAGTTCAGCGCCTGCCTGTCGGGCGTGAGCAAACTGCGCGCCTATCAGAAAGCCCTGAGCTCGGCCGAAGCCCTGGTGGTGTCGACCCGGCAAAGCATCCTGGGTGGCGAACGGGTCAACCTCGATGCGCTGAATGCCGAACAACAACTCTTTACGACACGTCGGGATCTGGCCCAGAGCCGGTACGACTATTTGATGGCGTGGACCAAGTTGCATTACTACGCCGGGACGTTGAGCGAGCAGGACCTGGCCAAGGTTGACGAGGCGTTCGGACAAGGACCGAGGACTCGGTAACGCCCGGACATTGCAGCCCTGTAGCGCGGATATCTCTGACAATTCCAACAAAGAGAGAGGCAATACCCATGGGTGTGTACGACTACAAAAACCTCGGCACAGCAGACTCCAAAGCGTTGTTTACCGATGCGATGGCGATCACGCTGTATTCCTATCACAACCTCGACAACGGTTTCGCCACCGGTTACCAGCACAACGGTTTCGGCCTGGGCTTGCCGGCGACGCTGGTGACGGCGCTGATCGGTGGCGCTGACTCCCAGGGCGTCATCCCCGGTATTCCGTGGAATCCGGATTCAGAAAAAGCCGCGCTGGATGCGGTGCACAAAGCTGGCTGGACACCGATCACCGCCTCGCAATTGGGCTACGACGGCAAGGTCGACGGGCGCGGGACGTTCTTCGGCGAGAAGGACGGTTACACCAGCGCTCAGGTGGAAATCCTCGGCAAGTACGACGCTCAAGGCCATCTCACTGAAATCGGCATCGCCTTTCGCGGCACCAGCGGCCCACGGGAAACCCTGGTCAGCGATTCAATCGCCGACGTGATCAACGATCTGCTGGCGGCGCTGGGCCCCAAGGATTATGCGAAGAACTACGTCGGTGAAGCGTTCGGCAACTTGCTTGGCGACGTCGCCGCGTTTGCCCAGGCCAATGGCCTGTCGGGCAAGGATGTGCTGGTCAGCGGCCACAGCCTCGGCGGTTTGGCGGTCAACAGCCTGGCGGATTTGAGCACCGACAAGTGGGCCGGTTTCTATCAGGATTCCAACTACATTGCCTACGCGTCACCGACCCAAAGCAGCACCGACAAAGTGCTGAACGTCGGTTACGAAAACGATCCGGTGTTCCGAGCGCTCGACGGTTCCTCGTTCAATCTGTCGTCGGTAGGCGTGCACGATGCCCATCAGGATTCGGCGACCAACAACATCGTCAGCTTCAACGACCACTATGCGTCGACGGCCTGGAACCTGCTGCCGTTCTCCATCCTCAACATCCCGACCTGGATCTCGCACATGCCCACCGGGTACGGCGACGGCATGACGCGAGTGCTGGAATCGAAGTTCTACGACCTCACCAGCAAAGACTCGACGATTATCGTTGCCAACCTGTCGGACCCGGCACGCAGCAACACCTGGGTCCAGGACCTCAATCGCAACGCCGACCCCCACAAGGGCAGTACCTTCATCATCGGCAGCGACGGCAATGACCTGATCCAGGGTGGCAAGGGCAACGACTACCTGGAAGGCCGCGATGGCAACGACACCTTTCGCGACGGTGGCGGCTACAACATCCTGTTGGGCGGCAAGGGCAGCAACGTGCTCGATGTGCAGCAGTCGGTGAAGAGCTTTGACTTCGCCAATGACGGCGCTGGCAACCTGTACATTCGCGACGCCAGCGGCGGCATCAGCATCACCCGTGACATCGGCAGCATCGTCAGCAAGGAGCCGGGGTTTTTATGGGGGCTGTTCAAGGATGACGTGACCCATAGCGTCACTGCCAATGGACTGGCGGTCGGCAACAATTTGACCCAGTACGCGTCAACGGTGAAGGGCGGCGCGGCTGCCGATACGCTCAAGGCTCACGCGGGGGGCGACTGGCTGTTTGGCCTGGACGGCAACGATCACTTGATCGGCGGCAAGGGCAACGACGTGTTGGTCGGCGGCGCGGGTAATGACCTGATGGAGTCGGGGGGCGGGATCGATACGTTCCTGTTCAGCGGCGCCTTTGGCCAGGACCGGGTGATCGGCTATCAGGCGAACGATAAGCTGGTGTTTCTCGGGGTGCAGGGTGTGGCGCCGAGCGATGATTATCGGGCGCATGCCACGGCGGTGGGGCAGGATACGGTGCTGACGTTTGGTGGGGATTCGGTGACGCTGGTCGGGGTTGGGCTGGACAGTTTGTCGGGTGCGGGGATTGTTATGGCCTGAGGGTGATGGGCTGTCTTTGATGGCCTCTTCGCGGGCAAGCCCGCTCCCACATTGGATTGGGTGTACACACATCTTGTGTCCACTGGAGATCAAATGTGGGAGCGGGCTTGCCCGCGAAGAACGATAACGCGGTCTTAGTCTTCCTGACGAATCGTACTCACCTCATCAGCCTTGACCTTCACTTTCGCCCCGGAAATATCTTCAAACTCAAAGAAGCCATCCTTGGTTTTGGTCTTCGGCATGTCCTTGGTCAAATACTGGGTGCCGTTCTGCAGTGTCACAACCGTTGGCGTCGAGCAACCGGCCAGGGCCAGAAAGGCTGCTACCGCCAGGGGCAAGCCCAGAGTCTTGATATTCATACTCACCTCTTAAACTTCAAATAAAAAACAGCGCGATTACCGTATCTCTAAGGCGGTTGGTGCCATGGAACACCAGAAAGTTCGACAGGCAGCGGAAAAATAACCCGACACACACTTTTGTAGCCGCTGGCGAAACCGAATACAACTGCGTAGGAGCCGGCTTGCTGGCGAAGGCGTTGTCATGTGCAGTGTGAGGCTTGAGGCCGCTTTCGCTGGCAAGCCAGCTCCTACAGGTTGCGTTATGGCATTACCTGATTGCGCCGCCGCTTATCCTTTTCCATTTGCACCGGGTGGGGTCTAGCTGGTATCTGTACGCATAACCAGTATTCGCTCGCCATGGCCCATCTTCCCTGTGACTGCAAATCCTCTCGACGATCCGTTCTATTACTTGAACAACTTCATGCAAGTGCTTGATTGGCTTGAGCATCGCTACGCCGATGTATTGAGTATAGAAGAGCAACGCTTCATCGGTGACTTCAATCAGTTGCCTCGCGAGTCCCGAGCACTGCTGGTCAGAATGGTGATGCGCAAGGGCATTCACTTCAGGGCGGGCAAACTGCATTACACCGAGATTGGCAACATCGCCATGGCCGCCGGTCCATTGCTGGCGCTGGGGTGGATTGACGAGCAGTCACCGTTGCCGATCGAGACGCTGTTCGAAGTGCTGCTCAAGGCAGAAATTCTCCAGTGCTTCGGTGCCGCCATCGATCAGCCCAAAGGTAAAAAGGCCGATTGGCTGCCGGCACTGAGCGAACGGTTTCCCGAGGCTCAGGGCTTCACCCTCTGGTGCCCGATACTGGATGACCGATTGTTCAGCCTGACCATCATGGGCCTGTGTGACCGGCTGCGCTTGATGTTTTTCGGCAACCTTTACCAGGACTGGTCGGAGTTTGTGCTGGCCGACCTAGGCATCTTCACCTACGAAAAAGTCGAGTTCTGCGCTGAATCCCGGGGTTTGCGCAGTCGCGACGATGTCGATGCCTGCGTCTTTCTTCATGAATGCCAGCAGCGTTTCGAAGGCGGCGAAGCAGTGGCCGGTATTGTCGAGCAGATCAACGGGCTGGCGCTGAGTAATCCCTGGCTGCAAAGGCGTCGCGGCAAGTTGCTGTTCCAGATCGGGCAATATTGCGAGCGCATGGCGGATTTCGCTAATGCCCTGACCATCTACCGTGAGTGCGCCTATCCCGGCGCGCGCTTGCGGCTGATTCGCGTGCTGGAGCGTTGCGGTGAGTATTCACTGGCCATGGACCTGGCCACACATGCCGAGCAAACGCCGGAAAGCGCCGCTGAACAGCAGCAATTGCTGCGCGTGCTGCCCAGGTTGCGGCGCAAGCTTGGCGGTCCGGCGATGAAACGCGCGTCGCCACGGGAAATGCTGCGCCTGGACCTGCAACTGCCGCGGAACGACCCGGCGCTGTCGGTGGAGTCTTACGTTCAGGCGCACCTGGCGGAAGATTCAGCGCCGGTGCATTACGTCGAAAACAGCCTCGTCAACTCGTTGTTCGGACTGCTGTGCTGGCCGGCAATCTTCGCGCCGCTGCCGGGCGCGTTTTTTCACCCGTTCCAGCGCGGGCCGGTGGACCTGCTCAACGAAGACTTTCATGCTCGCCGTTCGGAGTTGTTCGAGCGTTGCCTGGATGAGCTCAATGACGGGCGTTACCTCCAGACGATCCGTGAACGTTATACGAACAAGTGGGGCGTGCAGTCGCCGTTTGTGTTCTGGGGGGCGCTGAGCGAAGAATTGCTGGATCAGGCGCTCGACTGCCTGCCGGCCGAACACCTCAGGCACTGGTTCAATCGTCTGCTGCTGGACATAAAGGCCAATCGGGCCGGCATGCCGGACTTGATCCAGTTCTGGCCGCAGCAAAAGACCTACCGCATGATCGAAGTCAAAGGCCCCGGTGATCGCTTGCAGGACAACCAGTTGCGCTGGCTGGAGTTCTGCCATGAACACCACATGCCGATTGCCGTTTGCTACGTGCAATGGGCGGAGCAGAGCGCTTGAGCTACAGCATCGCGGTGCGTGCGCTGTGTGAGTTCACGGCCAAGGTCGGCGATCTCGACCTGCGTTTTACCCCGTCACCGACCGCGCTGGAAGGCATCGTCGGGCACCGTACAGTGGCGTCCCGACGCAGTGACGGCTATCAGAGTGAAGTCGCGCTTGAGGGGCGGTATCAGTCGTTGCAGGTCAAGGGCAGGGCGGACGGCTACGATCCCGCACAAAACTGCCTGGAAGAAGTCAAAACCTACCGCGGCGACTTGAGCAAGCAACCGGCCAATCACCGCCAATTGCACTGGGCTCAGGCGAAGATCTACGGTTGGTTGATGTGTCAGAAACTCGATCTGGCGCAGATCAATCTGGCCCTGGTGTACTTCGACATCGTCAGCGAAAAGGAAACCTGCCTGGTCGAGGCCTTCAGCGCCAAGGAACTGGGGCAGTTCTTCGAGCACCATTGCGCGCTGTTCCTGCACTGGGCCGAGCAGGAAATGGCCCATCGCGATGCACGCAACAATGCGGCCCAACAGTTGGCGTTTCCCCATGCCGATTTTCGGCCGGGGCAGCGTCATCTGGCGGAGTCGGTGTTCAAGGCGGTCAGCACCGGTCGTTGCCTGATGGCTCAGGCGCCCACGGGGATCGGTAAAACCGTGGGGACGCTGTTTCCGATGCTCAAGGCCCTGGCGCCGCAGCGGCTGGACAAGGTGTTCTTCCTCACGGCGAAAACCCCGGGGCGCAAATTGGCGCTGGACGCCGCACAAGTGATCCTCGACAGCGCCGGGGCGCCGCCATTGCGCGTTCTGGAAATGATTGCCCGGGACAAGGCCTGCGAACATCCGGACAAGGCCTGCCACGGCGAATCCTGCCCGTTGGCTCAAGGCTTTTACGATCGCTTGCCGGCCGCTCGCCAGGCGGCCAGCGAACTGAGCCTGTTGAACCAGAGCGCGTTGCGCGAGGTTGCCCTGAAACACGACGTCTGCCCCTATTACCTGAGCCAGGAAATGGCCCGTTGGGCGGACGTGGTGGTCGCTGATTACAACTACTACTTCGACTTCAGTGCCCTGTTGTTCGGGCTGGCCCAGGCCAACAACTGGACAGTCGCGGTGCTGGTGGACGAGGCGCACAATCTGGTGGAACGCGGCCGGCAGATGTACAGCGCCAGCCTCGACCAGTCGACGCTCAACGCGGTGCGTAAAACAGCGCCCGAGCCATTGAAAAAATCCCTGCAACGGGTCAACCGTGAGTGGAACGCCCTGCATAACCTGCAGCTCGGCGCCTATCAGGCGTACGACAAGGCCCCGGAGAAACTGCTTCAGGCGCTGTCTTCGTGCAGCGCGAGCATCGGCGATTATCTGAATGATCACCCGCAGGGCCTGGACAGCGCCTTGCAGACCTTCTACTTCGACATGCTGCAATTCTGCCGGGTGGCTGAACTCTTCGATGAGCAGTTCCTGTTCGACATCAGCAAGCGCGACCTCGACCGCAAGCGCAATCTGTCGCAACTGTGCCTGCGCAACGTGGTGCCTGCCGGTTTCATCCGCCCGCGGCTGACGGCTGCGCGCAGCACCGTGCTGTTTTCCGCCACCCTGAGCCCTCGCCACTACTATGCCGATCTGCTGGGGACACCGGCGAACACGGTGTGGATTGACGTGGAATCACCGTTTCATGCCGATCAGCTGCAAGTGCATATCGTCAGCCAGATCTCCACGCGGTTCGTCCATCGCCAGTCGTCCCTGGCGCCGATTGTCGAACTGATTGCCCGACAATTCAGCCAACGCCCCGGCAACTACCTGGCGTTTTTCAGCAGCTTCGATTACTTGCAGCCAGTGGCGCAGTTGCTGGCCGAGAAATATCCGCACATCAATCTGTGGGCACAGTCCAGAGGCATGGCGGAGGGGCAGCGCCAGGAGTTTCTCGATCAATTCACCGCCGACAGTCAGGGTGTCGGGTTTGCGGTGCTGGGCGGGGCTTTTGGCGAAGGCATCGACTTGCCCGGTGCTCGGCTGATCGGAGCATTCATCGCCACCCTGGGGCTGGCGCAACTCAACCCGGTCAATGAACAGCTGAAACATCGCATGGCGGCGATTTTCGGCGCTGGCTACGACTACACCTACCTGTTTCCCGGGGTGCAAAAAGTGGTGCAGGCCGCCGGACGAGTGATCCGCACCCAGCAGGATCAAGGGGTGGTGATGCTGATCGATGACCGGTTTGGCGAGAGCAAGGTCAAGCAGTTGCTGCCGGCTTGGTGGGCGGTTTAACGGTGGCTTTTTTCCTACTATCGAGTAGGATCTTTTACTTAAAAAACAGCGACATATCTTGAAAGACACACTCATTTGAATAAACCGCATGAGCGGGCTTTATTCAAAGGGCGGGGCATCACTTTCACCCGCGTCTTTGATAAGGAAATCAAGGTATGTCACCAGCACCGCTTTACGCTTACACCCCGGAAGACGTCACCAAGGCATTCAATGAAATCAGCGCCACGCTGTTCAGCGGCAAAACAGCCGAGACCCCGCCAAAGCTGCTGGTCCCTGCCGGGCTGCAGGGCTCAGGTAAAACCTATCTGCTGGAAAAGAGCCTGTTGCCGTCCGGTTACTACAACAATTATGTGCGTCTGTACCTGCCCGAGTATCGGGAAAAACACCCTCAGTACGTCGAGATGATCAAACACGGTGTTCTGCACGCCTATGAGCATACGGAAGCGTTTGTCCGTGAGATCGGCGCAAAGGTGTTTGAGGCGGCGTTCACGCGCAAATACAACATCATCATGGAGTGCGCGTTCGACAGCATCGACTTTGCCGGGCTTGCGTCGTACGCAATACCTGCCGGCTACCAGCTCGAAGCTCACATCGTCGGTTGTAACCAGGCGTTTGCGCACCTGTCGAGCATCAAGAGGGCCCTGAGGAGTCTGGAAAAACAGGAGCTGGAGCGATTCGTCAGTTATTCGGCGCTGGAATCGAGCATGAGCAACGCGCAGGCGATCCTCCTGGCGTTCGAGACCGTCGCAAAAGCGGTGAGCGGCTCACAGATCTTTTTGTACGAACGCGGTTTGGGCGCATTGAACGAACGGGTATTGCGAGCACATAGCTCATACTCCAAAGACGTTGACGGGGAGTTGACCATCAGCTCTACCACCGCGCCCTATAATTACAGTGCCTATAACACCATCATCAATAATCACGTCTACTCCATGCAGGCGCGTGACGAGATGGTCAAAGACTGCCACCTGGCGTTGCTTAAAACCGGGACATTTGTCAACCAGGTGCCTGACTTTGTCTACAACGACCTGTACGCCTATATCGTTAAATACGTGTACCGCTAACGCCCAGCGTCAAGATTAGATATTCCGTAAGACAAACCGCTGATGATTCGGCTTTTCAAATTGGCGGTTTGTCGCATACTCCAGAAAAACAATGCTGACGTGAGAAATCAATGATCGAAGATCGGACCAAAACCACAGCCATCGATGACAGTCGGTTTCGCCTGTTGATCGATGCTGTGATTGACTACGCGATCTACATGATTGATCCCGATGGCATCATTACCAGCTGGAACGCGGGTGCGCGGCGTTTCAAGGGGTATGAGGAGGCGGAAATTCTCGGCCAGCACTTCTCGCAGTTCTATACCAAAGAGGATCGCTTGGCCGGTTTGCCCCAGCGTGCGCTGGATACGGCCATTCGGGAGGGGCGTTTCGAAGGCGAAGGCTGGCGCGTTCGCAAGGACGGCACGCATTTCTGGTCCCACGTGGTGATCGATCCGATTATCGACCCGTCGGGCAAGTTGCTGGGGTTTGCCAAGATCACCCGTGACTTGACCGACCGCAAAATGGCCGAAGAAATCCTCAAGCAAAGCGAACAGCAGTTTCGCCTGCTGGTGCAGAGCGTCACTGACTACGCCATCTACATGC
This sequence comes from Pseudomonas sp. RIT-PI-q, assembly GCF_001297125.1. Lineage (GTDB taxonomy): Bacteria > Pseudomonadota > Gammaproteobacteria > Pseudomonadales > Pseudomonadaceae > Aquipseudomonas. The sequence goes on from NZ_LHPC01000054.1 coordinate 86,058, forward strand.
TTGCCCCGGATGGACGCCTGACTAACTGGAACCCGGGAGCGCAACGCATCAAGGGCTACCTGCCCGAAGAGGTCATCGGTAAGCACTTTTCGATGTTCTATACGCCGGAAGACCGCGAGGCTGGCGAGCCAAATCGGACGTTGGACATTGCGGTGCGTGAAGGGCGCTTCGAAAACAAAGGCTGGCGGGTGCGCAAGGACGGCACACGATTCATGGCGCATGTCGTGGTCGACCCGATCTGGGGCGATACCGGCACGCTGCTCGGTTTCGCCAAGATCACCCGTGATATCACCAAAGCGACATTGGCACAGCAGACACTTGAGCAAACCCGTGAAGCGCTGTTCCAGGCGCAGAAGATGCAGGCCATCGGTCAACTCAGCGGCGGGATTGCCCACGACTTCAATAATTTGCTGACGGTCATTTTGGGTAATCTGGAAATCGTCCGCAAACGCGTGGGCGAAGATCCAAAAATCACCCGACTGCTCGACAACGCGACTCAGGGTGCCTTGCGTGGTGTATCCCTGACCCAACGTATGTTGGCTTTTGCCCGGCGGCAGGAGCTCAAGGCCGAATCGGTCGATATACCAGAACTTGTGCAAGGGATCAGCGGACTGTTGCGCAGCTCCCTTGGGCCTTCAGTGACACTCGAGACTGATTTTTCGCCTGAGCTCGAACCCGTCCTGGCCGACCTCAATCAGCTCGAACTGGCGGTACTGAATCTGGCCACCAACGCCCGTGACGCCATGCCCCACGGCGGGGAAATCGTCATCAGTACCAAGACTGAGGAGGTCGACGACCCGACCCGGTGGTCCCTGGTTGCCGGTCGTTATGTCTGCCTGAGTGTTACCGATACAGGGGAGGGCATGGATGCCACCACGCTGGCTTCGGCGATGGACCCGTTCTTCACCACCAAAGGGGTTGGCAAAGGTACGGGCCTGGGGCTGTCGATGGTTCACGGTTTTGTCGAACAGCTGGGTGGGCGATTCATTCTCAAGAGCCAGAAGGACAAAGGTACTACCGCCGAGCTTTGGTTGCCTGCCGCGACTATCGGCCCGCGCACCAAAATGGTGAAACCAGAGAACCCCGCCGTGACGGTGCCTCGCCTGTGCGTGTTGGTGGTGGACGACGACAGTCTGGTGTTGACCAGTACCAGCCTGTTGCTTGAAGACCTGGGGCATCGGGTGATCAGTGCGGCATCTGGTGCACAGGCGCTGGAACTGTTCAAGAACGAGCACGACATTGACCTGGTTATTACGGACATGGCCATGCCGCAGATGAGTGGTGCGCAATTGGCACAGGCCATCCGGATCATAAAGCCGGACCTGCCGATCATTCTCGCCACCGGTTACGCCGAGCGGCTGGAAGGCTTCGCGACCAGGCTTCCGCGCTTGTCCAAGCCCTATAACCAACTCCACCTGGTGGAGATTATCGCCTCTGCCATGAAATGACTGACGTGTTCATTGTTCAGTGGCGGCTCCTGCGTTCTTCTTGAAGCCGCGCAAATTCATGGCACACAGGCAAAACTGCAACACGATCAGGGCGTAGGCATGGGTGTGGTAACCCCAGATCACCCACAAGATATTGCTGACAATAAAGCCGATGAAACCCGCCACCCGGCGTGAAGGTTGTTGCGAACCGATCAACCACGCCGCCATCACCGTGACCAGCATCGCTGGCCATTGCACCCAATCGAGATAGTCCATCGACGTTCCTTTAACATCAGGCTGTTATCTGAGGGACCACGGTGGCGCGGGTCTGTTCGCCTTCGGCAATCCCTGATTCAAACAACCGCACCCTGTAGGAGCGAGCTTGGTCGCGATGAACCCACAGGCACCGCGTTTACCCTGTTTAAACGCGTCATCGTTGACGTCCTTCGCGAGCAAGCTCGCTCCTACAGGGATGGCATGGGCGCGTTGAAATTCAGCTGAACTTGTCGGTGGCCGCTTCTTCTAAACGCTTTCCATCCTGTGTGTGACGCCTGTGCCAAGAATACTCACCGAAACCCCGGCGGAAGAAGCCCTGACCGAACACAACGCCAAGATGTTCGGATCGCCCAAGGAACGCCTGGACTTCTACCGCCGGGAAATCCAGTACGAAACCAGTATCCTGGCCAATCGCACTGACGCCTATCTGGCGGCGCAATCGTTTCTGGTGATTGCTTTCGCGTCCTGCATGGCGAACCTCAATCCTGAGTGGGGGAAACTTTTCACGCTGGTCGTGCCGCCATTCCTGGCGCTGTTGGGTCTGCTCAGTTCGCTGAATGCCTGGCCGGGGATTCGTGCGGCGTATGACATCATTGATCATTGGCATTTCAAGCAGAGTGAGTTGTTGCGTAGCGAGCCGCTGATGGGGCTTGCCTATGATGAGTCACCGCTTTTCAGCGAGATGGAGTCTTCACACAAGGGGTATCGAAAATCGCTGTTGTTTTCGGTGCGTACGCCGTGGATTTTTGCGACGTTTTGGGTGTTGCTGGGGGGGTATGCGATTTTTATCCAGGTGACGAATCCTGGTGGGTGAAAGGGTTCACCACCACGCCTTGTAGGAGCTGGCTTGCCAGCGAAGGCCTCCAATGCACCACGTTTATCCTGTTAAAAACGCGTCATCGTTAACGACCTTCGCTGGCAAGCCAGCTCCTACAGGTGTTGATGCACCGCCTCCGGCCATGGATGGCCGGGGGCGGGGGGCCACGGAGCAGGACGTCACCGAAGAAACGGATATACACCCAATCCGATCCAGGCCCAAAAGCATCAAGCCGCCAAATTAGGCGTACTCATTTCTTTTTTGTACTGCACTTTCAAACTCTCCATCTGCGCGCCCAACTCTTCCAGCGTCGCTTTGCCCAGCAGCTTTTTAGCCTGAGGAAACATCTCCGTCTCCTCCTCTTCAATGTGGTGTTCCAGCAACTCCTTGACCACTTTCACCCGACCTGCAAACTCCGGCGTGGACGGATCAGTCACCTTCAGATCCGGCAATACCAGCGAATCAACCGTGCGGTGCTCTTCCTTGGCCTCGTAATACATGACGTCCTGCTCCTTGCCGCCCGCCTTTTTATACGCCGGATACAGCACTTCTTCTTCAAGACGGGTATGGATCGCAATCTCCATTTCCAGCTTGGCCAGCAGCTCGGTGCGTTTCTTCACACCACGCTCGGTGGTTTCACTCAACTGAGCCAGGATGCCTTTTACGCGTTCATGATCGGCTTTCAACAGGTCTATGGCGTTCATGGTCGGATCTCTCAAATAGTCACGGGGGTTGAGCGCGAACGGTCTCAAGGCCGCAGGTCGCTCATAGTCCTCGAGCATTTGTCGTGCCGAGTTTATTCGTCCGATAAAACCATTAAATATCAATACGTTAAATTCGCTGATGGCGAACTGCGGTCGTGCAGGGTGCATGAGTCTGGAATTTGACTCATGCAGTTCGCGGCATCGCGTTTTACCCCTTCGGCAGTGCTGAGGGGCAAGCTCGACCACTGATCAGATTCGCCACTCATGCAACTGAACTCGCGGTTATGCCTCGCTCCCTTAATACAGACAACCGCTGTCTTTATTGACCCTCGAGGATGCAGCCATGCGCGCGATGACCTACCACGGAGCCCATGACGTAAAAATCGAAACCGTACCCGATCCCACTATCGAAGCGCCTGACGACATCATTTTGCGCGTGACGGCCACCGCCATCTGCGGATCGGATTTGCACCTGTACCGAGGCAAGATTCCGACCGTGGAGCACGGCGACATCTTTGGCCATGAGTTCATGGGCATCGTCGAAGAGACCGGCTCGGCCGTCACCGCCGTACAACGCGGTGATCGGGTCGTCATCCCGTTCGTGATTGCCTGTGGCGACTGCTTCTTTTGCCAGAATGAGCTGTATGCCAGCTGTGAAACCACCAACACCGGTCGTGGCGCGATCGTCAATAAAAAGGCCATTCCACCGCCCGCTGCATTGTTCGGTTTCAGCCGTTTGTATGGCGGCATTCCGGGCGGGCAGGCAGAGCTCGTCAGGGTGCCCAAGGCCAACACCGGGCCATTCAAGGTTCCAGGGCTGCTGGCGGACGAGAAGGTGCTGTTCCTGTCGGACATCCTGCCGACGGCGTGGCAGGCCGTACTGAACACCGGGATCGGGCCGGGCTCGAGCATTGCGATCTACGGTGCCGGGCCAGTGGGATTGTTGAGTGCGGCCTGCGCAAAGATGCAGGGCGCCGAGCAAATCTTCATGGTTGACCATCACGACTATCGGCTGGCGTATGCCCAACGCACCTATGGCGTGATCCCGATCAATTTTGATGACGATGATGACCCGGCCGACACCATCATTCGCCAGACCGCCGGCAGTCGCGGCGTGGACGCAGTGATCGATGCCGTGGGATTCGAGGCCAAGGGCAGCACCACGGAAACGCTGCTCGCCACCCTGAAACTCGAAGGCAGCAGTGGCAAAGCGTTACGCCAGTGTATTGCTGCGGTGCGCCGTGGCGGCGTGGTGAGTGTGCCGGGGGTTTATTCCGGGTTTATTCACGGCTTCCTGTTCGGTGATGCGTTCGACAAGGGCCTGACCTTCAAAATGGGCCAGACCCATGTGCAGCGCTATCTGCCGGAACTGCTCGGGCATATTGAAACCGGGCGTCTGCAACCGGAGGCGATCATCACTCACCGAATGTCTCTGGAGCAGGTGGCGGAGGGCTACAGGATTTTCGACAAGAAAGAGGAGCAGTGCCGCAAAGTCATCCTCACGCCCGGTTCCAGCGATGTTCCCCTGACCGAGAACCTCGAAGTCACCCCGATACCGGCGTTGTAAATACCCAGCCAGGCTTGCCGGCGGAGGCGTCATCAAGAGCGCCTTCGCCGGCAAGCCTGGCTCCTACGAAAAGCGATCTAAACTCTGGCTTCGTGCGGACGCACTTCGTCCGAGCGCTGGGTGGACATCGGAATAGGTGGAAAATCTTCGTTGAGCACCCGCAAATGCTCAATCGCTTCCCCGAACTTCAAGTCAGCCTTCCTGCGCATCGCCTGATAGTTATCAAACAATTCCCCGTCCATCTCGCCGCTCTCCAGAAGTTCAAAAGCGCTGCGGCTGAGCGCCTGGGCTTCTTCGAACATCTGACGATTACGTTCCAGCGCGAATGCCCGGCAGGCTTTGATTTGTTCGCAGGTTGAATACTGAATCATGACCAGCACCTTAGTGTTCGAGGTCCCGTTTAACTGGCTTCGACGCCACAGAGGTGCCGAAGCCGCCGAGTCCCGCCGTGCAAATAGGAGGCGGGATTAAGCGTGTGACCGGCCGGATTACAAAAGAATTTCAAATTTATGAGGGCAAAAAATCGATAAATCGCCTGTAAAAGCGCAGGCGTAAAATCAACTATTTGGTTTCTTCCGCGCCTCATACCGGGCAAGCACAGGTTGAGTGCTGATGCCGTGGAGCAGGATGCTCAAGGCGACCACCGACAGTGTCAGGTCAGTGCACAGGGTTGCCACCGACTGCACCAGCCCGTGATTCAACGCGTAAAACAGATAGAACAGGCTGCCGATCCCGCGTATGCCGAACCAGCCAATCAACACACGCTGCCGACCGTCGAGCAAACGCCCCCACGGCATGGCGATCACGCACAGCGGCCGTATCAGGAAAAACAACACCCCCGCAATCACCAGCGCTCGCCAGTCCCAGTGCGCCATCAGCACCACGCCGAGCAGCGTCACCAGAAACACTTCCATGGCCCGTTCCACCAAACCGCCGAAGGCGAGCATGTCGCCCATCATGATGCCCGCCGCGACCTGGGTGTCTTCCAGGTGTTCGGTATCGCCATGCACGGCGTGCTGCGGTTCGACGTTCTGATGACCGACCACCGGCTGCACCAGGTGTTCGGCGGGCGGCTGCGTGTGGCCACTGGATTTGGCCTCTACCTGACGCAAACCGAGGCCGGCGGCGAATACCGAGAGAAAGCCGTAGGCGTGAATCGATTCTGCGCCGACATAGGCCAGTGCGATCAGCGCCAGCGCGAGGTAATCGTTGGGAGACACGGTGCTGTCGTCATTCTTGATCCGCAGTGACAACGTCAAACGGCCAATGCCGCGTCCCATCCAGTAGCCCATCAGCAAACCGGCCGGGACCGCCCACAGCAAGCTGCGCAACACCCAGTCACTGACCCAGCCGGGATTGCCGTCGTGCTGCAGCAGGAGCAGTCCAAGGATCACGAACGGAAAGGCGATTCCGTCATTGAGCCCGGCCTCACCGGACAATCCGAAGCGCACGCTGTCGTCATCCCGGGCGTCGTTGACTTGTACAAGGGCCGCGAGGACCGGGTCGGTGGGCGCCAGAATCGACCCGACCAGCACCGAGAGGCCCCAGGAAAACTCGAAGACGTAGTGCAACAGCAGGCAGACGCCGGCAATGGTCAACACCATCACCGGACCGGCCAGGCCGAATGCAACCCGCCAGGTTTTATCCTTGAGCGGCAAGCGCAGTTTCAAACCGCAGACGAACAACGAAAAGAGCACCGCGACTTCCGTCAGGTGCTCCATCCAGGTCGAGGCGTCGTCGGTGTCCAGCTTCAATAACCCGAGCCCCGCAGGCCCGATGGTGACGCCCAGCACCAGGCAAACCGCTGATGTGGTCACTGGCATCCAGCGCAGGTACGAGGATGTCAGCGCCAGCGTCAGCAGCACGGCACCCAGCACCGCCACCCATAAAATGAAGCTCATGCGTTGTACTCACCGGGTGCGTGCCGCGATGTAGGGCCTGGGGTATTTCAACCAACGGTTGCGCGCAGGTATTCAGGCGTCAGCACGTTGAACCATAGCAGGATCATTGATACCAGGATGGTGACCAATACCAGCAGTCCAACGCCCCAGACGCACGTGGCGTTCAACAGCCCTTGTTCCTTGCGTTCATGCATAAACGTTGGCAAACCGATAAACAGCAGAAACGTCGAATAGATCGACGCTGCACCCAGCACCACAATCGCCAGCCAGCGGCTCGGGTACAGGCCGGCGATACCTGCGAGGAAAAACGGCGTGGCCGTATAGGCGGCAAAACCGATGCACTGATTGACGGTTGGCCGAGCGTCGAAGGTGCGCGACATCCAGCGGATGAACAACCCCATCACCACCACGCCGGCGAGGATGCTCACGTACAGCAATACGCAGAGTTGCAGCGCGCTGGCGGTGCTGAGCTTGACGGTTTCGTTCTCGGCCAGGCTCCAGCCGACATAAGTAGTCCCGATAAACAGGCACACAGCCGGGATCATGGCGAGCAACAGCAAATGAGCGAGGTAATGACGTGGATGAGCTTCCTCTTCCTTGCGGATATCCGTCCACGCGAAGTTCGGTTGGGTAAATAGCTTGACGATAGGTGCGGACATGACGACCTCCATATATCGAGGAGCCCGTTGCAGGGGCCCTAAAGGTATTGAGGGGGGCCAATCGTCATGGGTTCATTTTTTGTGCCCCCGACACCGCCGACACAAACCTGTAGCAGCTGGCGCAGCCTGCGTCCGGCTGCGCAGCAGTCGTAAACCCGGTATGCACAGTTTTCCTGAAACACCGCGTTAGCAGGCTTTTACGACTGCTGCGCAGCCGAACGCAGGCTGCACCAGCTGCTACAGGTCGGGTTCACAACATGGGTTTGCCGCCGGTGATTCCGTAACGCTGGCCGGTGATGTAGCTGGCTTCGTCCGAGGCCAGCAGCACGTAGATCGGCGCCACTTCTACCGGTTGGCCTGGCCGCCCCAGCGGGGTCTGGCCACCAAAGTTCTGCACTTCCTCGTCCGGCATGGTCGAAACAATCAGCGGCGTCCAGATCGGCCCCGGCGCCACGCAGTTCACCCGAATGTTCTGCGGCCCGAGCATCTGCGCCAGGCCAGCGGTGAAGTTGGCAATCGCCCCCTTGGTGGTGGCGTAAGCGAGGAGGGTGGGTTTGGGCATGTCCGAATTGACCGAGCTGGTGTTGATGATCGAACCCCCGGCCTGCATGTGCTTGAGCGCTGCCTGACAGATCCTGAAGATGGCCGTGATGTTGACATCGAAGGTCATCACCCATTCTTCGTCCGGGATGTCTTCGAAGTGTTCATGGGTCATCTGGAACGCGGCGTTGTTGACCAGGATGTCGATTCGGCCGAAGCGCTCGACGGTCTTGTCGACCAAGGCCTGGCACTGCGCTTTCTGTGCAATGTCGCCCGGCAACAGCAGGCATTGACGACCCGCCTGCTCGACCCAACGCGCGGTTTCCCGGGCGTCTTCATGCTCGTTGAGGTAGGCCACCACCACGTCCGCGCCCTCACGGGCGAAGGCAATGGCCACCGCGCGACCGATGCCGCTGTCGCCGCCGGTGATCAGGGCGATCTTGCCTTCCAGGCGGCCGGAACCTGTGTAGCTCTGCTCGCCACAGTCCGGGTACGGGTCCATTTTCTGCTGGGAGCCGGGGACCGGCTGGTGCTGTTTCGGGAAGGGCGGTTTTGGGTAGTCGTTCATGGGAAATCTCCGGTTTCAAGGCAGAAGAGTCAAAGGGTTGACCCTGGTGTTTTGCCTTGAGTTCGGTTGGATTTCGCAGGCTGTCTCAAACCAAAAAGATGACCCTGTGGGAGCGGGCTTGCCCGCGATTGCTGTGGGCCAGCCAATATTAATATTGACTGTGCTGACGTCATCGCGGGCAAGCCCGCTCCCACAGGTTTTTTGGTGTTGTTGGGATGAGGTCAGGCCTTGAGGTTGAGCAGGCTGCGCTCCATGCGGGCGATACCTTCCTCAAGCAATGCCCGTGGGCAGCCGAAATTCACGCGCACGAACTGTTTACTGTCGTCGCCGAAATCCAGGCCGGGGCTGAGGCCGACTTTTGCCTGTTCGAGGAAGAACTGCTGCGGGTTTTCCAATCCCAGCGCCGAGCAATCGAGCCACGCCAGGTAGGTGCTCTGGGGCACGTTCATGGTGATGCCCGGTAACCGGCGACGAACCGCGTCGACCAGGTAATCGCGGTTGCCTTGCAGGTAGGTCATCAGTTCGCTCAGCCAAGGTCCGGCTTCGCTGTAGGCGACGCGGGTGGCTTCCAGGCCCAGCGGGTTGACGCTGTCGACCATGCCGCAACGGGCGTGGTTGACCCGTTCGCGCACGGCCCGGTCCTGAATGATCATAAACGAGGTTTTCAACCCGGCGATGTTGTAGGCCTTGCTCGCCGACATCAGCGTGATAGTGCGTTGGGCAATTTCCGGGCTCAGCGTTGCCACGGGCACGTGTTTGCGTGCGTCAAAGCACAGTTCGGCGTGGATTTCATCGGAGATGATCCAGGCGTCCTGCGCCAGGCAGATGTCGGCCACCGCTTGCAGTTCTTCCCGAGGGAACACCTTGCCCAGCGGGTTGTGCGGGTTGCTCAACAGCAGGGCACCGCCGCCCGTCAGGGACTGGCGCAAGATGTCGAGCCGCGTGGCATAGGTGCCGTCAGCCAGTTCTGCGAAATCCAGCTCAACCTTGTTCAACCCCCAATGGCCCGGTGCATGACGCAGCGGCGGATAGTTGGGAACCTGCACCACCACGTTTTGTTGCGGCTGGACCAGCGCCTTCAGCGCCATGTTGAAACCCGACTCAACGCCCGGCAGGAAGATCAGCTCCTGCGGTTCTACGCGCCAGGCGTATTTATTCCAGAGGTCGGCAACGATGGCCTCGCGCAAGTCATCCTGAGCCACGCTGTAGCCGATCATCGGGTGTTCAAGGCGTTTTTGCAGGGCCTGGATAATCACCGGCGGCGCGGCGAAGTCCATGTCGGCCACCCACATCGGCAACACGTCGGCCGGGTAACGGCTCCATTTGGTGCTGCCGGTGTGGTGGCGATCGAACACCTGATCAAAATCGAAAGTCATGCGCAGTCTCGTAACAGCAGGGTTGGTTATGGCGGCCATGATAATCGCCAAGCCCTGCGGGAGCGAGCCTGCTCGATAACGCGAGAGGCGCGAATACCACCATCCCTGTGGGAGCGGGCTTGCCCGCGATGACGTCAGCACAGTCCACATTAATATTGGCTGAGCCACCGCAATCGCGGGCAAGCCCGCTCCCACAGGTTTTGTGCCAATTAATACAGAGGTCGATAGATGCCCGACGGTCGGCTCTCATGGCGAATTCGACAGCCCTGTCTAAAATTCAAATGTCGGTAGCCACGCTGCCGCCACCGTGATTGTCCAGAAAAACCCGGCACACGTACCGGGTCATCACCTGATCAGGAGTGCACGATGGACCTCAGCCGTCGTCAGTTCTTCAAGGTCGCTGGTATCGGCCTTGCGGGCTCGAGCCTGGGCGCGCTGGGCATGGCCCCGCCAGCCTTCGCCGAGCAGGTACGCCATTTCAAACTCGCCCACACCCATGAAACCCGCAACACCTGCCCGTACTGCTCGGTCGGCTGTGGCGTGATCATGTACAGCCAGGGCGACACCGCCAAGAATGTCGCGCAGAGCATCATCCACATCGAAGGCGACGCCGACCACCCGGTCAACCGCGGCACCCTGTGCCCCAAAGGCGCGGGCCTGCTCGACTTCATTCACAGCCCCGGCCGCCTGCAATACCCGCAGGTGCGCAAGCCTGGTAGCACTGAATGGACGCGCATCTCCTGGGATGAAGCACTGGATCGCGTGGCCGACCTGATGAAGGCCGACCGCGACGCCAATTTCATCGAGAAGAACACGCAAGGCCAAACGGTGAACCGTTGGCTCACCACCGGTTTCCTTGCGGCCTCGGCGGCGTCGAACGAAGCGGGTTACATCACCCATAAAGTGGTTCGCAACCTCGGCATGCTGGGGTTCGATAACCAGGCGCGTGTCTGACACGGCCCGACGGTGGCAAGTCTTGCCCCGACGTACGGCCGTGGTGCCATGACCAATACCTGGACCGATATCGGTAACGCGAACCTGATCCTGGTGATGGGCGGCAACGCAGCAGAAGCGCACCCGTGCGGCTTCAAATGGGTGACCGAAGCCAAGGCGCACAACAAGGCGCGCTTGATTGTGGTCGATCCGCGTTTTACCCGGACCGCCTCGGTGGCCGACTATTACGCGCCGATTCGCACCGGCACCGACATTGCTTTCATGGGCGGGCTGATCAACTACCTGTTGACCGAAAACAAGATCCAGCACGAGTACGTGCGCAACTACACCGACGTGTCGTTCATCGTCAAAGCCGGGTATGGCTTCGAGGACGGGATCTTCAGCGGTTACGACGTGGCCAAGCGCGCCTACACCGACAAATCCGGCTGGGGCTATGAGCTCGGTGAGGACGGCTTCGTCAAGGTCGATCCGTCCCTGCAAGACCCGCACTGCGTCTATCAACTTATGAAGCAGCATTACAGCCGCTACAACATCCAGCTGGCGAGCCAGATTTGCGGGATGCCGGTCGATGCCATGCAGAAAATCTGGGAAGAAATCGCCACCTGCTCGCAACCGGGCAAGACCATGACGATTCTCTATGCCCTGGGCTGGACGCAACACTCGATCGGCTCGCAGATCATCCGCAGCGCGGCGATGGTGCAACTGCTGCTGGGCAACGTCGGCATGCCAGGCGGCGGCGTCAATGCCTTGCGCGGGCACTCCAATATCCAGGGCCTGACCGACTTGGGCTTGCTGTCCAACTCGCTGCCGGGTTACCTGACCCTGCCGGGCGACGCCGAGCAGGATTACGCCGCCTACATCACCAAGCGCACGCAAAAACCGCTGCGTCCGGGGCAATTGTCCTACTGGCAGAACTACAGCAAGTTCCACGTCAGCCTGATGAAATCCTGGTACGGCGCCAATGCCACCGTCGAGAACAATTGGGCTTACGACTACTTGCCGAAGCTGGATATCCCCAACTACGACATCCTCAAGGTCTTCGACCTGATGGGCCAGGGTAAGGTCAACGGCTACATGTGCCAGGGCTTCAACCCGATCGCCGCGTTGCCTGACAAGAACCGGGTGACGGCGGCACTGGCCAAGTTGAAATGGCTGGTAGTGATGGACCCGCTGTCCACCGAAACCTCGGAATTCTGGCGCAATGTCGGGCCGTACAACGACGTGAAAAGTGCCGACATCCAGACCGAAGTGATTCGCCTGCCCACCACCTGTTTCGCCGAAGAAGACGGCTCGCTGGTCAACAGCAGCCGCTGGCTGCAATGGCACTGGAAAGGCGCGGACGGGCCGGGTGAAGCGCGCACCGACGTGCGGATCATGAGCGAGTTGTTCATCCGTCTGCGTCAGCGTTACCAGGCCAACGGCGGCGCGTATGCCGAGCCTATCCTCAAGCTGTCCTGGCCGTACAAAGTCCCCGACGAGCCTTCACCGGAAGAACTGGCCAAGGAAATCAACGGCTCCGCCACCACCGATTTCACCGACGCCACGGGCGCGGCGATCAAGGGCAACGCGCAACTCGCCGGTTTCGCTCAGCTCAAGGATGACGGCAGCACCGCATCAGGCTGCTGGATTTTCTGCGGCAGCTGGACCGAGGCGGGCAACCAGATGGCCCGGCGCGACAACAGCGATCCGTACGGCATGAAACAGCATCAGGGCTGGGCGTGGGCCTGGCCGGCGAACCGACGGATTCTGTACAACCGCGCCTCGTGTGACCCGCAAGGCAAGCCATGGGACGAGAAAAAACGCCTGGTGTGGTGGAACGGCAAAGTCTGGGGCGGCACCGATGTGCCGGACTTCAAGGCTGACTCGGCACCGGAAGCCGGGATGAATCCGTTCATCATGAACCCGGAAGGCGTGGCGCGGTTCTTTGCCGTGGACAAGATGAATGAAGGGCCATTCCCTGAGCATTACGAGCCGTTCGAAACCCCCATCGGGATCAACCCGCTGCACCCGGACAACAAGAAAGCCACCAGTAACCCGGCGGCGCGGATCTTCGATTCGGTCTGGGATAGCCTCGGCGTGGCCAAGGATTATCCGTACGCCGCGACCAGCTACCGGCTGACCGAGCATTTCCACTTCTGGAGCAAGCATTGCAAGCTCAACGCGATTGCCCAACCGGAGCAGTTCGTCGAGATCGGTGAAGTGCTGGCGAAAGAAAAAGGCATCGTTGCCGGCGACAAAGTGCGGGTCAGTTCCAAGCGCGGCTTCATCGAAGCGGTGGCGGTTGTGACCAAGCGCATCCGGCCGTTGCAGGTCAACAATCAAGTGGTACACCAGATCGGTATCCCGTTGCACTGGGGGTTCACCGGGCTCACGCGTCACGGTTACCTGACCAACACCCTGGTGCCGTTCCTCGGCGATGGCAACACTCAGACCCCGGAATCCAAGTCATTCCTGGTCAACGTGGAGAAAGTCTAAATGGCCAGCCAAGACATCATCGCCCGTTCGGCCACTACCACGTTGCCGTCGTCAGTGCGCAATCAGGAAGAAGTGGCCAAGCTGATCGACACCACCAAGTGCATTGGCTGCAAGGCGTGCCAGGTCGCCTGCTCGGAATGGAACGAGCTGCGCGACGACGTCGGTCACAACCACGGCACCTACGACAATCCTCAGGACCTCACCGCAGAAACCTGGACGCTGATGCGCTTCACCGAGCATGAAACCGACGCCGGCAACCTTGAGTGGTTGATCCGCAAGGACGGCTGCATGCACTGTGCCGAGCCCGGCTGCCTGGCGGCGTGCCCCAGCCCTGGTGCGATCATCAAGCACGCCAACGGCATCGTCGATTTCGACCAGGACCATTGCATCGGCTGCGGTTATTGCATCACCGGTTGCCCGTTCAACATTCCGCGCATCTCGCAAAAGGATCACAAGGCCTACAAATGCACGCTGTGTTCGGACCGGGTCGCCGTGGGCCTGGAGCCGGCCTGCGTGAAAACCTGCCCGACCGGCGCCATCGTCTTCGGCACCAAGGAAGACATGAAGGAACATGCGGCGGAGCGCATCGTCGACCTCAAGAGTCGGGGCTTCGACAACGCGGGCCTGTACGACCCCGAAGGGGTCGGCGGCACCCACGTCATGTACGTGCTGCACCACGCCGACACGCCGAAGTTGTATGCCGGCCTACCGAGCGCGCCGACCATCAGTCCGTTGGTGGACTTGTGGAAGGGCGTGAGCAAACCCTTGGGGTTGCTGGCCATGGGGCTGGCGGTGCTGGCCGGTTTCTTCCACTACGTGCGCGTCGGACCACAGCTGGTTGAGGAGGATGAACTGCCGCCCACGGTCGATCCTGCGGTGCATGAGGTCGATCCGTCGGTACACACCTTTGATCCGCGCGGGGAGAACAGACCATGATCCGCAGACAGATCCTGCGCTACACCTCGAACCAGCGCACCAACCACTGGCTGGTGGCGATTTTCTTCTTCATGGCGGCGCTGTCGGGGCTGGCGTTGTTTCATCCGGCACTGTTCTGGCTGACCAACCTGTTTGGCGGCGGGCCGTGGACGCGCATCCTGCATCCGTTCATGGGCGTGGTGATGTTCATGCTGTTTCTGGGATTGGTGATTCAATTCTTCCGGGCGAATTTCTTTATCAGCAATGACCGCTTGTGGCTGCGGCGTGTCGGGCGGGTGATCCGCAACGAAGAAGAGGGTGTGCCGCCCATTGGCAAGTACAACCCCGGGCAGAAGCTGCTGTTCTGGACATTGCTGCTGTGCATGCTGGTGTTGCTGTTCAGCGGCCTGGTGATCTGGCGGGTGTACTTCAGCGATTACTTCGGCATTACGTCGATTCGCTGGGCGATGCTGCTGCATGCGCTGGCCGGGTTTGTACTGATACTGAGCATCATCGTGCACATCTATGCCGGCATCTGGATCAAGGGTTCGGTCAACGCCATGCTGCATGGCTGGGTCAGCCGCGCCTGGGCGAAGAAGCACCATGAACTCTGGTATCGGGAAGTGACCCGCGACGAGAACCCCGACCGGCCGATCAGCAAAAAAGGATAACCCCTTGGCGACGATTCTTGAGCCTGGAGAGATCGAAGCGGCGGCGAGTTCACCGCCGTTTCTGCATCAGCCACCGAACAACCTGTTCACCCTGCGCGCCTTGCGTCTGGAACACCTGGCCGAAGGCAATCCGCTGGCCGATTACCTGCGAATGGTGGCGGGCCTGTGCCACGTGCAGCAGCGTTTGCTGGACGATCCGCCCGTATCGGCCATACCTGATCCTGAACGCCTGCGGTTGTGCCAGCAACACGGCTTGCCACCGTTCGCCGCCGATAGCCTGGCACGCGAGGTGGGTTGGTTGCCGTGGCTCGACGCCTTGTTGCAGCGTTACGCGTCACCCACGCAACCTGCGGTCGAGAACGCCGTGGCGACCTTGCGCAAGGCCGATGCCGGGCAACGCAAGGCGTGGGCGATTGCCTTGGTCAGTGGTCAGTACGCGCTGGTGCCGGCAGCGTTGGTGCCGTTTCTCGGCGCCGCATTGCAGGCCGCCTGGAGTCACTGGCTGCTGCACACGCCTGACCTTGCACTGAAACCCGGCGACAGCCTCAATCAGTGCCCGGCCTGTGGTTCGCCGGCCATGGCCGGGGTGATTCGCCATCGCGGCAAATACAACGGTTTGCGTTACCTGGTGTGCTCGCTGTGCGCCTGCGAATGGCATGTGGTGCGGGTCAAATGCGTGTATTGCGAACAGAGCAAAGGCCTGGAATATGTGCGCCTCGATGACGACCGTCACGCCGCCAATCAGGCACCGTTGCGCGCGGAAGTCTGTCCCGGTTGCCGCAGCTACCTGAAACTGCTTTATCTGGAAAACGACGCCGAGGCCGAGGCGCTGTCGGCGGACCTGACCAGCCTGATGCTGGACATGCGCCTTGAGCAGGAAGGTTATTTACGCCCGGCACCGAATCTTCTGCTCGCTCCCGGAGGCGATTAAGCACAACGGCTACACTCAGGCGCGACGGTCAACGTTTGCGGGAGCGCCTGATGTCCTCCAGATCCGCCAGCTCAACCCTGCGGCTGCCCTCCATCGACAGTTTGCTGCGCCATCCTGCCTGCCAGCCATTGGCCGAGCGTTACGGGCGTGACGCGCTGCTGAGCAGCCTGCGGCAATTGCTTGAAGACTTGCGTGCGCAGGTTGTCTCAGGGCAAATCGACGCCATTGAAATCGCTCCTGAAGTCTTGGCCGGCAGGGCGGGAGAACGCTTGGCCACTCCGCATCGCAGCCATATCCGCCGCGTGTTCAACCTGACCGGCACCGTCCTGCACACCAACCTCGGTCGCGCACTGTTGCCAGAGGAAGCTATCGATGCGGTGCTGATCGCCGCACGCTATCCGCTCAATCTCGAATTTGACCTGCACAGCGGCAAGCGCGGCGACCGTGATGATTTGATCGAAGGCCTGATTCGCGAGTTGACCGGCGCCGAGGCGGTGACGGTGGTCAACAACAATGCCGCTGCAGTATTGCTGACCCTCAACAGCCTGGGCGCGAGGAAGGAAGGCATCATTTCCCGAGGCGAACTGATTGAAATCGGCGGCGCTTTTCGCATCCCCGATATCATGGCGCGCGCCGGGGTGAAGCTGCACGAAGTGGGCACCACCAACCGCACCCATGCCCGGGATTACGAAGCCGCCATCGGTCCGCGCAGCGGTTTGCTCATGCGTGTGCACGCGAGCAATTACAGCATTCAGGGGTTCACCACGAGTGTTCCGACGGCGCAACTGGCGGCGTTGGCCCACAAACATGGGCTGCCGCTACTGGAAGACCTCGGCAGCGGCAGCCTGTTGGACTTGACGGGCCGGGGCTTGCCCGCCGGACCGACGGTGCATCAGGCGCTGATCGATGGCGCGGACATCGTCACGTTCAGTGGCGACAAATTGCTCGGCGGTCCGCAAGCCGGGTTGATTGTCGGGCGCAAGGAACTGATCGCGAAGATCAAGAAGAACCCACTCAAGCGAGCCCTGCGGGTCGACAAACTGACCTTGGCTGCCCTCGAAGCGGTGTTGAGCCTGTACCGCGATCCGGATCGCCTGGCCGAACGCCTGCCGGCATTGCGCCTGCTGACCCGTCCTCAGGCCGACATCCTCGCGCAAGCCGAACGCCTGCAACCGTCGCTGGCACAGGTGCTGGGCGATGGCTGGAGCGTCAGCGCGGTGCCGGCGCTGGGCATGATCGGCAGCGGCAGCCAACCCGTGGCGCGCTTGCCGAGTGCCGCGTTGTGTCTGCGGCCGCAGGCGTCGAAACGTCTGCGCGGGCGCTGCTTGCTCAATCTGGAAGCGGGCCTGCGTGCGTTGCCGATTCCGGTGCTCGGGCGCATCGATGACGACGCCGTGTGGCTGGACCTGCGGCAACTGGACGACGAGCCGGCGTGGCTGGCTCAACTCGATCAATTGCAGGAGGAGGGTGCGCCAGGGTGATCGTCGGAACGGCAGGGCACATCGACCACGGCAAGACGTTATTGCTCCAGTCCTTGACCGGCCAGGCCGGTGATCGTCGCCGGGAAGAACGTGAACGCGGCATGACCATCGACCTCGGCTATCTCTACGCAGCGCTCGAACCCGGCGCGGCCCTGACCGGTTTTATCGACGTGCCCGGTCATGAGCGCTTCACCCACAACATGCTGGCCGGGGCTCAGGGCATTGATCTGGTGTTGTTGGTGGTAGCGGCGGACGACGGCGTCATGCCGCAGACGCGCGAACACCTGGCTATCGTCGAACTGCTGGGCATCCCACGGGCATTGATCGCGATCACCAAGTGCGATCGGGTTGATACGGCGAGAGTGCAGGCCGTGCGCGAACAAATCGAAGCGTTGCTGGCGCCCGGTCCTTATGCCGATGCGCCGCAGATTGCGTTGTCCAGCGTGACCGGGGAGGGTGTCGATACACTGCGCCAAGCCTTGCTCGACGCGCAACATGACGTGCTCCAACGCAGTACCCTGGGTGGTTTTCGTTTGCCGATTGACCGTGCCTTCAGCGTGGCCGGTGCCGGTATTGTCGTGACCGGCACGGCGCTGTCCGGGCAGGTTGCGGTGGGCGATACGCTGTTGCTCGGTCCGCAGGGCAAACCGGTGCGGGTGCGCGGGCTGCATGCGCAGAACCAGGCTGCGGACAGCGCATTTGCCGGCCGGCGAGTCGCCTTGAACCTGAGCGCCGAGCGCTTGGCACTGGAGCAGATTCACCGGGGTCACTGGCTGTTGGCCGACTGGTTGTATGCGCCAACCCAGCGTGTGGACATCGAGATGCACTTGTTGGCCAGCGAACCCCACGCCTTCGAACACTTTCAACCGGTGCACGTGCACCTGGGGACTCAGGATGTGACGGGGCGGGTGGCGTTGCTGGAGGGTTCCAGCCTGTTGCCGGGTGAGCGGATGTTCGCGCAGATTCTGCTGAAGGCGCCGGTGCATGCGGTACAGGGCGATCCGTTGATCCTGCGTGACCAGAGCGCTCAACGCACCCTCGGCGGTGGCCGGGTGCTCGACCTTTTCGCCCCGACCCGACAACGCCGAAGTCCCGAGCGTCTGGCGCAGCTACAGGCACTGGCCACAACTGACAGTCTGGAAGCCGTGTTACCTGCGCTGTTGACTAACAGCGCCTCCGGGCTCGACCCGCAGCAGTTGGAGCGTCAGTTCAACCGTCCGCGCAGCACGTGGGTGTTGCCCGATGACGTGCGTTTGATCGACACCCGCCAAGGTCCGTTGTTGTTCAGTGCTGACCGTTGGGACGCTTTGAAAGTACCGCTGCTGGAACACCTCGCACGCTTTCATCAACTTGAACCGGATCAAATGGGACCGGACCGCGATCGCCTGCGTCGCTTCACCGGCACCACACTGGACCGCCCGACATTCATCAGCCTGCTTGACGAACTGCTGGCCAGCGGTGACATAACGGCCAGCGGGCCATGGCTGCATTTACCGGTTCATCAGGTACGTTTGAGTGCAGACGATGAGGCCTTGTGGCAACAGTTGCAGCCGTTGTTCGAGCAGGCCGGTTTCGATCCACCGTGGGTGCGCGACTTGGGTCACGATGAAGCCGCGGTGCGCTTGCTGCTGCGCAAAATGGCGCGGCTGGGGTTGCTGCATCAAGTGGTCCGTGACCTGTTTTACACCGACGCGGTGTTGCGCCGATTGGCGGCTATGCTGATGCAACTGGCGGCCGAGAACCCGGTGATTCAGGTTTCGGCTTTTCGCGATGCGGTGGGCCTCGGTCGCAAGCGCAGCATTCAGATTCTCGAATACTTCGACCGGATAGGCCTGACCCGACGATTGGGCGACAAACGCCACATCCGTCTCGACAACGCCCTGGCAACCCAACCTCTGTAGGAGCTGGCTTGCCAGCGAAAGCGTCCTGTCAGGCAATACATTCATCGAGCCTGCGGACGCCTTCGCTCTGTAGGAGCTGGCTTGCCAGCGAAAGCGCCCTGTCAGGCAACGCATTCGTGGCACTTACGAACGCCTTCGCTCTGTAGGAGCTGGCTTGCCAGCGAAAGCGTTCTGTCAGGCAATACATTCGTCTGGGTTGAGGACGCCTTCGCTGGCAAGCCAGCTCCTACAAGGATTTACACTGATTTCAAGGAAGGCAATCGCGCCCGGTGGCGCGGCCGGGCTTCAAACCCGGTTGGGGACGGCATCCGTTCCCGGGCAGGTTCGACTCCGGCTGCCTTCCGCCATTTTTAAAGGTGTCCAAAACTCAGCGGGTACTGGATAACCACATAAACCCGGTCGATGTCATCACCGGCCTGAGCCGTGTTCGCCCGGTGCGACACATGGGACAGTTGCAGCGACAAGCCCTTGGCCGAGCCGGATTGCACGACGTAACGCAAATCGATGTCCCGCTCCCAATGCCGTCCGCCATCCCCTTGTTGAGGCACAAACTCGCCGGTCGTCTCGTCGAACGGGTTGTAGGCCCCGCCCTGGGGCGCATGGGTGCCGTCGATCTGGCTGCCCGTCACATAGCGAGTCATGAAGCTCAGCCCGGGAATCCCGTAGGTCGCCAGGTCGAGGTCGTAGCGGGCTTGCCAGGAGCGTTCATGGGCGCCGTTGAAGTCGGCGTACTTGATCGAGTTGGCGAGGTAGATGGAGTCGCCACCGACGAAATCGAACGGTGTGTCGCCATTGATTTTTTGCCAGGCCAGGGTAAAGGCATGTGCACCGAGGGTGTATTTGCCCGACAGGCTCGATGCCGTGTTGTCGATAGGGCCGGCCAGCGCTTGGCCGGTGTCCCGCGTGTGATAGACATTGGCGTCGAGGAACACGCTGGACTGTTTCAAGTGCAGGTTGGCGTAGTACTGATGCCAGGTGTCGGTCAACTCTGAGGCGTAGAGGGCACCGCCGACCGGGCTCTGGGTAAACAGGTCGGCCCCGAGAAACGAAATGCCGCCGGCCTCAGTGTTGGCGCCGTAACCAAAAAAGTTGTCCTTGCCCGAAGAACTGTCCTGGTTCTTGAACGCGGTGAAATGGCCAGCCACCAGGTTCATGCCATCGATTTCATGGCTGTTCAACAAAAAACCGGTGGCGTACTCCGGTTGCAGGCGTTTGTCCGCGGTGTCGAACACCGGGGTTTCCACCAGCATTTCACCAAAGGCCAACGTGGTTCGCGAAGCCCTGACTTTCACGGCGCCGCCACCGCTGGAGTAGTTGTCTTCGCTGCGGCCGTCAGCGTCCACGGGCAACAGTCCCGTCCCGGAATGGCCCTTGCCTCCGTCCAGTTTCAATCCCAAAAACGCGTGCGCATCGAGGCCAACGCCCATCGTGCCAGGTGTGAAACCGGATTCGAAAGTGCCGATAAAGCCTTGAGCCCACTCCTGTTTATAGTTTTTGTCCGCCGGTGACGGGGACCGGTAGTCACTGTTGAGGTAGAAGTTTCGACTGAGCACCGAAAGCGCCGACCCGTCCAGAAAACCCTCGGCGTTTTCTGCCGGTTCGTTGGCCCGGGCTGTCCCGGCCGTGCCGGCGACCAACACCAACAACAAAAATGGCACCCCGGGTTTCAGGTCTTGCGAGGAACACTTCATGGACCAAACACCACGGTGGCAGCGACTCCGGAACTCTGCGGAGTCGCTTGTTTTTAGCAGGCGCTTAATGGCCTTCCGAAGCACCAAACATGGTCTTGGCGTAGATCAGGCCCAGACCGTAGGCGCCGCCATTGGCAATCGAGGTTTTCACCGTTTCATCGTAAGTCTCGCTACGCGCCCAGTCACGCTGCAGCTCAAGCAGGTATTGCAACGAAGTCATCGGCCGCGCGCCGATCTGGATCATGCGCTGCATGGCCATTTCATGGGCTTCGGTGGTGACGTCGCCACAGGCATCGGCAATCACATACACCTCAAAACCCTGGTCAATGGCCGACAGCGCCGGGCCGACGATGCATACGGAAGTCCACAGGCCGGCCAGGACGATTTTCTGCTTGCCGAATGTGTTGACCTCGACGGCAATGCGCTCGTCTTCCCACGTGTTCATGCTAGTACGGTCGATGACGTTGTGTTCCGGGAACACCGATTTGATTTCATCGAAGATCGGGCCGGAAAAACTCTTCTCGGCAACGGTGGTGAGGATGGTCGAGACCTTGAACCCACGCGCAGCCTTGGCGACGAGCGCGGCGTTATTGCGCAGGGTGACGGCGTCGATCGACTTGGTCGCAAAGGACATTTGCGACTGGTGATCGATCATGATCAGCGTGTGGTCGGTCGGGGTCAGCAGGGTTTTGCCAGGAACAGCTTTTGCGATGGCCATGACGATGTCCTTACGGGGTGAGTGAGGAAGTCATGGTTACGTAGATCGCGGCGGGGATATTGAATCGGTGTGCTGTGTTTGGGTTTTTTTGCGGAGAAGGGCCAAGGGGGCCCACGGTGGGGCATTGGACCCTGTAGCAGCTGTCGAGCTTGCGAGGCTGCGTTCGGCTGCGAAGCAGTCGTAAAGTCAGACAATGCGGTGTGTCAGATTCACCGCGTACACAGGATTGACGACTGCTTCGCAGCCGAACGCAGCCTCGCAAGCTCGACAGCTGCTACAGAGCCGGGCGCAGCCTCGCAGGCTCGACAGCTGCTACAGAACCGGGCGCAGCCTCGCAAGCTCGACAGCTGCTACAGAGCCGGGTGCAGCCTCGCATGACGTTATCGCGCGAGGCTGGCGGTCATTGCATCACGTAACGCCCCGGTGCCGACTCGATCGCCGGGTATTGGGCGTTTCCGGTGTGCAGTACCGAAGGTTGGCGTTCGCCGGATTGTTCGGCCAGCCAGACGAACCAGTCATTCCACCAGCTACCCGCGTGTTGCTGGGCATTTTTGAACCAGGTTTCCGGGTCCTCGGTGATCCGGTTGTTGGTCCAGTAGTTGCGTTTTTCCTTGGCGGGCGGGTTGATCACCCCGGCGATATGGCCCGAGGCGCCCAACACAAAGCGCTTGGTTCCGGAGAGCAACGCGGTGCTGGCGTAAGCGCTTCGCCACGGCACGATGTGGTCGTCGTGGGTGGCGAGAATATACGCTGGCGCATCGATGGCGCGCAGGTCCAGCTTGACGCCGCAGCAGTCCAGCTCGCCGGATTTCAGGTCGTTCTGCAGATAGGTGTGGCGCAGATACCAGCAGTACATCGGCCCCGGCAGGTTGGTGCTGTCGTTGTTCCAGAACAGCAGGTCCAGCGCGTTGGGTTTCTGGCCCTTGAGGTATTTGTCGACGTTGTAGTTCCACCACAAATCGTTGGGGCGCAGTAGCGAGAAGGTATTGCCCATGTCTTCGCCCTTGAACAGGCCGATCGGGCCATTCAGGCCGCCGATGGTGCGCTCGCGGTAGGCCACCAGTTCTTCGTCGACGAAGATGTCAATGGGGCCGGTGTCGAGGTAATCGAGGAACGTGGTCAGCAGGCTGACGCTGGCGATGTCTTTGTCACCGCGCGCCGCCAATACCGCCAGCGCCGAGCTCAACAAGGTGCCGCCAATGCAGAAACCGACGCAATTGGGCCGTTGCTCACCGCTGATCTCACGGGTCACTTGCAGGCCTTTGATGATGCCGGTTTCGATCAGGTCATCCCAAGTGGTGTCGGCGTGTGCCTGGTCGAAGTTGCGCCACGACATCAGAAACACCGGGTGGCCTTGCTGCAACAGGTGGCGAACCATCGAGTTGTCCGGGCGCAGGTCGAGGATGTAGTACTTGTTGATCGACGGCGGCACGACGAAAACCGGGCGCTGGTACTGGGTTTCGCTTTGTGGGTAGTACTGGATCAGCTGGAACAGTTCGTTCTCGAAGACCACTTCACCGGGGGTATTGGCCAGATCGACACCGACCTTGAAGGCGCCGCTGTCGCACTGGCGCATCTTGCCTTCCTGCAGGTCGCTGGCCAGGTGCAACATGCCCGTGAGCAGGCTGCTGCCTTGCGTATCGACGACCCGTTGCAGGGCATCGGGGTTACTGGCGAGGAAGTTGCTCGGCGCGCCGGCGGCGATGGCTTGCTCTACCAGATACAGCAGGCGCAGGCGTGGTTTCTTGTCCTTGATCGGCAGTTTATCGAGCAGTTTCAAGAGAAACCCGGCATTGAGCAGGTAAAACGCCGCGAGGGAGCCGAACAGCGGCTGGCTCCAGTTACCGCTGGCGAAACGTCGATCGTCGAAGCTGAAGGGCTGACCGGTCAGCAGGCGCTGGCCGAGTTCGCCCCATTGCTGCTGATAGTCCGATTGCAGGCTGTCCAGGGTGTCGCGCGGCAGGTCAAACCACTCGCTGTATTCCTGCCCCGTGAACCACGGATTGGTGCTGACCCAGAGGCGTAATTGTTGCACTGCAAAGGAGGCAATGAACGGGACCTGGCCTGACCAGAAGGTGTTGAAAGTATGCGCGTTGTTGTCCATGGAACTCCTTGCCCACATCAATAAACCGGGCAGAAAAAAACCGCGGCGCCGGACTTCGGCGCCGCGTTGGCAGTCAAGCAAGCAGTCCTGTGTTTCTTCTTAGCGTTCGATCACCAGGCTGACACCCTGGCCGCCACCGATGCACAACGTGGCCAGGCCTTTCTTGCCATCACGACGAATCAGCTCATGCAACAGCGACACCAGAATCCGCGCGCCCGATGCGCCGATCGGATGCCCCAGGGCAATCGCGCCGCCGTTGACGTTGACTTTACTGGTGTCCCAACCCAGCTCCTTGCCGACCGCAAGTGATTGCGCGGCGAAGGCTTCGTTGGCTTCGATCAGGTCGAGGTCGTCGAGGCTCCAGCCGGCTTTGGTCAATGCCAGACGGGTAGCGGGCACCGGGCCGATGCCCATGATCGACGGGTCTACACCGGCACTGGCGTAAGCCTTGATGCGCGCCAGTACCGGCAAACCGAGTGCCAGGGCCTTGGCTTCGCTGGCCAGCATCAATACGGCGGCGCCATCGTTGAGGGTCGACGAATTGCCGGCGGTGACGCTGCCGGTTTTCTGGAAGGCCGGTTTGAGGTTACCCAGTGCCTGGAGCGTGCTGTCCGGGCGCGGTTGTTCGTCGGTGTCGAAGACCAGCGGCTCACCTTTGCGCTGAGGAATCAGGATCGGGGTGATTTCACGCTTGAAGTAACCGGCTTCGATGGCCGCAGCGGCTTTCTGTTGCGAAGCGGCGGCGAAGGCGTCCTGATCTTCGCGACTGATCTCGTACTTGCTCGCCAGATTCTCGGCGGTAATGCCCATGTGGTAGTCGTTGAAGGCGTCCCACAAACCATCCTGAATCACGCTGTCTTGCAGTTGCGCATGACCCAGGCGCAGGCCGGTGCGCGCCTTTGGCAGAACGTAAGGGGCCAGGCTCATGTTTTCCTGACCGCCGGCAATCACCAGTTCGGCGTCGCCGCAACGAATAGCCTGGACCGCGAGCTGCACAGCCTTGAGGCCGGAGCCGCAGACTTTGTTCAGGGTCAGGGCAGGGGTGGTAAAGGGCAGGCCGGCCTTGATCGCGGTCTGGCGTGCCGGGTTTTGCCCCGACCCGGCTGTCAGCACTTGGCCGAGGATCACTTCATCAATCTGCGCGGCATCGATACCGGTCTGTTCCAGCAGGCGGCGAATCACCGCAGCACCCAGTTCGGTGGCGGGAATGGCGGCCAAGGCACCTTGAAAACTGCCAATGGCGGTGCGCGTAGCGGCAACGATTACGACTTCGTTCATGCATGACCTCATTAAATGTGTGTCGAGCGGGAGCGGGGGCGTCCATGCCCCGACAGGCCTATTGCATGTTCATGCCGCCGTTGACCGAGAAGTCGGCGCCGGTGCTGTAGCCCGATTCATCGGACGCCAGCCAGGCGACGATGGAGGCGATTTCTTCGGGTTGGCCAAGACGCCCGACCGGTGTGGCCGCAATCATGGTGTCGAGAATGTCCGGGCGGATGGCCGCAGTCATGCTGGTCTGGATGTAGCCAGGGGAGACGGTGTTGACGGTCACGCCTTTGCCCGACACTTCCCGGGCCAGTGCCATGGTGAAACCGTGAATACCGGCCTTCGCCGCGCTGTAGTTGGTCTGGCCGAACTGGCCACGCTGGCCGTTGATCGAGGAAATGTTGATGATCCGGCCCCAGCCCTTGGCCAACATGCCTTCAATCACCTGTTTGGTGGTGTTGAACACGCCGCTGAGGTTGGTGCCGATGACGGCGTTCCAGTCTTCGGGGGTGAGTTTGCGGAACGACGCATCACGCGTAATACCGGCGTTGTTGACCAGTACATCGATCGGGCCGAATTGTTCGCGGGCCATCTCGAAAGCCTTGCGCGTCGACTCCCAATCGGTGATGTCGCCGTAGATACATTCAAACTGATAACCCGCCGCCAGTTGTGCGGCAATCCAGTCATTCTTGCGGGCGGAATCAGAGCTGCAACCGACAATGACTTTGAATCCTTCCTTGTACAGGCGTTGGCTAATCGCAGTGCCAATCCCACCCATACCACCCGTTACCAACGCAATACGACTAAGCGACTTCATCGACTCACTACCTTTTTTTATATTGCGCTGCAAGATGCAAGGATTGTTCGGTATTGGCCGAGTGTGCGGAAGTGTTGAGAGGTGACTGTCTGGTGTCCAACGGTGCCAATCCCCGGTCGAATCGACGGGTAGCAACTTTTGGCGTCGCCCGCATGCGTGGGTGTGTTGGCATGAGATCGCTTATGTAGCAGCTGTCGAGCCTGCGAGGCTGCGTTCGGCGGCGCAGCCGTCGTGAAATCAGGCAACTCGGTGTTTCAGGAAAACCTCGCGGTCAGGTTTTACGACGGCTTCACCGCCGAACGCAGCCTCGCAGGCTCGACAGCTGCTACAGGTAACGTGGAGTCAATAAGCGACGACCGGTGCGTGAGCCTGGCAAAAACGTGTGAATACCTATACTGAGGTCAACTTTTCGAATTAAACCGCCAGTTACTATTTGCTGTACCGTAGATCAGTTATGGCTCCGGACAGGATGTTCGGTTCCACAGGTCATTGAGGACGCCATGTATAGAATGAGTTCAGGCTATGCCAGCGTGCTGGTCAATACGCTCTCGGCTCAGGGACTGGATGTTGCCAGTCTGTGTCGGGAGGCTGGACTGGATATTGATCTCGCGAACAAACCAGGAGCGTTTTGCGAGCGAAGGGCGATCTATCGATTGTGGGAACTGGCCGCACAGGCCTCGGGGGATCCGGACATTGGCTTGAAAGCCTATGGAAGCTTTCACCCCGGCAGTTTTCAGATCGTCGGCTACACCATGATGTCCAGCCTGAATCTGAAAAAAGCCCTTGAACGCCTGGTCCGTTTCAGTCCGTTGATTGGCACGGGATTCAGTCTTTTCTTTACCTCGGAACAGCAGAACTACCGACTGTCCGGCCTCGACCATCAACAAGTGGGTTCGGTCAAACCTCGCCAATACACTGATGCAGGGCTCGCTTCGTTGCTGGGTTTCTGCCGTAAGCTGGCGGGCGGCAACGCCCCGCAACCCTTGAGCGTCGGCTTCACCTATCCCGAACCGGAAGACACCTCCGAGCATCGGCGGTTGTTTGGCTGCGCGCTGCATTTCGACGCGGCATACGACAGCATTGTGTTTGACGAGCAGGAGTTGCTGCGTCCGTTGAGCATGGCCAACGAAGCGTTGGCGGTGCTGCATGACAGTTTTGCCGAGGCGCAATTGGACCTGCTGTTTGGATTCTGCATTGTCGGCAGGATTCGCGCGCTGATCACCGAGCGCTTGAGTCAGGGCCAGGGGCAATGCGACATGGAGTCGATTGCCGCGGCGTTGAACATCAGCAAGCGAACGTTGCAGCGCGCCCTGGAAAAGGAAGGCACGCAGTTCAAGGACGTGCAGAACGCGGTGCGCCGGCAATTGGCTGATTTCTACCTGCGCCATTCTCACTTCAACATGAAGCATGTGGCGTATCTCCTTGGTTTTCATGACCACAGCAGCTTCAACAAAGCGTGCAGCCGCTGGTTTGGCATGACGCCCGGTCAGTATCGGGCCGATGAATCGTTTGAAATCGAGGAGGCCGCGCCGGTCTGACGCGGTCTCGTCAGCGATTCAGCGTTACAGCACGGGAGGCTTTTTCACGCCTTTTTTGTTCTTGGTTGGTTTGTGCAGTGGCGTCGCCACCTTGGCGGTGGGCTTGTGGGGCACTGCCGGGATTTTTGGTGCAGTCGGCTTAGGTGTGACGGCCGGGATTGCCTGTTTGATGGGTTCGGGAGCGACGGCCGGGATTGCCTGTTTGATGGGTTCGGGAGCGACGGCCGGTACTGTCTGTTTGATCGGTTCAGGCGTTACCACGGGTGCTTTCTGCTTGATCGGCTCAGGCGCGACCACCGGCGCTTTTTGCTTGACCGGCTCCGGTGTTACTACCGGGGCTTGCTGCTTGACGACATCAGCCTCACCGGGCGATTGGGTCAGGCTGAAGCCCGGCAATGGGACGTCGAACAGTGTGTGCAAGGTGCACCAGAACGGGTGTTCAGCCCCGTTGCCAGTCAGCAGTTCCGGCAGCAAATTGGCGACGGCGGCCAGCACCTGCTGGCGCTCTTCGGCCTCGGGAAGCATCAACGGCAAGCTTTGCAGGCTTTCTTGCGGGTAAGTGGCGACCAGCAGTTTTTGCAGGCTGACGGTTTCGCGAAGATCGAGCGGCTCCGCGCTGTAGTCCTGCAGCAGCACCTGCATTTGCTGGATCAGTTTCTCGACGCTGTTCTTGCCGGGTTCGTCGCTGTCGCGGCCGAGCAAAAAGAGGATACGGATCAAGGCTTCCATCAGGCCGCCAAGGGGCAGGGCGTCCTGTAAACGTTCGATCAGGGCCTTGTCATGCAGCTCGGCGTGCGCCTGAAGATTGCGCCCCGGCGCATTGCCGGCGAGGCTATTGAGGACGCCATATACACCGTAGAAACACATTTCCTGAGCCGCATCACGCAGATCGCGGTAGCCGTTCAACGCGTCCTGCACCTGGTTGGAAAACAGTTCCTGCCAAGCTAGCAACGGGTTGTCCAGGCTGGCGGGATGACGATTGTTGTTCACTTGGGCGACGCTATCGGCCAGCCACCACAGCGCCGGGTTCAAGCTGCTCCACAGTACTTGCTGCTGATGGAAAGGGTGGGCCTTGCGCATCAACTCGGCGCTCGGTTCGTTGATCAACTGGCGCAACCATGGACGTACGAAGCCGTCGTACAGGCCGTTGTTGATGACAGAGGCGCGCTCGACCAGGGCGAATTCGCGATCATCATCGCGGGGCGGTTTGGCGTCGCCATGGATATCGGCAATTCGCCGAGGTTCGAAACGCACGGTGTAGGGCGTCTCTGAGCTCTGCGGCAAATCATCGATGAGCATTTCATACAGCCCGGCCGGCAACGCATTGATCGTGTCGACCGCGCCGAGCAATTCGCGGTGTTCACGCCGAGCCACTTCGCCGGAAACGAAGATGCCCAAGTGACCGATGCTGGCGTGTCGAAGGTAAACGATGGTGCGCCCGGCACTTTGCAAGGCGAGATCGCTGGGATAGACGTCGGTGATCCAGTCCAGCGCCTGCTGCGGCGAGGTGATGTTGTCGCCGTAGGAACAGAACACCACCACCGGCACTTCGATCAGTTTGAGATCAAGCCCGCTGCTCTTGCGTCCGAGGCCGCCGGACAGCTGATTGCCGATGAACAGGTCGTCGACAATCATCTCGATTTCTTCGCCATTGAGCAGGGTCGGGCTGCCCCACCAGCGTTCGAAATCGAGAAACCGCGCCGCTTCGCTGTCGACTTCGCTGAACAGGTGGTAGTACTTGCCCCAGTAGGTATTGGCCGGGTCGAGGCTCTCGAAATTGCTGACCAGCCAAGTCCCGTCGAAGCGGCTATTACCGAGGTCGCTGCCCAGGCGCGCCATCCAGCCGCCACCCAACAGACCACCGGTGTAGCGCATCGGATTGCGGCCATTGACGCCGGCCCAGTAGGACAACGGTGCACCATTGACGATGATCAGGCCCGGCAGCTCGGGACGTTTGGCCGCCAGGCCCATCAATGCCCAACCCGCCTGGCAGTTGCCGATGATCACAGGCTTGGTGCTGTCCGGATGCCGGGCACTGACAACTTCGATAAACCGCGCCTGCGCCTCAACGATGTCTGCGAGGGTTTGCCCAGGACGTGGCGAGTGACTGAAGGAGATGAAATAGGTGGGATGGCCAGCCCTGAGGCTTTCACCAATGACCGAATCCTGTTTGAAACCGCCGATCCCCGAGCCGTGGCCGCCGCGTGGGTCAATGATGATCACGGGTTGTTTTTTGCTGTCGATCCGTTGGCCGGGGCCCGCGAGAATCTGCAACAGCGAGTAATTGACCGGGCGTGGCAGCTCGGCGCCATCGACCAGCGTTTCATGGTTGAACTTGAGCAGCAGCGGATACCCGGCACGTTCGTGGGCCAGCGTATTGTCGCCGCGTTGGCGCAAGGTGTCCCAGAACAGCACGCTGCGTTGGCCGAGGTCAGTGAAGTATTCCTGCCAGTCAGCCGCCGTCGGTTGTCTGAGTTGCCGCAGGCTTAAAGGCGCGAAGGTTTTTGCCTGGCGCTTCTGCACGGCGTCGAGGACGTTGCGGGTATTGAGGCGTTGCAGATGATTGAGGTGCTCGAATAAACCAGCAGGGGCGCAAAGGCCTTCATCTTGCAATGCAATATATTCTTCCTGACCCATCGTGAACTCCTGACGCCATGCGTGAGAACCTGCCCCTCTAAACCCTTTGACTAAACAAGGCTAGGCTGGCTGTTCGATAGACAGGAGTTTATAGCTAAGAGGGGGGCAGTGAGCAAAGTTTATTTTGCGCTGCACAAAAATAGGCGTTGCCAAATAGTTTTGTGCACTGCAATATCAAGGCTAACGCGATGACTGGCCGGATCGCTATCGCGTCCCCGGGCCCATCAGGGCCTTCCAGTACCAGGAGATTCAAGCATGTCTTTTTTCAATTCGGAAAAACTGCAAACCGCTCAGAAAGCCAACCTTGACCTGCTGCAGCAAATCAGCGGCAAGGTGTTCGCCAGTGTTGAACAGCTGAGCCAGTTGCAGTTCAAGGCACTGCGTGACTCCACCGAAGAGCATTTCGAAGGTGTTCGCAAGCTGCTGGCCGTTCGCGATCCACAAGGCTTCGCTGAGCTGCAGGCGTCTTTCACCCAGCCGAGCGCGCAAACCGAACGTCTGGCCGAGTTCAACCGTCAGGTTCAAGCGCTGATCGTGGGCACGCAGTCGGACATCGCCAAACTGACCTCGACTCAGGTCGAGGCCGGCACCCAGCAGGTGCAAGCGTTCGTTGAAGAGATCAGCAAGAATGCACCGGCCGGTTCCGAGCCAGTTGTGGCCGCGTTCAAGTCGGGCCTGGCGAATGCCGGTACTGCGTTTGAAAGTGCACAGAAAGCTGTGAAACAGGCTTCCGAAGCCGCTCAGAGCAATTTTGAAGCAGCCACCGCCGCAGCCGCCAAAGCTGCTCCGGAAGCCAGCGCCAAGACCACCAGCGGTAACAAGTAAGTCAAATCAGTACGGTTGCACCGATGGCGATGGGATTACTCCCCATCGCCATTTTTTTTCGTCCCGCCATCGGCATCCGGCTTGCCGCCAAACATGCCAAACAGGTTTTGGGTGTTCAGATACAGGGCCTTGGACTGATCGACATATTGGCGCATCAGGTCCTGCATCACCGGCGCTTGCTGGTGCATGAAGGTGCTCCAGGCTTCGGACGACTGCGCGCCGGTTTGGGACTGGATGTCGATGACGGTCTGTATGCTCTTGTCGAGGTAACTGCCGAGTACGCCTTGATACGGGCCGTAGAACTGGATAATCCCCATCAGCATTTCGCTGGTGAAGATCGGCTCACCGCCGCTTTCGGCTTCCAGAATGACTTGCAGGAGGATGCTGCGCGTCAGGTCCTCGCCGGTCTTGGCGTCGACTACCTGGAAGGCCACTTTATCAACCACCAGTTGGCGTATGTCCGCCAGTGTCAGGTGACTGCTGGTGTGGGTGTCATACAGTCGGCGATTGGGGTATTTCTTGATCAGGCGGGGGGTGTTATCAGTCATGCGGGCGTCTCGCGGCGGGCCTGGTTTGCAGGCATCTTAACCTACTATGGTGGCCGCCTGTTTCTAATCCCCTGTGGGCGGTGGCTGGCCAGCGAAGACGGAGATGTACCCCGATCAAACTGTAGGAGCTGGCTTGCCAGCGAAGGCTATGTGTTAGACGGTGGGGTTTCTGAGGGTGTACATATCCATTCCTGCGGTAACGGCCACTATTGGTTTCGCCCTTACGGCGAGTCACTTGGAAGAGCCGTAGGAGCGAGCTTGCTCGCGAAGGACGTCAACGATGACGCGTTTTAACAGGGTAAACGCGGTGCATTTGAGACCTTCGCTGGCAAGCCAGCTCCTACAGTTGACCGGGTTTTCCATACGAGCACGATCAACTGTAGGAGCCGAGCTTGCTCGCGAAGGACGTCAACGATGACGCGTTTTAACAGGGTAAACGCGGTGCATTTGAGACCTTCGCTGGCAAGCCAGCTCCTACAGTTGACCGGGTTTTCCATACGAGCACGATCAACTGTAGGAGCCGAGCTTGCTCGCGAAGGACGTCAACGATGACGCGTTTTAACAGGGTAAACGCGGTGCATTTGAGACCTTCGCTGGCAAGCCAGCTCCTACAGTTGATTGGGTTGTTGAGATGTGGGAGCAGTGACTGCGGCATTAAGTGAGCCCCCTTCACAAACACCGGATCGATTTACCAGATCGGCAACGTATAACTGACAATCAACCGGTTCTCATCCAGATCACTGCCAAAATTGGTCGAGCGAACCGTCGCATTACGCCATTTCACCCCGACGTTCTTCAGCGGATCACTCTGCACCACATAACCAATATCGGTATCACGCTCCCATTCCTTGCCTTCCGGACGATTACTGCCCAGGTCAATATCGGAACCGGTGAGGTAGCGAGTCATAAACGTCAGACCCGGAACCCCCATCGCCGCAAAGTTATAGTCATAACGCGCCTGCCAGGATTTTTCGTCCTTGCTGGCGAAGTCGCCGATCTGCACGAAGTTCACCAGGAACGCATCAGTACCGTTGACGTAGGCATAGCCCGTGTCGCCACTCATGCCCTGATAACCCAGGCCGAACGCATGCCCGCCGAGGCTGTAGGTGAACATCGCGCCAATCGCATTGTTGTCGACGTTACTGCCGCCATCGTCGGTGGAACGGGCGAAGCGCAAATCCGTCTTCAACGATTGCCCCGTGGTCACCGGTAACACGTAAGTCAGGTTCACCAGATGCTGACTGTAGAAATTATCGAGGTGACCATAGCTGTAGCCGGTCGCCAGATTGCTGGTCCATTTGTAGTTCAGGCTGGCGAAATCGAAGCTGTCGCTGTCCAGATGACGCGTGGTGATGCCCTTGGCGCCGGTGCGGGTGATGCCCATGTCCTCGTAGTCCGAGGAGTCGCGCTGGTTGCCCTGCGTCAGCCGCCCGGCATCTGCGGTCAGGCCTTCGCTTTCCAGCGCCGTCAATTGACCGCCCTTGAAGGTTTGCGGCAACAGCCGTGAGTCGTTGGCCAGCACCGTCGGCAGCTTGGGCAGCAGGGTGCCGAGTTTCAGCGTGCTTTTCGAGGCGCGCAGTTTGGCGGTCAGGCCCAGTTCGCCGTATTCGTCCTGCGCGCCTTTGCGGGTATCGCTATGGCGTTTGAGCAGGCCGGAGCCGGCGCGATCGGGGCTGGAGTCGAGTTTCACGCCGAGCAGGCCGATGGCATCAAAACCGACACCGACCAAGCCTTCGGTGAAACCGGATTCGTAGCGCAACAGAAAACCCTGCGCCCATTCCTCTTGTTTGGATTGAGGTGCGTTGGTCTGGCGATAGTCGCGATTGAAGTAGAAGTTGCGCAGCTCAAGGCTGGCCTTGCTGTCCTTGATAAAGTCAGCAGCGGCGGGGGCCGAGAGGCTGATGACACCGCCGGCCAGCAGCAGTCGGGTAGCGAGATTGCGGGTGTGACGGTCCATGGTGAAGCCCCTTTGTTTTTATTATGGAAAAGCAGGTCCCGCGGCCCTCGCCAGACAGGCGAGGGCTGATCAATAAAAAACGCGAACGCCAAAATGAGAGGAGCGAGGCACCGCGTGCGGTTCAATCGTTAGAACTGTTCGGCGCTCAGGCCATACAACGAGCCGCTGCCCGCGCGGATGGATTGCTCCAGACTCAAGACGCGCGGCAGCAGGCGGTGGATGTAGAAATCGGCGGTGGCGATTTTCGCGCCATAAAACGCGGGGTCTTCGCTGTGTTTTTTCTTCGCGACCTGAGCCATGCGCGCCCAAAGCCAGGCGTAGGCGACGTAGCCGAACAGGTGCAAATACTCCACCGAGGCGGCGCCGACTTCGTTGCGGTTGGTCGCGGCCTGGTCTTGCAGCCAGTCGCTGAGGTCTTCCAGACGCTGCACGGCATCGAGCAGTTGAACGGAGTAGGGCGCGGCGGGCTGATCGGCGAACTGGCGGATCTGGCCGGTGAACTGGTGCAGCGCGACACCCTTGTCGGCGAGCACTTTGCGCCCCAGCAGGTCCAGCGCCTGAATGCCGTTGGTGCCTTCGTAGATCTGCGCAATACGCACGTCGCGGACCAATTGTTCCTGGCCCCATTCGCGGATGTAGCCATGGCCGCCGAACACTTGCTGACCGTGGATGCAGCTTTCCAAACCCGTGTCGGTGAAGAACGCCTTGGCAATCGGGGTGAGCAGCGCCACCAGGTTTTGCGCGCTGTCCCGTTCCTGCGCATCATCGGAGAACTTCGCCAGATCGAGTTGCTGCCCGACATAACTGGCGAACGCGCGGCCGCCTTCGGTCATGGCTTTCATGCTCAGCAGCATGCGGCGCACGTCGGGGTGAACGATGATGGGATCGGCGACTTTGTCCGGGGCCATTGCGCCAGTCGGTGCGCGGCTCTGCACACGTTCACGGGCATAAGCCACGGCGCTCTGATACGACGCTTCGGCGCAACCGATGCCTTGAATGCCAATGGACAGGCGTTCGTAGTTCATCATGGTGAACATCGCCGCCAGGCCTTTGTTGGCTTCGCCGACCAGCCAACCGCTGGCGCCGTCGAAGTTCATCACGCAGGTGGCGGAGGCCTTGATGCCCATCTTGTGCTCGATCGAACCGCAACTCACCGCGTTGGGATTGCCGAGGGAACCGTCGGCGTTGACCAGCACTTTCGGAACGACAAACAACGAAATCCCTTTCGGCCCTGCTGGTGCGTCCGGCAGTTTGGCCAGCACCAGATGCACGATGTTTTCGGTCAGGTCCTGATCGCCACCGGTGATGAAGATTTTGCTGCCGGTGATGCTGTAGCTGCCGTCAGCCTGAGGTTCGGCGCGGGTGCGGATGATCCCCAGGTCGGTGCCGGCGTGGGCTTCGGTCAGGCACATGGAACCGGCCCAACGGCCTTCGTACATCGGCGGCAGGTACAGGTTTTTCAGGGGGTCGCTGGCGTGGGCATCCAGTGCCAGGCAGGCACCGGAACTCAACGCCGAATACAAAGCAAAGCTTGAGTTGGCGCCGTAGAGCATTTCTTCAAACTGCACGGCGAGCATCTTCGGCATGCCCATGCCGCCGAAATCGGCGTTGCCGGACAAACCTACCCAGCCGCCTTCGATGTAGGTGGCGTAAGCCTGCTTGAAACCGATCGGCGTGCTGACCTGGCCATCGAGCCACTGCGCACCTTCTTCGTCGCCGCTGCGATTCAACGGGGCAATCAGGTGCGAGGTGACTTTGGCCGCCTCTTCAAGAATGGCGTCAGCGGTTGCGGCGTCGACGTTGTCGGCCAGGGCCGGCAGGCGCGCCCACAGGGCCGGGGCGTCGAACACTTCGTGCAGCACAAAGCGCATGTCGCGCAGCGGGGCGTTGAATTCGGGCATAACGTGAACCTCAAAAGGTTGTGCGATGGGCACGGCGCCGCAACGGCGGGCCGTGCCCTTTCAATCAATGGCTGGAAGCACTGGCGGCACCGAGGCCGGTCTGGGCGCGAACGAACTGATCGGCGTAAGCGTCACGCTCCTTGCCGGCGCGCACGCTTTGGTCGAGTTTCGACACGACCACAATCACCAGGAACGCCAGCGGCATGGAGAACAGCGCCGGGTGGTCGTACGGGAAGATCGCGTGAGCATGACCAAGCACGGTGACCCACACCGCAGGCGAGAGAATCACCAGCACCAGCGCGCAGATCAGGCCGGCAAACCCGCCGAGGATCGCGCCTTTGGTGGTCAGGCCTTTCCAGTACATGGCCATGATCAGCACCGGGAAGTTGGTCGACGCGGCGATGCCGAAGGTCAGGCCGACGAGGAAGGCGACGTTCATCTTCTCGAACAGAATGCCCAGCAGAATCGCGATGATTCCAAGGGCGACGGTGGCCATGCGGGTCACGCGCATTTCCTGTTTCTGTGTAGCTTTGCCTTTCTTGAACACCGTGGCGTAGAGGTCGTGGGAAATCGCCGATGCACCGGCCAGGGCCAGCCCGGAAACCACCGCGAGAATGGTGGCGAACGCGACCGCCGAGAGGAAACCGAAGAACAGGTTGCCGCCGACCGCCTTGGCCAGGTGCATGGCAACCATGTTGCCGCCGCCGATCAAGGCACCGCCGACTTCACCATTGACGTAATACTGCGGATCGGTGCCGATGATGACCATCGCGGCAAAGCCCAGGGTGCAGACCACCAGGAAGAAGAAACCGATGAACCCGGTGGCGTAGAACACCGACTTGCGCGCTTCCTTGGCGTTCGGCACGGTGAAGAAGCGCATAAGGATGTGCGGCAGACCGGCAATCCCGAACACCAGGCCCAGCGACATCGACGCGGTGTTGATCGGGTCGGCGAGCATCGAGCCCGGCCCCATGATGTTCCAGCCACTGGCGTGAGCCTCGACGGCTTTGGTGGCCAGGGTTTCGTAGCTGAAACCGAACTGCGACATGGCCATCACCGCCAGGGTTGTACCGCCGGCCAGCAGCAACACAGCCTTGATGATCTGCACCCACGTGGTGGCGATCATGCCGCCGAAGATCACGTAGACCAGCATCAGCGCGCCGACGATCACCACGGCAACCGGGTAGTCGAGGCCGAACAGCAACTTGATCAACTGACCTGCACCGACCATCTGCACGATCAGGTAGCAGCACACCACCGTCAGCGAACCGAACGCGGCGAAGATCCGCACTTTGTTCTGGTCCAGTCGATAGGACACGATATCGGCGAAGGTGTAGCGCCCCAAGTTACGCAGACGCTCGGCCATCAGGAAGGTGATGATCGGCCAGCCGACAAAGAAGCCGATGGTGTAAATGAAGCCGTCGTAGCCCTTGGCGAACACCAGGCTGGAAAGGCCCAGAAGCGTGGCGGCGGACATGTAGTCACCGGCAATCGCCAGACCGTTCTGGAACCCGGTGATGCCACCGCCAGCGGTATAAAAGTCGGACGTAGATTTGGTTTGCCGCGCCGCCCACCAGGTGATGGCCAGCGTGCCGAGGACGAACACAAAGAACATGCCGATCGCATGCAGGTTCAGCGGTTGTTTTTCGATGGCGCCCAACGCGGGCGCAGCCAGTACAACGGAGGCCGGCAACAACCCGGCAGCGGCGAGGAGCAGTTTACGTAGCAGGTTCATCACTTGCTCTCCTCGAGAATGGCCGCGCCCAGTGCATCAAAGCGGGTGTTGGCGCGGTAGACATACCAACCGGTCAGCAGCCAGGAAAAAATGATGATCGCCGCGCCAACCGGCATGCCCAGCGTCAACATCCGATGTTCGCCCAGCGGTGCATGCAACCACTGCGGGGCAAACGCCACCACCAACATGAACAGGTAATAAGTGCCCAGCACGGCGGCGCTCAACGACCAGGCCAGGCGCGAACGGCTGCTGACCAATTGAAGGAATTTCGGGTTGCTCCGAATACGTTCACAGCGTTGGGTATCGGTTGAATGGATGTCGATCATGGGTGGCTCCACATTGTTTTTGTTATCGGTGTTTGGGGTGTCGCTGGGCCGAATTCGGCGTGCACGAACCCGAGGCGGCAGGTAAAAGCACCTGCCGCCTGGTGGGTAAAGCGTTGGTTCGGTTAGAGCGCTTTAGCCCTGTCGCGCAGGACGTACTTCTGGATCTTGCCGGTGGACGTCTTCGGCAGCAGGGTGAAGATCACGGTGCGTGGCACTTTGAAACCGGCCAGGTGCTCGCGGCAGAAACTGATGATGTCGGCCTCGCGAACGTCCTGGTGATCGGCCTTCAGGGTGATGAACGCGCAAGGCGTTTCGCCCCATTTCTCATCGGGACGGGCAACGACCGCCGCTTCCATCACGCCGGGGTGGCGGTAGAGCACACCTTCCAGTTCGATGGTGGAAATGTTCTCGCCGCCGGAAATGATGATGTCTTTGAGTCGGTCCTTGATCTCGACATAACCGTCCGGGTGACACACCGCCAGGTCGCCGGTGTGGAACCAGCCGCCTTCGAACGCTTCGGCGGTGGCGGTCGGGTTTTTCAGGTAGCCCTTCATCACGGTGTTGCCACGCATGAAGATCTCACCGATGGTCTGACCGTCCCGTGGGGTCGGTTCCAGGGTCTTCGAGTCACCGACCATCACGCCTTCGAGCGTCGGGTAGCGCACGCCTTGGCGGGATTTGATTTGCGCCCGTTCATCCAGCGGCAACTCATCCCATTCGGCATGCCAGGCGCAGAGGGTCACCGGGCCGTAGGTTTCGGTCAGGCCATAGACGTGGGTGACCTTGATGCCCATTTCTTCCACGGCACCGATCACTTTGGCCGGCGGCGCAGCGCCGGCGACCATGGCGTTGACCGGGTGATCGATGGCCGCTTTCGCCGACTCCGGCATGTTGACCAGCGCGTTGAGCACAATCGGCGCCGCACACAGGTGAGTGATCTGATGTTCGCGGATCAGCGTAAGGATTTTCTGCGGATCGACCCGGCGCAGGAACACATGCACGCCGGCCAACGCGGTGATGATCCACGGATAGCACCAACCGTTGCAGTGGAACATCGGCAGCGTCCAGAGGTACACCGGATGGTTGCCTATGGCCCAGGTCATCTGGTTGCCGAGAGAGTTCAGGTACGCGCCGCGATGGTGATAAACCACGCCTTTGGGGTTGCCGGTGGTGCCAGAGGTGTAGTTCAACGAGATGGCTTGCCATTCGTTCGCCGGCCATTGCCAGGCGTAATCCGGGTCGCCTTCGGCCAGCAACGCTTCATAGTCCAGCTCGCTGACGGCCTCACCTTCGCCGTATTCCGGGTCATTGACGTCAATCACCAGCGGCGGGTGATCGAGCATGCCGATCGCCGCGTGAATCACGCTATGAAACTCGCGGTCGGTGATCAGCACCTTGGCTTCGCCATGCTGCAGCATGAAGGCAATGGCTTCGGCATCCAGGCGCACGTTGAGCGGGTTGAGCACGGCGCCGATCATCGGTATGCCGAAGTGCACTTCGAGCATCTCGGGGATGTTCGGCAGCATCACCGCCACGGTGTCGTTCTTGCCGATGCCGCGACCGGCCAGCGCCGAGGCCAGGCGTCGGCAACGGGTGTAGGTCTGCGCCCACGTGCGGCGAATCGAGCCATGGATGACGGCGGGGTAGTTGGGATAAACGCTGGCCGTGCGCTCGATGAAGCTGAGCGGAGACAAGGCAATATGGTTGACAGCCGCAGGGCCTAGCCCTTGTTCGTAGATCGACATGACGGGTACTCGGTGGCTGATTGTTAGCTCTATGGATGACCTTTAAGCGTAGCCGCTGAAGTCATCTTTTATGTCCGGTTTGCTTTATATAACAATCTGCCATGGATATGGAAGTACAACCTACGCAGTATAGTAGATATACTATATTGGATTCTTCCGGTGCCAAATGAATGCCGTCATACCTCCGAGGCCGGTATATCCTTGGCTTCCCCAACGAAGTGGACCCGTGATGAGCCTGACTCCCGTTCGATTGCACAGCTGGTTGCGCCTGCAGCGCGAGGGTGTGTCTCTGGCCGCCCGGGCCGATGCGTTGTGCCGTGCGTTGCAGGATTGTCCCGAGGTGCGCCGGGCGGTTTATCTGAGCTGGCAACCCCATGCCGGGATTTACAGCCACGAGGGCGCCGCGCTGCATTTTCCACCGGGCCTGGGCGACCCGGCACTGGCCAGCGATCAGCTGCTGTTCGATCGGCTGGTGGAGGACGGGCGGCTGGACCTGGCTCAGGTACGGCAACTCGATTGCTGGTTGTCCGGCCGCTTGCGCCGGGCCGCCATCAGCCATGGTCAGGTGTTCGATCTGGCCTTGCAGCCAGGGCATGCGGGATTGCTGCTGGTGGAAGTCTGCGAGGGCGTGAGCCTTGACTGGCTGGGCTGGGTGCAGGATTTGCTGACCACGTTGCTCAGCAGCGTCAATGGCATGCTGCGCGGTTCGCCGCTGTTGGGCCACGATCCGCAACCGAGTCTGTTGCTCGACGCCCAAGGCCGACCGGTGGAATTCAATGCGGCGCTGTTGGCGCTGCTCGCGGAAAAACCGCTGAACGATGTGCTGGGCTTTTTGCCGGTCAATCATCGGGTGCTGGTACGCGCCTGCCTCGACCAGCAACGTGCCATCGAAGGCGTCGAGGCGCAGTTCGAAGCGCAGATTCTGATCTGGACGTTTATCCCCGATCCGCAGGACAACCGAGTGCTCGCCCGGTGCCGCGACGCTACGGCACAAGTGCTGGCCGAGCGCGAGGCGACCAAGGCGCGCCGGCTGTACCGGCTGATCATCGAGAACACCACCGACCTGATTTCCCGTCATACACCGGACGGGCGCTTTCTCGATGCATCGCCCGCGTCCTGGACCTTGCTCGGCTACTGGCCCGAAGAGTTGCGCGGGCAATTGGCCCAGGGCCTGTTCCATGGCCACGACCTGGCCAATCTGGTGCAGCGTGCGCGAGATGCGCTGGAGCAGGACGGCTATCACACCATGACCTATCGGATTCGCCACCGGGCCGGGCACTATCTATGGTTCGAAACCGCGAGCCGGGCGATTCGTGAAACCTACACCGGCGCGGTGGTCGAGGTGGTCAGCGTTTCCCGGGACATCACCGCCCGAGTGCAGGCCGAAGAGAACAAGCGGCGCCTGGCCGAGGTCGTCGAGGCCAACATCGATCCAGTGTTGTTCATCGACCCCGAGGGGCAAGTCACGTACCTCAACCCGGCGGCGCGACGCATCCTCGGGATTGACGAGCAACAACCGATGCCGGTCCTGGGCGAGTTGTTCGCCAGCGCCGATCTCGCGCGTTTGCAACGTGACGGCTGGAGCAGCGCCGAACGCGATGGGGTCTGGAGCACCGATGCGCGCTTGCAACCCCCGGCGGGCGGCACGTCGGTGCCGGTGTCACTGGTCCTGCTGGCGCACCGTGCTGCCGGCAACGAGCGCTATTATTCATTGGTGGCGCGGGACATGACCGAACGTGAACTGCGCGAAGTGCAGCAGCGCCGCCATCAGGACGAATTGGCGCACACCGCGCGCCTGGTGACGCTCGGTGAACTGGCGTCGGGCATTGCCCACGAGATCAACCAGCCACTGGCGGCTGTGGTCAATTACGCCAATGCCAGCCAACGCTATTTACAGACACTGGGCTCCAATCCCCAAGCCGCCGAACGGGTCGCGCAAGGCCTGGAGCGCATCACCTATCACGCCACCCATGCTTCGGAAGTGATCAGGCGTCTGCGGGCGTTTCTGCGTAAGGGTCAGCGCCGCATGCAGGCCCTCAATTTCACCGACGTCGCCCGCGAGGCCGTGCGTTTGTGTGCCTGGGAAGCGAGCAATTGCCAAGTGACAATCGAGGACCGACTGCCGGATAATCTGCCGCCCGTTTATGCCGATCGGGTGCTGCTGGAGCAAGTCCTGCTCAATCTGTTACGCAACGCCATCGATGCCAACCGCGAACAACATCCCGGCCAGCCTTCGCTGATTGTGATGGCGGCGGGGCAGGGCAGTGGCGCCACCGTGGAAATCAGCGTGCAAGACCAGGGGCCGGGTGTCAGCGAGCCCGAACTGGAACAGATTTTTACCCCGTTCTATACCAGCAAGGCCGATGGCCTGGGGCTCGGGCTGTCCATGAGCCGCAGCATCGTCGAAGGTTTCGGTGGCGAATTACAGGCCCGGCGCCAACCTGTCGGGCTGCTGATGTGTTGCCGCTTGCCGCTTGCCGGCCCAACAAAACAACAACAGGAATAACGCAATGTCAGGTGTGACGGAGCACGTGGTGTATGTGGTCGACGACGACCAAGGCATGCTCGATTCAACGGTCTGGTTACTGGAGTCGGTCGGCCTCAAGGCCTTGCCGTTTACCAGTGGCGTTGACTTTCTCGGTGCCTGCGATGCGACGCTCGACGCCTGCGTGCTGCTGGACGTGCGCATGCCCGGCATGGGCGGGTTGAACGTGCAGGAAGAAATGCGCGCCCGCGAATTGAACCTGCCGATCATCTTCGTCAGTGGGCACGCCGATGTACCGATCGTGGTACGCGCCTTCAAGGCCGGCGCTCACGACTTCATCGAGAAGCCCTATAACGAGCAATTGCTGCTGGACAGCGTGCAACAGGCGCTCAGCAATTGCGCGGCCAACCGCTCCGGCAATCAGGGCCACGAAGCCTTGCAGGCGCGTTTGCTCACACTGACCCCACGGGAACGCGATGTGTTGTTGCCGCTGGTGCAGGGCTACACCACCCGTGAAATCGCCGAGCAACTGGGGGTCAGCGCCAAAACCGTCGACCTGTATCGCTCGCGGGTGATGAAACGCATGCAGGCCAACACCTTGCCAGACCTGGTGGGCATGGCCATCGCCGCTGAAC
Organism: Pseudomonas sp. RIT-PI-q; assembly: GCF_001297125.1. Classification (GTDB taxonomy): domain Bacteria; phylum Pseudomonadota; class Gammaproteobacteria; order Pseudomonadales; family Pseudomonadaceae; genus Aquipseudomonas. The sequence continues at coordinate 128,149 of NZ_LHPC01000054.1, forward strand.
TGGTCGACCCGTTGAAGCTGCGTTGAGGCCTCACGTTTTCTGCTGAACGTCTATGCTGGGCTAACCGATCACAACCCTCTGCAGCGATCTGCAAGGAGGCAGTCATGGTGCCCACGCCCATCACCGAAAAGACGTTCAGTCGCAGCCTGCTTGATGTACTGATTCGCGCCGGACTCATTATCATTCTGGTGCTGTTCTGCTTCCAGATTTTCAGCCCCTTCCGCGACCTGATGCTGTGGTCGGTGATCCTGGCGATCACCCTTTACCCGCTGCAAAAGCGTCTGATGGCCGGGCGCGGCCTCAAAGAGGGGCACGTCGCGACGCTGATCATCTTGATCGCCATCGTCATTCTGATGGTGCCGATTTACCTGTTGGGCACCTCGATAGCCGACTCGGTCGAAAAAGCCATGAATGTGGTCAGGGAGGGCGGGGTGCACATTCCTCCGCCGGCGGATTCCGTCGCCGGTTGGCCGGTGGTGGGTAAACCGCTGTCGGCGGCGTGGCTGCAGGCGTCAACCGATCTTCCGGGGTTGACCGAGAAGTACATCCCGCAGATCAAAGGGGTCAGCCTGACCCTGTTGAGCAAACTGGCTGGCGTCGGCATGGGGTTCCTGACCTTTATCTTCGCCCTGATCATCGCCGGCATTTTCATGGCCTATGGCGAAGGCGGCAGCCGCAGCGCGGTACAGATCGCGAGCCGCGTCAGTGGTCCGGCCAAGGGGCCGAAAATCGCCGAACTCTGCACCGCCACGATCCGTGCGGTGGCGCTGGGGGTGGTCGGTATCGCGTTTATCCAGATGCTGCTGGTGGGCCTCGGTTTCGTCCTCAAAGGCGTCCCCGGTGCAGGCCTGCTTGCCTTGGCGGTGTTGCTGCTCGGCATCATGCAGTTGCCGGTGACAGTGATTACGCTGCCCGTGATCGTCTACGTGTTCGCCACCGAGGGCGCCAACACCGCGACCATCGTCTTCGCCATCTACGTGTTTGTGGCCGGTCTGGTGGATAACGTACTCAAGCCGTTGCTGCTCGGGCGCGGGGTCGATGTGCCGATGCCGGTAGTGTTGATCGGCGCCCTGGGCGGCATGGTGACCGGCGGCATCATCGGGCTGTTCATCGGCCCGGTGGTGCTTGCGGTTGGCTATCAATTATTCTGGCAGTGGGTGCAGGATCGGCCGCCGGAAGAAGGGCTGTAACCATGAGTGCGCACGTTAATGAACTGCTGGATAAGGTGTTGATAGCCCACGGTGGGCTTGAACGCTGGAACAATTTCAGCACCGTACAGGCCACCATCGTGACCGGCGGCTCGCTTTGGGCCATGAAAGGCCTGACGCAGGACAGCGCACCCCGCCAGATGACGGTCTGGCTGCGTGAGCAGCGCGCCTCGGTAACACCCTTTGGCGGGCCGGATCAATTGACCGCTTACACGCCGGATCGAATTGCCATTCAAAAGACCGACGGCACGGTGATTGCCGAGAGACAGGCGCCACGGGAATCCTTTCGCGAGCACGGCGAAAACTCCCCTTGGGATCCACTCCATCGGGCGTACTTCAACGGTTACGCGATGTGGTCTTACCTGACCATGCCGTTCCAGTTCACCTTGCCGGGTGTCGCGACCGAAGAGGTTGAGCCCTGGCAAGAGGGAACACAGCTCTGGCGGCGATTAAAGGTGACCTTTCCCGAAAACATCGCGACGCACTGTGCGGTCCAGGAATTCTATTTCGGTGAAGACTTTCTATTACGTCGGCACGATTACAACGTCGACGTGAGCGGTGGCTTGCCTGCCGCCCAGTATGTTCATGGCTACATAGAAGCAGACGGGCTGCGCATGCCCGGTAAGCGGCGCGCCTATCGACGCGGGGCCGATGGCCAGGCCGACAGGGACGCGCTGCTGGTGGCGATCGATCTCAGCGACATCAGCTACGCGTAATGCCAAGCGGAGGAATGAATCATGACCGTGCATTCCTGGGAAAAACTCTACCTCGATGACCTGAGCCTCGGCCAGGTGTTCGAAAGCGACAGCCTCCACGTCGAGCGAAAGAAGATGCTGGCGTTTGCTCAGGAGTACGACCCGCAACCCTTCCACCTCGACCCGCAAGCGGCCGGCCTGAGCCTGTTTCGCGGCCTCGCGGCGAGTGGCTGGAACACGGCGGCCCTGACCATGAAACTGCTGGTGGCCAGCGTGCCGCTGGCGGACGGGATCATTGGCCTGGGTATCGAATTGAGCTGGCCGACGCCGACCTACCCCGATGACACGTTACGTCTGACAACCACCGTGCAGGCGATCGAACCGTCGGCCACCAAAACTGACCGGGGCGTGGTGACCATGCTCATGGAAACGCGCAATCAGCACGACAACGTGGTGCAGCGCGCCACCGGCAAACTGCTGGTATTCAGACGACCGCCGCCTGACTGAGAAAGTAGTCATGGGTGAATGGCGCGTGCATGATGGGTGAGGCCATTTCACCGTCCCGTTGCGCGCGTTCTCTGTCGATTGCAGGGACCGGAGGAGGCGTTTTGAAACCATTTCTGCCCAGGCCCAGCGCCACAACGATGAACATGTTGCGTGAAGGGTGCCTGCAACGTCGTGATGCTGTGCCGCAAACGTTAACCGAACAAGCGGTCATTCCTGGCATCCCGAATGCGCGCTACTGGCTGGACCAGGACCTGACGCCGTTCATCCGCGATGCGAGCCTGGCCAACGATCGAGAGATTGCGGCGCTCACCGGCACAGGGATCAGGGATGACATATTGCCATTGGGCCATTACCTGGCCATTTCGGGGGGCGGCGACGCCGGCACCTTCGCAGCGGGCATCATTGCCGGATGGACCCTGCATGGAACTCGACCTGCGTTCAAGGTCGTCACCGGTATCAGCGCCGGTGCCCTTGTTGCGCCGTTCGCTTATCTCGGGCCTGAATATGACCCGGTCATTCTGGGGATCTGCAGCGCCATCGGCCCAAAGGACGTTTTCCATTCGCGCAGTGTGCTAACCCGCCTGGCCAGCGACGGAATAGCGGACAGCAAGCCACTGGCGCGACTCATTGCCAAGTACATCACTGCCGAGGTGCTGGCGGCCATCGCCGCGCAATACGCAAAAGGACGGCTGCTGATGATCGGCACCACCGACCTGGATGCCGGGCGGCCCGTCACCTGGAACATGGGCGCGATTGCTTCCAGTGATGCACCGGGGGCGCTCCACCTGTTTCGTAACATCATGGTCGCGTCGATGAGCATTCCCGGCGCCGTCTCACCCGTCATGATCGATGTAGAGGTTGATGGTAAACAGTTTCAGGAAATGCACGTGGACGGCGGCGTTCTCACTCAGGTGTTCCTTTACCCACCCGGCACGGTGATGGCGCTGAACAGCGTGACCGGGGCACGCATACGGCAGGGACGGCATTTCTATGTCATTCGCAACGGCAAACTGGTGCCGCAGTGGTCCGGCACCAAGCGCCGTACCTTGAGCATCGGCGGCCGAGCCATCAGCACATTGATCCAGACCCAGGGGATCAGCGACCTGGACCGGATTTACCGAATTGCGCAGCAGGACGGGGCGGACTTCAACCTGGCGTACATCGGTTCGGATTTCCACTTTCCGCGCAATCAGAAGTTTGATGGCGAATACATGAAGCGTTTATTCGATTACGCCTTCCAACTCAGCGCGAAAGGCTATCCGTGGCATAAATCGCCGAGTTCCTGAAACACCCCGATCCTCAAACCATCACGTGATCCGTATCAACTATCGAAATCGGCGTTCGACCCGTAGCAGCTGTCGAGCTTGCGAGGCTGCGTTCGGCGGCGAAGCCGTCGCAAACCCTGAGCACGCGGTTTTCCTGATACACCGCGTTGCCTGATTTTACGACTGCTTCGCAGCCGAACGCAGCCTCGCAAGCTCGACAGCTGCTACAGAGTCCAACGCAGCCTCGCAAGCTCGACAGCTGCTACAGAGTCCAACGCAGCCTCGCAGGCTCGACAGCTGCTACAGAGCAGGGCGCGGGCTTCGACAGCTGCTACATAACGGGAGGCGTTGACACTGGTGTTTTACTTTTCAAAGCAGGATGCAAGAAAACTCATTACCGCCTGCACGGCCGGGGTGTGGCGGATGTCGCTGTGAACCACCAGCCACACGTCCCGCGCCAGGTCCGCGCCAACCGACGGCATCGCTTGCAGGCCGTAGCGTTCGCCAAGGAAGTAGGGCAGCGCGGCGACACCGGCGCCTGCTTGCGCAATGGTGGCCTGGATATTCAAATCATTGCTGCGCAGCAGGATCGGTCGATCACCCGCCTGTTTCTTCAGCCACGCCTGTTGCGGGGATTGCTCCATGGTTTCGTCGTAGGCGATGAACACCCGATCTTGCGGCGCGGTGTCGGCTAAATAGTCCGCCGAGCCGTACAGGTGGAATGGCACGGTGGCGACCTTGCGCGTGACCAGGTCCGGCTCCTTGGGGCGACTGAGGCGCACGGCAATATCGGCTTCCCGTCGCGACAGCGAGGCACTGCCCAGACTGCCGATCAGGTGCAAGGACAGCTGCGGATACTTCGACCGCAACTCATTGATTCGCGGCGCGATCAATGCGCAGGCCAACGCCGGCGGGGCACTGACAGTGACGTCGCCGGCGTAGCTTTCCTGCCCGGCCAGCGCCGTGCGCTGCACCGCGAAGGACTCGCTTTCCATGCGTCGCCCCAATTGCGCAATACGTTCTCCGTCCTCGGTGATCATATAAGCGCGAGGGCGTCTGTCCACCAGTTTGAGGTTCAACGAGCTCTCCAGAGCGCTGATGCGTCGCGCCACGGTGGCATGGTCGACCTTGAGCTTGCGTGCCGCCGCCGATAACGACTGTTCGTGGGCGAATACGATGAAGTAGCGCAGATCCTCCCAATCGAACATGGGCGTTTTCTCACATGAAGGGTGAATAAATGGGGAATTTTGCCCCAACGACAAGCCTGCAAGAATTCTGCAAAACCTGACAAGCAGGTTTCAAGCATTCAGCGGTTTGCCGAGTGTTCATCGCACGACTTGACGAGGAAACAGCCATGTCAAAATCAACGCCTCTCGCGTATGCCGGCATTGTCGGTGCCACGTTTTTCTGGGGCACCAACTTCAACGCCGGTGCCTACATCATCAAGAGCATGGCACCGATCAGCGCGTCCATTGAGCGCTTTTCAATCTCCACCCTGTTGCTCCTGTTGATTTTCGGTCTGGCCGGCAAGTTGCGTCTGGTCACGCTGAAGAACAATCTGCCGGCGTTTATCGGCCTGGGGCTGCTGGGTTTTACTGCCTTCAACCTCGCGACCTTCTTTGGTCTGCAAACCACCACGCCGATCAACGGCGCGTTGATCCTGGCGACCACGCCGCTGTGGACGATGATCTTTGCAGTGCTGCTGGAAGGTGAGCGGATTGATCGCGGCCGAGCCATCGGCCTGATCCTCGGTTTGCTGGGTGTTGGCCTGGTGATTACCCGTGGCGATATCCAGGTGTTGCTCGGGCTGAAAGTGGCCACCGGCGACGCGATGATTCTGGCCGGCAGCATGGCTTGGGCTGCCAACATGGTCGGCACCCGGCGCTTCGTCAAAGACTCAACACCGCTGGAAACCACCAGCTTCTCGATGATGTTCGGGGTGATTGGCCTGATCGTGCTGGGCTTCATCTTTGAAGACCCGATTACCAGCATCCGTAGCGCCTCACTGTCCGTTCATGGCGCCGTCATCTACCTGGCAGTGTTTGGTTCGTTGATCGCGTACTTGCTGTGGTTCAAGGGCATCCATGCCATTGGCGCTGCGCGGACCTCAATCTTTTTCAACCTGGCTCCCGTGTTCACCATGCTGGTGTCCTCGATACTGGGCGTGGTGCCCAATATCTGGCAATTGCTTGGCGCCGGTGGCGTCATCCTTGGGGTGGTGTTCGCTTCGGGACTGGTGTTCAGCCCGGCACGAACCCCGGAAGTAGCCGACCCGGCCTGATGTCACATCAATGCGGATCAGAGGATCAAAGACCGATCATGTCCCGGTGGACTTCCAGGGAATTGCGCTCTACCCAGTTGTGCGCCAGCAGTCCATCGGGACGAACTTCCCAAACCGCCGTACCGAGCATTTCAAACGGACTGTTGCACGAGCGTCCACCGATGAATCCGTTGTTTTTTCCGGCCAGTTTCCAGCGCGAGGCGACGCGAGTGCCTTCGGCATTCTGGAACGTCTCGATACTGCCGAATTCGAAGTCGTCGATTTTCGACAGGAACACGCCAATCCATTCAATGAAGGCCTCCCGGCCGACAATCTCAACGCCGCCCGAGGTAATAACAAAGTCTTCGGCGACGAAGCGCGCGGCGGCTTGCGGGTCTTTTGCCTGCCAAACCTCACGCCAAAAGCTTTCAACTAGTTCTACCGCTTTATTGCCTGTCATGTGGAAATCCTCGTAGTGATGGCCTGATCATCAGAGTTTGCGATCCAGAGCTCAAACGCATAAATTTAATGGCATCCAGTTGAAAGGCGAATTCATCATGCAAGCCAGTGACCTGGAAATCGACCTGCTGCGGGCGTTTATCGCGGTCGCGGAGACCGGCAGTTTCACCGCGGCGGCCGAGGTGATTGCGCGCTCGCAATCGGCAGTGAGCCAGAAAATCATCCGCCTCGAAGACATCCTTGGTTTACGGGTTTTCGAGCGCACCAGCCGGGCGTTGAACCTGACTCCCGACGGCGAACGACTGCTGGTGGGCGCACGCCAGTTGATGGTGCATTTCGACACCTTCATCCGGGAGATCAAGCAACCGGCCACCCTCAGTCTTCTGCGCCTGGGGGTTTCTGAAAACCTGGTGCCGACTCAGTTGCCCAAATTGTTGTCGCGCTTTAGCGAGCTGTATCCCGACATTCAACTGGAGCTCACCACCGGCTTGAGCAACGATTTGCTGGCCGATCACGAAGCCGGGCTACTGGACGTGGTCATTGCCAAGCGCAAAATCAGTCCCAACGCGCAGCGGGGGCGAATCATCTGGCGCGAGCCTTTGGTGTGGATCGCCGCGAAGGATTATGAAATCGACACGGCAAGGCCCGCACGCCTGGTGATGATGCGACCCCCCTGCGCGTACCGGGCAATCATGATCGAAGCCATGGCGTCGGTTCGGCGCGAGTGGACGTGCGCCTGCCTGGCCAGCAACGTGATGGGCGTGCAGGCGGCAGTCGCCGCAGGGTTGGGGATTACCGCCCTGGGCGCATCGTTCCTGCAAGAAGGCATGCGTATTGTCGAGCCGTCGGAGAAATTGCCGACCTTACCGTCCACCGAAGTGGCCGTGATTGGCGACGAAGCCCGTACTCAGCACCTGGTCCAGCCCTTGGTGTCATTGCTCACCGAGGGCTTGATGTCGGGTAACAGCCTGACTTGAACGGTTTTACCAACAGTCCGTCGATGCCCGACTAACCTCATTGATCAGGCCAACGAGGGAGAACGGACGATGAAGATGCCGCTGTTGAACGCTAAAACCGCTACCCGACGCCATTTAGTCGGCTTGTCCGTATTCGCGCTCGCACTGATGCCGTTCGGCGTCCTCGGTGCTGCCGAGGCGCAAACCGGCAACGCCACGGCGGCGATCCCAACAGCGGCGACACAGGCCTCGTTCGGCCCGCTGAAGCATGTCGACGCCGGTTTGCTCAATGTGGCTTACGCCGAGGTCGGTCCTGCCGATGGGCCTGTGGTCATTCTTCTGCACGGTTGGCCCTACGACATTCACAGCTACATCGATGTGGCGCCCTTGCTGGCGGCGAAGGGTTATCGGGTGCTCATCCCGTATGCGCGGGGCTACGGCGACACACATTTCCTGTCCGCCAAGACGCTGCGCAACGGCCAACCCTCCGCGCTGGCCAGCGATGTCATTGCCTTCATGGACGCACTGAAGATCAAGCAGGCGGTACTCGGCGGTTACGATTGGGGCGCGCGCTCGGCGGACATCGTCGCGGCGCTCTGGCCGGAGAGGGTGAAGGCGCTGGTCTCCGTCAGCGGCTACCTCATCGGCAACCAGGAAGCGGGCAAAAAACCATTGCCGCCCAGGGCCGAATTGCAGTGGTGGTATCAGTACTACTTCGCCACCGAACGCGGCCGTACCGGCTACGAAAAATACCGGCACGACTTCGCCAAATTGATTTGGCAAACGGCGTCCCCAAAATGGGCGTTGGACGACGCGACCTTCGACCGCAGTGCCGCCGCCCTGGACAACCCCGACCACGTCGCCATCACCGTTTTCAACTACCGCTGGCGGTTGGCGCTGATTCCGGGCGAACCCCAATACGAAGCGCTAGAGCAGCGGCTGGCCAAAGCTCCGTCCATCAGCGTGCCGACCATTACCCTTGAAGGCGACGCCAACGGCGCACCGCACCCGGCTCCCGAAGACTATGCCAAGCGCTTCACCGGCAAATATGAATTCCGACTGATCAGCGGTGGCATCGGCCACAACCTGCCGCAGGAAGACCCTCAGGCTTTCGCCAAAGCGGTGATTGATGCCGACCACCTGTGACATTTGAACAATCAGCTGACCGGCTCGGCGGTACAGCTCATTTGCCCTGAGCCTGGTTTCTGAAAAAGGACCACGTTGCCGTCTTGCCAGAAGCTGTAATTGCCCTGGTTGTCCTTGCCAGCGTATCGGGTTCCCATATCACTCGGCACCTGGATCAGGGTGATCGAGGTGTTCGCCCATTTCAGGTACACGACGCCCGGCTGCGTGGTAAAGAAGGTCGCAGCAATCGGCGTGTTAAACCCGGTACAACGAAAGGCCAAAGGGCCTTCGGTGAGTCGGTCTGGGTCCTTGGTGCGCACAATGGCCGAGCCTTGGCGCAGCTGGTGTGCACGCTCGGCATAACTGCGGATCGTGCACACCTTGGGCTCGCGCTCGGAGGCGCATTGATTGCGGGCAGCGATCCAGAACTGCTGGTCGATCGTGACTTTGTCTGGACTGGGAACTGAACGTTCATCCGTGAGCGCCAGGCGATAAAGCCGCGTCAGTTCGAGGTCCATCTGCGCCAGTTGCGCGTCGCGACAGATCAGCTTTTCGACGGCCGCACTGGCGGTGGCGCAGTCGAAGCTGGTCTTGAAGAGGGGTGCAGGCTTCGCCGCATGGGCACACGGGCTCATCGCCGCGCACACGCTGGCAGCGAGCAGACAGGCATAAAGGGCCGTGACCGTTTTCATGTCGGCTTCCGCATTGGGTGTATCGCAGTGTAAGTCAGTGCTCAAAACTTGCCACACCGCCGGGCGTAGAAACCCATGCCTGGTAGCGGCTGGCGTCCGTTTCTGTAGCAGCTGTCGAGCTTGCGAGGCTGCGTTCGGCTGCGCAGCAGGCGCAAACCCTGAGCGCGCGATTTTCCCTGATACACCGCATAGCCTGATTTCACGACTGCTGCGCAGCCGAACGCAGCCTCGCAAGCTCGACAGCTGCTACAGAGTTCGCGTACGCAGATCGTGTTAATAAATGTTAAGTCGAAAAAATACTTCACATAATCTGATCATTGGTAGATGATCTTCTTCGGCCGGTATGACAACCTGAAAACACGTCGAAAACAGGATTGCCTTGATGTTCGATGAACGACAGCGCCCCGGCGTGGATTATTCCGCTCGGTGCTGATCCTGCTTACCGCACCTCTATTTACAACGCGACCACCGTCTAGTCGCTGCTTTCCTCTGGAGTACCCCATGAATAACAAGAATGTCGGTGTTGTCGGTCTGGGCGCGATGGGCCTGGGCATTGCCCGCTCGTTGTTGCGCAGCGGTTTTAACGTGCATGCCTGTGATGTGCGCGCTGCCGTCACCGAACAGTTCGCCGGGGAGGGCGGCGTGGCGTGTCCTTCGCCGTCACACATGGCCGCTGAGTGTGAGGTGATCATCACCGTGGTGGTCAATGCCGAGCAGACCGAGACCGTGTTGTTTGGTGAGGGCGGTGCCGTCGCCGTACTGCGCCCGGGCAGCCTGGTCATCGGTTGCGCCACCGTCGCCCCGACGTTCGCTGTGGATCTGGGCCAACGCCTGGCCGCGCTGGGCCTGCTGTATCTGGATGCACCGATTTCCGGTGGGGCCGCCAAGGCTGCCGCTGGCGAGATGACCATGATGACCTCTGGCCCGTCCGACGCCTACGCCAAGGCTGAGTCGATTTTGGCGGGCATGGCCGGCAAGGTGTATCGCCTGGGCGATGTCCACGGCCTCGGTTCGAAGGTCAAAATCATCAACCAGCTCCTTGCCGGGGTCCATATTGCTGCGTCTGCCGAAGCCATGGCGCTGGGCCTGCGTGAAGGGGTCGATGCCGATGCTCTGTACGAAGTGATCACCCATAGCGCCGGTAATTCCTGGATGTTCGAAAACCGTGTGCCGCACATTCTCAAGGCTGACTACACGCCGTTGTCCGCTGTAGACATTTTCGTCAAGGACCTGGGCCTGGTGCTGGATACCGCACGGGCCAGCAAATTCCCGCTGCCGCTGTCGGCCACCGCGCACCAGATGTTCATGCAGGCGTCCAGTGCCGGCTTCGGCCGTGAGGACGATTCGGCAGTGATCAAGATTTTCCCGGGCATCGAATTGCCGACTGCCAAGCCTGAATCCGTTTAAGGAACACCGCCATGACTACCTCCACCGCACGCCCGCTGCTGGGCTGCATCGCCGACGATTTCACCGGCGCCACGGACCTTGCCAACATGCTGGTGCGTGGCGGTATGCGTACCGTGCAAAGCATCGGTATTCCCAGTGCAGAAGTGGCCGCCGGGCTTGATGCCGATGCGATTGTCGTTGCCCTGAAGTCGCGGACCACGCCGGTCGCCGACGCGGTCGAAGAGTCCCTCGCCGCACTGGCCTGGCTGCGTGAACAAGGCTGCGAGCAGATCTTTTTCAAATATTGCTCGACGTTCGACTCCACCGCGGCCGGCAATATCGGCCAGGTCAGTGAAGCGCTGCTGAAGGCACTGGATAGCGACTTCACGCTCGCGTGTCCGGCGTTCCCGGAGAATGGCCGGACGATCTTTCGCGGCCACTTGTTTGTACAGGATCAGTTACTCAGCGAGTCGGGCATGCAGCATCACCCGCTGACGCCGATGACCGATGCCAATCTGGTTCGGGTCTTGCAATCGCAGACCAGCCTGAATATCGGCCTGTTGCGCTACGACACGATTGCTCGCGGCACTGAACAGGTACGTGCGCGAATTGCCGAATTGAAGTCCCAAGGTGTCGGCATGGCCATCGCGGATGCCTTGTCGGACAGCGATCTGTATACCCTCGGCGCTGCTTGCGCCGATCTGCCGCTGTTGACCGGTGGTTCGGGGCTGGCGTTGGGCCTGCCGGAAAATTTCCGTCGCGCCGGCAAACTGCGCGACCTTGATGCCTCGAAACTTCCGGCGGTGTTCGGCGGGGAAGTGGTGTTGGCCGGCAGTGCTTCGATCGCCACCAATGGGCAAGTGGCGGCTTGGCTTGAAGCCGGTCGACCGGCCTTGCGCATTGATCCGCTGGCCTTGGCGGCGGGTGAGCCGGTGGTGGCGCAAGCCTTGACCTTTGCCCGAGATAACGAACAAACCGTATTGATCTACGCCACCAGTTCACCAGATGAGGTGAAGTCGGTGCAGCAGCAACTGGGCGTCGAGCAGGCCGGCAGTCTGGTGGAAAATGCCTTTGGCAACATTGCCCAAGGTTTGCGCCAGAGCGGTGTGCGCCGCTTCGTGATCGCCGGTGGAGAGACTTCGGGCGCGGTGGTCAAGGCGCTCGGCGTACAACTGCTGCAGATCGGCGCGCAGATCGATCCGGGTGTACCGGCGACTGTCAGCAGTACGGACGAACCTTTGGCGCTGGCACTCAAATCGGGCAATTTCGGTGGCCGGGATTTCTTCAGCAAGGCTTTGAATCAACTCGCCGGAGGTGTGCAGTGAGTAACGAAAACGCCTTGCGCGAAGAAATCTGTGAAGCAGGCCACAGCCTTTACCAGCGCGGTTACACCGTCGGCAGTGCCGGCAATATCAGTGCGCGCCTCGACGACGGCTGGTTGATCACACCAACCGACGTCTGCCTCGGGCGTCTCGATCCGGCGACCATCGCCAAGGTCAATCTGGCAGGCGAATGGGTGTCCGGTGACAAGCCTTCAAAGACCCTGGCGCTGCATCGCCAGGTCTACGACCGCAACCCGAGTGTGGGCGGCGTGGTGCATACCCACTCCACGCATCTGGTGGCGTTGACGCTGGCCGGTGTCTGGCAGCCGCACGATATTCTGCCGCCGCTGACGCCTTATCAGGTCATGAAGGTCGGGCATATCCCGTTGATTGGTTATCAGCGACCCGGTTCGCCGAAAGTTGCCGAGCAGGTCGCCCAACTGGCCAACAGCGTTCGCGGCGTGATGCTTGAGCGGCTGGGTCCGGTGGTCTGGGAAAGTTCGGTGTCCCGTGCCAGCTACGCCCTGGAAGAGCTCGAAGAAACCGCGCGACTGTGGCTGATGAGCAACCCCAAGCCCGAGCCGCTCGATCAGGCGGCACTGGACGAGTTGCGAGAGACCTTCGGCGCGCACTGGTAACGCGCAGACGTAACACGCCCCATCGATGACGCAGGCTTTGCCCGGGAGAGGCGCAACAACTCCCGACGGTCCCGGCTTGCCTGAAAAACAATAACAACAGGAAATCCAAACATGACACACCTTCACGGTGGCATTTGCAGATCCAGTGACAGAACCGTTTCGTTTACCCGGCGTGGAGGGTTTGTGCAATGAGCCCGTTAGTCCTGATGATTACCGCCGGGGTGGGCATCGCGCTGTTGTTGTTCCTGGTGCTCAAGTACAAATTTCAGCCCTTTGTGGCCTTGATGCTGGTGAGCATTCTGGTGGCGCTGGTGGCTGGGGTGAAACCGGCCGACCTGGTCGCGACCATCGAAGGCGGCATGGGCAAAACCCTGGGCCATATCGCGATCATCATTGCCCTGGGCGCGATGATCGGGCGGATCATCGAGCTCTCCGGCGGTGCCGAGGCGTTGGCGAAGACGCTGATTGCCCGTTTCGGCAATCGACGTACGCCGCTGGCGTTGACGATCGCTGGCTTCATGGTCGGGGTGCCGGTGTTTTTCGAGGTCGGTGTGATCATCCTGATGCCGTTGGCCTATAGCGTCGCGCGCAGTGCGCGCAAACCGCTGTTGGTGTTCGCCCTGCCGATGTGTGCGGCGTTGTTGACCGTTCACGCCTTTCTGCCGCCACACCCCGGTGCAGTCGCTGCGGCCAGTCAGTTGGGCGCGGACCTGGGCCGCGTGTTGATGTTCGGTCTGCCAATCACCGCGTTCCTTTGCTATGTCGGCTACCGCGTGGCCGGGCGCATGACCCGTCGCGTGTACCCGATGACCGACGATATTCGTGCCGAGGTCTATGGCCCGCATGTCACCAATGAAGATCTGGCCGCCTGGGCCAATGGCAACGACACCAACACCGCGCAAGCGGCCGTGGCCGTCTCGCACATGGGCCTGGAAGAATCCACCAGCAGCATCGTTTCCAAGTTGCCGCCGGCCCCCGCGCCGGGTTTTGGCCTGATCGTCAGCCTGATCCTGCTGCCGATCATTCTGATTCTGCTGGGCACGCTGTCGACCTCGCTGCTGCCTGCCGAATCGGTCTTGCGCGGCATCATGACCGTGCTTGGCGCGCCACTGGTGGCGCTGCTGATCGACACGTTGCTGTGTGCCTGGTTGCTGGGTTCGCGTCGGGGCTGGAGCCGTACTCAGGTGTCCGACGTGATCGGTTCAGCCTTGCCCGGTGTGGCCATGGTGATTCTGATTGCCGGTGCCGGCGGGGTGTTTGGCAAGGTGCTGGTGGACACCGGAATCGGCGCCGTGGTCTCCGATATGCTGCGCACCACCGGTCTGCCGGTGCTGGCGCTGGGCTTTCTGTTGACCATGCTGTTGCGCGCGGTGCAGGGTTCGACCACGGTGGCGCTGGTGACCACCGCCGGCATCATCAGCCCGCTGATCGTGACCCTCAATCTCACCCCGAACCACATGGCCCTGCTGTGCCTGGCCATGGGCGGTGGCGGGTTGGCGATGTCGCATATCAACGATGCCGGCTACTGGATTTTCACTAAGCTGGCCGGGCTGAACGTGGCCGACGGCTTGCGGACCTGGACGGTATTGACCACGTTGCTCGGTACGTTGGGTTTCTGTATTACCCTGCTGATCTGGCCCTTTGTCTAACGAACTGTAGGCGCATGGCTTGCTGGCGATGGCGTACGTGAGATCGCCTTCGCGAGCAAGCTCTGCTCCTACAAACAAAAAAGCCATCTATAGGAGCTACCATGCCTCGTTTTGCTGCCAACCTCAGCATGCTTTACCCGGAACATGAGTTTCTGGATCGTTTCGCCGCCGCGGCCGCCGATGGTTTCGAAGCGGTGGAATATCTGTTTCCCTACGACTACAGCGCTGAAGAACTCAAGCAACGCTTGAACGACAACGGCCTGGTGCAGGCCCTGTTTAACGCGCCGCCCGGTGATTGGGCGGCGGGCGAGCGGGGCACCGTATCGTTGCCGGGTCGGGAGCGTGAATTTCGCAGTGGTTTTGATCGCGCCCTGGAATACGCCGGCGCGTTGGGCAACTCACGCATCCATGTGATGGCCGGCCTGTTGCCCTCTGAAAACGATCGGGCACGGCATCACGGTATCTACCTGGAAAACCTCGCCTACGCCACCGCTCAGGCGGCCAAGGTCGGGGTCACGGTATTGCTTGAACCGATCAATACGCGGGACATGCCAGGGTTTTTCCTCAACCGGCAGGACCAGGCACAGGCCATCTGCAAAGAAGTCGGCGCCAGTAACCTGAAGGTCCAGTTCGACTGCTACCACTGCCAAATCGTCGAGGGCGACCTGGCGACCAAACTGCGTCGGGACTTCGACGGCATCGGCCACATCCAGATCGCCGGCGTGCCGGATCGGCATGAGCCGGACCTGGGCGAAGTGAACTATCCCTATCTGTTCGAGCTGATCGATCAGTTGGGGTATGACGGCTGGGTCGGCTGCGAATACCGCCCGCGAGGCAATACCTCGGCCGGCTTGCAGTGGCTGCGCGACTGGAAGGCACGCTAAGAAAACCTGTAGGAGCGAGCTCGCTCGCGAAGAACCTGAGGGCTGCGCGTGCATCCAGGCAGCACGCGTAATCGTTAACGTCCATCGCGAGCGAGCTCGCTCCTACAAGCCCGTCGTTTCAGGCCGATGCGGTGTCAGAAGGCAGCATCAATTCGACACCCTGCTTGCGGATGCCATCAGCCGCGGCAGGGGCCAACGCGTCGTCGCTGAGGATGATGTCGAACTGCTCGAGCCCGGCGATCCTGTACATACTGAATGTGCCGTACTTCGAACTGCTGGCCACCAGCACCACTTGCGAGGCCGATTGCATCGCGGCCTGTTTGACCTCCACCTTCAGCGCCGAAGGTGTGGTGAGGCCGCGACGCAAATCCCAGGAACTGGTCGATATGACCGCGATATCGGTGACGACCTGACGCAAGGTGGCCACCGCCAGGCCACCCACGCACGATTGATTGGAGTGATCCAGCTGCCCGCCGGTATGAATCACCGTGACATGGGCGGCTTCGATCAGTGACTGGACAATACCGAAGTCATTCGTCACCACGGTCATGCCGGACAGCGCCTTGATGTAGGGGACAATTTCCAGCGTGCTGGTTCCCGCATCCAGGTAAATCGTCATGTCGGCATGCAGTAACTTGGCAGCGAGCCTGGCCATGGCTTGCTTCTGCGGCAACTCGACCACTGCCTTGAGCTGATGGCTCGGCTCACTGTGCAGCTGGCTGGCGATTCGCACCCCACCCGTGACCGAATAAGCACGACCTTCTTGCTCCAGCAACGCAATGTCGCGGCGGATGGTCATGTGCGAACAGTCGAACATTTCCATCAACTGATGAACGCTCAGCACCTGATGCTTGCGCAACTGTCGCAGCATCAATTCACGGCGCTGCTCAGGAATCATCGGTGCGCCGCTGTCGGCGGCGATGTCCTTGGGACTAGGCATTCGGGCTCCAAAACAAGGAAAGCTGACGGTAAGGGTAACGGTCAAACATAGTAGCGAATCCGTGGCTGGATCTGTAGCGCGAAGATGCCTCGGACGTGGCGCAGAAGACCGTCACTCGGGCTTGGTTGCGTTCGGCTCAGGGGAGGGCGGGCCGACGTTGTATTCTTCATCGGTGACCTTTTCCAGCCAGACGACGCTGACCCCGTCCAGCGCTTCCTGGACCCCGATGTGGGTCATGGCGGTTGTGGCGGATGCGCCGTGCCAGTGTTTGTGGTCAGGCGGGCACCAGATGACATCACCGGCACGGATCTCCACGATCGGTTCGCCCTCACACTGCGTCCAGCCGCAGCCGGCGGTGACAATCAGCGTCTGACCGAGCGGATGGGTATGCCATGCACTACGTGCGCCGGGTTCGAAAGTAACGCTGACGACGGAAACCCGGGCCGGTAAAGGTGGCGAGTTTAGCGGGTCCATGCGCACGGTGCCGGTGAAGAATGCTTCAGGGCCTTTTATCGATGGCTGCGAGCCTACGCGCTTGAGCATCATGGTCACTCCTACAGAGAAATGAACAGGGATAGGGATGCCCCCAAGCTCGATCATTCGATGACGACCCAAAGGGCTTTTCAAGATTGCGCAATGTATGGATTCATTCTATCTAACGCATAGCTGCATCAATTTGCGCCTGCCTGCCTATGAGCGCAACTCACCCAAAATACTTGCCGCTTGTAGCCGCTGTCGAGCTTGCGAGGCTGCGTTCGGCTGCGCAGCAGTCGTAAAACCTGGGTGCGAGATTTATCTGAAACACCGTTTCGTCTGATTTCACGACTGCTTCGCAGCCGAACGCAGCCTCGCAAGCTCGACAGCGGCTACAGACCCAAACACAGATCGCGTGATGCGAACCACCCATAAAGGGGGGCTACGCCGGCGGGGAAATTTGCAAGCATGACGCTGTTGGACTGAGGAGCCATGTTGATGAGTGCCATCGAGTGCCCTTGGGCGGCTTCGATATAGCAATCGTCCACGATGGTAATACCCGTAGCCGCCAGTGCGCCCGTTGATAGCGGCTGCCAAGGTTTTTCTGCCAGGGAGAGCTCCATGGTTGCGAGCAAGCCATCACGGATTCCATTGGTTTATCCCTGCGGCGACCCTCCTGCACCCGGCGTGGCCAAGGAGATTGTTCCGGGCGTGTTGTGGTTGCGCATGCCGTTGCCACTTTCTCTGTCGCACATCAACCTGTGGGCGGTGCGCGATACGCAGGGCTGGGCAATTTTTGATACGGGCCTGCACACGCAGGCAACCGTGCAAGCCTGGCGCACGTTGACTGGCACCGATGCTCCGTTGGGCGAATCGGGACCCAGCCGGATCCTGGTCACGCACATGCATCCCGATCACATCGGCATGGCGGGCTGGCTGGCAAATGAACACGCCTGCGAATTATGGATGACGCACGGCGAATACATGACCTGTCGGGTGCTGGTCGCCGATGAAGGGCGCGAGGCGCCCATTGAGCATGTGGATTTCTACCGGCGCGCCGGTTGGGATGCTGCCGCGCTGGAGGTCTATCGCAATCGCTACGGCGGCTACGGAAAAATGATCTATCGGCTACCCCAAAAATTCCGCCGTCTGCGCGACGGCCAGACCCTGCGCATTGGCGAGCATCAATGGCAGGTCATCGTTGGCTCCGGGCACTCACCGGAACATGCCTGTTTCTACTGCCCGCAATTGAAGCTGTTGATTTCCGGCGATCAGGTGCTGCCGCGCATCTCCTCCAACGTTTCGGTACTGGCCATCGAGCCACAGGCCGACCCGCTGCATGACTGGTTGGAGTCGCTGGAAAAGATCCGCCGACAGGTGCCCGATGATGTTCTGGTGTTGCCAGCCCACGACGATCCATTCCACCGTTTGCATGCGCGGCTGGACCATCTGGACCGCAGTCACCGTCGGGCTCTGGACCGGTTACTGGTTTTACTGGCTGAAGGGCCCAAGCGAGTCGTCGATGTGTTTTCCGTGCTGTTTGCTCGCAAGATCGATGACGAAGTCTTGTCCCTTGCCACCGGCGAAGCTCTGGCCAACCTGAACTATCTGGTCGAGCGGGGAAGGGTCGTGGTGACGGAAGATGCAGAGGGTGTTGCCTGGTATCAGCTGTCATCAATGACTTAGCGCGTACCTGTAGGAGCGTGGCTTGCCCGCGAATGCGGTCTGACGGTCAACCCTTTGCTGAGTGACACAGCGCTTTCGTGAGCAAGCTTGCTCCTACAGGGTTTGTGTTCAATCCATGCGCGCACCCTTATTGATTGTTCGCTACAGCGAACAATCAATTCAGGTTTTTGCCGTAGTCAGGGCGATAACCGCTGCCTACTCTGGGGGTGAAATTTACCTTCATTCACCGCAGCGAGACTTGTCATGACCATTGCCAGCGACAACCGAGAAATTGCCCAGTACATCCACGGCGCCCACGTCGCCGGCAGCGGTGAACGCACTCAACCGATTTACAACCCGGCCACCGGCGCCGTCAGTCGCCATGTGCGCCTGGGCAACGCGCAGGACGTAGACGCCGCCGTGGCCTCCGCCGAGGCGGCCTTTCCCGCCTGGTCGAACACGCCGCCGATTCGCCGCGCCCGGGTATTGTTCAAATTTCTGGAACTGCTGAACCAGAATAAAGACGCACTGGCGCACCTGATCACTGCCGAACATGGCAAGGTCTTCACCGATGCCCAGGGCGAAGTGGCCCGTGGTATCGACATCGTCGAGTTCTCTTGTGGCATTCCACAGTTGCTCAAGGGCGACTTCTCCGATCAGGTGTCCACCAACATGGACAACTGGACACTGCGTCAACCCTTGGGCGTAGTCGCCGGCATCACGCCGTTCAACTTTCCGGTGATGGTCCCGATGTGGATGTTCCCGGTGGCGATCGCGGCGGGCAACACCTTCATTCTCAAGCCAAGCCCGACCGATCCTAGCGCCAGCCTGTTCATGGCTGATTTGCTGAAACAGGCCGGCCTGCCTGACGGCGTGTTCAACGTGGTGCAAGGCGACAAAGAGGCCGTTGATGCGCTGCTGGTACACCCGGATGTGAAAGCGGTGTCCTTTGTCGGCTCCACGCCAATCGCCAATTACATCTACGAGACCGGTGCTCGCCACGGCAAACGTGTGCAAGCCCTGGGCGGCGCGAAGAACCACATGGTGGTCATGCCCGACGCTGACGTCGATCAGGTGGTCGACGCACTGATCGGCGCTGGCTATGGCTCGGCAGGCGAACGCTGCATGGCGATCTCGGTCGCCGTGCTGGTCGGCGACGTGGCTGACAAAGTCATGCCAAAACTGCTGGAACGCACCAAGACATTGAAGGTGCTCAACGGCAGCAACCTGGCGGCTGAAATGGGCCCGATCGTCACGCCCGCTGCCCATGCCCGCATCACGGGCTACATCGAGCAAGGCATCAAGGAAGGCGCGCAATTGCTGGTTGATGGCCGTAACTTCAATGCCGCAGACGCTGGCGAAGGTTGCGAGGAAGGCTTCTGGATGGGCGGCACACTGTTCGACCACGTCACCCCGGACATGCGCATCTATAAAGAAGAAATCTTTGGCCCGGTGCTTGCCTGCATGCGCGTGGCTGATTTCGCCACCGCGGTGCAATTGGTCAACGACCACGAATTCGGCAACGGCGTGGCTTGCTACACCCGCGATGGCAACGTGGCGCGCGAGTTCAGCCGTCGCATCCAGGTCGGCATGGTCGGCATCAACGTGCCGATCCCGGTGCCCATGGCCTGGCACGGCTTTGGCGGCTGGAAAAAGAGCCTGTTTGGTGACATGCATGCTTACGGAGAGGAGGGCGTACGGTTCTACACCAAGCAAAAATCGATCATGCAACGCTGGCCAGAAAGCATCGGCAAAGGGGCCGAGTTTGCGATGCCGACGGCGAAATAAAACCGCTGTTTCAATAAGAGGGAGGCGACGGTGAGAAATCAGTTGATTTATAAAGACGATCAGTCTATTAATCGACACATGACGAACATGACTGCTATCCCTCGCAAGCGTGGTCGCCCGGCGAAAGCCGTCGGCGACTACCGAGAAACACGTGAAACCCTGTGCCGTGCGGGCGTCGCCGCCTTGACGGAGAAGGGGTTTTCGGCCACCGGCATTGACGAAATCCTCAAGTCAGTCGGAGTGCCCAAAGGCTCTTTCTATCATTTCTTCGCGAGCAAGGAAGCGTATGGCAGTGAACTGATCACGCTGTACGCCCGTTACTTCGTGCGCAAGCTTGATCGGTTTCTGCTTGATGAAAGCCTGACCCCACTCAAGCGCATCGAAGCCTTTTGCGAGGAAGCAGAGCGGGGCATGCAGCGCTTCGATTTCCGTCGAGGGTGCCTCGTCGGTAATTTGGGACAGGAGATGGGCGCGCTGCCGGAATCCTTCCAGGCACAGCTGACCGATGTACTTCTGGATTGGCAGGCCCGGTTCGAGCGTTGTCTGGAGGAAGCCAAAGCGGCCGGCGAAATTTCCAGTAATGCGGATTGTGCACGTTGGGCGGCGTTTTTCTGGATTGGCTGGGAAGGTGCTGTTCTACGCGCCAAGCTTGAGCGTAACGGTGAGCCGTTGCGGGTATTTGCAGACATGTTTTTGATGAGCCTGGGGTCCTAGGCTCTTTTTTTTCACCTTTAATATACGATCGGTCTAATTAATTTGAAGCCTGTGCATCGTTCGTAAGAAGTGAGGCGTCCCAATGAGTGAGCCAAGTTTCGACTACATCATCATCGGTGCCGGCACGGCTGGTTGCCTGCTGGCCAACCGGCTGAGCACCGATCCAAACCACCGCGTGTTGCTCCTCGAGGCCGGCGGCCCGGACAACTACCCGTGGATTCACATTCCCGTGGGCTATCTGTATTGCATCGATAACCCGCGTACCGACTGGCGTTTCCGAACCGCGCCATCGGCCGGACTCAACGGCCGCGAATTGCTCTATCCACGCGGCAAGACACTGGGCGGAAGCTCGAGCATCAACGGCATGATCTACATGCGCGGCCAGGCTCAGGACTACGATCACTGGGCAAGCGTCACCGGCGATGAGGAGTGGAATTGGCAAACCTGCCTGAAGGACTTCCGCGCCCACGAGGACCACTATCGCCTCGATGCCGCGACAACCGAGGGCGAAAACAGCCAGGCCGCACGCTTCAGAACCTTGCACAGCAACGGCGGCGAGTGGCGCGTTGAAAAACAACGCCTGCGCTGGGACATCCTCGACGCCTTTGCCAAGGCGGCAGAGCAGGCCGGCATTGCGCCGACCGATGACTTCAACGGCGGGGACAACCGCGGTGTCGGTTACTTTGACGTCAATCAGCGCAGCGGCTGGCGCTGGAACGCCTCCAAGGCGTTTCTCCGGCCGATCCTCAAGCAACGTCCGAACCTGACGGTCTGGACCGGCGCGCAAGTCTCTCGCCTGCGCTTTGAACAGCGTGAAGACGGGACACAGGTGTGTTGCGGCGTCGAACTGATTCACGAAGGCGGGCACCGTAAAGTCCGGGCCAACCGTGAAGTGATTCTCAGCGCCGGCGCCATCGGCAGCCCGCAGTTGCTGCAGCTTTCAGGTATTGGCGATGCCGCTTTGCTGAATGATCACCAGATTCCGGTGGTGCGGCATTTGCCTGGCGTAGGTGCCAACCTGCAGGACCATTTGCAGATTCGTTCGGTCTACAAGGTGCACGGTGCGTCGACCCTGAACACCAAGGCGACCACGCTTCTGGGCAAGGCCGCTATCGCCCTTGAGTACGCGCTCAAACGCAGTGGCCCGATGAGTATGGCGCCCTCGCAGTTGGGCATTTTCACCAGCAGCGATGAGTCCTATGTCCAGCCCAATCTCCAGTACCACGTACAACCGTTGAGCCTGGAAGCGTTCGGCCAACCGCTGCACACATTCCCCGCCATCACCGCCAGCGTCTGCAACATCCACCCGACCAGTCGCGGCACGGTGTCGATTCGCAGCGCCGATTTCCGCGACGCGCCAATCATTGCCCCCGACTACCTGAGCACCGATGAAGACCGTCGCGTAGCGGCTGATTCGCTACGTGTGACACGTCGCATCGCGTCACAGCCAGCGATGGCGCACTTCGTCCCGGAGGAATACAAACCGGGCGTTCAGTACCAGACCGACGAGCAACTGGCGCGCCTGGCAGGCGACATTGGCTCGACGATTTTTCATCCGGTTGGCACGGCCAAAATGGGCAAGGCGTCCGACCCGATGGCCGTCGTCGACAGCCATCTGCGTGTGCACGGCATCCAGGGTCTGCGGGTCGTCGACGCGAGCATCATGCCGACCATCACGGGCGGCAACACCAACAGCCCGACGCTGATGATCGCGGAGAAAGCCGCGCGCTGGATCATCGCCGGTCACTAACTAATCCATCTAAAGAGGAAATAATCACATGGATAACTCGCAAGGCCAGCCTGCCAAGAAGGGGCCTTTGGACGGCATCACCGTCCTCGATTTCTCACGCGTGCTGTCAGGCCCGTATTGCACGATGGTGCTCGCCGACCTCGGTGCCCGCGTGATCAAGGTCGAACGACTCGCCACCGGCGACGACACACGCGCCTTCGGCCCTTTTGTCGAGGATGACTCGGCGTATTTCACCTGCTTCAACCGAGGCAAGGAAAGCATTGCGCTGGACCTCAAAAGCCCGCGTGATCGCGAGCTGGTCGAGCGCATGCTCGGCGAGGCCGACGTCCTTGTCGAAAACTTCCGCCCCGGTGTGATGGACCGCCTGGGTTATGGCGCCGAACGGCTTGCGCAAACTCATCCGCACCTGGTGTATGCCTCCATTTCGGGCTTCGGCCATACCGGCCCCATGAGTGACCTGCCGGGCTACGACATGGTGGTCCAGGCCATGGGCGGCATCATGAGCCTGACCGGCTGGCCCGATGCACCGCCAGCCCGCGTCGGCACCAGTTTTGGCGACCTCAGCGCCGGGCTGTTTGCCGTGATTGGCATCGTCTCGTCGCTGTACAAACGCACCCGCGACGCACAGGGTTCTCGCGTGGATATCGCGATGCTCGATTGCCAGGCAGCACTGATGGAAACTGCCTTGGCGACGTACGACGTGGAAGGCAAGGTGCCCACCCGCACCGGCGACGCGCATCCCTCGCTCTCGCCGTTTGAAGCGTATGACGCGCAAGACGGGCGCTTCATCATTGCCGCGGGTAACGATCAGTTGTTCATGCTGATGGCCGACGCGCTGGGCAACCCGCAAATGGCGCTGGAGCCGCAGTTCCTCAGCAATGCCCAGCGTTGCCGTAATCGCCCGGCGTTGATCGAGGCGATCCAGGCGATCACGCTGACCGCCCCCGCAGCACACTGGATTGACCGGCTCAACGAAGCAGGCGTGCCGTGCTCGCCGATCAACACCATCGACAAGCTGTTCGAGCATCCGCAATTGGCAGCTCGCAACATGATCATCCAGGTGCAGGGCGAGGGCGGGCGTGCTTTCCGTACCGCTGGCAACCCGATCAAGCTCAATGCCTATGCCGACATCGATGTCACCACGCCGGTGCGCGCCCCCGGTCTTGATCAACATCGTGAGCGCATCCTTTCGCAGCTGATGTCGAACACCGGCGACTACGCGCCAGCCACAGGCCCGTTCGACGAATCGCTGCTGCAAGAAGCTATCTAAAACATCATTCGATTTTTCAATCCTGCCCAATGACCCAGGAGAATTCTCCATGACAGCTGCAACCGCTCCAGCCATCCAAGACAAGAAATCGGCCATCACCAGCGTCAAAACCAGCACCGAAGCAGAGACCCGAAGCGCCGCGGCGCCGCGTTACGAATCGATCCTGGTCGAACGGCGCGAACGCGTCGGGCTGATCACGCTGCACAGACCCAAGAGCCTCAATGCACTGAGCGTGGCCATGTCCCGCGAAGTCGTCGCAGCGCTGCACGACTTCGATACCGATGACAACATCGGCGCCATCGTCATCGCCGGCAGCCCACGAGCGTTTGCCGCCGGTGCAGACATCGAAGAAATGGCGGACAAGACCTTCGTCGATCTGCAGCAACACGACGTGTTCGCTGCCTGGTCGCAATTGCTCACCGTCAGCAAACCGATCATTGCGGCCGTCAGTGGCTATGCGCTGGGTGGCGGTTGCGAACTGGCGATGATGTGCGACTTCATCATCGCTTCAGAAGACGCGCAGTTCGGCCAACCAGAAATCAAGCTGGGCATTTTGCCGGGCATCGGCGGCTCGCAACGCCTCACCCGATCGGTTGGCAAGGCACTGGCGATGGACATGATCCTCACCGGGCGCACCATCAATGCCAGCGAAGCCAAAGCTGCCGGTCTGGTTTCCCGAGTCGTGCCTTCAGCTGATCTGCTGCAAACCGCACTGGAGGCCGCACACACCATCGCCGGCTACAACGCCCCGGCCGTGCGGATGGCCAAAGAAGCGGTCAACCGCGCCCAGGAAGTGAGCCTGGCCGAAGGCATGCTGCACGAGCGCAGATTGTTCCAGGCGGCATTCGCAACCGATGGGCAGAAGGAAGGCATGCAGGCGTTTCTCGCCAAGCGGGCGCCGGTTTTTCGGCATCGTTGAAGCGGGTTGAGAGAGGACTTTTTTGGAGGCGGGGAGCGGGCTGCCAAGCCCGCTACACCGAGAGGAGACCGTGGCGAGTGAACCTTAGAGTTCGCCCGTCAGGAACTGCGCGCGTCCGTTGCCGAAGCTCCAGTCGGCATCGTCATTGATCACAATGGAAACCATCACGTCGCTCGGCTGGATATCACAGTGAGCCAGCAGCTCTTGAGTGAGCAGCTCGTAGAATTTGATCTTCGAGGCTTCACTGCGTGGTCTGCTGGTGACGCTGATAATGATCACGTCTTTGGTTCGTGGAATATCCAGACCGGTGTCTTCGACGATCATGCGGCTGGGGCGGTGTTCGTTGACGATCTGGTAACGATCACGCTCGGGCACTTCAAACGCAACGACCATCGCACGATGCGCGGCATCCAGTAAGGCTTTGAGCTGCGCGTCGTCACGACCTTCTACAACATCGAATTTCATCAGAGGCATGTGGGTAATCTCCAGTGGAAGGGTTGCCTGCATCGCAGGTCTTGAGGCCCACACTAAGCCTTTGCTTTGTTCATGACGAGGTGCAAAAATCGAATTCATTGTTTCCATACAAGAACAATCAAATCATGCCTAAAGTAGAAATCGAAAGACTCTGGACTCATGTGCACTGGCTGGCGATCCTTGCAGAGCAGGGCACCTACACCGCAGCCGCGATCAGGCTCGGGGTGAGCAAGTCGGCGGTGAGCCAGCGAATCGTCGAGCTGGAAAAGGCCACGGGCCTCAGTCTGGTGCAGCGCACGACTCGCAGTGTGCGATTGACCGATGCGGGGAACGCTCTGGTACGTGACGTGCGCAGTGCGTATGAGCAAATTTCCCGCAGTTTTTCCGATGTTCGAGACTCTGCAGGTGTTGCGCGGGGCCTTCTGCGGTTGACGGCTCCGGTAGCGTTTGCGCGCCAGCAACTGGTTCCGGTACTGGCCGGTTTCCTCAACGAATATCCCGAAGTCAGAGTACAGCTTGACGTTTCCGACCAGATTTCCGCCATCGCTTCAGAGGGTTTTGACCTGGCTGTTCGGCACAGCAATCAGATTCCGGATACCCATGTCGCCTGGAAATTATGCGCGACGCATTCCGTGCTGGTTGCGACCCGCAGCTACCTGGAGAAATTCGGCGAACCTCAACGACCAGAGGATCTCGTAGAACACAACTGTCTCTATTATCCGCGAGGCAATGACACGCCTGCCTGGGCGTTCGAAGCCCCCGAGTCCTCGCAAGTGACGGAGAAGCGGCTGACTGTGCCTATCAAAGGCACCTTCGCAACCAACAACAGTGAAGCTTTGCGCGACGCGGCGTTGACTGATTTAGGCATCGCGCTTTTACCCGATTTCAGTGCTCAAGCAGGGCTGAAGAACGGAGGATTGGTGCAGGTGCTGCCAGCCTGGAAATCAGTGGGGGCCTTCCCTGAGCATATTTATCTGGTGCGCCCTTACTCCACACATGTGCCGAGAGCCGTCAGCGTTTTTGTCGATTACCTGCGAGGGCGGTTCGCGGCCGGTTTTAGCTGACAGCAGTAAAGCGGGTGGACATTTCGCGCAGCCACAGGGTGGCTTTGGGTCGTATCCGGGAACTAAAAAAGCAGGAGCAGTATTTCAACCATCGAGGGTGACCGCCCATATGAGTGAAACGTTGGCCTGCTCCTACCAAAAATGTGCCGTAGCGGCTGTGACCCATTATTGGTCGTCAGGGCGATGCAATGAACCACCTTTTTCGGGTAGGGGGGCAGCACACGCCGTCGCATTCGGGCTCGATGGATGCATAACCTAAGAGCATTCATCGTTAACCCGCCACCCCCATTTGGAGGGGGCACGTAGTCGCAGTGCCGAGTTACTTTCCAGGCATGATCAGCCGCGTCGAGTTGCGAAGCGCTCGAACCCAAAGGAAATAGCATCATGCTCAGGAACCTCAGTATTGCTTGGCGAGCGTCAATCGGCTTTAGCATCATCGTGGCGTTAACGGGAGCCCTTGGCCTGTTTGCACTTTCAGAGATGAACGATATGCGAGAGGGCACTCGTCAGATCAGTGATGACTGGTTGCCCGGCGTGATGACGTTGAGTCACGCCGCGCAAAATGTTCAACGTATTCGCGCCTTGACGCTACGCATGGTGCTCACCAGCAATCCGCAAGCGCTTGAACAGAACTACGCCAAGCTTGAAAGCCTCAAGGCTGAAACCCGCACTGAAATATCGGCGTACGAGAACACCATTCGTGTACCTGAGGACCGGGCCATCTTTGAGCGATTCAAGGGAGCGGAAACGGCGTACATGCAGCTACAGGGAAAAGTCGTCGAATTGTCGCGTAAGGGGCAGCTGGATGAAGCACGCGAGATTATCAATGGTGAAATGAACCAGCACGCGGACGCACTGAGTAAAAACCTCAATGAGCTGATCGACTTCAATGATCGCGGAGCGAACGACGCCGCATCGACAAGCGTCGAGGTGTTCGTCAAGGCACGCACGGGTGTGATGTGGGCATTATTGGTTGTTTCGTTGGCGTCTTTCGTTCTGGCCGCAGGACTGATCCGCAGCATTGTTCTGCCACTGCGGCAATCGGTCGAGTTGGCAAAGATCGTGTCCACGGGGGATCTCACCACGCGCATCGAGATCGTCGGTACTGACGAACCGGCGCAGTTGATGGAGGCGCTGGGGACCATGCAACGCAAATTACGAGACACCCTTGTCGCCATTGCCGAGTCTTCGAACCAACTGGCGTCCGCCTCTGAGGAGTTGAGCACCGTCACCGAAGATGCCAGTCGCGGTGCGGTTGGAAGTACTTCTCCAAATCCCCACGGACGCTTCAGATCGGGACATCCACGAACTGATCGAAGCTGGTTTCTCGGCTGGTAATGTGAAAGCCCTTTGCGACTTTGGCAGAATGAGTCCGCTAGAGCACAACCAGATAATTTCGCCCAAAGCTCTCAAAACCAAGCTGGCGCGCGGCCAGCGATTGACGGTGGACGAGAGCGATCGCCTAGCTAAGAGTTTTGGTCCGTATTGATTTCACGCCGAATACGCTCAAGCAGCGAATCTAAATCTGTATCCGGATCGAGGAGCAAAAAACTCTCAAGAAGGAGGGTAAGCGGGTGCACCCCCATTCTATCGGCAAGCTCCGATGCCTTTTCCAATGTAACGTTCTTAAGGCCGCGCTCAAGCGTACTGAGATATGTCCTGCTACTGACGATTCCAAAATCTTCTTGGGTCAAGCCCCGGCGAAGCCGTGTGTTACGTAACGCAATGGCGAACGCTTCCTTCAGTTCCATTTTGCTTAATCCACAAAAGGAACGATGAAGCCTTTTTGAACTCTATAGAGCTACAATCTATAGTGTTCATTTTGAGAGAGATTTATGCCCGCACTTCAGATTAGCGCCCGTCAGTTATCTGCGACGAGTAATGAGCACAGTCCTTCAACCATGCTGATGGTCGCGGTGGCGAACGTTGCTCAGCCGGAGCAGGGCATAGAGATAGTCAAACGCTTCTCCGGCCAACATCTGCTCGACCTGTTCAACGAAATGGATCGGCCTGATTCAGATAAGGCCATCGTTGGTGTCCTGCTGGCAATACCTCCAAAACTTAACGGCTCCCCGCGATGGATCGCTGAGAATGTGTTTGATTTTGGCCGAGTCGAGCTAAGGTTAGCGGATGACGCTTGCTTGGATACATACGCCTACCGGCTTGCTTCAAAAGCTGTATTCAGAGACAACGTTAAGGTCGACCCCGCAGATATCCTGGGCTGGAGATCACTTTATGAAACGTCCAATGCGGATGGTGACGTTGATCCAGAGCTTGTCACCCATCAAACTTGGTTGTCTATCGTCATCACTCGAATGGTCAACGCAGTAAATCTACCTGATGAGGAGGATACCCCTGAGTAGTTGTCGACGCTCCATTCGTACCGTAGCTCAATCCCAAAGGAGACCTTTTTGCAGATCAAACCGGGGAGGAGGGTACGGATACTTCTGGCTTTCAAACTTATCGACCTCCACGCTAATCATCGCTGCTGGCGGTAGGCCACGACGAGCGCGACGACGAAGCCCCCTTACCCAATAGTGTTCACGAGAGGCGGCCATGAAAGGAAGACGTAAAGTCAAAACGTCTAAGTGGTTTTTAAAGGCTCAATTTGAGGCCGAAGCTCAGCGCATGATGGCAAATAGATCTAATGAAGCAGCACATAGATTTCTTGATGCGGCCTCGCAATTTGGAATAGAACATGAACCTAATGGGCGCCTTGCCGGCGGCTAGCATAACCCTAATCCTCAAGGTGACCGCGGCTCCACACGCCTATTATCGACCCATTACATGTGGTCAGATAATGCCCCCTGGATGCATAGATAAATCTGAATTGCCTAGCTGACAGCCTAACCCTCATCAAGCGCCCCAGTATTTTTTCCGATATTGAGAGCCCCATGCACAAATCAGATCTTCCAATGCTACTCACTCAGACTATCGAAGTCGTTATCCGAGCGGGACAGCTACTTATTGCAGAATGGGCGAGGGTAAATGGACCACGAGGGAAGGGTGATAAGGCCATAGTAGACATAGAAATCGAACGCGTTCTACGCCAGCAACTTCTAGGACTTTTTTCTTGTGACTTCTGGGGCGAGGAAACCGGACATAGCCTCACGGGACATTCCTGGTGTTGGGTCGTCGATCCTAACGACGGTACGAGTGATTTTCTCAAAGGTCTCAAAGGGTCTGCCATTTCTGTCGGCCTTCTGCATAACCAAATTCCGGTATTGGGGGTGGTCTACGCACCAGTCACTGTTGAGGGCTCGCCTGATTGCATCGCCTGGTCTGAGGGACTACCCGATTTGTTACGCAATGGACAGCCAGTAGCAAGAAAGCTTACTGGACTGGCGTTGTCGAGCAGCTCCTACGTGATGGTGAGTGCCGCCGCGATCATCAAGCCAGAGATCAATCGGGAGCTCTGCACCCCCAGCAGTTTTGTTGCGATGCCCTCAATTGCCTATAGGCTTGCAAAAGTCGCCGCAGGAGATGGCGTCTGCGGAGTTTCTCTGTACGCGGTTTCTGCACATGACGTCGTTGCAGGACACGCGTTGTTGCGAGGTGCGGGTGGCATTTTGCTCAATGAAAATGGTGAGTCAATTTACTATTTAACAGAAGCAAACATGCAGACGGTCTCAAGACGCTGCTTCGGGGGATCAGAGATCGCATGTCGGACATTGGTGGTTCGAGATTGGAATCGGATTTTCACAGCGGAGGAGAACCAAGCTTAAACGGCAATCATTCACTTCGGCGCTTATAATCAAGCCTTAGCGATGTTGACGCCTGAGGTGTCAGGCACTTCGCCCGCTGCTCACCAGCAGCGCGCTTCGTGCAGCAGGAGAATTGGAAGGTAACTGGGAGGCAAACCCATGACGATTGATCCCGATAAAGATGTCAAAGCTACCGCGATCGAGGCATTCAGTCGGGTCGAGAGTTCAGCTCCTGCGGGTAAACCACTAAAGAACCATGGAATAGACGTGTGTCCTCGTCCAGGGGTGGCGCCTGCAGGAAGAGATGAGAAGCGTCGGACTATCGAAGAAAGAGAAGATGAGATGGTTTCCCTTGCCAGAGCTCATATTCTGACGTGCGGCGACTTCCTGTTAGTTCAGGACTTGGCTAACCATCTGGGTATTCACGTTGAGCTCCTGAGTCCCGCACTCAAGCAGTGGGAAGCGGACCACCGAATTTTCTCGATCGATCACGATGGCTGCAGCTCTTTTCCAATTTACGCGTTCCCATCGCATGGCGGCGCCAGCCCGATTCCCGGCATCAGAGATGTATTATCTGTTCTCTGTCCCATGAAAGATGGTTGGGGAGTTTCATTCTGGTTTATGTCTCCCAACGGATGGCTTGGAGGCAAGCGCCCACAGGACCTCCTTTCCACCGAGCCAAGCCGCGTGATTTCAGCTGCACACGAAGAAGCAAGCGGTGTCATGCATGGTTAGGTCCGCGAGGGCCTCGCCATAGGAAGTCGCGTAGTCCCGCAGTATCCAGTCGCCGGAAGTCCAAGAACTAAATTTCTATGACGGTAAGCTCTTCGCCGTGCTGTCTGGATCGCACGGTGAAAACGTGGGAACTGAAACTCAAAGCGGTAACGTCGACACTAGTTTGGAGTTTTACATGCTCCGAATTCTGAGAATTAGTTCGGTGTGCTGTTATCATTTTTTCGGTTATTTAGTTCGGAGAACTGCAGCACGAGCTTGCTGAAAAAGCTTCAAGTGAGTATTGATTGGCCAATCTCCGTAATCTATGCCACTGATTGCGATGAATCGAGGCTGCTTGCCAGCAATGACCCAATCACTCATGCCTTTAATAATTTTCTAATGATGTTGAGCAGGCACACCCCAGTTCCAGCTAATCGCAGGCTGCCGCTATCCAGCACCTCGAATAGGTAGCTGGCTGCTCTCGATGCCGAAGCTGACTGTACAGCGGCGCAGAAAACAGGACTGCTCAAGAACAGTAATTATGGAAAACCGGGAAAGCGTTCCCGGTTTTTCCATAATTACTAGCGTGGATTTCTCAGAATTACTTCCGGGTACTCAAGACGGCGGTCAAAGGCGATGTAGGTGCAAAAAATTTCAACTTCACGGAGTCGCAAGCGACGACAGCGCCGGAAGCAAATAATTAAATTGGTCAACCGTTCACCATTTTAAGACTGCGATGCCTAAAAATTTGAAGATTTAGTTCGGTGAACAGTCATCGATTGCTGGAGATGTCTGCCAAGAGGAAAGCGGACGGTAGGGAAACGGACAGGACCTTTGTGTAACCATAGAGTGATACATGATTTAACATAATATACATTACACGTAACAAGGTATTTCAAGATTACCCCGGTTGCACGCAGATCTTGAAGAGCTCATGCCCCCTAAACCCTTCATGCTTGGGTCAGCCTCTGAACCAGCTCCAGATGCTCAGGAAACTGCTCGCCGAGTTTGCGCTGACTGCCCATCTCCATGTCCGCAAAATCAAACCCTGGTGAAACCGCTTCACTGATCAATCCAAATCCCGCCGAGCCAACCATCAGCTGCGAAGCTTTCCAGACGCCGCCCGGTACGTGCAGCTGCAAATATTGCCCGGCGCGAATGTCGCTGCCCATTACGACAGTTTTCAATGTGCCGTCCGGGAAAATCAGACTGTACTGAATCGCGTCGCCCAAATGGTAGTAATGCAGGATGTCGGATCGGTTCAGATGAAAGTAGCCAATTGGCGTCTCGCGGGTCAGCAGATAATAAATGGAGGACATCAGATAACGTTGGCCACCGGCGGTCTCGGCCATTGGCTGGAGATCGGTCTGAAAGGTTCTGCGAAAGTAACCACCTTCGACGTGGGGTTCCAGGTTGAGTGCAGCGATCACGTCTTGAGCGTATTGAAGGTGTATATCGCGCCCGTTTTCGGTCATGTCTAAAGGGTTCCCGTCGTTCAAGAAGTCGTACCAGATCCGGCTTCAACCCCTTACCTGCTTAAAAGATCAATTATAACCAATAGATATAACTACACTAAACATCTATTTAGTTTAGTTATATATAAGGCTCTTATTTCGCCCTCAAATACATTAGCTTCATTTCTCGATAAGGCGCTGCTTTTAAGTAAACGCTTCTCTGACAGCAGTCCCCTCCCCCAGCATCGTCGCCAAGCATAGATTGGGGGTACTTCAGCAACAAGCTCACAAGCTCACAAGCTCAACAATCCGCTGTACAGCCCATACGCCGCCAGCCCCGCACCGCTGATGACGCAGGCGAATATTCCTTTCTCGACCGAGGTGAACAACGGTTCGCCCTGTTCGTGCCTGGCCTTGGCGAACAGGACCACCCCCGGTGCATACAGCAATGCCGAAAGCAGCAAATATTTGAGCCCTGCGGCGTACAACAACCACAGCGCATAGCTCAGGGCAATGCCACCGATCAGCAGGTCTTTGCTCCGTTCTGCCGACGCGTGTTCGTAGGTCTCACCACGCCCGCTCAGCAGCACCGCATAGGCCGCCGACCATAGGTATGGCACCAGGATCATCGAGGACGCGAGGTAGATCAGACTGGTGTACGTTCCGGCGGAAAACAGCGTGATCAGCAGAAAAATCTGGATCATCACGTTGGTCATCCACAACGCATTGACGGGCACATGATTGGCGTTTTCCCTGGTCAGGAACGCGGGCATTGTTTTGTCTTTGGCCGTGGCAAAGAGGATTTCGGCACACAACAGAGCCCAGGACAACAAAGCACCCAAAAGTGAAATCGCCAGGCCGATACTGATCAGCAATGCGCCCCAAGGGCCGACGATATGTTCCAGCACCGCCGCCAACGAAGGATTCTGCAGCGTGGCCAGTTCCGGCTGGCTCATGATCCCCAACGACAGTACATTCACCAGCACCAGTAACGCCAATACGCCAAGAAAACCGATGACTGTCGCCCGGCCAACGTCCGACCGTTTCTGCGCCCGGGCCGAGTAGACACTCGCACCTTCGATGCCGATAAAAACAAACACGGTCACCAGCATCATGTGCCGGACCTGATCCATCACGCCGCCAAAATCCGGGTTGCTGCGACCCCAGATGTCACGGGTAAAAATGTCTGCCTTGAAGGCGACAGCGGCAATGACGATGAACATGATCAGCGGCACGATTTTGGCCACAGTCGTCAACTGATTGATGAACGCGGCTTCCTTGATCCCGCGCAACACCAGAAAATGCACGGCCCACAGCAGGACCGAAGCACAACCGATGGCGATGGGTGTGTTGCCATGGCCAAACACCGGAAAGAAGTACCCGAGGGTACTGAACAGCAGCACGAAGTAGCCGACGTTACCCAGCCAGGCACTGATCCAGTACCCCCAGGCAGACGAGAACCCCATGTAATTGCCGAACCCGGCCCTGGCGTAGGCGTAGACCCCGGAATCCAGATCGGGTTTGCGATTGGCCAGAGTCTGGAACACGAAGGCCAGGGTCAGCATCCCCACAGCGGTGATCGCCCAACCGATCAATATCGCGCCAGTATCGGCATGGGCTGACATGTTCTGCGGCAAAGAGAAGATCCCGCCGCCAATCATCGACCCCACGACAAGGGCGATCAGGGCGCTCAGGCGAAGCTTGTGCGGCGACTGCGACATTTCAGGGCTCCTGTTCCCCGAAATGCCGGGGGTAGACCTGCATGGACTAAACAGAGCGTAATAACGGTTATTCAATAACGCCAATAATTGCGCTTATTTAAAGTTTATATTTCTGTCGTGATGCATATATTTATTAGCTTTATATAGGGCTTTTATTACAGCAATTCCGTACTTGAATAGCCCTTTTAAAATTTGCTTAACAGTAAAAAGGAACTAGCTTAATAACTCACTGTAATGCGCGATATTCCGACCTTGCCTTAGGCTCTAAAACGCCAGCGGCAGAGGGGGCTCGTATTTTTGCATCTCTCCAGCCCCAGTTCTGCCTCCTATATAAAGACACGCTAACAGCAGAAACCTTCCTCCCCTGCAATGGAGTGATGCAATGTCTGAATCCCCGGGCAAACTGAAACTCGGCGCGCTGGTTGCTTTAGTCGTGGGTTCAATGATCGGAGGCGGGATTTTTTCCTTACCACAGAACATGGCTGCCAGTGCGGACGTCGGCGCCATTCTGATTGGCTGGGCGATCACCGCCGTCGGCATGTTGACCCTCGCGTTTGTCTTCCAGACGTTGGCCAACCGCAAGCCAGATCTGGACGGCGGGGTCTACGCCTACGCCAAGGCCGGTTTCGGCGACTACATGGGTTTCTCGTCCGCCTGGGGTTACTGGATCAGCGCCTGGCTGGGCAACGTCGGTTACTTCGTGTTGCTGTTCAGCACGCTCGGGTATTTCTTTCCGGTCTTTGGTGAAGGCAACACAGTCGCGGCGATTATTGGCGCGTCGGTGTTGCTCTGGGCGGTGCACTTTCTGGTATTGCGCGGGATCAAGGAAGCGGCGTTCATTAACCTGGTCACCACCGTAGCCAAGGTCGTGCCGCTGTTGTTGTTCGTGTTGATTGCCGTGTTCGCGTTCAAACTTGACATTTTCACCGCCGATATCTGGGGCCTGAAAAGCCCCGATCTGGGCAGTGTGATGAATCAGGTGCGCAAAATGATGCTGGTCACCGTCTGGGTGTTCATCGGCATCGAGGGCGCGAGCATTTTTTCGGCCCGGGCGGAACAACGCAGCGACGTGGGTAAAGCCACGGTGATCGGTTTCGTTACCGTGTTGCTGTTTTTGGTGCTGGTGAACGTGTTGTCGCTGGGCATCATGACTCAACCGGAACTGGCAAAGCTGTCGAACCCTTCGATGGCCGCAGTGCTCAAACACGTAGTCGGGGAATGGGGGGCCGTGTTGATCAGCGTCGGTCTGATCATCTCGCTGCTGGGGGCGCTACTGTCATGGGTGCTGCTGTGTGCGGAGATCATGTTCGCCGCCGCCAGGGACCACACCATGCCGGCGTTCCTGCGCAAGGAAAACGCCAACCATGTACCGGTCAACGCGCTGTGGCTGACCAATGCCATGGTCCAGGTGTTCCTGGTTATCACCCTGTTTTCTGCCAGCACTTACCTGTCACTGATCTACCTCGCCACCTCGATGATTCTGGTGCCCTACCTGTGGTCGGCGGCCTATGCCTTGCTGCTGGCCGTGCGGGGCGAAAGTTACGAAGGCGCGCCGGGCGAACGGCAGAAGGATCTGATCATCGGCGCCGTGGCCCTGATCTATGCGATCTGGCTGCTGTATGCCGGGGGCATCAAATACCTGCTGCTGTCCGCCCTGCTCTATGCCCCCGGCGCGATTCTTTTCGCCAAGGCCAAGCTTGAAATCGACAAGCCGGTTTTCACCCACGTCGAGAAGCTGATATTCGCCGCAGTGGTGGTGGGCGCCCTGGTGGCGGCCTACGGTCTCTATGACGGCTTCCTGACCCTGTAACAGCCCTGTTTTTAACCTCTGGAGGATCACTGAAATGACCACGGAAAAAGTTAAGTACGGCGTGCATTCCGAGGCCGGCAAACTGCGCAAAGTCATGGTTTGCTCCCCCGGTCTGGCCCACCAGCGGCTGACGCCCAACAACTGTGACGAACTGCTGTTCGATGATGTCTTGTGGGTGGCCCAGGCCAAGCGCGACCATTTCGATTTCGTCACCAAAATGCGTGAACGCAACGTCGAAGTGCTGGAAATGCATAACCTGCTGACTGACATCGTCGCCCTCCCCGACGCCCTGGACTGGATCCTGCAGCGCAAGATCACCGCCAATTCGGTGGGCCTGGGCCTGATCGATGAAACCAGCTCGTGGTTGCGCAGCCTGGAACCGCGCAAGATCGCCGAGTACCTGATCGGCGGCGTATCCGGCGACGATCTGCCGACCAGCTTTGGCGGCAAGACCATCGAAATGTTCCGCGATTTCCTCGGTCATTCCAGCTTCATTCTGCCGCCGCTGCCTAACACCCAGTTCACTCGCGACACCACCTGTTGGATCTACGGCGGCGTGACCCTGAACCCTATGTACTGGCCGGCGCGTCGCCAGGAAACCCTGTTGGCCACCGCCATTTACAAGTTCCATCCGCAATTCACCAACGCCGACTTCGAGGTCTGGTACGGCGACCCCGACGTGGAACATGGCAACTCCACCCTTGAAGGCGGCGACGTCATGCCGATCGGCAACGGCGTGGTGCTGATCGGCATGGGCGAACGTTCGTCTCGTCAGGCCATCGGGCAACTGGCGGTCAACCTGTTCAAGCACAAAGCGGTCGAAAAAGTGATCGTTGCCGGCCTGCCAAAGTCCCGCGCAGCCATGCACCTGGACACTGTGTTCAGCTTCTGTGATCGCGATGTGGTGACCATCTTCCCGGAAGTGGTGAGCCAGATCGTCGCCTTCACCCTGCGCCCCGACGAAAGCAAACCGGGGGGCATCGACATCCGTCGTGAAGAAACCAGCTTTCTCGACACCGTGGCCCAGGCCCTCAATCTCAAGGCCTTGCGCGTCGTTGAAACCGGCGGCAACAGCTTCGCCGCCGAACGCGAGCAATGGGACGATGGCAACAACGTGGTGGCCGTGGAACCCGGTGTGGTCATTGGCTACGACCGCAATACCTACACCAACACGTTGCTGCGCAAAGCCGGTGTCGAAGTCATCACCATCAGTGCCGGCGAACTCGGACGCGGCCGTGGCGGCGGCCACTGCATGACCTGCCCGATCATCCGCGACCCGATTGACTATTAATGTGCCTGCCTGGGCCTGCGCTTGATAAAACGCGGGCCCTGGGGAAACCGAAATCCAAGGAGATTCAATCATGGCTTTCAATATGCGCAATCGAAGCCTTCTCTCGCTGATGCACCACACCACCCGCGAGCTGCACTATTTGCTGGACCTGTCCCGCGACCTCAAACGCGCCAAGTACACCGGCACCGAGCGTCCACACCTGCAAGGCAAGAACATCGCGCTGATCTTCGAAAAAACCTCGACCCGCACCCGTTGCGCCTTCGAAGTCGCGGCCCATGACCAAGGCGCACACGTCACCTACATCGACCCGGTGTCGTCGCAGATCGGTCACAAGGAAAGCATGAAAGACACCGCCCGCGTGCTGGGGCGGATGTTCGATGCCATCGAATACCGGGGCTTCGAACAGGAGATCGTCGAAGAACTGGCCCAGTTCGCTGGCGTACCGGTGTTCAACGGCCTGACCGCCGAATTCCACCCGACGCAAATGATCGCCGACACCCTGACC
Organism: Pseudomonas sp. RIT-PI-q; assembly: GCF_001297125.1. Lineage (GTDB taxonomy): Bacteria > Pseudomonadota > Gammaproteobacteria > Pseudomonadales > Pseudomonadaceae > Aquipseudomonas. The sequence continues at coordinate 165,452 of NZ_LHPC01000054.1, forward strand.
ATGCGCGAACACAGCGACAAACCGCTGCATGAAATCAGCTACGCCTACCTCGGTGACGCCCGCTATAACATGGGCAACTCGCTGTTGATGATCGGTGCCAAGCTCGGCATGGACGTGCGCATCGCGGCACCGAAAGCGCTGTGGCCAACGGAGGACTTTATCGCCCAATGCAAAGCCTTCGCCGAAGACAGTGGCGCGCGCATCACCATCACCGAAGATCCGAAAGTAGCGGTCAAGGGCGTGGACTTCATCCACACCGATATCTGGGTGTCGATGGGTGAGCCGGTGGAAGCGTGGGACGAGCGCATTGAGCAACTGCTGCCGTACCAGGTCAACGCCGCCATGATGAAAGCCGCAGGCAACCCGCGGGTGAAATTCATGCACTGTTTACCGGCCTTCCACAACAGCGAAACCAAGGTCGGCAAGGACATCGCCGCGCGGTATCCGCACTTGGCCAACGGCGTCGAGGTGACGGAAGAAGTCTTCGAATCACCGGCCAACATCGCCTTCGAGCAAGCGGAAAACCGTATGCACACCATCAAGGCGATCCTGGTGTCGGCGTTGGCGGATATTTAAGGACCCATGCGGTCCGCTCTGTGTGGGAGCGTGGCTTGCCCGCGATAGGATCGACGCGGTGTGCCAAATGCACCGAGGTGTCTGCATCGCGGGCAAGCCACGCTCCCACAGGGAACTGTGTCTCCCGTTACTTCTCTGTTTAGAAGGACTGCATTATGCGTATCGTCGTCGCTCTGGGCGGTAACGCCCTGCTCCGCCGGGGGGAACCCATGACCTCGGACAACCAGCGCGCCAATATCCGTATCGCCACCGAGCAAATTGCCAAGATCCATCCCGGCAACCAATTGGTCATCGCCCACGGCAACGGTCCGCAGGTCGGGCTGCTGTCCTTGCAGGCAGCGGCCTATACCTCGGTGTCGCCCTATCCGCTGGACGTGCTCGGCGCCGAAACCGAAGGCATGATCGGCTACATCATCGAACAGGAACTGGGTAACCTGCTGGACTTCGAAGTCCCCTTCGCCACCCTGCTGACCCAGGTCGAAGTCGACGCCAACGACCCGGCCTTCCAGAACCCCACCAAACCCATCGGGCCGGTGTACACCAAAGCCGAGGCGGAAAAGCTCGCGGCCGAAAAAGGCTGGACCATTGCCCCGGACGGCGACAAGTATCGCCGCGTGGTTGCCAGCCCCAAACCGAAACGCATCTTCGAAATACGCCCGATCCAGTGGTTGCTGGACAAGGGCAGCATTGTGATCTGTGCGGGTGGCGGCGGCATTCCGACCCTGTACACAGCGCCAGGCAAACTGGAAGGCGTCGAAGCGGTCATCGACAAAGACCTGTGCTCCGCGCTGCTGGCCGAACAGCTTGAAGCCGATCTGCTGGTGATCGCTACCGACGTCAGTGCCGCGTTCATCGATTTCGGTAAACCAACACAGAAAGCCATCGCCCAGGCGCACCCGGACGACATGGAAACCCTCGGCTTCGCGGCGGGCTCCATGGGACCGAAGGTGCAGGCAGCCTGCGAATTCGCACGCCATACTGGAAAGGTCGCAGTGATCGGCTCTCTCTCGGATATCGAAGCGATCGTCCAGGGCAAGGCCGGCACCCGCATCAGCACCGCGACACCCGGTATCTCGTACTTGTAAACGCGTGAACATAGGGGGCAGGCCAACGGTCTGCCCCGATTCAAGGTCTTTTTCGAGGAGAGTCGACAATGGCTACGTTCGAACCCGGTCACCTGCACATCGAGCGACACGCGCTGAACGAGAAGGATGTCAGCTACAACCTGCACATAGACTATGAAGTCACCCAGGATCCCAAAGAAGGCAAAGGGATGCAGTTCACTATGCACGGCAGCATCCAGGGCAAGGACATGACGGAATCCTTTTTCCTGCCCAAGGATCAAGCCTATAACTTTGCCAGCAACGTCACAAAAATCGCCGAGAAGTACGGGATACCGAAGGAGCTGAGCAGCATTGGCTCAGTCCACAAACCCTACGACAAGATGTTCGAAGATGTGCGGGTCCAACTGAACATGCAGTCTGGAGACCCCGTCAATCCTGAGCACTTCGAGTGACTCAAGACTCACGCGAAAACAAAACCGCCTGCCAACTTCCTGTCTCTTGGTACAGGTTGCAGGCGCATTACACGGGCATGACGTTCTCGATGCCTGGATTCGTTCTGTCTACCCTCTATGGAAAAGCAGACCCATGAAACCAATACGCGCCGTTGCCCTCGCTTCACTCCTTTCAACCGCCTGCCTGACGGTCCAAGCCGCCGATATACCGTTGGGCAGCACGGCCATGGAAGGTCATATCGTTTCACGCGTACTGGCCGTTGATCCCGCGAATTATCAGGTCACCATCGAAGGTCGCGACAAGAGTCCAGTGCCCATCCAGCTCACCGATCAGGCCAAAAACCTGCACAATTTGAAAGTCGGCGACACGGTCGATATTCAGGTGGTTCGTTCGGTCGCTTATGTACTTGATACCGATGTAGGCGGCGAACCGGGCGTCACTAATGAAGCCATGACCATCCGCGCCACCAAGGACAACCCCAATCCCGGAGGCGAAGCGGTTCGCCAGGTCAAGGTCACGTCCAAGATCACTCGCATCGACTTGAAGCAGCATGAGGTGACCTTACTTCCGCCAGAGGGAAAAGTGACTGTCTTGAAAGTCGAAGACCCGAAGCTCCAGGAAAGAATGAAAAAACTTCAGGTGGGTCAGACGGTCGACGCCATCTATACCGAAGTCCTGAAGGTCAAAACTTCACGCTAGCGAGGCTCGCCGACAAGCGTGGCCTCGAACAACAGGACTTGAGTTCGACATGACAGATTTCCTGCCTGGGTCTTGTTGATAGCCCCTGCGTTAATCTTCCTGTTTACCGCTCTTATCCTTTGGGCATGTCTGCATGGGCGCGCAATTCGCCATTAATGGCTCGGTGGAAATAGTCCAGACCATCATCGACAGTAACGCTCACCTGCTCTGCCCTCAGTAATCACCTTGCAGGCGGATAACACACGCAAGAACAGCCGCCGCAACGACGCGATTGCAACGGTCGCCCGGACCGTCTCGAACGTTGCCGTCAGAGAACGATGCCTGTCAAAACTGCCCCCGTTTTTGGCTAGCGATATGTAGGGATAGTGACTACGCTTTTGATCGGGTGACCTCTATGGAGCATGGCGTGACTATGAACGCTGTCAGACAGCTCTTCATCTTACCGATCGTCACTCTGGCGGGGGGACTGGTCCTGCTTGCCGGCTGCGGTAAAGAGCCAGCCTCTCCCGCCCGCCAGCCCCCCGATGTGACTGTCATGACCGTCACTGCACGCAACACTCCAGTCACCTTCGAATTCGTCGCCCAGACCCAGAGTTCCCGCGAGGTCGAGATCCGTGCCCGGGTGGCCGGTTTCCTGGAGAAACGGCTGTACACCGAAGGCGATCTGGTGAAAGCCGGGCAAACGCTGTTTCAGATGGACCGTAAACCCTTCGAGGCCTCGCTGCTGTCAGCCCAGGGCCAACTGGCCCAGCAACAAGCACGCTGGGAAGTGGCCAAGTCCACTCTGGCGCGCGTGCGTCCGTTGGCGGCACAGAATGCAGTCAGCAAGATGGACCTGGACAATGCCGTCGGTGACGAGCGTCAAACCCGGGCCGCCGTACTGGCCGCAGAAGGCACCGTTCGCACTGAGCAGTTGAACCTCAGTTACACCACGATCAGCTCTCCCCTCACCGGCCTTTCAAGCTTTGCCAAAAAGCAGGAAGGGAGTTACGTCACACCCGGTGAATCAGGGCTGCTGACCACCGTGTCACAGATGGACCCGATCTACGTCAATTTCAGTCTTTCGGAAAACGAGACGCTCAAGTACCGCGACGAGGTTGCTGCCGGACACCTCATCTTTCCGCCCCGCAGTGAGTTTGTCGTGGAGGTGGTTCTGGCCGACGGCACGGTGGTGCCCGACCGCGGGCGCCTGAATTTTGCGGCGCCATCCTATAGCCAGGAAACAGGAACTTTTCTGGTACGGGCAGTGATCGCCAACCCGGCCAGCCTGTTGCGCCCCGGACAGTTCGTGCGGGCGCGGGCAATCGGGGCCACCAGGCCGAACGCCATTCTGGTGCCACAGAAGGCCGTTCTGGAGGGGTCCAAGAGCCATTTCGTCTGGGTGCTCAATGCAGAGGGCAAACCGGAGCAACGCGTTGTCGAGGTGGGTGACTGGCATGGCGATGACTGGTTCATTACCAAAGGGTTGCAGGCTGGCGAGCGCATCGTGGTCGACGGTGCGATCCGGGTAACCCCTGGCGGACCGCTGAACATCATCTCCCCTCCTCCTCCGGACGTAGCGCCCGCGACGAAAGCGGCCATGGCCGCGCAAAACAGTGGGCACAGCCCATGAGCATTTCCCACTATTGCATTGATCGCCCCATTTTCGCCTCGGTGATCTCGATCATCATCACCTTGGCCGGCGCGGTGGCAATGGTCCAACTGCCCGTCGCCCAGTACCCGGATATCACACCACCGCAAATTACGGTTGCGGCGACCTACCCCGGGGCCGATGCGCTGGTCGTGGCCAACAATGTGGCGGCGCCGATCGAACAGCAGGTCAACGGCGCCGACAACATGATCTACATGAACTCGTCGAGCTCGGCGACGGGCAATATGACCCTCAACGTGTTCTTCGAAATTGGCACCGACCCTTCGCTGGCCCAGGTCGACGTGCAAAACCGGGTCAACCTGGCGCTGCCGCAACTGCCCTCTGCCGTGCAGAGCCAGGGCATCCAGGTGCAGAAGAAATCGTCGGCCTTCATGATGGTCCTGGCGGTCTACTCTGCCGGCGATCGCTACGACAGCACCTACGTCGCCAACTACGCCAACCTCTACATTCTGGACGCCATCAAGCGCATCCCGGGGGCTAACCAGGCAAGCATTTTCGGTACACCTGACTACGCGATGCGGATCTGGCTCAAGCCCGACCGAATGGCCCAACTGGGCATCACTGCGGCCGACGTGCAGAAAGCCGTGGCCAATCAGAACCAGCAATTCGCGGTGGGCCGGGTCGGCCAGTCCCCCACGGGGCAGGCCGTGGAGCAGTCCTTTGCGGTGACCACCAAAGGGCGGCTGACCGAGCCGGCCGAATTCGAGAACATTATTCTGCGCGCCAGCAACGACGGGGCCGCCATCGTTCGTCTCAAGGATATCGGCCGGGCCGAGCTCGGGCAAAAAGACTACTCGCTGCGCAGCACTTACCAAGGGAAGCCGGCGACGTTGATTGCCGTGTATCAACAACCCGGCGCCAACGCCCTCGATGTTTCCGCCGCCGTCACCTCAACGTTGGCGCAGATGAAGTCGACCTTTCCAGAGGGCATCGAATACAAGATCGTCATGGATACAACCGCGTTTACTCGTGCGTCGATTACCGAGGTGATTCACACCTTTTTCGAAGCGCTGGTGCTGGTGGTCGTGGTGGTCTTCATCTTCCTGCAGAGCTTGCGTGCCACGCTGATCCCGGTGCTGGCGGTGCCGGTTTCAATTGTCGGCACCTTCATCGGCATGTCGGCCCTTGGCTTTTCGGTGAACATGCTGACGCTGTTCGGCATGGTGCTGGCGATCGGCATCGTGGTGGACGACGCCATCGTGGTGATCGAAAACGTCGAACGCAACATGCAAGTCCACAAGATGTCGCCCAAGGATGCTGCCAAACGCGCCATGGATGAAGTGGCAGGTCCGGTAGTGGCCATTGTGCTGGTGTTGTGTGCGGTGTTCATCCCGGTGGCGTTCATGGGCGGGATCACTGGCCAACTCTACAAACAGTTCGCGATCACCATCGCCATTTCCGTGGTGATTTCCGGCCTGGTCGCCCTGACCCTTTCACCGGCCCTGGCAGCGATACTGCTCAAACCCCAACACGGTGATAAAAACGCATTTTTCCGTTGGTTCGAACGCAGCTTCGAACGCATGACCGACAGCTATTCGCGCTCGGTGGCGTTCATGATCAAACGCTTCGTCCTGGCGTTACTGCTCTTTGCCGGCATGATCGTATTGATCCTGTTGATGGCGCAACGCATACCCAGTGCCTTCCTGCCGCCGGAAGACCAGGGCTATCTGTTGGGGGCCGTGATCATGCCTGACGCCGCCAGCCTCGATCGCACCGGCGAAGTCGGCAAAGTGGCCAGTGACTTCTTCATGAACGACGCCTCCGTCGAAGGCGTCGCCATCGTTAACGGCTACAGCCTGCTGGACGGCCAGAACAAGAACAATGCGGCGGCCTTTTTCGTCGGTTTCAAGGATTTCGAGGGGCGCTACAAAGACTCGGAAACGATCAAGGAACAAAGCGCTCCAGCGGTCATCCAGAAAGCGGCCCACGCTTTTTCCACGGTGCAGGGTGGGATCATTCTGCCGGTCAATCCGCCGTCCATACCCGGCCTGGGGACGACCGGGGGCATGGAGGTGTGGGTGCAAAGCAAGGGCGACGCCAGTATCGGCCAACTGGCTGAAATGGTCGGGACGCTGGTTGCCAAGGCCAAACAGCGACCGGAACTCGGCGCCATTACCTCCACGTTCAACGTGTTCTCGCGCCAACTGCTGGTGGATGTCGACCGCGAAAAGGCTGAGACGCTGGGGGTGCCGGTGGAGGACGTCTATAGCACGATGCAAACAATGTTCGGCTCGCTCTACGTGTCTCAATTCAACAAATTCAGTCGCCTGTGGCAGGTCATTCTGCAAGCCGAGCCGATCTATCGCCTCAAGGCCGAGGACCTGCAACAGATCTACGTGCGCAGTAAGAACCTTGAGATGGTGCCGCTCAAGGCCCTGCTGACCACCCGCTACGTCACCGGGCCCGACCTGCTGACGCGCTTCAACAACTTCCCTGCCGTCAAGCTCACCGCCAACGCGGCCCCTGGCTACAGTTCCGGCCAGGCACTCAAGGCCCTGGAAGAAATCAGCGCCGAAATCATGACCAACGACTATGCGCTGGCCCTGAGCGGCGAAGCGTTCGAGGAGAAAAAAAGCGGCGGCGCTTCGTCCAAGGTGTTCATCTTTGGCCTGATCATGGTGTTCCTGATCCTGGCGGCACAATACGAGAAATGGTCACTGCCGGTGGGTGTATTGCTGGCAGTACCTTTTGCCTTGTTCGGTGCCCTGCTCGCCGTGTTGATTCGAGGGTTGAGCAACGACGTCTACTTCCAGATCGGCCTGACCATGCTGGTCGCGCTGGCCGCCAAGAACGCCATTCTGATTTTCGAGTTTGCGGTGCTGAACCGCGAAAACGGCATGTCGGCCTACGATGCCGCCATGACCGCGGCAAGAGAGCGTCTGCGGCCCATCGTGATGACGTCACTGGCTTTCATCCTCGGCTGTGTACCGCTGGCGATTGCCGTCGGTGCCTCGGAAAACAGCCGCCACTCCATCGGTACGGGGGTTATCGGCGGCATGCTCGCCGCCACCGTCATCGCCATCTTCTTCATCCCTCTTTTCTACTACCTCGTCGAGCGACTGACGGAGAAAAAGGGTTCAATCAAACAACCCTCCCCGCCACCTGCGCCCATGTCCTCCGGGGAAATTCCCGGCGGCGTCCCCCAACACAGACACGAAGGAGATTGAGATGCGCACAGTCCATCTCCCTTTCTTGCTGTGCCTGTGCCTGGGCCTGGCGGGCTGCATGGTCGGCCCGGACTATCAACGTCCTGCCACTGATGACCCGGCCGCCTATCGCTATGCAGACAAAGAGGCAGCCGATCTGTCGAACACCCTGTGGTGGGAACAGTTCAGGGACCCGGTGCTCAATGAGCTGATTCGCAGTGCCTTGGCCGAGAACAAGGACATCAAGATCGCTGCGGCGCGGGTCGAGGAATTCCAGGGCCGTTATGGTGTGGTGCGCTCGCAAATGTTTCCCCAGGTAGGTCTGGGCGTGCAAGGCAGCCGCAACAGGACGGCCCGCGACAACGGCCCTGTACCGCTGGATTCCAGCATCGACCCGATATTCAACAACTACCAGGCCAATCTCAGTGCCAGTTGGGAGTTGGATGTGTGGGGCCGCCTGCGGCGCCTGAATGAATCCGCGCGTGCCGACTTGCTGGCCTCGGAGGAAGGCCGGCGTACGGTCATTCTCAGCCTGGTGTCATCGGTGGCTTCCAGCTACATAACACTGCGCGACCTTGACCAGGAACTGCAAATCGCCCGCACCACCGCCAAGGCGCGTGGCGACTCCTACGAAATCTTCAAACTGCGCTTTGGCGCCGGCACTATTTCCGAAATGGAACTGGCGCAAAACCTCTCCGAATTCCAACGCACGCAGGCCTCGGTTTCGCAATTCGAATCCCAGGTGGCTGTACAGGAAAACAATCTGGCCGTGCTGATCGGACGCAATCCGGGGCCGATCATCCGCGGTCGTGACCTGGAGCAACTGACCCTCCCCTTGGTGCCTGCCGGTCTGCCGTCGGATTTACTGGAGCGGCGTCCCGACCTGCGCCAGGCCGAGCTCGACCTGATTTCCGCCAACGCACGTATCGGTGCTGCCAAGGCGTTGTATTTCCCGACGATCTCCCTGACCGGCTTGCTTGGTTCGGCCAGTAATCAACTCTCCAATCTGTTCACAGGCCCGGCCGCAACCTGGTCCTATGGGGTCGGGGCAAGTATGCCGATCTTCACCGCCGGCGGCATCGCCGGGCAGGTTCAGCAGGCCGAGGCGTTTCAACAACAAGCGCTGTTGAGCTACCAGCAATCGATTCAATCGGCGTTCCGGGATGTCGAAAACGCGCTGGTCACCGCGAGCAAATCCCGCGAGCAGATGGCCTCCCAGGCCAATCAGGTCGAAGCGCTGCGTACCTACACCAAGTTTGCGCGCCTTCGCTACGACAATGGCTACACCAGCTACATCGAAGTGCTGGATGCCGAACGGAGCCTGTTCGACGCCGAGTTGAGTTACACCCAGACCCGGGGCCTGGTGTTGAACGCCATGGTCGATGTGTACAAGGCGACTGGTGGCGGTTGGGTGACCGAAGCGGACACGTTCACAGTCGCTTCGCCGCGCTGAAGCATTGTGCCGAATCGGTCTGCGCCACCAACACCGTTGTACTTCACCCCGCTGCGCTTTCCCTGATCAGCTTTTTGTTGATCTTGCCGACGCTGGTTTTAGGAATTTCGGCGACGAACTTGAACTGTTTGGGGATCGCCCATTTGTTGATGCGGCCACTCTCGACGAACTGTTGCAGGTGCGTCTCGAGAATCCTTCGGTCGAGGTAGGTTCCCGGTTCGCAGATCACCAGCGCCATCGGTCGTTCGCCCCATTGCTCATCGACAATGCCGACGACGGCGACGGACATCACGGCCGGGTGTTGACTGAGCAGGTTTTCCAACTCAAGGGAACTGATCCACTCCCCACCCGTCTTGATCACGTCCTTGATCCGGTCCTTGATTTCCACCCCGCCCATGGCATCGATAGACGCCATGTCGCCGGTGTGCAGCCAGCCGCCCTGCCAAAGCTCCGCGCCCTTCTCGGGTTCCTTCAAATACCCCTGAGTCAGCCACGGTGCGCGGACCACGATTTCGCCCAGGGACTCGCCGTCATGGGCAACGGCATTACCGTTGGCATCGACAATTTTCAGATCGACCATCGGCACCGGTGTCCCGGTCTTGATGCGCTTGGGCAACTGGGCTTGCCGGGATTTTTCGAGGTCTTCATCACGCAGGTAAGTGGTGCAGAGGATCGGGCAGGTTTCCGACATGCCATAACCACTGTGCACCTGGATGCCTTTGGCGCTCGCTTCGCTGGCGATACCCAAGGTCAGTGCGCTGCCGCCCAGGAGCATTTTCCAGCCATCAAAACGGCTGTCTGCCGCCGCCTCGCAGCCGAGGATCATTTGCAGGATGGTCGGCACGCAATGGGAGAATGTCACCCGCTCTTCACGGTATAGCCTGACCAGGCTGTTGGGCTCGTAGCGTCCGGGGTAGACCTGTTTGAGTCCCATCAGGGTCGCGACGTAGGGCACGCCCCACGCATGCACGTGAAACATCGGTGTGATCGGCATGTACACGTCATCGGAACGCAGCAGTGGCAAACCTTGATAAACACCCAACGTGCCCACGGCATTCAGCGTGTGCAGCACCAATTGACGGTGGGTGAAATACACGCCTTTAGGCTTGCCGGTGGTCCCGGTGGTGTAGAACAGCGTCGCTACCGAGTTTTCATCGAAGTCAGGGAATTCGTACTGGTCTGCGGACTGAGACAACAGCTGCTCATACTCCCCCACCACCGGCAACGACGTTTCGCTTGCCGTGTCGTCGGTCAACCGCACGTAGCCTTTGACGGTGGTGAGCTGGTCCTGAATCGGCTCGATCAGGGGCAGGAAATCATCGTGCACCAGCACCAGATCGTCTTCGGCGTGATTCATGGTGTAGAGCACCTGATCCGGCGACAGGCGAATGTTCACGGTGTGCAGCACCGCACCGATCATCGGTACGGCAAAAAAGCATTCCAGGTAGCGATGACTGTCCCAATCGAGCAGCGCCACCGTATCACCGGCCTTGACGCCGGCTGCCGTCAACGCGTTGGCCAACCGACGAATCCGCTGATTGAGGGTCTGGTAGCTGTAGCGCAGTTTGTCGGCATAGACGATTTCCCGGCCCGGCTCGTAGCGCACCCCGGATAGCAGCAACTGCTTGATCAGCAAGGGATAGGCATAGGCGCCGTCGGCGGGCGGAATTATTTTTGTCGCCATCATGGTTGTTGTTCCTGGTCCTTTTAATCCGTTGGTTCAGCGATCAGAACTGCGCCGCATCCAGTTGGTAGAGGCAGTCGCTACCGGCCTTGACCGAAGCGCTCAACGAGTGGATACGCGGCAGCAGACGGGCGAAGTAGAAACGCGCGGTGGCCAGTTTGCTGACGTAGAAATCGTCTTGCGAATGCGTGCTCATGGCGGCCTTGGCCATGCGCGCCCACATGTAGGCGTACGCGGTGTAGCCAAAGACGTGCAGGTACTCGACCGAGGCGGCGCCGATTTCATTCGGGTTGTTTTGGGCGCGATCCAGCAGCCACGCGGTCAGTTCGTCGAGGGTGTCCAGGGCGGCATTCAACGGTCTGGTGAACTCGCCGAGGTCAGCGCAGGCATTGGCGCTGAAGTGGCGGATTTCCGCGGCGAACAAGCGGTAGAGCGCCCCGCCACTGCCGACAATCTTGCGCCCAGCCAGGTCCAGAGACTGAATGCCGTTGGTGCCTTCGTAGATCTGCGTAATGCGCACATCGCGCACCAGTTGCTCCTGTCCCCACTCACGGATGTAGCCGTGGCCGCCGAAGATCTGCTGGCCGTGCACGGTGGTTTCCAGGCCCATGTCCGTCAGAAACGCCTTGGCCACCGGGGTCAGCAGCGACACCAGGTCTTGCGCGCGGCTGCGGGTGACGGCGTCGTCGCTGAACTTGGCAGTGTCCAGTTGCAACGCCACGTACGTCGAGAAGGCGCGCCCGCCTTCGTTCAAGGCCTTCATGGTCAGCAACATGCGCCGCACATCCGGGTGGACGATGATCGGGTCGGCTGATTGGTCGGTGGCCTGCGGACCGGTCGGCGCACGGCTCTGGGTGCGTTCGCGGGCATACTCGATGGCGTGCTGATACGAGCGCTCACCCAGCGCCAAGCCTTGAATGCCGACGCCCAGGCGTTCGTAATTCATCATGGTGAACATCGCCGCCAGGCCTTTGTTCGGTGCGTCGACGATCCAGCCCGTGGCGCCGTCAAAGTTCATCACACAAGTGGCGGACGCCTTGATCCCCATCTTGTGCTCGATCGAGCCACAGGACAGCGAGTTGCGTTCACCCAGGGAACCGTTGGCATTGACCAGCACCTTAGGCACTAGAAACAGCGAAATACCTTTTGGCCCCGCTGGCGCATCCGGCAGCCTGGCCAGTACCAGGTGAATGATGTTCTCGGTCAGGTCGTGTTCACCGCCGGTGATGAAAATCTTGCTGCCGCTGATCCTGTAGCTGCCGTCGACCTGGGGCTCGGCGCGGGTGCGGATCAGGCCCAGGTCGGTGCCGGCATGGGCTTCGGTCAGGCACATCGAACCGGTCCAGGTGCCGGCGTACATATTTGGCAGAAAGCGTTGCTTGAGTTCTTCGCTGGCGTGGGCATTGATCGACAGGCACGCACCGGCGGTCAGCATCGGGTACAGGCCGAATGAGAGGCTGGCCGAGTTGACCATCTCTTCGACCTGAGCCGAAATGACTTTGGGCATGCCCATGGCACCGAACTGCGGATCGCCCCCGACTCCGCCCCAACCGCCGTCGGCAAACGCCTGGTACGCCGCAGCAAAACCCTCCGGGGCGCTGACCGAGCCGTCGCTCCAGGTGCAGCCCTGTTCATCACTGCCACGGTTCAGCGGCGCGATCACTTCAGCACTGATTTTGCCCGCCTCCTCAAGAATCGCGGCAGCGGTTTCGGCATCGATCACCTCGGCCATGCCAGGCATTTTGGCCCATCGCCGGGAGACCTCAAAAACCTCGTTGAGTACGAAGCGCATGTCGCGCAGGGGAGCTTTGTAGTCAGACATTGTTGGCTTACTCGGAAGTGGTCAGGGCATGAGGCATGCCGGGACGTTCAGTGGTTTCGGTGTTTACGGCGCACGCAACAGGGCCCGGCTCAAGCGCCCGTTCGCGCAGCAGGAAGTACGACAGGGCCGGAATCAGGATCAGCGCCCCGAGCATGTTCCACAGGAACATGAAGGTCAGCAGGATGCCCATGTCGGCCTGGAACTTGATCGGCGACCAGACCCAGCACACCACGCCGGCCGCCAGGGTGATGCCCACCAGGCCGACGACCCGACCGGTGAAGGACACGGCGTTGCGGTAAGCCTGGGACAGCGGCAAGCCCTGACGCTGGAAATGCAGCTGCACGCTGAGCAGGTACAAGGCGTAATCCACGCCAATCCCCACGCCCAAGGCAATCACCGGCAGGGTCGCGACTTTCACGCCGATGCCCATGGCCACCATCAAGGCTTCACAGAGGATCGAGGTCAGCACCAGCGGCAGCAGGGCCACCAGCGTCGCGCGCCAGCTGCGGAAGGTGATCAGGCAGAACAGCGTGACCGCTGCGTACACATACAACAGCATGGTGCGGTTGGCTTCACGCACCACGATGTTGGTCGCCGCCTCGATACCGGCGGTGCCGGCAGCCAGCAGGAAACGGCGATCATCCGTGCTGTTTTCCTGGGCGAACTTGTCGGCAATGGCGACTACAGCATCCAGCGTCTCGGCCTTGTGGTCCTTGAGAAAGGCAATCACCGGCATCAACGAGCAATCGGTATTGAACAGCTCCGGGGAGTTCACCGAGGCTTGCTGCGCGGCGTAGTTCAGCACGTCCTGATTGCGCTGGATGCTGTTGAGCTTGGGGTTGCCTTCGTAGGTCCCGGCGGTGATCTGGCGCACGGCATTGACCAGCGACGTCGTCGCCTGCACGCCCGGGTTCTGCTGCAGTTCCCAGGCCAGGCGGTCGGCGAGGACCAGCGTCTTGTAGCTCAGGCACCCTTCCGGGGCGGTCTTGATCATCACCGCGAACAGGTCGCTGGACAGCGCGTAATGCTGGGTGATGTAGGCGTTATCGCGGTTGTAGCGCGAGTCGGCACGCAATTCCGGGGCGCCGCTTTCCAGGTCACCGATCTTCAGGTTCAGGCTGACCATGAAACCGCCGATGCCCATCAAAATCGCGACCAGCACAGCGCCCGTGGCCCACTTGGCGGTGGTGAAGCGATCGAGCAGATCCCAGAGCTTGCCGAAGCCTTTATGCTTTTCTGCACGGGTGTCGATTTTCAGCGCGCGTTCGGCAGCCTTGGCGCCAACGCCGACGTAAGACAGCGCGACCGGCATCAACAACAGCGAAGTAAAGATCAGTACCGCGACACCGATGCTGGCGGTGATCGCCAGGTCCTTGATCACCGGGATATCGATCAGCATCAGCACCGCAAAGCCCACGGCGTCGGCCAGCAGCGCAGTGACACCGGCGATGAACAGACGGCGAAAGGTGTAGCGCGCGGCGATCAGTTTGTGGGTGCCACGGGCGATGTCCTGCATGATGCCGTTCATCTTCTGCGCCGCGTGGGACACGCCGATGGCGAAGATCAGGAACGGCACCAGCACCGAGTATGGATCGATCGCATAACCCAGCCAGGCAACAATGCCCAGTTGCCAGATCACGGCAATCAGCGAACAGCCGACCACCAACAGGGTGCTGCGCACGCAACGGGTGTAGGCATAAATAATCACCAGCGAAGTGATGACGGCCAGGCCGAAAAACATCATCACCTGAATCAGGCCATCGATCAGGTCGCCCATCAACTTGGCGAAGCCAATCACCCGGACCTTGTACTGGCCCTTGCCCTCCTCCCCTGCCTTGCGCGCTGAGCTGTTACCGGCGAACTCGATCTTGTCGCGCAGCTGTTCTTCAAGCATCTGCGAAAACGCGTGGTAGTTGATGCGTTGACCGCCCGCTGCGGCCTTGTCCAGCAGCGGCACGATCAGCATGCTCGACTTGTAGTCGCTGGCCACCAGGCTGCCGACGATCCCGGCGCGGGAAATGTTCTGGCGCAGCTGCTCGATTTCTTCCGGCTTGCCCTGATAGGTGTCGGGCATCACCGGGCCACCCTGGAAACCGTCCTCGGTGACCTCGGTCCAGCGCACTGCCGGGCTCCACAATGACTTCATCCAGGCGCGGTCGACGCCCTCAGTGAGGAACAACTGGTCGTTGACCTGTTTAAGCACGTCCAGGTAACCGGGGTCGAAGATGTCGCCCTGGGTGTTTTCCACCACCACCCGCACCGAGTTACCCAGACCGCGCAGCGACTGGCGGTTCTCCAGGAAATTCTGGATATAGGGCTGACTCTGCGGAATCATTTTTTCGAAGCTGGGACGCAGTTCCAGGCGAGTCGCCGCCATGTAGCCCAATACCACGGTGGCCAGCGCCATCAGCAGCATGAACAGTGGGCGGTAGTTGAACACCAGCCGCTCCAGCCGGTTGCCGGAGTGACTGTCGAAATCACGCAGGTCGCGGATCACCGGCATGGCGTCTTGTTTGATATTGCCCATGTCTGGGTTCTCGCTCTAAGGGTTCGAGGTCTTGTCGACGGACTCTGTCCGCACACCACGGCTGCCAACCGCCACCAGCGCGCCATTGGCGGCGCGGGCGGCGCCGGTCACCGGCGTCGGTCCGGGTCGCGGTATCAGAAGCAGTTGCGCACTCGTGCCCTGGCTGGGCAGCATCTGCCCACCTTGGGTGAACAAGCGGTAGTTACTGTTGTCGTCGACAAATCCTGCGGTGATGCTGACGTGCAGGCCGGTTTCAAGCCGAGTCCAGCTGTGACCGCTGTCAGTGCTGCGCAGCACGTTGCCGCGCAACCCGTAGACGACCACCTCGCCTGGCTTGCCAAGGACGCCGAAGAAACTGCCCTGATACGGTGTTGGCACCGCGGCAAAGCGCTGCTCCACGTCATTCCACTTGAGCAACAGGCCCTGCTCCCCGGCGATGTACAAACCGTCGCCGGTCGAGGCGATCGCGTTGAGGTGGAAACCTTGCGGGTTGTCGGTCCGGTCCTGAAAAGGCGTCCAGCTCTGGCCGCCGTCTTCGGTGCGCAGGATCAGGTTGAACACACCGACCACGTAACCGAGCTTGTCGTTGGCGAACCAGACGTCAAGCAAGGGTTTGTCTGCGCCCTGCTCTGTCAGGCGCTGACCTTCGGCGGCCAGCAACGGCCATTGCTCGTTGCCGGGTTCGGCAGCGGCCAACGCCGAGTAATGCTTGACCAGCAAGTCGCCGATCTGGCGGCCATCCAGTTGTTTATGCCAGGTCAGCCCGGCGTCGCTGCTGTGCAACACCACGCCGTCGTTGCCGACTGCCCAGCCCTGCAGGGCAGAGGGGAAGTTCACCGCACTGAGGTCCGCGCTCACCGGCACAGCGGCTTGTTGCCAGCGTTTGCCGGCATCATCGGAATAGAGAATGTGCCCACGCTGCCCGACGGCGACCAGTCGGTCCCCGGCGCGAGCCATGCCGGACAACGGGCTGCTGACGGCCAGGGTACTGGCTCTGGCGGGCAGGTCCAGTACGTCGATGTAACCCGACGCCTGTGAGACGCCCTGCACCAAGACAATCAAGGCGCCCAGCGCCAGCTGCAGGTACTTTTTGTACGAACACATACCGCGTCCTCTTGGGAAAACCGCGTCGAGGCACACTTGCGTGTGCCTGACGTGCAGGTCATGCCGCTGTAGGAGCGAGCTTGCTCGCGATGGTCGTGAATGATTACGCGTGCTGTCTGGATGCCCGCGTCGCCCTCTGGTCCATCGCGAGCAAGCTCGCTCCTACAGTGGATCGTGCGAGCGTTTGCTTGCGGTTGGCTCAGCGAATGCCGCTACCAGCCAGGGACTCCGGCGACCACTGCGCCTTCGAGAGCGGATCGATGTACTTGATGCCGCCGTAAGGGCCCACCACACCGTTGATGTTGTAGGAGCCACCGACCAGGTCGTAGATCATGAAGGGCGTGGAGTCCGGGACTTGCTTGTCGTAGCTCTGGCTGAGGAACGCGAAGGAACCACGGTAGAGCTGGCCACGAGCGTCGTACTGATCGGAGGCGACAGCGCTCCAGCTGTCTTCATCGAGGTAGAAGCGACGCTTCTGATAGATGTGCCGCGCACCGGCCTTGAGGTTGCCCTCCACCACCCAGACGCGGTGTTTTTCCCAGCGCACAAAGTCCGAGGCCAAGTGATTGGGCGTGGTCAGCGACTTCGGATCCTGCGCGTAGGTCAGCTTGTAGGTGTTGTAGGGCACGATCATTTCCTGCTTGCCCACCAGCTTCCAGTCGTAGCGGTCCAGTGCACCGTTGAACACGAACACATCGTCATAGGTGCCAGCGCCAGCGGTGCCGGGGTTAGGCGTGTCGTAGGCCAGGTTCGGTGCCAGCTTGACTCGACGCTGACCCGGCAGGTATTGCCAGGCGCGGCGCGGCTGCTGCAACGGGTTGGCGGCGTCCTTGAGCATCACCGCTTCACCGGCCCGGCGCGCAGGGCCGGTGTAGGACAGCTTCATCTGGTAGTAGACGTCGGCGCTGCTGATCGGCTGTGCCAGGTTCTCGTAGATCGGATAGGAAATGAACGCCTGCCCGGTGGTTGCCAGGCTCGGCACGCCAGCGGAATCGACGTTCCAGGAGTCGTACTTGGAGTTGATGTTCACGCCCTGATAACGCAACAGGAAGTTCCACATCGCTTCGTTGCCCGATTGCGGAATCGGGAATGGCACGCCCGGCAGCACGTTGTCGATGGCCAACCCGCCTTCGAGGGATTTGGCCTCGGTGGCGTTTTTCACGCCGTTGTCGAGCACCGCCTTGGGCAGCGCCACCGTGCGGTGGGTAGGATAGACATTCACATGGAAACTCGGGAAGCGCTTGGCCAGTTCCACGGTGGTCGCCGTCAGGGCGCCCTTGTATTGATCGACGTTCTTGCCGTCGATCACCAGCAGCGGTTTTTCATCGGCGAACGGGTCCGGGCGCATGCTGTCGCCGGCTTTGAAACTGGCCGGCGGCGTAATCAGGCCACCGGCATAAGCGGGAATGGAGCCGTCGGCATTGCCAGCCTTTTCAGCACCGACCAGCGTCAGGCTGCTGCCCAGTTTCGCCGCCTCCTGAGTGGAGACAGCGGCCTGCGCCTGGGCAGCGATGACCATGGCCAGCGAGGTGGCCAACACGGTGTGTACGAATTTCATCTTGTTATTCTCCTGCTTGCATCGAGCAAGCCAGTGATGAATCAAAAAGTGGTTTTCATCGTCAGGTAAACAGCGCCACGGTCCTCGGTCGTGGCACCACCACCGGAGAAGGCCGAGTAGCCACCGGCGTAACAGGCGTAGTTTTCGTTGCCGCTGAAGGCGTTCGGCGTGGAGCCGTCACCGCTGCCCGCAGCCGCCGCGCCGGTACTCGAACCGCTGACGTTGCACTTGTCGGTTTTGCCGAAGGAGTCCACGTACTTCAGGTCGACAAAGTATTTGTTGTACACAACGGCACCGACGCCGAGGGCGTAGTTGCCGGTGTCCTTGGCACCGCCACCGGACACCGGTGACACGCCGGCAAGGCCGACGTTGACCGACATCGGTGCGTTGAGGTCGACACCGGGGAACACCTGATACCAGGTCGGTGTGAAGTTGACCGCGACGCCCCAGTTGTCCCGGGTCGGCTGGTCGATACCGCGATAGGTGTCCTTGCCTTTGTAGAGCGCTTCGTTCTTGCTATCGAGCTTGAGCAGGTTGCTGTAGTACAGCTCGCCAAGCAGGCTGGCCGAATCGAAAAGCGGTGTTTTCGACAGGGTCATCAGGCCGTTGAGCGTCCAGTGCAGCGTGTCGCCGGTGGCGCTCATGCTGTCGCCCTTTTCCGGGGTGTCGTAGATCACGCCGGTCGCGGCGGTACGCGCTGGCAACAATCCCAGACCGGCACCCAAGCCCAGTGGACTGGTGGAGCTGACAATCGCCGGAATACTGGCCAGCGGCATGTTGTGGCGGATGTTCAGGTCCGAGCCCACGCTCACCCCGCCCACGTCCTTGGACAGGCTCAGGCCGACGATATGAATGTTGTCGGCATAGGCCAATTGATAGGTGCTGCTGCTCAGCGAGTTGAGGGTGTTGACCACGGCAGGCACCAGCCCTGCCGGCGGGGTTCCGTTCGGATTCGCCGAGGTCAGGCCGGTAGCGTTCAACCAGGCTTGCGGCAGGATTTCCGAGGTGTTGCGGTAGTAAACGCCGAGGGTTCCGTCCAGCCAGGCCGGCGACCACTTGGCCATCACGCCCCAGTCGCCGCGCTTGTCCGGTGTCAGGTCGTGGCCACGACGCACGTTGGTCAAGCCGTTGCACGGTGCCAGGCCACAACCCAGCGGGCTGCCCGGAACCACGGCGTTGGTGTTGCCCAACAGGAACGATTGCGCACCGAAGCCCACCAGATCAGAGCCGCCGTAGTAGGTTCCCGCCTCGGGCAGACGCGCGGCGTCCCAGTCCAGGAAGTACTGCGCGCCGATGGTCAATTCCGGGTTGATGGTGAACGACATCGACAGCTGATTGCGTGGGACGAACAGTTCCTTGGCTTCGGTCCCCGGCGATGCCGCCAGTTTGGCCAGGTCCAGGCCGGACTGGCCGTAGCTGATCGAGTGCACCGGGTTGAGGATGGTCTCGCCCCAAAACACGTTGTGCTGGCCAGCCTTGACGCTGAGCATCGATTCCTCGCCCACTTCGGTGCTGTAGAACACGAACGCATCGAGGATTTCGCCGGACGGACCGGTGTAGTAACGCTGGGCGTAGTTGCTCAGGTGCGGGCTGCCATTGCCGACGTTGTCATTGGTGACCCCGGCCAGGCGCGGGTCGTTGGCAACCAGGCCCGATGTCGAGCCGTTGCCGTTGACGAACGGATTGGAATTGGAACCGGTGTTCTCGTAGGCCTTGTCGTACCAGGTGGCGGCGCTGACGCGAAAGCCCATGCTGTTTTTGTAGACCACATCCATCTCGGTCAACAGATCGATACGGTTGGTGATGTTGGTCCCGGCCTTGCGGAAGTTGTAGTCGCCGTCGTTGTTGTTCGGTGTACCCAACATGCGTTTGTCGGCGCTTTCGGTGCGCACGCCGTAGTTGTACTTGACGGTGTTATCGAAACGGGCGGTCCAGTCCGGGTTGCCCGTATCCAGTTCGACCGCATGGGCTGTCGGCAGGCTGGCGGCCAGGATCGCCGAGGCCAGCAAGGTGTAGCGCGAGGGTACGAACCGATGACTCTTATTGTTGTGCATTGCGTTGTCTCCGCCTTTTTGTATTTGTTTTAAGCGCAGCCGCCCTCACGCACGCCCTTGTTCCAGGGGTTACGTTTTCAGAGATGAGGGCAATGACCGGATGGCTTGCGACCAGCCGGCGTCTGAACTATCGATCCAGCTGTTGAATAAGTGCTTCGGCCTGTGGCCAGGCGCCGTAACCGGCCGCCGGGTTTAGATGGCCGACATCGCCCAGGTTGAGCAATTCGCTGCCCCAGCCTTCAGCCATGCGAGTCACGGCCTGCAAGCTGGCCAGGTGATCGTTGGTGCTGGCCGCCACCAGGCTGCGAAACGGCAGCGGGCCTTCAGGCAGGGGATCCCAGCCGTGGGTGCGCAACGTTTCAGGGGATGGGTAGCCTTGCGGCCAGGTGGCATGAAGATCCGGCGGCGCGGCCAGCAGCGCACCCTTGATCGGGCGACTGTGTTGCGCCGCCCAGTGCGCGACCATCAACACACCGGCACTGTGCGCCACCAGAATCACCGGGCCGTCGATCTGCTCCAGCGCGTGCTGGATTGCCCGGACACGGGCGGCGCAATCGAGCTTGTCGGTTTCAAGTGGCGCAACGCTACGTACGTTGCTCAAGCGAGCCTCAAGCAGCGTTTGCCAATGTTCGGCAACGTGCTCGCGCAGGCCCGGGACGATCAGAACGGTTGCGGCTGTTTGCAGTTTGTTCACTTGAATACCTTCGGCTTCTCGGTGATCGACTGGCTCTGTGGCCAGACTCTTCTTGTAGTGTCGACATTAAAGAGCCCCCACCCGACGCGCTTTTCATTCGACGTCAGTGACTTTTCTTTTCATGACAGATTGACGGGTAACGGAGGGACGCGACCGCTGGTCGAAAAACCCGCCGGGCGCGCTGCAGGCCACTGTAATCAATGCGTGGGCGATAATTGATCGCTGCTGAAGTAGTCAAGAGGCGCTGACCTGGCTGCCTGTCACCGCACGCCTGGCAACTATTCAATCGATGACGTGCTGGCTATAGTCGCCACGCTTGTTTCCATCGCCACCGGCCCAGGGAAGAACCTCGCATGACCAAGCTTGTTCGCGCCGCCGTCCTGACCAACTACCTGGAGGTCACCCAGTACCTGGGGTTCAATCCGCGCGATGTGCTGGAGGCCGTCGGCTTGAGCAAAGCGCAGCTGCAAGCCCCCGAGCACCGTATTCCCATCGATTCCGCCGTGCGGCTGCTGGAGGAGTCGGCTGCGGCCAGCGGCTGCCAGAGCTTCGGCCTGAGCATGGCCGAGTCGCGCCAGCTCTCGGACTTCGGCGTGGTCAGTCTGCTGCTCACGCACCAGCGCACGCTGCGTGATGCCTTGCAGGTGGTGGTCAACTACCGGCATCTGATGAACGACTCGCTGGCAATCTTCATCGAAGAGGCCGGCAAGATGGTGATCATTCGTGAAGAGGTGGTCACCGAATCGCCGATGCCCTGCCGCCAGGCCAATGAACTGGCCATCGGCGTGATGTTCCGCCTCTGCGCAGCCCTGCTCGGTGCGCACTGGCATCCCTACAGCGTCAATTTCACCCACCAACCGCCGGACAGCCTGCAACTGCATCGTCGCCTGTTCGGCTGCAAGCTGGAGTTCGGCAGCGAGTTCAACGGCATTGTCTGCCCCGATGCCAGCCTCGACATCACCAACCCTCATGCCGACCCGGCCATGGCGCGCTACGCGCAAAGCTACCTTGACTCGCTGCAGGGTCACGAAGGACCGTCGATTCTGTTTGAGGTCCGCAAAGCGATTTACCTGCTATTGCCGATGGGCCGCGCCACGATCGAGCAGATTGCCCAGACCCAGGGCATGAACGTACGCACCCTGCAGCGTCGCCTCAAGGACGATGGTTGTGCCTTCAATGACCTGATCAACGACGTGCGCCGCGATCTGGTGCTGCGCTATTTGGAGAACCCGAGCTACTCGCTGGGCCGGATCGCCGACATGCTCGGCTACTCCATGGCGAGCTCCTTCACACGCTGGTTCATCGCCCAATTCGGCATGCCGCCGGCCGCCTGGCGCAGTACGCATAAACAGCCCGGTGTAACCCCTAAGCAGCCCTGATAACGCAGCAAAAAAAAACGGCGACTGCTGGTACAGTCGCCGCAAAAAATTGATGTGGACCCCGAAATCCCTGTGGGAGCGAGCCTGCTCGCGATGGCGGAGGGTCAGGCGACATTGATGTTGAATGTTCTGGCCCCTTCGCTGGCAAGCCAGCTCCTACAGGTTTTGTGTCGTACCCGGATGATGCGGCGAACACAAAACCCTGTGGGAGCGGGCTTGCCCGCGATGGCGGCGTGTCAGGCGACATTGATGTTGGATGTGCCGGCCCCTTCGCTGGCAAGCCAGCTCCTACAGGTTTTGTGTCGTACCCGGATGATGCGGCGAACACAAAACCCTGTGGGAGCGGGCTTGCCCGCGATGGCGGCATGTCAGGCGACATTGATGTTGGATGTGCCGGCCCCTTCGCTGGCAAGCCAGCTCCTACAGGTTTTGTGTCGTACCCGGATGATGCGGCGAACACAAAACCCTGTGGGAGCGGGCTTGCCAGCGATGGCGGTGGGTCAGGCGATAGCGAGGTTTAATGTGCCGGCCTCTTCGCGGGCAAGCCCGCTCCCACACTTGATCGTTGTCGTGCACAAATGCCGTGTTCGCTGAACATCCGATGTGGGAGCGTGCTCCCACAGGGATCGATATCTACAAACCCCAACGCAACAACAGCAACACCAGCACGACAAGGAACACCGTCTCCCCCACCATCAGCAGAATCGGCTTGATACCGACCGCCGCCAGTTCCTTGAGCTGGGTCTTCATCCCCAGGGCGCTGATGGAGACCACCAGGCACCAGCGCGATAATTCGTTGACTGAACCCTGCACCACCGGCGCCACCCAGCCGGTGCTGTTGATGCACGCCAGAATCAGAAAACCGACGGCGAACCACGGCAACAACGGCGGTCGCTTGCCCGTCGGATCAACGCCCTGCATCCGGGTAATCATGGCGGCGCAGACGATGACCGGCAGCAGCATCGCAACCCGCATCAACTTGACCACGGTAGCCGTGTCGCCGGTCTCGGTCGACATGCTGTAACCCGCCCCCACGACCTGGGCGACATCGTGAATCGTGGCGCCCAAAAACACCCCGGCCACTTGTGGCGACAACGACAGCCAATTGGCAATCATCGGATAGACGATCATCGCCAGGGTCGACATCGCCGACACTCCGATCACGGTAAACAGCGTGGCCCGCTCTTTCTGTGGATGGTTGGGCAACGCCGCAGCCAGCGCCAATGCCGCCGAGGCACCACAGATCGCCGTCGCCCCGCCGGTGAGCATGCCGAACAGGCGCTGAAAACCCAGGGCCTTGGCCGCGATCACCGACACGCTGATCGTCACCACCACCAGAATCACCACCAGCGCCACCGGCTTCCAGCCCAGCCCGGCAATTTGCTCCAGGGTGATGCGCATGCCCAGCAACGCCACGCCGATGCGCAGCACGGTGCGGGCGGTGAACTCGATACCCGCCTTGCAGGCGCCGTCACCGGCGAGAAAATTCAGGGCCATGCCCAACAGCAAGGCGAACAGCATCACCGGAGCGCCGTAGTGCTCGGACAAAAACGAGGCAGCCGCCGCCACGATCAGACTGACGACAAAGCCCGGCGCCAGTTCGCGCGTTCGGCTATGGATTTGACTCAGCGCAATGGCGCTCATGGCGCGGACTCCTCGGGAACGATAACGATGAATGCCTGACCGTCGACAATCTCGACCGGGTAACGGGCGACTTTGACCTGAGTGGAATTGAGCATAAACCCGCTGCGCAGATCGAAACGCAGACCATGGGCGCAGCACTGGATCACCTTCCCCTCTAGGCGCCCGCCACACAGCGAGGCACCTTGATGCGGGCAGCTGTCATCGATGGCGAACAGCTCACCCTCGACGTTGAACAACGCCAGGCTTTTGTCTTCGAATTCGAACAGCGCACGGCTACCGGCCTGCGGGTGTTTGCCGGCAGGTACGGGAATGCGCCGAGTCATGCCGATTGCCGCTCGCGATCACTTTCCTTGAGTGCCTGGCGCATGGCCCCGAGCAGTGCCTCGGCAGGTTGCGCGCCCACCACCGACAGGCGCCGGTCGAATTGAAAGCTCGGCACGCCACCCGCCGCGCCCGGGAAGCCTTCGAAGGGGCTGCCGTCACCTTTCAGGCAGTCGGCAACCGTCTCTGCATCGATGCCGCAAGAGCGGGCAATCGCCAGCAAGGTCTCACGACAACCCAAGTCTTCACCCTTTTGGAAATACGCGGCGAACAGGCGCTCGAGCAAGATGTCAGTCCGCACGGCATTGCCCTGCGCGCTGACACGCTCGAACAGACGATGGGCATCGGCGGTGTTGGGCATCGTCGCGATGCGGCTGAAATCGATGACCAGCCCGACTGCCGCCGCTGCCTGTTGCACCTGACCCTGGCGCATGGCTACAGCGTCGGCATTGCCCAGGCGTTTGCGGTAGAAATCGGCGAAGGGCTCACCCTCTGCCGGCAACTGTGGCAGCAACTGCACCCCGTGCCACACCGTGGTGATCTGCACGTCCGGGTAGCGACTGCGAAACTGTACCTGCGCATGCTCCAGTTGCCGCTTGCCGATCAGGCACCAGGGACAGATGAAATCGAAAAACACATCAATACGTAAACGACGACTCACAACTTCACCTCTAACAATGCTTCGTTGCCCGAGTCAACGATGCTCTGCCCTTTAAGCCGAGCAATATCGGCGTGGTAATGACACTTGGCATAAAAAAACACTGCCGCTGCCGCGATGCTGACCAGAGGCACCCATTGAAACGCGGCTTGCAGACCGATGAGGTCGGACACCTTGCCGGTGAGGAACGGCCCAGGCGCCAGGCCCAACATATTGTTGGCCAGGGTCAGCGTGGCGAACGCCGTGCCGTGGACCGAGTAATGGGTCAGGTTGGCGACCATCGCGCCGGCAGGACCGGTGGTGCCGGCGGCAATCAGCATGCCCAGGCAGATCATCAGCAATTGCAGCGGTCCCGGCGGCAGCGCGAACGCCACCGACAACAACAGGCAACTGCCCAGGCAATAGGCGATGGCCAGGGCGACTTTGCGCTCTGGCGAGTGGCGGCACATCCGGTCGCTGAGCATGCCGCACAGAATCATCCCGGCGCCGCTGCACAGCACGATGATGGCCGCGAGGCCACCGGCCTTGCCCGTTGTCATGTCGTAATAGCGATTGAGGTAGCTGGGCATCCACACAATCACGGTGCCGCCGACAAACAGTTGCAAGCCGCTGCCGATGTAGGTCGCGACCACCGAACGACTCGAATAGAGGGTTCGCAATGGACGCTTGACCGCCGCCGCAGCTTTGGCCACGCGTTGCGGGGCGATACGGGCTTCCTTGACGATGACCGGGTAAAGCATGGCCAGCAGCAAACCGAACAGCGCCATGCCGGCAAACGACCAGCGCCAGCCCAGCTTGGCGGCGATAGCGCCACCGAGGGCCATGCCCAATACCGAGCCGAACATACCGCCCGCCATGAAGGCACTGGCCAGGGTGGCGCGCATGTGTTTGGGAAACACCGAAATCACTACGGCGATACCGACGCTGCCGTAAGCCGCCTCGCCGACACCGACCATGAAGCGCGCGATGAACATCTGCTGATAGTCCTGGGCCAACGCGCAGCCCAGCGTGGCCACGCTCCACAGCAGGGCCATCAGCGCCAGGCTTTTAACCCGACCGAAGCGATCCGCCATCAGCGACAAAGGGAATGTCAGCAGGCCGACCATCAACGCCACAATGCCGCTGAGCAGGCCGAGCTGGCCATCGCTGAGTGCCCACTCGCCCTTGAGCAGCGGGAACACCGCGTTCAGTACCTGGCGCGACATGTAATCGGAAATCAACAGACCGAACGTCAATGCAAAGACAATCCAGGCGTACTTGCGCGCAACACCGACACCACTGGCGTCGTCATCGTCTGCGGCAATGGGATGAAAGGCCATTTAGCCTCCTCAAAGCTTTGTTTTATTGTTGTTATCAAGCAGGTTGCAGTGCAGCGAACGGGAGGCCATTGACCTCCCGTTTCGTCTGCCGATCAGCCGCGCTGCGGCACACCTTTCTGGCCAACCTTGCGGTTGGGGGCCATGCCATTGGCCAACAGGGTTTCTTCGATGCTCTGGTACTGCACGCCGATGCGGTAAATCTCACGCGCTTCTTTGCCGGTGGCGATTTCGCGCCCCAGCTCATGGGCGATGCGCACGGTCTGCTTGATCTGCGCAACCGAGCCGAAACGATCGCCCTTGTGATCAATGATAGTGTCTTCATTGCCCACGCGCGGGTGCATGCCCATGGCCATCGCCATGGTGTTGAATGGCATGACGTTCTTGAGCAGCGACTCGGAGGTCAGGGTGCAGCCGTCCGGTGCGCGGTGGATGAAGTTGAAGAAGTTGAACGGGTTCGGGCCATCGAAACCGCCACCGATGCCGATCCAGGTCAGGTTCAACGGACCCTTGTAGACGCCCTTGCGCACCAGGCGTTCGAGGGTTTCCATGGCATGCATGCCGGTCAGCTGGAAATGCGGCTGGATGCCGTTCTCCATCAGGCGCTTGAGGTGCTCGGCGACCCAGGCCGGGCCGGCCGGTACGGTCATTTCGCTGTAGGCGGCCTGAAACAGCGGGTTCGCCAGGGACGTGCCTTCCAGGTATTCCGGATACAGCAGTTCCATGATGTTCATCTGGGTGGTGTTGATCGCCACCGTGACCTGATCCGGTTTTGGCGTCAGCTCGGCCAGCATGTGGCGCGTGTCATCGGACAGCCACTTGGCGGCTTCGCCATCGCTCTCGGGGGCGAAGGAAATCGAACCGCCGACCTGGATGATCATGTCCGGCACGGCCTCACGCACACCAGCGATCAGCTCGTTGAACTTCGACAGGCGCTTGGAGCCCTTGCCGTCCAGTTCACGCACGTGCAAGTGCAGGACCGTGGCGCCGGCTTCGTAGCATTCGACCGCTTTCTGAACTTGCTCATCCATGGTCAGCGGAATGTCTTCCGGGAAGTCTTCCGGCATCCACTCCGGGCCATACGGGGCGACGGTGATCACCACTTTTTCCATGTTTTCCGGGTGCAGGGAATCGTCGAAGAATTGCATGATTTACTCCGTTCTTATGATTGTCCCGCCCACCCGGAGTCGTGCCGGGCAGGCGTGTTTACGAGTGCGAATGCAGAGGGGGTCGATCAGTAAGTCTTGTCGCCGATGATGCCGGCACGTTCCATCTTGCGATGGCACGGCGGGTAGTCCATGACGGCGTAGTGCTGGGTACTGCGGTTGTCCCAGATGGCGATGCTGTTGGGTTTCCAGCGCCAGCGCACCTGATACTCGGGGATGTACGCCTGACTGATCAGGTAGCGCAGCAATTCGCCCGCGCCGGGATTGGCGTCCTGGCCGAAGCGCACCCGTTCAGGGGTGTGGTAGTTACTGATATGGGTGGTAAAGGCGTTGACGAACAAGACCTTTTCGCCGGTTTCCGGGTGGGTGCGCACCACGGGGTGTTCGGCATCCGGGTACATCGCCTTGAGTGCCAGGCGTTTTTCGATCGGCATGGCCGCACCAAAACTCGCTTCGATGCTGTGGCGGGCACGCAGGTCGGCGATTTTCACCTTCACGTCATCCGGCAACCGCGCGTAAGCCTCGACCATGTTGGCCCACATGGTGTCGCCGCCGACCGGTGGGCATTCCACGCAGCGCAACACACAACCCATCGGCGGCGCCTCGCGCCAGGTGGCATCGGTGTGCCAGGCGTTCTCGTAGCGATCCATCGGCTGGTCAGGGCTTTTGTAGATGCGCACCAGGCCCGGGTGGTCTGGATCACTGCCGGCCACCGGGTGATCCTCCAGTTCGCCAAAACGCCGGGCGAAGGCCACGTGCTCGGCGCGAGTGAGGTCCTGATCGCGCAGGAACACCACCCGATGCTTGAGCAGTTGGGCACGAATTTCGGCAAAAAGACCGTCGTCCTGGACCGCATCGGCGAGGTTGACGCCCATCAGCTCCGCGCCGATGTTGGCGGTCAATTGTTCGACTTTCATGGCGGGACGCTCCCTTAAATGACGAAAATCGACGAGCCCGTGGGCTTGCGTGACTCCAGGTCGCGATGGGCCTGTACCGCCTCCTGCAAGGCGTAGTGCTGATTGATCTCGATCTTGATTCGACCGCTGCCGACATGGTCGAACAGCTCGCCGGCCAGGGCGGCTTTTTCCGCCGGATCGGCGATGTAGTCAGCCAAGGCCGGACGGGTCAGGAACAGTGACCCTTTCATGGCCAGCATGACCGGGTCGAACGCCGGGATCGGGCCGGACGCGGTGCCGACGCAGACCATCAGGCCACGGCGCTTGAGCGAGTCCAGGGAACCCATGAAGGTGTTCTTGCCAACGCTGTCGAACACGACGTTGACGCCTACATTCTCAGTGATCTCGCGAACGCGTTGGGCGACGTCCTCGTGGCTGTAGTTGATGACATGGTCACAACCGTGAGCCCGGGCGATTTCGCCTTTGACGTCGGTGGAAACCGTACCGATCACCGTCAGGCCGAGCAGCTTGGCCCACTGCGAAACAATCAGGCCCACACCACCGGCGGCGGCATGCAGCAGAATGCTGTCGCCGGCCTTGAAGTCGTAAATGCGCCGCATCAGGTACGAAGACGTGAGTCCGCGCATGGTCATCGCTGCGGCAGTCTCGAAGCTGATGGTTTCCGGCAGCTTTATCAGCGGCGCGGCCGGGATCAGACGCTCGGTGCTGTAGGCGCCCAGGGTGTTGAGAAAACCGGTGTAGGTCACACGGTCGCCAACGGCCACATGAGTGACGCCCTCGCCCACGGCCTGGACCACCCCGGAGGCTTCGACGCCCATGCCGTTCGGCATCGGGATCGGGTAGGTGCCATTGCGAAAGTAGGTGTCGGCATAGTTCAGGCCGACCGCCACGTGGCGCAGACGAACCTGGCCCGGGCCGGGATCCCCGACCTCGACCTCTTCATAGCGAAGGACTTCGGGACCACCGGTTTCGTAGAAGCGGACGGCTTTGGCCATGTTTTCTTATTCTCCAATCTGCACTGTTGGCTAATTGCGTCGATATGCGCTGATTGGACTGTAGGACGGCGCCTGGTGAACCGCTTCTCATCAGACGACAATGGCTTTTCATTTCATGACAGGTGCGTGGCGTATTCCGCTACTTATCCTCCCAGTCGACCCAATCCACCGGATGCGTCGCCAGGTAGCTATTGACCGCAGCGCCCAGGGTCGGGAAAAACGCGGTTTCGCCAAACCGCTCGAGCAGCCCGAAGCGCTTCAGCTTGTCTTTGACCGGGTCCTTCATCTCGGCCAGGCGCAACGCGATACCCGCCGCGCGCAAGGTTTCATCCAGTTCGGCCAACATGTCGGCGGACGTCACGTCGACACTGGTGACGGGTTCCGCTGCAATCACCAACCAGCGCACCGGCGTTGGCGATGCAGCCACCGCATCGAGCACCCGGTCATGGAACAACTCGGCGTTGGCGAAAAACAACGGTGCATCCCACCGAAACAGGACCAGGCCGGGTATGAGACGCGCGTCGGGATAGCGCTGGATGTCATGGTAGCCCTGGACGCCATCGGCACGCCCGAGCACCGTCGAATACGGGCGCCAGCCATCCCAGAGGAACTCGATGACCGCAATCACCACGGCCAGGCCGATACCCTCGATCGCGCCAAACACCGCCACGCCGACGGTGCAGACGATCGACAGCCAGAACTCCCAGCGCTGAATGCGATAAATCCGTCGCAGGTCGGAGATCTCGATCAGGCCGATGGCGGAGGCGATCACTACCGCGGCCAGTGCGCTGTTGGGTAAATGCTGCAACAAGTCCGGCGCCACCACCAGCAGCAAGGCAACCGCCAGTGCACCGACGATTCCGGTCAGTTGGGTTTTGGAGCCAGCAGCCTCGGCAACGGGTGTACGCGATGAACTGCTGCTGATGGGGAAACCCTGAAAAAAACCGGCGGCCAGGTTGGCGACACCGAGCCCGACCATTTCCTGGTTCGGGTCCACGTAGGTGCGGGTCCGCGCCGCATAGACACGCGACAGCACACTGGTGTCAGCGAAGGAAACCATGGCGACAGCACAGCCGCCGATCAGCACCGGCACGATGTCGGCAGTGGTGATCCAGGGGATGGCGAACGCCGGCAGGCCTTGCGGAAGCGAGCCGAGCACTTTCACCCCGGCTCGCGCGGCAAGGTCCAGCACACCCACGGCAACCGTTGCCCCTACTACCGCGATCAGGATGCCCGGCACGCGTTTGTAGGGTTTGAGCAGCAAGATCACCACCAGGGTGACTGCGCCAATGGCGAACGTCGCCCAGTTGGTTTTGCCCTCCAGCACGGCGGTGGCGATGGCCCACAGGTTTCTCAGCGGCCCTTCGGCGTCGATCGAAAAGCCAAAAAACTTGGGCAACTGGCTGATCAGCACCGTCAGCGCGATCCCGTTCATGTAGCCGTAGCGGATCGGTTTTGAGAGCAACTCGGTGACGAAGCCCAGGCGCGCGATGCCGGCCAGGATACACACCGCCCCCGAGACAATCGCCATCATGGCCGCCAGAGCGATGGCGCGTTGCGGATCGCCGCCCGACAACGGCAGGACGACCGCGAGAATGACGGCAGCCAGTGAGGAATCCGGCCCCAGCACCAGAATCCGACTGGGCCCGAACAGCGCATAAGCGAGCAGCGGAACGATGGTCGCGTAAAGACCATAGATGCCCGGTACGCCCGAGGCCACCGCATACGCGATACCGACGGGCACCAGCATCGTGGTCAGCACCAACCCGGCCACGATATCGTGGCGCAACCAGGCCACTTGGTATCCACGCAGCGTGCGCAAGCCCGGCAGCCAGCGGCTCCAGCGACGCTGATCGTCGCCAGTGTCCCGACGCGCAATCCGGCCCGGCTCCGGGAGGGGCGTCGAAGAATCAGGATTGCTCATAGGACGGTGTCCTTTGCTGTGCAGCGCAGATTCGCTGGAATAGCCCCGTCAGAATTTTTCGGGAATTCGTCTGAGTGGATATTCCGGTTCACGATAGCCGCCTGGCTTCTGCCGTTTAGGCAAAATCACCTTCTCACGAGGTACATCCTTGTACGGAATGCGGCTAAGCAAGTCAGAGATGATGTTGAGACGAGCCCGCCGCTTGTCATTCGAGTTAGCCACCAGCCACGGCCCATGCTCGGTGTCGCTCGCCTTGAACATGTCGTCACGTGCGCGCGAATAGTCATACCAGCGGCTGTATGACTTAAGGTCCATTGGGGTCAGTTTCCAGATTTTGCGACCATCCTTGATCCGCGCCTCTAGTCGGCGAGTCTGCTCCTCGGGACTGACTTCCAGCCAATACTTGAGCAGGATGACACCCGAATCGACGATTGCACGCTCGACATTGGGTACGGTTTTCAGGAAACCGGCAACTTGCTCTTTGCTGCAGAATCCCATCACTCGTTCGACGCCGGCACGGTTGTACCAACTGCGATCGAAGATCACCACTTCCCCGGCCGCGGGCAAATGCGGCAGGTAGCGCTGCACATACATCTGGCTTTTCTCGCGCTCGGTCGGCGCCGGCAACGCCACCACCCGGAAGACCCGTGGGCTCACCCGTTCGGTGAGCGCCTTGATCGTCCCGCCTTTACCGGCGCCATCACGCCCCTCGAAGACGATACAGATCTTGATGCCCTTGTCCTTGACCCACTCCTGCAACTTGACCAGTTCGACATGCAGTTTCCTGAGTTGGGCAAGATAGTCTTTGTTCGACAGTTTCAGGCTTTCAGCCGGTTTGCTCTTCAGGGCTTTTTTATTGTCCTTTGCCATGACCAGGACCTCGCAAATGTCAGTCGTCATAGATAAACACCCTCGGCTGCGGGCTTTTTCCTCAGCCACCGAGTGCGATGATTGCGGTGATCAGCGCCGCACCGGTCACTGTCAGCGCAATTGCGCCTTGCCACGGCTTTGCACCTGCGTATCGCGCAAGTATCCAGCCGGCGATGAACAGCACCCCGAGTCCGACAAGGTTAGAGATACGAACAGCGAGCGCTGTCTGGTCAAGCAACAGGAAGGGCACCACGAGCGGGAATGTCGAGGCCACGACCAACAGGAAAACCCCAAGTGCGCCCTTGAGATCATCCCAGCCCAGGCGCGGCTCTACCGGTGCAGAAGAAAACTCGACCAGGCGTCGACGCAGCGACTCCAATTCATCCGCGCCGGCCGCCGCCGAGAGACGCGGCGGTAAGGCCTGCGCAATCAGCGCCTGCCCCGTGGCCGCGTCCGCCCCGCCGCGCAACGTGGCGAGTAGCGTGCGCTTGCGGGTGCGCTCAATCAGCGTTCGCAACAAATACATCACCGCATCTGCAAGCCCCCAGGCCAGGTTGCAGCCCAGCGCGGCGATCATCATCGTGCGTTCCGCCTCCTGGCCTGAGGTCGCCACGCTGATCGTTCCGGTGAAGGTCATCGCCATGAGCAGACCGAAGATCACTTCCGTGACCCGATCGACGGGGTCGAGCACCCGTGCGCGCTTTTGTTCTCCCGTGCGTTGCATGCATCCTGCCTTGCGGATACGTACCCGCGTGATGCGAGGTTCATCGGTCCGTGCAGCGTTTTTTCAGGGCCGGTCTTTTCAGCACCCCTTCATTGTAGTTTCAAAAAACCTTGTCACTTCCGTTATGGACGAATATTCAAAATGCTCAACTCGCCCATTCGGGCGTCTATGCTCCCTGTGATCTTCCTGCACTGGAAAATGCGTAATGCATTCATCTACATCCGGCCGATTCCTGATGCTTGGCGCGCTTGCCCTCAGTGGCTGCGTTCGGCTGGGTCCGGATTTCCAGCCGCCGGGTGAAGCGTGGGTCAAACACTGGGACACCCCTGCCCTCGAGCAATCCAGCCAACGAGGTATGAACCCGGACCTGCGCCAGTGGTGGCAGGTGTTCGCCGATCCGGTGCTCGATCGCTTGATTGCCGAGTCGGATGCGCATAATTCCAGCCTGAAGATTGCCGGCTTGCGCGTGATGGAAGCTCGCGCCCAACTGGGCATTGCCCAAAGCGGGCTGTACCCGCAACTGCAGCAAGCCAGCGCCGACAGTTTGTACTTCAACCGCAAGCAGTCCGGTGGGAGCAATCCGCAGGACAGCCATTTTTGGCAGTACAGTGCGGGGTTTGACGTGGGTTGGGAGCTGGATTTCTGGGGACGCTTCAGCCGCGCCATCGAGTCGTCCGATGCCAGCTACTTCGCCGCCCAGGCCAACTATGAAGACGTGCTTGTGCTGCTACGGGCGCAAGTGGCCGACACCTATTATTCATTGCGCACCACCGAGGCGCGTTTGCGCGTCGCCCGGGAGAACGCCAAGCAGCAACAGCGCAACTTCGAGATCACCGAGAAGCTGTTCAACAGCGGCCAGGATGCTGAACTCGACCTGCAACAAGCCAAGACCCAATACCTGGGCACGCTGAGCACCATCCCCAACCTTGAAGATCAGTTACAGCGCACGCGCAACGCCCTGGCGGTATTGATCGGCCAGCCTCCCGGCGGACTGCCGCAACTGCTGGAACGTGAAGGGCTGATCCCGCTGGTCGACCGCGCCGTGCTGCAAGATGTGCCGGCCAGCTTGCTGCTGCGCCGGCCCGACGTGCGTGCCGCCGAATTGAATGTCGCCGCTCAGTCGGCGCTGATCGGTGTCGCCGAAAGCGATTTCTATCCGTCGCTGAGCCTGCTCGGCAGCATCGTCTGGTCAGCCGACACGCTCAACGGCACATCGAGGACGCTCGACCTGATCGGCGGCCCCAGCTTGCGCTGGAACGTGTTCGACCATGGCCAGATCAGCAACAACGTGCGTGTGCAGGATGCGCGTTTGCAGCAACTGATCGAGGCCTACCGCGACAAGGTTCGCCAGGCCGCACGCGAGGCGGACGACGCGGCGAACGGCCTGATCAAATCGCTGGAACGCGAACGCATCCTGCGCGAGGCCGAAGTCGCGGCCAAGCGTTCGCTGGTGCTGGCCAACACTCAGTACCGGGAAGGTTATTCGGATTTTCAGCGGGTGCTGGATGCACAGCGCGCGCTGCTCGAACAACAGGACAACTACCTGATCGCCCGCAGTAACGCGGTGAGCAATGTGATTGCCTTGTACAGGGCCATGGGTGGTGGTTGGTACAGCGCCTTGCCGCGCGTCGATCCAGCCACCCGCCGGCAAATGGAAAAACGCACCGACTGGGGCGATCTGCTGAATGAACCTGACGCTGCGCTGCCAGCCTTTCCTCTTCCAGACAAGGTAGACAACCATGAGTGAAGCCGCGCAGCCCTCCCCCGACGCGCCCTCCTCCAAGCCCCCGGCACCGGCGGCCGACCCGACGAAAAAAGGCATCAAGTGGGTGTTGCTGCTGATCGTGTTGAGTCTGGCCTGGTATCTGTTGGCTGACCGCTACACGCCGTATACGCAACAGGCGCGGGTGGGCGCTTTTGTCATTCCGGTAGCCTCCGAAGTGGCGGGCCGCGTCGTGCGCGTCAACGTGCGCAATAACCAGGACGTCAAGGCCGGTGATGTCCTGTTCGAAGTGGCCCCGCAGCCGTATCAGATCGCCGTCGCCCGTGCCCGCGCAGACCTTGAATCGACGCGCCGCCAGATTGGGGCCAGTACCGCCGGGATCGCGTCGGCGCAAGCCAATTTACGCGCGGCCCAGGCCAATGAACTCAAGGCGAAGCAGGACAATCAGCGTCTGGAAGGCTTGTATCGTGAAGACCCTGGCACCATTTCCGTGCGCCTGCTGGAAGTGTCTCGCGCCAACCGTGAACAAGCTGTCAGTCAGGTTGCCCAGGCCCGCGCCGAAGTGCAGCGGGCGCGTGAGCAAGAAGGTGGCAGCGAGGAAGACAACGCCTTGCTGCGCAGCGCCGCCACGGCGCTGTCAAAAGCCGAACTGGACCTGTCCAACACACAGATACGTGCACGTTCGGCGGGGCTGATTACCGATCTGCGTACCGACGCCGGACAGTTCGCCGCTGCCGGCAGCCCGGTCATGACGTTGATTGCCATCCACGATGTGTGGATCAGCGCGGACCTGACCGAGAACAACCTCGGTCTGGTCAAGCTCGATACACCGGTTTCGATTGTCCTGGATTCACTGCCGGGAGAGGTGTTCGAGGGCCGCGTGCGCAGCATGGGCTACGGTGTCAGCGTCGGTCAGCCGCCCGCGCCCGGGACCTTGCCCAGTGTGCAGAACAGCCGCGACTGGCTGCGTCCGGCCCAACGGTTTCCGGTGATTATCGAGTTTTCCGAGGCGTCCATGAAGGTGCTGCGCGACAGTGGCGCCATCCGTGCCGGTGGGCAGGCCGAAGTCATGGCCTTTCCTAGCCAGGGCAATCCGCTGAATCTGCTGGGTCGGGTGTTTCTCGGACTGATGAGCTGGCTCTCGTATGTTTATTAAAGGCACAGCCCGGGATCAGCGCGCGCTTCGGCTGGCCACTGGCACCGCACTGTGCCTCGCGGCCAGCTTCGGCCTGGGCTTGCCGCTGCCGTTTCTCGGGCCGGTACTGTGCCTGATGCTGCTGGCCATGCTGAATCGGGCGCTGCCGTTCAAAACCAGTCTGGTGCTCGCGCTGGTGGCGATGCTGACCACTGGCGTCGGCCTGTTGTTGATCCCGATCCTGCGTTACTACCCCGTCAGCGGTGTGCTGTTGATCGGCGTCTGTCTGTTCCTGGCCTTCCGTTTTGGCTTGAGTGGCGGCAATAACCTGGTCGTGACGTTTCTGGTGATTGGCCTGACCATGATTTCCTCGGCCGGTGTCGCCGAATTTGACCTGGCGGCGATGGTCATTGCTGCACTGGTCAAGGGGTTGCTCCTCGCCGTCACGGTGATGGCCATCAGTCATTGGCTTTTCCCTGAACCGGCCAACGCCCCAACCCCGCCGCGCGCCCCGCCCCTGCACGCCGAAGCCACTGGCCGGGTGGCGCTACGTGCAACCTTGATCGTGTTGCCCACCTTCCTGTTGGCGCTGATCGATCCGGCCAGCTATCTACCGATCATCCTCAAAGCGGTCAGCCTCGGGCAGCAAAGCGAGACGACCAGCGCGCGCAACGCCGGTCGCGAGCTGGTTGGCTCAACCCTGCTCGGCGGGGTGTTGGCGATCCTGTTCTGGTGCGCGCTCAGTCTGTTTGTGCACCTGTGGATGTTCTTTCTGTGGATGCTGCTGTTCGGCCTGATACTGGCGCGCAAGCTGTACGCCCTGAGCCCGACCCGGCTAAGCCCGGGATTCTGGCTCAATACGCTGATCACGATGATTATCCTGCTGGGCCAGTCGGTTCAGGACAGCGCAGCGGGCAAAGACGTCTACACCGCTTTCGCGGTACGCATGGGGTTGTTCATCTTCGTCACGCTGTATGCCGTGCTGATGGTTCACCTGCTCGATCAGCGTACGGCTCAGAACCGCTTTTCGTAGGCGCAAGGCTTGCCCGCGAAGGCGATCTTGTGGGCGCCTTCGCGGGCAAGCCTCGCTCCTACAAGGTTCGGGGTTTCCGGGAGAGGCACGCGGTGTGCCGTCCGGATGGTTCGCCTGCTCGGACCGCTTTTCGTAGGAGCAAGGCTTGTCCGCGAAGGCGATCTTGTGGGCGCCTTCGCGGGAGAGGCACGCGGTGTGCCGTCCGGATGGTTCGCCTGCTCGGACCGCTTTTCGTAGGAGCAAGGCTTGCCCGCGAAGGCGATCTTGCGGACGCCTTCGCGGGCAAGCCTCGCTCCTACAAGGTCCGGGGTTTCCGGGAGAGGCACGCGGTGTGCCGTCCGGATGGTTCGCCTGCTCGGACCGCTTTTCGTAGGCGCAAGGCTTGCCCGCGAAGGCGATCTTGCGGACGCCTTCGCGGGCAATCCTCGCTCCTACAAGGTCCGGGGTTTCCGGGAGAGGCACGCGGTATGCCGTTCGGATGGTTCACTTGCTCGGACCGCTTTTCGTAGGAGCGAGGCTTGCCCGCGAAGGCGATCTTGTGGACGCCTTCGCGGGCAAGCCTTGCTCCTACAGGTCAGATGTGTCCGGGAGAGTTCAGGGGTTGACCTGATACCCCTTCCCTTGCAGGCAACTGGTATAGGCCGTTGAAGTGGTCGCGGCGGTGGTTTTCTGCTGTGCACGGCGCTCCTGTCGCTGGCGTGAGCCGCCCACCACCGCGCCCGCAGCGGCGGTCTCTTTGGCGCGATTCTGGCGATAGTCCTGCTTGGTGTCGTCATCGACGCGATCATAAAACTCGTCATGCTGACGCCCGCGCACCTGAGCCCCCGCCGCACCGGCGGCAGCGCCCACAGCGGCGCCCTTGAGTCTTCCACCGGAAGGCGGCGGTGCCGCCGAAGCACTCTGACTGGCCGCGATGTTGTGGCAATCGGTGATGTCCGTTTGGGTTTGTTGCGAACTCTGCCCTTTCATCGGCACCACCGTTTCAGCCCACCCCTGGACACTGAAAACCGACAATGCGACGCACAGGCTGATGGGCGACAACCTTTTCATGATGACCTCCTGATGAGCATGGTTCTCACCATCAAAGAGTGTAGATCACACCTCCATCACTAATTGGTCTTCGACCCAACGCACCGGCACCGGCTCCAGTTGCGCCCCCTTGCACGGCCCGTCGATGCAGTGCCCGTCTTCGAAACGGAACATCGCGCTGTGATGAGCGCACATCAGGATCTTGCCGCGATAGGTGCAGAACTCTTGCGGTCGATAGTCCAGCGGCACCGAAAAGTGCGGACAACGGTTGATGTAGACCCAGACCTGCTCGCCTTGACGCACCGCAATCAGCCCGGCGGGATGCAGCTGCTGGTGTTCGGGCAGACCCAGGGCGCCGCCGTCGGTGATGTCATCCCGTTGGCATAAGGTGATAGTGGTCATGATCAGCCGCGCAATTCCGGGTTGCCAAGGCTCCAGTGCCAAGGGCGGATCTGGATGCTGGCAAACAGTCCGGCCTGAACATACGGGTCGTCCTGAATGAACGCTTCCACCTCCGGCAGGCTGCCCGCTTCGATCACCAACAACGTGCCATTCATCGCCGCGCCGGCATCATCGAGGGTTGGGCCGCCGAGGCGGACGATCACCCGGTGCCGCTCGTTCGCGCGCAAATGGGCTTGATGACTGGGCCGCAAACGTTGACGCAAGGCCAGCGAGTCCGGGTGGTCAGTGGCGAATACCGCAAAAAACTGTCCCATGATTCATTCGGTTTCCATGACGAATTCGTAACACGCACGCTTGAACGGCAAGTCGATACCCAGGTCGGCGGACAAATCGTCGTGGGTGATCCGGTCTTCATAGATCACCTGCAATGACTGTTTTACGCCAAACACCGCATCGGACTCCAGGTACGGATCATCGTGATTGAACAGGTGCGTGACCAGTTTGCGATAGCCCGGCACATCGATC
The DNA here is from genome assembly GCF_001297125.1 of Pseudomonas sp. RIT-PI-q. Taxonomy (GTDB): domain Bacteria; phylum Pseudomonadota; class Gammaproteobacteria; order Pseudomonadales; family Pseudomonadaceae; genus Aquipseudomonas. The sequence continues at coordinate 203,698 of NZ_LHPC01000054.1, forward strand.
ATGAAATGTAGGTGTGCAGGCCGCCACGGGTGACGGTTGGCGGCATTCAGCATGCGCCCGACCGGGCCATCGGTGGGGATCGGATAGCACACCGGGACAATCGTGCGAATCGCAAAATAGCCATTGTCATCCGTGCGATAGCGACCGCGCAGATTACCGAACGGTTGTGCAGTGTCCTGGCCTGAATACATGCCGTTTTCGGCGGTCTGCCAGACGTCCAGCACCGCGCCGGCCAGCGGATTGCCGTGGGTGTCGACCACACGCCCGCGCACCAGCGCTGGCTCGCCGGCGGTGAACGCCATGTTTTCGCCGAACTCACGCTCCGGCATGCCTTCGATGTAGAACGGCCCAAACACCGTGGTGTCAGTGGCGTTCGCACTGTGCCGATGGTTGATCGCATCGACCAGCATCGACACGCCCAGGGTGTCCGACAGCAGGATGAATTCCTGGCGCACCAGACCGTCGCACGTGTGGCCGGTGTCGGTGAGAAAACGGATGCCTTCAAACCACTCCTGCTCGGTCAGTTCGACGTCGCTGACAAACGCATGCAGGTGACGCACCAGGCTTTGCATGATCTGTTTGTAACGCGCGTTGGGCGCGTCTTTGAAACTGTTCACCGCGTTCTCGGAGATCAGTTTTTCTGTGGCTTTGTCTTGATCGGTCATTGTTATTGTTCCGACGGGGATGGATCAGGCGGGTGCCAGGCCTTTCAAGGCACGGGTCAACAGCGCTTCGATCGGGCCTTGTTCAAACGGCCGTGGGTTGTAATAAGGACTGGCACAGGCGATCTGCGCAGCGTCGGCCGGCCCGTTTTCCGGCAAGCCGATGTCAGCCAGCGCCAGGGGAATACCCAGCTTCTGGTTCAGCGCGTACAACAAGCCGCCGACCTCGCTCGCCTCGCTACCACCCAAGGCGCGGGCGGCCCGTTGCAGTGGCCCCGCCGCCGCTTCACGATTGTAATGCGCGGCGTGGGGCAGGACGATTGCGTGCGCCTGGGCGTGCGGCAAATTGAACGTACCGCCCAGGGTGTGGCAAAGCTTGTGGTGCAACGCCATGCCGACCGAACCCAGGCAAATACCCGCCAGCCACGCGCCGTACAAGGCCTGACTGCGTGCTTCAGGGTCATTGGGATCATTGACCACGCCCGGCAGTGCCAGTGCCAGTGAGCGAATCGACTCTTCGGCCATGAAACCGATGATCGGGTTGGCGTCCTCGGCGTACAACGCTTCAACCGCATGGGCCATGGCGTTCATCCCCGAGCAGGCGGAAATCTGCGCCGGCAAGGTCAGGGTCAATTGTGGATCGTAGATCACGGTCTTCGGTAAAACCTTCGGATCGCGCCCGGTTTTCTTCAGGCGGTTTTCGGTCAGGCCGTAGATCGGAGTCATTTCCGAACCCGCGTAGGTCGTCGGAATCGCCACGATCGGCAACCCCGAGTCCATGGCAATTGCCTTGCCCAGGCCAATGGTCGAACCACCGCCAATCGCCACGCAGCAATCGGCATCCAGACGCGCCGCTTCAATGCGCGCCGCTTGCGCCACTTCCAGCGGCACATGCATCACCGCTTTCGGATAGACGCCCGCCGCACGCTCACCGAGCAACGCCGCGACCCGTTCGCCCAACCCCTGCTGTTCCGGCGTGGTAAGAATCAGCGCGCGTCTGGCGCCCAGGCGCTCGATCTCTTCAGCCAGCGCCGAGAGCTTGCCCCAGCCGAACACCACACGGGTCGGCAGGCTTTGGTAGACAAAAGGATTCATGGCAGGCCTCAGCGTTTGAAGTGCGGCGGAATTTTCGCGTCGACGTTGACCCACACCGAGCGGGCTTCGGTGTAATCGTGGATCGCTTCAAAACCCATCTCACGGCCATAACCCGACTGGCCAACGCCACCAAACGGGCTGCCAGGGCTGACGCGTTTGTAGCAATTGACCCAGCACATCCCGGCGTGAATGGCGTCGGCCATTTTGTGCGCACGGGCCAGGTTCTGCGTCCACAGGCCGCTGCCGAGTCCGTATTCCGAACTATTGGCGATGGCCAAGGCTTCTTCGTCAGTGCTGAAACGCACCACGGTGACGAACGGGCCGAAGACTTCTTCCTGGCACACACGGTCTTCGGGCGACGCTTCGACAATGGTCGGCTCGACATAAAAACCATCGGCCAATCTCAGATCATCCGGGGCTTTGCCGCCCGCGAGGATCTTGCCGCCCTGCTCGATGGCGATATCGATATAGGCCAGCACGCGGTCGCGGTGCAGTGCCGAGGTCAGCGGGCCCATTTCGGTCTCGGGGTCCAGCGGATCGCCCAGGCGAATCGATTTGGCCAGTGCGATGAAACGTTCGAGGAAGCGGTCAGCAATGTCTTTATGCAGAATCAAACGCGAACCGGCGATGCAGGCCTGGCCCTGGTTGTGGAAGATCGCCCAGGCCGAACCGTTGACCGCCGCTTCCAGATTGGCGTCTTCGAACACAATGTTCGCGCCCTTCCCGCCCAGTTCCAGCTGGATGCGCTTGAGGTTGCCTTTCGACGCTTCAACGATCCGGCGGCCGGTCGCCGTCGAACCGGTGAAGGCAATCTTGCCGACGTCGAGGTGTTCCGCCAGCGCTTGCCCAGCGGTGTGGCCGTAACCCGGCACCACGTTGACCACACCTTTGGGGAAGCCGACTTCAGTCATCAGCTCGACAATGCGCAAGGTTGACAGCGGCGTGATTTCCGACGGCTTGATCACAATGGTGTTACCCGCCGCCAGCGCCGGGCCCATTTTCCAGCTGGTGAACATCAACGGGAAGTTCCACGGCACGATCTGCCCGACCACGCCGATCGGCTTGCGTTGTACGTAATTGAGGAACCCGGCTTCGACCGGAATCACCGAGCCTTCGATCTTGTCCGCCATGCCGCCGAAATAGCGGAAACAGGCGGCCGTGCGCGGAACGTCAAGGCCACGGGAATCGCGAATCGGGTGGCCGGTGTTCAGGGATTCGAGTTGCGCCAGCTCTTCGCCGCACTCTTCGATCTTGTCCGCCAGTTTGAGCAACAGGCGTCCGCGTTCGGCAGCGCCCAGTGCAGACCAGGCCGGGAACGCACGTTTGGCAGCAGCCACAGCAAGCTCGATGTCCGCGGCTTCGGCAGCGGCGACCCGGGTGATCAACGAACCGTCGTGGGGCGACACGACGTCAATGGTGCCGCCGGCGACCGCGTCAACGAACCGGCCATCGATATAGAGCTGATTTTGCATAATATTTCCCTCTCACCGCGCCCATGGCGCAGTGTCTGACGACTTGATTCTGGCGAGCATGGCCCGGCGCGACGCCGGGCAAGACAAAGGTCTTAGAACTCGATCGGATACGGCTTGAGTTCGCCGCTTTCGTAGCGTTGCGGCAGGTTTGGCGTGGCGTTTTCCCACACCAGCAGCATCGAGCGCTTGGTCGAATAACCCTGGTGACGGATGTCCGCTGGCATGGCGCAGATGTCGCCGGCACGCATGGTGATGCGGGCGCGCGGGTTGCCGTCGTCCTTGTCGCCGACGTCCCAGATGATTTCATCGGACATCTGCAAGAACCACTCGACCCGGTCATTGCCATGGAACACCGGCAGGATGAATTCTTCAGTGGTCGGGCAGAACAGGCTGGCCTTGCACACCGAGGTCACCGACGGGTTCCAGGTCACGTCGGAGCGCGATAGGTACTTGAACAGGCTGAAGGCATGCAACTCACCTTCGAAACCTTCAGCGGCGTGAACTTCCGGCTCATCCTGATCAACGTCGATGAACTGGCGATTGACCGGCAAATCATTACGCAGTGGTGAATCATCCGGCAGGCCCGGCATGCGTTTGGTGGCGATGCGGAACCGCTCGATGGCTTCGATGTTGTAGCCGTTCTTGCGACCGAATGCCGTACCGGTTTCTTCCGGTGCCGCGAACGGGTCAAACGTGGCGTTGGTCCAGTCGCGCAGGATGGCTTTGAAGGTCGCCATGATCAGCGGCGTCTCAAAGTTCTCGGTGTAGTTGACGCCTGCGGCCTTGAGCGGGCCATGGAAGGTGCCGGCATACAGGTCGGCTTTGCCGTAGTAATTGCGGGTGCCGATGACCTGGTCGAAGTTGACCCAGCCGTAGAAAAAGCCCCAGGCGACGTCGCGCATCATGGCGCGCAAAAAGGCGTCGACCGGAATCAAGTGCGAGCGGGTCTGACCTTTGGCCGGCCAGGTGATGCGGGCAAAATACTCGTCGCGCGACAGTTCGAATGCGCCGAGTTTGAAAGAGCAATAGCCGGTAACGGCATGGGGTGCGCTGGCCTGGACTTCGTCGTCGGCAAAGGAGGTGGTATCGGCAGCGTTTTCAAGCATGGCCATGACGGGGTTCCTTTTGTTGATTTTGTTGGATGGGAAGGTTCAGATCACTTGAAGCAGATGTCTGCCCACTTCTCGACCGACAACGGTCCTTTGATGGTCTGCTGCAGGATCACGCCCGGGCGGCTGGCCTCGAATCGATACGCGGTGCCGACCGGCAACAGGCATTGGTGGCCGCGCTTGAGCAGCACATAGCCCATCGGTTTTCCCGCTGGCACTTCACCGGCCAGGCGAGTGCCCTCGCCGTCTTGCAATGGGGCGTCGAGCTTGAGGAAATCCACCCGCACTTCACCGTCCATGACGATGGCGAATTCGTCGTGCGCTGCGGTGTACCAAGGCGATTGACCTTCGGCGCGCAGGGTTTCAATGACGTAGCCGAGGTTGAGGCCGACCACGACTTTTTCATAAGGAAGGGATTTGTCCGCCACTTCGAAAATATTCGAAAAGGCGTAATGGCTGGCCTGGCCGCTGATGATTTCAACCGACCCTTTGCTGTAGTTGTCCAGCGAGCCGAAGACCGTTTCGATTGCCGCGCTACTCATGGTTTTCACCGTTTTGTTGTTGTAGTAACAGTGAGTCAACAGTACGTCGCAGCTGCTCCGGGGACAATTAGAGGACCGGCGACAACAGTGTTTGCGAAACGCAAACACAGGGGTCACCTCAATCCTTGTAGGAGCGAGCTTGCTCGCGATGGTATTCCAGGCGCCGAGTGGCGTCGTCTGTACCTTTTTCGCGAGCAAGCTCGCTCCTACAGGGGGGCTGCGTTGGGTCAGCGAATCCAGCCGCGCTCCAGCAGGGGTTTGTCCCAGCAGGGTTCGTCGCCGAAGTTTTCCACCAGGAAATCGATCAGCGTGCGCACCTTCAAGGCTCGGCGCTGGGTCGCGGGGTACACCGCAGAGAAGTTGAAGGACGACAGCGCATACTCGGGCAACACCGGAATCAGCCGGCCGGCGAGCAGGTCGTCGCTGGCCACCAGTGTCGGCAAACAGACAATGCACACCCCGGTCGAGGCGTAGTCGCGCAACAAATGCACCGAGTTGGAGCGCACCTGGCCCGGGAGGCTCAGCTCCACCTGCTCGTCCGCGCCGGTGAAGATCCAGCGGTTGCGTGACGGATAGCCCTCGTACAGGGCAATTTTGTGTTGCAGCAGTTCCTGCGGGTGCGTCGGCACACCGAACTCGGCGGCGTAATCGGGTGACATGCAGAACAATCGGCGCACGCTGAACAGCTTGCGCTCGATCAGGGTTTCGGCCATCGGCGGGAACATCTGGAACGCCACATCGAAGCCCTCTTCGATCGGGTCCACCACCCGGTCATTGACGATGACGTCGACCTCAATGTCCGGGTACAGCCGCGTGAATTCAGCGAGCATCCGGCCGAAGTGGCCGATGGCAAAACCTGGCAGCATCTGCACCCGCAGTTTGCCGGTGGGTTTGGCGCGCAACTCGCGCATGTGTTCGGTCAGCGAGTTGAAACTCGCGACCATGTCTGCGCATTCCTTGTAGTACGTCTCCCCCACTTCGGAGAGCCGCACATGCCGTGTGCTGCGATGGAACAGCGGCGCGTTGATGAACTGCTCCAATTGTTGAATGCGGTGAGTGATCACCGAGCGGGTCACGCCCAATTGCTGGGCGGCCTTGGCGAAGTTGCCGGTTTCGGCCACTCGCACGAAGGCTTCGACACTGAGTAAACGATCCATGGGGCCGGCTCTCTGGAGAGTGCCAGTCAGTCGTCGTCACGCTCCCTCTGTAGCAGCTGTCGAGCCTGTGTTCGGCTGCGCAGCAGTCGTGAATCCAGACACAGCGGTCCATCAGTTAGATCGCGTGCACAGGTTTTACGACTGCTACGCAGCCGAACGCAGGCTTCGCCAGCTGCTACATGGATTGCGTGACGGCTTGAATGGCTGGCTCTCTGGGTGTTTTTGTTCTTATAGGTACAACGAGGTTAGCCTGTCGGCACCTCGTACTCCAGCGCCCGCCCACTGATAATCAGCGATTCAACCAAGGATAGCGCGCCGTGTCCTTGTTGCCGTAATCAGGGTCCAGATAGATGAAGCAGCGCTGGATCTTGAAGTCGCGAATTTCGAACACGTCGGCCCAGTAACCGGCGCTGGCTGGTGTCGGTACGCCTGCGCGCCAGTGGCCGTCGACGTGTTCGCCGAAACTGGTGCCTTCACAGACCAGCGTGTCGGTGCCGGTGAGGATCCAGTTGAAGTGCGCATAGTCGTGGGTAATCGACTTCAAGCGGCTGCCCAGGTCGCCGAACATCTGGCCGATCTGCTCGCGGCCGGTGGCCAGTCCCCACTTTGGAAACAGCACCTGCGCGTCGTCGGCAAACAGGTCGAGAATGCTGCCGCCGGTGGAGGTGATACCGCCGTTGTCGAAGGCCCTGAGGTATTCCAGGGCGATGGATTTGCGTTGCTCGTCGGTCATTGTCAGGGTGCTGATCATGGCGGTCTCCAGAGTAGTTTCAGAATGGGAACACAGTACAAACTCCTGTAGGAGCTGCCGCAGGCTGCGATCTTTTGATCCTGATCTTCGCGAGATCAAAAGATCGCAGCCTGCGGCAGCTCCTACAGGGCAAGCGCCGGGCTTATTGCAGCGACTTGATGTAGGTGATGATTTTCTGCCGTTTGGCCGGGTCGTCCTGGGAATACACCATGGCACTGCCCGGCGCGACGGTCTGGGCATCGGTCAGCCAGGCGTCGAGCATTTGTTCATCCCAGACCTTGCCGGACATGGCTTTGCTGTAGCCGTCGCTGTAGGTGAAGTTCGTCTCGCTGGCGGCCTTGCGCCCGATCAGCCCGAACAGGTTCGGCCCCTGCCCCGGCGGTCCGCCCTTGTCGAAGGTGTGGCAGACCGCGCAATGGTTGGTCGCCAGTTTCTGCGCGATTTCCAGGTCGTCAGCCTGAGCGCTGCCCACCAGGCCAATGCTTGCCGTCAGCATCAACAGTGCCGGGGCGCGTAGGAGGAAGTGCGTCATAGTGGTGTTCTCATGCAATCACGCTGATGGGCTTGGTTCAGCTTCGGCTCGGTTCGGTATGCGCCTGGTTCGCCGCGCGATAGGCGAAGGCGATGATCGGGCCCAGCGTCGAACCGCCCGCCCAATAGGCGCGACCGGAGGCCGACGCCACGCAGTTGCCAACGCCGTACAGCCCAGGGATCGGCGCGTTGGCATTGTTCAGCACCTGGCCGACCGAGTTGGTTTTCGGCCCGCCCTTGGTGTCCAGGTTGCCGCCAGTGATCAACGCCGCGTAGTACGGGCCTTTCGCGGCCAACGGGTACATCGTCAGGTTGCCGGTGCGGTCGGGTTTGACCGGTCCGGTGAACACACCCTGAATCACCAGCTCGCCGCGCTGAAAGTCGAGGTCCTTGCCCTTCTTCGCCAGGTCGTTGAAACGCTTGAGCGTGGCCTTCAGGTTGAGATTGAAATCCGCGCTGAGCTTCATCCCACCAATGTCGGCGGCATGTTTATCGAGGCGGGCCGCAATGTTGGTGGCCAGTTCTTCTAGGGTTTCGCCACGCACCACATGGCGGTCGTTGCCGCCCTTGGGCACGATCGGCGAACCGTATTCGTCGCTGCTGCAATAGTCCTGGGCGCGTTGGTCCCAGATCGAAAACATCACCAGGTTCGGGTATTCCGCTTTCGCGCCATCCCACTGGAAGAAGGTCGGAACCAGTTCGTTGTAGACGGTTTTTTCGTTGACGACGCGCTTGCCGTACTTGTTCACCATCAGCATCGAATCGCCGTTCATGGTGAAGATGCCGGACATCGAACCGTCCTTGGACAAGGCCTTTTCCAGCAGGATCGGGCACGACCACGCATAGTTCATGTTGCGCAATTGCACGCCCAGGTCGCTGGAGATACGGATGAAATCCCCTTCATTGGTCAGGGCTGCGCAGCCGCCGTACACCGGGGCGTTAAGAAAGTTGCGGCGCAGTTCCGGGTCGTGAGTAAAACCGCCGGTGGCGAAAATCACCGCTTTGCGCGCCTTGACCCGTTGACGCGTGCCCTCTTCGGTTTCGACTTCGACGCCGACCGCTTCGCCCTTGCTGTTGAGGATGACTTTGACCACGCGCTCGCCGGTGCGGATCTGCACACCGTCACGCTTGGCGGCTGCCGTCAGCGTGCGGATCGCCACACGACCACCGTCCGACATGCTCGGTCGGGCGTCCTTGGGCACCAATACCCGACCTTTCTTGGCTTTGTCTTCGGACAGTTCAGCCCAGTAGTCCGGCACGTCCGGGCAATGCCGATAAGGCAGCGCATCGCGTTCGGCCAACAGTTCGGCGGCGGGCGACGCGCTGTCGTAGATGGCTTCGCACATTTCGTATTCCCAGTCCGACAGACCGAGTTTGGGCAACGAGGCATCGAAGGATTGCGGGCGTGTCAGGCGGGCGACATAGCGCAGGTAGTCGGCTTTTTCATCGACCAGGCCGGCGTCGCGCATCGGCTTGTTGTTCGGCACCCAGTACCAGAACGCCGCTTTGGCCGCGGTGCCGCCAGGGCTGCCGGCTTTTTCCAGGATCACCACGTCATTGCCCAACCAGCGCGAGAACAATGCGGTCGGCAAACCACTGCCTCCACCGCCGACCACAACAATGTCGTGCTCGCTATCGAAAGGCAGTTCGTCACTGGCCATCGCCCGTCCTGTCACACCCGACAGCGCGGCGACCGCAGTACCGGCAGCGCCGGCCTTGATAAAACTGCGGCGTGACAGGGCAAGTTTTTGCGTTTCTTCACTCATTTTTTATTCTCCGGAAACAGTAGCGGCCACACAGGCAAATCACAGGACGCAGGCAGGCGTCGATCACTCACCAGTAATGCCAGAGCTGCACAAACAAGCCGTCCGTGACCGTGGTGTTGCGTCCTTCCACGCCTTTGGAATAGTGGATGGACACTTGATCCCACATTTTCTGGTTGAACACTTTCTGCACGCCGGGCTTGAGCTGAAACAGCACACCGGCGCCGAGCGCGGTTTCGTTGGATTCAGAGAACGCGATGCTGTTGTTGTCGCGATCATCGGAGCTGAAGGTTTTCTGGTAATCGGCGCTGACGAAGGGCGTGATCTGGTACGTCGGCCGATCGACGATGTTGTAGCCCAGGCGCAGGTTGGCGTGGCCGGTGTCGCCGGGTTCAGTGTCGTGCGGGCCTTTGCCGCGAATGATCGCGCCGACCAGCAGGTCGATGTTCACCTTGCCCAGCCATTCGTTGTAGAACAGCGACGGCCACAAGGCGTAGGTGTCGCTGCTGACCGAATCGGCACCGGTCGGCAGTTGCACGTAGGCTTGCATGCCAATGGTGCGCAGCGGTGTCGGGTTGTACCAGACCAGGCCGCCGACCAGAGGATCGCCTAGCCCACTGACCCGCGTGCCGTTACCGCGAACGGCGATTTCCGGGAGGGTGATGCTGGCGATGAAACCGGTATTGGGCAGCCCGTCCATCTTCCAGTAGTGCAGCAGCGACGTCAGGCCAACGTAGGTCTCGGTGTTGCTGCCGGCGACCTTGTTGCCGTGATCGTCAAAGCGTTTACGGTCGTTGTTGTATTCGAATTCCTGGCCGACCGAGTTATAGGGCTCGGTGAAGTCCGAACTGAATTGGAAACTTTGCGGCCGGTTGCTGGCAAACGGAATGCCCGACGCCTGCGCCTGCCCGGTTGGACACAAGGACGCAGCTAAAACACAGAGCCCAAGGCCTGCCATATGGATCGCGGGGCTGAATCCAGCTCTCATCGATGTTCTCCAGTTATTGTTATTGTTGTGCGCTGCGTTCAATGACTGGCGTTGTCATTACGCAGCGACGATAGGCGCAGGGGTAGCGGCCAACAATTGCAATGTCAGCGACTTCTGTGTTCGTGAATTGCAAACAGTCTTGGCGCACCGCTACCCGTAGCAGCTGTCGAGCCTGCGAGGCTGCGTTCGAGGACGAAGTCCTCGCAAACCCTGTCAACGCGGTTTGTCTGAGACACTGCGTTTTATGGTTTTACGACTGCTGCGCAGCCGAACGCAGCCTCGCAGGCTCGACAGCTGCTACAGGGAGTGCGTTGGCGTGCAGCGTTAATCAGTCGGAGCGCGACCTGTAGCAGCTGGCGAAGCCTGCGTTCGAGGACGCAGTCCTCGTAAATCCGGTAGACGCGGTTTGTCTGAGACACCGCGTTGTATAGTTTTACGACTGCTGCGCAGCCGAACGCAGCCTCGCAGGCTCGACAGCTGCTACAGGGAATGCGTTGGCGTGCAGCGTTAAACAGTCGGAGCGCGACCTGTAGCAGCTGGCGAAGCCTGCGTTCGAGGACGCAGTCCTCATAAATCCGGTAGACGCGGTTTGTCTGACACACCGCGCTGGATGGTTTTACGACTGCTTCGCAGCCGAACGCAGCCTCGCAGGCTCGACAGCTGCTACAGGGCGTGCGTTGGCGTGCAGCATTAAACAGTCGGAGCGCGACCTGTAGCAGCTGGCGAAGCCTGCGTTCGAGGACGCAGTCCTCGTAAATCCGGTAGACGCGGTTTGTCTGACACACCGCGTTGTATGGTTTTACGACTGCTGCGCAGCCGAACGCAGCCTCGCAGGCTCCAGAGTGTGCAAAAACTGATTCCAACATCGTCGACGCGTAGCGCCGACGATGTTTGGCTGGCTGATTGCTCCTAAAGCGTTCTTCGTAGCTCCAGTCCGTTCTCAAGGCCGCTAGTAATGCTTTAC
>NZ_LHPC01000049.1 GCF_001297125.1 Pseudomonas sp. RIT-PI-q
CGGAGACGTGTATAAAAGACAACAGACGATCCGAACCACCTTCAGCGACGCGGCTTTCGATCAGACGATCCGAACCACCTTCAGCGACGCGGCTTTCGATCAGACGATCCGAACCACCTTCAGCGACGCGGCTTTCGATCAGACGATCCGAACCACCTTCAGCGACGCGGCTTTCAATCAGACGATCCGAACCACCTTCAGCCACACGACTTTCGATCAGACGATCCGAGCCGCCTTCAGCGACAACCGGGTGAGTCGAGGTAGCGGCGAAAGCGTTGATTGCAAAAACCGAGAAAGCGATGCTGAGGATGATTTGGCGTTTCATGATCGTGTGCTCCGGGGTGTTGTTGGTTGGTATGGAGCTGATGTTACGCCGCGGATTTTTTATGAGAACTTCATTGACGTGATGGTAAACATCGACAGCAATGATGGGGCGAATAAGTTACCCCTTGCGAGCATGATGGTGCGGTCGACGGGTGGCTACGGTGTGGTCGATGGCGGCTTCTACACTGATTAGCCTGATGCCGCAGGCTGCGATCCTGTGATCCACCGATGCGACTCAAACAAAACCGAGTCTCGAGGACGTGTTTATGTACCAGCTCTACGGACACAAAAACTCTGGCGCCGCGGCGATTGAAGCGGCGCTGGAGCTTTGAGAGATTCCTTATCGCTTCATCGATATCGAGTCATCCCCGGAGGCGGCCAAGGCCCTGGAAAAGCTCAATCCGCTCAAGCAGATTCCAACGCTGCAAAAGCCCGACGGCGGTATTCTCACCGAAAGTGCGGCGATCCTGATTCATCTGGGGCTGACGTTTCCCGAGTCGAATTTGCTGCCAAAAGACCTCGCCGAGCGCGATCAGGTGATCCGGGGGATGGTGTACATCGTCTGCAATTGCTATGCGGCCATCGGCATCATCGATTACCCCGAGCGTTGGTTGGCCGAGGCGGATCAATCGTCCAGGGAAAACCTCATGGCCGGTGCCCGCCAGCGACTGCACCGGAGCTGGGAGGTGTTTGCCGATCAGTTCTCGGGTGATTTGTATCTGGGCGATGAGACGCCGGGGGCGCTGGATGTGCTGGCGGCGGTCGTGACGCGGTGGGAGGGCAGCCGGGAGTACCTGCGCCATGCCCGACCTGGTTTTTTCGTATGGCTTACACGAATCGACCGGCACCCGACGCTGGCACCGGTCTTTGCCCGGCATTGGCCCTCCTGACAACACAGCCGATCAATTGTAGGAGCGCGCTTGCTCGCGAAAGCGGGTCAGCCAATGCGGGCGTTGACTGACCCACTGCCTTCGCGAGCAAGCGCGCTCCTACAGGGGATTTGGGCAGTTATTCGCCGCGGATGTACTGCTCCAACTGCCGGATCAGTTCAGCCTGTTCGGCGATGGCTTCCTTGACCAGATCGCCAATCGACAGCAAACCGATCAACTGGCCGTTTTCCACCACCGGCAAGTGGCGCAGACGCTTGTCGGACATGATGCCCATGCAGGTTTCGACGGTTTGGTGGGTATCCACGGTGATCACCGGCGAGACCATGATGTCTTCGACCGGTGTGCCGACCGAGGAGCGCCCCTTGAGCACCAGTTTGCGCGCATAGTCACGCTCGCTGATGATGCCGACGACCTCGCCATTCTTCACGACCGGCAATGCACCGACGTTTTTCGCGGCCATGACCATCAGCGCTTCCAGCACCATTTGGTGAGGCGCAATGGTGTGGACTTCATGATTCTGTTCAGCCTTTAACTTCAGCAGTTGGGCGACGGTTTTCATGGTGGCTTCTCAGGTGTTGTCGTTATTCTTGAAGAATCGTAGACCTGAGCCCGAAGGGCAAGGCAGAAAACGGCAGATAACGCGCAAAAAACGTCATTCGGCGGTTTTTCTTCCACAAACCTCAAGATCACACGCACTTTGTAGCAGCTGTCGAGCCTGCGTCCGGCCCTGTAGCAGCTGTCGAGCTTGCGTCCGGCTCTGTAGCAGCTGTCGAGCTTGCGAGGCTGCGTTCGGCTGCGAAGCAGTCGTGAGATCAGACACTGCGGTGTGTCAGGAATAACGTGCGTTCAGGGTTTACGACTGCTTCGCAGCCGAACGCAGCCTCGCAAGCTCGACAGCTGCTACAGAGCGGGGCGCAGCCTTGTTCGCGTGCGATGCCGCAATGACGCGTAGAATTGCGCCTTGAACCAGATTTGAGGTTGCAGTGGTGGATTTACAGCAGGGCTTCGTCCTGACCCGGCATTGGCGCGATACCCCGGCCGGTACGGAAGTCGAGTTTTGGCTGGCGACCGATAACGGTCCCCGACGAATCCGCCTGCCTTATCAACCCTCGGTGGCGTTTATCCCCGCAGAGCAGCGCGAACAGGCCGACGTCGTACTGCGTGGCGAGAAAAACGTCGAACTGAAACCATTGGCCCTCGAGGATTTCGAGCACCGCCCGGTGCTCGGCTTGTATTGCCGGCAACACGGTCAGTTGATGCGCCTGGAAACCGCGCTGCGCAGGGCCGGCGTCGATATGTTCGAAGCCGACGTGCGCCCGCCGGAACGCTACATGATGGAACGCTTCATCACCGCGCCGGTGATCTTTGGCGGCACGCCGAATGCCGAGGGCCTGCTGCTCGACGCGCAGATGAAACCCGATCCCGCCTACCGTCCCAAGCTCAGGCTGGTGTCGCTGGACATCGAAACCACCGCACAGGGCGAGTTGTATTCCATCGCCCTGGAAGGCTGCGGCGAGCGTCAGGTGTACATGCTCGGCCCGCCCAACGGTGACGACAGCGAGGTGGATTTCCAGCTCGAATACTGCGACTCCCGAACCCTGCTGCTGAAAAAGCTCAACGAATGGTTCGCCCGGCACGACCCCGACGCGATCATCGGCTGGAACGTTGTGCAATTCGATCTGCGCGTGCTTCACGAACATGCCCGGCGCCTGGGAGTGCCGCTGAAACTGGGGCGCGGCGGCGAAGAAATGCAATGGCGCGAACACGGCAGCCGCAACCATTACTTTGCCGCCGCCGCTGGCCGGTTGATCATCGACGGTATCGAGTCTCTGCGTTCGGCGACCTGGAGTTTCCCGTCATTCAGTCTGGAAAACGTCGCGCAAACCCTGCTCGGCGAGGGCAAGTCGATCGACAACCCATACCAGCGCATGGACGAAATCAATCGCATGTTTGCCGAGGACAAACCGGCGCTGGCCAAATACAACCTCAAGGACTGCGAACTGGTGACGCGGATTTTCGCCAAGACCGAACTGCTGACCTTCCTGCTGGAGCGGGCCAGCGTCACCGGTTTGCCGGCCGACCGCAGCGGTGGCTCGGTGGCGGCGTTCACCCACCTTTATATGCCGTTGATGCACCGCCAGGGCTTTGTTGCGCCCAATCTCGGCGGCAAGCCAGCTGAAGCCAGCCCCGGCGGTTTTGTCATGGACTCGCAGCCGGGGCTGTACGAATCGGTGCTGGTGCTCGACTACAAAAGCCTTTATCCGTCGATCATCCGCACCTTCCTCATCGACCCGGTGGGCTTGATCGAGGGACTCAAGCATCCGGACGACCGTGAGTCGGTGCCAGGTTTTCGCGGCGCGCGTTTTTCCAGAACCCGGCATTGCCTGCCGGCCATCGTCGCCCGAGTCGCCGAAGGCCGGGAAACCGCCAAGCGCGAACACAACGCGCCGCTGTCCCAGGCGCTGAAGATCATCATGAACGCCTTCTACGGCGTGCTCGGCTCCAGCGGCTGCCGTTTCTTCGATACGCGCCTGGCGTCGTCGATTACCTTGCGCGGCCACGAGATCATGCTGCGCACCCGACAGTTGATCGAAGCCCAGGGCCACACGGTGATTTACGGCGACACCGACTCGACCTTCGTCTGGCTGCGCCGTGCCCACGGTCAAGAAGAGGCGGCGAAGATCGGTCACGCGCTGGTGGATCACGTCAACCAGTGGTGGCGTGAGCATGTGCAGCAGGAATTTGGCCTGGTGAGTGCGCTGGAGTTGCAGTTCGAAATCCACTACAAACGCTTCCTGATGCCGACCATCCGTGGTGCCGAGGAGGGCAGCAAGAAACGCTACGCCGGGCTCGTGACCCGTGCCGACGGCACCGATGAAATGGTCTACAAGGGCCTGGAAACCGTGCGTACCGACTGGTCGCCGCTGGCCCGGCAATTCCAGCAGGAGCTGTACCTGCGCATCTTCAATCGCAAGCCTTATCAGGATTACGTGCGCGACTACGTGCGCAAAACCCTGGCCGGTGAGTTCGACGACCGGCTGATCTACCGCAAGCGCCTGCGCCGAACCCTCAATGACTATGAACGCAACGTGCCGCCCCATGTGCGGGCGGCGCGGATCGCCGACGAGTACAACGACCAGCAGGGGCGTCCAAGGCAGTATCAGAACGGTGGCTGGATCAGTTACGTGATCAGCGTCGCCGGGCCTGAGCCGCTGGAAATTCGTAGCGCGCCCATTGATTATGACCACTACGTAACACGGCAACTGCAACCGGTGGCGGACGCGATCCTGCCGTTCGTGGACGACGACTTTTCAACCTTGATTGGTGGGCAGTTGGGCCTGTTTTGAGTCCAGCAGCGACAGCGTCCAGTCATCCAGAATGCCGTGGAAGTAGCGGTTCAAGGCCTGCTGGAAGAGACTGTCGTCGGCCGCTACCTGGGCGAAGAGTGTCATCGAGGAGTGAAACTTTAGGTCGTCAGGATGGCCGAATATGGCTGCAATTGAGCTCTTTTCGATGTTCAGCACCAGCTGTGTGCAGGTACGCAGTCGTGACCCCAGCAGCGGGTGATCCAGGTAAGCCGCAGCTTCCTCGGCGGAACGAATGGCAAAATGGCGCGACATTTCGCTACCACCCAGCCCGGCAAGCTGCGGAAAGATGAACCACATCCAGTGACTGCGCTTGTGACCGGCGCTCAATTCGGCCTGAACCCGGTTGAACACCGGGTTTTGCGCCTGGACAAAGCGTTGCAGATTGAAAGAATCGAGCGGATCGGTGCTTCTCATGCCGAGGCCTCAGACAGACCGCGATGGCTCAGACCATGGCCAACCGCTGCTTTCGTTGTGGCGCGTGAAAAGCCTGGTCCAGCGCCTCCAGATCCCCGGCTTCCAGATGCAACTGCGCCGCTTGCGCATTGAGCCTCACATGCTCGGGTCCGACCGCTTTGGGGATGGCGATCACTCCTTCCTGACGAAGAATCCATGCCAGCGATACCTGGGCAGGCGTCACTCCGTGACGGTTGGCAACCTGCTTGAGCGTTGAATTGACCAGCATATGCCCACCCTGGCCGATCGGACAGTAGGCCATCAATGGCAGCCGCTGCTGTTGGCACCAGGGCAGCAGATCGAATTCGATGCCTCGCTCTTCCAGGTTGTAGAGCACCTGGTTGGTGGCGCAGGCGGGTGAGTCCAGTTCGTGCAAATCGTCGCGGGCGGAATTGGACACCCCCCAACGGCCGATCTTGCCTTGTTCACGCAGGCGCTCGAACGCTTCAACCGTTTCCTCCAGGGGATACTGGCCGCGCCAATGCAGCAGGTACAAATCGATAAAATCGCTGCCGAGCCGCCGCAGGCTGCGCTCGCAAGCCTGGGGGATGCCTTTGCGGCTGGCGTTGTGCGGGTAGACTTTGCTGACCAGAAAGACCTTATCGCGCAGGCCGGCAATGGCTTCCCCCACCACTTGCTCGGCACCGCCTTCGGCGTACATTTCTGCGGTGTCGATCAGGGTCATGCCCAACTCGATGCCTTGGCGCAGCGCCGCGACTTCCTGGCGATACAAGGAACGCTCTTCGCCCATGCGCCAGGTGCCTTGGCCGATGACCGGTACGTTAATGCCGGCCAATTGCAGCGTGCGCATGCAAACCTCCTTTTTCGACATTCAATTAATACATCAGTTGGCAGCAAAATCGCCCGGAGGTTCCGTGGACTTGTAGCAGCTGCCGAGGAAGTCCTCGCAAAACTTGTGTATTACGCGCAAGTTCGCGGATTTGTAGCAGCTGTCGAGGTACGAGGCTGCGTTCGAGGACGTAGTCCTCGCAAAACGTGCGAGGCAGGGGCTCCCAGACATTGCGGTGCTTGATTGACGACTGCTGCGCAGCCGAACGCAGCCTCGTTCCTCGACAGCTGCTACAGGGGCGAACGCAGTTTTGTGCCGGTAGTTGCAGGGGTTGTGTCGTGGCTGGGTTTTGTTGAACGGACCGCCGGCACTGCACTTTTTCAGGATTGGCGGTTCTATCCTTGGCCAGCCTGCGGCGATCCCCACCGCAAGCCCATGCCCAAGTTCCAGACCCCGTGGCTCGCGTTTTCCCCGTTGTTACCCCGCAAATCCGCCGCACCGGCCTGCTGTTGGCCTGCTTGTCGATGTGCTTCGCCACGGGGTGCAGTCAGCAGCAGGGCAGCGACATCGTCAACCAGTTCCGCGAAGGCAAACCCCAGGAGTTCCTCCAGACCAGCGTCGACCGCATGGCGACCCTGACGATGCGCGACAACCTCGACAGCCTGTATCTGCTCATGAGCAAGCTCTACCTGCGCAATCCAGACGAGCTGAAAAAATCCGGTTTCCTCGACGCCCGCACCGCTGAAAAGCAAGTGCGCATGGCCATCGAACAGCAACAACCGCTGCCGACGCTCGGAGGCAAAAAAGACCTGGCGGCACTCAGTTATGCCATGAGTCCGGAGTTCCTCGGCGACCGGGTCGGGGCCTTCATCTATGCCATTGGCAGCATGCTGGTCACCGCCCACGGTAATCGTCTGGAGTTCTACATGACGGATGCGATCAACCCGACCTTCGTCAGTAACGCCGCGCGCAACATCGAGAAAGCCACCTGGATCCTCAGCCAGCGGCAAAACAAAAGCGGCGAGCCTTTATTGTTCTCCAACGAAATCTCGGAGGAGGGCAGCAACCTGAGTTTTGCCGTGGAGTTCGGCAAGATTGTGGCGCGCCTGGATTTGCTGACGCAGATGCTCGATGAGCGCTACCGTCGGATCGGCCTGAACTACGCGCAGAGCCTGCTGTTCCTGAATTTCCTGCCTGTGCAGTAATCCCCTTGCACAACCGATCCCGTAGCAGCTGTCGAGCCTGCGTTCGGCTCTGTAGCAGCTGTCGAGCCTGCGAGGCTGCGTTCGGCTGCGAAGCAGTCGTGAAATCAAGCGATGCGGTGCATCAGGGAGACCGCGCACTCAGGTTTTACGACTGCTTCGCAGCCGAACGCAGCCTCGCAAGCTCGACAGCTGCTACAGAGCCTCGCGTTGCTACATGAGATAAGTGTTTGGGGAATAACGATAGTTCTTATCGATATAAGTGGTTATAAGAAAAATCGCTATGCTGCGGGCCAGTTTTTTCATGCGTTTTTTGTGGGCGTGTTAATGGATTTCGTTAACTTCGGTTTGGTAGTTGCAGGTTTGGTGGTGGGTTTCATCGTCGGCATGACCGGCGTGGGCGGCGGCTCGCTGATGACGCCGATCCTCCTGTGGTTCGGCATCAACCCGGCGACGGCGGTGGGCACGGACCTGCTGTACGCGGCGATCCCCAAATCCAGCGGCGTGCTGGTTCACAGGAAAAACCAGAACATCGATTGGGCGATCACCGGTTGGCTGACCCTCGGCAGCGTGCCGGCAGTCGCCATGACGCTGTGGTTCCTCAACAGTTTGCACACCTCTCCAGATGCAATGAACGCCGTGATCAAACAGGCCTTGGGCTTCGTTTTGTTTGCCACGGCGCTGGCAATCTTCTTCAAGAAACGCCTGCTTGATTTCGCTCACAAACGCGCCGGTGGCAACTACAACCCCAGCGGCTCGCGCCTCAATGCGCTCACCGTCATCACCGGCCTGGTCCTCGGCACCATGGTCGCGCTGACCTCCATCGGTGCTGGCGCCCTCGGCACCGTGGCGCTGTTCATTCTGTATCCGCTGCTGCCGACCCGTCGCCTGGTCGGCACGGAAATCGCCCACGCCGTGCCGCTGACCCTGGTCGCAGGCCTTGGCCATGCGAGCATGGGCAACATGGATTGGCATGTGCTGGGCTACTTGCTGGTCGGCTCGCTGCCGGGGATTTACCTGGGCAGTCATTTGACCGGCCGGATCTCCGATGAAGTGCTGCGCCCATGCCTGGCCACGATGCTGGTGCTGATCGGGTACAAACTGGCGTTCTGATTCCGCCCGTTGCACAAACAAACCCCCTCCTGCAGCGTATCGGTGCTACGGTGGAAAGCCAGCCTTCATTCGCCCACGAATGACTTGTCGGCATTTCCCCCGAATTCGACAAGGAAGAGGTGGCACGTGTACACGCTCATTACCGACTATCAAACCCACGGAGTTGGGTATTGTTTCGACACACTGTCGTGACCGCCCCGCCCAAAAGCCTGCCGCTGATTCTCAGTGACCTGCGCACCGCCACCACCCGCCAGCATCAAGTGCTGGAAAAACGCATTCCGTTTTTGACCACCGATTTAGTGGGCTATACCCGCCTGATCGAAGCCTATTACGGCTTTTATCGGCCGCTGGAAAACCTGCTGTTCCAGAGGGCCATGAGCATTCCCGATCTGGACTGGTTGATTCGCAGCAAAACCCCATCGCTCGAAGCCGACCTGTATGCGCTGGGCCTGGACGCTGCCGCAATCGACGCCATTCCCCTGCGCACTTTTTCCTTTCAGCCCCGTTCCGCTGCCGATGTGCTCGGCGTGTTGTACGTCCTTGAAGGCGCGACGCTGGGTGGCCAGTCGCTGCGCAACGGACTGTACTCGCGCCTGGGTATCGATGAGCGCAGCGGCGGGAGGGTTTTGACCGTCTATGGCACGGCGGCGGTGCTGCTGTGGCGCGGTTTCCTGGCGTGCCTGTACGAAGTGTGTGCTCCCATTGAACGGGCGGCGTCGGTGGTCGCGGCCCAGTCGACCTTCAAGGCTTTCGAAGATTGGCTCGAACAGCGTGAGGTGTTGCTATGAATCGCCTTACTGATGCGCAACTCGACGCCGCGCTCGCCGAATGCGCCAGCGAAGCGATTCGGATTCCGGGGTCGATCCAGCCTCATGGCGTGTTGCTGACCTTGAGTGAACCTGAGTTGATCATTCAGCAAATCAGCCGCAATTGCGCGGCGTTGCTGGGGCAGACCGCCGCCGCATTATTGCAGCAACCTTTGACGATGCTCGCGGGTAGCGCAGCGGCAGAACAGGTTCGCCAGGCGCTGTTGTCGAATGACCTGGAAGTGGCCAATCCGTTAGTGCTGGAGATTGCTGCGCAGCGCTTCAACGGTTCGCTCAACCGCCATGACGGGTTGATTATTCTTGAACCGGAGCCGGTGCTCGAGGCGGCGCCGGACAACACCGCCGGCCTATTGCGGGCCCTGCGGCGGATGCAGGCCGCCAGCACGCTCGACGATTTGTACAGCGTCAGTGTCGATGAAATCCGCCACCTGAGCGGCTTCGACCGAGCGATGATTTATCGCTTCCAGCCAGCGGGGCACGGGCAAGTCATCAGCGAGGTGCTGGGCGGAATTTTGCCTGGTTGCCGGGGCAATGTTTCCCCGCCTCGGACATCCCGGCTCAGGCCCGTGAGCTGTATCGCCTGAACTGGATTCGGGGGATCCCGGACGCGCGTTATGAGCCGGTGCCGATTCTTCCGCTGTTGCGCCCTGACACCGGGCAACCCCTGGACCTGGGGTTTTCGGTGTTGCGCAGCGTATCGCCGGTGCACTGCCAGTACCTGGAAAACATGGGCGTTCGCGCGTCCATGAGCCTGTCACTGCTGGAGGGCGATCAGCTGTGGGGACTGATCACCTGCGCACATCCAGAACCGCTGCTGGTCAGTCATTCGGTGCGCACGATGTGTGCGGCGATCGCCCAGTTGCTCAGCGTGCAAATTTGCGCGCTGCAGATCCGCGACGCGCAGCATCAGCGTGAACAGAAATCGCGCCTGATCAATGAGCTGAGTGCAGCCATGCGCCAGGCGGACAGCGATGTGCTGGAGGGCTTGCTCAATCACCCCGAGCAACTGCTGGCCTTGACCGGTGCCGGCGGTGTTGCGGTGCTGATCGAAGATCGTTTGCAGCTGATCGGTGAATGCCCGACGGTGGAGCAAGTGCGAGCGCTTTACCTGTGGGTACGCGAGCAGTGCCTGGAACGCAGTGAGCCGTTGCTGACCAACCACCTGCAAGGTCTGCACGGTGCCAGTGCGCTCTACAGCGAGGCAGCCAGTGGACTTCTGGCTTTTGTCCTGCCCAAACCGGTGGACAACGGCGTCCTGTGGTTCCGCCCGCAAATACGTTCGAGCATGAAGTGGAGCGGCAACCCTGATGAGCACTTCAGTGCCGCGGGCGACAACCGTTTGCAACCGCGCACGTCCTTTGCCCTGTGGGAACAGCAAGTGGAGGGCAGGGCGCGCGAGTGGAGCGCGGCGGATGCCTACGCGGTCAACGAGCTGCGCCGTTACGCGATTGAAAACGACCTCGCCCGTCAGGTTCACCGCGAGCATGAAGCGGTCAGGGAACGTGATGAATTAGTGGCGGTGGTGTCCCACGACCTGCGCAACCCCATGACCATTATCATCATGCAATGCGGAATGATGCAGCGCCTGGTGGCCAAGGACGAAGGCAAGCACACCGTGCGCCTGAGCGCAGCCCTGGGCACCGTGGAGGAAGCCACGGAGCGAATGAATGCGCTGATCGCCGACCTGCTGGACAAGTCGAAACTCGATGCCGGTCAGTATCCGCTCGAGTGCAAGCCGCTGGATGTGGTCGAGTTGCTGCAAAAAGTGTGTGCATTGCTGGTGACCCTCACATCCGACAAGAACATCGAACTCAACTGCACCAGCTCTGAAGGGTTGAGCATCGACGCCGATCCCCAGCGGCTGTTTCAGGTGCTGTCGAACCTGTTGGGCAACGCCATAAAATTCACCCCGTCAGGTGGCCGTATCGACCTCAACGCCTGGCAGGTGGACGGCAAGGTGCTGATCTCGGTGCGCGACAATGGTGGCGGTATCCACCCCGTGCACTTGCCGCACATCTTCGAACGCTACTGGCCGATTCGTGAGGGCAACCCGAACGGCAGTGGCTTGGGTTTGTACATCTGCCGCAGCATCGTGCAGGCCCATGGCGGTGAACTCTGGGCCGAGAGCGACCCCGGCGTGGGCGGTGTGTTCCCTTTTCGCTCCCCGCGCTGGTCGCCGCCCTCGCTTAGGCTCGGGTCATTCCCCCCAGCAGGTGCCCGCCCGGGTCATCGAAGTAGCCCCGCCGGCCACCGCCATAATCGTTGATCTCGTTCGCTCGCTGCTTGCCGGGGTCGGCCCACCAGGGCTGATGGCGCGCTTGCAGGCGGGCGGAGACGGCGGCGGAATCCCTGTCACCGATCAAAAACGCATAGGGCTGCGGGGCAATCGGCGGGTCATTGTCGGAGAAATCCAGCGCCACGCCGTTGTCGAGCTGGACGATCAGCATCGGGCCGAAGGGTTCGGGCGCAGGCAGGCCGAGGATGTCGGCCAGATAGTTGGCCGATGTCTGCTTGTCGCGGCACCAGACGATGGTGTGGTTCAGCTGAGTGCTCATGGCGTGATCCTCATAGCGCGATCCTCACGGCGGTTCAGGTATCTCGTTTTAAGCCATGAGATTAGCTCAGCCTGTTGCGCAATGACCGCCCTGACCTAAGCTTGGGGCAAGGCGAGAGACAATTTGCGGTGCGTCACCCGGAACGAACGCCGCGATGCGCAATCATTAGAGCGTGGATATCAAAAGGAGATGCGCATGCTCATCAGGTCATTGACCCTGGCTACTTTGCTGGCTTTCGCCGGCCCCTTGTTCGCCGCCGATGGCGACTCACCTCTGGACATGGACAAGGGCAGGTCCCGGCCGTTGATCGTCATCGCTCCGAGCACGGTTGATCCGACGTGGGTCAGCCTGAAAAAGTCGCTGGATGAACCGGCTAACCGCAAGGGTTTCACTGACCGAAACATGGTGCTGTACACGGTGCTCAATTTGATGGGGCAGCGCGACGGTAAAGACCTGGGGCCACAAGACACGGCGGCATTGATCCGCTCGCTGAAGTTGGGGGCCGGGGCGAAGAGCAAGGTGATTCTGGTTGGCAAGGACGGGGAGAAAAAGCTTGAAGAGTCGGGAGCGGTCGAGCTGAAGACGATTTTCGATGCCGTTGACCAACTGCCCGCGTCCGAGAAAGAAGCTGCGGTGCCGGCGCCAGCACCGGTTGAGGAAGCTGCACCGGTCAAGGGTGCCAAAGGCACAAAACCGGGCAAACCGGCCAAGCCCACCAAACCGCCAGAAATGCCGGATGATTGAGTAGCCGCTGCCGATCCTGCGTTCGTCTGCCGCCTCTGCCGAGCCTACGTTCGCCTGTAGCAGCTGTCGAGCCTGCGTTCGCCTGTAGCAGCTGTCGAGCCTGCGAGGCTGCGTTCGGCTGCGAAGCAGTCGTAAAACCTGAATGCTAGGTCTGTCTGAAACACCGCATCGCCTGATTTTACGACTGCTTCGCAGCCGAACGCAGCCTCGCAGGCTCGACAGCTGCTACAAGTAAACGCAGCCTCGCAGGCTCGACAGCTGCTACAAGTAAACGCAGCCTCGCAGGCTCGACGGCTGCTACAAGTGAACGCAGCTGCGAAGCTTCGATGTATTACCAGTTGTAGCGATAACCGACGGTTACCGCCCAAGGCTGTTCGATATCGCTGCCCTTGGCGTATGCCCCTTCGGCGTAGACGTTGTGCTTTTGCGCCGCCGTCACCATCACCCCACCACCCATCTCGGCCCGTGAGCCCGGCAGTCGGCTGTCCAGTTTTGCGCCGTTGACCTTCACGTGACTGTCGCCGGCATGCTCGGTAACCCAGGTCGCTTTGGCGTAAGGCTTCACGGTCATACCGTTGCCCAGTTCCAGATCGCGTCCGAGCATTCCACCGACACGACTCTGAACCGAGTTCATCGCCTCCTGCTCGACGTCCAGGCCATTGCTGGCCGTGTACCGCCCACCACTGATGCGCGCCATTTGCAGTCCCGCCTGCGGTTCGACAAACCAGCCACGGCCCAGATCGATGTGCTTGCCGACTTGTACGTCAGCGCTCACCGCATGGTTCTTGTAGCGCGCCTTGACCTTGTCGCCGAGGTTGCTGGTGATGTCGATTTCATTGTCCAGACGGCTGTATTTCAGCGCGCCATCGACGTACAACCCGCTACGGTCCAGGTAGCTCGCATACGCGCCGAGCGTGGTGCTATCGATTGTGCCTTTGCTGGCCTCGCCGAATTGTTGCCGGCCCTGACCCTGGCCGAGCAAGCCACCGACATAGAGCGTGCCGTCGGCAAAGGCCAGGGCGTTGTCGGCGCCAATTTCCATACCGTTGACGTGCTGATCGAAGGCGCGGCTGGTGCCGGTGTCCAGACGTTGTTCGGTGCCATAAGCGCGGGTCCACACACCGCCCTGATCCTTGCCCGAGCGCAGTTCGCCAAAATGCCCGGTGGTGGCGCTCATTTGCGCGCTGATCAACGTCGCGCTGGCGGCATGGCTGGCGACCGCTGCGTTGGCGCCTTTGCTCAGGGTTTGCGCCTGAGGCAGGCGAGGTGGTTGAACGGGCGGTACAGGCTCAACAGGATCCACAGGAAAAACCGGGGGGATCGGTGGGATGGGTGGGATGGGTGCAACCGGTGGCTGTGGATCCAGCTGTCCATCCGGCTGGTCGATCGGATCACCCCCAGCCAGATTGGCCAGATACCAGTCGTCACCTTCCTGCTGCAACTGGTAACGATAAGCCCCGGCATCCACCGTTTCACCGTAGAGCGTGAAGTCGCCTCTGCCGCCGTTGCCATCCACCAGCATCAATTTCTGTTCCGCGCGACCGGGTGTATTACCCGAGTCGGCGACCACCAGCGTGTGACTGCCGCTGATCGGCCCCAGCACATTGAGCCGATCACCGCGCAGGGAGGCCAGATCGGTGTTCATCATGAAAGTGCCGTTGCCGGTCAGCGGGCCTTTGATCATCAGGGTATGGAAACCGTTGATGGCCGGGTCGGCGAAGTTGACTTGACCGTCGACATGGCTGGCACCGCCCAAGATTCCATCGCCCTTGAGTTGCAGAACACCACCGGAATTGAGCGTCGTGTCACTGGCATCGGCGCGATCGCCCAGCACCATCAGCCCACCGTGATTGACCGTGGAGAAGTGCACGTGGGTGCCGGCCACGCTCTCCAGCATGCCGCCCTGGTTGACGACGGTGTCGATGGCCGAAGCGTTATCGCTGACCGACAGAACCCCACCGTCGTTGACCATCGTGCGTTCGGCGTAACCGTTTTGATAGACCGTCATCTGGCTGTTGTTGACGCGCGTGCCATAGGCGACGGCGTTGGCGTACACCCACAGGCTGCCGCCGTTGAGTTGTGTATCGCCGACCACCGCCTGCTCGGCGACGTCGAAATTACCGCTGGTGACGGTGGTGCGAAGCGCCGTGGCCGAACCGACGACAACCATCTGGCCGCGGGTCAAAACGCTGTCATAGGCCGAACCGTTATCGTTGATCTGCAGCCAACCGTTGTCGCCGTCAATGGTGGTGCCCACCGATGTTCCTGAGTCCCAGACTTGCAGGTGGCCATTGCTCACCGTGCTGTTGACGACGGCGCCGCCACTGCCGACATGGAGCGTGGAGCCATCGTTGACCAGCACATTTTCCTGACGCGAGGCCAGGCAATTGAGCGGGTCACAACTGGCTGCGTTCGACATCCCGGGCATGGCGCCCAGCATCAACAACGCACCTGACATCGAAACGCGAGAAAAACGCACACCAAACGTAAACATGGACATCCGCCGACTGCAGGGGAGAAGAGCCATGGATTCTGCGGACAGGGGCGGAGCAGGTAACGCAGCGGCTTCCTAACTTTTTGTGGGAAACGTCCTACACAATTAGGTATCGGTACTGAGCCGGATGCTGTCCTGAAGACGCGTCATCTGCGTGACGAAGGCTTCAAGCAACAGGTTCATTTCGGCGCCCCGAACGGAGTCGTGGCAACCTTGTTCAAGTTGCTCGCAAGCACTGATCAGCGGCGCTGCGTGGATGATCCGCGCACTGCCGAGAATCTTGTGGCAGCAGCGGCCCATGGCGCTGAAATCAGCGGCGGCATACAGCGCCAGCAAGGTGTCGAAGTCTTCCTGATTGGTGCGCAGCACCGTGGACAGCAGTTGCCGGGTCATCGCCGGATCGCCGGCCGTGGTGTCCCGGACTTTGTTGATATCGAAGCATGCAACCGTCGCGCTACGCTTCTGTTCCGCGTCACCCAGATAACGCTCCAGGACGCTGCGGGTCACGGGTTTGAACAGGCAGTCATTCATGCCCGCCGCCAGGCAACGCTGGATTTCCTGGGGCTGGGCGTTGGCCGTCAACCCGATCACATGCGTGGCCGCGCGTCCGTCGCGCGCCTCGGCTGCCCGCAACTGGCGGGTCATCTGATCGCCACTCATCTGCGGCATGTTGCAGTCGGTGATGACGTAATCGAAGGCTTCCTCGCCCCAGCGCTGCAATCCTTCCACGCCGTTTTCAGCACACGTGACGCGCATGCCCAACGACTCCAGTTGTCGCTGCAACACCACGCGATTGAACTCGTGGTCCTCGACGATCAGGATGCGCCGGGCGGGCAGGGACGCCACGTTTTCAGCCTCGACCGAGGGCGCTGTCTCGGCGTCCGCCACCACCGCAACGTCCAGCGCCAGGGTGAACACTGAACCGTGTCCCGGCGTGCTGACGCAGCTCAGTTGTCCACCCATCAACTGCGTCAGTTGCTGACAGATCGCCAGCCCCAGACCGGTGCCGATCTGCAACTCGGTGTCACTGGACTCGAACTGCGTGTAAGGCTGAAACAGCCGCTGGCGCTGCTGCTCGTCCATGCCGATGCCGGTGTCTTGTACCCGCAGCCGCAAGTGGGCGAGACCGTCATCGGTCTCAAGGTGCAGTTCAACGCTGACCGTGCCTTGTGGGGTGAATTTGATCGCGTTGCTGATCAGGTTGGCGACAATCTGGCGGAACCGCAGGGAGTCCAGTTCCACCGCAATGTCCACCCCTGGTTTGACCCACGTCAGGGCGACGTTTTTCTGTTGCGCGAGGCTGGCGAAGCTCTGGATCACCGTGCTCACCAACCGCTCGGGATGGCAGGTGCCGGTACGCAGTTCGAACTTGCCGGATTCGATTTTCGACAGGTCGAGAATCTCGCCAATCAACTCCATCATGCCGCCGGCCGATTGCTGGGCGATGTCGATCAGCTCGGCGTCGGGACGCTTGTCGCGCAGCAGTTCGAGGACACCGATCAAGGCGCTCATGGGCGTGCGGATCTCGTGACTCATCACCGCCAGGAAGTGGCTCTTGCCGCGATTCGCCGCCTCGGCCAGGTCCTTGGCCTGGTGCAATGCATGTTGCAGATGCTGCTGTTCGGTAAGGTCGATCCAGCCGCCGATCACGCCGGTCATGGTGCCGTCGGAGTCGCGATAGGGCAGGGCCCAGTGGTAGATGTGATAGGTCTTGCCGTTGACCGTCATGGCGAAGTTGTCGAAGGACGGTTCGCCGCTGTCGAGGGTGGCGCGGTGGATGCGCTTGTAACTGTGGGCGTCGTTGACAGGCAGTATGTTGGCTTCGATCAAGCCCTTGTTCAGCACCTGGTCGAGCTCGACTTCCATCACGTGCAGGTACGCGCGATTGCAGGTCAGCAGCAGGCCCTGGCGATCCCGCACGTAGATCGGGTGCGGTGTGCCGTCGACAAGGACCTTCATGAACACCAATTGGTCGTTCAAGGCTTTCTGTGCTTTCTGGCGCTCGGCGATCTGCCGACGCAGCCCCAGGTTCCACGCCAGAATGACCAGCAACACCGCCAACAACCCCAGCACCGCTTTGTAGAACCAGCTTTTGTAGGCGTTCCAGCCGCCCTCGCTCTCCTGCGGGTTTTGCCAACGATTGGCCAGGTCGGTGAATTCGTCGGGACGAATATCGAGCAGGGCTTTGTTGAGGATCGAGACCAGCTCGGCGTTCTGATTTCCGGTGGCGAAGCCGATCAGCGCGGGCTGCGAGCCAATCACCGAATCGATTTGCAAGCGGCCGCGGAAGAAGCGGTCGATCAGGTAGGCGGCACTCAGTTGTGGCTGGATCACGCCCGCAACCCGACCTTCGGCGAGCAGTTCATAGGACTCGATGGGGACGTCGACTTCTTCCCGTTGAATGTCCGGCCACTCACGCTCCAGCCAGTTGGCGGCGGCGGAGCCCTTGATGATTGCCACGCGCTGGCCCTTCATGCCGGTGAGGCCCGCATGTTCAGTCTGGGCGCGGGTGACCAGCACAAACGGGTTGACCAGGTAGGGACGAGAGAACGCCAGGCTGGCATCGCGGCGCTCGCTGTACGTCAGCGCGCCGATAATGCTCACCGGATCGCGCTGCACGCGGCTGATCATGGCGTCGATGGAGGTGATCTTGCTCGGCCGGAACACCAGCCCGGTGCGGTCGTTGATCAACTCCAGCAGATCGGCGGCCATGCCGCGTAGCTCACCGTCGGCGTTAAAAAAGCTGAAAGGCGAGTACAGGTCGTTGGCCAGCACGTCGATCTGCGGATGATCCTTGATCCATTGCTGTTCGGTCGCGGTCAGTTGCAGACGGCTGTAGCCCAGCTTCGGATTGTCGCCGATGCCCCAGCGCCGGGCGATCACGGCGCGCTCCTGGGGTGAAATCTTCGCCAGGGCGCTGTTGAGCAAGGTGCGCAACTGGCTGTCCTGACGTTGCACCGCGAAGCTGAAGCCCAGCCCTTCGGAATCGCGCTGAATGGTCTGTTTCAAGCTCTGCTGATAGCTGCGTTCCAACAGGTACTGCGCGGAAATCGCATCGGTCAGCAGCACCTTGCCTTCGCCATAGGCGACCCGTCCCAGACCTTGCTCGGTGGAGCGCACCGACGCTACCGTCAATTCGGGAAACAGTGCGGCCACGCGTTCCTGTTGAATCCAGTCGGGATCGAACAACACCGTCGTGCCGGGCGGTGGTTGGTCGTTGGGCCAGTGCGTGCCG
Source organism: Pseudomonas sp. RIT-PI-q (assembly GCF_001297125.1). Classification (GTDB taxonomy): domain Bacteria; phylum Pseudomonadota; class Gammaproteobacteria; order Pseudomonadales; family Pseudomonadaceae; genus Aquipseudomonas. The sequence goes on from NZ_LHPC01000049.1 coordinate 17,996, forward strand.
AAGCGGCTGATCAACACCGCCTGATCGTAGGCGTAGGGCGCGCTCAGCAGCAGCTCGCTATTGCCCGCTTCGAGGTGATTGATCCGTGGGACCAGATCGACTTCACCCTGTTCAAGCGCGGCCAACGCTTGCTGCTGATCGGCATAGCGATTGACCTGGAGGCGCACGCCCAAACCGCGCGCCAGCACATCGAGGTAATCGGCGGACAGGCCTTCGTAATCCTTCTGGTTGGCGGTCATGTCCAGCGGCGGGCGGTCGGGCAGATAAACGCCAACTCGCAGCACAGCCTTGTGCGCCAGCCATTGGCGCTGAGTGGTCGTGAGTGTTAGCGCGACGCTGCTGTCGGCCGCGCGGCTCAGTAGCGACAACGGTTCGGCGGAGGCCTGCAATGTCAGGAACATCAGCACGCCCAGCAGCACACGACAGATCACAGTCATGACTCAGACCAGGTCATTACGCTTGGCGAATTCGATCAGTTCCAGCAGCGTGGAAGCATTGAGCTTTTGCATCAGGCGGGTTTTGTAGGTGCTGACGGTTTTGTTGCTCAGCAGCATATCGTCGGCAATTTGCTTGTTGCTTTTGCCCAGTGCCAGGCCGTGCAGGTCCTTGAGTTCACGGCGGGTAATCGCACTCAACAGCTGCGCATCGTTCTGCGCAAAATCGCTTTTGCGGACCGAGTCGAACGTGCTGGCGGGAAACCAGGTCTTGCCGCTGGCCACGGCTTTGAGCGCGGTGACGATTTCCACCGGGTCGTCGATTTTCGACAGGAAGGCCGACGCGCCGGCACGCAGGCATTGCGCCGCGTAGGCCTGGCTTTTCAGCCCGGTGTGGACCAGCACCCGAGCCGGGCTGCCACCGAGGCGCAGCCGATCGATGACCGCCATGCCATCGAGTTGCGGGATGTCCAGGTCGAGCACAATCGCATCGGGCTTGAGCTCGAATGCTTTGCTCAGGGCGTCGACACCGTTGTCGCACTCACCGACGATCTCATGGCCTTCACGGGCCAGAATCATCCCGATCGCCATGCGCACCACCGCGTGATCATCGACCAACAGCACTTTCATCGATTCGTCCTCAGGCCCTGATTCAGCATAGTCCCTGGGCCGTAAAGCGACGTGGAGGGCCAGATGCGTGGCGGGTGGATTAAAAAGGGCGCGATCGTACCCGGTTTGGACGGCGATGCAATGGTATCCATCGATAGCCGCATTGAAATGGCCCCGTAGCAGCTGTCGAGCCTGAGAGGCTGCGTTCGGCCGCGCAGCGGTCGTAAAACCTGGATACGCGGTCTTTCTGGAACACCGCATCGCCTGATTTTGCGACTGCTACGCCGCCGAACGCAGCCTCGCAGGCTCGACAGCTGCTACGGGATTTGTGTTTGCCGGCACCGAACTCTGTGGGGGCGAGCCTGCTCGCGATAGCGGTGTGACAGGCAAAGGAGATGTCGGAAGTTATAGCCTCACACCCGCCACAAAAGTTTTGATTAGCGCCGAATAAACTGCCCGCCTCGCGCCCCGGTGCTTTGGCCCTGGCTATACGACAACTCGCCATTGACCCACACCGCCTCGATGCCTTGCGGTTGCAATGTCGGTTGTTCGAACGTGGCGCAGTCGCGGATGGCCCCGGCGTCGAACAACACGAGGTCAGCACAGGCCCCCACGCGGAGTCGGCCGCGATCGCGCAGGCCAAAGCGTTCGGCCGGCAGCCCGGTCATTTTGCGCACGGCTTCCTCCAGCGGGAACAGTCCCTGATCACGACTGTAATGGCCCAGCACCCGAGGGAAAGTGCCCCACAGCCGGGGATGCGGGCGCGGGTCGTTGGGCAAGCCGTCGGAGCCGATCATGGTGTGCGGATACGCGAGGATGCGCGAGACATCGGCCTCATCCATCTCATGATAAATCGCACCGCCCGGTTCCAGCCGTCGCGCCGCGTCGGCCTGTGGAAGGCCCCACAGCGCGGCGATGTCCTTGAGATCTTTACCGGCCATCTCGGGGTGCGGCGTAGACCAGGTGATCTGGATCCTGAAGCCTTCGTCGACAATGCGCGGGTCGATGGTGGTCGAGCTGGCGGCATAGGGGTAGCAGTCGCAGCCCACCGGATGCTGCTGTCGCGCCGCTTCAAGCCGGCCGATAATCGCTTCGCTGCGCCCCCAGTTCCCGCGCCCGGCGCATTTGAGGTGCGAAATGATCACGGGCACGGCGGCGGCGCGACCGATGTCGATGGCCTCGTCGAGGGCTTCGATGATTTCGTCATCTTCGGAACGAATATGACTGACGTAGATGCCGCCGACGTCCTGCAAGGTGGCTGCGAGGAAATCGACTTCCGTCGTGGGCGCTTGCAGGGCATTGCGATAGGCCAGCCCGGTGCTCAGGCCCAAGGCGCCTTGTTCCAGCGCAGCCTTGAGGTCTTCGCGCATGGCTTGCAGCTCGTGGGCCGTCGCTGCACGGTCGAACTGTTGCATATGGTTGGCGCGCAATGCGGTATGCCCCACCAGCGCGGCAACGTTCACCGTCGGTCGAGCCGCTTCGATAGCCGCTGCATAGGCAGCGAAGCTCGGGTATTTGAAGTCCGCAGCCTCGCCGAGGAGGTTCATCGGGTCCGGTGGCTCACCGCGAAGGCGCACCCCGGCGGCACTGATGCCGCAGTTTCCGACGATCACCGTGGTCACGCCCTGGCAGATTTTCGGCAACATTTGCGGCTGCTTGAGCAGCGCCAGATCATCGTGGGTATGGACGTCGATGAAACCCGGGCTGAGGATTTTGCCCCGGGCATCGATCACGTTGCGGGCATCGAGGTCGGGAAAGTCGCCGATCCCGTGAATCCTCCCGGCAACGACTGCGACATCCCCGACAAAGGGCGGTGCGCCGGTTCCGTCGATGAGCGTGGCGTTGCGGATCAGGGTGTCGATGAGGGTCATGCAGCTTGCTCCGTGAACCGGGACTCAATCGCCGTAGATGTTGTAATCGAAGTACTTTTTCTCGACTTGTTGGTAAGTGCCGTCGGCGCGCAGGGCTTTGATCGCCGTATTGAAGCGCTGGGCCAGTTCCGTGTTGCCCTTGCTCACCGCTATGCCGGTGCCTTCGCCAAAGTATTCCTGGTTGCGCAGCTCCGGTCCGACGAAGGCGAAACCCTGGCCCTGCGGCGTCTTCAGGAAACCCTCTTGCAGCGGCGCGGCATTGGCGATGGTGCCGTCGAGCCGATCGGACTGCATGTCCAGGTAGATTTCCGACTGGGAGCCGTAGCGCACAATGTCGGCGCCCAGCGGTTGCAGCTTGTCGGTGGCGTAGCGATCCTGGGACGTGCCGCGCTGCACGCCAATGCGCTTGCCCTTGAGCTGGTTGAAGTCATCGTCGACTTGAGTCCCGGCCTTCATCACCAGCCTTGCCGGGCTCGCATAGTATTTGTCGGTGAACGTGACCGAACGCTTGCGCTCCTCGGTGATCAACATCGAGGAAATTACCGCATCGATTTTGTGCACTTTCAGCGAAGGGATCAGGCCATCGAACTCTTGCTCGACCCACACGCATTTGGTCTGCATTTGCGCGCACAGGGCGTTGCCGATGTCGTAGTCGAACCCCTCGATGCTGCCATCAGATGTCTTGAAGGCAAACGGTGGATAAGCGGCTTCGATACCGATACGCAGAGGTTTGTCATCCGCCAGGGCACTGGTGACACACAATGCCAATGCAAAGCCCAGGCACATTGTTTTTATCATGGCTTATCTCCTGCGGATCATCTGGATGTATTTGTCCATATTGGACGTGTAAGTCCAGATTCGTCAATGGCGGCGCACGAACGAAAATGGGCGACCTCAAGGGGTCGCCCATTTTTGTATGCCGGCCGATTACCTGTAGCAGCTGCCGAGCCTGCGAGGCTGCGTTCGGCTGCGAAGCAGTCGTAAAACCTGAATACGCGGTCTTTCTGAAACACCGCATCGCCTGATTTCACGACTGCTTCGCAGCCGAACGCAGCCTCGCAGGCTCGACAGCTGCTACAAAGCCGAACGCAGCCTCGCAGGCTCGACAGCTGCTACAACGCCGAACGCAGCCTCGCAGGCTCGACAGCTGCTACAAAGCCGAACGCAGCCTCGCAGGCTCGGCAGCTGCTATAGGGGGCTGAGTTATTCTGGGTGGGCCAGGGCGTTCAGTATCGTGTGAGCGATTTTGACTCGGTCCGGGATTGGGTAGTTTTTGTTGGCCAGGATCACGATGCCGATGTCTTTCGAGGGCACGTACGCGATGTACGCACCGAAGCCACCCGTCGAACCGGTTTTGTTGATGAGCACGTTTTCCGGTTGCGCTCGAGGCGGGTTCAGCCACTGGACTGTGTGCGCTTCCATGGCCATTGGCGTCGAGTTGCCGGCGAGCAATTTGTCGAGGGTGATCGGGTAGCTATAGAGCTCCCAACCCAGGCCCTGAGTCATGTCGCCGACCGTGTAATAGCCGGTGTGAGTCGTCGCGATAGCTTGCTGGAGAGGTTTTTCCAGACCCTCGGGTTTCATGTTCGCCTCAACAAACCGGATCAGGTCCGCCGCACTGGTTTTAACCCCATACGCCTCTGAGTCCAGCGCTCCCGGCGTAACCCGCACCGGTTGGTCTTGCTTGTTGTAACCGTTAGCGTAAAGCCCCATCTGATCCTGCGGCACCTTGAGGTAGGTGTGCTTCAACCCGAGTTTCGGCAACAGGGTCTTTGTCATCACGTCATCAAACGAAGCGCCCATGCGGTGCGCCGCGAGGTAACCGAACAACCCGATACTCGGGTTTGAATACAGCCGATGGCTGCCAGCGGGATAGGTCGGTTTCCATTGTTTGAAATAGCCGAGCATCTTCTCCGGCGCGTCGCTTTCGCTTGGGAATTGCAGTGGCAGGCCACCGGCGCTGTAGGTGCCGAGTTGCAACACACTGATGGTGTCAAACGCGCTGCCACGCAATTCAGGAAGAATATGGCTGGCCTTGTCCGACAGGGAAATTTTGCCGCTGGCCTGGGCGTAGGCGGCGAGGGTGGCGGTGAAGGTTTTGCTCACCGAGCCGATCTCGAACAGGGTGTTTTCGGTGACGGCGTTGCCGCTCTCTTTCAAGGCCACGCCGTAGTTGAAGTAATGCGGCTTACCGTTGACGGTCACGGCCACGGCTATTCCGGGAACGGCCTGGGCTTGCATGACCGGTCGTACGGCGTCATTCACCACCGTCTCGATGTTATCCAACGCAAAACACGGGCCTGTGGCGAACAAGGCCAAACCCATCGCCAGCATTTTTGGGCTGGCAACGCCGGCAAGGGTTTTCATCGATTTGTGAGAGTTCATTGCGCTGACCGCTGATTTCAGAGCGGTCATTAAAACCCGTCCCTGATGATCAGGCCAAGTTTCTGTGGGAGCGAGCCTGCTCGCGAAGACGGCGGCACATCATGCATCAATGTGACTGAGAGACCGCTTTCGCGAGCAAGCTCGGCTCCTACAGGGTTGCGGTGTTTTCCAGAGCGCTAGCGCACCAGGCATGGCCGCTTGTTATCGAATTTCCACCCCGGAATAAGAAACTGCATCGCCACGCTGTCATCCCGCGCGCCCAATCCCATGCCTTTGTACAGTTCGTGGGCCTTGGCCAGTTGATCCATGTCCAGTTCAATCCCCAGACCGGGTTTCTTCGGCACCTGCACGCAGCCGCCGACGATTTGCAGCGGAGCTTTGGTCAGGCGCTGGCCGTCCTGCCAGATCCAGTGCGTGTCGATGGCGGTGATTTCACCCGGCGCGGCGGCCGCGACGTGGGTAAACATCGCCAGGGAAATGTCGAAGTGGTTGTTGGAATGCGAGCCCCAGGTCAGGCCCCATTCGTGGCACATCTGCGCCACGCGGACCGAGCCCTGCATCGTCCAGAAATGCGGGTCGGCCAGCGGAATGTCCACCGATTGCAACTGAATGGCGTGGCCCATTTCCCGCCAGTCGGTGGCGATCATGTTGGTCGCGGTTTTCAGGCCCGTGGCACGGCGAAACTCGGCCATGACTTCGCGGCCCGAGTAACCGTTTTCCGCGCCGCACGGGTCCTCGGCATAAGCCAGCACATGATGCTGATCGCGGCACAAACGGATGGCTTCTTTCAACGACCAGGCGCCATTCGGATCAAGGGTAATGCGCGCATCAGGGAAGCGTTCGGCCAGGGCGGTGACGGCTTCGATTTCTTCGTCGCCACTGAGCACGCCGCCCTTGAGTTTGAAGTCCTTGAAACCGTAGCGCGCATGGGCGGCTTCGGCTAGACGGACCACGGCGTCGGCGGTCATGGCTTTCTCGTGACGCACGCGGAACCAGTCGTTGTCGGCGTCGGGGTCGCCGCGGTAAGCCAGGTCGGTTTCGTTGCGATCGCCGACGTAAACCAGATACCCGGGCATCTTCACTTCATCGCGCTGCTGGCCTTCGCCGAGCAGCGCCGCCACGGGCACGTCCAAGTGCTGACCGAGTAGATCAAGCAGCGCCGCTTCCAGGCCGGTGACTGCGTGAATGGTGATGCGCAGGTCAAACGTCTGCAGGCCACGGCCGTCGGCGTCGCGGTCGGCGAAGGTCTGGCGCACCTGATTGAGAATCTTCTGATAGGTGCCAATCGGGCTGCCGACCACCAGGCTGCGCGCATCTTCCAGGGTCTGGCGAATGCGCTCGCCACCCGGTACTTCACCGACGCCGGTGTGTCCGGCGTTGTCCTTGAGGATCACGATGTTGCGAGTGAAAAATGGCCCGTGGGCGCCGCTCAGGTTGAGCAACATGCCATCGTGCCCGGCGACCGGAACAACCTGCATGCTGGTGATGATCGGGGCTTTAGCGGCTTCTTGTGGGTTCATGTTCTTGTCCTTTCAAAGCAATGTTCAGGCGTGATTGGGCGCTGGTTGGTCCAGTGCAACGGCAGGTGCGGATTTCGGTGTGTTGCGAGCGGCGAAGACGATGATCGCGGCAATGATCGACGTCGCGGCCAAGCCATACAGCCCGCCCTGAATCGAACCGGTGTGTTCTTCCAGCAGGCCGAAGGTGGTCGGCGCGACGAAGCCGCCGAGGTTGCCCACCGAGTTGATCAAAGCGATCACGCCAGCGGCGATGCGTGCATCCAGGTAAGCCTGGGGGATCGGCCAGAACAGCGACGATGCCGATTTGAAACCCAGCGCCGCGAAGCAGATCGCGACGAACGCGAAGATCGGCCCGCCGGTGGTGGACATGAACATCCCGGCCGCCGCGATCAGCAGGGCAGCGGCGACCCAGGCCTGTTGGTGTTTCCATTTGGCCGACAGCGAAGCGAAGGCGTACATGCCGACGATCGACAGCAACCACGGGATCGAGTTGAACAGCCCGACCTGAATGTCATTGAGGTCGCCCATCTTCTTGATGATGCTCGGCAGCCAGAAGGTCGCGGCATAGATGGTCAGCTGGATAAGGAAGTAGATCAGGCAGAACAGGATGATCTGCCGGTCCTTGAGCAGCTTGCTCAAGGACGGCTTGATCGGCGTCGCGGCTTCGCGGGCCAGTTGCTCGTCGTCGATGGCTTTGACCAGCGCGTCCTGCTCTTCGCGGCTCAGCCACTTGGCGTCGTGAGGTTTGGAGTCGAGCCAGAACCAGACGAACACGCACAACCCGACCGAGAACATGCCCTCGATGAAGTACATCCATTGCCAGCCGTGCAGGCCAAAGCCGCTGAGTTGCAGGAGCAGGCCGGACAACGGGCCGGAAATCAGCGACGCGATGGCCGAGCCGCTGAGGAAGATCGCAATCGCCTTGCCGCGTTCTACGCCGGGTAACCAGCGGGTGAAGTAATAAATCACTCCGGGAAAGAAACCGGCTTCCGCCACGCCCAGCAGGAATCGCAGGATATAGAAGTGGGTTTCGTTCTGGATGAAGGCCATGCCGGCAGCCACCAGGCCCCAGGTCAGCATGATGCGGGTCAGCCAGATTCGTGCGCCGACTTTTTGCAGGAGGATGTTGGAGGGGACTTCGAACAGCGCGTAACCGATGAAGAACAGGCCGGCGCCGAGGCCGTAGGCGGCAGCACCAATGCCCAGGTCGTGCTCCATGTGGGCGCGGACGAAGCCGATGTTCACGCGGTCGATGTAGTTGACGATGAACATGATGACAAACAGGGGCAGGACGTGCCGTTTCACTTTTGAGATGGCGGACGTCAGGACCGAATTGGCGCCGTCGTGCATCCCGGATAGGGGTGTATTCACTGCGTTATCTCCCACTGATTATTTTTATGCGGGGTGTGACTGGGTGTTTCTTGTTGATAGACATCATACAACTAGGTTTTTTCGTCCTGCAAGGGCTAGTGTTCAATAAAATAGAGCTGTTGTGGCGCTTCGTTATTCATTTTGCGGTTGGCTGCTGCAGCTATTGTGGTTTCAATTGCCTCAAATGTTGAGTGTTGTCATACAAGTTGCGGCGGGTTTTCGGGAGATTCAAACCGGTCGCAGTGCTACGATCCCGTTAGCCCTGCTTTTGGATGATTGCCATGCAAGAAGACCTCGACGCGCCTGCGCGCAAGCGCACTCACAACCTGGCCCATGACCTGGTCGCCAAACTGACCCAGAGCATCCTGCTCGGGCAGATGTTGCCGGGCGACAAGCTGCCGTCGGAGAACTCGATCGTTCAGGAACACGGAGTCAGTCGCACCGTGGTGCGTGAGGCGATCTCCAAGTTGCAGGCCTCAGGGTTAGTGGAAACCCGCCACGGCATCGGCACGTTTGTGATTGAGCGAGCACCGGAGCAGGGCCTGCGACTGAACGTCGATACCGCGCTGGGGGTGCGCAGCATTCTGGAGTTGCGCATGGGGCTCGAAACCCAGGCTGCGGCGCTGGCTGCGATCCGTCGTACTGACCCGCAATTGGTGCAGATGCGCGAAGCGCTCGATGATTATCAAAGCCTGCTGGCCAACAACGACAGCTGCGTCGAGGCCGACAAACGCTTCCACCTGCTGATCGCCGAAGCCACCGGCAATGTGTGCTTCACCGAGATCATGCAGCAACTGGGTAACGCCATGATTCCGCGCACCCGGGTCAACGCGGCGGAGCGAGGATCGGCGGATTTGAGCAAGCTCGGGCAGCTTGCCAACCTTGAGCACGAGGCGATTTTCAACGCCATCAAACGCCGGGATGCCGATGCGGCGCGGGCGGCCATGTGGCTGCACTTGAGCAACAGCCGCGACCGCTTTTCGGCGGATCGCTGACAACCGTTGGTCTTCCCGATAGCACCCCGATCACGAGGCCGTTTCCAACGAGTACGGCCCAGATTTGCTGGACCTCATCAGTGAGGTGCGTCATGGCTAACGATTCAATGTTCCAGGGTGGAACGTCCAACATCGACCCCACCAGACCGATCCCCGGTACGGAGGAGGTGCCTGCGGACAACGATATGCCGCCCGGCCGGGATCCTTCGCTGGACCCGGCCAGCGCAGACTCGGATCCACCTGAAGACTGGATGGACCCGGGAGCGAAAGAGGACGTGCCTCCGGCGGATGAACCGACACCGCTGTCCGATGACAGGCGATAAACAGAACCCGGCCAATGTGCCTGGCAGGTCAGCCGCGTCATCGTTCATCGCGGGCAAGCCACGCTCCCACAGGGTGTGTGTCGATCACATCATTTTGATCAACACACACACTGTGGGAGCGGGCTTGCCCGCGATAGCGTCAGACGCCTCAACACTGTTCACAGATCAGCCGCTAGCCGCCTGACCCCCCCCCCCCCGCCGCTCCAGATTCAACGCCAACACACTCACCAACACCACCAGCCCACCCACGACAATCATCAACGTCGGCCGCTCACCCAGCGCAAAAGACGCAATCGCCATGGCCATCGGTGGCACCAGATACAGCGTCATCGTCGCGCGACTCAGGTCAACATGAGCCAACACATACGCCCAGGCCAGATACGCAAGGGCACTGGGAAACACGCCTAACGAAACCACCGCCAACTGCACATGTACCGGCGCACTGAGCACCTGATCCACCAAGCCAGGCAGGTAAATCAACAGCAGCGCCGTCCCGGCCCACACCGTGTAGCACACCAGCGTCAGCCCGTCGTAGCGCCGGGCATGATGCTTTTGCAGGGCAAAGTAGATACTCCAGGACAACGCCGCCAGCAGAATCAGCAAGCCGTGCGCGTCAATGCTCCCCAGTCCGTGATCGCCGGCCACCACGATCACCACGCCGATCAACCCGAGAAAAACACAGCCCCAACGCCACAGGCTCACCCGGTCCTTGAACACGAAGCGCGCCAGCAGCGTGCTGAACAACGGAGTCGACTGTGCCAACACGCTGGAGGCTCCGGCACTGACACCTTGCTGGCCGAAATTGATCGCCACGTGGTGCAGGCTCACCGCAAAGAAACCGAGGGCGAACATCAGCGGCAGGTCGCGAAGCGTTGGCAGGTGGATACCTCGGAACACGGCGACCACGGCCATGAACACCGAGGCCAGCAGAAACCGCAGCAGCGCCAGATGAACAGGGTCGTAGGCCTGCAAGCCGATGTGGATGCCGGTCGGGGAATAACCCCAACAGGCGACGACAAACGCCATGGCCAGGATGATTTTGACCGGAGAGTGGGAGTCGGCTGCGAGCGCTTGCATGGTCGGACACCTGAGGGGATAGGCACCGAGTATCAGAATTCAGACTGCTCGCTACAACTGACTTATACTGCGTTAACTGTTCACTTTAGGTGATGTATGGAATTGGCTCAGTTACGCATGTTCAAGACCGTCGCCGACGTCGGCAGCATAGCCCGGGCGGCCGAGCTGTTGCATTGCGTGCCGTCGAACATCACGGCACGGATCAAGTCCCTGGAGGCGGAGCTGGGTGTCGCGCTGTTTCTGCGCGAGGGGCGCGGGCTGCGCATCAGCCCGTCGGGGCAGACTTTTCTGGTGTACGCCTCGAAGATTCTCGCGCTGACGGCTGAAGCCAAACGCGCGGTTGATCCTTCGGCCGAACCGTCCGGGCCCTTGCGCATTGGCGCCATCGAATCTTCCGCCACCGGGCGCTTGCCGCGTTTGCTGGCCAAATTCCACAAGCGCTTTCCAGCGGTTGCACTGGAGCTGACCACCGGCACCTGGGGGCAATTGCTCGATGACACGGTCAATCACCGGCTCGACGGCGCGATCGTCGCGGTGGATGTCGAGCGCTCACAACTCAAGCGCACGCCGATGTACCGCGAAGAGTTGCTGCTGATTGCCTCGACGTCGATGGGGCCGGTGCGCGATATCGCCGATTTGCAGGACAAGACCGTATTCATGTGGCCCCAGGGTTGTCCGTATCGGGCGGCGCTGGAGCATTGGCTGTTACGCCAGGGGCAGGCGTTGCCGATTGTCAGCCTGGCCAGTTACGGGGCGATTGTCGGGTGCGTCAGTGCTGGCGCCGGCGTCGCGTTGGTGCCCAAAGGCGTCTTCGACCAATACGCCAAGGGCGCCGGTTGCGTGGGGTATGAATTCCCCGAACTGACGGCCATCGACAACCTGTTTTACTGGCATGAAAACGCCGGGGTGCACCCGGCGCGAGAAGCGTTTGTGGCGATGTTGCACGAAGAATTCGCGTAACCCTGTAGGAGCTGGCTTGCCAGCGAAGGCGGACTCAGCGGCGATGTAAACCTCAAGGGCCTCTTCGCTGGCAAGCCAGCTCCTACAGGTTCGCGGTGTTTCAGAGATCGCTCACATCGCGCATCAACAACCCGAAATCCAATTCCACCGCATCCGGAATCGGCAAATACACCGTGTGTCCATCCCCCGGTGCTACGTCGACTGGCTCGCCTTTGACGTTTTGCAGCTGATGCAAATCGAAGTGGAAGTTGCCCTTGGGCGTCATCAGTTCCATGTGATCGCCCAGGCCAAAACGATTTTTCACTTTGACTTCAGCCAAGCGATCACGCCGCTCCCCCGTCAACTCACCCACAAATTGCTGGCGCTCCGACACCGAGCTGCCGTGCTGGTAGTTCTGGTATTCGTCATGCACATGCCGACGCAAAAAGCCTTCGGTGTAGCCGCGCTGGGCAAGGGATTCCAGATCCGTCATCAGGCTACGGTCGAAGTCGCGACCGGCCACCGCGTCGTCGATTGCGCGGCGATAGACCTGAGTGGTCCGTGCGCAATAAAAGTGCGATTTGGTCCGCCCTTCGATTTTCAGTGAGTGCACACCCATCTGCGTCAGGCGCTCGACATGCTGCACGGCGCGCAGGTCCTTGGCGTTCATGATGTAAGTGCCGTGCTCGTCCTCGAAGGCGGGCATCAGTTCGTCAGGTCGATTGGCTTCCTGCAACAGGAACACTTGATCGGTCGGTGCGCCGATGCCCAGTGTGGGTTCGGGCTGGAAAGTCTGCACAATCTCGCCGAGCTGGTTTTCCGTGGCTTGCTGCGCCGAGTATTTCCAGCGACAGGCGTTGGTGCAGCTGCCCTGATTGGCATCGCGCTTGTTCATGTAGCCCGACAGCAGGCAGCGCCCGGAGTAGGCCATGCACAGCGCACCGTGGACGAAAACCTCGAGCTCCATCGCCGGGACCTGCTGGCGGATTTCGGCGATTTCTTCCAGGGACAGTTCCCGCGACAGGATGATCCGGCTCAAGCCTTGTTGCTGCCAGAACTCGACACTCGCCCAGTTCACCGTGTTGGCCTGCACCGACAAGTGAATCGGCATCTGCGGGTAATGCCGGCGCACCAGCATGATCAGCCCCGGGTCGGACATGATCAGGGCGTCCGGTGCCATGGCGATCACCGGCTCCAGGTCCTTGAGGAAGGTCTTGAGCTTGGCGTTATGCGGGGCGATGTTCACCACCACGTAAAAGCGCTTGCCCTGGGCTTGCGCCTCGCGAATGCCGAGCGCCAGGTTGGCGTGATCGAATTCGTTGTTGCGCACCCGCAGGCTGTAGCGCGGCTGGCCGGCGTACACCGCATCGGCACCGTAGGCGAAGGCGTAACGCATGTTTTTCAGGGTGCCGGCGGGGGCCAGCAGCTCTGGGGTTGAAAGGGGCGTGGCGAGGGTCATGGCGGGGTCGATCGCAAAAGCTGCCGAGAGTATGCGGCTTGTCCCCGGGGTTCATTGATCTGGATCTATGCTTGATGAACAAACGGATGGCACTCGCGCGAACCGTGGCGGACTAAGCATCAGGACGCGCTATGGCGTCTGGCGGACTGACATGGATCGGACATGAACGAAGAGACGGTACAAAACAAATCACTGGTGATTTTGCTGGGGCTGGTCACCGCCGCTTTCATCTGGATTTTGCTGCCGTTTTACGGCGCTGTGTTCTGGGCGGTGATCCTCGGCATCCTCTTCGCGCCCCTGCAGCGTCGAATCCAGTTGAAGTTCGGCTGGCAGCGCAATTTGACGTCGCTGGTGACCCTGAGCATCTGCCTGGTGATTGCTATTTTGCCGGTGATCATCCTCGGTTTCCTGCTGGTTCAAGAGGGGGCCACGCTGTACAAGAGCATCGAAAGCGGCGAGCTGGATATCGCGGGGTATGTCACGCATTTCAAGCACAGCCTGCCTCCGTACTTTCAACACCTGCTCGATCGGGCCGGGGTCGGCGAGTTGAATGGGCTGCGGGAGAAAATCATCAAGAGTGCGGTGACGGGCAATGAGTTTATCGCCACCCAGGCCTTCAGTTTCGGCCAGGGCACTTTTGATTTTGTCGTGAGCTTTTTCATCATGCTCTACCTGCTGTTCTTTTTTCTGCGGGACGGGGCAGAACTGGCACGCAAGGTTCGCGCTGCCGTACCGCTGCAGGAACACCAGAAACGCCGTTTGCAACTCAAGTTCAATCGCGTGGTGCGGGCCACGGTGAAGGGCAACCTGTTGGTGGCAATCACGCAAGGTGCGTTGGGCGGTTTGATTTTCTGGTTTCTGGACATCCCCAGCGCGTTGCTCTGGGCGGTGTTGATGGCGTTTCTATCGCTGTTACCAGCGGTGGGGGCGGGGATTGTCTGGGCGCCGGTGGCGGCATTTTTCCTGTTCACCGGGGCGATCTGGCAGGGCGTGGTGCTGGGGCTGTTCGGGGTGTTCGTGATCGGCCTGGTGGATAACGTGCTGCGCCCGATCCTGGTGGGCAAGGATACGAAGATGCCGGACTATCTGATCCTCATCTCGACCCTGGGCGGCCTGGCGATCTTCGGCCTCAATGGCTTTGTGATCGGGCCGCTGATCGCCGCGCTGTTCATGTCGAGCTGGGCGATCTTCATTGAAACCAAGCCGCGGGTTCAGCTGCCTTAGGCACTGAGTCGGCCTTGGCCGATGCGTTGCGACAGTGCCTGGGCGGCCGGCAGCGAGGTGAGCGGACCACTGATCGGTTCGCCGTCCTGCACCAGATACCAACAGGCGAGCAATCCTAGCTCTCTTAGTGGTGCGGGAACGGCGCTGCCAATAACGGACATAATCTGAACCTGGGACATAATAAGTACCTCCATCAATCTATGGAGCTACCTTACGGACCTGACGCTCGAACGGACAATCAACGCTTTCGATAGTCGTCATTGACGCCAGTGAGTGCAAACGACCGGCTGTCGGTCAGTCGACCACCAGATCCAGCATATGAACCACTTCCTGCTCGTTGAGCAGGCCTTTACGGACCAGGTTTTCTGCCAGCAGCGAGAGAAACTTGGCGCTGCGATGGCCTTCCAGGTGCTTGAGTTCGGTCAGGGCGTTGTACACCTTGCTGGAAGTGCACAAGCCGACAATGCGGTGCGGGTTTTGCGTGGGCATGAGGTCGTCCTTGTTGTTATCAACCTGTTGTTTGCGGACAGATCCAAGCTTGCGGACCTGACATGACATAAATATGACCGTTTTCCCCGCAGGGGAAGGGCGGTCGAGTCAATCTTGCCAACTTAAAGCGCCGAGACTGTCCCGACAGCGACCTTGACGCGATTTTTTCAGACCTGCGCCGACGAGCGGCCACAAAAAAGGCCCCGCTGTTGAGGCGGGGCCTGATGAATCTGTTACCAGCGGCCATAACCATGGGGAGGGCCGTAATAGCCACGCGGTGGACCGTAGTAACCACGCGGCGGACCGTAATAAACCGGTGGAGGCGCGTAGTAGACCGGTTGTTGCACGTAGACCGGCGCTGGCTGGTAGTAAACCGGTGGCGGTTGTTGCACGTAAACCGGCTGCGGCTGGGCATAAACCGGTTGCTGTACATAGACCGGCCGGTTGCTGTTGATAATCGCCGAACCGACGATGGCCGAGCCGACGATCGCGCCAAATACCGCTGGACCTTGCCAACCGCCACCGCCGCCATGGGCTTGCGCTTGCCCTGCGACAGCGAGAACACCGATCAGCAAGGCTACTGTGGGGATTTTACGGATCATGATAATTCCTCGGTTCTTCGACCCGGCGCTTGCGTCTGCAATAGACCCAAGGATTGTCGCGGGGATACATCTAAGACAGCGTTTTTTTGAAAATCAGCACAGCCGTTGGGTAAATTTTGTGTAAGGTCTGTACCGACTTCCTTACCGACCTGCGGTGCAGCGCGCAGGCAGGCCTTTATGATCGATCAGAACACGGTGGCATGGCTAATCCCGTCCATCTGAAAGTGCTATTGAAGGAGATTCACATGCAGATGAACCCCAACAAAGACACCCAATTGTGCATGTCCCTCTCGGGGCGCCCCGGGAACTTTGGCCTGCGTTTTCACAATCATCTGTACGAGCAACTGGGCCTGAACTTCTACTATAAAGCCTTCAGTAGCCAGGACCTGCCGGGGGCCGTCGGTGGCATTCGTGCCCTGGGAATTCGGGGTTGTGGCGTGTCGATGCCGTTCAAGGAGGCCTGCATTGCGCTGGTCGATGAGTTGGACGCCTCCGCTGCGGCCATTCAATCGATCAACACCATCGTCAACACCCAGGGCCATCTCAAGGCTTACAACACCGATTACATCGCCATCGCCCAGTTGCTGGCCACGCACCAGGTGCCCAAGGATTCGACCTTCGCCCTGCGCGGCAGCGGCGGCATGGCCAAGGCGGTGGCCAGCGCGTTGCGCGATGGCGGCTACAAAAACGGCTTGATCGTCGCCCGCAATGAACAAGCCGGTCGTGCGTTGGCAGAATCGCTGGGTTATGAATGGCAAGCCGAATTGGGCGCCCAGCGCCCGCAAATGCTGATCAACGTCACACCGATCGGCATGACGGGCGGGCCAGAGGCCGATCAACTGGCATTTGATACTGAAACCATTAAAGCGGCGGAGACTGTCTTCGATGTGGTGGCGATCCCCTCGGAAACGCCGCTGATCGTGCGTGGTCGTGCTGAGGGCAAGCGAGTGATCACCGGGTTGGAAGTGATCGCGATCCAGGCGCTGGAGCAGTTTGTGCTTTACACCGGCGTGCGGCCGACGGATGAGCAGTTTCAGCAAGCGGTGGCGTTTGCGCGCAGCTGAACCGTGAAAGATCAAAAGATCGCGGCCTTCGGCAGCTCCTGCATGCGTACATCTGTAGGAGCTGCCGAAGGCTGCGATCTTTTGCGTTTGTGCCCATAACAACAATGTGACCGAGGTTTCCCATGCATCCCGCCATCCTCAACCTGAATCAGGTCGAACTTGAGACGCTGCCTGAAGCGCTCGCCCCAACCGGTGACACCGCTGGCCGCTATCAACAGCGCCTGGCCCGCATTGGCCAGCAACTGGGCGCGCAGAAACTGGGTTATCGCTTGTATGTCCTGGAACCGGGCATGCGTGGCAGCCCGTTCCATAGCCACCGGGTCAACGAGGAGATGTTTTATATCGTGGCCGGGGAAGGGCAGATTCGCCTGGGCACCGAGCGTTTTCCAATTCGTGCGGGGGATGTCATCGCCTGCCCACCGGGCGGTCCCGAAGCCGCGCACCAGATCATCAATAACAGCAACGGCGAGTTGCGCTACCTGGCGGTCAGTACCCAGCAATCGCCGGAGATTTGTGAGTACCCGGATTCCGGCAAGTACGCGGTGATGGACAACTTTCAGGTCGACGCCGAGGGCCATGCCACGGGCTTCGTCGCCGTCGCCCGACAGGCCGATGGCGTTGATTACTGGGACGGCGAGTAAACACACATCCCCTGTAGCCGCTGCCGAGCTTGCGTCTGGCTCTGTAGCAGCTGTCGAGCTTGCGAGGCTGCGTTCGGCTGCGAAGCAGTCGTAAACCCTATATGCACGGTACTCCTGACACACCGCAGTGCCAGACTTCACGACTGCTTCGCAGCCGAACGCAGCCTCGCAAGCTCGACAGCTGCTACAGAGCCGAACGCAGCCTCGCAAGCTCGACAGCTGCTACAGATCTTCGCGTTGCTCGACAGCTACAGAGCCGGACGCAAGTTACTCGAGGCGGGCCAGGCGTTCTTCCAGCGCTGCAATCCGCGCTTCCAGTTCTTCAATCCGCTCCACCGACACGCCGCTGCCAGAGCCACGTTCCACCGGGTTCTGCCGTGCCGCGAGGATCACTTCGATATCCGCCGGATCGCCCAACGCATGCATATAACGGTCTTCACGCTGGCCGGCCTGGCGCGGGATCAGCAGCGCAAGACCGCGAGCAATCAGCCGCTCCAGCTGATGCACCACCTGTTCGGCGTCTTCGAAGTCATGCATGCGGCCGCTGCGGGTCAGCAGTTCATTGACCGTTTGTGGACCGCGCAGAAACAGCAGCCCCGCCAGAATGACCTGCGCCGGCACCAGTTCCAGCGCCTTGTCGACCTTATGCTCCCAGCGATCGGCACGGCTGCCCATCACCAGTTTGGTGAAGCCGCGTCCTTCAAGGGCGCGCAGGCTCTGGCCGACCTGACCCTGGGTGAGGTTCATCACCGGCTCGCGGCTGGTCTTCTGGTTACAGGCAAGCACCAGCGCATTGAGCGTCAGCGGATAGGTTTCCGGGCTGGTGGCCTGTTTCTCGATCAGCGAACCCAAAATGCGGATTTCCGTGCTGTTGAGTCGCGGCTCGTCGAAGGTCGTCTCTTGCTCGGTGCTCATAGGTTCTGGACCCTTACCCACAATAGGTTCATGGGCGCTGTATTCAGCGCTGTCAAAAATGCTAGCTCCCGACGAGTTTGCCTGTACTGCAAGCCAAGGACAAAGGGCGGTGTGCGGGATCTGGGCAGAGATTAGCTGAAGCGCCGCCCTGTCAGGCAGACTTCTTGCGTATTCAGTCATGAGGCTGGCGCATCCGGCATTGATGTTGACTGTCACGCCGCCATCGTGAGCAGGCTCGCTCCCACAGTTTGATCTGTAGGAGCGAGGCTTGCCCGCGAAGAGGCCAGCCGCTCCAACTCAGGCCCCTCAACTCAACACATAATCCACCGGCTCCAGCTGCGGCGGCAGTGGCGACACGCCCAGCGCGGCCACGACATCCCGTTCGATGGTGCGCACCAGTGCGTCAGTGGGCAGGTCGTTTTCATCGCGGCCGAACGGGTCTTCCAGTTCATCGCCAATCGCATCCAGGCCGAAAAACGTGTAGCCGACAATCGCCGTGAAAACCGGTGTCAGCCAACCCAGCGGTTCGGCCATCGCGAAGGGCAACAAGATGCAGAACAAGTAGGTGGTCCGGTGCAGCAACAAGGTGTAGGGGAAGGGCAGCGGCGTGTGTTTGATCCGCTCACACACAGCCTGGGCCTGAGTCAGGCGAGTCAGATGATTGGCCATGAGCGTGTAGCGCCATTCACTGATCGCCCCGGATTCGCTGAGCGCCGAACACTGTTGACCGACCTGCATCAAAATGCGCCCGCTGATGTCAGTCGTGGTGCCGGTGGGCATCGGATTGAGCCAGCCACCACTGGCCGTCAGTTCGCTCTCCGAGCGCAGCTTTGCATTCAGCGCATGGGCGAAGCCGCAGAGGTTGCTGAGGATTTTGTGCCGCTCGCTGGCGTCCTCGATGATCTGGGTTTCACGAATCATCGAACGGACATCCACGATGATGTCACCCCACGCCTTGCGCGCTTCATACCAGCGGTCATAGCAGGCGTTGTTGCGAAAGCTCATGAAGATCGACAGCGACAAGCCCAGCAAAGTAAACGGCGTGGCGCTGACCTTGGAAAAATAGCTGGGGTGCAATGTTTCGACCAGCACGATGGCCGAGGCGAGTAGCGTCACCATCAGGGCGCGCATGGCAATGCGTTTGGCGATCGAGCCCTTGAGTGAAGTCAGCACGCCGATCAGATTGGGTTTGGGTCTAACGATCATGGTTTCAGCCGCCTGTCATGTTCATGAAGTGAACCACCTGAACGTCATCGTTCACTTCGAAATTGTGCCGATACGGCTTGAGCTTCATCGCCTCGATGATGGCTTTTTCAAGGCGTTCGGACCGGCCGGGATGGCTGCGCGAGCGCAGGCTAAGTACAACGTGATAGACCGTCCAATCACTATTAACGACCGGGTGATCGACGGGCTCTATGAGGGATTGAGCCGGCGAGGGCCTGCGGCAGGATAAAAGACCGGCCGCAGGAGGGACGCGCATGGCTATAATCGACGCCGACGTTTCCCTCCTGTCACCACACGAGACTGCCATGACCATTTCCCTGTACGCCGCTTCCGTTCCGGTTTTCCAACAAATGCTCAACGCCCTGAGCGACGTTCTGAACAAGGCCGAAGCCCACGCCACCGCCAAGAACATCGACCCGAACGCTTTCTTGCAGGCCCGTCTGTACCCGGACATGTTCCCGCTGGTGCGTCAGGTGCAGATCGCCGTTGATTTCGCCAAGGGCGTTTCTTCGCGTCTGGCCGAAGTCGAGTTGCCGAAGTATGACGACACCGAAACCACCTTCGCCGAGCTGCAAGCGCTGATCGCCAAGGTGCTGGCCTACATCGGCGAGATCAAGCCTGAGCAGATCGATGGCAAGGAAGGCATCGAGATCGTTACGCGTCCAGGCACGCCTAAAGAGAAGCGCTTCACCGGCCAGGCTTACCTGCTGAGCTACGGCCTGCCGCAATTCTTCTTCCACGTCACCACCGCTTACGCACTGCTGCGTCACAACGGTGTGGAAGTGGGCAAGCGCGATTTCATGGGCGCGTTCTAAGCCGCCCAGGTACAAAAAAAAGCCCGCCAAGGTGTAAGCCTTGGCGGGCTTTTTTTTGTGTGGCTCAAAAGATCGCAGCCTCGTTTCACTCGACAGCTCCTACAGGCGGTACGCAGTTGTCTGTAGGAGCTGTCGAGTAAAACGAGGCTGCGATCTTTTGATCTTCTTCTTACGCCAGACGCTGAGCTTTCTGCTCCTCACCCAAGCAAGCGGCTGCGGTAAATAACACGTCAGTAGACGAGTTCAACGCTGTCTCCGCCGAATCCTGCAACACCCCAATAATGAAACCCACCGCCACCACCTGCATGGCGATTTGGCTTGGAATGCCGAACAGGCTGCACGCCAGCGGAATCAGCAACAACGAGCCCCCGGCCACGCCCGAGGCGCCACAGGCACAGATCGCCGCAACGACGCTGAGCAGAATGGCCGTCGGAATGTCCACGGCAATGCCCAGGGTATGCACAGCCGCCAACGTCAGCACGGTAATGGTGATCGCCGCACCGGCCATGTTGATGGTCGCGCCCAGCGGAATCGACACCGAATAGGTGTCTTCGTGCAGGCCCAGACGCTTGCTCAGTTCCAGGTTGACCGGAATATTCGCCGCCGAGCTGCGCGTGAAAAACGCGGTGATGCCGCTTTCCCGCAGGCACATGATCACCAGCGGATACGGGTTGCGACGCAGTTTCCAGAACACGATGATCGGGTTCATCACCAGCGCCACGAACAGCATGCAGCCGAGCAACACGGCCAGCAGATGCACATAGCCGATCAACGCGCCGAAACCGGAGGTGGCGAGGGTCGATGCCACCAGACCGAAAATCCCCAGCGGCGCAAACCGGATCACCAGGCGCACGATCAAGGTCACACCATTGGACAGGTCGCCGAGCACCTCGCGCGTGGTGTCACCGGCATGGCGAATCGCAACGCCCATGCCGATGGCCCAGGCCAGAATGCCGATGAAGTTGGCGT
This sequence comes from Pseudomonas sp. RIT-PI-q, assembly GCF_001297125.1. Taxonomy (GTDB): domain Bacteria; phylum Pseudomonadota; class Gammaproteobacteria; order Pseudomonadales; family Pseudomonadaceae; genus Aquipseudomonas. The sequence continues at coordinate 38,922 of NZ_LHPC01000049.1, forward strand.
TCATCAGCGCACTCACCGGGTTGTCGACCACACTGAGCAGCAGGCTTTGCAGCACTTCGCCGATACCGCCGGGCGCAGTGACGGCAACGTCGTGAGTGGCCAGCACCAGGCTCGACGGGAACAGCATGCTCGCCACCACCGCGACCACCGCAGCGGCAAAAGTACCCAGCAGATACAGAAACAGAATCGGCCGGATGTGGGTTTCCTGGCCGTGCTTATGATTGGCGATCGAGGCCATCACCAACACAAACACCAGAATCGGCGCGACGGCTTTCAGCGCGGCGACGAACACCTTGCCGATAAAGGCAGTGGATTTCGCCACCTCAGGTGCGAACAGCGCCAGGGCGATCCCGGCGATCAGGCCGATGATGATTTGCGCGACCAGGCTCAAGCGTTTCAGGCGGAGCAATAGAGAAGGGGATGAAGCGGTCATAAAAACGGCATCTCTGATTTTTTTAAGTGCGGGGGTATCGCGACATCAATGCCAAAAACTGGCCGATGATCAGGGTGTACGTATCGCAGGGCGCGGACTTTATCACAGCGTCGTCTTGATCCTTCAGCCCTGTGACGATCTGCCGCCCGCGTGTTAAACGAGATAGGCAGGTTCGTGCAAGCCCATTTGGAAACACTCTGTTAAGCTTGCGCCTCCTCATTTTCAAGTTCTGCCAGTGGGCCTTCCGGCTATCACTGGTGTCGTCGTTTTCTGGAGTTCTGCATGCTGTTGCCCATCCTTCTGTTGTCCGCCGCCGGTTTCACGGTGCTGACCACGGAATTCGTCATCGTCGGCCTGTTGCCGGCCATCGCCCGGGACCTGGACGTCAGCATCCCGCAAGCGGGTTTGCTGGTGACTTTGTTCGCCTTCACCGTCGCCGCGTTCGGGCCGTTCCTGACGGCGTACTTCGCCCGGTTTGAACGGCGCAAGCTGTTTATCTCGGTGCTGATCATGTTCGGCCTGGCCAACACCCTCGCGGCATTTGCGCCGAACATTTGGGTAATGGCCATCGCCCGGTTGATTCCGGCGCTCGGGCTCCCGGTGTTCTGGGCGCTGGCCAGCGAAACGGCGGTGGACATCGTCGGGCCGGACTACGCCGGCCGCGCCATCGCCCAGATCGGTTTCGGGGTTGTCTGCGCCACGGTGTTCGGCATTCCCGTGGGCACGCTGATTTCCGATGCGTTCGGCTGGCGCAGTGCCTTCGGCATTCTGGCGGTGATCGCGTTTGCCAAGGCGTTGCTGCTGTTTATCTACCTGCCGAAAACCAATCTGCACCAGCATCAAGTGAGCTTCCGTTCGCAGTTCAAGATCCTGCGCAGCCCGCTGATGGTGGGGCATGTGGTGCTGTCGATCCTGGTGTTCAGCGGCATGTTCACCGCTTACACCTACCTGGCGGACATCCTTGAGCGCCTGGCCGGGTTCAACGGCACGGTGGTCGGCTGGTGCCTGATGGGCTTCGGCGCGGTCGGTTTGATCGGCAACTCGCTGGGCGGCCGCGCGGTGGATCGCCATCCGCTGATCGCTTCGATGATGTTTTGCGCGTTCATGATTGCCGGGCTGGTGGCGTTGGTGCCGAACATTCATTCGCCGCTCGGTCTGGCGGCGGCGATGGGCATCTGGGGCGTGACTCAGGCGGCGTTGTTTCTGGTCAGTCATGTGCGCTTGATGAAGGCTGCGCCCGAGGCGCCGGCGTTTGCGGCATCGTTGAACATTGCCGGGGCCAACCTCGGCATCGGCCTGGGCGCCATGATCGGCGGCCGGGTCATCAACGGCGTCGGGCTGCAAGGTTTGGGTTTCGCGGCTGCCGCTTTTATCCTGGCCTCGATCCTTTTGGCCATGGCGCTGATGACCATGAAGCCGCGCGAAGTCTGCGCCTGACGCTTCACATCTCGGTAAACAGCTCGCGTCGGGCACCTTCGGTTATCGCAACAATGCCGGGGTGCTTGACCTTGCGTTCCACCGAAATGGCGTAGAACGACTCGGTCACCGCGTCAGTCTGGCCAATCAATTCCACACCGTATTGGCGTTTCACTTCATCGGCAATCACGCTCGGGCCGATGAAAATCCCGCTGCCGGATTGACCGAAAGCCTGCATCAATGCGCTGTCGTCGAACTCGCCGACGATGCGCGGCTGAATCTGCTGCTCGGCGAACCAGCGTTGCAAACGACTGCGTACCACGGTTTCCGGGCCGGGAATCAGCAGCGGAGCGCCGTGCAGGCTGCGCGGGAAATCCTGACCGTAACGCGCCGCCAGTTCGGCGGTGGCGAAGAAACTGATCCCGCACTCACCGAGCTTTTGGCTGTAGCCCTTGATGTCCAGGTGCGACGGCATCGGGCTGTCCGAGATCACCAGGTCGAGGCGCTGGATCGCCAGGTCGGCGAGCAAGCGTTCGAGTTTATCTTCGCGGCAGGTGATGCGCAGCGGCTCGCTCAATTCCATGGTCGGCGCGATCAGCCGATAGACGATGGATTTGGGCACCACGTCGGCCACGCCTACCCGAAATAGAATCTGCTGCTCATTGGGTTGCGCCCGCAGCATCAACTCCAGCTCGCCACCGAGTTGAAACATTTGCTCGGCGTAGGTCAGGGTCTGGCGCCCGGCTTCCGTGAGCTCCAGTTGCCGGCCGACCCGGCGGAACAACTCGATGCCATACGTTTGTTCGAGCAAGGAAATCTGCCCGCTGATGGTCTGCGGCGTCAGGTTCAGCTGCTCGCAGGCGCGCACGATGCTGCCGGTTTTGGCCACCACCCAGAAGTAATGCAGCTGTCGGTAATTCAGCATGGCGTTTATATCCCCCTACGCAGCTCTTGCGTAAAGCGCTCCAATTTTCTGGATTCGTAAAAACCGAAGTATAACCGCTAAAAATACGAATTTTCCTGAAGTGTTTGCCTCCCTAGAATGCCCCGCTATCGACGGATCGCCTTTTCGGTCCTGTCTGTTCTATCGAGGAAAGCATCATGAAGCTTAAAACCACGGCGCTGCTGTTTACGTCTTTACTGGTATTGGCCGGTTGCGACCAGGCCGAAAAGAGCGCTCAGCAATTGATGGGCAAGGCTGCCGAAACCGCCAAGCAAGCGATCGACGACACCCACAAGGCCGCAGAACAAGCGATCAGCGATGCTACGGGCGGTCTGATCAGCAAAAAAGAATCAACGGAAAAAGACGCGGATAAAACCAACTCTTCTTCCCAGGAAATCTAAACCGTCTTACAGCGAGTCAGGACTGACCCATGGAATACCTTTTACAACTTGCCGCCAGCCCCACTGCCTGGGTCGCCCTGGCCACCTTGATCGTGATGGAAATCGTGCTCGGCATCGATAACCTGATCTTCATTTCGATCCTGACCAACAAACTGCCGGAACAACATCGGCAGAAGGCGCGGCGCATCGGTATCGGCATGGCGCTGATTCTGCGATTGGGCCTGTTGAGCACCATCGCGTTCATTGTTCAGCTGACCGAGCCGGTGATTGAGCTGCTCGGCCACGCGTTCTCCTGGAAGGACATGATCCTGATCGCCGGTGGCCTGTTCCTGTTGTGGAAGGCGACCACCGAGATCCATCACAGCATGGACCCGGCGCCGGAAGGTCCGAAGTCGGCTACATCGACCGTGACCCTGGGCTTCGCCGCTGCGATCGGTCAGATCCTGATGCTGGACATGGTGTTCTCCATCGACAGCATCATTACCGCTGTCGGTATGACGGAACACTTGCCGATCATGATCATCGCGGTGGTGGTGTCGGTGCTGGTGATGTTGCTGGCGGCTGATCCATTGGCCAAGTTCATCAACGACAACCCGACGGTGGTGATGCTGGCGCTGGGCTTCCTGATCATGATCGGCATGACGCTGATCGCCGAAGGTTTTGGCGCCCACGTACCGAAAGGCTACGTCTACGCCGCCATGGCGTTCTCGGCGACGATCGAGGGCTTGAACATGATGTCGCGACGGGCCAAGCAGAAGCGTGTCGCCACTGAGGCGTAACCTTCGATAAAACAAACGGCCGCCTGCGCTCGAAAGAGCCCGGGCGGCCGTTTTTGTTTGAGGGCGAAAACCTCAGTCAGTGTGCGGCTGCATGCCGTGCAGCGGCTTTATCGGATTTCACCACCGGCGCCGATTGCACAGGATGATGGTGCCGACGGGCAATTCGCAGGACTCCCCACAACATGGCGGCGGCCACAGCCAGCCAGCCGCAAATCAACATCAAAATGGTCATTGTCAGGCTCATCAGCGCCTCCTCTTTGCCCTGCTTCGGGCACACGCTCTTTGCAAATGACAGTCTAGTCGCTGCCATGTTTCAGGCTATTGACCAAAGGTCGGCTGTCACCAACCAGTTCGCTCTATCGAATGCAATCAACTGCCGGTTAAGGCTATACCGCTGCCGCGCGGCGTCCTATGATCGACGGCCAAGCCGGGAGCGCGAATGCCTGGCGTCTGAACAAGAGAGTGATGATGGTGCGGGTATTTTCTCGAATTCTATCGGCGGCGCTGCTGGTTGGTTGCGTTGCAGGTCTGACGGGTTGCGCGGGGAGTGTTGCGCCTGAGATCAAGCGACTGCCGGAACGTGTCGAACTCAGTGGCCGGTTCTACCGTGGCGTGGCCAATCAAAGTGGACCGCAGGTGTTGGCCAGCATGTTGTCCCAACAAGGTGTGGTGATCACGCCGGGATTGCTCGACAAGCCTTTGCATTTGCCGGGCGGCGAAGCCCAGTTGCAGCAGAACATGCAGAGCCTCGCCCGCGAGTACGGCATGGTCGTTTATCCCCTCGACAGCAATCTGCCTGCGCTGCTGACCCAGGTCGCGGCCGGTTATTCGGTGATGGTGCGTTTTACCGAAGGCTCGGCGTTCTGGGCTGAACCCCGTTATGCCATTCTTGCCGGCTACAACCGTCAGAAGCAGACTGTGCTGCTGCGCGCCGGAATGGATCGCCGGACGTTGATGAGTTTCAGTTCATTTGAATCCGCGTTCAAGGACGCGGGCGGTTGGGCGGTACTGATCCAGCGGCCGACGCAGATTCCTGCGCAGGTTGATCGCCAGCGCTGGCTCAAGGCTGCGAACGATCTTGCTCAGACTGGCCAGGAGCAGGCTGCCGCCAGGGCGAAAAAAGCCCTCGACGGGCAATAACTCCGTTCGTCATCTGCCGGGCACCTCCGCCCATTGCGAGCCTCCATATGCATAGCGCCCGGATTTTTCCGGGCCTTGATCAGGAGGCGCCCATGGCACATTCCAATACTCCCTCCGGCCCGCACTCGTCCGAGCATTCGTCCGGCGATGACTTGGGGTTCGATCCCGATTCTCCCGACCTCGCCGATCCTCAGGTCGACCCGATCGGACCTGCCAAGGCGCCCAGGGATGTGAAGCCGGGCGACAACAGCAAGGCGCCGGCGAAGCCTTACGATCCACTCGCCGATCTGAAACCTTGAGCTTAGTGAGGTGTGTATGTCGACTGATTCGAGTTTCAATGACAAGCGTCCGGACAGTGTCCCTACAACCCCGGAAAAGGATATGGACCCGGTGATGGATCCGAATGATCCGTTAAGGGACCCGCTGGCCAGGCCGGCTGTGGTGACGACGGAACATCCGCAGGGGAGGAGAGACCCGAGTGCTGGAGATGGTATTCCGGATGATGATCAGATGCCGTTGCCTAATGACTGATTGCTGAGGGTATATCCGTTTTTTTGGTTGCACCTGTAGGAGCTGGCTTGCCAGCGAAGGACGTCAACGATGACGCGTTTCAACAGGATAAACACGGCGCATTCGAATGCTTCGCTGGCAAGCCAGCTCCTACAGGGGGGCTGTGATATTTAGAGGTTGCGTGCGCTTTTGCTCTTGATCTGTTGCCGCTTTCACAGAGGCCGGGCGCCGCGGTAGCCGCCCCCAGCCATGGATGGCCGATGGCGGCGGACCCCCGGTGTTACTGCAAATTTACTTCGAAGCTTCCACTACGCCACTCTGACGGTGCTTGAGGTTCTTTTCCGATTTGTACTGCAAGGCTACCGATGGCACGTTCGTACCCTTGCCGGTTTCGACCCAGTTACGAATACGGCTCGCATCGGCAAAGTGAGTGTACTTGCCGAAAGCGTCCAGGATGACCAGGGCAACCGGGCGATTACCCATACTGGTCACCAGCACCAGGCAATGCCCAGCCTCGTTGGTAAAGCCGGTTTTCGTCAGCTGGATGTCCCAGTTCGGTTTGCCGACCAAGTGGTCGGTGTTGCGAAAGCCCAGGCTGTAGTTAGGCTTGCGGAACGAAACAGTTTTTTCCTTGGTGGTACTCAGCTCAGTCAATATCGGGTACTTGTGCGCCGCGACCAGCAATTTGCTCAGGTCACGTGCCGTCGATACGTTACGAGGAGAAAGACCCGTCGGCTCGACGTAGTGCGTACTGGTCATGCCCAGCGCCCTGGCCTTGGCGTTCATGGCAGCAATAAACGCGACATAACCGCCCGGATAGTGATGCGCCAGGCTGGCGGCAGCACGGTTTTCCGAGGACATCAGGGCAATCAGCAGCATTTCCCTGCGCGGCATTTCGCTGTTGAGTTTAACCCGGGAAAACACACCTTTCATTTCCGGGGTGTCACTGATGTTGATGGAAATGTACTCGTCCATGTTCTGCTTGGCTTCTACCACCACCAGCGCCGTCATCAGTTTGCTGACCGACGCGATCGGCACAACCACGTCCGGGTTGCTGGCATAAATGACTTTGTTGGTCTGCAAATCCATCAGCAAGGCGCTGCCGGAAGCTATCTTCAATTGTGACGTGTCGCGTGGTGCCGCGGTGGTGTCCGCAGCGTTAACTGTTGGCGTGATGAACGTCCCTGTAAATGCAAAAAATAGGCTCAGGATGGAAAGACGGATTTTCACGCTGGCAGACTCATAAGGGTGTGGATAAGCCGTTATGTAACGGGCTGTTTCTTAAAAACCGACGCATTTTAGGAGTATGGCTGAAGAACTGTCGATGGTTGTTCAACGATCAGGTGAAACTCCTTGAAAACCCCTTAAAAACAGTGGGTTTCCGGCGAGCGGTAGTGCTTTTTATTTGGCCAAAAAGAACCCCGCCATTGGCGGGGGTCTTTGGGGGGTCGCTCAGGCTCAATCAAGAACTCCGCTGTGCAGGGGTTCCGCTGCATACAGGGGGGTTTCCAGCAGGCAAGCGCGGGTCATCGGACCAACGCCACCCGGGACTGGCGTAATCCAGCCGGCGCGGGGCAGGGCGGTTTCGTAGATCACGTCACCGACCAGTTTGCCATCTTCCTGGCGGTTGATGCCGACGTCGATCACGATCGCGCCTTCCTTGATCCACTCGCCCTTGACCAGTCCCGGCTTGCCGGCGGCAACGACCACCAGATCGGCTCGGCCGACGTGGCCCGCCAGATCCTTGGTGAAACGGTGGGTGACGGTCACGGTGCAACCGGCCAGCAGTAATTCCATCGCCATCGGACGGCCAACAATGTTGGAAGCCCCGACAATCACCGCGTCCATCCCGTAAAGATCGACGCCGGTGCTTTCCAGCAGGGCCATGATGCCTTTAGGGGTGCACGGGCGCAGCAGCGGAATGCGCTGGGCCAGGCGGCCGACGTTATAAGGATGGAAACCGTCGACGTCTTTGTCCGGACGAATGCGCTCCAGCAATTTGGAGGCGTCCAGGTGTTCAGGTAAAGGAAGCTGAAGCAGAACGCCGTCGATAGTCGGGTCGTCGTTCAGGCGATCGATCAGATCGGTCAGCGCTTCTTGAGTGGTTTCGGCAGGCAGGTCATAGGCTTGGGAAATGAAGCCGACCTCTTCACAGTCTTTACGCTTGTGCGAGACATAAACCTGAGAGGCAGGATCGCTGCCGACCAGGATCACCGCGAGGCCGGGCGTGCGCAGGCCTTGCTGGCGACGCTCGGTGACGCGTTTGGCGATCTGCTGGCGCAGGCTGGCGGCGATCGATTTGCCGTCGATTAGTTGTGCAGTCATTGCGCGTGATTAACCATCGAGAGGGGAAAAAAAGAGAACGCATTCTCGCATGTCGTGAGGTGAGGGCAAAGGCGCTTGGTCTGCAAATTCCCCTAACCCCTTTAATTAAATGAATTTTTTTTAAAAAGGATTTGACGGCCTTTAGGGTGCTCTATACTATTCGTCGCACTTGTCGGGCACAGCCTAGCACTGGATGAGAAGGTCAAGCGGGATTACGGTTCCGTGAGGCTGGAAGCACTTAGTTTGTAGTCCTCCAAGAGTACAGATTAGTAAGGCGCCCGTAGCTCAGCTGGATAGAGCATCCGCCTTCTAAGCGGATGGTCGCAGGTTCGAGTCCTGCCGGGTGCGCCATTAGGCAACTTTGGCACAAGTAGCGCAATATGGTGGGCGTAGCTCAGTTGGTAGAGCACGGGATTGTGACTCCCGTTGTCGAGGGTTCGATCCCCTTCGTCCACCCCATATTTCGAAAGGCGCCAGATTTAACAGTCTGGCGCCTTTGCTTTAACAGCTTCAAACTGCGGATGTGGTGGAATTGGTAGACACACTGGATTTAGGTTCCAGCGCCGCGAGGCGTAAGAGTTCGAGTCTCTTCATCCGCACCAAATAAAGCTTCACTCAGGCCGGCTGGCTTGGCTGGAGCGCAGCAAGGAAGTTGTTTGGCTTCTTTGTAAGGCAATATGGTGGGCGTAGCTCAGTTGGTAGAGCACGGGATTGTGACTCCCGTTGTCGAGGGTTCGATCCCCTTCGTCCACCCCATATTTCGAGAGGCGCCAGATTTAACAGTCTGGCGCCTTTTTTGTTTTAGCGGTTCGAGTATTCAGCGACTGCAGGTTCTGGGTCGCAGGGGTGGGGGTTTCGTCGTATTTATGTTTCTCGATGATGCGCCGCCGCCCGCCGGCCTTGCTCGCAAGATCGGCTGTCAGGGAGATGATGGGCAGCTTCTTCTATATATAGAAGGATTGATGCAGAGCCCTGGCATGATTGGCTGTATTTGCTAACAGGGCGAGGCACAACCGTTTGTCCCCGCCTAATAAATTGCCTGCTGCTTTTTTACCCGTTTTCAGTAGGGTGACTTCTTGAGTTTGACCCACTAGAATGCATGCCCTTGATTCTGGGGTCGGAAACGGCCGGCTAACGTCTGTGCAACGAGGAATATCCATGCAAGTTTCTGTTGAAAATACTTCTGCTCTTGAGCGCCGCATGAGCATCACCGTGCCGGCTGAGCGCATTGAGACTCAGGTCAACAAGCGTCTGCAGCAGACTGCCCAAAAGGCCAAGATTGCTGGCTTCCGTCCAGGCAAAGTGCCAATGAGCGAAATCAAGCGCCGTTTCGGTGCTGATGCGCGTCAGGAAGCTGTAGGCGACGTGATCCAGTCTTCTTTCTACGAAGCTGTTGTCGAGCAAAAGCTGAACCCGGCTGGCGCCCCTTCGATCGAGCCTAAGTCGATCGAAGCTGGCAAAGACCTGGAATACGTCGCAGTTTTCGAGGTGTTCCCAGAGTTCACCGTTGCCGGTTTCGACGGTATCACCGTAGAGCGCCTGAGCGCTGACGTGGCTGACGCCGATCTGGACAAAATGCTGGACGTGCTGCGCAAGCAGAACACCCGTTTTGAAGTGGCCGATCGCGCTGCCCAGAACGAAGACCAGCTGAACATCGATTTCGTCGGCAAGGTTGACGGTGAAGTGTTTGCTGGCGGTTCCGCCAAAGGTACTCAGCTGGTTCTGGGTTCCGGCCGTATGATCCCTGGCTTCGAAGACGGTCTGGTTGGCGCTAAAGCCGGCGAAGAGCGCGTTCTGAACCTGACCTTCCCTGAGGATTATCAGAACCTCGACCTGGCTGGCAAAACCGCTGAGTTCACCGTTACCGTGAACACTGTTTCCGAGCCAAAACTGCCAGAGCTGAACGAAGAATTCTTCGCTCAATTCGGCATCAAGGAAACCGGTCTGGAAGGCTTCCGTACCGAAGTTCGCAAGAACATGGAGCGCGAGCTGCGTCAGGCGATCAAATCCAAGGTCAAGAATCAGGTGATGGACGGTCTGCTGACCACCAACCCGATCGAAGTGCCTAAGGCGCTGCTGTCCAACGAAGTTGACCGTCTGCGCGTGCAGGCTGTTCAGCAGTTCGGTGGCAACATCAAGCCTGACCAACTGCCGGCCGAGCTGTTCGAAGAGCAAGCCAAGCGCCGCGTTGTGCTGGGTCTGATCGTGGCTGAAGTGGTCAAGCAATTCGACCTCAAGCCTGACGAAGCCCGCGTTCGCGAAATGATTCAGGAAATGGCTTCGGCCTACCAAGAGCCTGAGCAGGTTGTGTCTTGGTACTACAAGAACGACCAGCAACTGAACGAAGTTCGTTCGGTTGTGCTGGAAGAACAAGTTGTGGATACTGTTCTGCAGAAGGCTAACGTGACCGACAAAGCGGTCTCTTACGAAGAAGCAGTCAAGCCGGTAGAAGCTCCACAAGCCGACTGATCATTTCTGCGCTAAGAAGTAATCACCATAAGCCAGCCTTCGCGCTGGCTTATGCGTATTCAAGACATAACTATTTGGGAGTGACTGCAGAGCATGTTCCGTAATTCGTATATTCAGCAGAACTCTGATATCCAGGCCGCAGGCGGCCTGGTCCCGATGGTTGTCGAGCAGTCTGCTCGTGGCGAGCGCGCTTACGACATTTACTCGCGCCTGCTCAAGGAGCGAGTGATCTTTCTGGTTGGCCCGGTAGAGGACTACATGGCCAACCTGATCTGTGCGCAACTGCTGTTCCTTGAAGCGGAAAACCCGGACAAGGACATCCATCTCTATATCAACTCCCCGGGCGGTTCGGTGACAGCTGGCATGTCGATTTACGACACCATGCAGTTCATCAAACCCAACGTGTCGACTACCTGTATCGGCCAGGCGTGCAGCATGGGCGCGTTCCTGTTGACGGCCGGTGCCACCGGCAAGCGTTACTGCCTGCCGAACTCGCGTGTGATGATTCACCAGCCACTGGGCGGTTTCCAGGGCCAGGCGTCGGATATCGAAATCCATGCCAAGGAAATCCTCTTCATTCGTGAGCGTCTCAACACGCTGATGGCCAAGCACAGCGGGCACACGCTTGAAGAAATCGAGCGCGACACCAACCGCGATAACTTCATGAGTGCAGAAGCCGCGCGTGCGTACGGCTTGATCGATGAAGTGATCACCCAGCGCCCCGCTTAAAATAAGCAGCTCAAAATAGGCGTGGTCGGCTGCTCCGATCACTAGCGGGCTTGAAAAAGCCCGCAATAGCCTTCATCTTGTGTTGCAAGCCTATCGGATTTGGATCGAACGAATGACTGACACCCGCAACGGCGAGGACAACGGCAAGCTGCTCTATTGCTCCTTCTGTGGCAAAAGCCAGCATGAAGTGCGCAAATTGATTGCCGGCCCCTCGGTCTTTATCTGCGACGAGTGCGTCGACCTGTGCAATGACATCATCCGAGAGGAGGTGCAGGAAGCCCAGGCCGAGAGCAGCGCGCATAAATTGCCTTCGCCTAAAGAAATCAGCGGCATCCTTGATCAGTACGTGATTGGTCAAGAGCGTGCAAAAAAGGTTCTGGCCGTAGCGGTGTACAACCACTACAAACGTCTGAACCAGCGTGACAAAAAGAATGACGACGTCGAACTCGGCAAAAGCAACATCTTGCTGATCGGCCCGACAGGCTCGGGTAAAACCCTGCTTGCCGAAACACTGGCCCGCTTGCTGAACGTTCCGTTCACCATCGCCGACGCAACCACCCTCACCGAGGCGGGTTACGTAGGTGAAGATGTCGAGAACATCATTCAGAAGCTGCTGCAGAAATGCGATTACGACGTAGAAAAAGCCCAGATGGGCATTGTCTACATCGATGAAATCGACAAGATTTCGCGCAAGTCTGACAACCCGTCGATCACCCGGGACGTTTCCGGTGAAGGCGTGCAGCAGGCCCTGCTCAAGTTGATCGAAGGCACGGTCGCTTCCGTTCCACCTCAAGGTGGTCGCAAGCATCCGCAGCAGGAATTCCTTCAGGTCGACACCCGTAACATCCTGTTCATCTGCGGTGGCGCGTTCTCTGGTCTGGAAAAGGTTATCCAAAACCGTTCCACCAAGGGCGGCATCGGCTTCAACGCAGAAGTGCGCAGCAAGGAAGAAGGCAAGAAAGTTGGTGAGTCCCTGCGTGAAGTCGAGCCTGACGATCTGGTCAAGTTCGGTCTGATCCCGGAATTCGTCGGTCGTCTGCCGGTACTTGCCACGCTGGACGAGCTTGATGAGGCTGCGTTGATGCAGATTCTCACCGAGCCGAAAAATGCCCTGACCAAACAGTATGCCAAGCTGTTCGAGATGGAAGGCGTAGACCTGGAATTCCGCGCCGACGCGCTGAAATCAGTCGCCAAGCGTGCACTGGAACGCAAGACCGGTGCCCGTGGACTGCGCTCGATTCTCGAAGGTGTATTGCTCGACACTATGTATGAAATCCCCTCGCAGTCCGAGGTGAGTAAAGTAGTGATCGATGAAAGCGTTATAGAAGGCAAGTCCAAGCCACTGTATATCTACGAAAACAGTGAGCCGGCTGCCAAGGCCGCGCCAGACGCTTAAGCGTCACGCAGCTGGAACAAAGAAGGGGCCTTCGGGCCCCTTTGCTATTGTGGGAGCTGGCCTGCCAGCGAGACGGCCTTACGCTCAACCTGATTTTTGAATGTAATCCGGACCTATGCAATCGCTGCCTTAGGCGGCAATCTTTTAAGTGGTTCTTTTATCCGCTTGTTTTTTTCCAAACCAGCCCCCATCTTGGTTTCAAGCTTACTTCCATCTGTTTACGGCCTTATGGCCGCCGTAGAGGCGAAATCATGAAGACAACCATCGAATTGCCTCTCCTGCCATTGCGTGATGTTGTGGTTTATCCGCACATGGTTATCCCGCTGTTCGTGGGGCGCGAGAAATCCATCGAAGCCCTCGAGGCTGCGATGACGGGCGACAAGCAGATCCTTCTGCTGGCTCAGAGAAACCCTGCTGACGACGATCCCGGTGAAGATGCACTCTATCGCGTAGGTACAATCGCTACCGTTCTGCAGCTGCTGAAGCTGCCTGACGGCACAGTCAAGGTTTTGGTCGAAGGTGAGCAGCGGGGCGCCGTGGAGCGCTTCAGCGAAGTGGACGGCCACTGCCGTGCCGAAGTCTCATTGATCGACGAAGTGGATGCGCCTGAGCGCGAGTCGGAAGTGTTTGTCCGCAGCCTGCTGGCTCAGTTCGAACAATACGTGCAGCTGGGCAAAAAAGTCCCCGCTGAAGTCCTGTCGTCGCTCAACAGCATCGACGAGCCAGGCCGCCTGGTCGACACCATGGCCGCACACATGGCCCTGAAGATCGAGCAGAAGCAGGAAATCCTCGAAATCATCGATTTGTCGGCCCGTGTCGAGCACGTCCTGGCGTTGCTGGATGCCGAGATCGACCTGTTGCAAGTCGAAAAACGCATTCGCGGTCGCGTTAAAAAACAAATGGAGCGCAGCCAGCGCGAGTACTACCTGAATGAGCAGATGAAGGCCATTCAGAAAGAACTCGGCGACAGCGACGAAGGCCACAACGAAATCGAAGAGCTGAAAAAGCGCATCGATGCTGCTGGTCTGCCCAAAGATGCCTTGGCCAAGGCCCAGGGCGAACTGAACAAGCTCAAGCAAATGTCGCCAATGTCCGCGGAAGCGACGGTGGTGCGTTCGTATATCGACTGGTTGGTCCAGGTGCCGTGGAAAGCTCAGAGCAAAGTCCGTCTGGACCTTGCGCGCGCTGAAGACATTCTCGACGCCGACCATTACGGTCTGGAAGAAGTCAAAGAGCGGATTCTCGAATACCTCGCCGTGCAAAAGCGCGTGAAGAAGATTCGTGGTCCGGTGTTGTGCCTGGTCGGTCCTCCTGGGGTGGGTAAAACCTCGCTGGCGGAGTCGATTGCTCACGCTACCAACCGTAAATTCGTGCGCATGGCCCTCGGCGGTGTACGCGATGAAGCGGAAATTCGTGGTCATCGCCGTACTTATATCGGTTCGATGCCAGGAAGATTGATTCAAAAGATGACAAAGGTGGGCGTTCGCAACCCGCTGTTCCTGCTCGATGAAATCGACAAAATGGGCAGCGACATGCGTGGCGATCCGGCGTCGGCGTTGCTGGAAGTGCTCGATCCTGAGCAAAACCACAACTTCAACGATCACTATCTGGAAGTCGACTACGACCTGTCCGATGTGATGTTCCTTTGCACCTCCAACTCCATGAACATTCCTCCGGCGCTGCTGGACCGGATGGAAGTGATTCGTCTGCCGGGCTACACCGAAGACGAGAAGATCAACATCGCGGTCAAGTACCTTTCGCCGAAGCAGATTACTGCCAACGGCTTGAAGAAAGGCGAGCTGGAATTCGAGGCCGAGGCGATCCGCGACATTATCCGCTACTACACCCGCGAAGCCGGTGTACGTGGGCTGGAGCGCCAGATTGCCAAGGTTTGCCGCAAGGCGGTCAAAGAGCATGCCATGGAAAAACGCTTCTCGGTGAAGGTCACGGCCGACATGCTGGAGCACTTCCTGGGTGTGCGTAAATTCCGCTACGGCCTGGCTGAATCGCAGGATCAGATCGGTCAGGTGACTGGCCTGGCGTGGACTCAGGTGGGCGGTGAATTGCTGACCATTGAAGCCGCCGTCGTACCGGGTAAAGGCCAACTGATCAAGACCGGTTCCCTGGGTGACGTGATGGTCGAATCGATCACCGCAGCCCTGACTGTTGTCCGTAGCCGCGCGAAGAGCCTGGGCATTCCCCTGGACTTCCACGAGAAGCGTGACACGCACATCCACATGCCGGAAGGGGCAACCCCGAAGGACGGCCCTAGCGCTGGTGTAGGCATGTGCACGGCTCTGGTGTCGGCATTGACCGGGATCCCGGTACGTGCGGACGTCGCCATGACGGGCGAAATCACCCTGCGTGGCCAGGTGCTGGCGATTGGTGGCTTGAAAGAAAAACTGCTCGCGGCTCACCGTGGCGGAATCAAGACAGTGATCATTCCTGAAGAGAACGTACGCGATCTGAAGGAAATTCCTGACAATATCAAGCAAGATCTGCAGATTAAACCGGTTAAATGGATTGACGAGGTCCTGCAAATTGCGCTGCAATACGCGCCGGAGCCGCTACCTGATGTGGTTCCCGAGATAGTTGCAAAGGATGAAAAACGCGAGTCTGACTCTAAGGAAAGAATTAGCACGCATTAGTACGTATTTGCCTGGGGGGCTTGTTGACAGCTTTTTAGAGCCCTTGTTATAAAGCGGCTCTTAAGTGTCTGTAGGCCATTCAGCACTCGTTTTTGCTTTCACCAAAAAACTTAGAATCATACTCAAATAGATATAAGGGGACTTAGAGTGAACAAGTCGGAACTGATTGATGCTATCGCTGCATCCGCTGATATCCCGAAAGCTGCTGCTGGCCGTGCGCTGGACGCTGTAATCGAATCCGTCACTGGCGCTCTCAAGGCTGGCGACTCTGTTGTTCTGGTTGGTTTCGGTACTTTCTCCGTCACTGATCGTCCAGCTCGCATTGGTCGTAACCCACAGACCGGTAAGTCGCTGGAAATCGCAGCTGCTAAAAAACCAGGTTTCAAAGCCGGTAAAGCACTGAAAGAAGCTGTCAACTAAGTTCGATTCAGGTTTTTGCCTATCCGGGTCGGGGTCATGCCTGACCTGGCAGCGGAGCGGTAGTCCAGTCGGCAAATTGCCGGTCCGAGACACCGAGGCTCGCAAGTTCGAGTCATCGGTCCGCTCCGCCAGTTACGAGAAGGCGCATCCTCGGATGCGCCTTTCTTCTATCCGGATTCTACCCACGCTCCACGGTTGCCTAATTTTGAAGTTCAACCGTTTCTGGGGGACGCATGCTGCAGAATATCAGGGACAATTCACAAGGCTGGATTGCCAAGACCATCATCGGGGTCATCGTCGCACTGATGGCTTTGACCGGTTTCGACGCCATTTTCAAGGCCACCACGCACAGCAATGATGCGGCCAAGGTCAATGGTGAAGAAATCAGCCAGAACGAGCTGAGCCAGGCGGTCGATATGCAACGCCGTCAGCTCATGCAACAGCTGGGCAAGGATTTCGATGCTTCCTTGCTCGACGAAAAAATGCTGCGCGAATCGGCCCTCAAGGGCTTGATCGATCGCAAGCTGCTGCTGCAAGGCGCAGAAAACTCGAAATTCGCTTTCTCCGAAGCTGCTTTGGACCAGGTGATCCTGCAGACGCCTGAATTCCAGGTTGATGGCAAGTTCAGTCCTGAGCGTTTCGACCAGGTTATTCGCCAACTTGGCTACAGCCGTATGCAATTCCGCCAGATGCTGGCTCAGGAAATGTTGATCGGTCAGCTGCGCGCAGGGCTGGCAGGTAGTGGTTTTGTCACCGATGCACAGGTGCTGGCATTTGCCCGTCTGGAAAAACAGACGCGCGATTTCGCTTCCCTGAACGTCAAGGCTGACCCGGCGGCTGTGAAGCTGACCGACGAAGAGGTCAAGGCCTACTACGACGAACACGCCAAGGAATTCATGACGCCGGATCAGGTGGTCATCGATTACCTCGAGTTGAAGAAGGCTTCCTTCTTCGATCAGGTCAGCGTCAAGGACGAAGACCTGCAGGCCGCGTATCAGAAAGAAACCGCGAACCTGTCCGAACAACGTCGGGCTGCGCACATTCTGATCGAAGTGAATGACAAGATGACCGAGGCGCAAGCCAAGGCCAAGATCGAAGAGATCCAGGCGCGTCTGGCCAAAGGCGAGAAGTTCGAGGCTCTGGCCAAGGAATTCTCCCAGGATCCAGGTTCGGCGAACAACGGCGGTGACCTCGGCTACGCAGGTCCTGGCGTTTACGATCCAGCCTTCGAAAAAGTCCTGTATTCGTTGGCCAAGGATCAAGTCTCGGAGCCGGTTCGCACTGACTTCGGTTTCCACCTGATCAAGCTGTTGGGCGTGGAGGCACCTGAAGTGCCGACATTCGCCAGCCTGAAAGACAAGCTGACCCGTGAGCTGAAAACCCAGCAGGTCGAGCAACGTTTCGTCGAGGCAACCAAGCAATTGGAAGACTCGTCGTTCGAAGCCTCCGATCTGGCCCAGCCGGCGCAGGACCTGAAGCTGACTGTGCACACCTCCAAGCCGTTCGGCCGTGAAGGTGGCGAAGGTGTCGCGGCCAACCGTGCCGTGGTCACTGCTGCGTTCAGTCCTGAAGTGCTGGATGAGGGTGCCAACAGCACCGCCATCGAGCTCGATCCGGAAACCGTGATCGTGCTGCGCGCCAAGGAACACCTGAAGCCTGCGCAACTGCCGCTCGAAAGCATTGCTGCCAGCATTCGTGTGCAATTGGCCAAGGAGCACGCCAGTGCTGATGCCAAGACCAAGGCTGAACAGCTGATTGTCAGCCTGCGTGAAGGCAAGACACCGCTGGACAAGGCCATCGACGGTCAGAACTGGAAAGTGATCCAGGCAGCCACTCGTGGCCAGGAAGGGGTTGACCCAACCGTGCTGCAAGCCTTGTTCCGCATGCCGAAGCCGGCAGCCAAGGACAAGCCGACCTTCAGCAGCGTGACCCTGGCCGATGGTAGCCTGGTGATCGTGCGACTGAACGGCGTGAACGAAGCTGCCGCGCCGACCGAAGAAGAGAAGGCTCAATACCGCCGCTTCCTCGCCTCGCGCATTGGCCAGCAAGACTTTGCGGCTTACCGCAAGCAGCTGGAAAGCCAGGCTGAGATCAAGCGTTACTGATGCCTGACTGAGTTTCGCGCGACACAAAGACCCCGGCCGAAAGGCTGGGGTTTTTTTATGGCGCAATCAAAAGATCGCAGCCTTCGGCAGCGCCTACAGGAACATGCGTACACCTGCAGGCGCTGCCGAAGGCTGCGATCTTTTGACCTTTGCTTTGTTTTTAACGCCCCGCGACTTTTTCTGCATATGCGAGGTCAACACTTCTGTAACCGTTTTAAGACACAATCGATGCTCCGCTAAGCATCGATCTGTTGCACAATACGCCCCGAACCGTTTTCCTCAGGATGTTCAATGTTTAAATCATTTCCCATGCGGGTTGTCGGGCTGGCGCTGGTGCTGGCCGCTGCGGCCGGTTGCTCGTCGAAGAAAGCCGCCATCTATGAGCATGAGAACTTCGACGACTCTGGAACGTTTTCCCGTAATTATCCGGTGACTGATGCGCAAACCTGCGAAGCCGCCCGTCGGGCGTTGCTCAGCCAGGGCTACATCATCACCAGCAGCGATCCGAAACTGGTTAGCGGCCACAAGAGCTTCCAGCAGACCGGCGATACGCACATGGAGATCAGCTTCAGTGTGGTCTGTGCCGATGATGGCACCGAGGGCCACCACGCGACCATGTTCGCCAACGCCCTGCAGGACCGTTATGCGCTGAAGAAGACCAACAACTCCGCCAGCCTCGGTGTGGGTGTGTTGGGCTCGGTGTCGATGCCGATCGGCTCGTCCGACGACTCGATGGTCAAGGTTGCCAGCGAAACCGTATCGTCCTCCAAGTTCTACGAGCGTTTCTTCACCCTGGTCGAGCTGTTCCTGCCGCCGGAAGCGAAGAAGGCCGCGCACATCGTCGAAAAACCCAAAACCGACCTGGGCGTGCCTGAAGCCAAGGTCGCACCGGCTCCGTTGGCGCCGACCCCGGCACCCGCGGCTGAGCCTGCCCCGGCCCCGGCCGCTGAGCCCACTCCGGCGCCCGCTGCTTCGGAACCGGTAGCTCCGCCGCCTGAAGCCGCGCCAATTGCGCCGACCGAGCACAGCGAACCTTCGTCGTCCGCGGAAACCGTCACTCCACCGGCAGAGTCGACCTTGCCTCCACCGACCGAGCCGATTCCAGCCATGCCTGTCTCCAGCCACTAATCTGCCTCTGGCATTACGGGATCGGGTCAGACGACACCGATCCCGCCGTGGCTTTCAAAATTGATTCACGTCAAACCAGGTCGTTGTCCTACAGCCTGTATCGAAAAAATCCTGTGATAAATTCCTGACCGCCTGCTACGTTTTATTAAGTAGCCGCTGAGTGTCGTGCCTGCGTCATTTTTCTTTCACGTGGGCACTTTATGCTCAAGGCGCTGGTCATTTATTCAGGCATTTTTTTTAAACAAGCGTGGGGGGATTTGAAATGGACGAATATCAGGAAGAGTTGCTCGAGTATCAGGCGTTTGAACTCGACCCGCTGGAACCTGCCGAAGACGCTACCGAGCTGTAAGCGTCAGGCGGTTTGGCGATGACTGCGGCGAAACTCGCCGGGTGTCTGGCCATTCCAGCGTTTGAAGGCCCGTTGAAACGCTTCGGCTGAGGCAAAGCCCAGCAGGTAGGCGATTTCTCCGAACGCCAGTTCCGTATCGCGTATGTAGGTCATGGCCAGGTCGCGACGCGTGTCGTTGAGAATCGCGCGATATTGCGTGCCTTCTTCGGCGAGTTTGCGACGCAAGGTCCAGGTGGGCAGCTTCAAGCGTGCCGCCACTTCTTCCAGGTCGGGCTCCCGGCCACCATTGAGCAACGGCCCCAGCAGCGCAATGATGCGTTCGCGCAGACTGCGGGTGCGTGTCAGTTGCTCCAGTTCCCGTTCACACAACTGCAGCAAGTGCCGCCAGGTACTCGGGCAATGCTGCGGGTTGCGTTGGGCGAGGCCGGCCAGGCTCAAGCGCAGTTGATTGTGCTCGGCGCCGAACTGGATCGGGCAATCACCCAGAACGGCATAAGCCTCACGGTAATCCGGTGCTTCGAACTCAATCTCGATCCGTTCCGCGCGCAACGGGGTAGGGCTCAGGCTGGACAATTGCTGCAACCAGCCGGAAATGATCGAATCCACCACGAAGCGGTTGTAGGCGTTGTAAGGGCTGATGGAATAGAACCGCAGCCACGCCCCTTGAGCGTCTTCGTGAAAGCTCGACTGACCGCGATAGTTGGAGCCGTACAAGGCTTCGAAGCGAATCAGGCAGCGCGCCGCTTCTCGCACCGTCGGCGCCTGCGCGGCGGTGACCCCGGCCAGGCCAGCCTGGCTCAGGCGGCTGAGCTGGCCCATGCGCAAACCCAATGCCGGGTCGTTGGTCAGCGCAATGGCGCCGTGGCCCAGGCGCATGTAGCGCGGGATCGACAGCCTTGCGCCCGCTTCGCCAAGGCGTGCCGCGTCGAGACCGTATTGTTCAAGCAATGGCTGCGGGTCTGCACCCTGGCTGCGCACGGCGTCTGCCAGGCTATGAACAAAGCCCACTGACAGATCGCCGAGCCGCATCGGCTGCGGTTTCATCGCTTACAACCAGAGGTTCAGCAGGCGCGCGCCACGGGCATTGCCGTCGGCGAATTGCTGCCCGTTGCTGCTGAGAAAGCTTTGACCGGCGCTGCCCTGATCCCAGAATTGACCGCGCAGGAATACGCTCATGCCGGCGGTTGCCTGACTGCTGGGCGGTTGCGCGGTGAGGGTCAGGCGGTGCCAGGCCTGGCCTTCGCTGAGTTCGTCGGCCTTGAGGCTGACCGAGCCAGGCGTCGACAACCCCTTGTAACCGCGCCACGGTTTATCCCAGGTGCCGCGCCCGATGACAAAGGCCGGGACCGCGACGAACTGCGCGCCCTGAGCGTCGAGCTTGCGATAGTTGTCTGGATACCAGCTGTCGCTGCCGATCAGGATGCCGAGGCGTCCGGCCGGGGTGTCGACCACGCTGAGGGTATGCTCGCCATTAGCCGCGATGACCTCATGCTCAGCGAAGATTGGATGCATCTGACGCTGAGGCTGGCCGAGCGGCAGCCCGTCGCGGCCGAACACCACGCTGCTGTTGTACAGCGCGCCACGGCCGATTTTCAGGGCGCCGTCAATGATGCTGGGGTCAGGGAGCACGATGGAACCGGCCACCAGCGTCACGTTGAATTCCTTCGCCAGACCGCCGAACAGCGCCTGGTAATCCTTGGCCATGCCCTTGGCCTTCATGCGCAGGTGGGCGTCGTCCAGGCGGCTGTCACCCTTGGCATTGATCAGGGCGCGGAGGAACTTCAAGGGGTTGCTCACAGCCAGCCAGTTCATGGCTTCCTTGAGCGTGGTGGCTTGGTAAAGCTCATCTTTCTCACCGCTGACCATCAGCCACGTGCCGATATGCTCGGGCAGTACGACGATGGTTTTTTCATTCAGCAGGCCCTGGTCCCGGGCTTTCTGCAAATAGGCCGCGAGCTTGCGATGCAGGCGTTCGGGGCTTTGGTAGTCAGTGGGAAACAGCTCGGGCTGGATGCCCAGCAAATTGCCGCGATCGGCGGGCGTGCCTTGATCGACCGCGAGATTGATTCGCAGGTCCGACAGGTAATGACCCACCGGACGATCCGCGGCCCACATGGCGTAGGTCGTGAGGGCGGCGATCAACGCCATGGAAAAGGTCAGGTACAGAAGTTTGCGCATGGGAAAACAATCAACAGCCGTGTGCAGGGTTCGCCGACTAGGGTAGGGCCCATACCGGCGCTTGCCAAGGGCTGCTGCGCATTTGGATCAATAAGTTGTCAGTTACGGTCATTGAGCGACGTCGGGAGTGCTCATAGTCTGTTGCACATGAGAGGGGCGCCAAAGAGCGCCCACATTTTTCCGTGATCGCTCGTTGTGGAGTTACCGATGACCGCCGCTCATTACCCGCACCTGTTGGCCCCGTTGGACCTGGGTTTTACCACGTTGCGCAACCGCACCCTGATGGGCTCGATGCACACCGGTCTTGAGGAAAAACCCGGTGGCTTCGAGCGCATGGCGGCGTACTTCGCCGAACGTGCTCGCGGCGGCGTTGGCCTGATGGTCACGGGCGGTATCGGCCCGAACGACGAGGGCGGCGTGTATTCCGGTGCGGCCAAGCTGACCACTGAAGAAGAAGCGCTCAAGCACCAGATCGTGACCCGCGCGGTGCACGAGGCGGGTGGCAAGATTTGCATGCAGATCCTCCACGCCGGGCGTTATGCCTACAGCCCGAAACAGGTCGCACCGAGCGCCATTCAGGCGCCGATTAACCCGTTCAAGCCTAAAGAGCTGGACGAGGAGGGCATTGAGAAGCAGATCAGCGATTTCGTCACCTGTTCGTCTCTGGCGCAACTGGCCGAGTACGACGGCGTCGAGATCATGGGTTCCGAAGGTTATTTCATTAACCAGTTCCTCGCGGCCCACACCAACCACCGTACCGACCGTTGGGGCGGCAGCTACGAAAACCGCATGCGCTTGCCGGTGGAAATCGTGCGTCGGGTGCGTGAAGCGGTAGGCCCGAACTTCATCATCATTTTCCGCCTGTCGATGCTCGATCTGGTGGAAGGTGGCAGCACCTGGGAAGAAATCGTGCAGTTGGCCAAGGCCATCGAGCAGGCCGGTGCGACCATCATCAACACCGGTATCGGTTGGCACGAAGCGCGGATTCCGACCATCGCCACCAAGGTCCCGCGTGGTGCGTTCAGCAAGGTCACTGCCAAACTGCGCGGTTCGGTGAAGATTCCGTTGATCACCACCAACCGCATCAACACCCCGGAAGTCGCCGAGCAGATCTTGGCCGAAGGCGATGCCGACATGGTCTCCATGGCGCGGCCATTCCTCGCCGACGCGGACTTCGTCAACAAGGCCGCCGCTGGCCGCGCTGACGAAATCAACACCTGCATCGGTTGTAACCAGGCGTGCCTCGACCACACCTTCGGCGGCAAGTTGACCACGTGCCTGGTCAACCCGCGTGCTTGCCATGAAACCGAGCTCAATTACCTGCCAGTGCAGCAGATCAAGAAAATCGCCGTCGTCGGTGCCGGTCCTGCGGGCCTTTCCGCCGCGACCGTGGCTGCCGAGCGTGGTCATCAGGTGACGTTGTTTGACTCGGCCAGTGAAATCGGTGGTCAGTTCAACATCGCCAAGCGTGTACCGGGCAAGGAAGAGTTCTTCGAAACCCTGCGCTATTTCAACCGCAAATTGCAGACCACCAACGTCGAGGTCTGCCTGAATACCCGCGTCGATGTGGCTCGACTGGTCGAGGGCGGTTACGACGAGATCATTCTGGCCACCGGCATTGCGCCGCGTACACCGGCCATTGAAGGCGTCGAGAACACCAAGGTGCTGAGCTACCTGGACGTGATCCTCGAGCGCAAACCGGTGGGCAAGCGCGTTGCGGTGATCGGCGCCGGCGGGATCGGTTTTGACGTGTCGGAGTTTTTGGTTCACCAAGGCGTTGCCACCAGCCTCGACCGTGCCGCGTTCTGGAAAGAGTGGGGCATCGATACGCACCTTGAGGCGCGCGGCGGTGTCGCCGGGATCAAGGCTGCGCCGCATGCACCGGCCCGTGAGGTGTTCCTGCTGCAACGCAAGAAATCCAAGGTCGGCGACGGGCTGGGCAAAACCACCGGCTGGATTCACCGCACCGGTCTGAAGAACAAGCAGGTGCAGATGCTCAACAGTGTCGAGTACCTGAAAATCGACGATCAAGGCCTGCACATCCGTATTGGCGAAACCGGCGAGCCGCAAGTGCTGGCGGTGGACAACATCGTGATTTGCGCCGGGCAGGACCCGCTGCGTGAATTGCACGACGGTCTGGTCGCGGAGGGGCAAAACGTGCATTTGATTGGTGGCGCAGATGTCGCGGCGGAGCTGGATGCCAAGCGGGCGATCAATCAGGGATCGCGGTTGGCTGCCGAGTTGTAATTTGCAGGTCTCGCGTGCCTATGGCTATCGCGGGCAAGCCCGCTCCCACAGGTTCTATGTTGTTCATGCATTTTGTGAGCGATGCAAAACCACTGTGGGAGCGGGCTTGCCCGCGATGGCGTCCTCAACGCTGCTAAGATGCCGGCTCATTACCCGGACCCGGCATCGATGCTTTTCCCTCCCGACCACTGGCTACCCCAGGCCCCGCTCCAACCCCTGCATCTCGACTGGCTCACTGCCGCCGGCATCGAAGTCGCGATCCTGCGCCTGGACCAGATCGACCCGCTGATCAGCGGCAACAAGTGGTTCAAACTCATCGAACACCTGAAAGCCGCCGACCACGTCGGTGCCGAAGGCATCATCAGCCTGGGCGGCGCGCACTCCAACCATTTGCATGCTCTGGCAGCCGCGGGTAAACGTTTCGGCTTCCCCACCGTTGGCCTGCTGCGCGGTCATCCACAAGACACCCCGACGGTGAAGGATTTGCAGGCCTTCGGCATGCAATTGCATTGGCTCGGTTATGGCGGCTATCGCGCGCGGCATGAAGCGGGCTTCTGGTTGCCGTGGCAAACCCGATACCCGACCTTGCAGCCGGTGCCGGAAGGAGGCGGCGGTTTGCGCGGGGCGCGCGGTTGCATGCAACTGAAGGCGCAGGTGGGCGAGCAACTGAAGGATTTGGGCTGGAACGACTACGACGGTTGGTGGCTGGCCTGCGGAACCGGCACCACCCTGGCTGGCCTGGTGCTGGCCGAAGCGGGTGAGCACCCGGTTTATGGTGCGTTGGCGGTGCCCGACGACCATGGCGTGGCGCAGCAGGTCGAATCGATTGTGCGAGAGGCGGCTGTAGAGAATCCGGCTTACGAACTGTTCGATGCCAGCCGTGGGGGTTTTGCCAAAGTCGATCCGCCGTTGCTTGAATTCATTGAACAGACCGAGCAGGTCAGCGGCATTCCACTGGAACCGCTGTACACCGGCAAAGCGCTGTTGGCGCTCAAGCAGCACGTTGAAACCGCAAGGTTCGAAAAGGGCACACGGCTGATTTTCATCCACACTGGCGGCTTGCAGGGCCGCCGGGGTTTCCATCCCCAAATCTGAAAATCACCGCCAACCCCTGTGGGAGCGGGCTTGCCCGCGAAGGCGGTGTGTCAGGCAACATTGATTTCACTGACACGGCCCCTTCGCGGGCAAGCCCGCTCCTACAAGTTTTCGGTGGTGTCAGGTGTTACGAGGTTCGCGTTTGGGCATCATCCGCAGCAAGGTGTTATCGCCCACCACGTAATGATGATAAATCCCCGCTACGGCATGCAGGCCGATCAGCCAATAACCAATGGTGCCGCCGAGTTCATGCCAGCCCTGGATCTGCTTGGCCAATGCCTTGTCTTCCGCAACCAGCAACGGCAGGTCGAAGCCGTAGAACATCACTTGATGGCCCTTGGCGCTGGTGACCAGCCAGCCCAGGATCGGCATGGCGATCATGAAAATATACAGTGCCCAGTGCATCAATCTGGCCAGAACCGTCTGCCAGTGCGGCGACGCCGGGAAGATTTGCGGCGCCGGCCCCAGACTGCGAGCGAACAGCCGTAGCCATACCAGTACGAACACCGTCAAACCCAGCATGAAGTGCGATTCAGTGATCAGCGCTCGACCGCCGCTGCCTTTGGGAAAGATCCCGCGAAATTCGATACAGGCGTAAACCAGCACCAGCAACACCAGCATCAACCAATGCAGCGCGATCGATACGGTGCTGTAGCGCGAATCGGAGTTTTTCCACGGCATACGGCGTTCCTCACAGGTCAGGTCGAGCCACCGTTCTTGTTCGACGGTGTGCTTTAACTGTAATCCGTTTCGGAGGGTTTGCCTGAGGCGATCGATCGTCGAATGCGCTGGTTCAGGTAATAGACAGAAAAAACGCACAACCCTTGTAGGAGCTGTCGAGTGAAACGAGGCTGCGATCTTTTGATTTTGCTTTTTACAAACAAGATCAGAAGATCGCAGCCTCGTTTCACTCGACAGCTCCTACGGGGGCCGTGCGGTTTTGGATCAGTTGGTTTGCGGCATCTCGCCGTTGGCCAGACGCTTGTTGATGTCGGCGATGACTTCCGGCAGATCGCTAATGGTGTCGATCATGTAGTGCGGCCGCGAGCCGGCGAACAGGGCGTGGATGCGCTTGCGTTCGCTGGCCAGGGTGTCGCTGCTGAGCGCGCGATAACCTTCGTAGTCCAGGCCCAGCGCGTTGCCCGAGCAGATCAACGCCACGGTCCACATGCCGGCGCGACGTCCTTCGAGAATGCCTGGCACCGTGTCGTCGATCTTCACGCAGGCCGCAACATCGTCGATGCCCAGGGCGATTACGTTGGCCAGGGCTTGAGCCGGCCATGGGCGGCCGTTGGGTACTTCGTCGGTGGCGACCACGTGATCGGCGACGTAACCGTTGGTGGCGGCCAGTTCTACAACCTTGTCCATGACCTGTTTCGGGTAACCGGAGCAAGAACCGATCTTGATCCCTTGCTGGCGCAGGTTGGCGATGGTGTCCAGTGCACCCGGAATCAGCGCCGAGTGCTCGGCGATTTTCTCGATCTGCAAGGGCATGAAGCGCTCGTAAATCGCGGTGACGTCGTCATCGGTCGGCGTGCGGCCGAAGGCCTTGCGATAACGCTCGGCGACTTGCGGCTGATCGCACAGGGTGCGGATGTGATCCCACTTGCCCATGCCCATCGGCCCACGGGCTTCTTCGATGGACACCTGGACGTCGAACTCGGCGAAGGCTTCGACAAAAATCTGCGTTGGGGCGAAGGAGCCAAAGTCGACCACGGTGCCGGCCCAGTCGAGGATGGCGGCTTGGAGTTTGGTTGGGTTTGCGTAGTTCATGTCTCAAATCCTGTCGGTGGGAAATGGTGATTTTCTGTAGGAGCTGTCGAGTGAAACGAGGCTGCGATCTTTGAAACGGCAACGTCAAAAGATCGCAGCCTCGTTTCACTCGACAGCTCCTACAGGGCATCGTGAATCAGATGTCGAGGACTTCCATTTCGCGTAGCACGTCGGCAACCGCTGCCACCGCCGCGTGCATCTCGGCCTGGTTGACGTGCCCAATGCAGCCGACGCGGAAGGTTTCGACCTGGGTCAATTTGCCGGGATAAAGGATGAAACCCTTGGCCTTGACGCGTTCGTAGAACTCCTTGAACTGGTAGCGCGGGTCTTTCGGCGCGTGGAAGGTGACGATGATCGGCGCCTGGATTTCGGCTGGCAGAAAGCTGCGCAAGCCCAGTTTGGCCATGTCATCGAGCAGCACTTTGCAGTTGTCGGCGTAGCGCTGATGCCGGGCCGGCAAGCCACCTTCTTCGTTGTATTGCAGCAGCGCTTCGTGCAACGCGGCGACCACATGGGTCGGCGGGGTAAAGCGCCACTGACCGGTCTTGGCCATGTAGGTGTGCTGGTCAAACAAATCCATCGCCAGCGAGTGCGAGTTGCCAGCGGCATTCGCCAGCGCTTCTTTACGAGCGAAGACAAAACCCATGCCCGGTACGCCTTCCAGGCATTTGCCCGAGGCGGCGATCAGTGCGTCGAACGGCACCTGTTGCGCGTCAATCGGCAGGGCGCCAAAGGAGCTCATGGCGTCGATGATCAGGCGTTTGCCATGTTGTGCAATGACTTGGGCGATTTCCGGCAGCGGGTTGAGAATGCCGGTGCTGGTTTCGCAGTGAATCAGCGCAACGTGGGTGATGCTGGCATCGCCGCGCAGCAGGCGGTCGACGTCGGCGGCGGTGGTCGGTTCGTCTTCAGCGGTTTCGAAGGTGCTGAACGGACGGCCGAGCACTTCGCAGATTTTCGCCAGGCGTTTGCCATAAGCGCCGTTGATCAGCACCAGGACTTTACCGTCGCGAGGCACCAGCGTGCCGATTGCAGCTTCGACGGCGAAGGTGCCGCTGCCTTGCAGGGGCACGCAGTGGTGAGTGTCGGCGCCGTTGATGATCGCCAGCAGTTGCTCGCAAAGGCTGGCGGTCAATTGGTTGAAGCGGTCATCCCATGAACCCCAGTCGACCATCATCGCCTGACGGGTGCGGGCCGATGTGGTCAGTGGGCCGGGGGTGAGCAGGATGGGTTCGGCAGTACTCATTCTCGTGTCCTCGCAATCGATGGGATGAAGCTACGGGGCTTAAATTGCAATTTGCCGAGCTATCAATCAAATTGTTTGTTGTTATGCCAGCCATCAGTGAGGGTTATTCATGAACCTGTTCCAGCTCCGCGCCTTTGATGCGGTGGCCCGCGAGGGCAGCTTTACCCGGGCCGCCGCGCGTCTGTTCATCAGCCAACCGGCGGTCACCGGGCACATCAAAGCCTTGGAGGAGCACTATCAGATCACCTTGTTGCGCCGCACCGCGCGACGGGTGGAGCTGACGGAAGAGGGCACCAAACTCGCGGCGATCACCCGCGCAATGTTTGGCCTGGCCGAAGAAGCGCAGGTGATGCTGGAGGCGAATCGGCAGTTGCTGACTGGACGTCTGGAAGTGGCGGCGGACGGCCCGCACATGGTGATGCCGATGCTGGCGAGCCTGCGGGCGCGGTATCCGGGGATCACCGTGAATTTGCGCTTGGGTAACGCGCAGGAAACGCTGGCGGCGCTGTTGTCGGAACATGCCGACGTCGCGGTGCTGACCGAGGTCGAGCCGCGCAAGGGGCTGCATTTGCAAGCGTTGAGCGAATCAAGAATCTGCGCATTGGTGCCCGACAGCCATCCGTGGGCGCAGAAGTCCAAGGGTGTGCAGCTCAAGGAACTGGATCAGGTGATCATGGTGTTGCGTGAGCCGAGTTCGATCACTCGACGCACGTTTGATGAGGCTTGCGCCCAGGCCAAGGTTAATCCACGGGTGTTGCTGGAACTGGACAGCCGCGAGGCGGTGACCGAGGCCGTCGCTGCGCAATTGGGTGTGGGGGTGGTGTCTTCGGTGGAAGTCAGCCATGACCCGCGAGTGGCGGCGGTGCCGATTATTGGTGAGGGGTTGGTGAATCGGCACATGATCGGGTGTATGGAACGGCGGCGGGATTTGCGTTTGATACAGGCGTTTTTTGGCTTGGCGCCAGTCCGGTAAACCGTGGCGCGGCCATCGCGGGCAAGCCACGCTCCCACAGGTTTTGCGTCGTACACAAGATTTGCAGATCTCTGTGGGAGCGGGCTTGCCCGCGATGAGGCCGGACCGGCTTAAACCAGGCTTTCGCGAACCATCTCCAGAAACGTCGCCACCACCCGCCGGGAACTCTGCTCGCGCAAGCACACCAGCGTCTCTGTCAGCCGCCGTTTGCAATCGGTAATCGGCAACGCACACACCCTGGAATCCGCACCAAACTCGGCGGCCGACACCACGCCTACGCCAATCCCCACGACCACCGCCTCACGCGCCGCTTCCCGGCCTTCGACCTGAATCGCCGGGCGGATGCGAAACCCGGCCTGGGCCATCTCCTCTTCCAGCGTTTGTCGAGTCACTGAACCGATTTCCCGCAGCACCAACGGCGTGTCGTCGAGGTCCGCCAGGCAGATGGACTCGCGATCAGCCCAGGGATGATTGCGCGACACGAACGCCACCATCGGGTCATTGCGCAATGGCAGCGAAATCAGTCGTTCGTCGCTGACCTCGCGGCCCAGCAACGCCAGATCGGCTTGATAGTTGAACAACCGAAACAACGATTCATCGGTGTTGCCGGTTTCGATCTTCACGCTGATGCCGGGGTAGCGTTCGCAGAACCGTGCGATCTGCGGCAACACATGCACCGGCGCATCGACGGCAAGGATCAGGCTGCCGGTCTGCAATGCCTGCGAGTCTTGAAGTAACTCCTGCGCCTCGGCTTCGATGACGAACAGTCGCTGCGTGATGCTGAGCAAGCGCTCACCCAGATCAGTCAGGCGCACCGAGCGTTTGTTGCGGTGAAACAGCAACACACCAAAACGCTCTTCGAGTTTGCGCACCTGGTCGGAAATCGCCGGTTGCGTCAGAAATAACCGCTCGGCGGCTTTGGTAAAGCTTCCGTGGACGGCCACGGCGTGGAAGGCTTTGAGCTGGGCGTGGGAAACCGACATCGAAACCTCCAGTAACAAGCTGAGCTTATATTGGAAATACGATAAATCGATTTCACTTATTAATCAGTAATTGTTTTTATCGACCTCAGCCCCGGTGACTGGTCAGTCGAACAGCAGCGGTGGCCATGAGCCTGGCGTGCAACAGCAGGTCTCATCTGACCGATATCGCCTCAGGGAAGCAGCGGTATCGAAGTGCTCAACAATAAAAAAACAGGCGTTATTTCTCAAATTCTGCCGGCACACTCACACCCTGAGGTCAGAACCACAATGAACAAGCACATCGGCACTATCAAGCGTTGGCGCGTGCAGATCTTCGCGATCACCTGGCTCGCCTACGCCGCTTTCTACTTCACCCGCAAAGCTTTTTCCGTGGCAAAACTGGGGATCGCCGAAGACCCCACCTTCATGCTCGACAAAATGGCCATGGCCAACCTCGATGCCATCTACCTGACCGCGTACGCCATCGGCCAATTCACCTGGGGCATCCTCGCCGACCGCTTCGGCCCTCGGGTCGTGGTGCTTGGCGGGTTGCTGATTTCCGCCGTCGCCGCGCTGGTAATGGGCAGCTTCGCCACACTGCCGATCTTCGCCACGTGCATGTTGATTCAAGGGTTGGCGCAGTCCACGGGATGGTCGGGGCTGTGCAAGAACATCGGCAGCTTCTTTCCCGCCGAGCAGCGTGGGCGGGTGCTCGGGTTATGGAGTTCCTGCTACGCCTTTGGCGGTCTGGTCGCGTCGCCGTTTGCAGGCTGGTGGGCGTATACGCTGATCGGCACCTGGCACGCGGCATTCATTTCCAGTGCGGCGGTGGTTGGGCTGGTCGCCGTGCTGTTTTTTATTTTTCAACGCAACAAACCGGAAGACGTCGGCTTGCCGGCGGTGGAACCGGAGCCGGAGCTGACGGCGGAAGAGACCTACGCGCAAAGCAAGATCAGCGTTCTGGAACCGTTAAAGGAAATCCTGCGCAACCGCACGGTGCTGGTGCTGGGCCTGGCGTACTTTCTGCTGAAACCGGCGCGCTACGCGATTCTGCTCTGGGGGCCGGTGATCGTCTTCGAGCAAATGCCGACCGTGGGCAAGGTCGGCGCGGCGATCATTCCCACCGCGTTTGAATTGGCCGGGCTGCTCGGGCCGATCCTGCTCGGCCTGGCTTCGGACAAACTGTTCGGCGCCCGACGCATGCCAGCGTGCGTACTCAGCCTGTTGGCGCTGACCCTGACGCTGGCCTTGTTCATGGGCGCTTTGCACACCGGTAGCGTGTTGCTGGTGGTGGCGCTGTTATTCGTCATGGGCCTGACGTTGTACGGACCGGACTCGATGATCAGTGGCGCCGCCGCGATCGATTTCGGCACCGCCAAGGCGGGCGCAACAGCGGCCGGTTTCGTCAACGGTTGCGGCTCGGTCGGGGCGATTCTCGGCGGGTTGCTGCCGGGCTATTTCGACTCGGTCACCGTCTTTATCGTCTTCGCCGGCTGCGCCATGTTCTCAGCCCTGGTGTTGATCCCGCACTGGAACAGTCGCCCGGCTGGCCTGCGCCCTGACAGCGCCTTCGTGCCTAACCAAGCGATGACCGTAAAACCCCTGCGTAGCTGAACCCCTTTCCCTCGCGGCTTGCTGCGCCTGCGGCAGGCCGGCGTGTGGATACCTGACTGGAGATTTCCCCATGAGACCCTTTTGGCTGGACCAGGCCTTGAAGGCGGATACATCCGAAACCTGCCCGGCACTGGACGGCGACACCCGCGCCGATGTCTGCATCGTCGGCGGTGGCTACACCGGGTTGTGGACCGCGATCATGCTCAAGGAGCAAAACCCCGAACTGGATGTGCTGCTGATCGAGGCCGATATTTGCGGTGCCGGTGCCAGCGGGCGCAACGGTGGTTGCGCGCTGTCGTGGTCGGCCAAGTATTTCACTCTGGAACGGCTGTTCGGCGTCGAAGAAGCGGTGCGTCTGGTCAAGGAGTCGGAGCGCAGCATCCACGCCATCGGCGCCTTCTGCGAGCAGTACGCGGTGGATGCCGATTACCGCCTCGATGGCACGCTTTATACCGCCACCAACCGCGCCCAATGCGGCTCGACCGACGCGGTGATTGCGGCGCTGGAGCGCAACGGCATCAACTCTTTCACTCAACGGCCGGTGGCCGATGTGCAACGCATGGCCGGTTCCAGCAAGCACCTGGAAGGCTGGTTTTCCCCGGCCGCTGCGAGTGTGCAGCCTGGCAAATTGGTGCGCGGTTTACGCCGGGTCGCCTTGCAACTCGGAGTGAGGATTCATGAAAAGACCGCCATGACCGGACTGGAGGAAGGTAAGCCTGCGGGGATCAGAACCCCGAACGGCAACATCCGCGCGGACCGGGTGGTGTTGGCGATGAATGCCTGGATGGCCCGCGCATTTCCGCAGTTCGAACGCAGTGTGGCGATCGTTTCCAGCGACATGCTGATCACCGAACCACGACCCGACCTGCTCAACGAAATCGGCTTGACCAGCGGCGTCACGGTGCTCGATTCGCGGATTTTCGTGCACTACTACCACAACACCCCGGACGGTCGAATCATGCTCGGCAAGGGCGGCAATACCTTCGCCTATGGTGGGCGCATGCTGCCGGTGTTCGATCAGCCATCGCCCTATGCCGGTCTGTTGCAGCACAGCCTCGCGGATTTCTTTCCGGCGTTTGCCGAGGTCAAGGTCGAAGCGACCTGGAACGGTCCTTCGGATCGCTCGGTGACGG
The DNA here is from genome assembly GCF_001297125.1 of Pseudomonas sp. RIT-PI-q. GTDB lineage: Bacteria > Pseudomonadota > Gammaproteobacteria > Pseudomonadales > Pseudomonadaceae > Aquipseudomonas. The sequence goes on from NZ_LHPC01000049.1 coordinate 71,334, forward strand.
GGTTGCCGTTTTTCGGCCAGATGAGTGCCAGCGGCAACGTGTTCTACGGTTGCGGTTATTCCGGCAGCGGGGTCGGGCCGTGTCATATGGGCGGGCAGATTCTCGCCTCGATGGTCCAGGGCCTGGACAACGCCTGGACCCGTTCGCCGCTGGTGAATGGGCCCTTGGGCTTCTTTCCTCCGGAGCCGATTCGTTACCTCGGCTCACTGATGGTGCGCAACGCGATCCGTCGCAAGGAACGCGCCGAGGATCACGGGCGCCGGCCTCGGCATCTGGACGTACGCCTGGCGAAATTCGCAGCGGCGGCCGGCAAGGCTGACAAGGGCTAAAGATCAGGGCGATTGACCAGCCAGTCGAGCAGCAAGCGGGTATCGCTGCGGGAGTCTGGCGTTGGCGCGGGCCGAGGCATGTGAGTGCGGCCCAACCCGGCGCAGAGCACCGGACGATCCGGGTCGCTGTCGAGGAAACTGATGAGCACGTCGCTGCCAGCCCTCGGCAGTGTGCACGGGTTTATTCGGCCGTCCGGCGTGGCGAGGGCAACCGGTAGCCAGAGGCCGATGGATTGATCCGGATCGGGTTCCACGGTGGGCCATAGTCTGACCTGTATTCGACCGCGATCATCCAGCGTCGCCGGCTCCCCGTTATGGCCAAGCACCCGAGCGGGCTGATATCCCGGGATGCACGGCCTGATGTGTTCGAGCGCCGGCCTGAATACCGTTGACCAGGGAATGGCGGTGAATTGGTTGCGGTACGTCAGGGCGATATCGGCCTTGTCTCCAGCGAGAATCGAAGGCTGTTGCCCCTGATGTCGGGTCTCGGTGAGCAGCCATTGATCATTGAAACTCGACAGCGGGTGCTCGGCCACTTGCACGATCCGCGCGCTGTGCACAGCGCTCAGGTTACTTTGGCAATGAATCTGCACATGCTGGCAACGCAGACGCTCCAGTTGTCGGCGGCTGCGTTGATCACGATGGCTCTGTTCCGGGGCGGGGCGCGGTAGCGTCGGAGCCGATCTGGCAAAGGCGTGATTGGCCGCGCCGTCGTCGACGTTCAGCGCGCCACGGTTTTGTGCATCCGGTTGTGTAGGCATGGGCGGCGAGTCGTGCCGCTGGAACAATTCAGTGATCGTCGGCAGGGCACTTTCGCCGCTGGCGTCGTCCTCGAAGGTCATCAGCAGCGGCTCCTGCGGGAAGCTCAGGCTGTCATCGGCCAGGACCAGCACATGCCCATCGCGGTGATGTTCGAAGTGATAGTGAATGCCTTCCTCTTCGCACAAGCGTTGCAGCAAGGTCAGGTCAGTCTCTTCGTACTGAATGCAAAAAGGCCGCAGCGGGTAGTGCCCGTTCGCCAGCTCAAAACGATAGCTGCCCTCGGGCAAGTCATGTTCCTCGAATAACTGACGCAAGATCATCGGCACGCTCACGCGATGAAACACCCGGCGTGAACGGTGCCGGTCCAGCGCCTGAAGGTAGGGCACCAGCCACAGTTTGTAGCCGATGCGGTACGGGCCGCGATGTTCATAGCTGACGCTATGGAGCACCCCGTGAATACCGTTGCCATCCCCCAGGCTGAGAAAAGCCGCCTGTTGCAGCAGCCGGTCGAGGTTCATGGCCGGTGCCAGGCCGATCACTTCGATGTCGAATCGATACGGCCGGTTGAGGCCTTCACGGCCACTGAACTGCAACACCTGCAAACTCAAATCACCGTCGAGGAGTGTCAGGGTGAAGGGACTTTCCTTGTCGTTGTGCATCGATTGCGCTTCTGCCATGGGTACGGGCGCAGAGGGTACGAAACCATAGCGGTTTAAGGACATGGCAAATCGACTTTTCAGAATCGCCCTACAACCACCGGTGAAGATGTCGATCCGTCGTTGCGATTTTTTTGGTCGATTGCCAACTTTAGGCCGTATAAACTTGCGCCATGCGTCGGCCAATAGATGTCTCGGCGCCATAGATAAGAGAGTGAGTAATGGGCGCACAGTGGAAGGTTAAACACAAAGAAGCGGCATCTAACGCCAAGGGCAAGATCTTCGGCAAACTGGTGAAAGAAATAACCATTGCTGCGCGTAACGGTGCCGATGTTGCCACTAACGCACACCTGCGACTGGTGGTTGAACAGGCTAAAAAAGCTTCGATGCCCCGCGAAACCCTTGAACGCGCGATCAAGAAAGGCTCGGGCCAGCTCGGCGAAACCGTGCAATACCATCGCGTGACCTACGAAGGTTTCGCGCCGCATCAGGTGCCGCTGATCGTTGAATGCGTGACCGACAACATCAACCGCACCGTCGCTGAAATCCGCGTGGCGTTCCGCAAGGGCCAACTGGGCGCTTCCGGTTCGGTGGCGTGGGACTTCAACCATGTCGGCATGATCGAGGCGTCCCCGGACAGCCCTGACGCCGATCCGGAAATGGCCGCGATCGAAGCCGGTGCCCAGGATTTCGAACCGGGTGAAGAAGAGGGCACGACCCTGTTCCTGACCGAGCCTGCGGACCTCGATGCGGTGCAGAAAGCGCTGCCAGAGCAAGGTTTCACGGTGTTGTCGGCGAAGTTGGGTTACCAGCCGAAGAACCCGGTCACCGGTCTGAGCGATGAGCAGATGGCTGAAGTCGAAGCGTTCCTTGAAGGCCTCGATAACCATGATGACGTGCAGGACATGTTTGTCGGGTTGGCGGGTTAAAGATCAAAGATCGCAGCCTTCGGCAGCTCCTACAGGTGTACGCAAAACCCTGTAGGAGCTACCGCAGGCTGCGATTTTTTCAGGGATCACCAGCCATTCAACTCCCGCACAATCTCGCTGAATCCCGGCCGCGCCAGTACATCCGCCTGACAGCAGCGCAGCTGTAAATCCTCCAACTGCCCACGTCCCTCATCGCTCAGCCCCGAGTCGATCCGCTCCAGCAATTCCCCCAGCAAAACCCCGAACGCGCGCACTTCGATGCGTTGCAATGCGCGGCTTTCAAGGTTGTCCGTGGTGGCATGGAAAGACGCCGCGCCAAAGTCCCCCAGCAGACAATCACCTTGCTCGTTCCACAAAATATTGTGGCCGTAGAGGTCGCCGTGGGTGATGCCGTGTCGGTGCAAATGCTCGGCTACTGACGCGATGCCGCTGGCGATTCGCAAGGCTACGCCGGCACTGAACCGGGTGTCGTTGGCGTAGACGTCGCGGGTGCAGGACGCCAGGCTCGGCAGTGCGGCCAGGTTGCGATAACTCGGGTCGAGCAGTTGCATGACCAGCCCGACCTGATCGTGCGGATGCCCGACGATCCGCCCCTCGACCCGGATCAGGTTGGGGTGGATGCCGGCGGTGATGCAGGCGTTCATTTCATGCAGGGGCGAGCCATCGCTGGTCATTTCGCCTTTGTAAAGTTTGATCGCGACCGGCATGGCGGGGAGCCCCGGCCGTTGCCACGTTGCCCGATGAATCACCCCCGAAGCACCTTCGCCCAGTTGCTGCTCCAGGTGCAGTTCCGACCAGGGGATGCTCGGGGTCGCTTCAAGGGCGGCGGCGTCGGCTTCGGTTTCCAGCGGATTACCGGCGTAGGCCAGCCAGGTCAAGCTCGGCAGGGTCAGCAGCCATTCGGGCAGCTCGGTCAACCGGTTGGCGGCGATGCGGATCAGTTCGAGTCGATGACAGTGACGCAAGCTATCGGGCAAACGCTGCAGGTGATTACCGGCCAGCATGAGTTTTTGCAGATGCGGGCGTTCACCCAGCTCGGTCGGCAGCGCTTCGATGCAGTTGTCGGTCAGGATCAACCAGCGCAACAACGGCGGCAGGGCGGCGGCGGGGACTGTTTCGATGCGGTTGGCCTTGAAGCCGACCATGGTCAGCGCCGCGCACTGGCCCAGGCAGGCGGGCAGTTCGGTGAACTGATTGTCCGAACAGAACAACACACGCAGGCGGGTCAGGCGGTGCAAGTCGTCCGGCAGGCAGCTCAGGGCGTTGCCCGTGAGGTTGAGCACCTCCAGCGAGTCGGCCAGGTCGAAAATTTCACGGGGAAACTCGGTCAGGCCACAGGCCAGGTCCAGACGGGTGATGCCCGACAATTGACCGGCGCGCAGTTGTGCAAGGGTATCCATGAACAGATTCACTATTGATCGGGAAGAAGGCGTGGGTGGCATGATAACGACTTGGCATGAATCAAAGATCAAAAGATCGCAGCCTTCGGCACCTCCTACAGGAGTACGCGTGCAATGCAGGAGCTGCCGAAGGCTGCGATCTTTTGATCTATGCCTCGCGCACTTCCACCAGTTGCCCCAACCGACTCCGCGTACGCGCCAGGTCAATGGCATCGCCCCCCAGGCTTTCACGCAATGACCGCTGCCCGAGCAGGATCAAATGTTTGTCCTGGTCATACAACACGTCGACCAGATTGATAAAGCGCTGCTGGGCGGCGATGGAACAATCGGCAAGGTTGGGCAGTTCATCTATGACCCAGTGATCGAAACGCCGGCACAGCTCCAGGTAGTCCATGACGGCAGTGGGTTGATCGCACAAATCGCTAAAAGTGAACCCGATAGTGCGCTCGGCGCAGTATCGGGCTTGCAGATGCCGGGCCCCGACAGGCAGCGCGATGGCTGGCGTGTTGTGTTCGGGCAAATTCAGTGTCTGGCGCTGCGCCGCCGTGGCAGGCCAGATGTACTGACCCAGGGTGAACAACTGCTGCGCGTGGGTTCTGACCTGGCTGCGGTAATCGTGAGGGCCGCCGACTTCCAGGATCTGCATGCGCGCGTTGATCAAGTCGATCACCGGTTTGAAGCGCGCATGGTACAGCGGGTTGGGCAGCAGGCCTTCCGGTGGGTAATTGGAGGTGACCAGCAGCAGGATGCCGCGGCGAAACAACGCCTTGAACAGCCGCGTGATGAGCATCGCATCGCCGATGTCGTGGACGTGAAACTCGTCGAAGCACAGCACCCGGCAATCGCGCAGCAACTGATCGAGGGTGGCTGCAAGTGCATCGGGCTGATCGCGATGGCTGAACATGCCCTGGTGCAGTTGGGCAAAGAACTGATGGAAGTGCAGACGCTGTTTTTCCGCGATCGGCAGGGCCTGGAAAAAGCCGTCCAGTAGCCAGCTCTTGCCACGTCCGACGGCGCCATGCAGGTAAAGGCCCGGCAGTGTTTTCGCCGAAGTGCCGAGCAGCGCCGTGGCGTGCTGCGCCATGCAATCGATCACGCGCTGCTGGCTATGGCTGAGGGTGTAACCCTGGGCGTGGGCCTTGTGGTGGAAGTAGTCGTGGATGACTCGACCGCAGGCACTGGCTGGCGCAGCCGATGCCTTGCCGAACAAGCGGCGTAGCGTCGGCCAGCGTGGTGTGAGTCGCGAACGGCTTGGCGGTCGAACGGCCACTGTGATGTCACCCCCGTGATCTTCAGCCCGGCTTACCGGGCTGCGGCGGGGTAGTGTAACCAAACGGGGAATTTTCATTCCCGTGGCGTTATCGAAACCCTTGTAGCGGGGGAGCCTTGCTCGAAAACCAATCAACGCACGAAACCTGTGGGAGCGGGCTTGCCCGCGAAGGCGACGCATCAGTCGACATTGATGTTGTCTGACGCACCGCTATCGCGGGCAAGCCCGCTCCCACAGGGGTTGCTTTGTTGCCTCAATCGTCTTGTCTCAGTTCGTTAGCGCTCGATGCTGCGATTCCACCGCGCATTCCACGCCGGACGCTGTTCGTTGACCTGATCCCAATCGATCGCAATGGCGGTGGTCAGGTATTGCTTCATCGCCTCGACCTGACCGCGGGTCTTGTCGGTGGTCGGGGTGTTCGGGTTGGACGGGATCTGGTCGCCATCTTCAAGCGCGGCGGCTTGTGCTTCAGGTGTCAGCAGGAACGCGGCGAGTTTCTGCGCCAGTTCCGGCTGGGTGTTGTTGGCGATGGCGCATTCAGCGACGTTGAGCACCACGGCGCCTTCCTTCGGTTGCGCGTATTCCACCGGCATGCCCTTGAGTTTCAGGGCGGTGACCTGGGTCGGCGTCAGCGGGAACAACGCCGCTTCGTCGGTCTGGAGCATTTCGGAAATCTTCGCCGAGCTCGGAATGTACTCCAGCACGTTACGCCCGACCGTATTTGGCCACGCCTTGAAGCCTGGCTCGACGTCGGTTTCGCTGCCGCCCTGAATCCGGTTGAACATCAGGAACCCGTGCAGGCCGAAGGTCGAAGAGGCCATCGACTGGAACACCAGTTTGTCCTTGAAGCGCGGGTCAGCCATGTCCATCCATGAGGTCGGCGCGCTCCAGCCTTTTTCCTTGAACAACCGCGTGTTGTACGCCAGCCCAGTCACCCCGAGGCTGACCGCCACGGCTTGTTCCTTGATCCGCCCTTTGGCCGGAATCTGCGCCAGCGGTGCGCTGTCTTCGAGTTTGTCGCACAGGCCCATGGCGATGGCGCGGTACATGATGCCGTCGTCGAGGAACATTACGTGCATCTGCGGGTTGCCTTTGCTGGCCTGGACCTTGGCCAGAATATCGGCCGAGGTGCCAGGCACGATCACCACTTTGACGTTGTTGGCCTTCTCGAACACCGGCAGCACTTTGTCGGCGTACAGCCGTTCCATGGTGCCGCCGTTCATGCCCAGGTAAAGCGTCGGTTCGGCCTGGGCCTGGCTGACGGTGAACAGGGCGCTCAGGCAGGAGAAACCCAGCAATGCAGTGCGTTTGACGTTATTCATTGGCGCGACCTTCCTCTATCAAGCAACGGAGATGGAGTGAAACCGGGTGATGGAAAACGCATCCAGCGGCGTGGTTGACGTGCCGCTGCAGATTATTTCGGTGAGCGCCTGGCCCACCGCCGGGCCGATCTGGAAACCGGCGCCGGCAAAGCCGAACGCATGCAACAGACCGGGTTGCGTGCTGCTGTGGCCGATCACCGGTTGGCGATCGGGCAGGTAACCTTCGGTGCCGCTCCAGGTGCGAATGGCCTGGGCGCCCTCACGAAACGGGTAGAGTTCGACGGCCTGGCGCAGGATCTCGATCACCGCGTGCTGGCCGGGACGGGCGCGAGCGTCGTCGAGGGCAAACCCCTGGCCGCCGCCCCACACGCAATTGCCGCGCGCGACCTGTCGGGCATAAATGCCGCCGCCCTCGACGCCGGCGCTGGCGTTCATCACCAGTGGCAACGGTTCGGTGACCAGCATCGCCGGGTGCCCGGCGGGCATCGGCCCCGCTTCGCCGAATTGCGCGGCGAGGTTTCCGGCCCAGGCGCCGGCGCAGTTCAGCAGCCAGGGCGCCCGCAGTTCGAGACCGTTTTGTGTGCTGACACGAAAGCGCTGACCGTCGTGTTCCACCACATTCACCGCGCACTGTTCATGCAGTTGCGCGCCATGCCGACGTGCGGCCTGGGCAAACGCCGGGGACACCAGGCGCGGGTTGGCGTGACCGTCGTCCGGGCAGAACGAGGCGCCGACCGCCACCTCACCGACCCACGGAAAACGCTCGCGCAACTCGTTGCGGTCGAGCACTTGCAGATCGAGGCCGAAGCCCTGACTGCTGGCGGCATAGTCCTGCAAGGCGTGCAGATCGTTGAGGCTGCGGGCCAATTTCAAGTGGCCGCTGCGTTGATATTCGCCGTTGATGCCGATCAGTTGCGGCAGTCGACTCCAGATTTCATGCGCCCGTTGTGACAAGGGCAGTTGCGATAGCGGCCGGCCCTGACGACGCACGCCGCCGTAGTTCACGCCGCTGGAATGCGAGCCGCAAAAGTCCCGCTCCAGCAGCGCAACACGGCGACCGGCCTTGCTCAGGAACAGCGCGGCGGAGGCGCCGACAATGCCGCCGCCAATGATCACTGCATCGACCTCGATCATGCCTCGACCTCCAGACCAAACGGCAGGGGTTTGATCGGCGCCTGAGCCCGCAAGCGGCCAATGTCGGACACATCACGTTGGCTTTCGCAGGCAATGATTTCCGCTGCTGCTGCGCCGCACATCCGGCCCTGACAGCGACCCATGCCGACGCGGCAGTGGGCTTTGACCCGGTTGATTTCCCAATGGCCTTCGCGCACGACCTGGCGAATGTCTCCGGCCGCGACTTCCTCGCAACGGCAGATCATCACGTCATCCGCGACGTGAGTGGCCCAGTCTTCGGGAAAGGCGAAGGCCCGTTCCAGGCCCTGACGAAACTCGCCGATGCGCATCAGGGAATGTTCCAGGTGCGCGGGGCGCTCTGACGGGATCAGGTAGCCGATGTCTTCGAGCAACGCCAGGGCGGCCCGTTCACCGGCCATTTCGGCGGCGTCGGCACCCATGATGCCGGCGCCATCACCGGCCAGATAAACCTCGGCGACACTGCTGCGACCGGCGCTGTCACGTTGCGGCAGCCAGGCGCGGGTGAGCGGGTTCCAGGCGAATGCGCAGCCGGGCAAGTCGGCGGGCTGGGTTTCACTGCGCAAGCCATGGGCGAAGGCGACGGCGTCGCAGTCGATGTGTTGCGGGCCTTTTGCGTTGCGCCAGCTCAGTGATTGCACGCGTTGTTGGCCGTTGATTTGGGTCAGGCTGGCGCCTTGATGCACCGGGATGCCATGGGCGGTCAGCCAGGCGCGGTAATAAATGCCTTTAGCCAGTGTGGCCGGTTGTGACAGCAGGCCGGGGAGGGCGCGGGCCTGAGCGCTGAACGGTGAACTGTCGAGCACCGCAACCACCTTCGCGCCGGCCTTGGCGTATTGATACGCCACCAAATACAGCAACGGTCCGCTGCCGGCGAACACCACGCGTTCGCCGATGGCGCATCCCTGGAACTTCAGGGCGATCTGCGCCGCGCCGAGGCTGTAGACCCCCGGCAGCGTCCAGCCGGGTACTGGCAGAATCCGGTCGGTGGCGCCCGTCGCGACAATCAGCCGGGAGAACGCCAAGCGTGCGGCACGGCCTTCATGCAAGGTGTCGAGAGCACCGTCTTCGGCATTCCACACCAGGGTCTCGGGGCGGTAATCGAGGTGCTCGCGCAGCTCGTCGATGGTTTGATGCAGCGCGCTGGCCTTGCTGGCTTCGAAGCCATACAGCTTGCCCGGTGAACGCTTGAAATTGGCCGGCTGACGCCGATAAATCTGCCCGCCACCACGCGCTGCTTCATCCAGCAAAACAGGACGCACGCCGTGAGCAACCAGGGTTTGCGCAGCACGGATCCCGGCGGGACCGGCGCCGACGATGACCACAGAATTCATACCCACCTCGGCTGTGTATGCTTGCGGGCCCCATCGCGGGCAAGCCCGCTCCCCCCTTCGATTTGTGCCCGACACACCCCCCCTGTAGAAGCTGGTTTGCCAGCGAAGACGGCGGCCCATTCAACATCGAAGGTGGCTGACAGATTGCTATCGCGAGCAAGCTTGCTCCTACATTGGTTAGCGGTGTTCATAGCGAACGCCCCGGTTCACGGCTGATCTGCTGCCCGGCCTCAAGTAATGTCGAACAGGCCCGCACCCGGCGACCATCGCCCAGGCGTACCCAGCAGTCCTGACAGGCGCCCATCAGGCAAAACCCGGCGCGGGGTTCGGCGCTGAAGTCGCTGCCGCGCAGGTGTTCGCTGCAGGTCAGCACCGCCGTCAGCACGGTGTCGCCGAGCAGGCCGCTGGCCGGTTGGCCGTCGAGGGTAAAGTCCAGGGCCGGGCGGTCGCCTTCGGCCAGTCGTTTCAGCAGAGCCATGGCGCCCTCATTGTTTACCCACCAGAACCCGATCCAGGCCATAGACCCGATCAAGCAAAATCATCGTCAACGCCGTCAGACCAATCACCAGTGCCGACACCGCCGCCATCATCGGATCGATGGATTCGGTGGCGTACACGTACATCCGCACCGGCAAGGTTTGCGTGGCCGGCGAGGTGACGAAGATCGACAGCGTGACCTCGTCGAAACTGTTGATAAACGCCAGCAACCACCCTCCGGCGACCCCCGGCAGAATCATCGGCAAGGTGATCTGCCGGAACAGTGTGAAACGCCCGGCACCCAACGATTGCGCCGCATGTTCAGCACTGCGATCCAGACCGATCGCCGACGCCAGCACCAACCGCAACACATACGGCGTGATCACCAGCACGTGGGCAAAGATCAGCCAGCCGAAGCTGCCGTTCACCCCCATCAATGCAAACAAGCGCAGCAACGCCACCCCCAGCACCAGGTGCGGAATGATGATCGGTGACAGAAACAGCCCGTTAAAAAAATCCCGGCCGGGGAATTCGAAACGCGTGATCGCCAACGCTGCCGGCACCGCGATCAGCGTCGCCAACGTGGCGGCGCAGAACGCCAGGATCAGGCTGTTGTAGAACGCATCGACAAAGTCGGCACGCTCGAATACTGCGCGGAACCAGCGCAGGGAAAAGTCGGTGGTCGGCAAACTCAGGGTGTTTTCCGGGGTGAAGGCCACCAGGCACACCACCACCAGCGGCGCGAGCATGAACAGCACCACCAGGGCATGGAACAGCAGGGCGAAAGGACCGTTCTTGGACATGACGAGTTATCCCAATGACTTCTTGTAGCGGCCTTCGATCATCCGGTTCCACGACAGCATGATCAGCAGGTTGAGCAACAGCAGGGCCACGGCAATCGCGGCGCCCATCGGCCAGTTGAGCTCCGACAGGTACTGGTCGTAGATCAGCGTCGCGACCATCTTCAGGCGGCGTCCGCCGAGCAAGCCGGGAATCGCGAACGAGCTGGCGGCGAGGCCGAACACGATCAACGTGCCGGAGAGCACACCGGGCATGATCTGCGGCAGCACCACTTGGCGCATCACCGTGAAATGGCTGGCGCCCAGCGACAACGCAGCCTGCTCGGCGGCCGGATCGAGTTTCTGCAACGAGGTCCAGACCGGAATGATCATGAACGGCAGCATCACGTGCACCAGCGCAATCACCACCGCGAACGGCGTGTAGAGCAGCTTCATTGGCGAGCCGCCGAAGGCTTGCAAGGTCTGGTTGACCAGGCCGTCGGCACCGAGCAACAGGCTCCAGCCGAAGGCGCGTACCACCACCGAAATCAACAGCGGCGTGAGGATCAGAATCAGGAAAATCGAGCGCCACGGCGCACCCATGCGGCTGAGGATGTAGGCCTCGGGCACACCGTTCACCACGCAGAGCAGGGTGGTCAGGGCGCTGATCCACATCGTGCGCAGAAAGATTTCGTAGAAGTACGGATCACCCAGCAGGCTGCTGTAATGATCGAGGGTGTAGGCGTCGCCGTTGATTCCCGAGCTGTAGTCGAAGACGTTGAACGACAGCAGCAGCGTCAGGCCCAACGGGATCACCAGCAAACCGAGGTACAAAGCCAGGGCCGGTGCCGATAGCCAATAACCCTGGCGGCCCTGACGAATGGAAACGAGCGTACTCATGCCGACACCTCGTCGACACTCAGCACCCGCAACAGCGCAGCGTCCCAGTCCAGGCCAACTGCCGTGCCCTCGCACATCGGTGCCGATCCGTCGTTGCGGCGCACCACGCTGAGTTCGCCCAGGGTCGTCGAGACGCCATACAACCATTGGCTGCCGAGAAAGAAGCGGCTGACGATGTTGCCTTGCAGACGGCCCTGACCTTTTTCCCGCAGGTCGATTTTTTCCGGGCGCAGGCTGAGGGTCAGTTCACCGCCACTGCGGACCTGGACCACACCTGCCTCATCACGCTCGCCGGGCAACAGGTTGGCCTTGCCGACGAACCCGGAAATGAACTCGGTGCGCGGGTGTTCGTAAAGGGTGTAAGGCGCGTCGATCTGGGTGATGCGCCCGGCCTGCATCACCACCACGCGGTCACTGATGGACAGCGCTTCGGACTGGTCGTGGGTGACCATCAACGTGGTGATCCCGACTTCGCGCTGGATGCGGCGGATTTCGAATTGCATCTCTTCGCGCAGGTTGGCGTCGAGGTTCGACAATGGTTCATCGAGCAGCAGCACCGGTGGCTCGATCACCAGCGCGCGGGCCAGGGCAACCCGGTGGCGCTGGCCGCCGGACAATTCCCGTGGATAACGCTCGGCATGCTGGTCGAGCCGCACCAGTTTCAGCACCCGGTCGACCCGTTGCTGCAACTCGCCGTTGGGCACTTTGCGCATGCGCAGGCCGAAGGCGACGTTGTCTTTGACGGTCATGTGCGGAAACAGCGCGTAACTCTGGAACACCACCCCCAAACCGCGACTGGCGGGGTTGGCGGGGGTGATGTCGCGACCGGCCAGCACGATGCGTCCGCTGCTGACTTCAACGAAGCCGGCGATCATTTGCAGGGGGGTGGTTTTACCGCAGCCGGAGGGGCCGAGCAGCGAGACGAACTCGCCTTTCTCGACCGAGAGGTTGGTGGCGACGACGGCGTCGATCTCGCCATAACGTTTGCCGAGTCCTTCAAGTTGCACAAAAGCCATAACTGCGCTCCACCTGAGATTGTTATGCGCGGCCTGAGGTCGCGCTTTTTTGTATGGGCAGATACGAAAAGAGGTTGCTGGGTGCGTTGGCGCTCGACGTGGGTCGGCTGCCGCTGTTGTTCGAATCGCCCCTGATGGACGCAGAGTAGGACGAAGACTAGGATGGGCTCAATGGCCTATTTCACTGAAGCGATGACTATTTTCAGTTTCATTCGGTGAGTAAATTAATTATCGAGATAACCCATGTCAGATTCCATTGAGCGGAATGAAAACAAAAATGAAGTCGGTGTCGGCGCGGTCTCAAGGCTGTTTGCCGTGCTGCGCAGCCTGGGGGACACCGTCGAGGGCGGGGAGCGCGTGACGCAACTGGCTCAACGCATCGGGTTGTCGCAACCGACCACCCACCGCCTGCTGCGCAGCCTGATGGACGAGGGTATGGTCGAGCAGGATGCACGCAGCAAACGCTATCGCCTGAGCCTGGAGTTTTTTGCCCTGGCCGCTCGCGCCGGCAACAGCGGCAACCTGCGCGAACTGGTGCGGCCGGCGTTGCTGCGGCTGTCGGCGTCGTTGGGCGATTCGTTGTTTTTGCTGGCACGCAGTGGCTTCGATGCGATCTGCCTGGACCGCAGTGAAGGACCGTTTCCGATTCGCACGTTTACCGGGGATATCGGTGGCCGAGTGGCGCTGGGCGTGGGGCAGGGCAGCCTGGCGATTCTGGCGTTTCTGCCGGAGGAGGAGCGCGACACGGTGATTCACTACAACCTGCCGCGGTTGAAGGATTTCCACCTGTACGACGAGGTGTTCCTGCGCTCGGAAGTCGAGAACGTGCGCAAACTCGGCTATGCAGGGCGCAACACTGGCGTGTTGCAAGGCATGGCCGGGGTGGCTGTGCCAATTCTGGACCGTGAAGGGCGGGCCGTGGCGGCGTTGAGCGTGGCGACCGTGAGTGATCGACTCGGCCCGGATCGCTTGCCGACAGTGGTGGAAATGCTCAAGCGCGAAGCGGCGCTGATCGGGCCGCGGATCAATCCGTTTGATCCGTTGTTGCGCAGGCCTTCGCAAGTGTTTGGCCAGGGTTGAACACGACTTGGAAACCTGCACAAATCTCTGTGGGAGCGGGCTTGCCCGCGATGACGGCGGCAAATCCAACATTGATGGTGGCTGACAGTTTGCTATCGCGGGCAAGCCCTCTCCCACAGGATTGCGCTGTGATCAAAACCGCAAGGTTTGCTTGAGCATTTGCGCCGCTGGTGTATCGCTCGGGCTGACCATCGCGTAGTTGTAGCCGCCCCCCGACCAATACTCGGCCTGCAACTCGCCATCGCTGCGACTGCCCCTCGGCAACAGGTAGTTTTTCGGCCCCGGCGGTCGCACGTAGAAGCTGACCTTGTGCCCGCTGTGGTCCTCGTAAACCACCATCGCCGCTGGCCCTTGCTCGGTGCTGAGCAGGCGCCCGCTGACCGGTTTGAAACCTGCGCCCGAGAGGTCCGGCAAGCGATTGGCCTGGGTGAAATAACGGTCGAGCCAGCCCTGCATATCGCCGTCGTCGCTGACCTTGTAGTCGGCCGGCAACATCCCTTGCTGGGCAAACAGACGGTACGCCTGCATCGCATCGGCCATCGGCAGCGCGGCGCTGAGAAGGGTCATTTCCCGCGCTTGCCAGCCACTCAACCCGCCGACACTGACCGCAATCAGCAACACGGCGGCGCTGGCCAGGTGGCGGCGCGATTGCCGTTTCAGGCGGTGGCGAATCAGCGCCGGGTCGAGGTCCGGATTGGCCGGTTGCTGCAACGCACCACCGAGTGCCGCGCGCAGTTGCTGGGCGTCCTGTTGCCAGGCACGTACCTGCGCGGCAACTTCCGCGTTGCTTGCCAGAAAAGTGTCCACCAGACGTCGGTCGGCATCGCTGAGCTGATGGTCGACGTAGGCGTGCAGGTCATGCTCGCTTGGGGGCATGCTGATCATTTGAGTCTCCGCAGGGAAGGGCGGGTGATTTCGCCGTCGCTGAGTTGGCGCAAGGCCTGACGGGCGCGGGACAGGCGGGACATCACGGTGCCGGTGGGGACGTCGAGAATCTCGGCGACCTCCTTGTAGCTCAAGCCTTCCACCGACACCCAGAGCAGCAGCGCGCGCTGTTCGGTCGGGAGTTGATCGAAGGCTTTGAGGGTCGATTGGGCAATCACGGTGCGTTCCACCGACGGCTGCGCATCGTCACGTCCGGTAAAGAATTCGAGCATCCGCGCATACCGCCGCGAGCGCCGGTGGGCATCGAGAAACTGTCGATAAAGGATCGAAAACAGCCAGGCGCGCAAATCGCCCTCGGGGCGTTTGTCGGCCCAACTCGACAGCGCCCGTTCCAGACTCGCCTGCACCAGATCGTCGGCGCTGCTGGGATTGCGCGTCAGCGATACGGCAAACCGGCGCAATCTGGGAATGATTTCTCTCAGTTGTTCGTCGATATCGTTCATGAACTTTTTTCTAGTCACTACGCTGTGGACTAGGAAGACGCCCGGTGTCCGAGGTTATTCCACGCCTGAAAAAATAAATACCGCACGAGGGAATAAACCCTCGTGGGGTTCGTCTGCTTGATTCTTCTCACTTGTGGCCGATGGCCCTGGAGTCATTCATGGTAGATCGTTCATCACCGCCCACCCGGCCACCGCTGAGTACCGCAAACTTGATAGTGCGTTTGGCCGGCATTGCCGTGGTTGTCGCCGTTGTGGCCGGGGCTTTTGCCTACGTCAATGGCACCTTTGACCCACAGCGCCTGACGCCGAAAAAGCTGATCAATGTGTTGGAGACCAACAACGGTGTGCACCCGGGGTTTCGACGTAATCACTCCAAAGGGGTGTGCGTGATCGGGCATTTCGAGAGCAGCGGCGAGGCGCGCAGCTATTCCACTGCACAGGTATTCAATGACCCGCGGACCCCGGTGGTAGGACGTTTCGCTCTGCCGGCCGGTAATCCTTATGCGCCGGACAACAGCGTGCCGATCCGCAGCCTGGCGCTGCGTTTCACCCAAGCCAACGGCCAACAATGGCGCACCGGAATGAACAGCATGCCGGTGTTCCCGGTGGGCACGCCCGAAGCGTTCTATCAATTGCAGCAAGCCCAATCGCCAGACCCGGCCACCGGTAAACCGAATCCGGCGGCCGTGCCCGCGTTCTTTGGTTCGCATCCGGAAGCCGCGCCGTTTCTGGACTGGATCAAAACCGCCAAACCGTCGGCCAGTTACGTGACGGAAACCTACAACAGCGTCAATGCGTTTTACCTGGTGAACGCGTCCGGGCAACGGCAGGCGGTGCGCTGGAGCATGGTGCCGGTAGCGCAGGATGCGGCGGGCGCAACGGCGCCGGAGGGCGGCGAGTTCCTGGAGAAAGACCTGGTGCAACGTATGTCCGCAGGGCCGTTGCGTTGGCAGTTGAACATCACCCTGGCCAACCCCGGCGATCCGGTCAACGATGCGAGCAAGGCCTGGCCCGACGGCCGCAAGGTGCTGAATGCCGGGACCCTGGTACTCGAAAGCACCCAACCACAACTCAACGGCGAGTGCCGTGACATCAACTACGACCCGCTGGTATTGCCGGCCGGGATCGAAGGTTCCGACGACCCGCTGCTCGCCGCGCGTTCAGCCGGTTACGCCAGTTCCTATTTGCGTCGCACCAGCGAAGTCAGCCAGTTGCCCGCCGCTAAACAGGAGGCTAAACAATGAGCACTCAACCGACTCATTTCGCACCACTGGCGCGGCTGCTGCACTGGCTGATGGCGTTGATGATCATCGCCATGCTGTTTATTGGCGCGGGCATGGCCGCCTCGGTGTCTGAACGCCATGAGTGGCTGATCCATTTGCACAAACCCTTGGGTGTCGCGATCCTGCTGCTGGTGATCGTCCGCCTGGGGGTGCGCTTCTCCACGCAACAACCTCCGTTGCCGGCGGATTTACCGGGCTGGCAGGCGCTGGCGGCCAAGGCGTCGCATGTCTTGCTGTATGCGCTGATGCTGATTTTGCCGCTGCTGGGCTGGGCGATGATATCGGCGGCAGGCGATCCGGTGATGCTTAGCAGCTCGCTGCAATTGCCATCGATCGTGCCAGCGAATGCGCAGGTGTTTGCGTTCCTGCGCAAGGCGCATGGGTACTTGGCGTACCTGCTGTTCCTGACGGTGCTGCTGCATTTGGCGGCGGCGTTGTTTCACGGTTGGATACGTCGCGACGAGGTGCTGGACAGCATGCTGCGGGGGAAGGATCGCCACTGATCCCCCGCGAAAACCTGTAGCAGCTGTCGAGCTTGCGAGGCTGCGTTCGGCTGCGAAGCAGTCGCAAAACCAAACGCCGCGGTTATTCAGATTGACCGAGGTGAATGGCTTGACGACTGCTTCGCAGCCGGACGCAGGCTTCGCCCGCTGCTACATGGTCAGTGTGAGGCGGCTTCCAGCGGTTGGGTCTGGGTGGCGAGTGTTCGCCACCAGTAAATCAATGCCACGGCGTTGATGCTTGCACCTAACAGGCACACACCCATCCACCCGGCCCAGGCATACATCGCCGTTGAACCGATCGAGCCCAGGGCGCTGCCAATCGAATAAAACAGCATGTAACCGGCGGTGAGTCGACTTTGGGCTTCGGGGCGCACGCTATAAATCATGCTTTGGCTGGTGACATGCACGGCCTGCAAACCCAGATCCAGCGTGATCACCCCAAGCAGCAAGGCCCACAGTGAGGACTGGGTGAGCGCGATAGGCAACCAGGAAACCAGCATCAATAACAGTGACAAACCGCTGGTCCATTGACCCCAGCCACGACCGGCCGGATGCCCGGCGCGGGCGGCAGCCAAGGCGCCGGCGGCCCCTGCCAGTCCGAATAATCCGATTTGGGTGTGGGACAACGACAGCGGCGGTGCGCTCAGCGGCAACACCATGGGCGTCCACAACACCATGGCGCTGGCGAAGGTCAGCAGCGCCAGGATGGCCCGTTGACGCAACACCGGTTCTTCCTTGAACAACGTGAACACCGAGCCGATCAACGCGCTGTAACTGCTGCGGGTTTTGGCGGCTTCATGCTTGGGCAGCACGCGGAACAACAGCAGCGCCATCACCAGCGTCAAACCCGCCGACAACAGATAGATCGAGCGCCAGCCGGCCAGGTCAGCCATGCCGCCGGACACTGTCCGGGCCAGCAAAATACCGACGACGATGCCGCTGGTAATCACACCCACCACACGCCCTCGTTGCGCCGGCACTGCCAACGTCGCGGCATAGGCCACCAGCACCTGAGTCACGACCGCGAGCAAACCGGTCAACGTCATTCCGATCAGCAGCCAAGCGCTGTTCGAGGCCAGAGCGATCATCAACAAGGCCAACACTGATAAAAGGGTTTGCGTGACGATCAAACGTCGACGGTTCAGCAGATCGCCGAGCGGCACCAACAGCAACAATCCGACGCCATAACCGACCTGAGTGAGCGTGACGATAATGCCGATGGTTGCCGTATCCATGGCGAACGCCTTGGCCATGGCATCGAGCAGCGGCTGTGCGTAATACACGTTGCCAACGGCGAGTCCGCACGCGACAGCAAATAGCAGCACCACGCCAGTGCTGAGAATTGGTTGATTGGGCTTCATGCCAGGCTCCTAAAGTGGTTTCTAAATAAAACCAGTTGTACGGTAAGGAGTCCGGTTTTATATTGCAACCACATTTGTTGTCGAGAGCGTATTCATGGCCAAACGTACAAGCATGGAAGACGCCGAATGCCCGGTTGCCCGTTCACTGGATGCCATTGGCGATTGGTGGTCATTGCTGATCGTGCGCGATGCGTTCGATGGCATCCGCCGGTTCGGTGAGTTCCAACGCAATCTGGGCATGGCGAAAAACATTCTCTCGGCGCGCCTGCGGACGCTGGTGGCCCACGGGATATTCGACCTGGTGCCGGCCTCGGATGGCAGCGCTTATCAGGAATACGTGCTGACCGAGAAAGGCAAAGGCCTGTTCCCGTTGATCATTGGATTGCGACAGTGGGGGGAGGCGTTTTTCTATGAGGCAGGGGAGGCGCGTTCGCGGGTGGTTGACCGAGCTCATGGGCAGCCCGTGCGCCGGTTGGAGTTACGCGCCGAGGATGGACGTTTGCTGGGTCCGGAGGATTGTGTGCGGGTTGTGGCTGAGTGAAACGTCAAAAGATCGCAGGCTTCGCCAGCTCCTACAGGGTTTTGTGTACACCTGTAGGAGCTGCCGAAGGCTGCGATCTTTTGATCTTGATACGTGAAAACGATGATCAGCGTAGGGTATTGACCATCTCCGCCACCGTCGTCAACACATCCTTCCCCAACTGCTTCGATCGCTTCCCCGACCACCCAGTCAACGCATTCGGCGCGTCATTATTGTCCTTGAACGGCATCTCCAACGTCAGCGACAAGCAGTCAAATTTTTGCCCAACGCTGTTGCACGCCAGCGTCATGTTGGCCTTGCCCGGCTCATCTCGGGTGTAGCCGTGCTTGGTCTGGAAGTCTTTGGTCAGGTGCTTCAAGTGATCGCGGAAGTGGGTTTCGAGCTTCTCGATCCGCGGCGTATAACCAGGATTGCCTTCGCAACCGGCGGTGAATACGTAGGGAATTTCTTCATCGCCGTGGATGTCGAGGAACAGGTCGACGCCGTACTTTTCCATCTGCTGTTGTACGAAAAACACTTCCGGGCTGATTTCCTGGCTGGCGCTCTGCCACGCGCGGTTCAGGTCCTGGCCCATGGCGTTGGTGCGCAGGTGACCGTGGAAGGCGCCGTCCGGGTTCATGTTCGGCACCAGGTACAGGTCGGCGCTGGCCAGCAGTTTGTTGAGGACCGGGTCGTCGTGTTTTTCCAGGCGTTCGATCACACCTTCCATGAACCATTCGGCCATGTGTTCGCCCGGGTGTTGCTGGGCAATCATCCAGACCTTGCGCTGACCTTCGGCGCCAGTGCCTTTACGTAGCAGCTGAATATCACGCCCTTCGGCGCTCTTGCCGGTGGCCAGCAGCTCGGTGCCAGCCTTGGTCAGTGCCTGCTCGATCAGCCAGTCATGACGGCCACGGCTGTAGGGTTCGAAGTAGGCGAACCAGGCGTGGGTAGCCGTGGCTTCGAGGCTGAAGCGCAGGCAGTCGCCTTCGAAGATGGTCGGCACCCGGAACCAGTTGACGTGGTCGTAGGAGGCTACGGCCTGATAACCATCCCACGCCTTGTTGTACGAAGATTTGCTGGCATTGTTCAGACGAAACCAGTGCTCCTGACCGACGTGCAGACCGCTGGCCTTGAAGTGGAACCACTGAAAGTGCGGGCTGCGCGTGTCTGGCTTGATGGCCAGCAGGGCTTGCAATGGGTTGCTGATGTCCAGCACTTCAATGTTGCCACTGTCGAAGTTGGCACTGATGTCGAAAGAGGATTTAGCCACGGTCATAGTCGATTCCTGATTATGATTTTATGGCTGCTACTTTACACGCTGGGAAGGGAAAAACCGGGGGAAATTGCGGGGTGAAAGGGGGGCGTCCTCCTTGACGCCGACGCAGCTTAGAGACTGTGCGATTGATTCTCAAGTGCTATTTTTCATTAGTTTGGCCCAATGATGCCGGGCATCTCTTGCCAACGGACATTCTTTTGATATCATCCGCGCCATTCGAATTTGCAGCACCTAAAGACTTCATTAGCCTGAAGGTAAAGCCAGAATAACTGGCAAAAAAAAGACCCGGCAAAAAGCCGGGTCAAAAACCGTGATTAGCCTGATGAGGAGAGAGTCCAGGAGACCGACCTAAGGTTCCTTGGACAATCGACTGATCTCGCGACCAGCTACATGCAATAATAATCATTCTCGTTTGCAAGTCAAATGATTTTATCTGCGCGATTGGAAAATTCTTTCCCGTCCTCCTCGTAAACACCTCCGTCTCACCTGTTCTGATGGTCCTCCAGGGACCGATCCACCATCGCCTTGGCCATGTCGATCATGTGCACGGTCGAAAACGCCAGATCCCGAGGTGCGCCTTGCAGGTTGTTGGCTGACTCGAAGGCTGTCGCGGCGGCACAACGCAGCAGATCTGACGCATGAACCAAAGCCTCTTCGCAGCTGATGTTGCGGTTCACATCAAAGAAGCGTTCCTCGACCACCTCTTCTGAAACAGCTGGTTTCAAGTAATAGTCCAGCGCGCGCTGCGCAGCGGCAGAGCCTTGGGGGGAGGTGAGGCTGGTGTCGATTTGCATGTCAGGCAGGTCATTGCTGGGGATATTCATGGCGGGGGCAAGCTCCGTGTTAGATTCAGATCCGTGAACCAATCCTAGTACGAAGTGTATTTGTGACGAGAATTTAAATACTACAAGTTGTGTTTTGATGGCCGGAGGCGCCCACGTATCGTGCCGCACATGGATAAATGGATTGAATTGGTCAAGGCCAAGATGAGTGAACTCAAAGTCACTCAAGAGATACTCGCTGAACGCCTCGGGATGTCCCAGGGCGGCGTCGGCCACTGGCTGAATAAACGTCGCGAGCCCGGCATCGACAACATGAATCGCGTGTTGAAAGCGCTCGGAATGGACTTTCTCGAAGTGGCGCTGGTGATCCGCGAGCCACTCGTCCCGGACGCTGACGAGATACCGCTGGCGCACAAGTACAACCCGTACTTCCGCTATCCGGTCAGCGACTGGCGGGAGCCGGCTGAGGCGCGCGAGGGTGAGCTGAAACTGTGTAGCAAGGAGCGCTATGAGCTGACCGACTACCACGCCCAGGGCCCGGCTTTCTGGTTGAGTGTGGTGGGCGATGCGATGACCGCGCCCAGCGGTATCAGTATCGCCGAGGGCATGATGATACTGGTGGACCCGGCCATTGTGCCGGAACCCGGAAAACTGGTGATCGCGCGGTGGCAGGACAGCGCCGAGGCGACGTTTCGCAAGCTGATCGAAGAGGGCGGGCAGCGTTACCTGGTCCCGCTCAATCCGACGTATCCGAAAGCCCTGTTCACCGAAGAGTGCCGAATCATCGGCGTGGTGGTTCAGGCAACAGCCAAGTTCTGATCAGATCGGTCCTCGCAAGGCGTAGGACCGATCTTCGTTTCAGGCTTCTTCCAACTCGACCAGCGCGCTGCCTTCGCTGACCATCTCGCCTTCCTGGCAATACAACGCCTTGATCACGCCTGCGTGTGGCGCACGAATGCTGTGCTCCATCTTCATCGCTTCCAGCACCACCAGCTGCGCCCCGGCCTCGACCGTTTGCCCGGCCTCGACCAACACCCGCACGATGCTGCCGTTCATGGGCGCGGTGAGCCCGCCTTGATGGCTATGACTGGCTTCGACGGCACTGATCGGGTCATAAGACTCGATGCGGCGCAATTCACCTTCCCATTGCAGGTACACGAAATCACCACGGCGGATTGCCCGATGCTGGCGGCGTACGCCGTCGTGCTCGGTCAGCAATTGTTCGCCCTTGAGCTGTGCCGTGTGCGCATCGGACGCGCCCAGGGTCAGCGCCCGGTCTTGCCCTTCGCAGCTCAAGTGCAGGGTGATTTCTGTCGGCAGGCCCGCGCGGAAACCGTTGCTGTTGGCCCACGGCGAACCCAGGTCATCGGCGCGGGTTGAGCGCGGCTGGCTCTGGGCAAACGCCTGGGCGGCGGCTTGCCAGAACTCGTCGCTGAGGTCGGCAGGTGCTGGCAGCAGTTGTTCCTGATAACGCGGGATGAACCCGGTATCCAGTTCAGCCGCGGCAAACGCCGGGTGGCCGATGATCCGGCGCAGGAAGTTGATGTTGGTCTTGAGCCCGCCAATCGCAAATTCATCGAGCATGCTCAGCAAGCGCAGCCGCGCCTGTTCACGGTCCTCGCCCCAGGCAATCAGCTTGCCGAGCATCGGGTCGTAGAATGGCGAGATCTCATCGCCTTCCTCGACGCCACTGTCGACACGCCGCCCCGGACCTTCGGCGGATTCGCGATACAACTCCAGACGCCCGGTGGCCGGCAGGAAATCATGGCTCGGGTCCTCGGCATACAGCCGCACTTCGATCGCATGGCCTACCAGCGGAACCTCGGCCTGTGTCATTGGCAGCGCTTCGCCACGGGCGACGCGAATCTGCCAGGCCACCAGGTCGAGGCCGGTGATGGCTTCGGTGACCGGGTGTTCGACTTGCAGGCGCGTGTTCATTTCCATGAAGAAGAACTCGCCGCGCGAGTCCAGCAGAAACTCAACGGTGCCGGCGCCGACGTAACCGATGGCTTGTGCCGAATGCACAGCGGCTTCGCCCATGGCGCGACGCAATTCCGGGCTCAGGCCGGGAGCCGGTGCTTCTTCGACGACTTTCTGGTGCCGGCGCTGAATCGAGCAGTCACGTTCGTTGAGGTACAGGCAATTGCCGTGCTGGTCGGCGAACACCTGGATTTCCACGTGGCGCGGCTTGAGCAGGTATTTCTCCACGAGCATCCGCGAATCGCCGAACGAGGATTTCGCTTCACGCTGGGCCGAGGCCAGGGCTTCGGCCAGTTGGCTGACGTCCTCGACCACTTTCATGCCTTTGCCGCCGCCACCCGCCGTGGCTTTGAGCAGCACCGGATAACCGATGCGCTCGCAGGCATCGCGGAAGGTGTCGAGGTCTTGCGCTTCACCGTGATAGCCCGGCACCAGCGGCACGCCGGCGGTTTCCATCAAGGCTTTGGCGGCGGATTTGCTGCCCATGGCGTCGATGGCCGAGGCGGGCGGGCCGAGGAAAATCAGGCCCGCTTCTTCGATGGCGCGGGCGAACCCGGCGTTCTCGGAAAGAAAGCCATAACCCGGATGAATCGCCTGTGCGCCACTGGCCTTGGCGGCGGCGATCAGTTTGTCGATTTGCAGGTAACTGTCGGCGGCTTTGCTGCCACCGAGGTCGACGCGGATATCCGCTTCGCGGCTGTGCCGAGCGTCACGGTCGGTGGCGCTGTGCACGGCCACGGTGGTCAGGCCCAGAGCCTTGGCGGTGCGCATCACGCGGCACGCGATTTCGCCACGGTTGGCCACCAGCAGAGAGGTAATGACAGGTGCGCTCATCAACGCGGCTCCTTGGTGGTGGTTGCGGCTTGCCAGCTCGGCGGACGTTTTTGCAGAAAGGCCCGCAGACCTTCCTGGCCTTCGGGGCTGACGCGAATTCGGGCGATAGCGTTTTCGGTGTAGCGACGCAGGGCCGGGGTCAGCGCACCGTTGCCGACTTCGCGCAGCAAGTCCTTGCTGACGCGCATGGCGGCCGGGCTGTTGAGCAGCAGGTTGTCGATCCACTGTTCGACGTTCTGTTCCAGCTCAGCCGCCGGATAACTCTCCGACAACAAGCCGATTTCCCGTGCCCGTTGCCCGCCGAAACGTTCGGCGGTCAACGCATAACGGCGTGCCGCGCGCTCACCGATGGCTTGCACCACGAACGGGCTGATCACCGCCGGGGCCAGGCCGATGCGCACTTCCGACAGGCAGAACTGCGCGTCATCGGCACCGATGGCCATGTCGCAGCAACTGATCAGGCCCAGCGCGCCGCCGAATGCCGCGCCTTGCACAACGGCCACGGTCGGAACTTTCAGCTTCGCGAGGTTGTACATCAACTCCGCGAGTTCCCGGGCGTCGTCGAGGTTGGTGTGGTAATCGAGTTCGGCCGATTGCTGCATCCAGGCCAGGTCGGCGCCGGCGCTGAAGTGTTTGCCACGGCCACGCACCAGCAGGAATCGCAGGCTGGCATCGCTCGATACCTTGTCCAGGGCGAGGATCAGTTCGCGGATCATTTCGGCGTTGAAGGCGTTGTTCTTTTCTTCACGGCTGAGCCACAGGGTCGCAAAACCCCGTGGGTCGGTCAGCAGTTCGAGGGTGTTGAAGTCGCTCATATTCTTCCGTTCTCCACGGCACTGTGTAGGAGCTGGCTTGCCAGCGAAGGCGGCCTTGAGCCTTGCAGCGCCGATGAAGACGCCTTCGCCGGCAAGCCGGCTCCTACAGGATCACATCCGGAACACGCCGAAGCGGCTCGGTTCGATTGGCGCGTTCAGCGACGCCGACAAGGCCAGGGCCAGTACATCGCGGGTCTGCGCCGGGTCGATGACGCCGTCGTCCCACAAGCGCGCGCTGGAATAATACGGATGGCCCTGTTCTTCGTACTGGTCGAGGATCGGTTGCTTGATCTCGGCTTCCTGCTCGGCGCTGAAACCCTGGCCACTGCGCTCAGCCTGTTCCCGCTTGACCTGCACCAGCACGCCAGCCGCTTGTTCGGCACCCATCACACCGATCCGCGCGTTCGGCCACATCCACAGGAAACGCGGATCGTAAGCCCGGCCGCACATACCATAGTTACCGGCGCCGAAGCTGCCACCAATGATCACGGTGAATTTCGGCACCTTGGCGCACGCCACGGCGGTCACCAGTTTTGCGCCGTGCTTGGCGATGCCGCCAGCCTCGTATTTCTGGCCGACCATGAAGCCGGTGATGTTTTGCAGGAACAGCAACGGAATGCCACGCTGACAGGCCAGTTCGATGAAGTGCGCGCCTTTCTGCGCGGCTTCGGCGAAGAGGATGCCGTTGTTGGCGAGGATCGCGATCGGGTAACCGTGCAAGTGGGCAAAGCCACACACCAGCGTCGTCCCGAACAGCGCCTTGAACTCGTCGAACACCGAACCGTCGACCAGCCGCGAAATGACCTCGCGCACGTCGAACGGCTGCTTGGCGTCCGCCGAAACAACGCCGTACAACTCGTCGCTGCTATAAAGCGGCGCGATCGGCGTGCGTTGCTGCACTTCGCCGAGCTTGCGCCAGTTGAGGTTGGCGATGCTGCGTCGTGCAATGGCGAGGGCGTGTTCGTCGCTTTCCGCGTAATGGTCGGCGACCCCGGAAATCTTGCAGTGCACATCGGCACCGCCCAGGTCCTCGGCGCTGACCACTTCACCGGTGGCGGCTTTCACCAGCGGCGGGCCGGCGAGGAAAATCGTCGCTTGCTCGCGCACCATGATCGCTTCGTCGGCCATGGCCGGCACATAAGCACCGCCCGCCGTGCACGAACCCATGACCACCGCGATCTGCGGAATGCCCATGGCGCTCATGTTGGCCTGGTTGAAGAAGATCCGGCCGAAGTGTTCGCGGTCCGGAAACACTTCATCCTGACGCGGCAGGTTGGCGCCGCCCGAGTCCACCAGATAAATGCACGGCAGGCGGTTTTGCTGGGCGATGGTTTGGGCGCGCAGGTGTTTTTTCACGGTCAGCGGGTAGTACGAGCCACCTTTCACGGTGGCATCGTTGGCGACGATCATGCATTCGACGCCTTCGACACGGCCGATCCCGGCAATTACGCCAGCAGCTGGAACGTCTTCGCCGTACACCTCGTAGGCCGCCAGTTGGCTGATCTCAAGAAACGGCGAGCCCGGATCGAGCAGACGATTGATGCGCTCGCGAGGCAGCAATTTGCCCCGCGAAGTGTGGCGTTCTTGAGCCTTCGGGCCGCCACCTTGCTGCACTTGGGCGAGCAAGGTGTGCAGGGCGTCGACCTGTTTGAGCATCGCCGCGCTATTGGCGGCAAACTCCGCCGAACGGGGGTTGAGCTGGGTATGCAGGATAGCCATGGACAGCTCCGTTTAGCGGGTTTCGTTGAACAGTTCGCGACCGATCAGCATGCGACGGATCTCACTGGTGCCGGCGCCGATTTCGTACAGCTTGGCGTCACGCAACAGACGGCCGGCCGGGAATTCGTTGATGTAGCCGTTGCCACCGAGAATCTGGATCGCGTCGAGGGCCATTTGCGTGGCGCGTTCGGCGCTGTAGAGGATCACCCCGGCGGCGTCCTTGCGCGTGGTTTCGCCGCGCTCGCAAGCCTGGGCGACCGCGTAGAGGTAGGCGCGGCTGGCGTTGAGTTGGGTGTACATGTCGGCGACTTTGCCCTGGATCAGCTGGAATTCGCCGATGCTCTGGCCGAACTGCTTGCGGTCGTGGATGTACGGCACGATCAGGTCCATGCACGATTGCATGATCCCGGTCGGGCCGCCGGACAGCACGACGCGTTCGTAATCGAGGCCGCTCATCAGCACTTTCACGCCGCCGTTGAGCACGCCGAGGATGTTTTCTTCCGGCACTTCAACGTCGTCGAAGAACAGTTCGCAGGTGTTCGAGCCGCGCATGCCGAGCTTGTCGAATTTGTTGCTGCGGCTGAAGCCTTTGGAATCACGTTCGACGATGAACGCGGTAATGCCGTGAGGACCTTTTTCAAGGTCGGTCTTGGCGTAGATCACATAGGTGTTGGCGTCCGGGCCGTTGGTGATCCAGGTTTTGCTGCCGTTGAGGACGTAGTGATCGCCGCGTTTGTCGGCGCGCAGTTTCATCGACACCACGTCGGAACCGGCATTCGGTTCGCTCATGGCCAGGGCGCCGATGTGTTCGCCGCTGATCAGCTTCGGCAGGTATTTGATTTTCTGCTCGTGATTGCCATTGCGGTTGATCTGGTTGACGCAGAGGTTGGAGTGCGCGCCGTAGGACAAGGCGACCGAGGCCGAGCCACGGCTGATTTCTTCCATGATGACTACGTGCGCCAGGTAACCCAGGCCAGCGCCGCCGTACTCTTCCGGCACGGTAACGCCGAGTAGGCCCATGTCGCCGAATTTGCGCCACAAGTCGGCGGGGAACAGGTTGTCGATGTCGATCTGAGCGGCGCGCGGGGCGATCTCTTTGGCGACGAAGGACTGAACCTGATCGCGCAGCATGTCGATGGTTTCACCGAGGGCAAAGTTCAGGGATGGGTAGCTCATGGGTCACCTTTTGGCTTTTTTGTAGGGCGGGGAGGGCAGTGATTTGGCTCTCACCTTTACGTTAACGTAAGCCTGTGACGAATGGCTGTCAATCACCCTTTACGTTAACGTCAACTTAGGTGATTCTGTAGGAGCCGAGCTTGCTCGCGATGGACGTTAACGAAGACGGGTGCTGCCTGAATTTACGCGGTGCTCCGACGTCCTTCGCAAGCAAGCTTGCTCCTACACAATAAAGACAATAGGGGTCGTCATGGATCAACCCAGTGCAAGCCCGCAGCGCAGCTATACCCGTGGTTCCCAGGATAAATCCTTGCTGGCGATGACCATCGGTCAGGCATTCGATAACACCGTCGCGCAGTACCCGACCGGGGAGGCGCTGGTCGTGCGTCATCAACAGTTGCGCTACACGTGGCAGCAACTGTCCGCAGCCGTGGACGTGCATGCCCGGGCGCTGCTGGCGCTGGGTTTGCAGACCGGTGATCGTCTGGGCATCTGGGCACCGAACTGCGCCCAGTGGTGCATCAGCCAGTTCGCCAGTGCGAAAATCGGTGTGATTCTGGTCAACATCAACCCGGCCTACCGCAGCTCCGAACTCGAATACGTATTAAAGCAGTCCGGCTGCCAATGGCTGGTCTGCGCCGGTGCCTTCAAGACTTCCGACTATCACGCCATGCTGCAAGGGCTGGTGCCGGAGCTGGCGGAGCAATCCATCGGCAAGTTGCAGTGCGAACGCCTGCCGGAGCTGCGCGGGGTTATCAGCCTGGATGCGCAGCCGCCCTCGGGTTTCCTGCCGTGGTCGCAACTGGCCGATCTGGCTAATGGCATCTCGGTTGAACACTTGCACGAGCGCCAGGACAGCCTGCATTTCGACCAGGCGGTAAATATCCAGTACACCTCCGGCACCACCGGTTTCCCCAAGGGCGCGACCCTCAGTCACTACAACATTCTCAACAACGGGTACATGGTCGGCGAAAGCCTCGGCCTGAGCGCCGATGATCGGCTGGTGATTCCGGTGCCGCTGTATCACTGCTTCGGCATGGTCATGGGCAACCTCGGTTGCATCACCCACGGCAGCACCATGATTTACCCCAACGATGCGTTCGATCCGCTGCTGACCCTGAGCACCGTCGCCGAGGAAAAGGCCACCGCGCTGTATGGCGTACCGACTATGTTCATCGCCATGCTCGATCAACCCAAACGGGCAGAGTTCGATCTGTCGAGCCTGCGCACCGGGATCATGGCCGGGGCGACCTGCCCGATCGAGGTCATGCGCCGGGTCATCAGTGAAATGCACATGAGCGAAGTGCAGATTGCCTACGGCATGACGGAAACAAGTCCGGTGTCGTTGCAGACCGGTCCGTCAGACGAGCTGGAATTGCGCGTCACCACCGTCGGCCGCACCCAACCGCAACTGGAAAGCAAAATCATCGACGAAGCGGGCAACCTCGTACCGCGCGGCACCATCGGTGAGCTGTGCACTCGCGGTTACAGCGTGATGCTCGGCTACTGGAACAATCCGCAAGGGACGGCGGAAGCCATCGACCAGGCGGGCTGGATGCACACCGGTGATCTGGCGAGCATGAACGACGAGGGCTACGTGTGCATTGCCGGGCGGAACAAGGACATGATCATCCGCGGCGGTGAGAATATTTACCCCCGCGAGCTGGAAGAGTTCTTTTTTACCCACCCGGCGGTGGCGGACGTGCAAGTGATCGGCATTCCGTGTTCGCGTTATGGCGAAGAGATTGTCGCCTGGATCAAATTCCACCCGGGCCACAGCGCTACCGAGCAGGAACTGCAAGCCTGGTGCAAGGAGCGCATCGCGCACTTCAAGACACCGCGTCACTTCAAGTTCGTCGAGGAATTCCCGATGACCGTGACCGGCAAGATCCAGAAATTCCGGATGCGCGAGATAAGCGTCGAGGAGTTGCGTAGCCGGCAAAGCTGACAAGGCCTTCTGTAGGAGCGAGCTTGCTCGCGAAAGGCGTCAACGATAACGCGTGCAGTCTGGATCAACGCGGTGTTTTTGAGTTCTTCGCGAGCAAGCTCGCTCCTACAGAGGGGCGGTGTAAAACTTAAATGCCAGAAAGCACAAAGGGGAGCCGAAGCTCCCCTTTAATTTTGTCGTTGCGCGTGCTCTTTTTTTATTATTGAGGGGCGGTCTGTTTTTGTTTTTAGAAACCGTGACCCTTTACCGCTGTTTTTATCGATCCCCATCCGGGATCAAGAGCAAACGTATTTTTTTGAGCGCTGATCTACTTTTTCGCTGAGCGATCCAACCAGTTCGGGAGCTACCTGAAGGTAGTTTTATTGTTCTCTGCCCGGTTGCGGGTGACTTCGAAAAGCACCCTGAAAAGCACATCCTCTCCAAAAAAATCTGTTAGCTGCGTCTCTGCCGTGTTGTTTTTGTTATGTCAGAGTCGTTACGTCTTATTTTTATTAGGTTTGCCGCTTTTTTTGTTCTTGTTATGCAATAGAGATAGCAGAAGCCGTGCCAACTTTTAAAAACCCTTATAAATCAACGTCTTGTGGTTTTGTAGGATTTTTCGTTCGGTCAAACGCCGACAATTTGTTTCCGTGTTACTCGCTTTCGCCCACGTTTTTGAGGGTGCGGTAACACCCGGACACATCCGCGCGCTCACTGTGCGCTGCGAGCCTTGGCCACGCGCGAACCGGTAGGGCGTCCCAGCACGCTGCAAATTTGCTGGCCGGCCACAATCAACGCGTCGAGGTCGATTCCGGTCTCGATGCCCAAGCCGTTGAGCAGGTAAACCACGTCTTCGGTGGCGACGTTACCGCTGGCGCCCTTGGCGTAGGGGCAGCCGCCGAGGCCGGCAATGGAACTGTCGAACACCGCGATGCCTTCGAGCAGGCTGGCGTAGATATTGGCCATGGCTTGGCCGTAGGTGTCGTGGAAGTGCCCGGCCAGTTTCTCACGCGGCACCTGGGCCGAAACCACTTCGAACATCTTGCGGGTCGCGCCAGCGGTGCCGGTGCCAATGGTGTCGCCGAGGGACACTTCGTAGCAGCCCATTGCGTAAAGCTCGCGAGCGACCCGGGCGACTTGTTCCGGCGCAACGTTACCTTCGTAAGGGCAGCCGAGCACACACGACACGTAACCGCGCACGCTGACGCCATGCTGTTTGGCGGCGTCCATGATCGGCACGAAACGCTCCAGGCTTTCGCTGATCGAGCAATTGATGTTGCGCTGGGAAAACGCTTCGGAGGCCGCCGCGAACACCGCGACTTCCTTGACCCCGGCGGCGATGGCGTCTTCAAACCCGCGCAGGTTGGGGGCGAGTGCGCCATAGGTCACACCTGGCTTGCGCTGGATTTGTGCGAAGACCTCGGCGGAACCGGCCATCTGCGGCACCCATTTGGGCGAAACGAAACTGCCGACCTCTATATAGCCCAGGCCGGCGGCGGTCAGCGCGTCGACCAGTTGCACCTTGTCCGCAACGCTGATGGGTTGGGCTTCATTCTGCAGACCGTCGCGAGGGCCGACTTCGACCAGACGTACGTGAGTGGGTAGGGACATGGGGATTGACCTGTCTAATTGTATGAATACTCACAGAACCCTGTAGGAGCCGAGCTTGCTCGCGAAAGCGGTATGTCCTTCAACATCGATGTCGACTGACCTGACGCTTTCGCGAGCAAGCTCAGCTCCTACACGAGCTGCTGGCTTTTGATGGTCTGCTCCAGCGCCTGGACGCAGCGCTCCTGCGCGGTGTCCAGCTCCAGCTTCATCTGCTCGATGTCGAGCATTTGTTGCTCCAGCTGTTCGCGACGTTCGGCGATTTTGGTCAGCATGGTTTGCAGCTGTTTCTGATTGCCACCGGTCGGGTCGTAGAGTTCGATCAACTCGCGGCATTCGGCCAGCGAAAAGCCGATGCGCTTGCCCCGCAGGATCAGCTTCAGGCTGACCTTGTCGCGGGGCGTATAGATGCGTTCCTGGCCACGCCGCTCGGGGCTGAGCAAGCCTTGCTCTTCATAAAAGCGAATGGCCCGGGTGGTGATGTCGAGCTCGCGGGCGAGGTCGGAAATGCTATAGGTCTGGCTGCTCATGGAAGCGCTCGAATAAGGTCATGGCGCTAAGCTAATGGCAGGTTGACGTTTACGTCAAGGGGCAGGGGTTTATGGTGCTGCTGACGGCCCCTTCGCGGGCAAGCCTCGCTCCTACAGGTCTTGCACAATTCCTGTAGGAGCGAGGCTTGCCCGCGAAGAACGATGACGCAGTAACAAGCCCTACACCTTATCGAGCTTCTTCTCATGCGCCGTCACCTGCTGGCACAACTCGATCATCTGCTCGCGCATCCAGCGGTTGGCCGGGTCCTGGTCGGTGCTTTCATGCCAGTAAAGGTGGGTTTCCACCGGCGGCACATCATTGACCGGCAGATTAAACGCGTGCAGCTCATGGCGACGGGCAAAGCGCTCCGGCACGGTCATGACCATGTCGGTCTGTTGCAGCACTTGCGAGGCCATCAAGTAATGCTGGGAACGCAGGGCAATCTTGCGCTGAATCCCCATCTTGCCCAGCGCCAGATCGACATGCCCCAAACCGCTGCGGCGGCTGGAAATGTGAATGTGCGTCAGCGACAGATAATCATCGAGGGTGAATTTCTCTTTGCCCGCCAACGGATGGCCCTTGCGCATGGCACACACGTAACGGTCTTCCATCAATTTGACGTGGCGCACCTGAGGGTCAGTGTTGAGCGGCGCATCGACAGCGAAGTCGAGGCGACCGGCCGCCAGTTCCTTGGTGGTCTCGCGGCGCTTGGACAGGAAGCTCTCGATGATCACCGTCGGCGCCAGGCGACGCAGGCGCTGGAACAGCGGCGGCAGGATCACTGCTTCGGTGAGGTCGGTCATGCTGATGCGGTAGGTCTTGACCGCCTGCAGCGGGTTGAAAATGCGGCTTTCCTGCACCGACACCCGCAGCAACGAGAGGGCGTTGCG
This sequence comes from Pseudomonas sp. RIT-PI-q, assembly GCF_001297125.1. Classification (GTDB taxonomy): domain Bacteria; phylum Pseudomonadota; class Gammaproteobacteria; order Pseudomonadales; family Pseudomonadaceae; genus Aquipseudomonas. The sequence goes on from NZ_LHPC01000049.1 coordinate 103,336, forward strand.
CACCGGCCCGATAATGTTCTGGGCCATCGGCGTCGGGACCATGCCCTGAGCAGTGCGTACGAACAAAGGATCGTTGAAGGTCTCGCGCAGACGGGCCAGAGCGTTCGAAACCGCCGGTTGAGTAATGCCGACAATCTGCCCGGCGCGGGTCAGGTTGGCTTCGGTGTAGATCGCGTCGAAGACGATGAAAAGGTTGAGGTCGACCTTGCTCAGATTCATTGCGCTGCACTCTTATTGTTGGGCTCTCAATCACCCGATCATATATCGGTGATGAATGTTAATACACGCCGAGAATAGGCTAGGTAAATTTTCGTAGCTGTTCTAGCATCGATTCCATGACCTGAACAACCCCTCTCAACCCCCGTTAAAAGGTAGAGCTGCCCATGGATTTCGCTTATTCGCCCAAGGTGCAAGAACTGCGTGAGCGCGTGACCGCGTTCATGGACACCTACGTATATCCCGCCGAAGCCGTGTTCGAGCGCCAGGTCGCCGAGGGCGATCGCTGGCAGCCGACGGCCATCATGGAGGAGCTCAAACTCAAGGCCAAGGCGGAAGGCCTGTGGAATTTGTTTCTGCCTGAGTCGGAACTCGGCGCCGGCCTGACCAACCTCGAATACGCGCCCCTGGCAGAAATCATGGGGCGTTCGCTGTTGGGCCCTGAGCCGTTCAACTGCTCCGCGCCTGACACCGGCAACATGGAAGTGCTGGTGCGTTACGCCAACGAAGAACAGAAACAACGCTGGCTCGAACCGCTTTTACGCGGCGAAATCCGCTCGGCGTTCGCCATGACCGAACCGGACGTCGCGTCCTCCGACGCCACCAACATGGCCGCCCGTGCCGTGCGTGATGGCGACGAGTGGGTGATCAACGGTAAAAAATGGTGGACCTCGGGGGCCTGTGATCCGCGCTGCAAAATCCTGATCTTCATGGGCCTGAGCAATCCCGACGCGCCGCGCCATGCGCAACACTCGATGATTCTGGTGCCGGTGGATGCTCCGGGCGTGAAGATTGTTCGGCCGCTGCCGGTGTTCGGTTACGACGACGCGCCGCACGGTCACGCCGAAGTGCTGTTTGAAAATGTGCGGGTGCCGTACGAAAACGTCCTGTTGGGCGAAGGACGCGGCTTCGAAATCGCTCAAGGTCGCCTTGGCCCAGGCCGTATCCACCACTGCATGCGTTCGATCGGCATGGCGGAACGTGCGTTGGAGCTGATGTGCAAACGTGCGGTGAGCCGTACGGCGTTCGGCAAACCGCTGGCGCGTCTGGGCGGCAACATCGACAAGATTGCCGACTCGCGGATGGAGATCGACATGGCGCGCCTGCTGACGTTGAAAGCGGCGTACATGATGGACACCGTCGGCAACAAGATTGCCAAGAGCGAAATTGCGCAGATCAAGGTGGTCGCACCGAACGTCGCTTTGCGGGTGATCGACAGGGCTATCCAGATTCATGGCGGGGCCGGGGGTTCCAACGATTTCCCGCTGGCCTACATGTATGCCATGCAACGCACCCTGCGCCTGGCCGACGGCCCGGACGAAGTGCACCGCGCGGCGATCGGCAAGTTCGAGATCGGCAAGTACGTGCCTAAAGAAATGATGCGTAGCGGGCAGTAAGACCGAGTCATCGTTCATCGCGGGCAAGCCCGGCTCCCACAGGTTCAGTGTGATCCCTGTGGGAGCGGGCTTGCCCGCGATGGCGGTGGCCGATTCAACACAGCAACATCTGACTCAATACACCCAAACCTCAACCCGCCGATTCTTGATCCGCCCCTCATCCGCGCTATTGGCCGCCACCGGCATCTCGGCACCAAAGCCGCGAATCTCGCGAAACACCACACCGCTTTTCACCAGTTCCCGTCGCACCGCCATGGCCCGCAACTTCGACAACAGATCGGCGCGTGCCGGGTCGTTCTTGGCATCGCCAAACCCCACCAGCGTCACCTCCCGGTTGGTCTTGTCGTGCTGCTTTATATAGTCGAGCACCCGCGACAGATCCTGTCGGGCCTTGTTGTCCAGGCTGGCGCTGCCTTCCTCGAAGCGAAAATTCACCGACAGCCGCTGGGCATGGCGGCTCAGTGCCTGATAACCCTCGGGCATCAGCGCGTTCGGCGTGACGGCCATGGCCTGGACTGTCTGGGCAATAAAACCGTTGGCCGCGACAATCGCTTGGCCCTTGCTGCTCTGAGCGAATGCCACCAAGGCTTCGGCCCAAGGATTTCTCCCATTGGGCGGCAAGTAAAAGAACAACCGGCGGGATAACGGATAGTCTTCCGTGGCGATCAGGCTATACAGCGGCAACATCGCTTGGGATTGGCCGTCAGCAATTGCCACGGCTTTGGCCTGACGCACGTAAGGCAGGCCGATGAAACCAATGCCTTGCGGGTCCTGGCTGACGGCGTCGGACAATTGCTCGCTGGATTCGAAGCGTTTCGCCGCACTGTGAAGCGTTTTCCCACGACGACTGAGGACCAATTCCTTGAAGGTGTCGTAGGTGCCCGATTGATCATCCCGCGCGTAGAGGTGAATCGTCCCACCGCTGCCGCCGAGTTCTTCCCAGGTTTTGGCTTCGCCGCTGAAGATTCGCGCCAGTTGTTCGGTGTTGAGTTGGTTCAGCGGGTTTTGCGGATGAAGGATGATCGCCAACCCATCGATGGCAATGACTTGCTCGGCGGCGGGGCTTTTCAGATCGCCCAGGCCTTTGAGGTCTGCCAGTTCGCTGTCCTTGATCGGGCGCGACGAGGCGGCGAGGTCGGCGGTGGCGGCTTTCAGCGCTGTGAATCCGGTGCTGGAGCCGTGGGCTGCGACGTCCACCGCCACTCGCCGGCCTTGAGCGGTTTCGCCAATGACACGCAATTCGTTAACGGTGTCCGAGGCTTCGCTGTGCACCTTGAGCAGGCCCTGTTCGCGCAGCAAGCCCTCGACCAGCGCCGGGCCCAATGCCGCGCCGATGGTGTTGGAACCCTGGATGCGCAGCACGGGGCCGTTTTCGGGCGTCGGCAAATCGCCGGCCGACGCCATCAACGGCTGCCAGGCGCAGAGCATCAACAGGAACAACACGCGCAGGGTCATGCCGGCACCTTATAGAGCCAAAGGAAGTGCCGGGAGAATAAGTCAGTAAGATTTCCGAAAGATGACAGATCAAAAGATCGCAGCCTGCGGCAGCTCCTACAGGATGTACGCCGAACCCTGTAGGAGCTGCCGCAGGCTGCGATCTTTTGCTTTTAGCTCAATTCGAGCCAGATCGGCGCATGATCCGATGGTTTTTCCATCCCGCGCAGGTCGTAATCCACGCCGGCATCCTTGACCCGTGGCAGCAACCCATGGGACGCCATGATCAAGTCAATCCGCAGGCCTCGTTTGGGTTCGTCTTCAAACCCGCGGCTGCGGTAGTCGAACCAGCTGAAACGGTCGGCCACATCCGGGTTCAGATGGCGGAAGCTGTCCACCAGGCCCCAGTTTTTCAAGCGGGCCATCCACTCGCGCTCTTCTGGCAGGAAGCTGCACTTGCCGGTTTTCAGCCAGCGTTTCATGTTGTCCGGGCCGATACCGATGTCACAGTCTTCCGGGGAAATGTTCACGTCACCCATCACTACCACCGGCTGATCGTTGCTGAACTGGCTTTCCAGCAATTGCTGCAGATCGCTGTAAAAGCGCTCCTTGGCCGGGAACTTGGTGGGGTGATCGCGGCTTTCACCCTGTGGGAAATAACCGTTCATGATGGTCACCGGCACGCCATTGGCGTCGGCGAACGTGCCCCAGATGAAGCGCCGCTGAGCGTCTTCTTCATCGGTGGCGAAACCTTTGTGCAGCGCCAGTGGTTCTTTGCGCGAGAGCAGGGCGACGCCGTAATGGCCCTTTTGCCCATGGAAATACACGTGATAGCCCAGCGCCTGGACCTCGGCCAGCGGGAACTGGTCGTCGTGGACCTTGGTTTCCTGCAGGCCGATCACGTCTGGCTGGTGTTTCTCGATCAGCGCCGCCAGCTGATGGGGGCGAGCGCGCAGCCCGTTGATGTTGAAGGAGACGATCTTCATGGTCGGCAGTCCTGGCAAAAGGGCGATGCTAGCTGACATGTAGGAATGGGGCCAGTGTGGGGTGAGTGGATTCGTGTTTGTCTGTCAGCTTTGTGTGAGCAGTAATGGCCCCATCGCGGGCAAGCCCGCTCCCACAGGTATTAAGTCTGGTCTATACCTTGTGGGAGCGGGCTTGCCCGCGATGACGGCTCAAGCCGCAACACTGATTCGGATCAGCAAGGAACTGTGCCGCTGCTTATAGGCTCGTACCAAGAAGAGCGCAGTCATTTGAGCTGTGCCCCGGGGAGAAATACCGTTATGCCCGAAACCTCGACCGCCATTGCCGATATTCATATGCTCGACAGCGGCTACTCCCGCGAAGCTCGTTCCTTGTTGTACCAGGCCTACCGGCACGAGCCGACGTTCGGCTACCTGTTCGAAGCCGAACGCCCCGGTTATGAACAGCGGGTGCGCGCCACCGTGCGCGAACTGGTCAAGCAACACTTTTTCCAGGAGTTGCCCGCCATCGGTCTGTTGGTCAACGACCGCTTGATCGGCATTGCGCTGATCGCACCGCCGCAACGTCGCCTGGGCATCACCGAAAGCTGGGCCTGGCGCCTGCGGATGGTGCTCAGCACCGGGTTTCGCTGCACCCGCCGTTACCTCGAATATCACGATGCGGTGATGGCGTGCGTGCCATCCGACTCGGTGCACCTGCTGCCATTGCTGGGGATTCATCCGCAATTTCAGGGCAAGCACTTCGGCGAACAACTGCTGCAAGCGGTGCACAACTGGTGCGCGGTCGACGAACACTCTCAGGGTGTGGTGCTCGATACCGGGAATCCTCGTTATCTGGAGTTCTATAAGCGTCAGGGCTATGAAGAAATTGGTGAAGTCGCTGTAGGACCGATCCGCGAGCACGTGTTTTTCCACGCCAATCCCCAGGTGGTGCAAACCGCAACCGCATAGAAGGTCGAACTTTCCGCGCACGCCAGGCTCTATCACGCTCCCAAGCTCGTGATAGCATCCGCGCCTATGAAGTTTCCAGGAAGAATTACCAGTGGCGTGCTGATGCTGATTACCAGCTGCACGGCGCTGGCGCAAAGTGAATTGGATGTGCGGATCAAACCGTCCAACGATGAACTGAAGGCCAATATAGAGGGCTATATCGGCAGCCTCGGCGATCGTGACGAGGAAGCCTTGCTGCGCTTCAGTCGTGGCGCCGAGGAACAGGCGCGCAAGGCCGCCCAGGCCTTGGGTTATTACCAACCGCAGATCGACACCGACGTGAAGGGCGGCAAGACGCCGCGCCTGATCCTCAACATCGAGCCTGGCGAACCGATCCATTTGCGCAACGTCACCGTGCGCGTCGACGGGCCGGCCGCATCGCTCAAAGCCTTTCGTGTGCCCAAAAGCAATGCGCTGAAAACCGGTGCCGTGCTCAACCATGGCCATTACGAAGACGCCAAACGCCTGATCCAGAACCAGGCCTCGCGCTACGGTTTTTTCAGCGGCTACTTTTCCAGTCAGAAATTGTTGGTCGACCCGCGAGCCGGCGTCGCCGACATCGAGCTCATCTACAACAGCGGCCCGCGTTACTCACTGGGCAAGGTCAGTTTCGAGGGCGACACGCCGTTCGACGAAGATTTGCTGAAACGCATGGTGCCGTTCAAGCAAGGCGCGCCTTACGACTCCGAACTGATCGCCGAACTCAATCAGGCGATGCAATCGAGCGGCTATTTCGAAAGTGTACGGGTCGACGCGGCACCGACCGCGGCGAAAAACGATGTGATCCCGGTCGACGTCAAACTCGAAACCCGTAAACCACGGACCATGGGCCTCGGGCTCGGTTATTCCACCGACGTCGGCCCACGGGTCAAGGCCAACTGGACCCGGCACTGGGTCAACCCGCAAGGGCACAGTTATGGCTGGGAGACCGAAGTCTCGGCGCCCCGGCAGAACGTCGGGGTGTTCTATGACATTCCGCTGGACCCGCCTCTGACCGACAAACTGCGCTTCGCTGGTGGTTATCAGAACGAAGAAATTGCCGACAAGGACTCCCTCAGCAAACTGCTGACCATCGGTCCCGAGTGGCACAGCAAGTTGCCCAGCGGTTGGCAGCGGGTGGTGTCGCTCAAGTGGCAGCGCGAAGAATACCGGCTCGGCGACGACTCGGGGCTCAGCACCTTGCTGATGCCAGGCGTCAGCTATTCCTACTTGAAAAGCGATAACCGCATCGACCCGCACAACGGCTATCGCCTGGAGTTCGAGACCAAAGTGGCCAAGGAAGGCTTGGGTTCCGACAACAACCTGCTGTACGGCACGGCGTTGATAAAAGGCCTGACCACGGTCTTCGACAAGCACCGCTTCCTCGGTCGGGTGCAGGTCGGTGGCAGCGCCACCAATGGCTACGCATCGGTGCCGCCGTCGCTGCGCTTCTTCGCCGGTGGCGATCAGAGCGTGCGCGGTTACGACTACCAAAGCCTGTCCCCGGAAAACTCCGAGGGCGACCGCATCGGTGGCCGCTACATGGTCGCCGGCAGCGTCGAGTATCAATACTCCGTCGCCGAAAAATGGCGGGTCGCGACCTTCATCGACCAGGGCAATTCCTTTAATACACTTGAGCTGCCGAACCTCAAGACCGGCGTCGGTATCGGCGTGCGCTGGGTCTCGCCGGTGGGGCCGATTCGCCTCGATCTGGCCCACGCGATGGACGACGACGGCGGCATTCGATTGCACTTTTCCATGGGGCCTGAGCTGTGAAGCGTGGTTTGAAGTTAACGCTGCTGGCGATTCTGGCGCTGCTGATACTGGTCGTCCTGAGCGTGGCCACGGTGCTGGGTACGGCGACGGGCAGCCGCTGGGCGCTGGGGTTTGTGCCGGGTTTGACCGTAGAAAACTTTCAGGGCCGATTGGGTGGGCAGTGGAGCGCCGACCATGTGCTGTGGCAGCAAGACACCAGCCGAATTGAACTGAGCAAAGTGATTTTCGCCTGGTCGCCGTTGTGCCTGACGCGCATGACCCTGTGCATCGAACAGCTCAAGGCTGATCAGGTCAGCCTGCAATTCCCGCCCGGCACAGAAGAGGACAGCGGCGGGCCGATCACGCTTCCGGATTTGAAATTGCCACTGGCCATCGAGCTGGGCGACGTCCAGGTTGGCAGCTTGCTGTTCAATGGCAGTGAAGAACTCAAGGGTCTGCAACTGGCAGCGCACTGGACCGCCAATGGCATGCAGATCGACTGGGTGAAATTGCAGCGCGACGAGCTCAGTCTGAATCTCTCCGGCCAGTTGCAACCGAGCGGTAACTGGCCGCTAAAAGCTGAAGGCAAACTGACTTTGCCGGCGCCGGGCACCGAGCCTTGGGCGCTGGCCTTGAAAGTCGACGGCGATTTGCTGAAAACCCTCAACCTGCACGCCGACAGTAGCGGCTACCTCAACGGGCAACTGACCGGCGAACTGCAACCGCTGGTGGAAAACTTGCCGGCGAAAGTGCGAATCACCGCCGACGGCTTCAAGGCCAGCGCCGATCTGCCTGACACCTTGTTACTCAATCAAGTGGAACTCACCGGCGTTGGCGACCTGAAAAACGGTTACCAATTGCACGGCACAGCGACATTGCCCGCAGAAGCCGGCCCGGTCGCGCTGATGCTGCAAGGCAAGGTCGACGCCAACGGCGCACAGATCGCCGCGCTCGACCTGACGGCCAACGACAAGCAAAGCCTCAAGCTCACCGGCAACCTCGACTGGAGCAAAGGCCTGAGCGCCGATGCCAAAATCGACTGGCTGGATTTCCCGTGGCATCGCCTCTATCCGCTGATCGACGAACCAGAAGTGGCGTTGCGCAGCTTCAACGGTGAAGTCTCGTACACCGACGGCAAATACATCGGCAACTTCAAAGCCGCACTCGATGGCCCGGCGGGAGCGTTCAGCCTGACCAGCCCATTCAGCGGCGATCTGAGCAAAATCTACCTGCAACAAATTCAACTGGTCGCCGGACAGGGCAAGGCCGAAGGGCACCTGAACCTGCAATTCGCCGATGGCATCGCCTGGGACACCGCACTGGACCTGTCGGCAATCAACCCGGCGTACTGGGTCGCGGAATTGCCGGGCATTTTGGCCGGGCCGCTGCGCAGCAAAGGCGAGATCAAGAATGAAAAACTCAGCCTGAGCGCCGACCTGGATTTGAAGGGCAAACTGCGTGGGCAACCTGCCGTTCTCCAGGCCAAGGCCGATGGCGCCGGGGAGCAATGGAACCTCAGCGCTCTGCAAATTCGTCTGGGCGACAACAGCATCACCGGCAAGGGCAGCCTGCAACAGAAACTCGCTGGCCAGATCGATATCAAGCTGTCGCGCCTGGCCCAGCTCTGGCCGCAATTGCGCGGTCAGCTCAATGGCCGCATTGACGTCGCCGGCACGCTCAAAGCCCCGCAAGGCAAGCTCGGGTTGCAAGGCACGCAACTGGCGTTTGCCGACAATCGCCTGCAAAGCCTGAACCTCGACGCCACCCTCGACAGCGCTCAACGGGCGAAGATCGACCTCAAGGGCAGCGGCATTCAGGCCGGTGACACGTCGCTGGGCACACTGACCGCCAGCGGCCAGGGCGATATCAAAAACCAGAAACTCGCCCTTGATCTGCAAGGGCCGAAGCTGAAACTGGCGCTCGGTCTTGACGGCAATCTGGACAAAGGCAACTGGCGTGGACGTTTGGCCAGTGGCGATATCCAGGCCGGTGGGCAGGACTGGAAGCTGCAAGGTCCGGCGAAACTGGAACGGCTGGCGGACGGCAAGATCAACTTCGGCGCTCATTGCTGGATGTCCGGCCCGGCCAGCCTGTGCGGTGAAGACCAGCGCCTGATGCCGGAGCCAAAGCTGCGTTACCACCTCAAACAATTCCCGATCGACAGCCTGGCGCAGTGGCTGCCGAAGGATTTCGCCTGGAAAGGCCGGCTCAACGCCGACCTGCAACTGGACCTGCCGGCCAGCGGCCCGAACGGCCAGATCAGCATTGATGCCAGCGGCGGCACCTTGCGCGTGAAGGAAAAGGATCAGTGGCTGGACTTCCCGTACCAGGCCCTGACCCTCACCAGCAAACTCACGCCCAAACGCATCGATACCGACCTTAACTTCGTCGGCGGCAAGCTCGGCGAATTGAGGGTCCAGGCGCAGATCAATCCATTGCCGGCGAACAAACCGCTGACCGGTTCGTTCCGCTTGAATGGCCTGGACTTGTCAGTGGCGCGGCCGTTTGTGCCGATGGTCGAGAAGCTGACCGGGCGCTTGAATGGCAGCGGCACGATTGCCGGTACGCTGATGGCGCCGCAGGTCAACGGCAATCTGCTGCTCAGCGACGGCGAGATTTCCGGGCCTGAATTGCCGATGGAGATTCAGGCCTTGCAACTGCGGGCGGTGATCGCGGGTGAAACCGTTCAATTGGACGGCGGCTGGAAAAGCGGCAAGACCGGGCAGGGCAGCCTTAATGGCAATATCGCCTGGGGTCAGGCGCTGGTGGTGGACCTGGCGCTCAAGGGGTCGCAGTTGCCGGTCACGGTCGAGCCTTATGCCAAGCTGGAAGTGGCGCCGGACCTGAAGATTTCGCTGAAGGACGACAAACTGGCAGTCGTCGGCAAAGTGCTCGTGCCTAAAGGCGAGATCACCGTGCGCGAGCTGCCGCCGTCGACGGTCAAGCTCTCGGATGACACGGTAATCGTCGGTCAGCAGACTGAAGAAGGCAAACCGCCGATGGTCATGGCGATGGACATCGATGTGGTCGTGGGGCAGGACAAGCTGAGCTTTGCCGGGTTTGGCCTTACCGCCAATCTGCAAGGCCATGTGCACATCGGCGACAACCTGGACACCCGTGGCGAACTCTGGCTTAACGACGGGCGTTATCGCGCCTACGGTCAGCGGCTGACGGTGCGCCGGGCGCGCTTGCTGTTTGCCGGCCCCATTGATCAGCCGTATCTGGACATTGAAGCGATTCGCCAGACCGACGACATCATCGCCGGCATTCGCCTGAGCGGCAGTGCCGAGCAGCCGACCACGCAGATCTTCTCCGAACCGGCCATGAGCCAGGAACAGGCCTTGTCCTATCTGGTGCTGGGGCGTCCGTTGGCCAGCAGCGGCGAAGACAACAACATGCTCGCCCAGGCGGCGCTCGGGTTGGGCTTGATGGGCAGCTCGGGGGTGACCGGAGGCTTGGCGAAAAACCTCGGGATTGAGGATTTCCAGCTCGACACCGAAGGTAGCGGCAACGCCACCAGCGTGGTCGCCAGCGGCAATATCTCCGAGAAACTCAGCCTGCGTTATGGCGTGGGCGTATTCGAGCCGGCCAACACCATTGCCTTGCGCTACAAGCTGAGCAAGAAGGTCTACCTCGAAGCCGCGGGCGGCGTGGCCAGTTCGCTCGACATCTTCTACAAACGGGATTTCTAGGTCCGTTCCTTCCCATAAATGGCGTCGCCCCCAATCGCGGGCAAGCCCGCTCCCACAGGGATCACACTGGACCTTGTGGGAGCGGGCTTGCCCGCGATGGCGTCTGGGTGGTCACCACATTATTCAATGCCATTTATCACCTAAATACAAAGCAACCTAACTATTACGTTGACATTCGCTGCCTAGGCAGTAACATCTCGTCATACATTCACTGCCTAGGCAGCTAATTGGTGGCTCGATGAAACACTTCACCCCAGACGGATTCCACAATTGCCATCTCGGCCTCTTGCTCGGGCGCGCTGCGCTGCTCAAGGACCGGATCATCGACACCCACATGGAACCCCACGGCATCACCGCCGCGCAGTTCAAGGTGCTGATCATCATGGCCCAGTTCGGCGTCGATACCCCGGCCGAGCTGTGCCGGCACCTGTCCCTGGACAGCGGTTCGATGACCCGAATGCTTGATCGTCTGGAACAGAAAGGTTTCCTCGCCCGCCAACGTTCCGAGGCGGATCGCCGTCAGGTGCAACTGGTGCTGACCGAAGAAGGGCAGAAGCTCGCAGACCTGCTGCCGCACATCGGCGCTGACGCCATGAATGAACTGGCCGGCGCCATCAGCCCGCAAGAGCTGGCGACCCTGGAACAGATCCTGAAGAAAATCTTGGTGGCAGCCGGTGACTCGATCACCTTGCTGCGGGTAGGTGACAAATGAGCAGTAAAACCCTGCGTACCAGCCTGAGCGCCGTGCTATTGGCCATGAGCCTGGCCGGTTGCGCCAGTTACAGCGGCCTGAACACCGAAGGCGTCAGCCTGGAGGCGAAAAACCTCAAGGCCGGGCAATCCCTCAGCGGCTTAACCCTGTCGCCAGCGGCCTGGCCGAAAAGCGATTGGTGGAAAAGCCTCGGCGATCCGCAGCTCGACGGTCTGATCCGCGAAGCCCTGCACGACAGCCCCGACATGCAAATCGCCGACGCTCGCGCGCATCAGGCCAGCGCCGCCGCGTACGCCGCCGACGCCGCGCGGATGCCGACCCTCGATGCCAGCGCCGGTGTCAGTCGTTCGCGCCTGGCCCGGGATCAAGACCCGAGGGGCGAGGGCGATGCGTACGCCACTGTGCGTAACATCGGCGCCAGTTTCAATTACAACTTCGACCTGTGGGGCGGTCAGCGTGATGCCTGGGAAGCCGCGTTGGGCCAGGCCCGCGCAGCCGAAGTCGATCAACAGGCCGCGCAGCTGACCTTGTCTGCCGACGTCGCTCGCGCCTACAGCGATCTGGGCCAGGCGCACATCGTCTATGACCTGGCCAATGAAGACCTCAAGCGCACCAAGCAAATGCTCGACCTGAGCCAGCGTCGCCTGAGTTCGGGCATCGACAGTCAATACCAGTTCCAACAAACCGAAAGCCTCGAAGCCACCTCCGAAGCCAGCCTGATCGACGCCGAAAAACGCCTGCAAAGCGCGAAAATCGCCTTGGCCGTGCTGCTTGGCAAAGGCCCGGATCGCGGCAACGAAATCGCCCGACCGAAAATTCTCCAGGCCAGCGCCGTGGCACTGCCGTCGGTACTGCCGGCCGAGTTGCTCGGTCGTCGTCCAGACCTGGTGGCCGCGCGCTGGCGGGTCGAGGCGGCGAGCAAGAACATCGACGCCGGCAAAACCCAGTTCTATCCCAACCTGAACCTGAGCGCCGCGGCCGGTGCCGAATCGTTATTGGGCGACGCGATGTTCGGTTCGGCGAGCCGTTTCTTCAACGTTGCGCCGACGATCTCGGTGCCGATTTTCGACGGCGGCCGCCTGCGCGCCGACCTCGATTCGCGCGATGCCGATTACGACCTCGCCGTGGCGCAGTACAACAAAAGCCTGGTGAAAGCCTTGGGCGATGTCAGCGACACCATCAACCAGTTGCGTGATATCGGCCGGCAGATCGGGGCGCAGCAACATGCCACCGACATTGCCCAGGATTCTTACAACACCGTGGTCCAGCGGTACGGTTCCGGCATCGGCAACTACCTGGACGTGCTCAGCATCGAGCAGCAATTGCTCCAGGCCCAGCGTCAGCTGGCCAACCTGAATGCCGAGCAGATCGACCTGTCGATCCAACTGATGCAGGCGCTGGGCGGCGGCTTCCAGGGCGAAACCCTGGCCGCCGCCAAGACAACCCCAGCCACGCTGACCCACTAATTCAAGGTAACTGTCATGGCCACTGCCGAAACAACTTCAACCCCTGACAACGCAGAAGATACCAGTAACCCACGCAAACGCAAAGTGATGCTGGTGGTGCTCGCGATCGTGGTGATCCTCGCCAGTGTTGGCGTCTGGGGTTATCACGAATTCTACGGTCGCTGGAATGAAAGCACCGATGACGCCTACGTAAACGGCAACGTGGTGGAAATCACCCCGCTGGTCACCGGCACCGTCGTCAGCATCGGTGCCGACGATGGCGACCTGGTCCATGAAGGCCAGGTGCTGATCAACTTCGACCCGAACGACGCCGAAATCGGTCTGCAAAATGCCCAGGCCCAGCTGGCGCGCACCGTGCGCCAGGTTCGCGGTTTGTACAGCAACGTCGACGGCATGAAAGCCCAGGTCAACGCCCAGCAGGCTGAGGTGCAGAAGGCGCAGGACAACTTCAATCGGCGGAAGAATCTGGCTGCCGGCGGGGCGATTTCCCAAGAAGAACTGTCCCACGCTCGCGACGACCTGACCTCGGCGCAAAACGCCCTGGCCAATGCCAAACAGCAACTCAAGACCACCAGCGCGCTGGTCGATGACACCGTGGTGTCGTCGCATCCGGACGTGATGGCCGCCGCCGCGCAACTGCGTCAGGCGTACCTGAACAACTCGCGCAGCACCTTGATCGCGCCGGTCACCGGTTACGTTGCCAAGCGTTCGGTGCAACTGGGCCAGCGCGTCCAGCCGGGTACGGCGCTGATGGCGGTGATTCCGCTGGATCAGCTGTGGATCGACGCCAACTTCAAGGAAACCCAGCTGCGTGACATGCGCATCGGCCAACCGGTGGACATCGAAGCTGACCTGTACGGCAGCAGCGTGAAGTACAGCGGCACCATCGACAGCCTCGGCGCCGGTACTGGCAGCGCGTTTGCCCTGCTGCCGGCGCAGAACGCCACCGGTAACTGGATCAAGATCGTCCAGCGGGTGCCGGTGCGGATTCACATCAACCCCGAAGAACTGGCCAAGCACCCGTTGCGGGTCGGCCTGTCGACTCAGGTCGATGTGAACCTGCGCGACCAGAGCGGCCCGGTGCTGGCGCAGCAGCCGCCGCAAAAGGCTTCGTTCAGCACCAACGTCTATGATCGTCAGTTGGCCGAGGCCGACGCGATGATCACTCAGTTGATTCACGACAACAGCGCCGCGGTCAGCAAGACCGCGCAACGCTGATCAGTCATCACATCGACCCTGTGGGAGCGAGCCTGCTCGCGATAGCGGTGGATCATTCAATGATGATGTCGACTGCCACGGCCCCTTCGCGAGCAAGCTCGCTCCTACAGGGTTAGTTGCGTCTGTAACCGGCGCAACGCCAATCAGGTTTCAAAGGATTCGCGATGAGCAATAACGCGTCTTTCACGCCACCCAGCCTGTTGCTCAGCACCATCGGCCTGTCGCTGGCGACCTTCATGCAGGTGCTCGACACCACCATCGCCAACGTGGCGCTGCCGACGATTTCCGGCAACCTGGGCGTGAGTTCGGAGCAGGGCACTTGGGTGATCACTTCGTTCGCCGTGAGTAACGCCATCGCGTTGCCGCTGACCGGTTGGCTCAGTCGGCGTTTCGGTGAGGTGAAACTGTTTCTGTGGGCGACCATCCTGTTCGTGATTGCCTCGTTTCTCTGCGGCATCTCGACCTCGATGCCTGAGCTGATCGGCTTCCGTGTGCTGCAAGGCCTGGTGGCCGGTCCGCTGTACCCGATGACCCAGACGCTGTTGATTGCCGTCTATCCACCCGCCAGGCGCGGCATGGCCCTGGCGTTGCTGGCGATGGTCACGGTGGTGGCGCCGATTGCCGGGCCGATTCTCGGTGGCTGGATCACCGACAGTTACAGCTGGCCGTGGATTTTCTTTATCAACGTGCCGATCGGGATTTTCGCGGTGATGGTGGTGCGTTCGCAGCTCAAGGCGCGCCCGGTGGTGACCAGTTACCAACCGATGGATTACGTGGGGTTGATCACGCTGATCATTGGCGTTGGCGCGCTGCAGGTGATTCTTGACAAGGGCAACGACCTGGATTGGTTCGAATCGAACTTCATCATCATTGGCGCCGCTATTTCGGTGATTGCGCTGGCGGTGTTCGTGATCTGGGAAATGACCGACAAACACCCGGTGGTCAACCTGCGGCTGTTCGCCTACCGAAACTTCCGTATCGGCACCATTGTGCTGGTGTTGGGGTACGCCGGGTTCTTCGGTATCAACCTGATCCTGCCGCAATGGCTGCAAACCCAGATGGGCTACACCGCGACGTGGGCCGGGTTGGCGGTGGCGCCGATCGGGATTCTGCCGGTATTGATGTCGCCGTTTGTCGGCAAATACGCGCACAAATTCGACCTGCGGCTGCTGGCCGGCCTGGCGTTCCTGGCGATTGGCTTGAGCTGCTTCATGCGTGCCGGGTTTACTAACGAAGTGGACTTCCAGCACATCGCCCTGGTGCAGTTGTTCATGGGGATTGGTGTGGCGCTGTTCTTCATGCCGACCTTGAGCATTCTGATGTCGGACTTGCCACCGAGCCAGATCGCCGACGGCGCGGGCCTGGCCACGTTCCTGCGGACCTTGGGCGGCAGTTTTGCGGCATCGCTGACCACCTGGATCTGGATTCGCCGGGCGGACCAGCACCATGCGTACCTCAGCGAAAGCATCACCACCTACGAGCCGGCGACCCGGGATGCGTTGAACAGCCTGGGCGGGGCGGGCACTCCGGCGTATGCGCAGCTGGATCATGTGCTGACCAGCCAGGCATACATGCTCTCCACCGTGGATTACTTCACGTTGCTGGGGTGGGCGTTCATGGGGCTTATCGTGATCGTCTGGCTGGCGAAACCGCCGTTTGCGGCGAAGGCCGGGCCGGCTGCCAGCGGCCATTGAGCCAACCACAAAACCCTGTGGGAGCGGGCTTGCCCGCGATAGCGGAATCACATTCAACACCTATGTTGACTGATCCAATGTCATCGCGGGCAAGCCCGCTCCCACAGGTTCTTCTTTCAGCAGCTAGTTTGCGGGGGCTGCCAATTGTGGTGGCGGGGCAAAGTCGAACGGTGCCAACGCAAACCCCTGCTCATCCACCTGCAATGCCCAGCCCTGACGATCCCAATCCCCCAACACAATGCGCTTGGCCGCTTGCTCGCCAATCTGCAATTTGTGGATAGCGGGGCGATGGGTGTGCCCGTGGATCAAGGTTTTCACGCCATAGGCCTGCATGATCCGCGGCACTTCGTCCGGGGTGACATCAACGATGTCATTGGCTTTCATCCGCGTCTGCGCACGGCTTTCACTGCGCAGTTTGCGTGCCAGTTTCTGCCGGGTGCCCAAGGGCAAATGCCGCAGGATAAACAGGGTGATCGGGTTGCGCAGGTAACGACGCAGCTTCATATAGCCAATGTCGCGGGTACACAGGCTGTCGCCGTGCATCAATAGCACCGGCTCGCCGTTGAACTGCACGACACTCGGGTCCTTCAGCAAGGTACAACCGGCCTGTTTGCAAAAGGCCCGGCCAAGCATGAAGTCGCGATTGCCGTGCATCAGAAAAATTGCCGTACCGCTGTCGCTGAGTTCGCGCAGGGCCTGGCAGATGGAACGCTGGAACGGCGTCATGGCATCGTCGCCAATCCACGCCTCGAAAAAATCGCCGAGGATGTACAACGCACTCGCCGAACGGGCGCGTCCGGCGAGCAAATCCAGAAACGCCCGGGTAATGTCCGGGCGCTCCTCTTCCAGATGCAAGTCTGAAATCAGCAGTATCACTCAATGATCTCGGCTTTCTCGATGATCACGTCTTCTGCTGGCACGTCCTGGTGGCCGGACTTCATGGTGGTGGAAACACCTTTGATCTTGTCGACTACTTCTTCGCCTGCAACCACTTTGGCGAATACCGCGTAGCCCCAGCCCTGAGTGGTCTTGGCACTGTGGTTGAGGAAGCTGTTATCAGCCACGTTGATGAAGAACTGGGCTGACGCCGAATGCGGCTCCATGGTGCGCGCCATGGCCACGCTGTACTTCACGTTCGGCAGGCCGTTGTCGGCTTCGTTCTGGATGCTTGGGCGCTTGTCTTTCTTTTCTTTCATGCCTGGCTCGAAACCGCCGCCCTGGATCATGAAGTTACCGATGACGCGGTGGAAAACAGTGTTTTCGTAGTGACCGGCTTTAACGTATTCGATGAAGTTGGCCACGGTGAGCGGGGCTTTTTCAGCGTTCAGTTCCAGGACGATGTCGCCATGGTTGGTGGTCAGTTTGACTTGGGTCATGATCGGTACTCTTTCAATGAATTCGTGGGTTTCGGGGCGTTACAACCCCCAACCGGTCTGGCCAGCAACAGCCAAGGTGCGCAGTTTAGCGCGACAGACGGGAATTTCGAGGCTGTTTTTCATGTGCATCCGATTAAATGCAGCCGTTTTCGGACCTGCTCTGTCAGCGACTTGACGGCATCGGCTATGATAGGCCCCTTTGTTTTGTCAGGCCCTTCTCCGGCCGCGCACTTGTACGTCCAAGGATCCTATGAGCAAGCCCACTGTCGAACCTACCTCGAATTCCAAGACCGGCCCTGCCGTGCCGGTCAATTTCCTGCGCCCGATCATCCAGGCGGACCTGGACTCGGGTAAGCACACGCAGATCGTCACCCGTTTCCCGCCTGAGCCCAATGGCTACCTGCACATCGGTCACGCCAAGTCGATTTGCGTGAACTTCGGCCTGGCCCAGGAATTCGGCGGCGTCACGCACCTGCGTTTCGACGACACCAACCCGGCCAAGGAAGACCAGGAATACATCGACGCGATCGAAAGCGACATCAAATGGCTGGGCTTCGAATGGTCCGGCGAAGTGCGCTACGCCTCGCAGTATTTCGACCAGTTGCACGACTGGGCCGTGGAGCTGATCAAGGCCGGCAAGGCCTACGTTGACGACCTGAGCCCGGAGCAAGCCAAGGAATACCGCGGCACCCTGACCGAACCGGGCAAGAACAGCCCGTTCCGTGACCGCTCCGTGGAAGAAAACCTCGACTGGTTCGCCCGCATGAAGGCCGGCGAATTCCAGGACGGCGCACGCGTGCTGCGGGCCAAGATCGACATGGCCTCGCCGAACATGAACCTGCGTGACCCGATCATGTATCGCATCCGTCACGCGCATCACCACCAGACCGGTGACAAGTGGTGCATTTACCCGAACTACGACTTCACCCACGGTCAGTCGGACGCCATCGAAGGCATCACCCACTCGATCTGCACCCTGGAGTTCGAAAGCCATCGTCCGCTGTACGACTGGTTCCTGGACGCCTTGCCAGTGCCGGCGCACCCGCGTCAGTACGAATTCAGCCGCCTGAACCTGAACTACACCATCACCAGCAAGCGCAAGCTCAAGCAACTGGTCGATGAAAAGCACGTGTTCGGCTGGGACGACCCGCGCATGTCCACGCTGTCGGGCTTCCGCCGCCGTGGCTACACCCCGGCGTCGATCCGTAACTTCTGCGAGATGGTCGGCACCAACCGCTCCGACGGCGTGGTCGACTACGGCATGCTTGAGTTCAGCATCCGTCAGGATCTGGACCAGAACGCTCCGCGCGCCATGTGCGTGCTGCGCCCGTTGAAGGTAGTGATCACCAACTACCCGCAAGACCAGGTCGAGAACCTCGAACTTCCGCGTCATCCGCAGAAAGAAGAACTCGGCGTGCGCAAGTTGCCGTTCGCCCGTGAAATCTACATCGACCGCGATGACTTCATGGAAGAGCCGCCAAAAGGCTACAAGCGCCTGGAACCGAACGGCGAAGTGCGTCTGCGCGGCAGCTACGTGATCCGCGCCGACGAAGCGATCAAGGACGCCGATGGCAACATCGTCGAACTGCGTTGCTCCTACGACCCGGAAACCCTCGGCAAGAACCCTGAAGGCCGCAAGGTCAAAGGCGTGGTGCACTGGGTGCCGGCGGCTGCCAGCATCGAGTGCGAAGTGCGTCTGTACGATCGCCTGTTCCGTTCGGCCAACCCTGAAAAGGCTGAAGACAGCGCCAGTTTCCTGGACAACATCAACCCTGACTCGCTGCAAGTTCTCACTGGTTGTCGTGCAGAGCCTTCGCTGGGCGACGCACAGCCGGAAGACCGTTTTCAGTTCGAGCGCGAAGGTTACTTCTGCGCGGATATCAAGGACTCGAAACCGGGCGCTCCGGTGTTCAACCGTACCGTGACCTTGCGTGATTCGTGGGGCCAGTGATTCAAGGAACAACATAAAGTGCTAACGATCTACAACACGCTCACCAAGAGCAAAGAAGTCTTCAAGCCGCTGGATGGCAACAAGGTGCGCATGTACGTCTGCGGGATGACCGTGTACGACTACTGCCACCTCGGCCACGGCCGCAGCATGGTCGCGTTTGACCTGGTGACCCGCTGGTTGCGGTTCAGCGGCTACGACCTGACCTACGTGCGCAACATCACCGACATCGACGACAAGATCATCAATCGCGCCCGTGAAAACGGCGAGTCGTTCGAAGCGCTGACCGAGCGCATGATCGCGGCGATGCACGAAGACGAAGCGCGCCTGAACATCAAGAAGCCGGACATGGAACCGCGCGCCACCGGCCACATCGCCGGCATGCACGCGATGATCCAGACCTTGATCGACAAGGGCTACGCCTACGCACCGGGCAATGGCGACGTGTACTACCGCGTCGCCAAGTTCATGGGCTACGGCAAGCTGTCGCGCAAGAAAATCGAAGACCTGCGCATCGGCGCGCGGATCGAAGTCGACGAGTCGAAGCAGGACCCGCTGGACTTCGTGCTGTGGAAAGCCGCCAAGCCAGGCGAGCCAAGCTGGGAGTCGCCGTGGGGCGAAGGTCGTCCGGGCTGGCACATCGAGTGCTCGGTGATGTCGACCTGCTGCCTCGGCGAGACCTTCGACATTCATGGCGGCGGCAGCGATCTCGAGTTTCCGCACCACGAAAACGAAATCGCCCAGAGCGAAGCGGCCACCGGCAAGACCTACGCCAACGCGTGGATGCATTGCGGCATGATTCGCATCAATGGCGAGAAGATGTCCAAGTCCTTGAACAACTTCTTCACCATTCGCGACGTGCTGGAAAAGTACCACCCGGAAGTCGTGCGTTACCTGCTGGTGTCGAGCCACTACCGCAGCGCGATCAACTATTCGGAAGACAACCTCAAGGACGCCAAAGGCGCACTCGAGCGTTTCTACCACGCGTTGAAAGGTCTGCCGAACGTGGCGCCTGCTGGTGGCGAAGCGTTCGTCGAGCGTTTCACCCAGGTGATGAACGACGACTTCGGCACGCCGGAAGCCTGCGCGGTGCTGTTCGAGATGGTGCGCGAGATCAACCGTCTGCGCGAGAGCGATCTTGATGCAGCGGCGGGTTTGGCGGCGCGCTTGAAGGAACTGGCCAGTGTGCTGGGTGTGTTGCAGCTTGAGGCAGATGACTTCCTGCAAGCCGGCGCGGAAGGGCGGGTTGATGCGGCTGAGGTTGATGCGCTGATTGCTGCGCGTCTGGCCGCTCGTGCGGGTAAAGACTGGGCCGAATCGGACCGCATCCGCGACCAGCTCACCGCCATGGGCGTGGTGCTGGAAGACGGCAAGGGCG
Source organism: Pseudomonas sp. RIT-PI-q (assembly GCF_001297125.1). Taxonomy (GTDB): domain Bacteria; phylum Pseudomonadota; class Gammaproteobacteria; order Pseudomonadales; family Pseudomonadaceae; genus Aquipseudomonas. The sequence goes on from NZ_LHPC01000049.1 coordinate 123,574, forward strand.
GCACGACCTGGCGTCTGGCTGACTGATCGCTGAGTTCGTTACAAACAAAACCCGCCTTGTGCGGGTTTTTGTTTATGCGCAGGGCATCAATACTGCGGCGTCGCGGTTGACGCCATCGCGGGCAAGCCCGCTCCCACAGTGGTCTGGGGTGTATTCCGATTGTGAGTACCGCATAAATCCCTGTGGGAGCGGGCTTGCCCGCGATGGTCTCAAGCCTGGCACACTGCTACGGCTCACTCCTTCACTCAGCCTGGCGCAACCGCTTGTAAAGGGTATTGCGGCTCACCCCCAACCGCCGGGCCAGGTGCGAAATATTCCCCCCAGCCGCTTGCAACAGCCGATTCAAATCCTCGGCATCATTCAAATCCACCGCCAGCGGCTCTGGCGTCTCCACCGGCTCCATCTCCAGATCGACAAAAAAATCATCCGGTAAATGCTCCGGTCGCACCGGTTGTTCCTCGGCCATGGCCAGCGCTACCTGCATCACGCTGCTGACCTGGCGCAAATTCCCCGGCCACGGATGGCGGCCGAACAACTCCGTCACTTCCCGGCTCAACCCGGCCCACTGGCTCGGCTCACGATGTTGCTCCCACAAGCGCTTGAACAACGCCTGCTTGTCACTGCGCTCCCGTAGCGGCGGCAATTCCAGGGTCAGGCCGCCGATCCGGTAATAAAGGTCTTCACGAAACCGTCCCAACTGCACCTGTTCACGCAACGAGCGGTTGGTCGCCGAGATGATGCGAATATCCACCGGGAACAGCTCGCTGCTGCCCACCGGTTGCACGCAACGCTCCTGCAACACGCGCAACAGTCGGGCCTGGGTCGGCAGCGGCATGTCGCCGATTTCATCGAGGAACAGCGTGCCTTTGTCGGCTTTGCGGATCAGCCCGATGCTGCCTTTCTGATTGGCGCCGGTGAACGCGCCTTTCTCGTAGCCAAACAGCTCGGACTCCACCAGTTCGGCGGGGATCGCTGCACAGTTGACGGCAATGAACGGTTGTTTGCTGCGCGAGCTGGCCTGGTGCAGCGCTTTGACGAAAACTTCCTTGCCGACGCCGGTTTCACCGTGGATCAGCAGCGGAATGTCTTTTTCCAGCAAACGCTCGGCCTGACGTACGGCTTTTTCTACTCGACTGTCACCGAAATGCAGGGTGTTGAGGCTGATCGCTGCCGGCGCCGCCACTGTTGGTTCCGCTGCCTTGGTTTCAGAAAACAGTCTCGCCTGAATCGGCACCTGTTTCGGTCGCTTCAACAGGCATTGAAAGCGATTGCGCCCGGAAGCTTGCAGGGCGAAGGGCAGGCCATCGGGCTGGTTCAGCAGTTCCAGCAAGGACACCTTGAACAGGCTCTCGACACTGACCCGCGACAGGCTGATGCCCAGCAGATTGTCGGCCCGGCGGTTGGCCGACAGCACCTGGCCGGTTTCATCGAAGATCAGCAACCCGGCCCATTGGCTGTCGAGGTTGTTCAGCCCGGTGTTGAAGGTCAGTTGGAAATGCTGGCCGTGGAACAGGTTGAGGATCAGCCGGTTCTCCACGGTCTGACTCATCATCTTGACCATGCCGAGGGTGTGGGACGGCGGCAGGTAGCTGTCGCTGGACACATCCAGCACCGCGATCACCTTGCGTTCGGCATCGAAAATCGGCGCGGCGGAACCGGTCATGAAGCGGTTGGCCTTGAGGAAATGTTCATCGTGCTCGATGTGCACCGCCTGCTCGCAAGCCAGCGCGGTGCCGATCGCATTGGTGCCGCTGCAACGCTCCATCCAGCTGGCGCCGGCGCTGAAACCGCGGGTCAGGCTCGGCTCGATAAAACGTTGGGTGCCCCAGGACGTCAGCACCTGGCCCTGGTTGTCGGCCAGCATGATCAGGCAATTGGAATTGCTCAGGATGTTCTCGTAATACGGCAGGACTTCCTGGTGGGTGGTCTGCACCAATGAATGCTGGCTCTCCAGCAACTGCGCGATGCCTTCCGCCGGTAACTGGTCAAACGCCGGAGCGCTCTGATGATCGAGGCCGAACGCACGGCAACGCGACCAGGAGTCCTGGATGATGGCGTCGTGGGAGAGCTTTGATGCGGGTGCGGCCATGGCAGGCAATCTCTGAGCAAAGCTTTTATTGTTTTTATGGAGGTACACAACCCCTGTAGGAGCGAGCTTGCTCGCGAAGGACGTCACCGATGATGAGGGATGCCTGAATGAACGAGGCGGCCATGCGTCCATCGCGAGCAAGCTCGCTCCTACAGGGAGCGTGAACTGTCCGTAGAGTGTTGTTCACTATTGTTCATTGTCAATCTTTGAACTGTTCAATTGTTCATTCGAGGTTGTTCATTTCTGTTCAGCAACGAAAGCGGTTTTCCCTGCATTTGAAGGATTTTCAAGCCGGATCAAAAGCTTGCAATTTCTGGCACGAAAGTCGCTCTACCGCTCAGGTCGCTTGACTCCAAATAATAAAAAAGGCCGAGCCATGTCATTAACCCTGGAGCATGTCAGCCGCACCGTCGAGGGCCAGACCTGGATCGACGATGCGTGCCTTAGTTTCGAACCCGGATCTTTCAACGTTTTGCTCGGCCGCACGCTGTCCGGCAAAACCAGTCTCATGCGCCTGATGGCCGGCCTGGATAAACCCGACAGCGGCCGCATCCTGATGAACGGCGTCGATGTAACACAGCGCCCGGTGCGCCTGCGCAACGTGTCGATGGTCTATCAACAGTTCATCAATTACCCGACCATGACCGTGTTCGAGAACATCGCCTCGCCGTTGCGCCAGGGCGGCGTTTCCAACGAACAGATCCAGAGCAAGGTGCTGGAAACCGCGAAGATGCTGCGTATCGAGAAATTCCTCCAGCGCCATCCCCTCGAACTCTCCGGCGGCCAGCAACAGCGCACGGCCATGGCCCGGGCGCTGGTCAAGGACGCCGAGCTGATCCTGTTCGACGAGCCACTGGTGAACCTCGATTACAAGCTGCGCGAAGAGCTGCGTCAGGAAATGCGCGAGCTGTTCAAGGCGCGGCACACCATCGCCATCTACGCCACCACCGAACCCAACGAAGCCCTGGCACTGGGTGGCACGACCACCATTCTTCACGAAGGCCGGGTGATCCAGAGCGGCCGATCCACCGAGGTTTATCACCAGCCACAAACGGTGCTGGCGGCGGAGTTGTTCTCCGAACCGCCGATCAACCTGATGCCCGGACGCATTGCCGGCAACGAAGTGAGTTTTGCCAATTTCGTGCATTTCCCGTTGAACGTGGATCTGCGCCCGGTGGGTGAGGGCGAGTTCCGCTTCGGGGTGCGGCCGAGCCACATCTCGCTGGTGCCCAGCAACGACGACGATCTGGAACTGGCGGTGACGGTCGAGGTGGCCGAGATCAGCGGTTCGGAAACCTTCCTGCATGTGCGCAACGAGCATTTCCTGTTGGTGCTGCACCTGCCGGGCGTCCACGAATACGACGTCGATGCGCCGATTCGCATCTATATCCCGACCCATAAATTGTTTGTGTTCGATAAGCAGGGGCGGCTGGTCCAGGCGCCCGGTCGCCGTATCGCGAGGGTTGCCTGATGGCTGAAATTCGTTTGCAACACCTCGCCCACAGTTACACCCGCACGCCGAGCGGCCCTGAGGATTATGCGATTCGCGAGATGGACCACGTCTGGGAGCAGGGCGGCGCCTACGCGTTGCTCGGGCCGTCGGGCTGTGGCAAGTCGACGTTGCTCAACATCATTTCCGGGTTGCTCAGCCCGTCCCAGGGCCAGGTGCTGTTCGACAGCAAAGTGGTCAACGACCTGACCCCGGAGAAGCGCAACATCGCCCAGGTTTTCCAGTTTCCGGTGGTCTACGACACCATGACGGTGTTCGACAACCTGGCCTTCCCGCTGCGCAATCAGGGCATGGCCGAGGCGAAAATCCACAGCAAGGTGCAGGAAATCGCCGAGGTGCTCGACCTCCAGGCGTTGCTGAGCAAAAAGGCCCGCAACCTCACCGCCGACGAAAAACAGAAAGTCTCCATGGGCCGGGGGCTGGTGCGCGATGACGTCTCGGCGATCCTGTTCGACGAGCCGCTGACGGTGATCGACCCGCACCTGAAATGGAAGCTGCGGCGCAAGCTCAAGCAGATCCACGAGCAGTTCAACATCACCATGGTCTACGTCACCCACGATCAGCTGGAGGCTTCGACCTTCGCCGACAAGATTGCGGTGATGTACGGCGGGCAGATCGTGCAATTCGGTACGCCGCGCGAGTTGTTCGAGCGGCCAAGCCATACCTTTGTCGGCTATTTCATTGGCAGCCCCGGGATGAACCTGATCGAGGTTCAACCGCAAGCAGGCGGCGTCGGTTTTGCCTCGACCCATTTGCCGCTGTCCGAGGCGATGCAGAAACGCATCGCCGAGTCCGAGTGGAGAACCCTGAAGGTCGGTATCCGTCCGGAATTCGTGCATGTGTGGGACGAACCCTTTGATGACGCGATGCAGGCACGGGTCGTACACGTCGAAGACCTCGGCACCTACAAGATCATGACTCTGAACCTCGATGGCGCACCATTGAAAGTGCGCCTGACCGAAGACAAACCAGTGCCCGAGGGCACTGCGTACATCAGCTTCCCGGGCCAGTGGTTGATGGTCTATGCCGACGACTACCTGCTGGAGGTATAGCCATGAACAAGGTGCAGAACAACAAGGCGTGGTGGCTGGTGTTGCCGGTGTTTTTGCTGGTGGCGTTCAGTGCGGTGATCCCGATGATGACGGTGGTCAACTATTCGGTGCAGGACATCTTCGACCAGTCCAGCCGCTATTTCGTCGGCGCGGATTGGTACAAGCAGGTGCTGCTCGATCCGCGCCTGCATGACTCGCTGTTGCGGCAATTCATCTACTCTGGCTGCGTGTTGCTGATCGAGATTCCGTTGGGTATCGCCATCGCCCTGACCATGCCGACCAAGGGCCGCTGGTCCTCGCTGGTGCTGATCATCCTGGCGATTCCGTTGCTGATCCCGTGGAACGTGGTGGGGACGATCTGGCAGATTTTCGGCCGGGCCGACATCGGCCTGCTCGGTTCGAGCCTCAACGCCATGGGCATCAGCTACAACTATGCGGCGAACACCATGGACGCCTGGGTCACGGTGCTGGTGATGGACGTCTGGCACTGGACGTCGTTGGTGGCGTTGTTGTGCTTCTCCGGGCTGCGCGCAATTCCCGACGTGTATTACCAAGCGGCGCGGATTGATCGGGCCTCGGCCTGGGCGGTTTTCCGACACATTCAGTTGCCCAAGCTCAAGAGCGTGCTGTTGATCGCGGTGATGCTGCGGTTCATGGACAGTTTCATGATCTACACCGAGCCGTTCGTGCTCACCGGCGGCGGTCCGGGGAACGCCACGACCTTCTTGAGCCAGACCCTGACGCAGATGGCGATCGGGCAGTTTGACCTCGGCCCGGCGGCGGCCTTCTCGCTGGTGTATTTCCTGATCATCCTGTTGGTGTCCTGGCTGTTCTACACCGCCATGACTCACTCTGACGCCAACCGCTGAGGTCTGCCATGAGTAAAAGAAAGCTGATCCCGCTGCTGATCTACATCCTGTTCCTGCTGGTGCCGATCTACTGGCTGCTGAACATGTCCTTCAAGAGCAATACCGAAATCCTCAGTGGCCTGACCCTGTTTCCGCAGGACTTCACCTTCGCCAACTACAAGGTGATCTTCACCGATCCGGCCTGGTACACCGGTTACCTCAACTCGCTGTACTACGTGAGCCTGAACACGGTGATCTCGCTGAGCGTGGCGTTGCCGGCGGCGTACGCGTTCTCGCGCTATCGCTTCCTCGGCGACAAGCACCTGTTCTTCTGGCTGCTGACCAACCGCATGGCGCCGCCAGCGGTGTTCCTGTTGCCGTTCTTCCAGCTGTATTCCTCGATCGGGTTGTTCGATACCCACATCGCCGTGGCGTTGGCGCACTGCCTGTTCAACGTGCCGTTGGCGGTGTGGATTCTCGAAGGCTTCATGTCCGGCGTGCCGAAGGAGATCGACGAAACGGCCTACATCGACGGCTACAGTTTTCCCAAGTTCTTCGTGAAGATTTTCGTCCCGCTGATTGGCTCCGGTATCGGCGTCACGGCGTTTTTCTGCTTCATGTTTTCCTGGGTCGAACTGCTGCTGGCGCGCACGCTGACGTCGGTGAACGCCAAGCCGATCGCGGCGGTGATGACCCGCACGGTCTCGGCGTCGGGCATCGACTGGGGCGTGCTGGCGGCGGCGGGGGTGTTGACCATCCTGCCGGGCATGCTGGTGATCTGGTTTGTTCGCAACCACGTGGCCAAGGGCTTTGCCCTGGGCCGGGTCTGAGGAGCTGATGATGGAATGGATGAGTTGGACCGGCCCGACGGCGGCGTTCTTCAGCGTCATTGCCTTGATCCTGGTGGGGATGACGACCTGGGAATTACGTTCGCCGAGCATTCTTCGGCGTGGTTTGTTGCCGATTGCCACCACCCGTGGCGATCGGCTGTTTATCGGTCTTCTCGGCAGCGCCTACCTGCATTTGCTGGTAATCGGCGTCACCGACTGGAGCATCTGGGTCGCGTCCGCGTTGTCCCTGGTGTGGCTGTTGGCTGTGATGCGTTGGGGCTAGTCGAATCGCTCGGCAATGTTGCTCCGAAATCTAAACAGGAGGTCTCTATGTTCGACAAAAACAATAAGCTGCGACATAGCATTTCATTGGCAGCCATGCTGGCACTCAGCGGTTTGAGCGCGTCTGCCTGGGCCGATGCCTACGAAGACGCGGCAAAAAAATGGATCGGCAGCGAATTCAAGCCGTCCACCCTGACGGCCGATCAGCAGCTCGAGGAATTGAAGTGGTTCATCAAGGCCGCGCAACCGTTTCGCGGGATGGACATCAAGGTCGTCTCGGAAACCCTGACCACTCACGAGTATGAGTCCAAGGTGCTGGCCAAGGCCTTTACCGAAATTACCGGGATCAAGGTCACCCACGACTTGCTGCAAGAAGGCGACGTGGTGGAAAAACTGCAGACGGTGATGCAATCGGACAAGAGCATCTATGACGGCTGGGTCAACGACTCTGACCTGATCGGTACGCACTTCCGTTATGGCAAGACCGAATCGATCACTGACCTGATGGCGAACGAAGGCAAGGCGTACACGTCGCCGACCCTCGACATCAAGGACTTCATCGGCATTTCCTTCACCACGGCGCCCGACGGCAAGATCTATCAGTTGCCCGATCAGCAGTTCGCCAACCTGTACTGGTTCCGTGCGGACTGGTTCGAGCGAGCGGACCTGAAAGCCAAGTTCAAGGAAAAGTACGGCTACGAATTGGGCGTACCCGTGAACTGGTCGGCTTATGAAGACATCGCCAAATTCTTCAGCGAAGACGTCAAGGAAATCGACGGCAAGCGGGTTTACGGGCACATGGACTACGGCAAAAAAGACCCGTCCCTGGGTTGGCGCTTCACCGATGCCTGGTTCTCCATGGCCGGTGGTGGTGACAAGGGTATTCCGAACGGTTTGCCGGTGGACGAGTGGGGTATCCGCGTCGAGGATTGCCATCCGGTGGGTTCCAGCGTGACCCGTGGTGGCGACACCAACGGCCCGGCGGCGGTGTTTGCCACGACCAAATACGTCGACTGGCTGAAGGCCTACGCACCACCGGAAGCGGCGGGCATGACCTTCTCCGAATCCGGGCCGGTGCCGTCTCAGGGCAACATCGCCCAACAGATCTTCTGGTACACCGCGTTCACTGCCGACATGACCAAACCGGGGCTGCCCGTGGTGAACGCCGACGGCACGCCGAAATGGCGCATGGCGCCGTCGCCGCGTGGGCCGTATTGGGAGGAGGGCATGAAGCTGGGGTATCAGGACGTGGGTTCCTGGACGTTCATGAAATCCACTCCTGAGAAACAGAAACTGGCGGCCTGGCTCTATGCGCAGTTCGTGACGTCGAAAACGGTATCGCTGAAGAAAACCATCGTCGGCCTGACGCCGATCCGTGAGTCGGACATCAACTCGCAAGCCATGACCGACCTGGCACCGAAACTTGGTGGTTTGGTGGAGTTCTACCGCAGCCCAGCCCGTGTGCAATGGACCCCGACCGGGACCAACGTGCCGGACTATCCGCGTCTGGCACAGCTGTGGTGGAGCCACATCGCCGAAGCGGCCAGTGGCGATAAAACTCCGCAACAGGCGTTGGACGGTTTGGCCAAGGATCAGGACGCAATCATGACTCGCTTGGAACGATCGAAGGCGCAAACCACTTGCGCACCGAAGATGAACCCCGAGCGTGATGCGCAGTATTGGTTCGATCAGCCGGGCGCTCCGAAGCCGAAACTGGCAAACGAGAAGCCTAAAGGTGAAACCGTGAGCTATAACGAGCTGCTTAAATCGTGGGCGGATGCGCGTAAGTAAATCGCTGTGATGTGAAACGCGAACGGCACCGGAAGGTGCCGTTTTTATGGGTGTCGGTTTTACCGCATTTTCCTTGAACAAACTCGGTCCCTTGTGGGAGCTGGCCTGCCAGCGATGGCGGCCTGATAGCCGACCATGTTCTTTCAGGTGTACATATCCATTCCAGCGGTAACGGCCACCTATGGTTTCGCCCTTACGGCGAGTCCCTTTTGTCAAACGCCACAAAAGGAACCAAAAAGTCTTGCCCCAGCGTCCGGCCCCTCGCTGGGGCTCGGCGTTCCTTCGCTCCGGTATTCATCTGGGCGCATCGCCTCCGGTCTGCTTCGCGACGACCTCCTCTCGATGTGTTCGGCTGCGCCGAACGGCGCTACGCGCCCACCCCCAGATGAACACCTCCACTCAGCCTGCCGAAGGGGCGGGTAGATCAAAATCAAAAGCGGCAAGCGAGCTAACGCTCGGCCTGTTGAGTGGTGAAAAGCGACGCGGTACGCCGCTGTGCTTTTGATTTTCTGTAGGAGCGAGGCTTGCCCGCGAAGGCGGCCTGGTAGCCGACCAGTCTCTCGCAGATGTACCCGGCCCCATTTTGGAAACGAGCCAACTCGCGAAGGCGCCATCAGCCATCGCACTGGAATCAAGTCAACGCCGCCAGTTGTTCTACCGTTTCTGGAAACCGCTCGACCAGCCGAATCAAGGTAGTGGCCTGCGCATTCGGTTGTGCCCGTCCTTGCTCCCAGTTTTCCAGCGTCCGGGTATTCGTACGCAAATACATCGCGAATACCGATCGGGAAAGATTGAGCTGTTGACGGATGGCTACCACTTCCTCGGCAGTGATGGGCACCAGTTTTGGCAACTGAACTTTGTGGGTTCGCAAAGTGATTTTGCCTTGGCGCTCATCTGCAAGGGCTTCGAGGCCATCCATCAGTTCGGAAAAAATGTCACGTTTCATAGTGGGATCTCGTGTTGATTTCTCTTTCCAGCGCTTGTCTGAACAGTTTTTTCTGGGAGGGCGACAGGTCGTCTTGCTCGTTTTTGTTGTACACGGTGAACAGCCAGAATTGATCGAAGCCTGACCACCAGTAGTAAATCACCCGTAATCCGCTGCGCTTGCCTTTGCCTCGTCGTTGATCGCAGAAGCGGATTTTGCGCAGTCCACCGGTGCCCTCAATCAGATCGCCCGCTTCCGGATTACTCAGCAACTCCAGTTGAAAGCTGCGAAACAGTTCGTCATCCAGGTAATCGTCTCGATGTTTCTGAAACATACGTAATTCGATAAAAAGAGCATCCATGTTCTGTACGCTACCTACGTATAGTTTTGTCTCGATAATCGAATCGGTCAAGGCGTCTGTGCCTGCCAATTCGGTCAAGTCGTTACGTTAAGGTTGGAGGCAGGATAGGGATGTAGGACGCGGCTGATTTGTCTGCGAGGTGATTCTGGATGTCGGGGGAGGAGGCATTGGAGATCAAAAGATCGCAGCCTCGTTTCACTCGACAGCTCCTACAGGGAACGCATTCCAATGTAGGAACTGTCGAGTGAAACGAGGCTGCGATCTTTTGACTTTGAAACCCAAAAACGCAAAAACGGCACCCGAAGGTGCCGTTTCTGTTTTCTACCAAGTAACGCTAAGCGATCAACCCGCCAGTCCCGCCTGCTGAATCAGAACCAGCAACGGCTGTGGATACAGACCCAGGAAGAACGCCAGTGCTGCGATGGCCAGCAGCATCACGCCGCCTGCACGTTGTTCCCAGTGCAGTTGCGCATCGTGGCGACGCAGGTTCGGTTCGATCAGGTACAGGGTGACCATGACGCGCAGGTAGTAGAAGACGCCGATGGCGCTGCCCAGTACCAGAGAACCGACCAGCCACCATTGGTGCGACTCGACACCGGTGGCGATGATGTAGAACTTGCCGATGAAGCCCGCGGTCAGCGGGATGCCGGCCAGGGACAGCATCATCACGGTCAGTACGGCGGTCAGGTACGGACGGCGCCAGAACAGGCCGCGGTATTCGTACAGGGCATCGGCGTCGCGACCGTTGTACGGCGAGGACATCAGCGTAATCACGCCGAACGCGCCGAGGCTGGTGATCACGTAGGTGACCAGGTACACGCCGATGGCTTCCACGGCCAGGCCTTTGCTCGCCACCAGGGCGATCAGCAGGTAACCGAAGTGAGCGATGGACGAGTAACCCAGCAGACGCTTGAGGTTGCTCTGGGTCAGTGCCAGCAGGTTACCGAACAGGATCGACGCGATGGCGATGATGGTCAGCACGTTGCTCAGGACACCGCTGCTTGCCGCTGGCGAGATCTGGAACAGACGCACCATCACCGCAAATACCGCGACCTTCGAAGCGGTGGCCAGGAACGCCGCCACCGGTGCCGGAGCACCTTCGTAGACGTCCGGGGTCCAGAGGTGGAACGGCACCAGCGACAGTTTGAACGCCAGGCCGATCATCATCATGCCCAGGCCCAGTTGCGCCAGCGAGCTTGGCAGGCCAGTAGCCGCCAGCGCCTGGCCGATACCGACGAAGCTCAGGGAGCCTGCGTCGGCGTAGAGCAGGGCCATACCGAACAACAGGAACGCAGAACCGGCGGCCGACAGCACCATGTACTTGATACCGGCTTCCAGCGAGCGCTTGTTGAAGAAGGCGTAGGCCACCAGACCGTAGACCGGCACCGAGAGCAGTTCCAGACCGATGAACAAGCCGGCCAGGTGCTGCGCGCTGACCAGAACCAGGCCACCCGCGGCGGCCATCAGGATCAGCAGGTACAGTTCTTCACGGTTGCCCGGGTAACCCGAACCGCCATCGCCGAGGTAGGCGTGGGCGAGGGTGACACAAGCGAGGGTGGCGACCAGGATCAGCGCCATGTACAGACACGCGAAGCTATCAATCTGCAGCAGTGGGGTCACGGCCAGAGGCGCGACTTTCAAGGCTGGCAGGATCGACAGCAACGCCAGGTTCAAACCCGCCACGGAAATCAGGAAGGTCTGCGAGTGGTTGCGGCGCCAGGCGATCGCCAGCATCACCACGATGATCGTGGCGCTGGTGATCAACAACGGCGCAAGCGCGATAAAGTGTTGAGTCGTGAATTCCATAGCGCTCTTACCGGGCCGAAGCGAGTTGAGTGAAGGCGGTGCCGAGCCACTGCTGCACGCCATGCATCGTCGCGGCAGAAGTGTCGAGGAACGGCTGCGGGTAGACGCCGATGTAAATCAGCAGCGCCGCCAGACCGACCACCATGATCAGTTCGCGACCGTCCATGCCATGCATCACCGCGTCCGATTTGGACGGGCCGAAGTAGGCACGGTGGATCATGATCAGCGAGTAGACCGAACCGAACACCAGGCCCGACGTTGCGATCACGGTAATCCATGGCGCAGCGGCGAACGTGCCGATCAGAATCAGGAACTCACCGACAAAGTTACCGGTCCCCGGCAAGCCCAGCGATGCGGCCGCGAAGAACAGGCTGATGGCCGGCAGGTAAGCGATCTTCGACCACAGGCCACCCATTTCACGCATATCACGGGTGTGAGTGCGTTCGTACAGCTGACCGCTGAGGATAAAGAGTGCCGCGGCCGACAGACCGTGAGCCAGCATCTGCATCACCGCGCCTTGCAGCGCCAGTTGGCTGCCGGAGTAGATGCCGATCAACACGAAGCCCATGTGGGAAACGGAGGAGTAGGCGATCAGTCGCTTGATGTCGGTTTGCGCGAACGCCAGGAAAGCACCGTAGAAAATCCCGATCAGACCCAGGGTCATGGCGATCGGCGCGAACTCGGCCGAGGCATTCGGGAACAGCGGCAAGGCGAAACGCAGCAGACCGTAGGCCGCCGTCTTCAGCAAGATACCGGCCAGGTCGACCGAACCTGCTGTTGGCGCCTGGGCGTGAGCGTCAGGCAACCAGGAGTGGAACGGTACGACCGGCAGTTTCACCGCGAAGGCGATGAAGAAGCCGAGCATCAGGATGTACTCGGTGGTGAGCGACATCTTGGTTTTCAACAGGTCGGCGTAGTTGAAGGTAATCACGCCGGTGTCGTTGAAGTTGACCAGTACCAGACCGAGGATCGCCACCAACATGATCAGGCCGGAAGCCTGAGTGAAGATGAAGAACTTGGTCGCCGCGTAGATCCGGGTTTTCTTGCCGTCCGAAGAACTGTGACCCCAGAGCGCGATGAGGAAGTACATCGGCACCAGCATCATTTCCCAGAAGAAGAAGAACATGAACAGGTCGAGGGCGAGGAACACGCCGACGACACCGCCCAGGATCCACATCAGGTTCAGGTGGAAGAAGCCAACGTGACGCTGGATCTCTTTCCACGAGCAGAGTACCGAGAGGATACCCAGCAGGCCGGTCAGCAGGATCATCAGCAGCGACAGGCCGTCGAGGGCCAGGTGCACGCTGATGCCGAAGCGCTGGATCCAGATGTGCTTGAACTCAAGCACCCAGGTCGGATCCGCGCCAGGCGCCGGAGCAAATGAATAATTACCGTGGGCCCACAGCCAGAGGCCGAGCGCGAGTTCCAGGGTCATGGTCAACAGCGCAATCCAGCGGGGGAGGGTGGCGCCGAAGCGCTCACCCATCCAGCACAGCAGGCCGCCGATGAAGGGGATCAGGATTAGCCAAGGCAGAATCATGACGGGCTCAATTCCTTTCGCAAGTTCGCAAGGTTCATATTCAGACCGCTACCAGCACAATGGCGCCGATGACCAGCACGGAGCCGGCTGCCATCGAGGCCGCGTACCAACGCAGTTGACCGGTTTCGGTACGGCTCAGGGCGGTGTGGCCGCCTTTGGCCATACGCGGGATCAGACCGATGGTCTGGTCGAGCGGGTCTTTGCGCAGTGCGTGGCTGATCGCAAGGTATGGCTTGACGAACAGTTTGTCGTAGATCCAGTCGAAGCCCCAGGCAGCGAACCACCAGGCCGAAAGGAAGCGGCCAATGCCGCTGTTGGCGATTGCAGTGACGAAACGCCGCTTGCCGAGGAACAGCAGCGCGGACAGCAGGATACCGGCCAGGGCAATGGCGCCCGAGGCGATTTCCAGACTGTGCTTGGCTTCGCCGCCGGCGTGGCCGACGCTTTCCGGCAGCACGCCGTGCAGTGGCGGAACGATCATGGCGCCGACGAAGGTCGACAGCACGATCAGCACCGACAGTGGCAGCCAGTGAGCGATGCCGTGACCGGCGTGCGCTTCGGTCTTCGCTTCACCGTGGAACGCGATGAAGATCAGGCGGAAGGTGTACAGCGACGTCATGAACGCACCGACCAGACCTGCGTACAGCAGACCGTGGTTGCCGCTGGCGAACGCTTCCCAGAGGATTTCGTCCTTGGAGTAGAAGCCCGCGGTCACCAGTGGCAGGGCCGACAGGGCCGCGCCGCCGACGATGAAGCTGGCGTAGGCCAGTGGCAGTTTTTTCCACAGGCCGCCCATCTTGAAGATGTTCTGCTCGTGGTGGCAGGCAACGATCACCGAACCGGACGCAAGGAACAGCAGCGCCTTGAAGAAGGCGTGGGTCATCAGGTGGAAGATCGCGCCATCCCATGCACCCACGCCCAGCGCCAGGAACATGTAGCCGATCTGGCTCATGGTCGAGTAGGCGAGGATACGTTTGATGTCGGTCTGTACCAGGGCGGCAAAACCCGCCAGAACCAGGGTCACGCCGCCGACGATGCCGACCAGGTGCAGGATGTCCGGCGCCAGGGTGAACAGGCCGTGAGTACGGGCGATCAGGTAGACACCGGCGGTCACCATGGTCGCGGCGTGGATCAGTGCCGAAACCGGGGTAGGACCGGCCATCGCATCCGCCAGCCAGGTTTGCAGTGGCAGTTGCGCGGATTTACCGACAGCGCCACCCAGCAGCATCAGGGTGGCCATGACCATCCAGAAGTCGCCGGCCTGGAATTTCTGCGGTGCCAGCACCAGCAGTTCCTGGATGTTCAGCGTGCCCAGTTGCGCAAACAGAATGAACAGGCCGATGGCCATGAACACGTCGCCGATACGGGTGACGATAAAGGCCTTGAGTGCCGCGTTACCGTTGTTGCGGTTGCTGTAGTAGAAACCGATCAACAGGTACGAGCACAGGCCCACGCCTTCCCAACCGAAGTACAGGAACAACAGGTTATCGCCCAGCACCAGGAACAGCATGCTGGCGATAAACAGGTTGGTGTAGGCGAAGAAGCGCGAGTAACCGGCTTCACCGCGCATGTACCAGGACGCGAACAGGTGGATCAGGAAGCCGACGCCGACGACCACGCCGAGCATGGTCACGGACAGACCATCCAGGTACAGCGCGAAGTTCGGCGTAAAGCCTTCCACCGCCATCCACTGCCACAACACCTGGGTGTAGTGACCGCCTTCAGGTGGCGCAACGTTGAACTGCCAGATCACATAAGCAGTCACGATCGCCGACAGGCCAATGGAGCCGACGCCGATCAGCGCCGAAAGGTTTTCCGAGAAGCGGCCGCGTGAGAACGACAGCAGCAGGAAACCGATGAGAGGGAATACGAAAGTCAGATAGAGAAGATTCATCCGCGCATCTCGCTGGCAGCGTCGATATCGAGAGTGTGGAAGCGGCGATACAGCTGCAACAGAATCGCCAGGCCAATACTGGCCTCGGCGGCTGCCAGGCTGATCACCAGGATGAACATGATCTGTCCATCCGGCTGCGCCCAGCGGCTACCGGCGACGATGAAAGCCAAAGCGGAGGCATTCATCATGACCTCCAGGCTCATCAGCACGAAGAGAATGTTGCGGCGGACCATCAGGCCGACCAGACCGAGGCAGAACAGGATGCCGGCAACCGCCAGACCATGCTCCATAGGGATAGCAGGCATCGTCATTGCTCCTTGGCTTCGTTGCGGCCCAAGTGGAACGCCGTGACGGCTGCGGCAAGCAGCAACATCGAGGCGAGTTCGACCACCAGCAGATAAGGACCGAACAGGCTGATGCCCACGGCCTTGGCGTCTACGGTGGTGTGGCCGACGGCCTGGCCGCTGTCGTGGCTGAACAGCACATACAGCAGTTCAGCCAGCAGCAGGGCGCCGAGAATCACCGGGCCGAGCCAGATACCGGGCTTGAGCCACACGCGCTCCTGCTGAACCGAGGCCGGGCCGAGGTTCAGCATCATCACCACGAACACGAACAGCACCATGATGGCGCCAGCGTAGGCGATCACTTCCAGCACACCGGCGAACGGTGCGCCGAGGGCGAAGAACGTCATCGCCACGGCGATCAGCGAAATGATCAGGTAGAGCAGGGCGTGCACGGGGTTGGTGTTGGTGATCACACGAAGCGTGGACACAACAGCGATACCCGATGCGAAATAGAAAGCGAATTCCATCTTTCTTCCTTAAGGCAGCAAGCTCTTCACGTTGATCGGCTGGGCTTCATTCTGCGCGGAGCCTTTTGGCTTACCGGCAATCGCCATACCTGCAACACGATAGAAGTTGTAATCAGGGTTTTTACCGGGGCCGGAGATCAACAGATCTTCTTTCTCGTAAACCAGGTCCTGACGTTTGAACTCGGCCATTTCGAAATCCGGTGTCAGCTGGATCGCGGTGGTCGGGCAGGCTTCCTCGCAGAGGCCGCAGAAAATGCAGCGCGAGAAGTTGATGCGGAAGAAGTCCGGATACCAGCGACCGTCTTCGGTTTCAGCTTTCTGCAACGAGATGCAGCCGACCGGGCACGCCACGGCGCACAGGTTGCAGGCTACACAGCGCTCTTCGCCGTCGGGGTCGCGGGTCAGGACGATACGTCCACGGTAGCGCGGCGGCAGGTACACGGCTTCTTCCGGGTACTGCAGCGTGTCGCGCTTGCGGAAGGCGTGGCCGAAGATCATCACCAGGCTGCGAAGCTGGGTGAAGAAGCCATGCACGATGTCAAATATGTACTTCATGATTCTCTATCCTCACTGAGCCGCGACGGCGGGCGTGTTGAGCAACACGATCGCAGCGGTCACCAGCATGTTGACGAGGGTCAGCGGCAGGCAGAACTTCCAGCTGAAATCCATCACTTGGTCATACCGTGGGCGCGGAATCGAGGCGCGCAGCAGGATGAAGATCATGATGAAGAACGCGGTTTTCAGCGCGAACCAGATGAACGGGATCTGCGGCAGAATGCCGAACGGACCGTGCCAGCCACCGAAGAACAAGGTCACCAGCAGCGCCGAAATCAACACGATGCCGATGTACTCGCCGACGAAGAACATGCCCCATTTCATGCCGGCGTATTCAATGTGGTAACCGTCGGCCAGTTCCTGTTCCGCTTCCGGCTGGTCGAACGGGTGACGGTGAGTCACGGCGACGCCAGCAATGAAGAACGTCAGGAAACCGAAGATCTGCGGAATGATGAACCACAGGTTCTGCGCTTGATAGTCGACGATGTCGCGCATGTTGAACGAGCCGACCTGGATCACGATGCCCATCAACGACAGGCCCATGAACACTTCGTACGACACGGTTTGTGCCGAGGCCCGCAAGCTGCCCAGCAGGGCGAACTTGTTGTTACTCGACCAGCCGGCGAACAACACCGCGTAGACCGACAGACCGGCCATGGCGAAGAAGAACAGGATGCCGATGTTCAGATCCGCCACGCCCCAGGTCGGGGTGATCGGGATGATCGCGAAGGCAATCAGCAAGGCGCTCATGGCCACGACCGGTGCCAACGTGAAGATCATCTTGTCGGCGAACGGCGGGGTCCAGTCTTCCTTGAAGAACATCTTGATCATGTCGGCCGCGATCTGGAACGCGCCGAACGGGCCGACGCGGTTCGGACCGTAACGGTCCTGCCAGAGGGCGAGCAGACGACGCTCGACCCAGCTCAGCAGCGCGCCGCACACCACCACGGCGAGCAGAATCACGATGGCCTGGATGACCGCGATAATCACGTCGATCACTTCAGGAGTGAACCAAGTCATAGCGCTGCCTCCTGCAGACCATCAACGGTTTTGCCAAAGATCGCTGGCGGAATGCCGGCGATGCCCGCAGGCAATGCCACCAGACCGGCACCCAGCTCTTCGTTGATGCGCAGCGGCAGACGCAGGGTCTGACCAGCCACGTTCAAGCTCAGCATGGCGCCGTCATTGACACCCAGACGGTCGGCTTCGGACTTGGCCAGCGACACGTAGGCGGCTGGAATGCGTTCTTGTACCGGTGCGGCTTTGGAAGAGTTCTCTTCGCTGCCGAACAGGTGGAAGAACGGCACAACCTGCCAGGTGCCCTGGGCCGGGTTGAAGGCGCGCGGAACACTGGCGAACCAGTTCAGCGAATCACCGGTGCTTTCGATCAGGCGGGTGCCCGGGTCGCCAGCGCGGATGTGACCACCGACTTCGTCCTGGAACTTGTTCCAGGCCTGCGGCGAGTTCCAGCCCGGAGACCAGGCGAATGGTACTTGCTGACGCGGTTCGACCGAGCCCGAGTAACCTTCCATGGAGAACGAGAACGCGGTGTCGTTATCCTGGGAAGTACGCGGTTCGTGCACGCTGATGTCAGCGCGCATGGCGGTGCGACCGGAGTAACGCAGTGGTTCGCGAGCCAGTTTCAGGCCTTTGATGCGGAACGCAGCGGACGGCGCGGCATCGACGATGCGCGCCAGTTGCGGGGTGCTTGCAGCAACGGCAGCGGTGACGTGGTCCAGTTGGGTCCAGTCGATCGGCTGGGTCAACAGGGTTGCGCGCAGGGCATGCAGCCAGCGCCAGCCTTCGTGAACCAGGATGCTCGCGTCGAGGTAAGTCGGGTCGAAGACCTGGAAGAAGCGCTGGGCGCGGCCTTCCTGGCTGACCAACGTACCGTCGCCTTCAGCGAAGCTGGCGGCTGGCAGGACCAGGTGCGCGCGATCGCTGGTGGCAGTCTTCTGATGGTCGGCAACGATCACCACTTTCGCGGCGGTCAGGGCGGCATCGACCTTCGCTTTGTCGGTGCGGGTGTACAGATCGTTTTCCAGCACGACGATAGCGTCGGCCTTACCGTCTATCACCGCTTGCAGCGCGTCGTCGACCGAGTTGCCACCGAGCATGGCCAGGCCGAGGCTGTTGGCCTCTGGCACGATCAGGCTGATGGAACCGTTCTTCTCGCGCAGCTTCAGGGCTTTGGCGATGTTCGCGGCGGCTTCGATCAAGGCTTTGGAGCCCAGGGAAGTACCCGCGATGATCAGCGGACGCTTGGCCGCGAGCAGGGCGTCGGCAATGCGCTTGGCCAGGTCCAGTGCATCGGTGTCCAGGCCTTCAACGGCAGGCGCGCTGGCGTCGAGGGCGTGAGCCACGGCGAAACCGATGCGGGCCAGGTCGTCTGGCGCCGCGTGTACGCATTCTTCAGCGATGTCGTCGAGCTTGGTTTCAGCCAGGCTGGCGATGAACAGCGGGTTCAGTTCTTTCTGACCGATGTTCTTCACTGCAGCGTCGAGCCAAGGCTGAACGCGCATGGCGTCGGCCATGTCTTCGGCTTTGCCCTTGACCGATTGACGCAGGGACAGGGCCATGCGGGCAGCAGTCTGGGTCAGGTCTTCACCGAGGACGAAAATCGCGTCGTGGTCTTCGATGTCGCGCATGTTCGGGATCGGCAGCGGGCTGTCTTTCAACACCTGCATGACCAGACGAATGCGTTCCAGCTCGGCGGCTTCAATACCGGAGTAGAAGTGCTCGGCACCGACCAGTTCGCGCAACGCGTAGTTGCTTTCGAGGCTGGCGCGGGGCGAACCGATACCGACGATGTTGCGACCGCGCAGCAGGTCGGCGGCTTTATCCAGTGCTTCGTCGAGGGTCAGCTTGGCGCCGTTGGCCAGCAGTGGCTGACGCGGGCGATCCTTGCGGTTGACGTAGCCATAGCCGAAACGGCCACGGTCGCACAGGAAATACTGGTTTACCGAACCGTTGAAACGGTTTTCGATACGACGCAGTTCACCGTAGCGCTCGCCCGGGGAGATGTTGCAACCGCTGGAGCAGCCATGGCAGATGCTCGGCGAGAACTGCATGTCCCACTTACGGTTGTAACGCTCGGAGTGCGTCTTGTCGGTGAACACACCGGTCGGGCAGACCTCGGTGAGGTTGCCGGAGAACTCGCTTTCCAGGGTGCCGTCTTCAACGCGACCGAAGTACACGTTGTCGTGGGCGCCGAATACGCCGAGGTCGGTGCCGCCAGCGTAATCCTTATAAAAGCGCACGCAGCGGTAGCAAGCGATGCAGCGGTTCATTTCGTGGGAAATGAACGGGCCCAGTTGCTGGTTCTGGTGGGTACGCTTGGTGAAGCGATAACGGCGCTCGTTGTGGCCGGTCATCACGGTCATGTCTTGCAGGTGGCAGTGACCGCCTTCCTCACAGACCGGGCAGTCGTGAGGGTGGTTGGTCATCAGCCATTCGACGACGCTGGCGCGAAACACTTTCGCTTCTTCGTCGTCAATGGAGATCCAGCTGCCGTCGGTAGCTGGCGTCATGCAGGACATGACGATCCGACCACGCTTGTCGTTTTCGTCGGTGTACTGCTTGACCGCGCACTGGCGGCAAGCGCCAACACTGCCAAGGGCTGGGTGCCAGCAGAAATAAGGGATATCGAGGCCTAGCGACAGACACGCCTGTAACAGGTTGTCTGCCCCATCGACTTCGAGCTCTTTGCCGTCTACGTGGATAGTGGCCATGGTTCAAAGTTCTTCGTTGGCCCGGTGTCAGCGGGCGTGGCTAATGGAATCTTGTTATTCGCGCGAATCAAAACAGCCGTTAAAGGCGTCATCGCACGAAAAGCGAACGGCACGGACCGTTCGCTTTTTTAAAGCGTTAAGCGCCGACTACAATCGGCCTTGCCAGAGGCGGGACGACAGCGCTGACAGGCGCGATGCCGGCTTCGAACTCATGGCGGAAGTATTTGATTGCGCTGCCCAACGGCTCCACGGCGCCCGGTGCGTGAGCACAGAAGGTCTTGCCTGGGCCGAGGAAACCGACCAGACCCAGCAGGGTCTCGATATCGCCGGCTTGCCCTTCACCGTTCTCGATTGCACGCAGCAGCTTGACGCTCCACGGCAGACCGTCACGGCACGGGGTGCAGAAACCGCAGGATTCACGGGAGAAGAACTCTTCCATGTTGCGCAGCAGGGACACCATATTGACGCTGTCGTCCACCGCCATGGCCAGGCCAGTACCCATACGGGTGCCCACTTTGGCGATGCCGCCGGCGTACATTTGTGCGTCCAGGTGTTCCGGCAACAGGAAACCAGTACCGGCGCCGCCTGGCTGCCAGCACTTGAGCGTGTAACCGTCGCGCATGCCGCCGGCGTAGTCTTCGAACAACTCGCGACCGGTGACGCCGAATGGCAATTCCCACAGGCCCGGGTTCTTGACCTTGCCGGAGAAGCCCATGAGCTTGGTGCCCATGTCTTCGCTGCCTTCGCGCGCCAACGATTTGTACCAGTCCACGCCGTCGGCAATGATCGCCGGGACGTTGCACAGGGTTTCAACGTTGTTCACGCACGTCGGCTTGCCCCACACGCCTACGGCGGCAGGGAAGGGCGGCTTGGAGCGCGGGTTGGCGCGGCGGCCTTCGAGGGAGTTGATCAGTGCGGTTTCTTCACCGCAGATATAACGCCCGGCACCGGTGTGGACGAACAGCTCGAAATCGAAGCCGCTGCCCAGGATGTTCTTGCCCAGCAGGCCGGCTGCCTTGGCTTCTTCCACGGCACGGTTCAGGTGCTTGGCGGCGGTGGTGTATTCGCCACGCAGGAAGATGTAACCACGGTAGGTTTTCAGCGCGCGAGCACTGATCAGCATGCCTTCGATCAGCAGATGGGGCAGTTGCTCCATCAGCATGCGGTCTTTCCAGGTGTTCGGCTCCATCTCATCCGCGTTGCACAGCAGGTAGCGGATGTTGATGGATTCGTCTTTTGGCATCAGGCCCCACTTAACGCCAGTGGGGAAGCCTGCACCGCCGCGGCCTTTCAAGCCTGCGTCTTTCACGGTCTGGACGATGTCGTCCTGAGCCATGTCGGCGAAGGCCTTGCGCGCAGCAGCGTAACCGTTCTTGGCCTGGTACTCGTCGAGCCAGACAGCTTCGCCGTCGTCACGCAGACGCCAGGTGAGCGGGTGAGTCTCGGCCGACCGCTTGATGCGGTTGGCAGGACCGAAGGAAGTCAGGGTCATACGTAGCCCTCGAGCAATTTGGCAACGCCGGCAGGCTGCACATCACCGAAGGTGTCGTCGTCGATCATCAACGCCGGCGCCTTGTCACAGTTGCCGAGGCAGCAGACCGGCAGCAGGGTGAAACGACCGTCGGCGGTGGTCTGACCCAGGCCGATGCCCAGATTGCTCTGGATTTCGCTGACAACCGATTCGTGGCCGCCGATGTAGCAGACCATGCTGTCGCAGACGCGAATGATGTGGCGGCCGACCGGCTGACGGAAGATCTGGCTATAGAAAGTAGCCACCCCTTCAACGTCGCTCGCCGGAATGCCGAGGATCTCGCCGATGGCGTAGAGCGCGCCGTCAGGCACCCAGCCACGTTCCTTCTGGACGATCTTCAGGGCTTCGATCGACGCCGCGCGCGGGTCTTCGTAGTGATGCAGCTCGTGCTCGATGGCCGAGCGCTCGGTTTCGCTCAGGGCGAAACGGTCTGTCTGGATAAGCGTGCTATTCATGCTTAGCGGTCCACGTCGGCCATAACGAAATCGATACTACCCAGGTACGCAATCAAGTCCGCGACCATGCTGCCTTTGATCACCGAAGGGATCTGCTGCAAGTGCGGGAAGCTTGGAGTACGAATCCGGGTGCGGTAGCTCATGGTGCCGCCATCGCTCGTCAGGTAATAACTGTTGATGCCCTTGGTCGCTTCAATCATCTGGAAGGATTCGTTGGCCGGCATGACCGGGCCCCACGAAACTTGCAGGAAGTGCGTGATCAGGGTCTCGATGTGCTGCAGCGTGCGCTCTTTGGGCGGCGGCGTGGTCAGCGGGTGATCCGCCTTGTACGGGCCTTCCGGCATGTTGCGCATGCACTGCTCGATGATCTTGATGCTCTGGCGCATTTCTTCGACGCGCACGATGCAACGGTCGTAGGCATCGCCATTGGCGGCCAGCGGTACTTCGAATTCGAAGTTCTCGTAACCGGAGTACGGACGCGCTTTACGCAGGTCGAAGTCGCAACCGGTCGAACGCAAGCCTGCACCGGTGACGCCCCATTCGAAGGCTTCTTTGGTGTTGTAGGCGGCGACGCCGATGGTCCGGCCTTTGAGGATGCTGTTGTCCAGTGCGGCTTTCTGGTATTCGTCCAGACGCTTTGGCATCCACTCGACGAAGTCTTTCACCAGTTTTTCCCAGCCGCGTGGCAGGTCGTGGGCGACACCACCGATGCGATACCAGGCCGGGTGCAGACGGAAACCGGTGATGGCTTCGATCACCGTGTACGCCTTCTGGCGGTCGGTGAAGGTGAAGAACACCGGCGTCATGGCGCCAACGTCCTGGATGTACGTCCCGAGGAACAGCAGGTGGCTGGTGATCCGGAAGAACTCGGCCATCATGATGCGGATGACGTCGACCTTCTCGGGCACCTTGATGCCGGCCAGCTTCTCGACCGAGAGCACGTACGGCAGGTTGTTCATCACGCCACCGAGGTAATCGATACGGTCGGTGTACGGAATGAAGCTGTGCCAGGACTGACGCTCGGCCATCTTCTCGGCACCACGGTGGTGGTAGCCAACGTCAGGCACGCAATCGACGATCTCTTCACCGTCCAGCTGCAGGATAATGCGGAACGCACCGTGTGCCGAAGGGTGGTTAGGGCCGAGGTTGAGGAACATGTAGTCCTCGTTCGCACCGGAACGCTTCATGCCCCAGTCTTCAGGCTTGAAGCGCGCGGCTTCTTCCTCAAGCTGTTGCTTGGCCAGGTTCAGGGTGAACGGGTCGAACTCGGTGGCGCGGGCCGGGAAGTCCTTGCGCAGCGGGTGACCTTCCCAGGTCGGCGGCATCATGATGCGGGTCAGGTGCGGGTGACCGGCAAAGTTGATGCCGTACATGTCCCACACTTCACGCTCGTACCAGTTGGCGTTCGGCCAGATGCCGGTCACGGTCGGCACGCTGAGGTCGCTCTCGGACAAGGCAACCTTGATCATCACGTCACTATTACGTTCGATCGACATCAAGTGATAGAACACAGTGAAGTCGGCGCCGCTTGGCAGCCCTTGACGCTTGGTGCGCAGACGCTCGTCCACGCCGTGCAGGTCATAGAGCATGACGTACGGCTTGGGCAGGTTGCGCAGGAAGGTCAGGACTTCGACGAGTTTGGCACGGGCAACCCAAAGCACCGGCATGCCGGTGCGGGTAGGCTGGGCGGTGAACGCCTCGGGGCCAAAACGGTTATTCAGTTCGACGACCACATCCTGGTCGTCTGCCTTATAAGGCGGGATGTACAGAGCACTGCCTGTAGTCATGGTTATTTATCGCTTTCGGTCAACGTAAAGAATGAAGCCAGTGTCTCGTTCTATATAAGAAGCAGATCTGGATCAGACTTCGTCGGGGCTGCGCAGGTTGGTGACTGCGATTCGCTGTTCGCGGCGCTTTTCCTTTTCGGAAGGCATCTCGGCGCGATACACGCCTTGATCACCAACGACCCAGGAAAGCGGACGACGCTCCTGTCCAATCGACTCCTGCAACAGCATCAAGCCTTGCAGAAAAGCTTCAGGGCGGGGCGGGCAGCCAGGCACGTAGACGTCCACGGGCAGGAACTTGTCCACCCCTTGAACGACGGAATAGATGTCGTACATGCCACCGGAGTTGGCGCACGAACCCATGGAAATAACCCATTTAGGTTCGAGCATTTGCTCATAGAGACGCTGAATGATCGGCGCCATCTTGATGAAGCAGGTGCCAGCGATAACCATGAAATCCGCCTGACGCGGCGATGCCCGGATAACCTCGGCGCCAAAGCGCGCGATGTCGTGGGGCGCCGTGAAGGCGGTGGTCATTTCAACGTAGCAGCACGAAAGACCGAAGTTATACGGCCACAGGGAGTTCTTGCGCCCCCAGTTGATCGTGCCGTTAAGCACGTCTTCGAGCTTGCCCATGAAGATGTTTTTGTGAACTTGATCTTCTAACGGATCGGAAACGGTTTCCCGTTCGCCAATCGGATACTGCTCGTTAGGAGCATCGGGGTCGATCCTGGTGAGATTGTATTGCATTGCCAAAGCCTCATTGTTTCAGCTTCGCTTGCCGCTTACGACGAGCTTCCGGAGCCCAGTCAAGGGCGCCCACTCGGAATAGGTAGACAAGGCCTGCCAACAGAATTGCTATGAAAACGAGAGCTTCGACGAATCCGGTCCAGCCGCTTTCGCGGACGGACACAGACCAGGCAAAGAGAAAAAGGGCTTCGATATCGAAGATCACGAAGAGCATCGCGACCAGATAGAATTTGGCTGAGAGCCGCAAGCGGGCGCCACCTGTAGGTAGCATGCCGGACTCGAACGGTTCGTTTTTGCTGCGGCCCCAGGCTTTTGACCCAAGAAGGCTGGAGACGCCGAGCATGAAGGCACACAGGCCGACGACGCCCAGAAGGAAAATGGCAAAGCCCCAGTTGTGGGCCATGAGTCCTGTCGCTTCGGGCATGCTGGTAATCCTTAACAGAGAGCAA
The DNA here is from genome assembly GCF_001297125.1 of Pseudomonas sp. RIT-PI-q. Classification (GTDB taxonomy): domain Bacteria; phylum Pseudomonadota; class Gammaproteobacteria; order Pseudomonadales; family Pseudomonadaceae; genus Aquipseudomonas. The sequence goes on from NZ_LHPC01000049.1 coordinate 148,568, forward strand.
AGGTCTCTGAGCTTGAAAAGAAACAAAGCAGTGACGATATGTCGCAGCAATCAATCCCGCTGATTTTATGGCACAACACGGTGCAAGTAAAATTCCTATAGCGAAATTATTTACAGGAATAAGGACATAGCGAACCTCCAAAGCCCCGCAGCCCATGCGTTGCGGGCATTAGCCGGGTTTTCATCAATTATGTTTTGTAGGGAATGTAACGAACATAGTTGCCGCTAAATGATAATCAATATTGTTTGAGCGGGTTTTTAAACTGTTTAACGGGCAGGTGGCCGGGAAGTTGCCTTACATGCACGTTACTGCAAGTAGCGAGCGGGGTCGTTTTACCCTGTTTTCCTGATCGGGAAATTGCTCCGGATCAATGATTTTTCGCACAGAACCTGGTCGCCGCACGATCCCTGTAGCAGCTGCCGAAGGCTGCGTTCGAGGGCGAAGTCCTCGCAAAAACATTCTCCGCGTTGTGTCTGGTTCACCGTGCGCTTCGGTTTTGCGACTGCTGCGCAGCCGGACGCAGCCTTCGGCAGCTGCTACAGGGTTGCGCCGCTCAAGAAATCGCGGGCAAAAAAACGCCCCGAACCAGTCGGGGCGTCAGATGTGCGGCGTTGCGGTTAGCTTTCTATTCGGTCCGCAACGGCCGTTCGTTCAGGCCAAGCAGATCAGTGGAACTGTTCTTCTTCAGTCGAACCGGTCAGCGCGGTGACCGAAGACGAGCCACCTTGAATCACGGTGGTCATGTCGTCGAAGTAGCCGGTGCCCACTTCCTGCTGGTGAGCCACGAAGGTGTAACCCTTGGCAGCGTCAGCGAACTCTTGCTCTTGCAGCTTCACGTAGGCAGTCATGTCGTTGCGGGCGTAGTCGTGCGCCAGGTTGAACATGCTGTGCCACATGTTGTGAATGCCGGCCAGGGTGATGAACTGGTGCTTGTAACCCATGGCGGACAGTTCGCGCTGGAACTTGGCGATGGTCGCGTCGTCCAGGTTTTTCTTCCAGTTGAAGGAAGGCGAGCAGTTGTACGACAGCAGTTGGTCCGGGTATTCCTTTTTGATCGCTTCAGCGAAGCGACGAGCCTCGTCCAGATCCGGCTTGGCGGTTTCGCACCAGATCAGGTCGGCGTACGGCGCGTAAGCCAGGCCGCGAGCGATCGCCTGGTCGAGACCGGCGCGCACTTTGTAGAAACCTTCCTGGGTACGTTCGCCAGTCACGAATGGCTGGTCGTACGGGTCGCAATCAGACGTCAGCAGGTCAGCCGCGTTAGCGTCGGTACGCGCCAGGATGATGGTCGGAGTACCGGCAACGTCAGCCGCCAGACGAGCAGCGGTCAGCTTCTGTACGGCTTCCTGGGTAGGAACCAGTACCTTGCCGCCCATGTGGCCGCATTTTTTCACGGAAGCCAGTTGGTCTTCGAAGTGAACGCCGGCGGCGCCTGCTTCGATCATGCTCTTCATCAGCTCGTAAGCGTTCAGTACGCCGCCGAAACCGGCTTCAGCGTCAGCTACGATCGGAGCGAAGTAGTCGATGTAACCTTCGTCGCCCGGGCCTTTGCCGGCTTTCCACTGGATCTGGTCAGCACGACGGAACGAGTTGTTGATGCGCTTGACCACGGTTGGAACCGAATCCACCGGGTACAGCGACTGGTCCGGGTACATCGATTCTGCGGAGTTGTTGTCCGCAGCGACTTGCCAGCCCGACAGGTAGATGGCCTGGATGCCGGCTTTGACTTGTTGTACAGCCTGGCCGCCGGTCAGGGCGCCCATGCAGTTGACGAAATCTTTCTCAGGACGGAAGGATGGCTTGGCGCCCTGGGTCACCAGGTTCCACAGCTTCTCGGCGCCCAATTTTGCAAAGGTGTGCTCAGGTTGAACCGAGCCACGCAGGCGGACGACGTCAGCAGCGGAGTAAGCGCGTGTCACGCCTTTCCAGCGTGGGTTTTCAGCCCAATCTTTTTCGAGGGCTGCAATTTGCTGTTCGCGTGTCAGTGCCATGGAGATAAACCTCGTCGCATAGGTCTGGGTGGAAAATTCCTGCTCCTGCCAGATACGCGGTAAGAAGTGCGTAAAAGGCTGCTCGCTGACCAGAAGCTTAGGTGGTCAAGTCGGATTCGGCGGGGATGGCGACGGGATGAACGATGGGCTCGAGGGGAAGTGAGCAGGTAAGGGCGAACTGTCGAGCGCATTCGGGCGTCGTGGGCCTTGGTACGAACTTCAGTGTGGAGCCGGGTTACCTAATTACGCTTCCGTCCCTCGGGACAACTTCGTTCCAGTCGGCAACCTCGTCAAACACACCTTGTGGGCGGTACAGACACGAAGCGGCTCGCGGGGTAGGTGCGAACGGCGCCTCGAAGGCCCTTGCCAGGGCCCCTGATTAGCGGGAGCGAGGCCATCATGCCTTCGCTTTTTTGTATCGTCAAACGTTTTGTAGTGCTTTTTTTCAGGCACTACATCTTTGGTCTAATACGACTAATCAGTCAGTTTTCGGTGGTTTAGTCCAAAGTATCGACTTTCACCCGCAGGGTCATGTCATCCCGGCCCTGGGTCGAGTAGCTGCGGGTCACGCCCTGTTTATCGGCCTGAGTCTGGCGGTTCACGCCCGCCAGGGTGATCCATTCGCCGAGTCGCCCCGTGACGGTTGTGTCGGTACTTTGCACGTTCACTACATCGGGACGTTCCTGGCTCATGCGGTCACGGTTGGTACTGATCGCCAGGTGAACGATGTCGCCGGTGACGCTGGCGGTGACGTAGAAGCCCTGGGTGACGTTGCGGTACTCGGTCTGGCTGCGCAGGTCGCCGTAGGAATCGGTCTGGCTGCTGGTGAGCGGCACGCTCTGGCCGACCTGGATCAGTGCTGGTGCACCTTCGCTGGCCTGGATCTGCTGGATGCCGCCATCGCGGCTTTCAGTGCTGCGATTGATGATTCGGGTCTGGCTGGGTTTGGCACCGTTTACCGAGTAACCCTGATCGCCCTGGACGTTGTTTTCGTTGGTATCGACGGTGATGAGCAGGCGCTTGGGTTGGGTGTCGAGTTGGGCGATCAGGGCTTTAAGTTCGTCGATCTTGCGCTGATCAGCATTGACGATCAGTTGATTGCCGTAAGCGCTGACCTGGCCATCCTTGCCGATAAAATCCTGTGCCATCGGCAGCATGTCAGCGCTGGTGTGGTAGTTCAGAGGCACGATCTCGGTGGCGGCCATGACCGAAAAACTGCAGGTCAGCAGCAGCGTGGTGAGCAGGGTGCGTAGGGACATGTCCGTTATCTCCGACTTCTGATGTGGTGCCCGTAGGAGCGAGCTCGCTCGCGAAGGACGCAAGAGCGACGCGGGGTGTCAGGTTTCAAGCATTATCGTTGACGACCATCGCGAGCAAGCTTGCTCCTACAAGGGCTTAATATTGCCAGTTTGTCGGCTCGGGATGGGGCAAGTTGAATCGTAGACAGCAAAACGCCCCGGCATTGATCAATGCCGAGGCGTTTTGGGGTGTTCTTTCGGGCCTCTTCGCGGGCAAGCCTTGCTCCTACAGGTTTGGCGTAGTCCCTGTAGGAGCAAGGCTTGCCCGCGAAGGCCGCAACTCGGTATCAAGCCGAACCGCGCACCATGTCCACATGCGGAATCCCTGCTTCCAGGAACTCCTCACTGACAATGCTAAAACCCAGGCGCTCATAGAACGCCGTGGCTTGCACTTGTGCGCTGAGCTTCTGCTGCTTCAGGCCGCGCTTCTCGGCATCGAGGATCACTGCTTGCATCAGCGCATCACCGACTTTCAAGCCACGCCAGTCCTTGAGCACCGACACCCGGCCGACGTTACCGTCGGGCAGCAGGCGGGCGGTGCCAATCGGAAAGTCGTCTTCGAGTGCGAGGAAATGCACCGCGCCCTGGTCATCGGCATCCCATTCCAGTTCAGGTGGAACGGACTGCTCGGCGATGAACACCGTTTCACGAATGCGCCGGATCTCGGTGTTGTCCTTTTGCCAGTCTGCGACACGTACGTGAATCTTATTCATCGGCAAACCCCAGGCTTCCTTGCTTGATCAGTTCACACAGCAGGCCACGGCTGTCTTCGTCGCTCAGCCAGTCGCCAAGATTGTCGGTGTGCAGGGCGTCGGCGGCACAGATCAGCTTCAGCAGTTCGCGCAGCTTGCCCGGCAGGTAACGACTCTGGCCGCTGGCGAACAGCAGCAAGTCGTCATCCACTTCCGACCAGGCCAGGCGCGCGCTTGGGTTACGGATCAGCACGGCGCCTTGCTCCAGGGCGCTGAGCACGTCGTCTTCTTCGACGTCTTCCGGACCCACCACCAGCTCCGGGTAGCGCGGCTCGGTCATGAACTGGCCGAACCAGGTCAGCAGCAGGCGCTCGTCGCTCATGTGCTCGGCCAGCAGGCTTTTCAGGCGATCGAGAGCGTCGTGCTGGATCTGATGCGGATCGACCGCAGGCAGGGCGTCGGCGTCGGTGTAACGCTCTTCGTCCGGCAGGAACTGGCTGAGGAAGTCGGTGAAGTGAGTCAATACTTCAGCGGCGCTCGGTGCGCGGAAACCAACGGAATAGGTCATGCAATCCTCGACGGCCACGCCGCAATGGGCCAGGCGTGGTGGCAGGTACAGCATGTCGCCCGGCTCCAGAACCCACTCATCGGTGGCTTCGAAGTCGGCGAGGATGCGCAGGTCGGCGTGCGGCAGCAGCGGGCTCTCGGAATCGCACATCTGGCCGATTTTCCAGTTGCGCTTGCCGTGGCCTTGCAGCAGGAATACGTCGTAGTTGTCGAAGTGCGGACCGACGCTGCCACCCGGGGCGGCGAAGCTGATCATCACGTCGTCGACGCGCCAGCTCGGCAGAAAGCGGAAGTGCTCGAGCAGCTCGTTGACTTCCGGGACGAATTGGTCGACGGCTTGCACCAGCAGGGTCCACTCGCGTTCCGGCAATTTGCTGAATTCGTCTTCGGCGAACGGGCCGCGGCGCAATTCCCAAGGGCGCTCACCGTGCTCGATCACCAGGCGCGATTCGACTTCTTCTTCCAGCGCCAGGCCGGCCAGCTCGTCGGCGTCGATCGGGCTTTCGAAATCAGGAATCGCCTGGCGGATCAGCAACGGTTTTTTCTGCCAGTAGTCGCGCAGGAATTCCCGTGCCGTGATGCCGCCCAGTAGTTGAAGAGGAATGTCAGGATTCATGTGTAACCTATTGAAAAAAAAGCACTTTTCAGACGGGAATAAAAACGCCCGGCGCTGCCGGGCGTCTCAAAAGGGTAAAACGGTCGATCAGATGCGTTTGGCTTGCTCGACAGCGTTGCCGATGTAGTTCGCCGGGGTGAGCAGTTTCAGCTCGGCCTTGGCGGCGGCTGGCATCTCCAGGCCGTCGATGAAAGTTTGCAGTGCTTCAGGGCTGATGCCCTTGCCACGGGTCAACTCTTTCAGCTTCTCGTACGGGTTTTCGATGTTGTAGCGACGCATGACGGTCTGGATCGGCTCGGCCAAGACTTCCCAGCACGCGTCGAGGTCAGCCGCGATTTTCTGCGCGTTGAGCTCCAGTTTGCTGATGCCTTTGAGGCTGGCTTCGTACGCGATCACGCTGTGGGCGAAGCCGACACCGAGGTTGCGCAGCACGGTGGAGTCGGTCAGGTCACGCTGCCAGCGGGAGATTGGCAACTTGCTCGCCAGGTGCTGGAACAGTGCGTTGGCGATACCCAGGTTGCCTTCGGAGTTTTCGAAGTCGATCGGGTTGACCTTGTGCGGCATGGTCGACGAACCGATTTCGCCAGCGATGGTGCGCTGTTTGAAATAACCCAGGGAGATGTAGCCCCAGATGTCGCGGTCGAAGTCGATCAGGATGGTGTTGAAGCGCGCGATCGCGTCGAACAGCTCGGCAATGTAGTCGTGCGGTTCGATCTGCGTGGTATACGGGTTGAAACCCAGGCCCAGTTCGTCTTCGATGAAGGCGCGGGCGTTTTCTTCCCAGTCGATCTCAGGGTAGGCCGACAGGTGCGCGTTGTAGTTGCCGACAGCGCCGTTGATTTTGCCCAACAGCGGAACGGCGGCGACCTGGGCGATTTGACGCTCCAGACGGTAAACCACGTTCGCCAGCTCTTTGCCCAGGGTGGTCGGCGAGGCCGGTTGACCGTGGGTGCGCGACAGCATCGGCACGTCAGCGAAACGGATCGCGAGTTCGCGGATGGCTTCGGCGGTCTGGCGCATCAGCGGCAGCATCACGTCATCACGGCCTTCGCGCAGCATCAGGGCGTGGGACAGGTTGTTGATGTCTTCGCTGGTGCAGGCAAAGTGGATGAACTCGCTGACCTTGGCCAGTTCCGGCAGCTTGGCCGCTTGCTCTTTGAGCAGGTATTCGATGGCTTTGACGTCGTGGTTGGTGGTGCGCTCGATCTCTTTGACACGCTCGGCGTGCTCCAGAGCGAAGTTGTCCGCCAGGGTGTTCAGCACCGCGTTGGCTTCGGCGGAGAACGCCGGCACTTCGCTGATGCCTGGGTGAGCGGCCAGGCGCTGGAGCCAGCGCACTTCAACCAGAACGCGAGCACGGATCAGGCCGTATTCGCTGAAAATTGGGCGCAGGGCCTGGGTTTTGCCGGCGTAGCGGCCGTCAACAGGGGAAACCGCAGTGAGCGAAGAAAGCTGCATGGGGTGTTCTCGGACAGTCGGGCAACGAAATGGGGCGCGTATCATACATGAAAAAATCCGCCGGTCCGTTGCCAACTGACCGGCGTATTACGCGTTACAGATCTAAAGCAGTGTTGCGGGCGCGGTTCAGCTGCTGCGCATCAGCGGGTAAAGCTCTTTGAGCAACTTGCGACGGCTGATCACCAACTGCCAACGATGACCGCCCAACTGCCGCCACAGGCGTGCCGAACGAATCCCGGCCAGCAACAGGGCGCGGATTTTCGAGGCGTTGCTCGGTTGCTGCAGATTGCGCATGTCGCCGTGGACCTGAATCCGTTGGCGCAAGGTGCTCAGGGTGTCCTGGTACAGCGCGCCGCAGGCGGCGATGACGTTTTCGTGGACCGGGCCGAAGTGCTCGACCTGGGACTGGATCTGCGGCAAACGCTTGCCGATAACGTCCAGCATGTCGTTACGCTTGGCCAGTTGACGCTCCAGGCCGAGCATCGCCAGTGCGTAGCGCAGTGGTTCGCGCTGCAGGGTGCTCGGGTCGCGCTCCAGGGCGCCGATCAATGCGCGGTAGCCTTCACGCAGATTGATGTCGTCGCCGCCGTACACTTCCAGAGTGTCCTTGGGGTCGCGAATCAGCAGGCTGCCGAGCATGCAGGTCAGGCCGGCTTCGGTGGTCTGGCCGGTCTTGGCGATCTTGTCGACCAGCACGGCGGCGAGAAACACGCCGCCCAGCGCCGTCAGTTGCTCCTGCGTCGGGCTCATTGCTGCTCGCCTTGAGGGGTGCCTTTGCTGGTCCACGGTTCGGCGATTTCGATCACGCCACCGCCAAGGCAGATTTCACCGTCGTAGAACACCACGGATTGGCCCGGGGTGACCGCGCGTTGCGGGTCATCGAAGATCGCGCGGTAGCCGGTGGCGGTTTTTTCCAGCGTGCAAGGTTGATCGCTCTGGCGATAGCGGACTTTGGCGGTCAGCTTGCGCGGCTCGGTCAAATCGATCGGGTTGACCCAATAGATATCCGAGGCGAGCAGGGCGCGGGAGAACAGGTACGGGTGGTCATTGCCCTGGCCGACGATCAGCTCGTTGTTGACCAGATCTTTGATCAGCACGTACCACGGCTCGTCGCTGGCATCTTTCAAGCCGCCGATGCCCAGGCCCTGACGCTGACCGATGGTGTGGTACATCAAGCCGTGGTGACGGCCGATGACTTCGCCTTCGGTGGTCTTGATCTCGCCGGGTTGCGCCGGCAGGTATTGCTTGAGGAAGTCGCTGAAGCGGCGTTCGCCGATAAAGCAGATCCCGGTGGAATCCTTTTTCTTCGCGGTGGCCAGCTCGTGTTTCTCGGCAATCGCGCGCACTTCGGGCTTTTCCAGCTCGCCGACCGGGAACAGCGTCTTGGCGATCTGTTCGCCGCCGACGGCGTGAAGGAAGTAGCTCTGGTCCTTGTTCGGGTCCAGGCCCTTGAGCAATTCAGTGCGGCCATTAATGTCGCGGCGGCGCACGTAGTGGCCGGTGGCGATCAGGTCGGCACCGAGCATCATGGCGTAGTCGAGGAACGCCTTGAACTTGATCTCGCGGTTGCACAGGATGTCCGGGTTCGGCGTGCGACCGGCCTTGTATTCGGCCAGGAAGTGCTCGAACACATTGTCCCAGTATTCGGCAGCGAAGTTGGCGGTGTGCAGCTTGATGCCAATCTTGTCGCAGACAGCCTGAGCATCCGCCAGGTCGTCCATGGCGGTGCAGTATTCCGTTCCATCGTCTTCTTCCCAGTTCTTCATGAACAGGCCTTCCACCTCATAACCCTGCTCGATCAGCAGGAGAGCGGAAACGGAAGAGTCCACGCCGCCGGACATGCCGACAATGACGCGCTTCTTTTGTGTATCAGAAGGGGCTGGATCACGCATAGGGATTCAATGAGTGTCTTGAAAAAGGACGCGATTCTAACAGGCCGAAGCCCGCAAGGCTAAAGAGAAGGGCGGATCAGTTCGAGACCGAAGTGTTTACCGTCCAGATAATCGTCGATACAACGGATGATCAGCTCACTGCGCCAGTTTGCGCGCTGTGCCAGCAGTTCGTCACGCGTCAGCCATTTTGCGCCGACAATGCCGTCGTCCAGTTGATAGTCGGGGTGATGCTTGAGCGGTTTTGCTGTGAAGCAGACCCGTTGATAGGTCACGCCGTTGCTCGGGGCGGTGTACAGGTAAATGCCCACCACACCGGTCGGTTCGACGTCCCAGCCGGTTTCCTCGAGGGTTTCACGGATGGCGGCGTCGATCAGGGTTTCGTCCGGGTCGAGGTGGCCGGCGGGTTGGTTGAGCACCGTTCGTCCGCCCTTGAGTTCTTCGACCATCAGGAAGCGGCCGTTGTCTTCGACGATGGTGGCGACGGTGATGTGGGGTAGCCAATCCATAAAGCTTCCTCAATTCTGAATATTGAAACCCGCCCCCTGTAGGAACTGGCTTGCCTGCGAAAGCGGCGGGTCAGTCGACATCGATGTTGAATGATAAGCCGCCTTCGCTGGCAAGCCAGCTCCTACAGGGGGCACAAACAGAAACCCCGGCACTGGGCCGGGGCTTCTTTGCATCCTTACAACCTTAAACCAGCGCAGCGATCGCGGCGTTGAAAGTGTTGCTTGGGCGCATGGCCTTGCTGATCAGCTCGGCATTGGCGTGGTAGTAACCGCCGATGTCCACTGGCTTGCCCTGAACGGCGTTGAGCTCGGCAACGATGGTTGCTTCGTTCTCGGCCAGGGTTTTGGCCAGCTGGCCGAACTGCGCTTGCAGTGCCGTGTCTTCGGACTGGGCGGCCAGGGCTTGAGCCCAGTACAGCGCCAGGTAGAAGTGGCTGCCGCGGTTGTCGATGTTGCCGACTTTGCGCGATGGCGACTTGTTGTTGTCGAGGAACTGGCCGGTGGCCTGATCCAGGGTCTTGGCCAACACCAGCGCTTTAGGGTTGTTGTAAGTCACACCCAGATGCTCAAGGGACGCGGCCAGGGCCAGGAACTCGCCCAGGGAATCCCAGCGCAGGAAGTTTTCTTCCAGCAGCTGTTGAACGTGCTTCGGTGCCGAACCGCCAGCGCCGGTTTCAAACAGACCGCCGCCGTTCATCAGCGGAACGATCGACAGCATCTTGGCGCTGGTGCCCAGTTCCATGATCGGGAACAGGTCAGTCAGGTAGTCGCGCAATACGTTGCCGGTCACCGAGATGGTGTCCTTGCCTTCGCGAGTGCGGCCCAAGGTGAACGCCATCGCGTCGACTGGCGACATGATGCGGATGTCCAGGCCCGACGTGTCGTGATCCTTCAGGTAAGCCTGAACTTTCTCGATGACTACGCCGTCGTGGGCGCGCATTGGGTCCAGCCAGAAGATTGCTGGAGTAGCGCTTGCACGAGCACGGTTGACGGCCAGTTTGACCCAGTCCTGGATCGGCGCGTCTTTGGTCTGGCACATGCGGAAGATGTCGCCGGCTTCAACCGACTGTTCCAGCAGGGTGCGGCCAGCGCTGTCGGAAACCCGAACCACGCCGTTGGCCTTGATCTGGAAAGTCTTGTCGTGCGAGCCGTACTCTTCGGCTTTTTTCGCCATCAGGCCGACGTTTGGCACGCTGCCCATGGTGGTCGGATCGAAAGCGCCGTGCAGCTTGCAGTCTTCGATCACCGCCTGGTAGATGGTGGCGTAGCAGCGATCCGGGATCACAGCCTTGGTGTCGTGCAATTGACCGTCAGTGCCCCACATCTTGCCGGAGTCACGGATCATCGCTGGCATCGAGGCGTCGACGATCACGTCGCTCGGCACGTGCAGGTTGGTGATGCCTTTGTCGGAGTTGACCATGGCCAACGACGGACGAACGGCGTAGACCGCCTGGATGTCCGCTTCGATCGCAGCTTGCTGCTCGGCCGGCAGGGCCTTGATGCGAGCGTACAGGTCGCCGATGCCGTTGTTCAGGTTGAAGCCGATCTGTGCCAGCACGTCAGCGTGCTTGGCCAGTGCGTCTTTATAGAACTCGGCAACGATCTGGCCGAACATGATCGGGTCGGAGACCTTCATCATGGTGGCTTTGAGGTGAACCGACAGCAGTACGCCTTTTTGCTTGGCGTCTTCGATCTCGGCAGCGATGAAGCTGCGCAGAGCGTTTTTGCTCATGACCGCGCAATCGAGGATCTCACCGGCTTGCACGGTGGTTTTTTCTTTCAGGACGGTGGTGGTGCCGTCTTGAGCGATCAGTTCGATTTTGACGGCGTCAGCGGCGTCGATCAGGGCAGCTTTTTCGCTGCCGTAGAAATCGCCGGTGCTCATGTGCGCAACGTGGGACTTGGAGTCTTTGGCCCAGGCGCCCATTTTGTGCGGGTGCTTGCGTGCGTAGTTCTTGACCGACAGTGGCGCACGACGATCGGAGTTGCCTTCGCGCAGAACCGGGTTCACGGCGCTGCCCTTGATCTTGTCGTAACGCGACTTGGCGAGCTTGTCAGCGTCGCTGGTCACGGTTTCCGGGTAGTCAGGGATTGCGAAGCCTTGGTCTTGCAGCTCTTTGATCGCGGCTTGCAGTTGCGGAACCGAGGCGCTGATGTTCGGCAGCTTAATGATGTTGGCTTCCGGCGTGACGGCCAGGTCGCCCAGTTCGGCGAGGTGGTCGGCTACGGCTTTGTCGCCCAATTGCTCGGGGAAGCTGGCCAGGATGCGCCCTGCAAGAGAGATATCGCGGGTTTCCACGGCGATATCAGCGGAGGCGGTGAAAGCCTCTACGATAGGCAACAGTGAATAGGTGGCGAGGGCGGGAGCTTCGTCGGTGAAGGTATAGATGATCTTCGAGCGGGTGGGCATATTCGGATTAACTCTCTCTTCTTTGCTAAAGCGTGCGCAGAAAAACTCGAGGGGCGCCGGGTAAGCGCGTTCGTTCAAAGTCATCCATGAGCCGAATGTCGAGATTTGTGCGCGGTGATGTTGGGTGCATCAGTCGAGCGTCAAGCGGGTGGACTGCGGTAACGGTCCTGCTTTTTCGGGCCCGGCATCTCGGCTACTTGTTCAGTGGCAGGAGCGGTCGGCCGTCGTGACTCTGTGGTCAGCGGGCGGCATTATACATAGGTAGCTGGCAATCTGCCGATGGTTCATGCGCAACGATTTTCGTCCATTGGTCTAAAGGTCGCAGGGGCGAGGGGGGCGTAGAGTCTTGCACCGTGCTTGAGTTTGGCACTTTTCCCTTTGCTTTCAGGCTTGTACGCCGCGAACTGTGTAGCTTTGCGGCAGATGGACAGAACAGAGGGTTTGCGTGCCGATTTAACTGGGGTACGCTCGAACGAAGCCAGATGTTCAATCCAAACAATGGAGTTCAGCATGGGATACAAGAAGATTCAGGTTCCAGCAGTCGGCGACAAAATCACCGTCAACGCGGACCATTCTCTCAATGTTCCTAACAACCCGATCATCCCCTTCATCGAAGGTGATGGTATTGGTGTTGATATCAGCCCGGTCATGATCAAGGTTGTCGATGCTGCTGTTAAGAAGGCTTACGGCGGCGATCGCAAAATTTCCTGGATGGAAGTCTACGCCGGGGAGAAAGCGACTCAGGTTTACGATCAGGACACCTGGCTACCTCAGGAAACCCTGGACGCGGTCAAGGATTACGTGGTTTCCATCAAGGGCCCTCTGACCACGCCGGTCGGTGGCGGCATCCGTTCGCTGAACGTGGCCCTGCGTCAGCAGCTCGACCTTTATGTGTGCCTGCGCCCGGTGCGCTGGTTCGAAGGCGTGCCTAGCCCGGTCAAGAAACCAGGCGACGTCGACATGACCATCTTCCGTGAGAACTCGGAAGACATTTATGCCGGTATCGAATGGAAAGCCGGCTCGCCGGAAGCGACCAAGGTCATCAAGTTCCTGAAAGACGAAATGGGCGTGACCAAGATCCGTTTCGACGAAAACTGCGGTATCGGTATCAAGCCGGTTTCCCTGCAAGGCACCAAGCGCCTGGCGCGCAAGGCCCTGCAGTATGTGGTCGACAACGACCGCGACTCGCTGACCATCGTGCACAAAGGCAACATCATGAAGTTCACCGAAGGTGCCTTCAAGGAATGGGCCTACGAAGTGGCCGCTGAAGAATTCGGCGCGACCCTGCTCGACGGCGGGCCGTGGATGCAGTTTAAAAACCCGAAAACCGGCAAGAACGTCATCGTCAAGGACGCCATCGCCGACGCCATGCTCCAGCAGATCCTGCTGCGCCCGGCCGAATACGATGTCATTGCGACCCTGAACCTGAACGGCGACTACCTCTCCGACGCCCTGGCGGCGGAAGTGGGCGGTATCGGTATCGCGCCGGGTGCCAACCTGTCCGACACCATCGCCATGTTCGAAGCGACCCACGGTACTGCGCCGAAGTACGCCGGCAAGGACCAGGTCAACCCGGGTTCGCTGATCTTGTCCGCCGAGATGATGCTGCGTCACATGGGCTGGACCGAAGCCGCCGATCTGATCATCAAGGGCACCAACGGCGCGATTTCCGCCAAGACCGTGACCTATGACTTCCACCGTCTGATGGAAGGCGCGAAACTGCTGTCTTCTTCGGCGTTTGGTGATGCCCTGATCTCGCACATGTAAGCGAATCGGATGTAATAAAAAACCGCCCGACTCCAGTGATTGAGTCGGGCGGTTTTTTTATGACTGGAGGGTGGGTGCGAACTTAAGCTGTCACGGTTTGTTGCCCGTTGGGTGTGACGACGGCCTGAGCATCCTCAGGTGTACCGATATTGACGGCGTGCAGGCCTTTTGGGCCTTGAATAATGTCAAAGACGACCGCTTGACCGGCTTTCAGGGTTTTATAACCGTCCATCTGGATGGCTGAATAGTGCGCAAACAGGTCTTCGCTATCACCATCCTTGTTGATGAATCCGTAGCCCTTGGCGTTGTTGAACCATTTGACCTTGCCCTTGACTGTGCCTTTGACCTTCTCTGTGTCCTTGACGCCTGACATACCCATATCCCTCTGCAACAGACTCCATCACTGGAGTATCATCCAGTACATCCGCAGTCGAACCTTGCAAATAGAGTTGACTCCGCGGACCTTTTTTACCCACTGTGGGCTCTATTGGTTGTAACACCGTTTTGCCGATAGTCAAGGTGACCAGGCAGTCGGAGTTGAAATCGACGATGGCCGCCCCCACCACTGTATTCGAACAACTAACGAACCTTTCTTTCCATGCATGCAATCAGCCAGATTCGACTAACATTCAATCAGGATCATCCTGATTCACACGACGACGATTCCGCAGGCATTGCTGTCCAGGAGGCTAAGCCTGCTTTACAGGCGCCGCCGATGTACAAGGTGGTTTTGTTCAATGATGACTACACACCGATGGATTTCGTCGTCGAAGTGCTCGAGGTGTTTTTTAACCTGAATCGCGAGCTGGCGACCAAGGTCATGCTGGCCGTCCACACAGAAGGACGGGCAGTATGTGGAGTGTTTACCCGCGACATCGCCGAGACCAAGGCCATGCAGGTCAACCAGTACGCCAGGGAAAGCCAGCATCCGCTACTCTGTGAAATCGAGAAGGACGGTTAATCGCCGGACACTTGGGTATGAGGTGAAGCTATGTTAAACCGCGAGCTCGAAGTCACCCTCAATCTTGCCTTCAAGGAGGCCCGTTCGAAGCGTCATGAATTCATGACCGTCGAGCACCTCCTGCTGGCCCTATTGGACAATGAGGCTGCCGCCACCGTTTTGCGTGCCTGCGGCGCAAACCTCGACAAACTCAAGCACGACCTGCAGGAGTTCATCGACTCCACCACGCCATTGATCCCCGTTCATGACGAGGATCGTGAAACCCAGCCAACCCTGGGCTTCCAGCGTGTACTGCAACGTGCTGTCTTTCACGTACAGAGCTCGGGCAAACGCGAAGTAACTGGTGCCAACGTGCTGGTTGCAATCTTCAGTGAGCAAGAGAGTCAGGCAGTGTTCCTGCTGAAACAGCAGAGCGTTGCGCGCATCGATGTCGTCAACTACATCGCCCACGGCATTTCCAAAGTACCGGGGCATGGCGATCACTCTGAAGGTGAGCAAGATATGCAGGACGACGAGGGCGGTGAGTCTTCATCTTCAGGCAATCCTCTGGATGCTTATGCCAGCAACCTCAACGAACTCGCGCGCCAGGGTCGAATCGATCCATTGGTAGGCCGTGAGCTGGAAGTCGAACGTGTCGCGCAGATCCTGGCGCGCCGTCGCAAAAACAATCCGCTGCTGGTGGGCGAGGCAGGCGTGGGTAAAACCGCGATTGCCGAAGGCCTGGCCAAACGCATTGTCGACAACCAGGTGCCGGATCTGTTGGCCAACAGCGTGGTGTATTCCCTCGATCTGGGGGCCTTGCTGGCCGGGACAAAGTACCGCGGCGATTTCGAGAAACGCTTCAAGGCGTTGCTCAATGAGCTGAAAAAACGTCCTCAGGCGATTCTGTTCATCGACGAAATCCACACTATCATTGGTGCGGGTGCCGCGTCCGGTGGCGTCATGGATGCCTCGAACCTGCTCAAGCCGCTGCTGTCGTCCGGCGATATCCGGTGCATCGGTTCGACTACCTTCCAGGAATTCCGCGGGATCTTCGAGAAGGACCGTGCTCTGGCTCGGCGCTTCCAGAAAGTCGACGTGTCGGAACCTTCGGTGGAAGACACCATCGGCATCCTGCGCGGCCTGAAAGGGCGTTTCGAAGCGCACCACAACATCGAGTACAGCGATGAGGCCCTGCGCGCAGCGGCTGAGCTGGCCTCGCGTTACATCAATGACCGGCACATGCCGGACAAGGCGATCGACGTCATCGACGAAGCGGGTGCTTATCAGCGCCTGCAACCGATCGAGAAGCGCGTGAAACGCATCGAAGTGCCTCAAGTCGAGGACATCGTCGCGAAAATCGCGCGGATTCCGCCTAAGCACGTCACCAGTTCCGATAAAGAGCTGCTGCGTAACCTTGAGCGTGACCTGAAGCTGACCGTATTTGGCCAGGATGCGGCGATCGACTCGCTGTCGACCGCGATCAAACTGTCCCGTGCCGGCCTCAAGTCGCCTGACAAGCCTGTCGGTTCGTTCCTGTTCGCAGGGCCGACCGGTGTCGGTAAAACCGAAGCGGCGCGTCAGTTGGCCAAGGCGTTGGGCATCGAGCTGGTTCGTTTCGACATGTCCGAGTACATGGAGCGCCACACCGTCTCGCGTCTGATCGGTGCACCTCCTGGCTATGTCGGGTTCGATCAGGGCGGTCTGCTGACCGAAGCCATCACCAAGCAGCCTCACTGCGTGCTGTTGCTCGATGAGATCGAGAAGGCGCATCCGGAAGTCTTCAACCTGCTGTTGCAGGTCATGGATCACGGTACGCTGACCGATAACAACGGGCGCAAGGCGGATTTCCGTAACGTGATCGTCATCATGACGACCAACGCCGGTGCCGAAACGGCAGCTCGCGCCTCGATCGGTTTCACCCATCAGGACCACTCGTCTGATGCGATGGAAGTGATCAAGAAGAGCTTCACGCCGGAATTCCGTAACCGTCTGGACACCATTATCCAGTTTGGTCGCCTCAGTCATGAGGTCATCAAGAGCGTGGTGGACAAGTTCCTTACCGAGCTTCAGGCGCAGTTGGAAGACAAGCGTGTGCAGCTTGAGGTGACGGACGCGGCGCGCAGCTGGTTGGCGGCGGGTGGTTATGACTCGGCGATGGGTGCTCGACCTATGGCGCGTTTGATTCAGGACAAGATCAAGCGTCCGCTGGCGGAAGAGATTCTCTTTGGCGAATTGGCTGATCATGGAGGCGTGGTGCATATCGATCTGAAGGATGGTGAGTTGACCTTCGATTTCGAGACCACGGCGGAAATGGCCTGACAGCTGTAGAGCAAAAAGGCGCCTTCGGGCGCCTTTTTTATTGCCTATTGGATTTGGGGTATATCCGTTGCTGCGGTAACGGCGGCTTAGGGTTTCGCCCTTACGGCGAGTCCCTTTTGTCAAACGCCACAAAAGGAACCAAAAAGTCTTGCCCCAGCGTCCGGCCCCTCGCTGGGGCTCGGCGTTCCTTCGTTCCGGTATTCATCTGGGGGCATCGCCTCCGGTCTGCTTCGCGACGACCTCCTCTCGATGTGTTCGGCTGCGCCGAACGGCGCTGCGCGCCTAACCCCCAGATGAACACCTCCACTCAGCCTGCCGAAGGGGCGGGCAGATCAAAAGCAAGATCAAAAGCTCAGGCGAGCTAACGCTCGGCCTGTTGAGTGGTGAAAAGCGACGCGGTAGGCCGCTGTGCTTCTGATTTTCTGTAGGAGCGAGCTTGCTCGCGATGGACGTTAACGATAACGCGTGTTTGCGGGATAAACGCGTCGCCCTCGGGTTCATCGCGAGCAAGCTCGCTCCTACAGGGGATTGGTGGTCTATTCAAATGTGCGGTTGCACACGGTCGAGGCGTTGGCGAAGGCTGCGATCTTTTGATCCGCTTTGGCTCTGACTCTGGCTCTGGCAACGCTCGGCCTGTTTAGTGGTGAAACGCGACGCGGTAGGCCGCTGTGCTTCTGATTTTCTGTAGGAGCGAGCTTGCTCGCGATGGACGTTAACGATAACGCGTGTTTGCGGGATAAACGCGTCGCCCTCGGGTTCATCGCGAGCAAGCTCGCTCCTACAGGGGATTGGTGGTCTATTCAAATGCGCGGTTGCACAGGGTCACTGCGCTGGCGAAGGCTGCGATCTTTTGATCCGCTCTGGCTCTGGCTCTGGCTCTGGCTCTGGCTCTGGCTTTTGATCTTGATTTTGATCTTGATCTTTTGCCCCTTCGGCAGGCCGAGCGTAGGTGTTCATCAGGGGGTTAGGCGCGTAGCGCCGTTCGGCGCAGCCGAACACATCGAGAGGAGGTCGTCGTGAAGCAGACCGGAGGCGATGCCCCCTGATGGGCACCGTAGCGAGGGAACACCGAGCCTAGGCGAGGTGCCGTACACCGGGGCAAAGCCTTTTGCTTACTTTTCGGCGTCTGGAAAAGTGAGTCGCTGTAAAAGCGAAACCATAAGCAGCCATTACCGCAGCAACGGATATACACACAATCCTATAAAGCGCGGACACAAAAACGCCCGGCATAAACCGGGCGTTCTGTATTGACTTGATTAACGAGCGCGGTAAGTGATCCGCCCTTTGCTCAAGTCATAGGGCGTCAGCTCGACGCGCACTTTGTCACCGGTAAGAATACGAATGTAGTTCTTGCGCATCTTGCCGGAAATATGCGCGGTTACGACGTGCCCATTTTCCAACTCCACACGAAACATGGTGTTGGGCAGGGTGTCGACGACAGTGCCTTCCATTTCGAAGCTGTCTTCTTTCGACATGCAGTAAAGCCCTCGGTGTCCAATGAATGGCCCGGTGCAACTGCGCCAGGCAAAAGCGGCGTGCATTGTGCCCGAAAAATGGGGTTTAAGCCAAGGGGTTTAGGGCTTGCTCTAGTTCAGGATGACCCAGCGCTGATTAATCAGCAGTTCGATGGGACGATATTGAGTCTTGTAGCTCATTTTTTTGCAGTTTTTGATCCAATAGCCCAGATAGACCGCTTCCAGCCTCAGGCGTCGGGCCTCGGCGATTTGCCAGAGGATCGCGTAACGCCCCAGGCTGCGACGTTCTTCGGCGGGTTCGTAGAAGGTGTAGACCGCCGACAGACCGTTCGGCAGCAAATCGGTCACGGCCACGGCCAGCAACCGTCCGTCGAGGCGGAATTCGTAGAATCGGGAGAACGGCAGGTCGCGCACCAGGAAAGTGGCGAACTGATCGCGACTCGGCGGATACATGTCGCCGTCGGCATGCCGCTGTTCGATGTAGCGCTGATACAGGTCGAAATACTCTTCGCTGAACCCCGGTTTTGCCGGGCGCACTTGCAGGTCAATGTTGCGCTTGAAGATGCGTTTCTGCTGACGATTCGGGGTAAATTGCGCCACGGGGATCCGTGCCGGCACGCACGCATTGCAATTCTGGCAATGCGGCCGGTAGAGATGGTCGCCACTGCGACGGAAACCCATCTCCGACAGATCTGCGTAGACATGCACATCCATGGGCTGACTAGGGTCGAGAAACAGGGTAGTGGCCTGCTCCTCGGGCAGATAACTGCAAGAGTGCGGCTGAGTGGCATAGAACTTCAAACGCGCCAACTCGGTCATGATCAACCCTCGGGATAATGCTTTTGATTAAGTGTAAGCCACGCGCGCAAAAGTCGCTCAGCAAACCCAGGTTGCGCGGCTGGGTTGGTCCAGATGCTGCGCAAGGTAGCGGGCAAATTCGCGGCGTGGAATGGCCCGGGCGCCGAGGCTGTGCAAATGGTCGGTGGGCATCTGGCAGTCGATCAGCACAAAGCCTGAGTCTTTCAGATGTCGGACCAGTGTGGCAAAGCCATATTTGGAGGCGTTATCGGCGCGACTGAACATCGACTCGCCGAAAAATAGCTGCCCCATGGCCAGGCCATACAGCCCGCCGACCAGCTCGCCCTGGTCCCAGACTTCCACCGAGTGCGCGTAACCGCGCCGGTGCAGTTCGAGGTAGGCGTTCTGCATCGCTTCGGTGATCCAGGTGCCATCGGCGTGGTCGCGCGGTGCGGCGCAGGCGCGGATGACCGCGGCAAAATCCTGATCGAAGGTCACTTGATAGCGTTGCTGGCGCAGCAACTTGTTCAGGCTGCGAGAGACATGCAGTTCGTCGGGAAACAGCACGGTGCGCGGATCCGGCGACCACCAGAGAATCGGCTGGCCTTCCGAAAACCATGGAAAACAACCGTGGCGATAGGCTTTAACCAGGCGATCGGCGGACAGGTCTCCGCCCGCAGCCAACAGTCCGTTGGGATCGCGCATGGCTTTTTCCAGCGGCGGGAAGGTCAGGGAGTTGCGTTGTAACCAAGTCAGCATGGCATCCGGGCTTGCAGAAGGGGAGGGCGGTGGCGGGCTGGTCGGCCCGCCGTGAAGTGTGCCGTCAAACGGTCGGAATGTCGTCGAGGTATTTTTCGGCGTCCAGCGCGGCCATGCAACCGGCGCCGGCCGACGTGACGGCCTGGCGGTAAACATGATCGGCTACACCGCCGGCAGCAAACACGCCTTCGATTGCAGGGGCGGGGGCATCGCCTTCGCTGCCGCCCTTGACCAGCAGATAGCCGTCACGCATCTCCAGTTGGCCCTGAAACAGGTCAGTGTTGGGCTTGTGGCCGATGGCGATGAACACGCCGGTCAGCGGCAATTCCGTGGTTTCGCCCGTGTGGCTGTCGCGCAGGCGGGCGCCGGTCACGCCGCTGGCATCGCCCAGCACTTCGTCGAGATTCTGGTTCCAGTGCAGGCGAATATTGCCGTTGGCGGCTCGTTCGAAGAGTTTGTCCTGAAGGATTTTCTCCGAGCGCAACTTGTCGCGCCGGTGGATCAGGTGGACTTCCTTGGCGATATTCGACAGGTACAGCGCTTCTTCAACCGCCGTGTTGCCGCCGCCGATCACCGCGACCACCTGATTGCGATAGAAGAAGCCGTCACAGGTGGCGCAGGCCGAAACGCCTTTGCCGGCAAACGTCTCTTCCGATGGCAGTCCGAGGTATTGCGCCGAAGCGCCGGTGGCAATAATCAGCGCATCGCAGGTGTAAGTGCCGCTGTCACCGATGAGTTCGAACGGGCGCTGTTGCAACTTGGCGGTGTGGATATGGTCGTAGACGATCTCGGTGTCAAAGCGCTCGGCGTGTTTTTGCATGCGTTCCATCAGTACCGGACCGGTGAGGCCTTCGACGTCGCCGGGCCAGTTATCGACTTCGACGGTGGTGGTCAGCTGGCCACCTGCCTGTATGCCGGTAATGACAACGGGTTTGAGGTTGGCGCGGGCGGCATAAACGGCTGCGCTGTAACCGGCAGGGCCGGAACCCAGAATGATCAGGCGGGAATGCTTCGCTTCGCTCATAAAAACACCTCATAAGCCTTTGTCACAAAAGAGAATGCATGCTCAAATTGAACCGCGCGCAATGGGCGTTTGGCTATGCTACACCCAAGGGTCACAAGCATGGCATCGGACGAACAAACCCGTACAATGCCTGTCTGTAACTGTGCTTGTAACAAAATAAGCAGTACGCGCCGTGTTTATAAAAACCGGGGCGCAGTGTTAAAAGTAGTCCCAGTTGCGCCTGTTAACTTTTTTACCTGCCTGGATTGGGCAGTTTTTTATAGTCATTCAACAGATGGACGCGCCACTGGCGCAGGAAAAGTAGCGTTTTGAAGAAATCCACCGCAGCACCTAAACCAGCCGTTGTTCCGCTCTGGCGCCAGCATTTGCACTACCGACTCAAGGAAGGTGCATTGATCGCCATCGGTGCCTTGTGCCTGTTCCTGATGATGGCCTTGTTGACCTATGGCAAGGACGATCCGGGCTGGAGCCATAACAGCAAGATCGACGATGTACAGAACTTCGGCGGGCCGGCCGGCTCCTACAGCGCCGATATCCTGTTCATGGTGCTGGGTTACTTCGCCTACATCTTCCCGCTGTTGCTGGCGGTCAAGACTTACCAGATCTTCCGCCAACGCCACGAACCGTGGCAGTGGAGCGGCTGGCTGTTTTCCTGGCGCCTGATCGGTCTGGTGTTCCTGGTGCTGTCGGGCGCGGCCCTGGCGCATATCCATTTTCACGCGGCGACCGGTCTGCCGGCCGGCGCTGGCGGTGCCTTGGGCGAAAGCCTTGGCGACCTGGCCAAGAATGCCCTGAACATCCAGGGCAGCACGCTGCTGTTCATCGCGCTGTTCCTGTTCGGCCTGACGGTGTTCACCGACCTGTCGTGGTTCAAGGTGATGGACCTCACCGGCAAAATCACCCTCGACCTGTTCGAACTGTTCCAGGGCGCGGCCAATCGCTGGTGGGCCGCCCGTGTCGAGCGTAAGCAACTGGTTGCGCAATTGCGTGAAGTCGACGACCGCGTGCATGACGTGGTGGCGCCGACCGTTACCGACAAGCGCGAACAGGCCAAGGTCAAGGAACGCCTGATCGAACGTGAGCAGGCCCTGAGCAAGCACATGTCCGAGCGCGAGATGCAGGTGCCGCCGGTGATTGCCCCGGCGCCGCCGAAACCGGCAGCGCCGAGCAAGCGCGTGGAAAAAGAGAAACAGGCGCATTTGTTCGTCGACAGCGCCGTCGAAGGCACCTTGCCGCCGATCTCGATTCTCGACCCGGCGGAAAAGAAACAGCTCAATTATTCGCCTGAATCCCTGGCTGCGGTTGGCCACTTGCTGGAAATCAAGCTCAAGGAATTCGGCGTCGAAGTCTCGGTGGATTCGATTCACCCGGGTCCGGTGATTACCCGTTACGAAATCCAGCCCGCTGCCGGGGTTAAAGTCAGCCGTATCTCCAACCTGGCAAAAGACCTTGCGCGTTCCCTGGCCGTGACCAGTGTGCGTGTGGTGGAAGTGATTCCGGGCAAGACCACCGTCGGTATCGAGATCCCGAACGAAGACCGCCAGATCGTGCGGTTCTCCGAAGTGCTGTCGACCCCCGAGTACGACAACTTCAAGTCGCCGGTCACGCTGGCGCTGGGCCATGACATCGGCGGCAAGCCGGTCATCACCGATCTGGCGAAAATGCCGCACTTGCTGGTGGCCGGTACGACCGGTTCCGGTAAGTCGGTGGGCGTGAACGCGATGATCCTGTCGATCCTGTTCAAGTCCGGCCCGGAAGACGCCAAGCTGATCATGATCGACCCGAAAATGCTTGAATTGTCGATCTACGAAGGTATTCCGCACCTGCTGTGCCCGGTCGTGACCGACATGAAGGACGCGGCCAACGCCCTGCGCTGGAGCGTGGCGGAGATGGAGCGTCGCTACAAATTGATGGCGAAGATGGGCGTACGAAACCTGTCGGGCTTCAACGCCAAGGTCAAGGAAGCCCAGGACGCCGGTGAGCCGTTGACCGATCCGCTGTACAAGCGCGAAAGCATTCACGACGAAGCGCCGTTGCTGACCAAGCTGCCGACCATTGTCGTGGTGGTCGACGAATTCGCCGACATGATGATGATCGTCGGCAAGAAGGTTGAAGAACTGATCGCGCGTATCGCCCAGAAGGCCCGTGCTGCCGGTATCCACTTGATCCTCGCGACCCAGCGTCCGTCGGTGGACGTGATCACCGGTCTGATCAAGGCCAACATTCCAACGCGTATGGCGTTCCAGGTGTCGAGCAAGATCGATTCGCGGACCATCATCGACCAGGGCGGCGCCGAGCAACTGCTGGGCCACGGTGACATGCTCTACATGCCGCCAGGCACCAGCCTGCCGATCCGTGTTCACGGTGCCTTCGTTTCCGATGACGAAGTTCACCGGGTGGTTGAAGCCTGGAAACTGCGCGGCGCGCCGGAATACAACGACGAGATTCTCGCCGGTGTCGAAGAGCCCGGTAGCGGCTTTGACGGCGGCAGCGGCGGTGGTGACGATGATGCTGAAACCGACGCGCTCTATGACGAAGCAGTGCAGTTCGTGCTGGAAAGCCGTCGCGCGTCCATCTCCGCGGTTCAGCGCAAGCTGAAAATCGGCTACAACCGCGCCGCACGCATGATCGAAGCCATGGAAATGGCCGGGGTCGTGACGTCCATGAATACCAACGGTTCGCGTGAAGTCCTGGCGCCTGGCCCGGTACGCGACTGATTTGAATTGAACAGCGGCGGCGCAGTAATGCGCCGCCACTCTCCCCACGAATGTTATGAGGACTCCCATGCGTCTTATCCGCATGCTGTTGTTGCCGGTACTGGCTTTGACCACGCTTTCGGCCCACGCCGATGACAAGGACGTGGCGCGTCTGACCCAATTGCTGGAAAAATCCCAGACCCTGACCGCGCGTTTCTCCCAACTGACCCTCGATGGCAGCGGCACCCAGTTGCAGGAAACCGCCGGTCAAATGTCCTTGCAGCGTCCTGGCCTGTTCTACTGGCACACCGACGCGCCGCAAGAGCAGCTGATGGTGTCCGATGGCAAGAAAGTTTCCCTGTGGGACCCGGACCTTGAGCAGGTCACCATCAAGAACCTCGACCAGCGCCTGACCCAGACCCCGGCACTGTTGCTGTCCGGTGATGTATCGAAGATCAGCCAGAGTTTCGACATCAGCGCCAAGGAAGCCGGCGGCGTGATCGACTTCACCTTGAAGCCGAAAACCAAGGACACCTTGTTCGACAGCCTGCGCTTGTCGTTCCGCAATGGCTTGGTCAATGACATGCAACTGATTGACAGCGTCGGTCAGCGCACCAATATCCTGTTCACCGGCGTAAAGGCCAACGAGCCGATCCCGGCCTCCAAGTTCAAGTTCGACATCCCCAAGGGTGCCGACGTGATCCAGGAATAACGAACAGAACATAGAACCTGTGGGAGCGGGCTTGCCCGCGATGGCGTCGGGTCAGGCGACTCTGATGTTGAATGTTATGGCCCCATCGCGGGCAAGCCCGCTCCCACAGGGGGCGCGGTGTTACGACCCAGTGAGGTTTCATAAGCAGTGATGGACCTGTTTCGCAGTGCCCCGATAGCTCAGCCCTTGGCCGCCCGTTTGCGTGCGGCCAATCTGGACGAGTACGTCGGTCAGGAACACCTGCTCGCTCGCGGCAAGCCATTGCGCGAAGCCCTGGAGCAGGGTGCCCTGCACTCGATGATTTTCTGGGGCCCGCCGGGCGTGGGCAAAACCACCCTGGCGCGGCTGCTGGCGGAAGTCTCGGATGCGCACTTTGAAACGGTCTCGGCAGTCCTGGCCGGGGTGAAGGAAATCCGGCAAGCGGTGGAAATCGCCAAGCAGCAGGCCGGGCAGTACGGCAAGCGCACCATCCTGTTTGTCGATGAAGTGCATCGCTTCAACAAATCCCAGCAGGATGCGTTCCTGCCTTACGTTGAAGACGGCACGCTGATTTTCATCGGCGCGACCACCGAAAACCCTTCGTTTGAACTCAACAATGCGCTGCTGTCCCGCGCCCGCGTCTATGTGCTCAAAAGCCTCGACGAAGCGGCCCTGCGCAAACTGGTGTATCGCGCACTGACCGAAGAGCGTGGCTTGGGCAAGCGGCAACTGACCCTCAGCGATGAAGGCTTCCAGATGCTGCTGTCCGCCGCCGATGGCGATGGCCGGCGTTTGCTCAACCTGCTGGAAAACGCCTCGGACCTGGCTGAAGACAACAGCGAGATCGGCGTCGATCTGCTGCAAAGCCTGCTCGGTGATACCCGTCGGCGTTTCGACAAGGGTGGCGAAGCGTTCTACGACCAGATTTCCGCGCTGCATAAATCGGTGCGCGGCTCCAACCCCGACGGCGCGTTGTACTGGTTCGCGCGGATGATCGATGGCGGTTGCGATCCGCTGTACCTGGCCCGGCGCGTGGTGCGCATGGCCAGTGAAGACATCGGCAACGCTGACCCGCGCGCCTTGAGTCTGTGCCTGGCGGCATGGGAAGTTCAGGAGCGCCTCGGCAGCCCCGAAGGCGAGTTGGCGGTGGCCCAGGCCATTACGTATCTGGCCTGCGCGCCGAAAAGCAACGCGGTGTACATGGGTTTCAAAGCCGCCATGCGCAGTGCCACCGAACACGGTTCGCTGGAAGTGCCGTTGCACCTGCGCAACGCGCCGACCAAGCTGATGAAGCAATTGGGTTACGGCGACGAATACCGTTATGCCCACGATGAACCGGACGCCTACGCTGCGGGCGAAGACTATTTCCCGGAAGAACTCGAACCCCAACCGTTCTATCAGCCGGTGCCGCGCGGCCTGGAGCTGAAGATCGGCGAGAAGCTCAATCACCTTGCCCAACTTGACCGTCTCAGCCCCCGGCAGCGGAGAAAATAGTGATTCCCTTGATCGTTGCCGTCTCTGTCGGTGGTATCGCCGGCACGCTATTGCGCTTCGCCACCGGCAACTGGATCAACGCTAATTGGCCGCGGCACTTCTATACCGCGACGCTGGCCGTTAATATCGTCGGCTGTTTGCTGATCGGCGTTCTATACGGTCTGTTTTTGATACGCCCGGAGGTGCCGATCGAGGTGCGCGCCGGGTTGATGGTCGGCTTCCTCGGGGGGCTGACAACTTTTTCATCCTTTTCACTGGATACGGTGCGCCTGCTGGAAACCGGGCAAATGCCGCTGGCCGTGGGCTATGCTGCCATCAGCGTATTCGGCGGGCTGCTCGCCACCTGGGCTGGCCTGTCCTTGACCAAACTTTGATAACGAGAGACCGACATGCTCGATTCCAAACTGTTACGTAGCAACCTTCAGGACGTAGCGGACCGCCTGGCATCCCGTGGCTTTGCCCTGGATGTCGCGCGCATCGAAGCGCTGGAAGAACAGCGCAAGACCGTCCAGACCCGCACCGAAGCACTGCAGGCTGACCGTAATGCGCGCTCCAAATCCATCGGCCAGGCCAAGCAGCGTGGCGAAGACATCGCGCCGCTGATGGCTGACGTCGAGCGCATGGCGAACGAATTGAGCGCCGGCAAAGTCGAGCTGGACGCGATCCAGTCCGATCTGGACTCGATCCTGCTCGGCATCCCGAACCTGCCACACGAAACCGTGCCGGTCGGTAAAGACGAAGAAGACAACGTTGAAGTGCGCCGCTGGGGCACCCCGAAGGCATTCGATTTCCCGGTTCAGGACCACGTCGCCCTGGGCGAGAAGTTCGGCTGGCTGGACTTCGAAACCGCCGCCAAGTTGTCCGGCGCCCGTTTCTCCCTGTTGCGCGGCCCGATCGCGCGTCTGCACCGCGCCCTCGCGCAGTTCATGATCAACCTGCACACCAGCGAACACGGCTACGAAGAGGCCTACACGCCTTATCTGGTTCAAGCCCCGGCGCTGCAAGGCACCGGCCAGTTGCCGAAGTTCGAAGAAGACCTGTTCAAGATCGCGCGCGAAGGCGAAGCCGATCTGTACCTGATCCCGACCGCCGAAGTGTCGCTGACCAACATCGTGGCCGGCGAGATCGTCGATTCGAAACTGCTGCCGATCAAGTTCGTTGCCCACACGCCGTGCTTCCGCAGTGAAGCCGGCGCATCGGGTCGTGACACTCGTGGCATGATTCGTCAGCACCAGTTCGACAAGGTCGAGATGGTCCAGATCGTTGAGCCGTCGACGTCGATGGAAGCGCTGGAAGGCCTGACCGCCAACGCCGAGAAAGTCCTGCAACTGCTGGAACTGCCTTACCGCACCATCGCGCTGTGCACCGGCGACATGGGGTTCAGCGCGGTCAAGACCTACGACCTGGAAGTGTGGATTCCGAGCCAGGACAAGTACCGCGAGATTTCGTCGTGCTCCAACTGTGGCGACTTCCAGGCCCGTCGCATGCAGGCGCGTTTCCGCAACCCGGAAACCGGCAAGCCTGAACTGGTTCACACCCTGAACGGTTCCGGCCTGGCGGTCGGTCGTACATTGGTGGCAGTGCTGGAAAACTACCAGCAGGCCGACGGTTCGATCCGTGTGCCTGAAGTACTGAAACCGTACATGGGTGGCCTTGAGGTCATCGGCTAAATGGACTATCTGCCGCTGTTCCATAACCTGCGCGGCAGGCGTGGGTTGGTCGTCGGCGGCGGGGAGATTGCCTTGCGCAAATCCCGCCTGCTGGCCGATGCCGGTGCGCGGCTGCGGGTGGTCGCACCTGAAATCGAACCGCAACTGCGCGAACTGGTTGCCGGCGGCGGGGGCGAGTGTCTGTTGCGTGGCTACGTCGAAGCGGATCTGGACGGATGCGGGCTGATCATTGCCGCGACCGATGACGAACCGCTGAACGCGCAAGTCTCCGCCGATGCCCATCGGCGTTGCGTGCCGGTCAACGTGGTGGACGCGCCTTCGCTGTGTAGCGTGATCTTCCCGGCGATCGTCGACCGTTCGCCGCTGATCATTGCGGTTTCCAGCGGCGGCGATGCACCGGTGCTGGCACGCTTGATCCGCGCCAAGATCGAAACCTGGATTCCTTCCACCTACGGTCAACTGGCCGGTCTGGCAGCGCGTTTTCGCAGCCAGGTCAAACGCCTGTTCCCGGACGTGCAGCAACGCCGGGCATTCTGGGAAGACGTGTTCCAGGGCCCGATTGCCGACCGGCAACTGGCCGGGCAGGGCGCTGAAGCCGAGCGTCTGCTGCAAGCGAAAATCGATGGCGAAGCACCCGTGGCCACCGGCGAAGTGTATCTGGTGGGCGCGGGGCCGGGTGATCCCGACCTGCTGACCTTCCGCGCGTTGCGCCGGATGCAGCAAGCCGATGTGGTGCTGTATGACCGCCTGGTGGCGCCGGCGATTCTGGAATTGTGCCGTCGCGATGCCGAGCGGATTTACGTCGGCAAGCGTCGCGCCGATCACGCCGTGCCGCAGGATCAGATCAACCAGCAATTGGTCGACCTGGCCAAGCAGGGCAAACGCGTGGTGCGGTTGAAGGGCGGTGATCCGTTCATCTTCGGCCGTGGCGGTGAAGAGATCGAAGAGTTGGCGGCGCATGGCATTCCGTTCCAGGTGGTGCCGGGTATCACGGCGGCCAGCGGTTGCGCGGCGTATGCCGGGATTCCGCTGACACACCGTGATTACGCGCAGTCGGTGCGTTTTGTCACCGGGCACTTGAAGGATGGTTCCACCGATTTGCCGTGGGCGGATCTGGTCGCGCCGGCACAAACCCTGGTGTTTTACATGGGGCTGGTGGGCTTGCCGATCATCTGCGAGCAGCTGATCAAGCACGGTCGCGCGGCGGATACCCCGGCGGCGTTGATTCAGCAGGGCACGACGGTTAATCAGCGGGTATTTACTGGCACCCTGGCGGACCTGCCGCAACTGGTGGCGGAGCATGAAGTGCATGCGCCGACGCTGGTGATTGTCGGGGAAGTGGTGCAACTGCGCGAGAAACTGGCCTGGTTTGAAGGGGCCCAGTCTCAAGTCTGAACACCGAGTCGCCCCCATCGCGGGCAAGCCCGCTCCCACAGGGTATGTGTTGAGGCTGCAATTTTTGGCAGAACACAAAAAACTGTGGGAGCGGGCTTGCCCGCGATGGGGCCCTCAAACCTACCCGATATTCCGGATCAAATGGGATTCCTGCGCCAAACCCCTTTCCCGCTCAACCGCTCGCGATCATGCGGGGCTGTGAAATCCTGCGCTGGCCCTTTAGGAACAATCCCCGTCGGATTGATGGTCTTGTGGCTTCCGTAGTAATGATTCTTGATGTGCTCAAAACTCACCGTCTCGGCAATCCCCGGCCACTGGTAAATCTCCCGTAGCCAGTTCGACAAATTCGGATAATCGGCAATCCGCCGCAGGTTGCACTTGAAGTGCCCGTAGTACACCGCATCAAAACGAATCAGCGTGGTGAACAACCGTATATCCGCTTCCGTCAGGTATTCGCCAGTCAGATAGCGATTGGCACCGAGCAATAACTCCAGCCGATCCAGCTCGGCAAACACATCATCGAACGCCTCTTCATAAGCCTTCTGCGACGTAGCAAACCCGGCGCGGTACACGCCGTTGTTCACCGCCGGATAAATCCGTTCGTTCAGCGCATCGATCTCGCTGCGAAGCGGCGCCGGGTAGAAGTCCAGCTCATTGCCGGTCAACTCATCGAACGCGCTGTTGAACATGCGGATAATCTCCGCCGATTCATTATTGACGATGCGATTCTGCTGTTTGTCCCAGAGCACCGGTACGGTGACGCGGCCGGTGTAGTCGGCGGTATCGGCGGTGTAGCGCTGGTGCATGAAGGTGAAGTGGTCGAGTTTGTCGCCCGTCGAGCCAAGGTTCTGATCGAAGGTCCAGCCGTTTTCCAGCATCAGCCAACTGACCACCGACACGTCGATCAGGCTGTCGAGGCCTTTGAGTTTGCGCAGGATCAGCGTGCGATGGGCCCACGGACAGGCGAGCGATACGTAGAGATGATAGCGACCAGCCTCGGCGGCAAACCCACCGACACCGCTCGGGCCCGGCTTGCCGTCAGCGGTCAGCCAGTTGCGACGTTGCGCCTGTTCACGCTGGAACGCGCCGTCCTTGCTGCTTTCGTACCACTGGTCATGCCAGCGACCTTCGACTAACAAACCCATGTCCAAGACTCCTCAATCCGATAAGCGTTGGAGAGGAGTCTATGCCCATGAGTTCGAACAAAAAGCGCAAAGGTTGAAGGGTTATGATCGGTTAAATCGATCTGTCCCGCGCATCCCAATACTGCTGGGCGGTTTCGAAGGCTTGCTCGCGGGGCTGGCCGAGGCCGCGCAAGGCCAGGGCCATGGTCGAAATCAGCGCCATTTGCGGGTAGCTGTCGACCACGTCGCCGCGCCACACGGCTTTCATATGCTCAGGCTCAAGCGAGGCCGGTTTGACGTGGCGCTGGCTCGACAGTTGCGGCCATTCCTCGTCCCAGCTTTCGCCGCCGGTGGTGCCGTACAGGTGGCTGTCGGCATCCGGGTTGATCTCGATCTCGCCGCCATCGCCCTTGACCACGATTGCAGTGTCACCGAGCAAGCCGCTCGCATCGCGATGCACCGCCTGGTAGCCGGGGTGGAAGATGCTTTGCAGGCCGCAGCGGGCGCCCAGCGGATTGAGAATCCGCGTCAGGGAGTGGATCGGCGAGCGCAGGCCCAGGGTGTTGCGCAGGTCGATCATCCGTTGCAACTGCGGCGCCCAGTCCACCAGCGGCATGAAGGCCAGGCCGCCGTCGTCGAGCGCCTCGCCGACCTGTTGCCAGTTGCGGCACAGCGGGATGTTCAACTCGCTCAGCAATTGTTCGCTGTACAGGCGACCGGCCGTGTGGGCGCCGCCGCCGTGCATGAACACGCGCAGACCGTTCTGCGCCAGGCACTTGGCCGCCAGCAGATACCACGGCAAATGACGCTTCTTGCCGGCATAGGTCGGCCAGTCGAGATCGACGGCCAATGCCGGTGGATTCAAGCGTTCACGCAAGGCTTCGGTGAACCCGGCCATTTCCTCGGCGCTTTCTTCCTTGTGCCGCAACAGCATCAGGAACGCGCCGAGCTGGGTCTCTTCGACCTTGTCGTCGAGCACCATGCCCATGGCTTGGCGGGCTTCTTCACGGGTCAGGTCGCGGGCGCCGCGCTTGCCTTTGCCGAGTATCCGTACGAATTGGGCGAACGGGTGTTCGGCGGGCGTTTCGAGGGTCAGCGCTGGGAAGTCGGTCATAAGCAATTCGTCGGTTTGGGCAGGCCCGCCAGTTTTGCGGCGAGTTTGGCAGGGGTGCCTTTGAACAGTCGGTTCAGGTGCAGGCTGTTGCCCTTGTCCGGGGCCAGCTTCAATGCGGTGTACTTGATCAGCGGACGGGTGGCCGGCGACAGCTGGAATTCGTCGTAGAAGCTGCGCAACAGCTCGAGGATTTCCCAGTGTTCGGGGCTCAACTCGATGTCTTCGGCGGCGGCCAGGGCGCCGGCCACCTCAAACGACCAGTCGCTCAGGTCAACCAGAAAGCCGTCCTTGTCCAACTCGATGGCGCGGGCGCCGACTGTCAGGGAATTCATAGCCAGCTGTTGACCTTATCGTAGTGAATCGACAGCTCGACGAAGGCCGGGTAATCGATGGCACTGGCCCAGTCCGGAACGACAAGCGCCCGGGCCTGGGCATCTTCGGCCAGTACGAACAGTTTCGGACGGCGGGCGTTCAGCGTGTTGAACGGTGCAGTGCCTGGCTGCAAGGCATACGCCGCATCGCCAGACAGCAGCAACGCATCGTCAGCGCCGATCACGCGCAGGCAACTGGTCAGGCGGTCGTCGCCGAACGGGGAATGAGACAACACATGCAAAGTCGGCATCAGAGGGTGATCACCTGGTCGTAACGGTCAATAAGTGCGGTGATTTCGTGAGCGGACAACACCTGGGCTTCTTCCAGCGCCAGACCGGTCGGGTCCAGACCCCGTTCCCCAGCGCTGTCGCCACAGACGAACAGGTCTTCGACACCGAACATCGGCAGGGCTTGCAGGTTCGCGCTCAGGTCTTTCTGTTGCAGGGCCTTGGCGTCTTGCTTGGCAGCGAGCTGGAACACCCCGTCATCGAGAAACAAAAGGCCGATCGGCAGATCGAAGGCGCCGCCCGCCAGGACGATGTCCAGCGCTTCCCGCGCATTGGGCCCGGACCAGGGCGCCTGACGGCTGATGATCAGCAAGGATTTGGGCATCTCACGCGCCTCCGAAACAGATCAGGCGGTCGGCATCCTGTACCGCATCGTGTAATTGGCCGAGGCCGGATAATTCCCACGGCGCGCCGACGGCAACCGCTTCTCGCTGATAGCGTTTGGCTTCTTCTTCGTTCAACACGCCACGACGCAGAGCGGCGGCGATGCAGACGACGCCATCGAGTTGATGCTCGGACACTAAGGCGCGCCATTGCTTGGGCAAGTCCTGCTCATCCTGAGGCGTGACCACGCTGCCGGAGGCGTTGTAGACACCGTCCTGATAGAAAAACAGCCGGACAATCTCATGCCCACCGGCCAGCGCAGCCTGGGCAAACAGCAAGGCGCGACGGGAGGAGGGCGCGTGGGCGGCGGAAAACAGCGCGATGGCGAACTTCATGACGGACTCGATCAGCGAAACTGCGGCCATGATAAAGCTTTATCGGCGGGGCGGCTAAATCGATGTTGTCTGTGCGTGCGTCATCGCGGGCAAGTCGGATCGCCGCACCGCCGCTCCCACAGGGATTTGTGAGATGCCCAAGATCGTCGCTTCACCACAAAACCTGTGGGAGCGGGCTTGCCCGCGATGAGGCCCGAACAAGCCACACAAGATTCAGCGCGGCATATACCCCAACTGCCAACGCAGCGGAATCTTCAGCGACAGCAATCCCAGCGCCCCGGCCAGCAGCCCGCTGACAAACAGCGCCTTGAGCCCCAAGTGATGTTCCAGCACCGCGCCGAGCACCGCACCGGCAAACATGCCGGTCCAGGGGACCAGTTGCACGCGCCAGCCATTGCGCCGCTCGCCGAGCATCCAGCGCCCCAGGCCACGGCCGAAGCGCGACAGGGCGCCGGTGACGTAGGTCAGGCCGACCGGCAAACCGTTCACTTCTTCCACGGCGGCATTGAGCATGCCCATGGCGATGATTGCCGCCAGCAGCGCCGGCAACTGTTCGTCGTAGGGCCAGGCGGCGGAACCACAGAGCAGCATGGCGATGCACAGCAGCAAGGGCAGCGCCCGCCGTCCGCCGAGACGGCTGACGACGATGCCCAGGGCATTGCCGATGATGAACGTGGCAACGAGGGTCAGCAGGCGCAAGGTCAGGCCCAGGTCGCCGTCGCTGATGGCCACGGCGAGGCGGGTGGTGTTGCCGCTCATGAACGAAACGAAATCGCCACTGGCCATGAAGCCGATGGCGTCGGTCATGCCCGCGAGCACCGAGAGGCTGGCAACCAGCGTCATGCCGATGCGGCCGCGCCATTTGCGGGTATGCAGATGGCCTGGGCTGGCGCGGTCAGTCGAGAGGGATGGCAACATCGGCGAAGGTCGTCCTCAGGCAGCGACCGTAACGGTCACTTACTCAATCCATATAACTCGCAATACTCCAGCCAGTCCATATCGGCCATTTCGGCGACTTCCTTGTGCACTTCCATGCGCTGGGCCTGGTAGTCCTCAGGCGTCGGCGCGGTCAGTTGCAGCGTCAGCTCCCAGGCAAACAACCCCAGGCGCTCGGCTTCAGCTTCGAAGGCCTCATGCAAGCGTTCGTCGCGGTACTGCGCTGCGGTCTCACCCTTGGCCTGGGCCAATAGCGGGTTGAGGTGATCGAGTTCGTCGCGCAGTTGCGGGCGCTCATCGAGAAACCTCTTCAGCGCTTGCTCGTGTTGCTGTTCGGTTGCCGCCATGGTCGCTCCTTGAGAATGGGTTACGAAGATTGCTTCTTGCTGGCTTTCGCTGCAGCGGCCAGGCACTCGAGGGCAAACTGCTCGGGGTAGGTCATCTGGATCGGCGTGGTTTCGCCTTTGACGGTTCTTTCGCCGTCGAGGATGTAGCGGATGCGCTTGTCGGTGACGCCGATTCGCTTGGCGATCCAGGAGGGCGTCTGACCGATCTGGCTGATCAGCTTGTCGGCATACTCAGCGGTCGGTTTGTAATATTCGGCGTTGGGTGTCATGAGCGTTCCAAAAAATGAGCGATGCAGCGTTAATGGCGCGACAGGGTGCGCGAAACGTCACGCGGTGTCGCGGTATAAATGAAGTAAAGCAGAACGATACGCCGTGCCACGGTGATACAGTCCGCTTTTTCTTGATGAGCGAACGCAATGCGAATTCTGATGGTGGCGCTGGCGGTAACGTTGCTGGCGGGATGCGCCGGCTCGGCGATGAACGATGCCCGCAGCAAAGCCCCGTATAAAACCCTGAACTCGGACAAACCGGAAAAAGTCGTCGCCCAGTGCGTGCAGTTTTCCTGGCAGGACGAGGCGGTGTTCGGTGTCGATGCGGGTGCGTACTTGCAGCCGGGCGAGAAGAGCGGGACCACCGTTTACACGCGTTCGGCGGAGTCTTTTGTCGACGTGACCACGGATGCTTCTGGCACCGTATTGAGCTATTACGCGCAGCATGACGACTTTGTCGCCAAGCGCCGTTTGGCGGCGTTGGCCACCTGCCTTTAAGGCCAACGCAATACTCAATGTGGGAGCGGGCTTGCCCGCGATAGCGTAGTGTCAGACGGCATATTTGCTGATTGATCCACCACAATCGCGGGCAAGCCCGCTCCCACAGGGTTATGCGTCGTTGGTCAGGCGCTTCTGGAAAAACAAACGCTTATGGCCCGGCGGGTAGTCGACAATCTGGCCCAGCTCGCTGTAGCCGAGTTTCTGATAGAACCCCGGCGCCTGGAAGTCGAAGGTGTCGAGCCAGACCCCGATGCAGCCCTTCTCCCGCGCCAGGTCTTCGGCCATCTGCATCAACTTCGAACCCATACCCAGGCCCCGCGCCTGTTCCGGCACCGACAGCAATTCGATGAATAACCACTGGTAAAACACCCGGCCGTAGAGCCCGCCAAGGATGTCGCCGTTGTCGTCGCGGATCAGCAAGGCAATCGGTTCTTGCACCGAGACACCGGCCTTTGAGGCGTTATAGGCGCGCAGCGGCAGGAGAATCGCCTGCTCCTCCTCATCCGTGGGGTTTTGCGACTGTACGATGCGCATGTTCATCAGCTAAATCCTTATGGCTATGAGGGGACAATTCCCCCAAGCCTATCGCGGCCAGTGGTCATTGTTCCAGCCCCTTGGGTGGAACCGTCGATTGCGCGCAGGTGTCTAGCCTAAACAGCGTCATTCCAGAACGCGGCCGATGAGGACACCCCGTGAATATTTTCGAAGCCTTGCGCGAAAGCCATGAACGCCAACGCACCTATGCCGATGCGCTGATCCAGACCAGCGGCGACACGCCGGAGCGGGTCGAGGCTTACAAGCAACTGAAGTCTGAACTGCAGGCCCACGAAACCGCTGAAGAACGGCATTTCTACATCCCGCTGATGGAGTTCGACAACGGCGTCGACCTTAGCCGTCACGCGATTTCCGAACACCACGAGATGGACGAAATGATGGAGGAACTGGACGAGACCGAGATGTCCAGCCCGGCCTGGCTGGCGACTGCGAAGAAGCTCGCCGAGAAGGTCCATCACCACCTCAAGGAGGAAGAGCAGAAGTTCTTCCAGATGGCCGGCAAGTTGCTCGACGACAAACAGAAAGAGACGTTGGCCGGGCAGTATGTGAAGGAATACAAAGCGCAGCTTTCGTGAAGGTGTTTTCGTCTAAGATGTCGGCCCTCTGACGAAAAAAGGATGGATTGTCATGCCGAACACAGCCGAGCGGGTCAACATCATCGAGTCCCAGGTGTTGTCCCACGACTGGTATCTGCTGAAGAAAATTACCTTCGATTACCAGCGCAACAATGGCGAATGGCAACGCCAGACCCGCGAGGTCTACGACCGTGGCAATGGCGCGGCGATTCTGCTGTTCAACCGGGAAAAGAAAACCGTCGTATTGACCCGGCAGTTCAGGCTGCCGGTGTTCGTCAACGGTCACGATGGCTTGCTGATTGAAGTGGCGGCAGGGCTGCTCGAAGGGGCGGCACCGGAAGAGCGCATCCGCGGTGAAGCGGAGGAGGAAACCGGTTATCGCGTGCACCACGTGCAAAAGGTTTTCGAGGCTTATATGAGCCCGGGTTCAGTGACTGAAAAGCTGCATTTTTTCATCGCCGAGTACGACGCTTCATCGAAGGTCAGCGAGGGCGGCGGGCTGGAGGAAGAGACCGAAGAGCTGGAAGTGTTGGAGTGGTCGTTTGACGACGCGCTGGCGGCCTTTTATCGCGGGGAGATCTGCGACGCGAAGACCATCATGCTGTTGCAGTATGCAGCGATGAAAAACATCTTCTAAACCACAAAACAAAACCCTGTAGCAGCTGGCGCAGCCTGCGTTCGGCTGCGCAGCAGTCGTAAAACCATTCACTGCGGTGTTTCAGGTAAATCGCGGCGTACAGTTTTACGACTGCTTCGCAGCCGAATGCAGGCTTCGCCAGCTGCTACAAGATCGCGTTAATTTGAGAACAAATCATCCATCCTGCTGGCGCCCGGCCATTCGCAGCCTTCCAGCGTCAGCAGCAACTCCTTCGCTTCAAGCCCCCCGGCAAACCCCGTCAATTTCCCCGATGCGCCAATCACCCGATGACACGGCGCAACAATTGAAATCGGATTCTTGCCATTCGCTGCACCCACCGCCCTGACCGCGGCGGGGTTGCCGATCTGCTCGGCAATCTGGCTATAACTGCGGGTCTCGCCAAACGGAATGGTCAGCAGCGCCGCCCAGACCTTTTTCTGAAAATCGGTGCCGACAAAATCCAGCTCCAGCTCGAAGTGATCGCGGGTGCCGGCGAAGTATTCCCGCAACTGCTCTGCGGTGCGCACCAGGATCGGATTATCCGGCGCCTCGCTCATCGGCCCAAGCCGCACCCGGCCGGGTTTGTCGTTTTCCCCGAGGATGGCCGCCCGTCGCGCGCCATTCGCGACCAGCTTCAACTCGCCGACCGGAGAGGCCAGGGTGGTGCAGGTGTAAGTCATGCCGGCGGACTCCGCGGATGGGCTGGACAGGAGGCAAGCATACTGCCTCGACGGGGAGGCGCAATACGCAATCCCAGCCATACTGCCTACTGCTCTTGAAGCGTTTTCCTACTTAAAAAAGAAGAAGAGACCGACTCATGAAGTTCGAACCTTTTGCCAAATCGCTGATTGCGACCTCGTTGGCGCTCAGCTGCCTCAGTGCATACGCG
This sequence comes from Pseudomonas sp. RIT-PI-q, assembly GCF_001297125.1. Taxonomy (GTDB): domain Bacteria; phylum Pseudomonadota; class Gammaproteobacteria; order Pseudomonadales; family Pseudomonadaceae; genus Aquipseudomonas. The sequence goes on from NZ_LHPC01000049.1 coordinate 185,354, forward strand.
GCCTCCGTGGCCCCCGTCGCGGCCGAAAACGGCATGGTGGTCACGGCCCAGCATCTGGCCAGTCATGTCGGCGTTGATGTGCTCAAGAACGGTGGCAACGCCGTCGATGCCGCGGTCGCGGTGGGTTATGCGCTGGCGGTGGTGTATCCCGCGGCGGGCAACCTGGGCGGCGGTGGTTTCATGACCATTCAACTGGCGGACGGGCGCAAGACCTTCCTCGACTTCCGCGAAAAAGCCCCCCTTGCCGCCACCGCCAACATGTACCTCGACAAGGAGGGCAACGTCGTCCCTGATCTGAGTACCCGTGGCCATCTGGCGGTCGGCGTGCCCGGCACTGTTTCCGGCATGGAGTTGGCACTGTCGAAATACGGCACCAAACCGCGCAAGGAAGTGATTGCCCCGGCGATCAAGCTCGCCGAAGACGGTTTTGTGCTGGAGCAGGGCGATGTCGATTTGCTCGACTACGCCACCGACGTGTTCAAGAAGGACATCAAGGACTCGGGCGCGATCTTCCTGAGCAACGGCGAACCGATGCAAGTCGGGCAGACACTGGTGCAAAAAGACCTCGGTAAAACCCTGCGGGAAATCTCCGAAAAGGGTGCCGACGGTTTCTATAAAGGTTGGGTGGCCGACGCCATCGTCACCTCCAGCCAAGCCAACAAAGGCATCATCACCCAGGCCGACCTCGACAAATACAAGACCCGCGAACTGGCCCCGATCGAGTGCGACTACCGTGGCTACCACGTGGTCTCGGCGCCGCCACCAAGCTCCGGTGGCGTGGTGATCTGCGAGATCATGAACATCCTCGACGGCTACCCGATGAAAGACCTCGGTTACCACTCGGCCCAGGGCATGCATTACCAGATCGAAGCGATGCGCCACGCTTATGTGGACCGCAACAGCTACCTCGGCGACCCGGACTTCGTGAAAAACCCGATCGCCCATCTGCTGGACAAAAACTACGCCACCAAACTGCGCGCCGCCATCGACCCGAAAAAGGCCGGCGTGTCCCGCGAGCTCAAACCCGGCGTAGCGCCGCACGAAGGCAGCAACACCACCCATTACTCGATCGTCGACAAATGGGGCAATGCGGTGTCGGTGACTTACACGCTCAACGACTGGTTCGGCGCCGGGGTCATGGCCAGCAAAACCGGGGTCATCCTTAACGATGAAATGGACGACTTCACCTCGAAAATCGGCGTGCCGAACATGTACGGCCTGGTGCAGGGCGAAGCCAACGCCATCGCCCCCGGCAAGGCACCGCTGTCGTCCATGAGCCCGACCGTCGTCACCAAGGACGGCAAAGTCGTGATGGTGGTGGGTACGCCCGGCGGCAGTCGCATCATCACCGCGACCTTGCTGACCATCCTCAACGTGATCGACTACGGCATGAACATCCAGGAAGCAGTCGATGCGCCACGTTTCCACCAGCAGTGGTTGCCGGAAGAGACCAACCTGGAAGCCTTTACCACCAGTCCGGATACGGTGAAGCTGCTCGAAAGCTGGGGCCACAAGTTTGCCGGGCCGCAGGATGCCAACCATCTGGCGGCGATTCTCGTCGGCGCACCGTCGCTCGAGGGTAAACCGGTGGGCAAGAACCGCTTCTACGGGGCGAACGACCCGCGTCGTAATACCGGGTTGTCGCTCGGTTACTGAGGCCCGAGGCCATCCCGGCTTACCGGGATGGCCCCGATTTTGTAGCAGCTGTCGAGCTTGCGAGGCTGCGTTCGGCTCTGTAGCAGCTGTCGAGTTTGCGAGGCTGCGTTCGGTTCTGTAGCAGCTGTCGAGCTTGCGAGGCTGCGTTCGGCTGCGAAGCAGTCGTGAAACCTGTGCATGCGGTTTACCTGAAACACCGCAGCGTCTGAATTCACGACTGCTTCGCAGTCGAACGCAGCCTCGCGAGCTCGACAGCTGCTACAAGCTGCTTCACGTTGAAGGGGGAGCGGATTCCAAGTCCGTTTCCGATCTATCGACCGATCAAGGAAGGAACTCCATGACCACCGCACTGTTAGTCATCGACGTCCAACGCGCCCTGTGCAGCGGCGAATACGAGTGCTTCAATATCAAGCGCGTCATCGAGAACATCAACAGCCTGAGCGCGAAGGCCCGCGATGCCGGTATCCCCGTCATTTTCATCCAGCACGAAGAAGGCGACCTGTTGAAACACGGCTCCGACGGCTGGCAACTGGCCGAAGGCCTGGAAACATCAGCGCAAGACCTGCATGTACGCAAAACCACTCCGGATTCGTTCTACCAGACCAACCTGCAAAAGCTGCTGCCGAAGGAGGATTTCGAACGCCTGATCATCTGCGGCCTGCAAACCGACTATTGCGTTAACGCCACTGTGCGCCAGGCGCATGAGCTGGGGTACGACGTGGTACTCGCTGCCGACGCCCATTCCACCGTCGATAACGGAAACCTCACCGCCGAAGACATTATCGCCGAGCACAACAAGGATTTGGCGCACCTGACCAGCGCTGTTTCCCGGATCGACGTCACGCCGACCCAGGCAATCCGCCTCTGAAACGCCAACCCCGGGCTGCACAGCAGCCCCAAACCCTCTCAGGTCGCGAACATCAGCGGTTGTTTAGCCTGTGCAACCTCCGGCACCACGCCGCCCAACACCAACCGGGTAATGGTCGCCGCCGCATTCCGATAGTCCGCATCCCTGGGCTTCTTCTGTCCGGTGATGTGCGCCATCTGCCAGCCCAGATTGGTATACGTGCGCGTCGCCGACCAGATAAACAGCATCAGATGCTGCGGATCCACCGGTGCCAGCAAGCCCCGATCAATCCAGCTGCGCAAACACTCGACGTTGCGCTGGGCCTCGGCATACAGCAAGTCCCGACACTCGGCCGGTAGTTGCCGGGCCCCCAGCAATAACTCGCTGCTGAATACTTTGGCGATGTGCGGATGTTCCCGAGCGATGCGGATCCGTGCGGCGATGTACGCCTGCAATCCCACGATAGGATCGTCGCTTTCGCGCAGCACCGCCGACGCTGCCAGCAGCGGCTCGACAAACCCGAGCAGCACCTTGGCGTAGAGGTTTTCCTTGCTCTGGAAGTAGTAATACAGATTCGCTTTCGGCACACCCGCACGCGCTGCGATGTCCCGCGTCTGGGTGGCGTCGAAGCCTTTGGCGGCGAACTCTGCGCTGGCGGCCTCCAGAATGAGGTGCTGGTTGTGCTGACGAATACGGCTCATGGCGATGTCTTGGCGATTTAAGCTGCGCAATATACAAAACTATATAGCGAGTGAGCCAGCCGCGAACTCGGTCATCGGTCGATTGCACGTTTACGCCGGTGCGAAAATATCGATCAGCTCCGTCAGGAACGCACTGACCAGATCCCGTTGCCGTGCCGAATGCCGAACCGCCGCGTGAAAGCCCACCTCATAGCGCAGCAGCTCTGGGTTCAGCGGGTGCAACTGGCCCAGTTGTTCATGCTTGGCCGCGTAGTGCTGCGGCAGGAAGCCCAGGTGCTGGCCGGACAGAATCAGCAGGGCGGCGCCGTCCATGCTGTCGGTGAGCACGGTCAAGCGCTCGATCGAGGCGGGGGCCGGCATTTCCGGCAAGGGGGGGCTGGGCCACACCCAATCGTATTCGCTGACATCCTCTCGGCTCAGCGCACCAACGTGCTCGAACAACGGGTGAGAGGGTGCGCAATAGGCGATCTGGGTTTCCTGGAACAACGGGAAGTAATCAATGTTGGGCAAGCGGTGCCAGAAGTAGCCGATGGCCAGATCGATATGGCTGTTGATGATTTTCTCTTCGAGCAGCGATGACGACAGCTCGGTGAAGTGAAAATACAGCCCTTCGTGCCGGGAGCGTAAACGGGCAATGGCCAGGGCGATTTTCTTGTTGGCCAGCGGATCGATTTGGCCGAGCAGGCCGATGTTGATGTTGCCCGAGACCTTGCGATTGATGTGCTGGACTTCAACCCGGAAGCCTTCGGCAGCCGCCAGCAAGCGGCGGGCGGCCTCAACAAACTGGCCACCCTTGGGCGTCACCGAAAATCCGCCGCGCCCGCGTTCGCACAGACGAAATCCGACCCGCGCTTCGAGCGTTGCCAATTGCGCGCTGATGGTCGGTTGCGTGGTGTTGAGGGCGGTTTGCGCCGCCGAGATCCCGCCCGCCTCAACGACGGTCAGGAATACCCGGATCAAGCGTAGATCCAGTTCCGATACAGTTCCCAGCATGCCTTCCCCCATCCTCACTCACATAGACGCTAATCTATGTAAACAGTGTGCCTGCGATATTTTATAGCCCTGAACAACGCCCTACATTGCAGTGAAACCGGCGATCTGCCCATAAAAACAACAATTAACTGCATAGGAACAATCGTATGTCAGTGTCTCCGCATTCTGCGCACGCCATCGAGGCGAATAGCGGGTTGGCCATCGAAGACCACTCGATCGATTACATCCCGGAAAACGAACGTCACGCCAAGCTCAGCAGCCAGGGGCCTTTCTGGTTCTTGGGCAACTTCCACTTCTTCACCATCTCTATCGGTTTCGTCGGCCCCAGCCTCGGCTTGTCAGTGCTGTGGACGATGCTGGCCGGTGCGCTGGGCATTATGTTCGGCACGATCTTCATGGCGTTTCACGGTTCGCAAGGGCCGGAAATGGGCCTGCCACAAATGATCCAGTCCCGTGCCCAGTTTGGTTATCGCGGAGTGATCCTGGCCCTGATGGCGACGATGTTTGTGTTCGTCGGTTTCAACGTGGTGAACATCTCGCTGATCATGAGTGGCCTGGAGCATGTGTTCGGCATCGACCCGACCATCGTCGCCGTTGCGGTGGTGCTGATCGGCGCGCTGCTGTCGATCTACGGCCATGACCTGATGCACAAAGCTTTCAAGTGGGCGTTGCTGGCCACGTTGCCGCTGTACGCGCTGGTCACCATCGCCCTGATGTTCGGCGCGGGGCAGGAGGGCGTCACCCCGGCGACCGACCTGGGTTTCAACTGGGTGGCCTTTGCCACGCTGTTTGCCATTGGTGCGAGCTACAACATTTCCTATGCGCCGTATGTCTCCGACTATTCCCGCTACCTGCCGAAAAACACCAGCCGGCCGAAACTGATCGCGGCGGTGTTCATCGGTGCCTCGTTGTCGGGCAGCTGGATGATCGGCCTCGGTGCCTGGCTGGCGCAGCAGTTGAAAGCGGCGGATGCGCTGGTCGCACTGAACCAGGTCGGTTCATCGATGATTCCTGGCTTGGGCAACGTGTTGGTGATCGTCTCGGTCGCGGGTTTCCTGCCGATCATCGCGCTCAACACTTACAGCGCCATGCTGACGTTGTTGACCGGAGTCGACTCGATCAAAAAAATCACCCCGACCCCTCGCGCCCGAGTGCTGTCGATCTCGGTGATCAGCGTCATTCTGTTGACCTGCGTGTTGTCGATCAAAGGCGACGGCATCGCACTGTTGAACACCTTCCTGGTGCTGCTCCTGTACTTCCTCGTGCCTTGGACCGCGGTCAATCTGGTGGACTACTTTTTCGTGCGCAAGGGCCGCTACGCGATCCCGCATTTCTTCACGCCCAAGGGCATCTACGGCGCCTGGCAATTTCGCGGCATCGTCTCCTACCTGATCGGCTTCGCCGCGATGGTGCCGTTCTTCTACATCTTCGATGCCGCCGCGGGTAAAGAAGTGTTCGTCGGACCACTGGCGCGCATGCTCGAAGGCGTGGACATTGCCTGGCTGGTGGGCCTGGTGGTGTCGGGCCTGACGTATTACCTGCTCAGTCGGTCGATAGACCTGGCCTACGAAGGCCGGATCATCGACGCCATTACCGAGCGCGACATTGTCGCCATGGCCCATCAATCCGTGGAGGAGGGGCGTTGAACAGCGCAAAAAAAACCGTGGTCGCCTGCTGCCAACTGGCACCAAAAATAGGCGACCTCGCTTACAACCGCACACTCACAGAACGGGCGATTCGCTCGGCCGCCTATCAGGGCGCGCAGGTGGTGGTGCTACCGGAACTGGTGCAGAGCGGCTACCTGTTTGCCGACCGCAGCGAAGCACTGTCCTTATCCGAAACGGTCGAAGGCCCCATTCTGAGTCTGTGGGGGGCGCTGGCGAAGGAGCTGAACATCGTCGTGGTCGGCGGTTTCTGCGAGCGGCTGGCCGGCAATGAACTGGCCAATAGCGCGGCGATGGTCGATGCCCAGGGCCTGCGCGCCGTGTACCGCAAGGCGCACCTGTGGGATGGCGAGAATGAAATTTTCAGCGCCGGCAACGAAGCACCGCCGGTTGTAGACACGGTGCATGGACGCATCGCCATGCTGATTTGCTACGACCTGGAGTTCCCCGAGTGGGTGCGCCTGCCGGCGCTGGCCGGCGCAGTTCTGCTCTGCGCGCCGGTCAATTGGCCTGACGGACCACGGCCACTGACCGAGCGGCCGGCGGAAGTGGTGCGGGTCCAGGCCAATGCCTCAGTGAACCGGATGTTTATCGCCGCGTGTGACCGACACGGCCACGAGCGCGGTGTCGGTTGGGTGCAGGGCTCGGTCATCGTCGATGCCGATGGCTACCCGTTGGCCGGGCCGGCGGAGCAGGGCGGCGAGCAGATTTTGCTGGCGACGCTGAACCTGGCCGAGGCGCGGAACAAGCGCATCAGTGCGCGTAACGATCTGCATCGGGATCGACGGTCGGAGTTGTATTGGCCTCAAGCACCCGCGTCCCGAAACGCCGAATCAATGACCCGCCAAACGTAAAATCCCCTCCTGCTACGACGGTGGTACGGACAAGTGCTTCGTGCCACTTTTTTACACATTTGTGAATTTCCTACCCAATTTAACGACCGGAAACGGTGCATTTTACCGGCGCTATTTTATTGGTTTTCAAATTGGCGCCAATATTGATTGGGTTTTTATAAAATTGGTCTGATCCTTGCTCTAGGTCTTGCTCAAACTATTTGAGGGCATGGCATGAGTGGTCAATTTCCGTGTATTGAACTGAGTGGCGGGCCATTCGCCCGAGGCGTGCAGTACGGCAAAGCCTGCCCAAAGATCATCGCTCGCAGCATTGAAATCTACGGCCAGCAACTGCTGGACATGGGCTATGACTGGGCCGGTATCAAGCGCCTGGTCAATCAATTCATACCCAATATCGAAGCGTTCGAGCCGCAGTACCTGGAAGAGATGCGCGGCATCGCGCAAGGCTCCGGTCACGACTTCGAAGCCATTGTGCTGATCAATGCCCGTACCGAGATCATTCACCTTGGCCGGCGTTCGATGCAGGACAAGCCGGAGCTGGATGGCTGTACCGGCGCGATCATCCTGCCTGGCGCCACGGCGAACAATGAGGTGTTGCATGGGCAAAATTGGGACTGGCGCATGGAGTGTGCAGAGACCGGCGTGGTCCTGCATATTCGCCGTGACGACGGCCCCGATCTGCTGACATTCACCGAAGCCGGTGGCCTGGCCCGGGCGGGCATGAACTCCATCGGCACCGCGATTACCGGTAACAACCTGGAATCGGATCGTGACTATCAAACGCTCGGCGTGCCATTGCCGCTGATCCGCCGCAAGGCGCTGGAAGCCAATCATTTCGCCCTGTCGATGAAAGCCGTGGCGGTGACGCCAAAGTCCGGTTCGAACAACATGATGCTCAGCCATGCGGCCGGGTTTGGCATCAACTACGAATGCGCACCCGATGAAGTGTTCCCGCTGTTCGAGGTCGATGACCTGTTGGTGCATGCCAACCATTGGCGCAGTCCGGTCGCACAAATCAAACTGAAGAACACTGGCATCAGTGGTGCACCCGAAAGCTTTTACCGTGATTTGCGTGTCGAGAAATTGCTCAAGCCGTTTCATGGCAGCCTGACGCTGGAACACCTGAAAAGTGCGTTTTTCGATGATTTCGGCACGCCATTCGCGGTCTGCCGACCACCGCGTCCGAGTTCTGGCGGCGAGGACAATTTGTCGGCAACGGTGGCGATGATTTTGATGCGCCCAGCCAGCGGTTTCATGGAAATCGCTTCCTTGCCGGCGATCAATCGCACCTTTGGGCAATATCGCCTGGAGATGGAATCCGACTACGCCCGTTACGCCACCTGGTAAGCATTGAATCGTTGGTAGCCTGTGCACTGCCCAAACGAGGGCGGTGCTTCAACATCGAGGAACCTACATGCTTCGTTTGATCGTTCAGCGTCTGGCCATGGCGGTCCCGACGTTACTGCTGATTTCTATCGCGGTCTTCGCGATGATCCGGCTGATACCCGGTGACCCGGCGCTGCTGATGCTGGGCGATATGGCTGATCCGGCCAGTTTGATCAAATTGCGCCAGTCGCTCGGGCTGGATCAGCCGGTGATCGCGCAGTACCTGATCTGGCTCAAGGCCGTGTTCCAAGGGGATCTGGGCTTTTCGATTACCAGTCATGAGGCGGTTTTGCCGCTGGTGCTTGAAAGGTTCAGCGTCAGTGTGACCATCGTTCTGACGGCGGTGGCGCTGGCGGCGGTAATTGCCGTTCCCCTCGGCATGCTGGCGGCGTGGAAACAGGACTCGCTGGTTGATTTGGGACTGGTGACGACCGCGACGTTGTTACTGTCGATCCCCGGTTTCTGGATGGGCCTGCTGCTGCTGTATGTGTTTGGCCTGGAATTGGGCTGGTTGCCGGTGGTGGGGTATGTGCCGTTTTCGGCTGACTTCGGCAAGGCGCTGGCCTACATCATTTTGCCGGTGGCCACGCTGGTGCTGCATGAAAGCGGCGTGATTATCCGGATGCAGCGTGCCAGTTCGATCGAAGTCTTGCGCCTGGACTACATCGCCCATGCCCGAGCCAAAGGCTTGTCGGAGCGTGCGGTGCTCTGGCGCCATACGCTGCGCAACGCCTTTGCACCCACCTGGACACTGATCGGCCTGATCCTCGGCAACCTGCTGGGCGGGATCGCCGTCATCGAAACGGTGTTCACCATTCCGGGCATCGGGCGCCTGATGGTCGACTCCATTTATGCACGTGATTACCCGGTACTGCAGGGCTGCCTGTTGCTCATTACGTTCGTCTACGTGTTGGTCAACCTGCTCGTAGATTTGATGTATCCGCTGTTCGATCCTCGGGTGAAAGCATGAAGACTCTAAGCGAAATTGCCGCGCCGCCGACTGCTGCGCCGAAGACCTCCAGGCACAAGCGTCCGTTGTCGTTCAACGCGCTGATCGGCGGCAGCCTGCTGGCGGTGCTGGTGCTGCTCGCGGTGGCCGGTATCGTCTGGACGCCTTATGACCCGCTGCGCCTGGACCTGGCCCATCGATTTATGGCGCCGTCCTGGCCACACATTCTGGGTACTGATGAGTTCGGTCGCGACGTGTTCAGCCGCATCATTATCGGCGCCCGCACCAGCCTGTGGATCAGTTTGTTGACGGTGATACTGGCCATCAGCATCGGCACCCTGTTCGGCTTGCTCGCCGGTTATTTGCGTGGCTGGACCGATCGCCTGTTGATGATGGTCAACGATGCCTTGCTGGCATTCCCCGGCATGTTGCTGGCGCTGGGGTTGCTGGCGATTGTCGGCGCGAGTCAGTACGGCATCGTGCTGGCGCTGGGCCTGGCCTATATCCCCACCGTCGTGCGAGTGGTGCGCAGCACCGTGTTGTCGCTGCGTGAACGAGAGTTCATCGAAGCCTCCAGGGTCATTGGCAACAGCGAGCTGTACACAATGTGGCGGCATATCGCGCCGAACTGCGTGGCACCGTTGATTGTCCTCGCTACCAGCATGTTTGGCTGGGCGATTCTCTCGGAGAGTGCCCTGAGCTTTCTCGGGCTGGGGGTTCCGCCGCCTGCGGCGACGTGGGGCAACATGCTGGCCTCCAGCCGTCCTCATCTGGTCACGGCACCCTGGCTGGGTTTCTTCCCCGGCTTGATGATCTCCATTGCCCTGATCGGCATCAATCTTTTCGGTGACGCCCTGCGTGATCGCCTTGACCCCCGGATGAGTCGCTAATGGAAACCGTCAAGCCTTTGCTTCGCGTGAGTAATCTGTGCATCCAGGCCGGTCCCGAGGGTTCGCTTGCGGTCGACCACCTGAGTTTCGACATGGCGCCCGGCGAAATCGTCGCGCTGGTGGGTGAGTCCGGCAGCGGCAAAACCATGGCGGCGCGCGCCGTCATCGGTTTGTTGCCGCCGCCGATGCGGGTCGCGTCCGGTCGTATTGAATTTGCCGGCACCGACCTGTGCACCTTGGCGTACGAGCAGTTGCGTGATGTGCGTGGCTCGAAGATCGGGATGGTGTTTCAGGAACCGATGGTCTCGCTCAACCCGACCATGACGATCGGCCAACAGATGGCGGAAGGGTTGCGCCTGCACACCGATCTGGACGAAAAAACCATTCTTGCCCGGTCGTTGGAGATGCTGCGGCGGATCGGCATGGATGATCCGCAACGCTGTCTGAATGCCTTTCCTCATGAGTTCTCCGGCGGGATGCGGCAACGCATCATGTTGGCCTCGGTGATGTTGTTGCGCCCGGCGCTGTTGATCGCCGACGAGCCGACCACCGCGCTGGACACCCTGGCCCAGGCCGACGTCATCGAACTGATGCTCGAACTGACGCGGGAGGAGGGCACCGCGATCTTGTTCATCAGCCATGATCTTTCGCTGGTGGTGCGTCATGCCCATAAAGTCGTGGTGATGCGCAGCGGCAAAGCAATCGAAAGCGGCCCGACCGAACAAATCCTGCTCGGTCCCAAGGCTGAATACACTCGGCAATTACTCGAAGCGCTGCCTACGCGCGGCCACCTTGACAGCGCACCGCTGGCCTCGCCGCTGGTGGACATGCGCAACGTCACCATCGAACATCCGGGGCGTCAGGGGTTCCTCTGGCGCGGTAAAGCCAAGCGCGCCGTGGATGGGGTCAGTCTGCAGATCAATGCGGGTGAGACGCTGGCGCTGGTTGGCGGCAGTGGCTCGGGTAAAACCACCCTTGGCCGCTCGGTCGTCGGGCTGGTCAGTCCTATTGCGGGCGAGATCTTTTTCGATGGTGTCGACATTCTTAAAAGCGCCAATCGCGAGCATCGATTGCAGTGCCAGATGATCTTTCAGGACCCGGTGTCGTCCCTCGATCCGCGCGCCCGGATTTCGGAGATTCTCGCTGAACCACTGCGCCATGTACCGGGCCTCAGTCGCGAGCAGCGTGCCGAGCGCGTGCGCATCATCCTGCACGATGTCGGTCTCGACCCGCTGTTTGCCGACCGCTTCCCCCACCAACTCTCGGGCGGTCAACGGCAACGCGTGGCGATTGGTCGGGCGCTGATCCGTCACCCCAAGCTGGTGATTGCCGACGAGCCGATTTCCGCCCTCGACATGACCATTCAAAAGCAGATTCTGGAGTTGTTTGAGCGGCTGCAAAAGCAGTACGGCTTTGCCTGTCTGTTCATCTCGCATGACCTGGCGGCGGTGGAGCGAATTGCTCATCGCGTGGCCGTCATGCAGCAAGGCCGACTGGTGGAAATCGGCACCACCGCGCAAGTGTTCGATAACCCGCAACACGCCTTCACTCATCGACTGCTGGCGGCCGCCAATCCGTTGGTGCGACTGGCCGATGGCAGTTATCAATTGCGCGGCAGTGCTGCTGTGTGAAGGACTTTGAAGGCCGTCACACCTGTGGCGGCGTGAACCTGTTTGAGCATTATCAAGGACTCGCTTATGAATCGCTTTTTAGTAAACGCTCTGACGCTGAGCATGATGACCATGATCGGTTGCGGTGTCGCACAGGCGCAGACCTTGCGCCTGGCAATGAACTCCGATATTCGCAGCCTGGATCCTGGGGTCAATCGGGATGACCGTTCCGATGCGGTCGTGTTGCATATGACCGAAGGGCTCGTCGCCTATGGGGAAAAGGGCGAAGTCAAACCGCTACTGGCACAGAAGATTGACATCTCCGCCGATGGCCTGACCTACACCTTCACCTTGCGCCCCGGTGTGAAGTTCCATAACGGCGAGTTGTTGACCGCCGGCGACGTGCTGTGGAGCTGGAACCGCGACATGGACCCCAAGACTCAGTGGCGCTGCCTGCCGGAGTTCGATGGTAGCGGCATGACCAAGGTCACCAAAGTCACCGCACCGGATGACCATACCGTGGTGATGGAGCTGGAAAAGCCCAGCGGCATGTTCCTCGCCACGCTGGCGCGTACCGATTGCGGCGGCACCGCCGTGCTGAACAAAGCCTCGGTCAATGCTCAGGGTGAGTTCGTTTCGCCGATCGGCACTGGCCCTTACCAGTTGGGTGAGTGGAAGCGCGGACAGTACGTCACGCTGAATAAATTCGCTGGCTACCAAGCCTTGCCCGGTCCACGCGACGGCTACACCGGCGGTAAAAACGCGCTGACCAATGAAGTACGGTTTGTGATTATTCCCGATCAGGCGACGGTCAAGGCAGCGCTCTTCTCGGGCGATCTGGACATGGCTGAAGTCACCGAAACGGACCTGCCGGAAATCAAGACTCACGCAACGCTCAAGGTCTCGACAGACCCCAGCGCGACCATGAATGTGCTGATGTTCCAGACCCGGGATCCGTTGCTCAAGGACAAGCGGATTCGTCAGGCCATTGCTGCGGCCATTGATGTCAAACAACTGGTGGCGACCACGAGCAACGGCTTCGGTGTGCCCAACAACTCCATCATCAGCGTGGCCTCCAACTACTACGGCCCGAGCGAGAAACAAGGTTTTACCTACGACCCACAGAAGGCTGCGCAACTGCTCCAGGAGGCAGGCTATCGCGGCCAACCGCTGACGATTGTCGCCAACAAGCGCTCGATGGTGCCCAGCTATGACCTGGCCATTATTGCCCAGGCGATGCTGCAGGCAGTCGGCATCAACGCGCAGGTGGAAGTCATGGAATGGGGCACTCAGCTCGAGCGTTATCAGGCCGGGCGGTATCAGGCGATGTCCTTCACCTATTCGGCGCGCTTCGATCCGGCGCTGAGCTTCGAGCAGGTGACGGGTAACAAGGATAAGGAGTCGCGCAAGGTCTGGGAGGATCCTGTGGCGATTGAGTTGCTGAGCCAGGCACTGAAGGAAGGTGATGTCGCCAAGCGCCAGTCAATCTTCGATCAGCTGCATGAGCGCTTCATCGATCAAGTGCCGATGATCGTCATGTACAACGGCCTGGATATTGTCGCGCTGAATCAGAACGTCGAGGGCTACGACGCCTGGATCGGGCAGAAACCACGCCTGTGGGGCGTCAGCATCAAGCCTTGAGATTCATTGCTCCAGCGGGGTTTGACGGATGTGCGCCGCGATCAGTCGCTTGAGGTGTTCGCGGTCACCGTTACGCAGGGCGTCAAGTATCTGGAAGTGTTCGCGGGCCGACTGCTCTGCGCGCAGATGCGTGCGCCAGGTGCCCCCTGGAGACGATGGCGGACGGCTGCGAATTTCTTCAATGAACTCGATCATTACCCGGTTGGTGCACATGTCGTAGATCCCGCGATGAAACTCGAGATTCGCGGTGTAGCACTCTTGCATCGTGCCTTCGTTGACCAGGCGACTGAAGCGCTGGGCGATGAGGTCCAGCGCTTGCAACCGTTCTTCGGTGACGTCCATTTGGTCGACCGCTGCACACTCGAGTGCGATGCGAACTTCGCGGGTATCGGACACCTGGGCCAGATCAGGGGTGTGGACGTAGTACCCCCGATTGGGGATGTGTTCGACCATGTTTTTGAGGGTCAGTTGGTCCAGCGCGCGGCGGATGTCCAGCCGTGTACAGCCGTAACGTTGCTCCAGATCGATCTGCTTGAGCCAACTGCCGGTCGGAAGTACCCCGGCATTAATGTCGTTTGAAATCAGCAGTACCAAATGGCTGCGATCAGTAGTTTTTTTGTTCAAAAGTGACTTCCACAAAACTTGGACGTGGGCGTGTGAGTCGTCGACCGTGCATGACCCTTACCCGCTGTAGTTTTCAATAATGGCACAATTATCAACGAGGTTTCACAATGTTGAGCAACCCTCAAGACACCCCGGCAGCGCGGCATCGGCAGATGTACTACCGAGGTAGCACGACCATTTTTTCGTGCCGTAAGGATCCGCGTTTTGCCTATTGCCTTTACGTTCCGCAGACGTTCGATCAAGCGCCGGAGGGCCACCGCCTGCTGGTCGCGGTCCATGGCACCGGGCGCACAATGGTCGAGTATCGGGATGCGTTTGCCGAGTTCGGGCGCTTCAATCGTTACATCATTCTGGCGCCGCTGTTTCCGGTAGGTCCATTGGGCGATGGCAACCCCCATGGTTTCAAATACCTCAAGGAAGGGGACATTCGATACGACGAAGTCCTGCTGGCAATGGTTGATGAAGTCGGCGAGGCGCTCAGCACTTCGTTCGAGAAGTTTTCATTGTTTGGGTATTCGGGCGGCGGGCACTTCGCCAACCGATTTTACTACCTGCACCCCGAACGTCTACGTTCCGTTTCCATCGGTGCACCGGGCTCGGTGACCTTGATTGATGAGGGGCGCGATTGGTGGGTTGGCACGGGAGGGATCGAAGCGATTTTTGGCAAACGCCTGAATCTCGAAGCGCTGCGAGAGGTGGATGTTCAATTGTTGGTGGGCGCCGCAGACCTCGAGACCTGGGAAATTCATTACGCACCCGGTTCAGTGCAATACATGGACGGTATCAACGACGCGGGGCTTACGAGGGTGGAGCGCAATACAACCTTGGCTCGCAACCTTGAGGCCCACGATATTCGCGTGCAACAAGACATAGTTCCTAACACAGCTCACGCCGGAATTTCGGTCGTGCCTTATGTTCAGGATTTCCTGTTGCAGCTACGCGAGTGAAACAGCGCGCCGGGCTGGACGCCGTCGCTGCGCTTATGGCATGGTCAAAACAATAATACGCCATGTAGTAGCGAACGGGATCAGAACGATGGAGGAGGCTGATGAGGTCGGCGCCGTGGCGTCGATGGCCACGCTGAAGGCGTTTAATCAGTGCGTATTGCACCTGGGGCGTCTCGCGCGAGATCGCGGCGCCTCGCAATTCATCGCCGACGGCTTGCAGGCATTTAGCCAACTGGTGCCCTTCGCTTCGGCCTGGTGGGGCGAAATGTCCCCGTCACCCGCTCAAAGCTGGATGCACGGGCGGATCAACCTGCCCGAGTCGTTTGCCGTCGAATGGCACAAGGTGGCGGTCAGTGACAGATTTTCCCATGAGACCTTGAGTCAACCCGGGGAAGTCGTGCGCGACAGTGGCTTCACCGACCCCTGCGAGGAGGTGAACGACTTTGCACGGCGTCACGACCTTTACCACCTGATGTGCATCACCTTCGAACTGCCCGAAAGCGGCCTGGTGTTTTTTGTCTGTTTGTACCGTGGCCTTCAAGCGTCGGCGTTCAACGAACGTGAGGCCGGCTTGTTTTCGGCTTTCTGCGATCACCTGTTGCAGCTGTGGCGATTCCAGGTGCAGGACATGATCCGGGTCGACACGGGCAACGCAGCGAGCGACTTCGGAATCGCGCGTCTGGACGGCAGTCTGCTTTACGTGGGAGCCAGTCTGTGCGCGGCCATTCAGCGCGAATTGCCTGGATGGAGCGGCTCGATGCTCCCGCCCGAGGTGGTCGAGCAACTGCAAAAAGCGCCTTGCGTCATGCGCCTGGGTCGCTGTGCACTGACGCTGAGTCCCAACGCCGAGCATGTGATCCTGTCACTTGAAACACAGTCACGCGGTGCCGTGCTGGCACCTCGCGAACGGACCGCCGCCATGTTGTTTGCCGCCGGCCACTCCTACAAGGAAATCGCCAAAATTCTTGTGTTGAGTCCTGCGACAGTGCGCACCTACCTGCGCAACTGCTACTTGCAGCTCGGCGTCAAAAGCAAGGTGGAACTGGGCTCGGCCCTGCGCTCGCCGAACACCACACCCTAAGCCCAAGCGCGCCCCCTGTACCAACCTGCGTCCGGCCCTGTAGGAGCTGTCGAGCCTGCTGCGTTCGGCTCTGTAGCAGCTGTCGAGCTTGCGAGGCTGCGTTCGGCTGCGCAGCAGTCGTGAAATCATACGATGCGGTGCATCAGATACACCGCGCACTCAGGGTTTACGACTGCTGCGCAGCCGAACGCAGCCTCGCAAGCTCCAGAGTGTGCAAAAACGTGGAAACAAACCCTTGCTATGATTTCCCAGAATTTATCGCAAGGGTCGCCCATGAAACGCTTCATCCAAGGTGAACATCGAGGTCAAAGCACCTTGCTCCCCGAGAGCCTGGACGATTACGTCAGCGACACCAATCCGGTGCGTGTTGTCGATGTCTTCGTGGATGAGCTCGACCTTATCACCTTGGGTTTTGAAAGCGCTGTTCCGGCTGAAACTG
>NZ_LHPC01000056.1 GCF_001297125.1 Pseudomonas sp. RIT-PI-q
ATCAAACTCTTCAGTTCAAACATCTTTGGGTTTTTAAGAAACCCTAAACTTGGCTCAGCAATCGTTGGTTACATCTTTGATTTCTCGCGGAGTAACTTGTGATGCTGATAATCTTGTTGACTATCAGTCTGACTCCACAAGCACCCACACGAATTGCTTGATTCAGTTGTTAAAGAGCGGTTGATCAAGACTTTCGTCTCAACCGAGGCGCGCATTCTACAGCGTCCTCTGTATCTGTCAAGCGGTTATTTTTCGAAGTCCTCAAAGTTTCCTTTGCAACTTCAACCACTTGCGCTTCCGATCTCTCGTTAGCGGGAGGCGAATTCTACAGCGTTACTCGCTGCTGTCAACACCTCTTTTCCGCTGCTTTCGACCGAGAAGATCGAATCGTTGATAAGGCGAAAACACACTGCCTTAACAACTCCTTCCAGGCTTCGATGAACTGAAGCAACTTGCTGCCGAAAACTGCGTAACTCTTTGTTTGCCAAGGAGTTTTCCGTTTCGACTGCGCCGGAAGTGGGGCGAATTATAGACCTCCAGAATCTACCGTCAACCCCTAATTCCAGCTTTATTCGGATTTGAGCGTAATACGTGCAAATGCCTTCTTGCCGGCCTGGCAAACATGGGTCGCGCCCAGTGCATATATAAAGGTGCGATCGACGACCTCACCATCTATACGCACACCACCCGAACCCAGCAGATCACGCGCAACAGCCGAGTTCTTCACCAGCCCTGCTTTATTAAGGACGGCAGCGATCGGCATATCCTCGGCAGCAGTCAATTCGATCTCTGGAAGATCGTCCGGCAACTCGCCTTCTTTCATACGGTTACCCGCCGCACGGTGAGCATTGGCCGCAGCCTCTTCACCATGGAAGCGCGCAACGATCTCTTCGGCCAATTTGATCTTGATGTCGCGAGGGTTTGCGCCCGCCTCGACATCTGCACGGAACGCATCGATCTCATCCATGGAGCGAAAGCTGAGCAATTCGAAGTAGCGCCACATCAACACATCAGGAATGGAGACCAGCTTGCTGTACATGACGCCTGGCGCTTCCTGGATACCGACGTAGTTGCCCAAGGACTTGGACATCTTCTTCACACCATCCAGACCTTCGAGCAGCGGCATCGTCAGAATGCACTGAGGCTCCTGACCGTAACCGCGCTGCAATTCACGCCCCATCAATAGGTTGAACTTCTGATCGGTGCCACCCAGCTCGACATCCGCGCGCAAGGCAACCGAGTCATAACCCTGAACCAGCGGATAAAGGAACTCGTGAATGGCGATTGGCTGATTGGACGTGTAGCGCTTGTCGAAGTCGTCACGCTCGAGCATGCGAGCTACGGTGTACTGCGACGTCAGGCGAATGAAATCGGCCGGCCCCATCTGATCCATCCAGGTGGAGTTGAACGCAACTTCGGTTTTAGCCGGATCGAGGATCTTGAAGACCTGAGTCTTATAGGTCTCGGCATTCTCGAGGACCTGCTCGCGGGTAAGCGGCGGGCGTGTTGCACTCTTGCCGCTCGGATCACCGATCATCCCGGTGAAGTCACCTATAAGGAAGATCACCTGATGCCCCAGCTCCTGGAACTGGCGCAGCTTATTAATAAGCACGGTGTGACCCAGGTGCAAATCCGGCGCAGTCGGATCGAAGCCTGCCTTAATACGTAGCGGCTGGCCACGCTTGAGCTTTTCGATCAGCTCGGACTCGACCAACAGTTCTTCCGCACCACGTTTGATCAGCGCTAGCTGCTCTTCAACCGACTTCATAACAGACCCGCAAGGCTCGAATTCAAAGGGAACCAACCATACAAGATCGCGCGTCAAATACAAGTTCTGCCCGGCGCACGGACGCCAATCCACGGACAGAGCGTCGCGGACTTGCTTCAGAGATGATTTGGTTATATTTTATACAGTTATTTCATCTTCATCATGTCATTCATCTTTTCCAATTCATCTTTTTTCAAAGTCAAAATTACCTATGACCAAAGAATCGTCTAAAGCGCCACCGCTTTACCCGAAGACTCACCTGCTCGCAGCAAGTGGCATAGCCGCTCTACTGAGCCTGGCGCTTCTGGTATTCCCTTCCAGTGATGTTGAAGCCAAAAAGACAACTCTGAGTCTTGAACTGGAAAGCCCTGCTGAACAACTGACACAAGATCAAGACGCTGCTGACGCCGTCCAAGCCACAAATGAGCCAGTAGCTTCCCCTTTCGCGCAGATCGAAAACAGCGCCGAAGACACTCAGGAAACCGCCCAGGCCGCACCGGAACCCGCTCCTGCGCCCATCGTCGAAGAAAAGAAGGCGCCCAATCACAGGGAAGTGATCGTCACCAAAGGCGACACGCTCTCCACACTGTTCGCGAAAGTCGGTCTTCCGGCCGCTTCAGTGCATGAAGTGCTGTCCAGCGACAAGCAAGCCAAGCAGTTCAGCCAACTCAAACATGGCCAGAAACTCGAATTCGAACTCAGCCCCGACGGCCAACTGACCAACTTGCACAGCAAAGTCAGCGACGTCGAAAGCATTAGCCTGACCAAGAGCGACAAGGGTTACGCGTTCAACCGCATTACTGCCAAACCTACCGTCCGCTCCGCCTATGTTCACGGCGTGATCAACAGCTCGCTGTCGCAGTCGGCCGCACGTGCCGGCCTGTCTCACAGCCTGACCATGGACATGGCCAGCGTATTTGGCTATGACGTCGACTTCGCCCAGGATATTCGCCAGGGTGACGAATTCGACGTGATCTACGAGCAGAAAGTGGTCAACGGCAAAGCTGTCGGCAACGGCCCGATCCTGTCCGCGCGCTTCACTAACCGCGGCAAGACCTACACCGCCGTGCGTTACACCAATAAACAAGGCAACAGCAGCTACTACACCGCCGACGGCAACAGCATGCGCAAGGCGTTTATCCGTACCCCGGTAGACTTTGCCCGCATCAGCTCGAAATTCTCCATGGGCCGCAAGCACCCAATCCTGAACAAGATCCGCGCCCATAAAGGTGTCGACTATGCAGCACCGCGCGGTACGCCGATCAAGGCTGCCGGTGACGGCAAAGTATTGTTGGCCGGTCGCCGCGGTGGCTACGGCAACACCGTGATCATCCAGCACGGCAACACTTACCGTACGCTGTACGGGCACATGCAGGGCTTCGCCAAGGGCGTGCAGACTGGCGGCACCGTCAAGCAAGGCCAGGTTATTGGCTACATCGGCACCACCGGGCTCTCCACGGGGCCGCACTTGCATTACGAGTTCCAGGTCAACGGCGTGCACGTCGATCCACTGGGCCAGAAGCTGCCGATGGCCGATCCGATTGCCAAAGCCGAACGCGCACGTTTCCTGGCGCAGAGTCAGCCACTGATGGCGCGTATGGATCAAGAAAAGGCCACCATGCTGGCCTCGAGCAAACGCTAAGCCATGGCGCTCTATATAGGTGTGATGTCCGGGACCAGCCTCGATGGCCTGGACATTGCGCTGATCGAGCAAGCCTCGGCGATCCGGCTGATCGCCACGCACTACATTCCCATGCCTGAATCCCTGCGCGCCGAGCTGCTTGGCTTGTGCGCCAGCGGCCCGGACGAGATTGCCCGCTCCGCCATTGCCCAGCAGAACTGGGTAAAACTGGCGGCTCAGGGCGTTCACACCCTTCTCGACCAACAAAACCTCAAGCCCGAAGACATTCGTGCGATAGGCAGCCACGGCCAGACCATTCGCCACGAACCGGCACGCGGGTTCACGGTGCAGATCGGCAACCCTGCCTTATTGACCGAGTTGACCGGCATCACCGTGGTCAGCGACTTCCGCAGCCGCGACGTTGCTGCTGGCGGGCAAGGCGCGCCACTGGTTCCAGCCTTTCACGAAGCCCTGTTTGAAGAGCGCAAAGGCAACCGTGCGGTGTTGAACGTCGGCGGCTTCAGTAATCTCAGCCTGATAGAGCCCGGCAAACCTGTCGCCGGTTTCGACTGTGGGCCAGGAAATGTTTTGCTGGATGCCTGGATTCACCAGCAACGCGGCGATAACTTTGACCGTGACGGCCAATGGGCTGCCAGCGGCAAAGTCGAACCTGTTCTGTTGAAAGCGCTGCTCAGCGATCCGTTCTTTGTGACCAAAGGCCCGAAAAGCACCGGACGCGAAGTGTTCAACCTGCCATGGCTGACACAACACCTATCACACTTGCCGCCCTTCGCTGCCGAAGATGTCCAGGCAACGCTGCTTGAACTGACCGCACTGACCATTATCGAGTCACTGCAAAGCGCTCAATCAGATACCCAAGAGTTGCTGGTCTGTGGCGGCGGCGCGCATAACGCGACACTGATGAACCGCCTGGCTGGTTTACTACCGAACGCCAAGGTCAGCAGCACCGCGGCCTACGGTGTTGACCCGGACTGGGTCGAAGCCATGGCCTTCGCCTGGCTGGCCCATTGCTGCCTGGAAGGCATCGCGGCCAACCGCCCGAGCGTCACCGGCGCCCGAGGCCTGCGCGTACTCGGCGCCATCTATCCGGCCTGAAGCAGAACCCCGGACAGCAAAACGCCGCAGAGCCCTGAAGCCATGCGGCGCTTGGTGATGCAGTGATTTGCGATCAGATCGAGAACGAAGAGCCGCAGCCACAGGTGGTGCTGGCGTTCGGGTTCTTGATCACAAAACGCGAACCTTCCAGACCTTCCTGATAATCCACCTCGGCACCTGCCAGGTACTGGAAGCTCATCGGGTCCACGACCAGGCTCACGCCTTCGCGCTCGACGATGGTGTCGTCATCGGCCACTTCTTCATCGAAGGTAAAGCCGTACTGAAAACCTGAACAACCGCCGCCCGTAACGAATACGCGCAGCTTCAAGCGATCATTCCCCTCTTCATCGACCAGACTCTTCACCTTGTGCGCGGCACCGTGAGTGAATTGCAAAGCCGTGGGGGTGAAGGATTCGACGCTCATGCTGACTATCTCCCGGCGTTACGCCGCCATAATGCGTGATGACGCGCATTATCCGCTTCTCCTAGAAAATTGGTCAACTATTGTTACGGTATATCAATAAACCCGATTGCCGGCGCGGAATGCAAAAAGGCCCTTCAAGAGGGCCTTTTTGCTGAGCGGGATAAAGCCTTACGGCAGCATGCCCGCGTGGGACAGGCCCAGACGCTCATCCAGACCAAATAGGATGTTCAGGTTCTGCACCGCCTGCCCCGACGCACCTTTGACCAGGTTGTCGATCACCGACAACACCACAACCAGGTCACCATCCTGCGGACGATGCACGGCGATACGGCAAACGTTGGCACCGCGCACGCTGCGGGTTTCCGGATGGCTGCCAGCCGGCATGACATCGACGAACGGTTCATTGGCATAGCGCTTTTCAAACAGCGCTTGCAGATCCACCGAGCGATCCACGACGGTCGCGTAGAGCGTCGAGTGAATGCCGCGAATCATCGGCGTCAGGTGCGGAACGAAGGTCAGACCGACGTCCTTGCCCGCTGCGCGACGCAGACCCTGGCGAATTTCCGGCAGGTGACGGTGACCTTTGACCGCGTAAGCCTTCATGCTTTCCGACGTCTCGGAGTACAGCGAACCTACAGAAGCACCACGACCGGCACCGCTGACACCGGACTTGCAGTCAGCGATCAGGCGAGTGGTGTCGGCAATACCAGCTTCGAGCAATGGCAGGAAACCCAATTGCGTCGCCGTCGGGTAGCAGCCCGGTACAGCGATCAGGCGCGCCTGCTTGATTTGCTCGCGATTGACTTCCGGCAAGCCGTAGACCGCCTCCTCCAGCAGTTCCGGTGCGCCGTGCGGCTGACCGTACCACTTGGCCCACTCATCGGCGTCTTGCAGACGGAAGTCTGCCGACAGGTCGATGACTTTGGTTCCAGCCGCCAGCAGTTCACCTGCCAATGCATGGGCAACACCGTGCGGCGTGGCGAAGAACACCACGTCGCAGGCACCCAAGGTCTTGATGTCCGGAACGCTGAACGCCAGGCCGTCGTAATGACCGCGCAGGTTCGGGTACATATCAGCCACGGCCAGACCGGCCTCGGATCGGGAAGTGATCACTACCACTTCAGCTTGCGGATGCTGTGCCAACAGACGCAGCAGTTCGACACCGGTGTAACCCGTGCCGCCGACGATACCGACCTTGACCATAAACCTGCCCTCAACGAACCCACTGGAAAGCCGTCGATAATAGGGCCCGTATCGTTCTGCGACAACCGGCAAGGTGACGTGCGGAGCCTCAAGCCTCTACTATCCAGCCTACCGTGAACCTGGGAATAACTAAAAAATGCTTTATCTGTGGCTCAAAGCGCTTCACATCGTCAGCATGGTCTGCTGGTTTGCCGGCCTGTTTTATCTACCGCGCCTGTTCGTTTATCACGCGCAAAGCGAGGACACCGTCAGCAAGGAGCGCTTCAGCCTCATGGAGCGCAAGCTGTATCGGGGCATCATGGGGCCGGCGATGATCGCCACCCTGATTTTCGGTATTGCACTGATCTACCTCAACCCCGGCATCTTCAGCCAAGGTGCGTGGATTCACGCCAAGTTGACCCTCGTCGTGATCCTGATCGGCTACCACCACATGTGCGGCGCCCAGGTAAAACGTTTTGCCCGTGGCGAAAACACCCGCAGCCATGTCTTTTATCGCTGGTTCAATGAAGTGCCGGTTCTGATATTGCTGGCTATCGTAATTCTGGTCGTGGTTCGGCCGTTCTAATTTCAATCAGCACAACTTACCGGGGTACTTCCAATGTCGCTGCCCGCTCTGCTCGAACAACGTTTACGCCTGCCCGTGGTGGCAGCGCCGATGTTCCTGATTTCCAACCCGCAATTGGTGCTCGCCTGCTGCCGCAATGGCGTGGTGGGCAGCTTCCCCGCACTGAACCAGCGCGAGAGCAGCGGCTTCAAGGCCTGGCTGGAAGAAATCGAAGCAGGGTTGGCGACACTGGAGAACCCCGCGCCTTACGCGGTAAACCTGATCGTCCACAACAGCAACCCACGACTGCAAGCGGACCTTGCGATCTGCGTCGAACACAAAGTGCCGATCGTGATCACCAGCCTCGGCGCCGTGAAAGAACTGGTCGATGCAGTCCACAGCTATGGCGGCCTGGTGTTTCATGACGTGACGACCCGTCGTCATGCCGAGAAAGCTGCCGAGGCCGGCGTGGATGGCTTGATCGCTGTTGCCGCAGGCGCGGGTGGACACGCTGGGACCTGGAGCCCGTTCTCGCTGATTGCCGAGATTCGCCAGTTCTTCGACAAAACGCTGTTGCTGGCCGGTTGCCTGAACCACGGCCACGAGATTCTCGCCGCGCAACTGCTCGGTGCGGATCTGGCCTACTTCGGTACGCGATTTATCGGCACCACTGAAAGTCATGCGCCTGACGCTTACAAGGAGATGCTGCTGACCGCCAGAGCGGCGGACATCGTCCATACTCCTGCGGTATCGGGCGTGCCGGCGAGCTTCATGCGCCAGAGCCTGGAGGCGGCGGGTTTCGACATGGCCGCGTTGCAGGGCAAGGGTGAGGTCGACTTCGGCTCCAAGCTCAAACCTATCAGCGATGAAGCCAAAGCCTGGAAAACCGTGTGGTCCGCGGGCCAAGGTGTCGGCGAAATCGATGATTTACCGAGTGTCGATCAGCTAGTCGCACGCCTGGACGCCGAATACCGCAAGGCTCTGGAATTGGCGGCACAGCTGCCGAAACGCTGGCCGCGCTGACGATAAAGTTTGGCCAGTCACACTTGGCTGGCCTTACACTGCGAGCGCGCCACACTCTCTATTCAGCACTCGCGACAAGGATGCCTCGCAATGAGCGAAAACCGTTTCAAGATCGTATTCGACGGCGCTCTGTTGCCTGGTGTTGACATCACCACCGCCAAGCTCAATCTCGCCGCGTTGTACAAAAGCGAGGTGGCTGCCGTCGAACGCTTGTTCAGCGGTCAGGCGATTACCCTAAAGCGCGACCTGTCACAGACAGACGCACAGACTTACCTTCAAGCGCTGACGAAAACCGGCATCGATGCGCGAATCGAAACCGAACCTTCGATCGAACTGAATCTGGCCGATGCTCACGAACACATTCCTCCCCGCGCACCACTGACGACAGATCCGGAATCACCGTACGCGCCACCGCGCGCTGCCGTCGGCGAAGCGCTGCCAACGTTTGCTCCGCTCAAGCCATTCAGCTTCGAGGGCCGCATCGGCCGCTTGCGTTTTCTGGCCTGGACGATGGCCCTGACGCTGGTGACGCTTGCCATTGGCTCAGTGTTTGCCATTTTCGGCTTGGCGCTCATCAGCACGGACTCGACCGCAGGCCTGATCCTCGGCGGCCTGCTGGCGTTCATCCTTGTTGTAGCGCTCGCGTTCGTGAGTATCCAGTTCAGCGTCCAGCGCCTGCACGATATCGGCTGGTCCGGCTGGCTTTGGTTGTTGAACCTTGTGCCATTCGTGGGCAGCTTCTTCCCGTTTGTCATCATGGTTGTGCCGGGCAACGCCACAGCCAATCGGTACGGCGCGCCACCTCCGCCCAACAGCGCGGCGGTCAAGGTGTTGTCTTCGCTGTGGATAGTGTTTATCGCCATCGTCGTGATTGGAGCACTGGCCGGAGGCATCACTGCAATCCAGGAAGAGTACGAAAGCGCTGCCGAAACCAGCTATGAAAGTGGCTCGGTGATCACCGATGAAGTCGAAGTAGAGCCAGCCGCCGAGGCTGAGGAGGCGCCGAATTCAGCTGACGATGCAGCCGAAGAAGCCCAGCCCCCTGTAGACTCTGCGAAAGAATGAACAGCGCTCCCCGCCCGTGACACCTGCGTCGCCGGCGCGGAGCTGTTGCGATGGAGAACTGCATGACCCGTTACGCTCTGATCACTGGTGCTTCCAGCGGCATCGGCCTGGCAATGGCCGAAGCGCTGGCCCGGCGCGGCCGCAGCCTGATCCTGGTGGCCCGACAGCGTGATCAGCTGGAAAGTATTGCGATTGAACTGACTCAACGTTTTGGCGTGGAAGTGTTGTTCCGTGCCTGCGACCTCAGCGAGCCGTTGCGGCTGTCCGGATTCCTGCTGGAACTGGAAGAAGGTGACCGACAGATCGATTTGCTGGTCAACTGCGCCGGCATCGGCACCTGCGGTCCCTTCCTGGCTCTGGACTGGATGACCGAGCAGGACCTGATCGAAGTGAACATTCTGGCGCTCACCCGCCTGTGTCACGCCATCGGTAACAGCATGGCGTTGCAGGGTGGCGGGCAGATTCTGAACGTCGCCTCGGTTGCGGCGTTCCATCCCGGCCCCTGGATGAGCACGTACTACGCCAGCAAGGCTTATGTGCTGCACTTTTCCGAAGGGCTGCGAGTCGAGCTGAAGAAGTGCGCGGTCAAGGTGTCGGTGCTCTGCCCCGGCCCGACCCGCACGGGGTTTTTCCGCACTGCTCAACTGGACACGGGCAAACTGATCGACAGCAAAATGCTGATGAGCCCTGAAGAAGTCGCGCTCTACACCGTGCGGGCCCTGGAGAAAAATCGCGCCATTATTATTCCGGGCCGACGCAACCGCTGGCGCGCCTTTCTGCCTCGGCTGGGCTCGCGGTGGCTGACCCGGACAATCGCCGGCATGGTCAATAAGGCTTACTGCCCGCGCTGATCGAACCTCAAGGTAAAAGGCTGGGCTCGGGCATAACCCATGGTTACACTCAGGCCAGCTCAAACAACGGAGAAAACAGCTGTGGATACTCTGTTCACCAAGATTATCAACCGGGAAATCCCGGCGAAGATCATTTACGAGGACGACCAGGTACTGGCCTTCCACGACATCAACCCACAGGCACCGGTGCATTTTCTGGTCATCCCGAAAAAAGCGGTGCGTACCCTTAATGACCTCACCGAGGACGACAAGGCATTGGCCGGGCATATTCTGTTCACTGCCCAGCGCCTGGCTCTGGAATTGGGCTGCGAAGAAGGTTTCCGCGTGGTCATGAACTGCAATGAACTGGGCGGGCAGACCGTTTATCACATTCATATGCATGTGTTGGGTCAGCGCCAGATGAATTGGCCGCCGGGCTGATTCAACACGATCCCCTGTAGGAGCGAGCTTGCTCGCGATGATCGATAACGATAACGCGTGTTTACTGGTTAAACGCGGCGCTCTTGCGTCCTTCGCGAGCAAGCTCGCTCCTACAGATCACGGTGCTATCCAATGACCCAACGCAAACCTTCCCCGGCCGATTGGGTTAAACTGGCCGCCGAGATTTTTCCCGGAGGTCAGCATGACTACCCAACGTCACTACTCGCCGATTGACCGACTTCTGCTGCAAGCCGATGCCGCGATGCGTACTTTGCTGCCCTCCAGTGGCCAGCCGTACCGTCCGTCCCCTGCTATCGTGCAGCCGGAAGCACAAATGAGCGACGAAGACACCCGGCACGTTGCCGGTCTGATGCGCATCAACCACACCGGTGAAGTCTGCGCCCAGGCGCTGTATCAGGGTCAAGCCCTGACTGCGAAGTTGCCGCAAGTGCGCGCCGCCATGGAACATGCCGCCGAAGAAGAAATCGACCATCTGGTCTGGTGCGAACAACGCATCCATCAGTTGGGCAGCCACACCAGTATTCTCAATCCGTTGTTCTATGGCATGTCGTTCGGGATTGGCGCAGTCGCCGGGCTGATCAGCGACAAAGTCAGCCTGGGCTTCGTTGCCGCCACTGAGCATCAGGTGTGCAAACACTTGAACGAACACCTTGAACAACTGCCAGCCGCGGACGAAAAATCCCGGGCGATCCTTGAGCAGATGCGCATCGATGAAGAACATCACGCAGAAAGCGCGCTGGAGGCTGGCGGCTTCCGCTTTCCGGCACCGGTGAAGTTCGGCATGAGTCTGATGGCCAAGGTGATGACCAAGAGTACTTATCGGATCTGATCTGATCTGATCTGTAGGAGCGAGCTTGCTCGCGATGGACCTGAGGGCGACGCGTTTATCCAGCAAACACGCGTTATCGTTAACGTCCATCGCGAGCAAGCTTGCTCCTACAACAAGGCCAATAAAAAGGCGACTGCCGTGAGGTAGTCGCCTTTTTTTGTGCTCGTGGTCGATTCAACCCAGCTCGATGATCTCGTAGTCGTGGGTGATCTCGACACCTGCCGCGCCGAGCATGATCGACGCCGAGCAATACTTTTCGGCGGACAGCTCGATGGCGCGTTTGACCTGGGCTTCTTTCAAGCCTCGGCCCTTGACCACGAAGTGCATGTGGATCTTGGTGAAGACTTTCGGGTCTTCAGTCGCGCGCTCGGCTTCGAGGAAGGCTTCGCAGCTCTCGACGGCCTGACGGGATTTCTTGAGGATGCTGACCACGTCGAAATTGCTGCAACCACCGACCCCCAGCAGGAGCATTTCCATCGGCCGGACACCCAGGTTGCGACCGCCAGACTCGGGCGGACCGTCCATGACCACGACATGACCGCTGCCGGATTCGCCGAGGAACATGGCTTCGCCAGCCCATTGGATGCGTGCCTTCATCGCCAGACTCCACTGTATAAAAAAGGGTCGCCAGCTTAGCACAGGCCCCTTGATTGACAGCGCTCACCTTCCTAGGACATAACCATCCGCGTTGTAGGTAAATTCTCGAATATTGCAGGAAGTGTCTGTTAAGCTGGCGCCAATTCGCTGGCGCATAGCCAGCTTTAGCCAATAAAAAGATCGCAGGCTTCGCCAGCTCCTACAAAAAACCAAACACACCGTGCAGTCTTTTCGGGATACAACCATGGTTGCTATTGCCCCCACACCCAAAATCAAGAACCTCGACAAGCTGTTGATGCATTGCCAGCGCCGTCGCTACGCGGCCAAGAGCAACATCATTTGTGCCGGCGACCGCTCGGAAACGTTGTTCTTCATTATCAAAGGCTCGGTCACCATCCTGATCGAGGATGACGATGGTCGCGAGATGATCATCGCCTACCTGAACACCGGAGACTTTTTCGGCGAGTTGGGTCTGTTTGAACAAGCCGGCCTGGAACAGGAACGCAGCGCCTGGGTGCGCGCGAAGATCGAATGCGAAGTCGCGGAAATCAGCTACGCGAAATTCCGCGAACTGTCCCAGCAGGATCCAGACATTCTTTACGTGCTTAGCGGACAAATCGCACAACGCCTGCGTAACACCACCCGCAAGGTTGGCGACCTGGCATTCTTCGATGTGACCGGCCGCGTTGCCCGCTGCCTGCTGGAACTGTGCAAGCAGCCAGACGCCATGACCCACCCCGACGGCATGCAGATCAAGGTGACCCGTCAGGAAATCGGGCGGATTGTCGGCTGTTCCCGGGAGATGGTCGGTCGCGTGCTCAAGGATCTGGAAGAACGCAACCTGGTGAATGTCAAAGGCAAGACCATGGTGGTCTTCGGTACGCGCTAAGCTCGTAAACTTAGCCGTTGAACATCTGCGCCAGCTTCAGTCGGTAGAGTGCATCGAGACGAGCCAGCGCATCAGGCGCAGTGAATTTCTCATGCAGGGCGATGTGGCTTTCGGCGCGCACTCGCTGTTCCAGACCGCAGGCCTCATTAAAGCGATTGACCGCCGCCACCATCGACTCGCGTTCGTTATCCAGCAACAACGCCCCGTGCACCAAGCCCACCGGACGCGAGCCACCCTTGCTCTGGCGCCAGCGCTGAGCGGTGCCGACCATCTTGCGGCCGTCGAGGTTGACGTTGAAACGACCATCGCAGAACGCACCGTCAATTTCGCCCAACGATGAAGCGCCACCCAATTCATCAAGCAACTGACAAATCGGGTCGCAGAGTCGGCGGTAGCCGGTTTCGATCCGGTTCTGATCACCTTCGCTACGGGGTGGTGCGTAGACCAGCGCGATGTTGATCGTGGCTGCCGATTGCGGCACCGGCTCACCGCCGGTTTCACGCAACAGCACCGGCCAACCGGCAGCGGCGGAGACTTCACAGGCGTGTTCGAATCCGGGCAGACGATTCAACCGTCGCGGCATGACCAGGGCCCGATCGCTGGGCTGCCAGAACAGCAGACCGAACTCGGAATCGCCGGTGCAGACATGGGCTAGCAGATCCTGTTCGGCGAGGAGGCCGGCTTCGACGGTCAGAGAAAGGGGCTGGGTCATGGATGACTCCGTAAGACATGAAGTCTTTGGGGTACTTGATGGCCTCTTCGCGGGCAAGCCCGCTCCCACAGGGGATCGGGTTGCCTGCAAAGATGTGTTCAGTCGAGTGTAGAACCGCTCACCGCAGTGCCACGCTCTGGAAAGAACAGGCGCTGCAACTCAGTGCCCGGGCTTTCGGCGCGCATGAACGCTTCGCCGACCAGAAACGCATACACGTCGCTGATTTCCATCAGCTCGACATCGGCACGATTGAGGATGCCGCTTTCGGTGATCACCAAGCGATCACGCGGAATGCGCGGCAACAGGTCAAGCGTGGTTTCCAGGCTGACGTCGAAGGTGTGCAGGTTGCGGTTGTTGACGCCCACCAACGGTGTGTCGAGGGTTTTCAAGGCCCGCTCCAATTCGTCGCCGTCGTGAACTTCCACCAGTACATCGAGGCCGACACTTTTCGCCACGGCCGCCAGCTCGGCCATTTTCACGTCGTCCAGTGCGGAGACGATCAACAGCACGCAGTCGGCGCCCAACGCGCGGGCTTCGACGATCTGGTACGGATCGATCATGAAATCCTTGCGGATCACCGGCAGTTTGCACGCCGCTCGAGCCTGTTGCAGATACGCATCGGCGCCCTGGAAGTAGTCGATATCGGTGAGCACCGAGAGGCAGGTCGCACCGCCCTTCTCGTAACTCCTGGCAATGTCCGCAGGCGCGAAGTTCTCGCGGATCACGCCTTTGCTCGGTGACGCTTTCTTGATCTCAGCAATGACCGCCGGCTGCTTCAGCTTGGCCTGTGCGATCAGTGCCTGGGCAAATCCACGGGGTGCATCGGCCGCCTTGGCCAGACTTTCCAGCTCGGCGAGACTGACACGGGCGCTACGCTCGGCAACTTCCTGGACTTTGCGGGCCAGAATGTTTTCCAGAACCGTCGGTACACTCATCCCTCATTCTCCACTCGAAATACCGCGGTAAACGCACCCAGCTCCTCGAGTTTCTCCCGAGCGAGGCCGGTGTGCAGCGCGTCGTGCGCCAGGGCAACGCCCTCTTTCAAACTTGTTGCATGGTCAGCGGCATACAGTGCTGCACCGGCATTGAGCATGATCATTTCAGCGGCTTTCTGACCGTTCTCGGTCTTGCGCTTGCCCAGGGCATCGCGAATCAACTCAAGGGAAGCCGCCGGGCTGTCCACTGCCAGACCGTGCAGGCTCTGGCTCTTCATGCCCAGGTCTTCCGGCTCGACCCAATACTCGGTGACCTGGTCGTTTTTCAGTTCCGCGACAAAGGTCGGCGCCGCCAGGCTGAACTCGTCCAGGCCATCCTTCGAATGCACCACCAGCACGTGTTTGCTGCCCAGGCGTTGCAAGACTTCGGCCAATGGCCGGCACAACGCCTGGCTGAACACGCCCACCACCTGATGCTTCACACCGGCCGGATTCGTAAGCGGGCCGAGCATGTTGAACAAGGTACGCAGGCCAAGCTCCTTGCGCGGGCCGGCAGCGTGCTTCATCGCACTGTGGTGGGTCTGGGCAAACATGAAACCAATGCCGACGTTATCGATGCAGCGAGCCACTTGAACCGGTGTCAGGTTCAGGTAGATACCCGCCGCCTCCAGCAAGTCGGCGCTGCCGCTTTTGCCCGAGACCGCACGGTTACCGTGCTTGGCGACGGTGCAGCCGGCCGCTGCAACCACGAACGAGGAAGCGGTCGATACGTTGAAAATATTGGCACCGTCACCACCGGTGCCGACCACGTCGACGACGCCGTCGAGGGTCTTGAGTTCGACCTTGTCCGCCAGCTCGCGCATGACCGACACGGCGCCGACGATCTCGTCGATGCTTTCGCTCTTCATGCGCATGGCCATCATGAACGCGCCGATCTGCGCGTCCGTGCATTGCCCGGTCATGATTTCGCGCATCACATCGCGCATTTCTTCGGTGCTGAGGTCGAGGTGGTCGACGATACGGCTCAGGGCTGTCTTGATATTCATGAAAAGTCCTTAGCGCGTGCCGCCGGTTTGTTTGAGGAAGTTGGCAAACAGTTCGTGGCCCTGTTCGGTGAGGATCGACTCAGGGTGAAATTGTACGCCCTCGATGTTCAGAGTCTTGTGGCGCAGGCCCATGATCTCATCAACCGAGCCGTCTTCGAGCTGGGTCCAGGCAGTCAGTTCCAGACAGTCGGGCAGAGTTTCGCGCTTGACGATCAATGAGTGATAGCGAGTAACCGTGAGCGGATGATTCAGGCCTTCGAAAACGCCCTTGTCTTCGTGGAACACCGGGCTGGTCTTGCCGTGCATGACCTGACGGGCGCGAACCACATCGCCACCAAAAGCCTGGCCGATGGACTGGTGGCCGAGGCAGACACCCAGAATCGGCAGCTTCCCGCCAAAGTGTTTGATCACGTCAATCGAGACGCCGGCTTCGTTCGGGGTGCAAGGGCCAGGGGAAACGACGATCCGCTCAGGGTTCAGGGCTTCGATTTCGGCAATAGTAAGTTCGTCGTTGCGCACGACTTTGACCTGGGAACCGAGCTCACCAAGGTACTGCACAACGTTGTAGGTAAAAGAGTCGTAGTTATCGATCATCAGCAACATGGCGTTAAGAACCTCTTGAATTCACTGACTTCTAATACAGCCTTCGGATGAATCGCCCGCTGCGGCCTGCGCTTGATCGGTCAAGGCGGCCGGCATACGGGTCAGTCCATGGGTCAGCTTTCTGGAGTTTGTTCAGCCAGGGCCACGGCGCGGAACATGGCGCGGCGCTTGTTCAGGGTTTCTTCCCATTCCAGCGCCGGCACCGAGTCGGCGACGATGCCGCCACCGGCCTGCACGTGCAGTTCGCCGTTCTTGATCACCGCGGTGCGGATCGCGATCGCGGTGTCCATGTTGCCGTTCCAGGCGAAGTAACCGACGGCGCCGCCGTAGACACCACGCTTGACCGGTTCCAGCTCGTCGATGATTTCCATCGCGCGAATCTTCGGTGCGCCAGACAAGGTGCCCGCCGGCAGGATCGCGCGCAGTGCGTCCATCGCCGTCAGCCCGGCCTTCAATTGACCGGTAACGTTGGAGACGATGTGCATCACGTTGGAATAACGCTCGATGACCATCTTCTCGGTCAGCTTCACCGAACCGATTTCCGAAACGCGACCGGTGTCGTTACGACCCAGATCGATCAGCATCAAGTGCTCGGCGATTTCCTTGTCGTCGGACAGCAGGTCTTTTTCCAGCGCCAGGTCAGCCTCTTCGTTGGCCCCGCGTGGGCGAGTGCCGGCAATCGGGCGCACGGTGATCAGATTGTCTTCGACCCGCACCAGCACTTCCGGCGAACTGCCGACGACATGGAAGTCGCCGAAGTTGAAGAAGTACATATAAGGCGTCGGGTTGAAGCAACGCAGCGCCCGGTACAGATCGATCGGTGCAGCCTTGAAGTCGATCGACATGCGCTGGGACGGCACGACCTGCATGCAATCACCGGCCAGGATGTATTCCTTGATGGTGTCGACGGCTTTTTCGTAATCGTCCTGGGTGAAACTGGAGCGGAACACTGGATCAGCGGATTGTTGCTTGCTGAAATCCAGGCCACGGCGCGGGGTGATCGGCTGACGGAGTTTCTCCAGCAGCTCTTCCAGTCGCGCCTGACCTTGCTCGAAAGCATCGTCCTGCGAGGGATCGGCCAAAACAATCGCGTGCATCTTGCCGGCGAGGTTGTCGAACACCACCACCGCGTCGGAAACCATCAGCAGAATGTCCGGCACGCCCAGCGGATCCGGATTCGGGCATTTGCCCAGGCGTTTTTCCACATAACGCACGCAGTCGTAACCGAAGTAACCCACCAGACCGCCATTGAAGCGCGGCAGGCCGGGGATAGTCGGTACGTTGTAGCGCGCCTTGAACTCTTCGACGAAGGCCAGCGGGTCTTCGGCGTCAAGGCTTTCGATCTCGATGCCGTCGTGGGTCACGCTCACCTGGTGATCATGCACTCGCAATACGGTACGGCACGGCAGGCCGATGATCGAGTAACGGCCCCATTTCTCGCCGCCCTGAACCGACTCCAACAGGTAGGAGTTCGGTTCGTCAGCCAGTTTCAGGTAGATCGACAGCGGCGTGTCGAAGTCGGCCAGGGTTTCGCAGGCAAGCGGGATGCGGTTGTAGCCGGCAGCGGCCAAACGCAGGAATTCTTCGCGGATCATGGGGTAGCCTCGTGGCTTGAGGGTCTATCAGTCAGGTATGCAAACGCGCCGGTACGCCGGCCAGGAACAAGTCAGGCGCGCCAACGCCAGCGGGCCAGGGCCTTGATGACTTTCATCCAGAGTTTGCGAGTGACCACCACGATGGCGTTTCCAGAAGGGGGTTGAACAGCGTCGGCCAACGTTATCTCAGCGGCCGGATCCAGGCAACCGCGAATTAGCTTGCGCAGATCGTCGATTACCAGCGCTGGCGACTCTTCGGCGATCGGTCGGCCGTGGTTATAGCCGTAACTGAGCGCCACGCATTTGCCCCCCGCCGCTTTCGCCGCCAGCACATCGCTGCGCGAGTCGCCGACGAACAACGATTGGGAGGCCGGAATGTTGGCCATTTTCATCACGAAAAACAGTGCGGCCGGGTCCGGTTTCTTCTGTGGCAGGGTGTCGCCACCGATGATCCATTTGAAGTAGCGGCCGATCTTCATCTGATCCAGCAGCGGTGCGACAAAGCGCTCCGGCTTGTTGGTGATCAGCGCCATTTCGACACCCTGCTTTTGCAGCCATTTGAGGGTGTCGCGCACACCGGGATAGACCACGGTCAATTCGTGCCCATCCTCGTAAAAGCCGTTGAACAGCTCCAGGGCATGCTCGGCCTCGACCTCATCGACATTCTTGCCGTCGATATGGTTGGCCAGAGCCCGGCGCACCAGCATTTGCACGCCGTTGCCAACCCAATCGCGTACCGACTCGATGCCGACAGGTTTGCGGCCAAGCTTGAGCAGCATGTTATCCACGGCCGCCGCAAGGTCGGGGACCGAATCGACTAGCGTGCCGTCCAGATCGAACATCACCAGCCGCGGCAGACGCCCCGGGAACAGCTGCTCAAAGCCACTCATGGACGAGCCAGCGCCAGTTCGGCACGCATCTTTTCAATCACTTCCTGGTAGTTCGGTGCATTGAAGATCGCCGAGCCGGCAACGAAGGTGTCGGCGCCAGCGGCGGCGATTTCGCGGATGTTGTTCACGTTGACGCCGCCGTCGATTTCCAGGCGAATGTCACGGCCGGAAGCATCGATCAACGCCCGCGCTTCACGCAGCTTGTCGAGGGTGCCTGGAATGAACTTCTGCCCGCCGAAGCCCGGGTTGACGCTCATCAGCAGGATCATGTCGACCTTGTCCATCACGTACTTGAGCACGTCCAGCGGGGTCGCCGGGTTGAACACCAGGCCCGATTTGCAGCCGCCTTCGCGGATCAGTTGCAGGGAACGGTCGACGTGTTGCGTGGCTTCCGGGTGGAAGGTGATGTAGGTCGCGCCGGCTTCGATGAAATCTCCGACGATGCGGTCCACCGGGCTGACCATCAGGTGCGCGTCGATTGGCGCGGTCACGCCGTACTTGCGCAGTGCAGCACAGACCATCGGGCCGATGGTCAGGTTCGGCACGTAGTGGTTGTCCATGACATCGAAGTGCACGAAGTCGGCGCCAGCGGCCAGGACGTTGTCCACTTCTTCACCCAGGCGGGCGAAGTCGGCGGAGAGAATCGACGGAGCAATTACGAAGGGCTGCATGACGCACCTTTTTTGAGCAGAATCACGATGGCGCGCATTGTATACCGCATGCTTTGGCGCGCGCACTGTGGCCGCGATGATTGGGCCTGCCATCAATCAATAATTGCCGACAGGCTCTAGTACGCCGCTCGGTAGATCTTCTCGATATCGACGGCACTCAATTTGCGCGGATTGTTACGCATCAGGCGCTCGATCCCCGCGGCTTCCACGGCCATGGCTGGAATGGCATCCTCGGGCACACCGAAACTGCGCAGGCCCGGCGGGATTTCCACTGCGGCACAGAGTTCGGTCATTGCCTCCACAGCTTTATCGGCCGCTTCATTGGCGCTCAGATGGGCGGTCTTCACTCCCATGGCCTCGGCAATATCGTGCATGCGTTCGACGCAGGCCAATTTGTTCCAGGTCATCACATACGGCAGCAGCAAGGCGTTACTGACGCCGTGGGCGATGTTGAAGCGCCCGCCCAGCGGATAGGCCAGCGCATGCACCGCGCCGACCCCGGCATTACCGAACGCCATACCGGCCATCAGGCTGGCGGTGGCCATGTCCTCGCGGGCCTGCAGGTTGGACGGATTGGCATAGGCCTTGGGCAACGCCTTGGCGATCAGCTTGATGGCGCCAATGGCCAGGGCATCGGTAATCGGCGAGGCATTCAACGACAAGTAGGACTCGATGGCATGCACCAGCGCATCGACGCCACTGGCGGCCGTGACGCTGCGCGGACAGGTCAGGGTCATTTGTGGGCTGACCAGTGCGACGTCCGGTAATAGATAGTCGCTGACGATACCTTTCTTCAGCTGCGCGACCTTGTCGGAGAGGATCGCCACATTGGTGACTTCCGAGCCGGTGCCTGCGGTGGTCGGGATGGCGATCAGCGGCGGGCCTTTGCGCGGCACCTGATCGACGCCGAACAAATCCTCCAGCGCACCGTGATAACCGGCATAGGCCGCGACACTCTTGGCGATGTCGATCGCACTGCCACCGCCCAGGCCGATCAGCCCGTCATGCCCGCCTTCACGGTAAACCCGCATGCAGTCTTCGACGATGGCGATTTCCGGGTCGGGCAGGACCCGGTCGAAAATCTCGTAGGTCCGATCCCCCAGTTGCGCCAGCGCCAGCTCAACCGTGCCGGACTTGACCAGTGCCGCGTCGGTGACGATCAGCGGGTTGTCGATGTCCAGCCGCGTCAACTCGGCGGCCAGTTGCTCGATGGCACCTGCGCCAGTGATCAGTTTGTGAGCGATTTTGAAAGAGGAAAGACTCATTGTGCGCAGCCTCTTATAGATAGGGGAGCTGGACACAATAGTAGCTGGGGATTGGGGTTTGTCTGCTATTCAGGCCATGAATGACGAAAGCCCGACTTCCCCATGGCCCCTGTAGGAGCCGGCTTGCTGGCGAACGGCGCAACGCGGTGCACCTGATACACCGCCTTCGCTGGCAAGCCAGCTCCTACAGGGTATGGCGTCGATAAAACAACCTGGTGTCAGACTTGGGCGGTGCGCAGTTTTTCGCTGCGTCCGCGCAGCCATTCCAGGGTCAGCAGCAGGATCACCGAGAAGGCGATCAGCAGCGTCGCGGCGGCGGCAATGGTCGGGCTGAGGTTTTCGCGGATACCGCTGAACATCTGCCGTGGCAAGGTCGCTTGTTCGGGGCCGGCGAGGAACAGCGTCACCACCACTTCATCAAACGAAGTCGCAAAAGCGAACAGCGCACCGGAAATCACCCCGGGCGCGATCAGCGGCAAGGTCACCCGGCGGAACGCTGTCAGCGGCGAAGCACCGAGGCTTGCAGCCGCCCGCACCAGGTTGTGGTTAAACCCTTGCAACGTCGCCGACACCGTAATGATCACAAACGGCACACCCAACACCGCATGCACCACGATCAGCGAGAAGAAGCTGTTGCCCAGCCCCAGCGGTGCGAAGAACAGATAACTGGCGACACCGATAATCACCACCGGCACCACCATCGGCGAAATCACCAGCGCCATCACCAGCGGCTTGCCGGGGAAGTCGCCACGGGTCAGGCCAATCGCCGCCAGCGTGCCGAAGATCATCGCCAGCACCGTGGCCGCCGGGGCGACGATGATGCTGTTCTTCAACGAGCGCATCCATTCCGCCGAGGCGAAGAAATCCTGATACCAGTGCAGCGAGAAACCTTGCAGCGGGTACACCAGGAAACTCCCGGAGTTGAACGACAGCGGAATGATCACCAGCACCGGCAGAATCAGGAACAACAGCACCAGCCCGCAGAGAATGCGCAAGCTGTAGAACCACACCCGTTCGATGGGCGACATATAAGGACTCAGCATTTCGTTCTCCCCTTAGCTCAGGCGCAGGCGACTGGCGCCCACCAGCCAGCTGTAAATCAGATAAAGCACCACGGTCGCCAACAGCAGCAATCCACCGAGCGCGGTCGCCATGCCCCAGTTGATGCTGGTGTTGGTGTAGAAGGCGACGAAGTAACTGACCATCTGATCGTTCGGGCTGCCCAGCAACGCCGGAGTGATGTAGTAGCCAATCGCGAGAATGAACACCAGCAGGCACCCAGCGCCGACACCGGCATAGGTCTGCGGGAAGTACACCCGCCAGAAACTGGCGAACGGGTGGCAGCCGAGGGAAATCGCGGCTCGCATGTAGGTCGGCGAGATGCCTTTCATCACGCTGTAGATCGGCAGGATCATGAACGGCAGCAGGATGTGCACCATCGAGATGTAGACCCCGGTGCGGTTGAACACCAGCTCCAGTGGCTTATCGATAATGCCCATGGCCATCAGGCCGCTGTTGATCAGCCCGCCCGATTGCAGCAACACGATCCACGCCGCGACTCGCACCAGGATCGAGGTCCAGAACGGCAGCAGCACCAGAATCATCAGCAGGTTACTTTGCCGAGACGGCAGGTTCGCCAGCAGGTAAGCCAATGGATAGGCCAGCACCAGGCAAATGGCGGTGATGATCAGGCCCATCCAGAAGGTGCGGGCGAAGATGTCGAGGTAGATCGCCTGATCCGGGGTGGCCGGGGCCACTTCGCCGAGGTCGTCGATGCGGTGATCGACCGCTGCCAGCAGGTAGTACGGCGTGATGCTGCTGGTGTTACGGCGCACGGCTTGCCAGTAGGCCGGGTCGCCCCAACGCTCGTCGAGCCCTTCCAGCGCTTCTTTATAAGAGGCCGGTTCGGTGGCGAACGGCAAGGCGCGGGCGGTTTTGGTCAGCAGGCTGCGGTAGCCGGCCAATTCCATATTCAAGCGCTTGGACAGGTCGCCCAGGGTTTGATTCTTGCGGGCTTCAGCGAGGTCTTCGCTGGCCGCCTTGTAAACCGGTTCAGCGGGCAGGCCTCGGCCATCCCAACTGGCGATGGCCGCCACGGTGCGCGGCATGCCGCCGACCACTTCCGGGTTACCCACGCTTTTGTAGAGCAGCGCCACGATCGGCACCAGGAACACCAGCAACAGAAACAGCACCAAGGGCGCGATCAAGGCTTGTGCTTTCCAGCGGTTGATCCGCTCGGCGTGCTTGAGCCGCTGCTTCAAGGTGGGGTCAGTGCCCGCGTTCAGGGGAATGGCGGTGGCCATGGCGTACTCCGGAAATCTATCTTTCTAATACGAACAACCTGTGGGAGCTGGCTTGCCTGCGATGGCGTCATCCGTTTCGACATCTCTATCGACTGACATACCGTCATCGCGGGCAAGCCCGCTCCCACAAGGGTTGTGGTTACTTCGCAGCCCAGGAATTGAAGCGCTGTTCCAGTTGCTCGCCGTTGTCAGCCCAGAAGCTGACGTCGATCTGCACCTGGTTGGCGATGTTTTCCGGGGTGGTCGGCATGTCTTTCAAGACATCCTTGGCCAGCAACGGTACGGCCTGGATGTTGGCCGGGCCGTAGGCGATGTTTTCCGAGTAGGTCTTCTGCTGTTGTGGCATCACCGAGTAGGCGATGAATTTCTTCGCCGCTTCAGCCCGTGCCTTGTCCAGACCTTTTGGAATGGCCCATGCGTCGAAGTCGTAGATGCCGCCGTTCCACACCACTTTCAGGTTGCTTTCTTTCTGCACGGCAGCGATCCGGCCGTTGTAGGCCGAGCTCATGACCACGTCACCGGAAGCGAGGTATTGCGGCGGTTGTGCGCCGGCTTCCCACCACTGAATGCTTGGTTTGAGTTCATCGAGTTTCTTGAACGCGCGGTCCTGACCATCCTTGCCAGCCAGCACTTTGTAGACGTCTTTTGGCGCAACGCCGTCAGCCATCAGAGCGAACTCCAGGGTGTACTTGGCGCCTTTACGCAGGCCGCGTTTGCCCGGGAATTTCTTGGTGTCCCAGAAATCCACCCAACTGGTTGGCGCGGAGGCCAGCTTGTCGGCGTTGTAGGCCAACACGGTCGACCACACAAAGAAACCCACGCCGCAAGGCTGGATAGCGCCTTTGACGTAGTCTTCGGACTTGCCGAACAGCTTCGGATCAAGCTGTTCGAACATGTCTTCGTCGCAACCACGGGACAGCTCTGGCGATTCAACTTCTACCAGGTCCCAGGACACGCTCTTGGTGTCGACCATGGCTTTGACCTTGGCCATCTCGCCGTTGTACTCGCCCGCCACGATCTTGCCATTGCCTGCCGCTTCCCACGGTGCGTAGAAGGCTTTGACCTGCGCGGCCTTGTTCGCCCCGCCAAAGGACACCACGGTCAGGTCCGGACCCGCCGCCATCGCGTGCGTCGCGCCGATCATGCCCATGACCAAAGCGGTGAATTTCAGGGATCTCAACATTTATTGTTCTCTCCACGTGCAGGGTTGGGTGTTGTTGAAGCAGGGGGCGATCAATGCGCCTCTAGAAGTGGGTCGAGCGCGCGAACGTGTTCGACCTGCCAGCCAAGCGGTACCACGTCACCGACAGCCAGCGCGGGATCGAGCTCGGCAATCGGTTGTTTCACGAAGAAGTCGGTCTTGCCGCAAACTTCCAGGCGAACCCGGACGTGGTCGCCCAGATAGATGAATTCCGCCACCCTCCCTGAGAAGCGGTTGACGCAGGACTCGCTGGAACCATTGAGGCTCACGCGTTCCGGACGAATCGACAGCGTGACGGGTTCGCCGGTCTTGCCGACGTTGACGGCCAGTGCTTCAACCTTTTCCCCGCGACCGAGTTCCACGATGCAACGGTCGCCAGTCTGGCTGTGCAAGCGGCCATTGAGGCGGTTGTTCTCGCCGATGAAGTTGGCAACGAAGGTATTTTTCGGCTCTTCGTAGAGGGTGCGCGGCGCGGCGATCTGCTGGATCTCGCCCTGGTGGAACACCGCCACACGGTCGGACATGGTCAGGGCTTCGCCCTGGTCGTGGGTCACGTAGACCACGGTCACGCCGAGACGCTGGTGCAGGTGCTTGATTTCCATCTGCATGTGTTCGCGCAGTTGCTTGTCGAGTGCGCCGAGCGGTTCGTCCATCAGCACCAGTTGCGGTTCGAACACCAGCGCCCGGGCCAGAGCCACACGCTGTTGCTGACCGCCGGACAGTTGCGCCGGATAGCGCTGGGCGAAGGTGTCGAGCTGAACCATGCTCAGGACACGTTTGACCCGGTCACTGACGTCGCTCTTGTTCAAGCCGCGCACGGTCAGCGGGAACGCGAGGTTCTCGGCGACCGTCATGTGCGGGAACAACGCGTAGTTCTGGAACACCATGCCGATGTCACGCTTGTGCGGCGGCACGTTATTGATGGAACGCCCGGCCAGCTGGATTTCGCCTGCGGTCGGTGTTTCGAAACCGGCGAGCATCATCAGGCTGGTGGTCTTGCCGGAGCCGGACGGCCCGAGCAGGGTGAGGAATTCGCCTTTGCGAATTTCCAGGTTGAGGTCTTTGACGATCAGGTTCTCGCCGTCGTAGCTTTTTTGCACTCCACGAAAGCTGACCAGAATGTCACTGGCCCCTGCGTTTGAATCGACCTGGCTCATACCCACACCTTTGTTGTTGATGACTGCTGTGGACTAAGCCTAGTGGACGCTGCCGACCACGCAAATCGGGGCGCAGGAGAGAATGGCCTCAGCCGGATGGAAGGTTGGGGGTAGGGATTGCCCTACAAGGATGGCGGGGATGAATAGGCGTAGCGACGGTTTGTAGCTACAAGCCGCAGAAATGGGCAAACACGGCTTATCCGGCACGTCGCAAATGGATATGTCGACGAGATCCCTGTAGGAGCGAAGCTTGCCCGCGAAGGCGTCCTCACTGGCGCCAAAAGCTTCGCGGGCAAGCCTCGCTCCTACAGGGACTGCATACGGTTTTAGAGGAGTTTGTGTTCCATCGCGTACTTCACCAGTTCCGCCAGGGAGGTGATGTTGAGTTTCTGCATCAGCCGCGCCTTGTGGGTGCTGATGGTTTTGCTGCTCAAGGCCAGTTGCTGGGCAATGTCGTTGACGTTGGCGCCCTGGGCCAGGCGCTCGAACACCGAAAATTCACGCTCAGAGAGCAATGAATGCAACGGCCGCGAATCGGTCAGGCCGACTTCGAAGACCATGCGGTCGGCCAGGTCCGGGTCGATGTAACGCCCACCCGCCGCGACTTTGCGGATCGCTGTCAGCAACAGTGCCGGATCGCTGTCCTTGGTCGCATAACCCGCCGCGCCAATCTTCAACGCCCGGGCGGCCATTTGCGCTTCGTCGTGCATCGACAGCACCAGGATCGCCGGCGGATTGTTCAGCGCGCGTATCCGTGGAATCGCCTCCAAACCATTGACGCCCGGCATGGAGATATCCAGCAACACCACTTCGCAGGGCACATGACGCAAGGTCTCGAGCAACTGCTCGCCATTGCTCGCCTCCCCCACCACCAGCAGGTCCTTGGCCAGGCCGATCAGTTGCTTGATACCTTCGCGGACGATGGTGTGGTCTTCGGCTACCAGTACACGGATCACGTTCTTCTCCAGATTCAAGATCTATCGCGGGCAGGCCCGCTCCCACAGTGATTGGGGGTGTCAAAGATCTGTGCACTTACACAACCCCTGTGGGAGCGGGCTTGCCCGCGATAGCGTCAGTACAGACACCAAGAAACTCAGGCCCCATCCAACGGCACTCGCACGCTCAGGGTCGTGCCCTCCCCCGGTTCACTCTCAAGCGACAACTGCCCGCCCATGATCAACACCCGTTCGCGCATGCCGACGACGCCAAAGGATGTCGGCCTACCCGTGGAAGCGACGAATCCTACGCCATCATCGCTGACGGTCAGGCACAACTCGTCGCCTTCCAGCGCCAGCGTCAGCTCAACAGTATGCGCCTGGGCATGGCGCATGACATTGGTCAGCGCCTCCTGAAGGATCCGGAACAGGCCAATAGCCTTGGCATCACTGAGCACCGGCAAGTTATCCGGCACCTGCACCAGGCACGGAATCTGCGTGCGCGCCTCGAATCGACGGGCCTGCCATTCGATCGCTGAGGCGATGCCGGCATCGAGAATCGGTGGCCGCAGCGCCGTGGCCACATCACGCACCAGCTGGAACAACTGGGCGATCAAGCGCTTCATGCTGTTCAAACGCTCATTCAGACCGGGATCGAGTTGCGCGTAGGCCAGTTCGCACATGGACGTTTCCAGTTTGAGCACGGTCAACATCTGACCCAGTTCGTCGTGAACTTCCCGGGCGATCCGCGCTTTTTCCTCTTCCCGCACGCTTTCCAGGTGCGCCGACAATTCACGCAGTTGCTCCCTGGAACTGGCCAGTTCCAGTTCGATGCGCTTGCTCTCGCTGATGTCCCAGACGATTCCGTCCCAGACGTAGGCGCCGTCTTCGAGTCGCCGGGTAATCGCCTTGATCTCGGCCCAGCGCTGCTCGCCTGAACGGGTGAGAATCCGTCCTTGCCACGACCAGTCGCTGTCGGTATCCAGCGCATGGTCCTGAGTGTGGTGATAGCTGGCCTTGTCATCCGGGTGCACCAGGCTGCGCAGGCCTTTGTCGCGATGAGCCAGGGTTGCGGGCGAATAACCCGACAGGCTTTCACTGCCTTCGCTGATGTAGGCAAAGTCGATCTGCCCCGTCACCGGCGCCCGTTCCAGGCGAAAGACCAATCCGGGAACGTTGGCGGCAATCCCTTGCAGCCGCGCTTCACTTTCCTGCAACGCCGCCAGGGCACGACGGCGCTCGGTGACATCGTTGAGGTAGACCACCAGGTATTCGCCATCGCGAAACCGCAGGAAGCTCAGCGACACATCCGCCGGCAGGATGC
Source organism: Pseudomonas sp. RIT-PI-q (assembly GCF_001297125.1). Lineage (GTDB taxonomy): Bacteria > Pseudomonadota > Gammaproteobacteria > Pseudomonadales > Pseudomonadaceae > Aquipseudomonas. Next base: position 27,009 of record NZ_LHPC01000056.1, read on the forward strand.
TGCCATCGGCCCGCACACAATTGGTTTCGAAACTTTGCGGGCCCTCTTCGCTGGCCCGCGCGCGTTTCCACAGGTTCAGCCAGCGGTCCATGTGCAAGCCGGGTTCGAAGTCGATCAGCGGTCGATCAATGATTCCGCCCGCCGGATAACCGAGCATGGTTTCGGCCGCGCGGTTGGCGTAGCGCACATGACTGTCCCAGTTGACCCAGAGGATGCCGACGGTGCTCTGGTCGATGGAAAACTGCGTCAGGCGCAAGGCTTCTTCGCTGGCGGCACGCAGGGCAATGTCTTGCCGGGCCTCCAGCAAGCGTTGCTCCAGGCTGTGCTGTTGCCGACGCTGCCAGAACACGATGGCCATGCTGCTCAGGGTCAGCACCAGCAACAGCAGGCAAAGGTTTTGCCAGAAACCCGGGGACTCGGTCAGGCGCGGGTACTTGGGTTGCAACCATTGGTTGTGCAGTTGTTCCAGGTCCTTGGCGGGGATTGCGCGCAGCGCGTTTTCGACAATGCCGGCAAGCTCTGGCCAGTCCCGCCGCGTGGCGACGCGCAGCAGTTGCGGCAGGCCGATGTCGCCGACCACCAAAAGCCCGGAGAACTCCGGCCCGGTGAACAGGCGCCCCCATTGCGCCTCATCCCCCACGGCGTAACTCGCCTGCTGACTGAGCAGCAACTGCAATGCCTGGCGTTCGATCGGTACGCCTTGCAGGTTCAGGTGCGGATAATTGCTGCGCAGGTAATCGGCGGTGGCACTGGGCATGCGCACGGCGACGCGAGTCTGGCTGTCGAGTTTTTCCAGCTCCACCACGCCAGTGCTTTTCTGGTCGCTGACCACCAGTTGCGGCACCCGCATGTACGGATCGGAAAATTGCCAGAGACGCAGGCCGCCGGGGGTTTGGGTCAGCCCCGGAGCGATATCTATTTCACCGTCGCGCGCAGCGGCTTCCAGTTGCGCAAGGTCGGGAAAATTACGCCAGCTCAGCTCGACCTTGAGCGCCTTGGCCAGCCATTTCATGAGTTCGACGTTAACCCCGGACAGGCGCTGCAATCGGCGGTCGTATTGCGCGTAGGGTGCTTGCAACACCAGCCCGACCCGCAACTCGTCATGCTGCGCCAGCCATTGTTGCTGGCCGGCGGACAATTGCACGACGTGCGCCGGTGGCGCGGGCGCGGCCCAACTCATCAAGGGAAACCACAAACAGCCGATAACCCACAGACAGCAAAAACGCATCATCGAAGTCCCACACACTGACAAATACTGACCAACCCATTAGGCTGCCGGAATTACTTCTGGCCTGGAATATCCGATGCCCCCTGTCTACCGCCTGGCACTGCCAGCATTGTGCCTGTCGCTGATCCTGCCTTGCGCGTTTTCCGTAAAAGCAGCCGTCGAGGCGGCCAACCCGGCTCCTGCTACAGAAGAAAAACCAGCCGAACGTCAGCCGCTGCCTGAGCGTAGTCAGGAAGAAGCGACAGCACTTGAGCGAAAAATCCCTGCTCAAGAACAGCAACAGCTTCAGGCCGGTGCCGACACGTTCCTGGCCTTGTGGAAACCGGCCAATACCGCCGAACCCAAAGGCGCGGTGATTATCATCCCTGGCGCCGGCGAAACCGTTGACTGGCCGCAAGCAATCGGTCCATTGCGTCGTAAATTGCCGGACGCCAAATGGAGCAGCCTGAGTATCACCTTGCCGGACCTGCAAAGCGATGCCATTGCGCCACGGGTCGTGGAAATGCCGCCAACGCTCAAAGCGCCGGAAACCGGCAGCAAGGACTCGACCACGGCCGCCCCCATTGAACAAGCGGCCGGCGGTGAAGCGGAAGTGGCCGACAAGGCCATCGCTGAAACCACCGAGGAGCAATCAAAGGCCGACGCCGAACGCATCTTTTCTCGCATTGATGCGGCCATTGCGTATGCCGAACAACAAAGCGCTCGCCGCATCGTCGTGCTGGGGCATGGCACCGGCGCTTATTGGGCTGCGCGGTATTTGAGCGAAAAGCAGCCATCGCAGGTCGAGAAGTTCGTGATGGTTGCGGCGCAGACGCCTGTCACAGCGAAACCCGAGCTGGCTGAATTGACGCCGACCTTGAAGTTGCCCACTGCAGACATCTTCTACATGGACAAACCGCTGGATCGCAACGCAGCACTGGAGCGCCTGCAGGCCAGCAAGCGCTTGAAGGTTTCGGCATTTAGCCAGGTGTCGCTCAAGGCGTTGCCTGATACCAAAGCGGAGCAAGAACAGCTGTTTCGTCGGGTGCGCGGGTGGTTGAATCCTCAGCCGGCGGCGGACTGATAGACCGCGTCGCCGCCATCGCGGGCAAGCCCGCTCCCACAGGATTTGTGTCGTACACGTCTTTTGCGACCGACTTAAATCCTGTGGGAGCGAGGCTTGCCCGCGAAGGCGACCTCACCAACAACACTTATCGACCCTGCTAGCGAAAATCCCGACGCTGACGAATCAACGTATAGGCATTGTGCAGTTCGCGAGTCTTGTCAGTCGCCTCTCGAACCTGCAACGCCGTCGCACCGCTGCCGGCAATCTTGTCCGGGTGATGACGGCTGAGCAGGCGTCGGTAAGCACGCTTGATCTGCGCCGGCTCACTGGTGGCGGACACGCCCAATAGCCGCAAGGCGTCCTGATAGGTTGTAACACTGGTGCCCAGCGATCGTTTTTGCGGTTCGTAGTCGGTCGCCAGCGCTTGCACTTGATGCGGTGTCCAGCCCAGCCATTTACCCCACTGCGTAATCAACTCGCGCTCACTGCCACCGGCACGACCATCGGCCCAGACCATCCGCCAACAGGCGCGCAAGACACCTTCGGCCGCATGAGGTTGAGCACTCAAACGCCGCAGGTAACCGCGCAACCGGTCATGACCCGACTTGCCGCGATTGAACGCGGCAATCGCCCGGCGCTGTGCCGACTCGGTCATTTCCAGCGAACGCATTTCCTGGCGGGCCTGCTGAATGTGGCCATCCACCACCCGTCCATCGCACTTGGCCAACCGGCCCAACAACACGAACAATAATTCGTCGTTGCGCAACACCGGACGACCGCCGAGTTTTTCTCGCAAGTGCGCCCAACTCTGCAGATTCAAACGCCGATCCAGCGCTTGTCCCAACAAGGCGCCAAGCATGGCCCCCGGAATGCTGGCTATGGCAAAGCCTGCTCCGGCTCCAATCAGAGTCCCTGGCCACAGCATGTCAGCGTCTCGCTTCTATCAGGGTTTCAACTTCAGCGAGGCGTTCATGAGTGCCGACATCCACCCAATGCCCGTTCAAATGTTCGCCCGTCACCTGCCCTTGCGCCATCGCTGCGCGCAACAACGGCGCGAGCTTGAACGCCCCGTCGGAGCAGCCTTCAAACAGTTGCGGGTGCAGCACCGCGATGCCGCTGTAGGTCAGGCTTGCTGTGCCCGGCTGACCGTCGCGCACCTGGCCGTCGACCAGGCCGAAATCCCCCGTCGGGTGATGCGCCGGATTGTCCGCCAGCACCAGATGGGCCAGACCGACAATAGGCTGATGCAACACGCTGAAGTCGTAGTCGGTCCAGATGTCACCGTTGACCACCACAAAGGCCTCATCGCCCAGCAATGGCAACGCGCGGAAAATCCCGCCGCCGGTCTCCAGCGGCTCACCTTCCGGCGAGTACCGAATGCTCACGCCATAACGCGCGCCATCGCCCAGATAGTCTTCGATCTGTTGGCCGAGCCAGGCATGGTTGATCACAATCTCGGTAACCCCGGCAGCGGCCAGCGCGCGCAGGTGATACTCGATCAGCGGCCCCCCGCCTGCGCGAACCAGCGGTTTTGGCGTGGTGAGGGTCAGCGGGCGCATGCGCTCGCCTTTGCCCGCCGCCAGAATCATTGCCTTCATGCATTCGCTCCAGCACGCAGACTCAGCAGCAACACATCCAGCTCGGCCAGTTCAGGACGGCGGGCGATCACTGCTTCTATATAAGCAAAGAAGCGCGGCACATCGGCCAAGTAGCGCGGCTTGCCGTCGCGATGGCAGATGCGGGCGAAAATGCCGATGACTTTCAGGTGACGCTGCACACCCATCAGGTCGCTGGCGCGCAGGAAGTCATCGAAGTCTGGCTGAACCGGAATGCCCAGGGCGCCGGCTTGCTGCCAGTAATTTTCCAGCCAACCGTAGACACGCTCTTCAGGCCAGCTGAGGAACGCATCCTTGAACAGGCAGGTGACGTCGTAAGTCACGGGACCATAGACCGCATCCTGGAAATCCAGCACGCCAGGGTTTGGCTCGCTGAGCATCAGGTTGCGCGGCATGTAGTCGCGATGCACCAGCACTTTTGGCTGCGCCAGAGCACTGTCGATCAACAGCTCAGTGACGTTCTGCCAGAGCATTTGCTGCGCCGAGTCGAACTCGATGCCCAGCTCGCGTTTCACGTACCACTCGGGGAACAGTTCGAGCTCGCGCCGCAGCAACGCCACGTCGTAACTCGGCAGCGGCGCAACCATCGGCAACTGCTGAAAAGCCAACAGCGCTTGCAGGGCATCCTTGAACAAATCGTCGGCATTTTCGCTGTCGATTACGTCCAGGTAAGTCTTGTTGCCCAGGTCATTGAGCAAAAGAAAACCACGTTCGAGGTCCTCGGCATAAATTATCGGCACATTTATTCCGGATTTCGCCAGCAAAAAAGCGATATCCACGAAGGGTTTGCAGTTTTCCTGGGGCGGCGGCGCGTCCATCACGACGAAGCTTTTGCCCTCGCCTTCCCAGCGGAAATAGCGCCGAAAACTCGCATCGCTACTGGCCGCAGTCAACGTGGCCGGGGGTACGGCACCCCAGCCTTGTTCTGCAAAGAGGATCGCCAACTGCTCATCGAGCCAAACTTTCAGGTGTTGCAAACGTACATCTTGGTCAGGCATTGCAAGGGTCTCCGACGGCGCTAGCCGTCAAGCGGGTCATGCTTTATTATCCAGCATCTTTTTCAGACCATCGAGAGGCGTGCGGCCCACACCGCGGGCAGATGGCACGCAGGAAGCCCGGACTAATAAGATGGCATTGAAATCCCCCGCGTTTCGTAAAAAATTTCCGTTGTTGGTGACCGGCAGTCTGCTGGCCCTGCAACCTCTTGCCACTTCGTTCGTGGTCGCCGCGGAACAGTATGACTGCTCAGTCTCTGCTTCGGGTGCCTGGAACTGTGCGCCAAAATCTCCAGCAGCTGCGCTGCCACCTCGCCCGGTTCATGACGGCAGCGCGGTCAGCGCGGGCGGCGAACCTGCGACCGAGAGCGGCACCAGCGAAGACACCGGTGCCAAGCCTGTACTCGTTACCGAGTCCAAGGGCCGCGGCCTGAAGTCGCGTAGTGCAGACTACAGCCACCTCGACTGGGTTCCGCGCGAGAACCTCACTGCAGCACAATTGGCCGAAACCGGTCCTTACTGCTCTGGTTCCTATATCGAACCGATTCGTCCTGGCATGAATGACAAGACGAATAAAAGTGACGCTCCGACCTTTATCGGCGCCAAGGCCTCCCGCTACAAGCAGGATGAGCAGATCGCTACCCTGGCCGGTGACGTGGTCATGCGTCAGGGCAGCATGCAGGTCGAAGCCGACGAAGCGAATCTCTACCAGGCCGAGAGCCGTGGCGAACTGAACGGCAACGTGCGTGTTCGCGACAACGGCGCGCTGATCGTCGGCGACCACGCCGACGTGCAACTCGACACCGGTGAAGCCAAGGTCGACAACGCCGAATACGTGATGCACAAATCACGCATTCGCGGTAACGCGCTGTACGCCAAACGTGCCGAGAACGCGATCATCCGCCTCAAGGATGGTACGTACACCACGTGCGAACCGAACAGCAACGCCTGGCAACTCAAGGGCAACAACATCACCTTGAACCCGGCCACCGGTTTCGGCACCGCGACCAACGTGACACTGCGGGTCAAGGACATTCCTGTCCTGTACACCCCGTACATCTACTTCCCGATCGACGACCGTCGCCAGTCGGGCTTCCTGCCGCCGACCATCGGCACCGGCAGCGATACCGGCTTCATGCTGGTTACACCGTATTACTTCAACCTGGCACCGAACTACGATGCCACGTTGTACCCACGCTACATGAGCAAGCACGGTCTGTTGATGGAAGGCGAATTCCGCTACCTGACCAAGTCCAGCGAAGGTCAGTTCGGCGCGGCGTACCTCAATGACGAGGACACCGATCGCAGCGGGCAGACCGACTACCAGAAAAACCGCTACTTGTATAACTGGCAACACAAGGGTGGTCTGGATTCGCGCGTCTTCACGCAGGTCGACTACACCAAGATCAGCGATCCGTATTACTTCCAGGATCTGCAGACTGATCAGATTGGTGTGAAAAGCACTGACTACGTGAACCAGCAGGGTTCTGTCAGCTATCGCGGCGACAGCTACACCGCCCGCGTCAACGCCCAGGCTTATCAGCTGGCGACCGTTTCAAACATCACGCCGTATGATCGTCTGCCGCAGATCACCTTTGATGGTGCACTGCCGTATCATCCGGGCGGACTGGATTTCAACTACAACACTGAAATCGTGCGGTTTGATCGTGACCTGAAAACCGGCAATTTCACCAACGAAGACGGCAGTGTGTCCCCTCGTCTCGACACCAACGTTCAAGGTCTGGCTCGCGCCACTGGCGACCGCCTCAACCTTGCGCCAGCTGTCAGCCTGCCGCTGAACTGGACCTATGGTTTCTTGAAGCCAACGCTCAAGTACCAGTACACGCAATACCAGCTGGACCTGGACGGCACCGGTAAAAGCCAGATCGTCAGTCAAGAACAAGCAGCAGCTGCGGCCGGGACTGACAATGTCAACGGCACCTTCAGCAGTAACCAGAACCGTGGCGTGCCGATCGCCAGCATCGACAGCGGCCTGTACTTCGACCGCAACACTCAATGGTTCGGCAAAAACTATCGCCAGACCCTTGAGCCGCGTCTTTTCTACCTCTATGTCCCAGAGAAAGATCAGGAAGACATTCCAGTCTTCGACACCGCTGAATACACCTTCAACTATGCGTCGTTGTTCCGCGACAACCGCTTCTCCGGCTCCGACCGTGTCGGTGATGAAAACAAGCTGTCGCTGGGCGTAACCAACCGCTGGATCGAAGACGACGGCTTCGAGCGCCAACGCATCAGCGTCGGCCAAGCCCTGTACTTCAAGGATCGCGAAGTCCAACTGCCCGGTGTCGATGCAAAAACCCGCGCAGATGCGCACGCCAACGTTTCTCCTTATGCGCTGGAGTACGAATATCGCTGGAATCGTGACTGGCGCACCACCGCCGATTACAACTGGGACCCGGACAGCCACAGCCCGCGCTCGGGCAGCGCGATGTTCCACTACCAGCCCGAAGACAATCCGAACAAGGTTATCAACGCCGGCTATCGCTATCGTAATGACCAGGTGATCTACAACCAGAACACTGGCCAATGGCAATTCGGTGGCGACTATGGCACCCCGGGTACTCCTGGCTTCGTGAAGGACTACTACAAAATCGAACAGCACGACTTCTCGGTGATCTGGCCGATCGTGCCGCAATGGAACGCCATCAGCCGCTGGCAGTATGACTACAACCGCAACCGTACCCTGGAAGCCTTCGGTGGTTTCGAGTACGACAACTGCTGCTGGAAACTGCGCCTGATCAACCGTTACTGGGTTTCCTACGACGAATTCAGTCAGGATGCCCCGCAAAACGAAAAAGGCGACCATGGCGTCTTCCTCCAAATTGTTCTGAAGGGACTCGGCGGCCTCACCGGCGCCAAAGTAGAGAGCTTCCTCGACAAAGGCATTCAAGGTTATCGTGAACGTGAAGACCAAGCTTTCTGATTGTCTGCGCCCGCTGATGCTGGGCGCGCTGTTCCTGGGTACTGCGGCCAACGCCGCGGTACAGTCCATCGATAAAGTGGTGGCCATTGTCGACAACGATGTGGTCATGCAGAGCCAACTGGACCAACGTGTTCATGAAGTTCAGCAAACCATCGCCAAACGCGGCGCTGCCGTACCGCCGGCCGGCGTGCTGGATCAGCAGGTGCTTGAGCGTCTGATCGTCGAAAACCTGCAACTGCAGATCGGCGAACGCTCCGGCATCCGTATTACCGATGAAGAACTGAACCAGGCTGTCGGCACCATTGCCCAGCGCAACAACATGACCGTGGATCAATTCCGCGCCGCCCTGACTCGCGACGGTCTGTCTTACGACGACGCCCGTGACCAGATTCGCCGCGAAATGGTCATCAGCCGTGTGCGTCAGCGCCGTGTGGCCGAGCGCATCCAGGTTTCCGAACAGGAAGTGAAGAACTTCCTCGCTTCCGACCTCGGCAAAATGCAGTTGTCCGAAGAGTTTCGTCTGGCCAACATCCTGATTCCTACGCCGGAAAGCGCCAACTCCGACGCGATTCAGAATGCCGCCAAACAGGCCGACGCGGTGTACCAGCAGCTCAAGCAAGGCGCTGACTTCGGTCAGTTGGCAATCGCCAAGTCCGCCAGCGAAACCGCTCTGGAAGGCGGCGACATGGGTTGGCGTAAAGCCGCTCAATTGCCACCTCCGTTCGATCGCATGCTGGGCACCATGGCTGTCGGCGACATTACTCAACCCATGCGCACGCCGGGTGGCTTCATCATCCTGAAGATCCTCGACAAGCGTGGCGGTGAGACCCAGGTGCGCGACGAAGTGCATGTGCGTCATATCCTGGTCAAGCCGAGCCCGATCCGCGACGAAGCAAAAACCAAAGCACTGGCCGAGTCCCTCTACACCCGTATCGAAGCGGGCGAAGACTTCGGCGAGCTGGCGAAAAGCTATTCGGAAGACCCGGGCTCCGCTCTCAACGGCGGCGACCTGAACTGGATCGACCCGAATGCACTCGTACCCGAGTTCCGCGAAGTGATGGCCAAGACCCCTCAAGGCAAGCTGTCCAAGCCGTTCCAGACTCAATATGGCTGGCACGTCCTGGAAGTCCTTGGACGCCGCGCCACCGACAACACGACTCAAGCGCGTGAGCAGCAAGCAATGACCGTACTGCGTAACCGCAAATACGACGAAGAGCTGCAAACCTGGCTGCGTCAGATCCGTGACGAAGCGTACGTAGAGATCAAACTCCCTGGTGCAGACCAGGCACCACAGTGAAACCCAAACGTTTCGCGCTGACACCCGGCGAGCCGGCCGGCATAGGTCCTGACCTGTGCCTGCTGCTCGCCTCGCAAGCCCAGCCACATCCCCTGATTGCCATTACCAGCCGCGACCTGCTCCTTGAGCGGGCTGCGCAGCTGGGTGTGGTTGTCGATTTGCTGCCGGTAACACCGGACCACTGGCCGGATATACCCGCGCCAGCCAACAGCCTGTATGTGTGGGATACGCCGCTCAACGCGAAAGTGACCGCAGGGCAACTGGACAAGGCCAATGCCGCTTTCGTTCTGCAAACCCTGACCCGAGCGGGGCAAGGCTGCCTGGACGGGCATTTCGCCGGCATGATCACTGCCCCTGTGCACAAGGGCGTGATCAATGAATCCGGGATCGCCTTTTCCGGGCACACGGAATTTCTCGCTGACCTGACCCACACCGCACAAGTGGTGATGATGCTCGCCACCCGCGGATTGCGCGTGGCGCTGGTCACCACTCACCTGCCCCTTCGTGAGATTGCCGATGCAATCACACCGGAGCGTCTGGAGCGGGTCACGCGGATTCTGCACGCCGATCTGCAAGAAAAATTCGGCATCGCCCAGCCACGCATCCTCGTCTGCGGGCTCAACCCGCACGCCGGCGAAGGCGGACACCTGGGCCATGAAGAAATCGACATCATCGAACCTACATTAGAGCGCCTGCGCGGCGAGGGCATGGACCTTCGCGGCCCCCTGCCCGCCGACACTCTGTTTACCCCCAAATATCTGGAGCACTGCGACGCGGTGCTGGCGATGTACCACGACCAGGGCCTGCCTGTGCTGAAATACAAAGGCTTCGGCGCGGCAGTCAACGTGACTCTCGGCTTGCCGATCATCCGCACATCGGTCGACCACGGCACCGCCCTGGATTTGGCCGGCAGCGGCAAAATCGATACCGGCAGCCTGCAAGTCGCCCTGGAAACCGCCTACCAGATGGCCGAGACCCGTTTATGACCGAGCATTACCAACACAAGGCGCGCAAACGCTTTGGCCAAAACTTCCTGCACGATGCCGGCGTTATCGACCGCATCCTGCGTGCCATCCGCGCCAAGCCTGAAGACCACCTGCTGGAAATCGGTCCGGGCCAGGGCGCTTTGACCCAAGGTCTGCTCAACAGTGGCGCTCAGCTGGACGTGGTCGAGCTGGACAAGGATCTGGTCCCGATCCTCAATCAGCAGTTCGCCCACAAGAGCAACTTCAACCTGCATCAGGGTGATGCGCTGAAGTTCGACTTCAACAGCCTGAACGCCGCACCGAACAGCCTGCGAGTGGTCGGCAACCTGCCGTACAACATCTCTACGCCGCTGATTTTCCACCTGCTGCACAACGCCAGCCTGATTCGCGACATGCACTTCATGCTGCAAAAGGAAGTGGTCGAGCGTCTGGCAGCCGGTCCTGGGGGGGGTGATTGGGGCCGCCTGTCGATCATGGTTCAGTATCACTGCAGGGTTGAGCATCTGTTCAACGTAGGTCCGGGCGCGTTCAATCCGCCGCCAAAAGTCGATTCGGCCATCGTCCGCCTGGTGCCGCACGCCGTGCTGCCGCACCCGGCCAAGGATCACAAGCTGTTGGAACGCGTCGTGCGCGAAGCCTTCAACCAGCGCCGCAAAACCCTGCGCAACACCCTCAAGCTGCTGTTGAGCAACGCTGAAATCGAAGCCGCCGGCGTCGACGGCAGCCTGCGTCCCGAGCAGCTCGATCTGGCCGCTTTCGTACGTCTAGCCGACAAGCTCAGCGAACAAGTCCTACAGGCGCCTGCGGACATCTGACAGGCTTGAGGCGTTATCGGGTAGGACACCAGCCGTCATGTCTGGTTTACTACCCGATACTTGGCCTAGACTGAGTTCCATCAGCTACGCCCCGCGTCCCGCTTCGTTTTTAAGGCCTCTTGCATGTCCGATCCTCGTTATCAGGTCGACGTCAGCGTCGTCACTCGCTATCTGGCAGAACAATCGCAACCCGAGCACGAGCGCTTTGCCTTCGCTTACACCATTACCGTGCAAAACAACGGCGAGTTACCAGCCAAGCTACTGTCACGACATTGGGTCATCACCGACGGTGACGGGCATGTCGAGGAAGTACGCGGCGCCGGCGTTGTGGGTCAGCAACCGCTGATCGAGCCGGGCAAGAGCCATACCTACAGCAGCGGGACGGTCATGACCTCCAAGGTCGGAACGATGCAGGGCACTTACCAGATGATTGCCGACGACGGTAAGCACTTCGACGCTGTCATCGCGCCCTTCCGGCTGGCGGTGCCCGGCGCCTTGCACTAATGGCGACGTATGCCGTCGGCGATCTGCAAGGCTGCCTTGAAGCGCTGCAATGTCTGCTCAAAAAAGTCGCCTTCGATCCGATGAAGGATCGTCTGTGGCTGGTCGGCGCTCTGGTCAACCGCGGCCCGCAGTCTCTGGAAACCTTGCGCTTCCTCTATAGCATCCGCGAATCGCTGGTGTGCGTACTCGGCAACCACGACCTGCACTTGCTGGCTGCCGGGAAGAACATCGAACGCCTGAAGAAAGCCGACACCCTGCGCGAGATTATCGACGCGCCCGATTGCGCCGAGCTGCTGGAATGGCTGCGCCAGCAAAAACTCATGCACTACGACGAGCAACGTAACGTTGCGCTGGTGCATGCGGGCATTCCGCCGCAATGGTCGCTGCGCAAAGCCCTGAAGTGCGCCGCCGAGGTCGAGACGGCCCTGCGCGACGACAACCTGCTCCCGCCCTACCTCGACGGCATGTACGGCAACGACCCGGCGAAATGGGACAGCGACCTCACAGGCGTGCCACGCCTGCGGTTGATCACCAACTATTTCACCCGCATGCGCTTCTGCACTGCCGAAGGCAAGCTTGACCTCAAGAGCAAGGAAGGCCTCGACTCTGCACCGCCGGGTTACAAACCCTGGTTCCAGCACAAGGAGCGCAAGACCAAAGGCTTGAAGATCATCTTCGGTCATTGGGCCGCGCTGGAAGGCAAAGTCCAGGAGCCGGGCATCTCGGCCCTCGACACCGGCTGCGTCTGGGGCGGTGCCTTGACCCTGATGAACGTCGACAGCTTTGAGCGCCTGTCCTGCAAATGCGACGAGCACGGCCATGCTGCCGTGCCGCCAGTCGCCTCACAAATTTCCGAACCATCGTCAGCCAGCGCCCCGCGCTAGACTGCGCTTTCAGCCGAGCCACAGGAGCCCGCCATGAGCGAATTCAAACGTATCCCCCCGGAACAGGCCCAGGCCCTGCGCGAACAAGGCGCGGTGGTGGTCGACGTCCGCGACCCTGCAACTTATGCCGCGCTGCACATCGCTGGCTCGAAGCATCTGGACAACGTTTCTATCTCGGATTTCATCCGTGCCGCCGACCTGGATGCCCCGACGGTAGTGGTCTGCTATCACGGCAATTCCAGCCAGAGCGCGGCGGCGTACCTGATCAGCCAGGGCTTCTCCGACGTCTACAGCATGGATGGCGGTTTCGAACTGTGGCGTACGACTTATCCTTCGGAAACGGCGCAAGGCACCTCCGAATAATTTTTTTGTAACACGCGAGGCCCCAGCCGCCGCGGGCTAGCGCGGTGGCAGACGAACGGTCTGCCACAACTAATTACGTATCTCGCCTTTACCTCCCGAATAAGCAACTATCCTTAAGCGCAGGCCATCCAAAACAGGGGAGAGCCGGTACACCGGCGCGCGGGTCATCGGGAGTAGCTTTCGGGGCGGTACGCTTTGAAAGGGTTCTGGGGGGTAAACAGCAACTGCATATCCGGTTGCTGCCAGCATCGACTGACTGATCCGGCGTCGGCTCCACGTATCGAGCGAGGTGACGTCATGAGTATCTTTAGCCACTTCCAACAACGCTTCGAGTCCACACGCCAGGAAGAACTCTCGCTGCAAGAGTATCTTGAGCTGTGTAAACAGGACCGCAGCGCCTACGCCTCCGCCGCCGAGCGTTTGCTGCTGGCCATCGGAGAACCGGAGCTGCTCGACACCTCGACCAACTCGAGGCTGTCGCGAATCTTCTCCAACAAGGTGATCCGCCGCTATCCGGCCTTTGAAGACTTCCACGGGATGGAAGAATGCATCGACCAGATCGTGTCGTATTTCCGCCACGCCGCTCAAGGCCTGGAAGAGAAGAAACAAATCCTTTATCTGCTCGGCCCCGTCGGTGGCGGTAAATCGTCCCTGGCCGAGAAGCTGAAACAGCTGATCGAAAAAGTGCCGTTCTACGCAATCAAGGGCTCGCCGGTATTCGAATCACCTCTGGGTCTGTTCAACGCCACCGAAGATGGCGCGATCCTCGAGGAAGACTTCGGCATCCCACGGCGCTACCTCAACACTATCATGTCGCCATGGGCCACCAAACGCCTGGCCGAGTTCGGCGGCGACATCAGCCAGTTCCGTGTAGTGAAACTCTATCCGTCGATCCTCAACCAGATCGCCGTCGCCAAAACCGAGCCGGGTGACGAAAACAACCAGGACATCTCGGCACTGGTGGGTAAGGTCGATATCCGCAAACTCGAAGAATTCCCACAAAACGACGCCGACGCCTACAGCTACTCGGGCGCACTGTGCCGGGCCAACCAGGGCCTGATGGAATTCGTCGAAATGTTCAAGGCACCGATCAAGGTGCTGCACCCATTGCTGACCGCCACCCAGGAAGGCAACTACAACAGTACCGAAGGTCTCGGTGCGATTCCGTTCACCGGGATCCTGCTGGCCCACTCCAACGAATCGGAATGGCACACCTTCCGCAACAACAAGAACAACGAAGCCTTCATCGACCGGATCTACATCGTCAAAGTACCGTACTGCCTACGGGTCAGCGACGAAGTGAAAATCTACGACAAGCTCCTGTTCAACAGCTCCCTGGCCAAGGCTCACTGCGCGCCTGACACCTTGAAGATGCTCGCCCAGTTCACCGTGCTCTCGCGCCTCAAGGAGCCGGAAAACTCCAACATCTACTCCAAGATGCGCGTGTATGACGGCGAAAACCTCAAGGACACCGATCCGAAGGCCAAGTCGATCCAGGAATATCGCGACAACGCCGGTGTCGACGAAGGCATGAACGGTCTTTCAACCCGCTTCGCGTTCAAGATTCTGTCGAAGGTCTTCAACTTCGATCCGCATGAAATCGCCGCCAACCCGGTGCACCTGCTGTACGTGCTGGAACAACAGATCGAACAGGAGCAATTCCAGGCCGAGACCCGTGAACGCTATCTGCGTTTCCTCAAGGAGTACCTGGCACCGCGTTATATCGAATTCATCGGCAAGGAGATCCAGACCGCCTATCTCGAGTCTTACAGCGAGTACGGCCAGAACATCTTCGATCGCTACGTGCTGTACGCAGACTTCTGGATCCAGGACCAGGAATACCGCGACCCGGAAACCGGCGAAATCCTCAACCGCGTAGCGCTGAACGAAGAACTGGAGAAAATCGAAAAACCAGCCGGCATCAGCAATCCGAAGGATTTCCGCAACGAAATCGTCAACTTCGTACTGCGCGCCCGGGCCAACAACAACGGCAAGAATCCAACCTGGCTCAGCTACGAAAAACTGCGGGTGGTCATCGAGAAGAAAATGTTCTCGAACACCGAGGACCTGCTGCCGGTCATCAGCTTCAACGCCAAGGCCAGCAAAGAGGACCAGCAGAAGCACAACGACTTCGTCACACGGATGGTCGAGCGGGGCTACACCGACAAACAGGTACGACTGCTGTCCGAGTGGTATCTGCGGGTCAGAAAATCACAATAACCCGCTGCCGGTCAGACCGGTTGTCGTCAGCCAGAGGCCTGTGTACGCGTTTTCTGTTACACAGACCTCTGGAAGGTGTTCGAAAGTCGGTAGCAAGGTTCAGGCAGTATTCAAAAGCGCTTGGGGGAGCGTGTACATCCCTTGGCACGGTCGATGCTGCATAACCGCTCGCCCCTTTCAGGACAGCTTCTAAGGAGCAGTCATGAGCTATGTGATCGACCGACGTCTCAATGGCAAGAACAAGAGCACGGTGAACCGTCAGCGGTTTCTGCGGCGTTACCGTGATCACATCAAGAAGGCCGTCGAAGAGGCGGTCAGCCGGCGCTCCATTACCGATATGGAACACGGCGAACAGATCAGCATTCCCGGTCGCGACATCGACGAGCCGGTGCTTCACCACGGTCGCGGTGGCAAGCAGACCGTCGTGCATCCGGGCAACAAGGAATTCACCAGCGGCGAGCACATTGCCCGTCCGCCCGGAGGTGGCGGCGGCCGAGGCCCGGGCAAGGCCGGTAATTCGGGCGAAGGGATGGACGAATTCGTCTTCCAGATTACCCAGGAGGAATTTCTCGAATTCATGTTCGAGGACCTCGAACTGCCCAACCTGGTCAAGCGCAACCTGACCGGCACCGACACCTTCAAGACCGTTCGCGCAGGCATCAGCAACGAGGGCAACCCGTCGCGGATCAACATTATCCGCACCTTGCGCTCGGCCCATGCACGGCGAATTGCCCTGTCCGGCAGCAGCCGGGCAAAATTGCGCGATGCCAAGGAAGAACTTCTGCGACTGAAGCAGGAAGAACCTGATAACTTCGGCGATATTCAGGAAATCGAGGCTGAAATCGAAAAACTCAGTGCGCGCATCCATCGCGTACCTTTTCTCGACACCTTCGACCTCAAATACAACCTGCTGATCAAGCAACCCAACCCCAGCTCCAAGGCGGTCATGTTCTGCTTGATGGACGTGTCCGGCTCAATGACCCAGGCGACCAAGGACATCGCCAAACGGTTCTTTATCCTGCTGTACCTGTTCCTCAAGCGTAACTACGACAAGATCGACGTCGTGTTCATCCGTCACCACACCAGCGCCCGCGAAGTGGATGAGGAAGAGTTTTTCTACTCCCGGGAAACCGGTGGCACCATCGTTTCCAGCGCCTTGAAACTGATGCAGGAGATCATGGCCGAGCGCTATCCGAGCAACGAGTGGAACATCTATGCCGCCCAGGCCTCCGACGGCGACAACTGGAACGACGACTCGCCGATTTGCCGCGACATCCTGATCAACCAGATCATGCCGTTCGTGCAGTACTACACTTACGTTGAGATCACCCCGCGCGAACACCAGGCCTTGTGGTTCGAGTACGAACGCATCGCCGAAGCTTTCTCTGACACTTTTGCCCAGCAACAACTGGTCTCGGCCGGGGATATCTATCCGGTCTTCCGTGAACTCTTCCAGCGCAGGTTAGTGACATGACCGCCAAAGAGCAGAAGCGCCAACCCATTTCCACCGGCTCAGAATGGACGTTCGAGCTGATCCAGGCCTACGACAAAGAAATCAGTCGCCTGGCGGCTCGTTATGCCCTGGATACCTATCCCAACCAGATCGAAGTGATCACCGCCGAACAGATGATGGACGCGTATGCCTCCGTCGGCATGCCGCTGGGTTATCACCATTGGTCCTATGGCAAACACTTCCTCAGCACCGAGAAATCCTACTCGCGCGGCCAGATGGGGCTGGCCTACGAGATCGTAATCAACTCGGACCCGTGCATTGCCTATCTGATGGAAGAAAACACCATCTGCATGCAAGCGCTGGTCGTGGCTCATGCCTGCTATGGGCACAACAGCTTTTTCAAAGGCAACTACCTGTTCCGCACCTGGACCGACGCCAGTTCGATCATCGATTACCTGGTGTTCGCCAAGCAGTACATCATGCAGTGCGAAGAGCGTCACGGCATCGACGCGGTAGAGGATCTGCTCGATTCCTGCCACGCCCTGATGAACTACGGAGTCGACCGTTACAAACGCCCGTATCCGATTTCCGCGGAAGAAGAACGCCGTCGGCAGAAGGATCGGGAAGAACATTTGCAGAAGCAGATCAACGATCTGTGGCGGACCATTCCCAAAGGCGCGGACAAGTACAGCGACAAGGACAACGCGCGCTTCCCCGCCGAACCTCAGGAAAACATCCTGTACTTCATCGAAAAACACGCCCCGCTGCTGGAACCGTGGCAGCGCGAAATCGTGCGGATCGTGCGCAAGATCGCGCAGTATTTCTACCCGCAACGCCAGACTCAGGTGATGAACGAGGGCTGGGCCACGTTCTGGCATTACACCCTGATGAACGACCTGTATGACGAAGGCCTGGTTACCGACGGCTTCATGATGGAGTTCCTGACGTCCCACACCAGCGTGGTCTATCAACCCGGCTTTGACAGCCCCTATTACAACGGTATCAACCCCTACACCCTGGGTTTTGCCATGTACCGGGACATCCGGCGCATGTGTGAACATCCAACCGAAGAGGACTACCGCTGGTTCCCTGAGATTGCCGGCACCGACTGGCTGTCGAGCATCAAGTTCGCCATGAGCAGCTTCAAGGATGAAAGCTTCATCCTGCAGTACCTGTCACCCCAGGTGATCCGTGACCTGAAGCTGTTCAGCATTCTCGATGACGACCAGAAGGACGATCTGCTGGTCCCGGCCATTCATGACGAAGGTGGCTACCGCATCATTCGTGAAACCCTGGCCGCGCAGTACAACCTCGGCAATCGTGAACCCAACGTGCAGATCTACAGCATCGACCGGCGTGGCGACCGCTCCCTGACCTTGCGTCACCAGCAACACGATCGCAAACCATTGGGTGAGTCCACCGAGGAAGTGCTCAAACACCTGCACCGGCTCTGGGGCTTCGATATTCACCTGGAAACCCTGCAAGGCGACCAGGTTATGAAAACCCACCACGTTCCGCCAAGAGGCGAGCACGCTGAGGGCGATTACGGCCGACTGGACCTGGCCGTCATCCATCTTTGATCCCCTTTCTGCCTCCGGAAGTTCGACGCAAAGGTTATTCTGTCGAGCTAACGGAGGTTTTTTATGCAGATTTATAAAGTCGGCGGTGCGATTCGTGATCGCCTGCTGGGCAAACCTGTCACCGATATCGATTGGGTCGTGGTCGGCGCTACCACCGAAGAAATGCTCGCCAAAGGCTTTCGGCCGGTCGGCGCAGACTTCCCGGTATTTCTTCACCCAAAAAGCGGCGAGGAATACGCCCTCGCCCGCACCGAGCGCAAAAGTGGGCGCGGATACGGCGGTTTCACCTTTCACGCCAGCCCCGAAGTCACCCTCGAAGAAGACCTGATTCGCCGCGACCTGACGATCAACGCAATGGCCGAGGACGATCAGCAAAACCTGACCGACCCCTACCATGGCCAGCGCGATCTCGAAGCACGCCTGCTTCGCCACGTCTCCCCCGCGTTCGCCGAAGATCCGCTCAGGGTTCTGCGCGTTGCGCGTTTCGCAGCGCGCTATGCCGAATTGGGTTTTACCGTAGCGCCCGAAACCCTGGAGTTGATGCGCCAACTCAGTGAGTCAGGCGAACTGGAGGCGTTGACGGCTGAACGCAGCTGGAAAGAAATCTCCCGGGCCTTGATGGAAGATCAGCCGCAGGTGTTCATTGAGGTGCTACGCGAGTGCGGTGCACTCAAGGTGTTGATGCCGGAAGTCGATGCGTTGTTCGGTGTACCGCAACCCGAAGCCCATCACCCGGAAATTGACACTGGCGTGCATACCCTGAGTGTGCTGGAACAAGCGGCACAGCACAAACAACCGCTGACCGTACGCTGGGCTTGCTTGCTGCATGACCTGGGCAAAGGACTGACGCCCGAGGAGGAATGGCCGCGGCACATTGCTCACGAACACACAGGCTTGAAACTGATCAAGGCGGTCAACGAACGCTTCAAGGCGCCGAAGGATTGCCAGGAACTGGCGCTGTTGGTGGGCAAGTATCACACCCATGGCCATCGCGCCCTGGAGCTGAAAGCGTCGACTTTGCTGGAGTTGCTGCAGAGTTTCGACGTTTACCGTCGACCTCAGCGGTTCGAAGAATTTATTGCGGCGTGCGAGATGGACGCGCGCGGACGCAAAGGTCTGGAACAACGAAGTTATCCACAGGCGGATTATTTGCGCGGAGCAGCGACTGCGGCTCGCAGCGTGGCGGTTCAGCCGTTGCTGGAGAAGGGATTCAACGGGCCGGAGCTGGGTGAGGCGATCAAGCGTGAGCGGCTAAAGGCGCTGAAGGTTTACAAGGAGAATGCGTCGGCCTGAAAAGCTTCGCGGGCAAGCCTCGCTCCTACAGAGATCAGCGTAAACCCTGTAGGAGCGAGGCTCGCCCGCGAAGGCGTCATCCGCCTCACAACAATGCTGAAGGGGTCAGCTGTTCACCGCGCCATTCAAACGCCACCGGCGCCAACACCTGATTAATCTGCGCCTCGCTCCACAACGCCGCAAAGCTTTTGCCGACACCCGGATGCACCCGATCCGGCGCAATCAGCGACAACGGCCACAGCACAAAGGCATTTTTCAGAATCTCGGCGCGCGGCAGGATCAAACCATCGAAATTGCCCACCAGATCGCCGAACAGCAGCACGTCGATATCCAGCGGCAAACCCTTGCGGTCTGGTGCGTAACGACCGTTGTCCGCTTCGATGAATTTTAACCGACGGTCCAACTCCATCAGCGGCAGATCGGTGTAAGCCGAGACCACGAAATTGAAGAACGGCCCGCTCTTGATCCCCACCGGCTGGCTTTCGAACACCGCCGAGCAGCGTATGTCCACCAGGAAACCCGCCAGGGCTTCGAGACCCGCCTGCAAATGGGTTTCGCGCTCGATATTACTACCGAGCCCGAGGTACACCTGAGTCAGCGACATCCGCGCTCGATCTCCACGCCCACACCACCGGTGGCTGCCGGGACGGCGCCTGGCTTGGTCAACTTGAGGCGCATCCAGGTGATCTTGAATTCGCTCATCAGCACCTCAACCAAACGCTCGGCAAAGGTCTCGACCAACTGGTACTGAGCCTGCTCGGCAAAGGCCTGGATACGTGACGATACGCTCGCGTAATCGAGTGCCAGCGTCAGGTCATCGCCGGCAGCGGCTGGGCGATTATCCCAGGCGAAGCTCAGATCAAGACGCAAGCACTGTCGGATGCCTCGCTCCCAGTCGTAGGCACCGATCACGGTGTCGACTTCCAGGCCCTCGATAAACACTCTGTCCAAGCACTTTTCTCCGCTGCACGACAAGGGCGCAATGCGCCGTTAGAATCAGGGCGTCCTCGCCCGGAATAGTTAGCATGTTTTGGTTATTGGCGACCCTCGCCTACCTGCTCGGCTCTCTGTCCTTTGCCATTTTGCTCAGCCGCCTGACCGGTAACCCCGATCCGCGAATGAGTGGCTCGGGTAATGCCGGTGCCACCAATATGTTGCGCCTGGCCGGCAAAAAACTTGCCGTCCTGACCTTGCTCGGCGACCTCTGCAAAGGGCTGTTGCCCGTGCTGATTGCAGGCCTTGTGGGCCTTTCGCTGCAAGAACAGGCCTGGATCGGCGTCAGCGCCGTTATCGGCCACCTGTTCCCGCTGTACTTTCGCTTTCGCGGCGGCAAGGGTGTTGCCACCGCTGCCGGCATGCTGCTGGGCCTGTACCCGCCAGCTGCACTGCTGGCGGTCTGCGCCTGGCTGCTGACGTTCTACCTGACCCGCACCAGCTCACTCGCCGCGCTGATCGCCACACCCCTGACCCTGCCGCTACTGGCCTGGCAAGAACCAGCGGCACTGCTACCCATGAGCGCACTCACGGGCCTGATCGTCTGGCGCCATCGCGGCAATCTACGCGACCTGTTTGCCGGGCGCGAACGGCATTTTTAAATTTCGCGCATGAGCGCTGCTCATTACAACCCTGACAATTGCTCCATCGGCCAACGTGCCTGCACGCTGATCGCCAGGCTTTCGTGCTGACCGGCCTGCAAACGCTGACAACCGGCAAACGCAATCATCGCGCCATTGTCGGTACAAAACTCCGGACGGGCATAAAACACATCGCCCTGCATGTCGCCGAGCATCTTCTCAAGCGAGGTGCGTAATGCCTTGTTGGCGCTAACGCCCCCGGCAATCACCAGACGCTTCATGCCCGCCTGTTTCAGGGCACGCTTGCACTTGATGGTCAAAGTCTCCACCACGGCCTGCTGGAACGCCAGCGAGATGTCGCAACGGGCTTGCTCGCTGTCGTCCCCGGCGCTGACGCTCTGCTGCCAGGTGTTCAGGGCAAACGTTTTAAGGCCACTGAAGCTAAAAGCCAGGCCAGGCCGGTCGCACATCGGACGCGGAAAGGTAAAACGTCCTGCAACGCCCTGCTCGGCCAGACGAGCGATTTCCGGGCCACCCGGATAATTCAGGCCCATCATTTTTGCTGTCTTGTCGAACGCTTCACCGGCAGCATCATCGAGGGTCTCACCCAAGAGGGTGTATTGGCCGATTCCATCGACCTGAACCAGCTGCGTATGACCGCCCGACACCAACAAAGCGACGAACGGGAATTCCGGTGGTTGCGACTCCAGCATCGGCGCCAGCAAGTGGCCTTCCATGTGGTGCACACCCAGTGCCGGAATGCCCCAGGCAAAGGCCAGTGCCTGAGCGCAAGAAGCGCCCACCAGCAAGGCACCGACCAGGCCAGGACCGGCGGTGTAGGCGATGGCGTCGATCTCTGTCGGCACGCAGTCTGCCTCGGCCAACACCTGACGAATCAAGGGCAGCATGCGTTTGACGTGGTCGCGCGAGGCCAGCTCCGGCACCACACCGCCATAGGCGCGGTGCAGGTCGATCTGGCTGAACAGCGCGTCGGCCAGCAGGCCGCGTTCACTGTCGTAAAGTGCGACACCGGTTTCGTCGCAGGAGGTTTCTAATCCCAGTACTAGCATGGGTTTGCGCCTTGTTTAGGCTGAATTCGAAGGCGCGCATAATAGTCGCCATGGGATGCCCCGACTAGCGGTTTTCGATCAGAGGCTTTGCATTCCGAGCGATGAGGGGTTAACATCCGCAACCCTTAAAAACCGACGTCTTCAAGTGCTCTTTTGCCACGAGGATGTTGACCCCGGTAATGAATGAAGGTAGCTCTGGATGCCAGCCGTCAAAGTAAAAGAGAACGAACCCTTCGACGTAGCTCTGCGTCGTTTCAAGCGCTCCTGCGAAAAAGCCGGTGTACTGGCTGAAGTTCGTAGCCGCGAATTCTACGAGAAGCCTACTTCTGAGCGTAAGCGTAAAGCAGCAGCCGCTGTTAAGCGTCACGCGAAGAAAGTTCAGCGCGAACAGCGCCGCGCCGTTCGTCTGTACTAATACACAGACGTTCGTAGCAAGCTTCTGCCAAGCCCGGCCCTCAGCCGGGCTAATGGCATTTGCGGAAAACGCTTGATGCTTCACCGTCAAAGCCGCAGACGCGACCGAGACAAATCTGCTTCACAGCGTCAGACCTGGCTCTTTTGCCAGCGGTGCACGTCTTTTCTGACGAGCCTTCCAAGGCTACTGACGAGCACACCCACTGATTCCTCTCACGACGATCAGCCCAAGGCACCTTCTTGCGTGCCCGCTTATGAGCTATCCGAGGCCATCGACTGGCCGCAGCGGATTTCAGCGCAATACTTTCAAATAGTCGAATACTGATTGGTACTAACGTCAGTGGATTTTCGGCAGATACACTTCCCGACAGCGATTACGCAGACGACACTGGTCGAGCCGCACACTTTGCGCGCCTCAAGCCCAGCCGCCCTTCGTTTCGGGTCTATTTCAGCGCAGATGACGAGAACGCCATGGCCGGGCTAATTCCCCAGAGCTTCATTGACGACCTTCTGAACCGCACCGACATCGTCGATGTGGTCAGCTCGCGCCTGCAAATGAAAAAGTCCGGCAAGAACTACACCGCCTGCTGCCCGTTTCACAAAGAGAAAACCCCCTCCTTCAGCGTCAGCCCCGACAAGCAGTTCTACTATTGCTTCGGCTGCGGCGCTGGCGGTAACGCCCTCGGCTTCATGATGGACCACGACAACCTGGACTTCGTCCAGGCTGTCGAAGAACTGGCCAAAGCCGCCGGCATGGAAATCCCCCGCGAAGAAAGCGGCCGACCGCACAAACCGCGGCAGCCGACCGATTCGCCGCTGTACCCGCTGCTCACCGCCGCCGCCGACTTTTACCGGCAGGCCCTGAAAAGCCATCCATCGCGCAAAGCCGCTGTGGATTATTTGAAGGGTCGCGGACTGACGGGTGAAATCGCCCGGGACTTCGGTCTCGGCTTTGCTCCGCCCGGCTGGGACAACCTGTTCAAGCACTTGAGCAGCGACACCCTGCAGCAAAAAGCCATGGTCGATGCCGGCTTGCTGATCGAAAACGCCGAAACCGGCAAACGCTATGACCGCTTTCGCGATCGCGTGATGTTTCCGATCCGCGACAGTCGCGGACGGATCATCGCTTTCGGCGGCCGGGTACTGGGCGACGACAAGCCGAAGTACCTGAACTCACCGGAAACTCCGGTTTTCCATAAGGGCCAGGAACTCTACGGCCTTTATGAAGCGCGCAAGAACAACCGCAACCTCGACGAAATCATCGTCGTTGAAGGTTACATGGACGTCATCGCCCTCGCCCAGCAAGGCCTGCGCAATGCCGTCGCGACGCTAGGCACCGCGACCAGCGAAGAACACTTGAAGCGGCTGTTTCGCGTCGTGCCGAACGTGCTGTTCTGCTTCGACGGCGACCAAGCTGGCCGTAATGCCGCCTGGCGGGCGCTGGAAGCCGCCCTGCCGTGCCTGCAGGATGGGCGGCGCGCACGCTTTCTGTTCCTGCCGGAGGGTGAGGACCCGGATACATTGGTCCGCTCCGAAGGCACTGATGCCTTCCGCGCACGAATCAATCAGCACGCTCAGCCGCTGGCTGATTATTTCTTTCAGCAACTGACCGAGGAATCGGACCCGCGCTCACTCGAAGGCAAGGCCCACATGGCCACCCTCGCTGCGCCGCTGATCGACAAAGTGCCAGGCGCCAACCTGCGTATTCTGATGCGTCAACGACTGACAGAAATCACCGGCCTTACCGGTGAAGCCGTCAGTCAGTTAGTGCACAGCGCACCTCAAGACGCACCACCGGCCTACGATCCAGGCATGGATTACGACGCCATGCCGGATTACAGCGACTACCATCAGCCGCAGGCCCAAGAGATGTACGCGCCGCAGGAATGGACGCCGAAGAAACCCGGCGCCGGCGGCAAGAAGTGGGACAAGAAGCCGTGGGACAAGAACGGCAAGCGTGGCGGTGATCGCGATCAACAGAGCGCCCCGCGCACACCGATTGCGGTGGAAGCCCCAACGCTAATCGCGCTGCGCACGCTCATTCATCATCCGGAGCTGGCTGGCAAGGTAGAAACCGCCGACCACTTCGCTAATGAGAGCAACACCTACGCGCAATTGCTGGTAGCCCTTGTCGAGGCCGTACAAAAAAATCCTAAGCTAAACTCAATTCAGTTAATGGCTCGCTGGCATGGGACCGAACAGGGACGATTGCTCAAGGCATTGGCAGAAAAGGAATGGCTGATTGCAGGCGACAACCTTGAACAACAGTTTTTAGACACCATTACTAGGCTATCGGCAAGTCAACACACGGATAGCCTGGAAGCACTTATCAGAAAAGCTAGGCAGCCAGGATTGACTGCGGAGGAAGCAATTCAGATCGCAAATCAGATGCGCGACCTATTAAAACGCAATATGGCTGTATCAACCCCGACCTCAACTGGCGCGTGAGGTCATAGCTCAGGTATAATCCTCGGCTTGTTTTTTGCCCGCCAAGACCTTCAGTGGATAGGGTGTTATGTCCGGAAAAGCGCAACAGCAGTCTCGTATCAAAGAGTTGATCACACTTGGTCGTGAGCAGGGTTACCTGACTTACGCGGAGGTCAACGACCACCTGCCGGAGGATATTTCAGATCCGGAACAGGTGGAAGACATCATCCGCATGATCAATGACATGGGGATCAACGTATTCGAGGTTGCGCCAGATAAGGATTCCCTTATGCTGGCCGACGCCGATACCGACGAAGCCGCGGCCGAAGAGGCAGCAGCAGCGTTGGCAGCGGTCGAGACCGACATTGGTCGCACCACCGACCCAGTGCGCATGTACATGCGTGAAATGGGTACGGTAGAGCTCCTCACACGTGAAGGCGAAATTGAAATCGCCAAACGTATTGAAGAGGGCATCCGTGAAGTGATGGGCGCAATCGCGCACTTCCCTGGCACGGTTGACCATATTCTCTCCGAATACACTCGCGTCACCACCGAAGGTGGCCGCCTGTCCGACGTCCTGAGCGGTTATATCGACCCGGACGACGGCATTGCGCCGCCTGCAGCCGAAGTGCCACCGCCTGTCGATCCGAAAGCCGTGAAAGCGGACGACGACACCGACGACGATGACGCCGAAGCAACGACTGATGACGAAGAAGAAGCCGAAAGCGGTCCTGATCCGATTATCGCTGCACAGCGTTTTGGCGCTGTCTCCGATCAGATGGAAATCACCCGCAAGGCGCTGAAAAAGCACGGTCGTGGCAACAAGCTGGCAATTGCCGAGCTGATCGCCCTGGCTGAGCTGTTCATGCCGATCAAACTGGTTCCGAAGCAATTCGAAGGCCTGGTCGAGCGTGTTCGCAGTGCCCTGGATCGTCTGCGTCAGCAAGAGCGCGCGATCATGCAACTTTGTGTTCGTGATGCTCGTATGCCGCGTGCCGACTTCCTGCGCCAGTTCCCGGGCAACGAAGTCGACGAAAGCTGGACCGACGCACTGGCCAAAGGCAAAAGCAAATACGCTGAAGCCATTGGTCGCCTGCAGCCGGACATCATTCGTTGCCAGCAAAAGCTGACCGCGCTGCAAACCGAAACCGGTTTGACGATCGCCGAGATCAAGGACATCAACCGTCGCATGTCGATCGGTGAGGCCAAGGCCCGCCGCGCGAAGAAAGAGATGGTCGAAGCGAACTTGCGTCTGGTGATCTCCATCGCCAAGAAGTACACTAACCGTGGCTTGCAATTCCTCGACCTGATCCAGGAAGGCAACATCGGTTTGATGAAAGCGGTAGACAAGTTCGAATACCGCCGCGGCTACAAATTCTCGACTTATGCCACCTGGTGGATCCGTCAGGCGATCACTCGCTCGATCGCCGACCAGGCCCGCACCATCCGTATTCCGGTGCACATGATCGAGACGATCAACAAGCTCAACCGTATTTCCCGGCAGATGTTGCAGGAAATGGGTCGCGAACCGACCCCGGAAGAGCTGGGCGAACGCATGGAAATGCCTGAGGACAAGATCCGCAAGGTATTGAAGATCGCTAAAGAGCCGATCTCCATGGAAACCCCGATCGGTGATGACGAAGACTCCCATTTGGGTGACTTCATCGAAGACTCGACCATGCAGTCGCCAATCGATGTTGCTACCGTTGAGAGCCTTAAAGAAGCGACTCGCGAAGTTCTGTCCGGCCTCACTGCCCGTGAAGCCAAGGTTCTGCGCATGCGCTTCGGTATCGACATGAATACCGACCACACCCTCGAGGAGGTTGGTAAGCAGTTCGACGTGACCCGTGAACGGATTCGTCAGATCGAAGCCAAGGCGCTGCGCAAGCTGCGCCACCCGACGAGAAGCGAGCATTTGCGCTCCTTCCTCGACGAGTGATCACAAAACCCCCGGCCCTGGCCGGGGGTTTTGCTTTATGCAGATTAAATTCCCCGCACCTCCCCCCCGTCGAATTGCCCGTCTACACTCGAAACATTCCCCGAGCCATAACGAGACCGTTATGCCCAGACTGCCGACCGTGCTTTTTTTGCTGTCGCTGATGACCTGGACCGCAACGGCTGGCGCGCTGACTCTGACCGACGATGAACGTAGCTGGCTGGCGGCCCACCCAGACTTGCGCCTGGGTGTTGATGCGTCATGGCCACCGTTTGAGTTTCGTGACGATCAGGGCCGCTATCAGGGCCTTGCAGCGGACTATATCGACCTGATCCGCCAACGCCTGGCCATCAAGCTCACCCCCATCGAGCCGGTCAGCTGGACGGTGGTCCTGGAGCAGGCCAAAAAAGCCAAGCTGGATTTGCTGCCGGGCATCATGTCGACCCCGGAGCGCCAGTCTTACTTGTCATTCACCCGCCCCTACCTGGATTTTCCGATCGTCATCCTTGCCCATGTCGGCGGCCCCCAGCCACGCAAGCTCGAAGATCTGTACGGACTGAAAATCGCCGTGGTGGAAAACTACGCGCCCCACGAACTGTTGCGCACGCACAATCCCGACCTGAATCTGGTGGCGATGCCCAATGTCAGCTCTGCGCTGCAGGCGCTGGCGACCGATGAAGTGGACGCGGTGGTGGGCGATCTCGCCTCCAGCGTCTGGAGCCTGCGCCAGCTCAAGCTGGACGGGCTCTATGTTAGCGGTGAAACACCGTATCGCTATCAACTGGCCATGGGCGTACCGCAGAGCAACAAAATACTGGTCGGCATCCTCGACAAAGTCCTGGCCGACATGAGCCCAAGCGAAGTCAGCGCCATCCAGGAGCATTGGGTCGGCAACGTCCTCGATCATCGAACATTCTGGTCCGATTTGTTGGTGTATGGGCTACCAGGATTGCTGCTGTTGTTCGGCGTGTTGGCAACGGTAATCCGGATCAACCGTCGACTGAGTTCGGAAATCGCCCGCCGGGTGAATCTGGAACAGGAACTGCGCAGCAGCGAATATCACTACCGCGGGTTGGTGGAGAGCCTGTCGGCCATCGCCTGGGAAGCGCGGATCACCGATTTCACCTACAGCTATGTGTCGCCGCATGCCGAGGATTTGCTCGGCTATCCGCTGTCTCATTGGCTGATTCCAGGCTTCTGGCGCAACATCATTCACCCCGCCGACCTGACCCGCGCCCAGACCTTCTGCGATCACGAAGTCATGGCCGGGCGCGATCACAGCCTCGATTACCGGGTGATCACCGCCGATGGCCGCTGCATTTGGGTGCGCGACATCGTCAGCCTGATCGAACACGGCCATGAACCGGTGATGCGCGGGCTGATGATCGACATCAGCGAAGCCAAGCGCACCGAAGAGGCATTGCGCCTGTCAGAACAGAAGTTCGCCTCGGTGTTCCAGCAATGCCCGGACATTCTGGTCATCGCGCGACTCTCCGATGGCTGCCTGCTGGAGGTCAACGAAGCGTTCGAAGAACAGATTGGCCTCAAGGCTGAAGACGTCATTGGCCAGACCGCCACCGACCTGAACATCTGGGGCATCCCCGGTGTTGGCCCGGGCTTATTGCAACGGCTACAGGCCGGCAGCATCCGTAACCTGGAGATGCCCTTTCGCCGCAACAATGGCCAGGTGTTCACCGGCCTGATCTCCGCTGAGCCGTTCGACCTTGATACCACGCCAGCGCTGGTGGTGGTCGTGCGCGATATCAGCCAACTCAAGGAAACCCAGCAGCAACTGCAAACCTCCGAAGAGAAATTCGCCAAGGCCTTCCATGCCTCGCCCGACGGCTTGCTGCTGTCCCGGCAGAGCGACGGTTTGCTGCTGGAGGTCAACGAGGGGTTCAGTCGTATTACCGGTTTCAACAGCGCAATGTCCGTGGACCGCTCGGCCCTGGATCTGGGGATCTGGGTCAATCTCAATGAACGCAAACAAATGCTCGACCTGCTGCATCGGGATGGATTTGTCCGCGACTTCAGCTGCCATATCCGCCGCAGCGACGGACAGATCCGCCTCTGCGAAGTGTCCAGCCGTCCACTGCCGATCGGCGATGAAGACTGCATGTTGACCATCGCCCGGGACATTACCGAGCGACACCTGATGCAGGAAAAACTGCAGCAGGCCGCCACGGTGTTCGAGAGCACCGCCGAGGGCGTGTTGATCACTGACACTCAACAGCACATCAGCGCGGTCAACCGCGCGTTTACCGAAATTACCGGGTACAGCGAGAGCGAAGCGCTCGGCCACACCCCTCGCCTGCTCGCCTCTGGCCTGCATGACAGCGCGTTCTATGCGGCGATGTGGCACCAACTGACCGCCGAAGGTCATTGGCAAGGCGAGATTTCCAACCGACGCAAGAACGGCGAGCTCTACCCGAGCTGGCTGACCATCAGTGCGGTGCGCAACCGCGACCGGTTCATCACCCCCTTTGTCGCCGTGTTTGCGGATATTTCCAGCCTCAAACATGCCCAGGCCAAACTCGATTACCAGGCGCACCACGACCCGCTGACCGGCCTGCCGAACCGCACGCTGTTCGAGAGCCGACTGCTCACCGCGCTGAACAACCAGCAGGAAAACGGTGGCCAGGGCGCCGTGCTGTTCCTCGACCTGGACCGTTTCAAACACATCAACGACAGCCTGGGCCACCCGGTCGGCGACCTGCTGCTCAAGGGCATTGCCGTGCGTCTCAAGGAGCAATTACGCGACATCGATACCGTGGCGCGCCTGGGTGGCGACGAGTTCATCATCCTGCTACCCGGCCTGCAGCAAGCCAGCGACGCCGACAACATCGCGATCAAAATCCTCAATTGCTTCGGCGCACCGTTCCAGGCCGGCGAGCATGAATTTTTCATCAGCGCCAGCATCGGCACCAGCCTGTATCCCAAGGATGGCTGCGACGTCGCCACACTGGTCAAGAACGCCGACGCCGCGATGTACCGCTCCAAGGCCAAGGGCCGCAACCGGGTCGAAAGCTACACCCGCGACCTCACCGCCCAGGCCAGTGAACGGGTGGCGCTGGAGCATGAACTGCGACGCGCTATCGAGCGCAACGAACTGCACCTGCATTACCAACCGAAGATCAGCCTCGACGACCATCGCCTGGTTGGCGCCGAAGCGCTCATTCGTTGGCGCCATCCGACCTTTGGCGACGTGCCGCCGGAACACTTCATTTCCCTGGCCGAAGAAAACGGCATGATCCTGCAGATCGGTGATTGGGTCCTCGAAACCGCCTGCCGGCAGATGCACGAATGGAATCAGGACTACGAATGCCTCGGCCCGTTGTCGGTCAACCTGGCGGGCGCGCAACTGCGTCAACCGAACCTGCTGGGCCGGATCGAACAACTGCTCAAGGACAACCATCTCAGGCCTGATTTCCTGCAACTGGAAATCACCGAAAACTTCATCATGAGCCAGGCGGAAGAAGCACTGGCGGTGCTGCATCAACTCAAACACCTGGGCGTGCAACTGGCGATCGATGACTTCGGCACCGGCTACTCATCCCTGAGTTATCTCAAGCGCTTGCCACTGGATATTCTCAAGATCGACCAGTCTTTCGTCCGCGGCCTGCCGGATGACCCGCACGATGCAGCCATCGTCCGCGCCATCATCGCGCTGGGGCGCAGTATGCAATTCACAGTGATCGCCGAGGGCGTCGAGACACTCGCGCAGCAACAATTCCTGGCCGCCGAAGGCTGTGAACAGATCCAGGGTTACATCGTCAGCCTGCCCTTGCCACCGGAGGAATTCGCCGCGACGTTTCTTCGTATACGAGTTTCAGACTTTTCGGATAGCACAGCCGAGAAACCGTCGCTATAATCCGCGGCCTACTGAGGGCCTATAGCTCAGTTGGTTAGAGCAGAGGACTCATAATCCTTTGGTCCACGGTTCAAGTCCGTGTGGGCCCACCAAACAAGAAAGCCGCGCATTGCGCGGCTTTCGTGTATCTGACGTTTAACTCTGGTTGCTGAAGGTGACGAAATATCGGATGACGTCTGAGGACCTTGTAGGCAAACTCCGAAACTTGCGTTTGGGCACTTTGATGCCTTGTTGGGCTTTTCTTCGACGGGATACTCTCTGAACATCGCTGACCCTTCGGCGAAGGGAGCAAACCAATCGAACAGCACCTAATCACAGCAAGGTTGAAAATTCCCAAAAAGGGACCTATCGTTCCCTTTTTGGGACTTATAGATCCAACCATGCCTGCTATCCCGCTCAGCGATGCTCTCTTTACCGCAACCCAGCAAAAAGTGCTGGGCATGTTGTTTGGCAAACCGGATCAGAGCTTCTATGCCAATGAAATATCCCGCTGGGCACAGGTCGGCAAGGGCAGCCTGATGCGTGAGCTGGAGCGTCTGCATAACGCAGGCATTCTCAGCATGACTCGACGAGGCAATCAGACGCACTATCAAGCCAACCCCGAGTGTCCGATCTATGCCGAGTTGCTGGGTATTGTGCGTAAGACCTTTGGGATTGCAGAGCAACTGCGCGCAGCTCTGACGCCTCTGACTGACCAATTGGTGTGGGCGTTTATCTACGGCTCTGTTGCTAAAGGCAGCGAGCATGCCGGCAGTGACATTGATCTCATGTTGATTGGCGAAAAACTCAGCTACAGCGACGTAATGGAGCGAGTGCTCCCCGTAGAGGAGCAGCTTGGCCGCACCATCAACCCGACGCTCTACACCTTGGCCGACTGGCAAGCCAAGAAAGCAGCCGGCAACAGCTTTGTAGTGCGGGTTGAGCAGCAGGAAAAAATCGACTTGATTGGCCGTAATCCTGAAGCGACATCCAATGGGCAGTAACGATAACCTGGAAAACCTCGTGCGCAGCGGCACCCTCAAGGCTGAACCGCCAGATCGTAAAGAATGTGAGGGGCTGCTGAGATCGGCAACAGACCGCCTGAAGGATGCTCATAACACGGCCCTGTCCTTTGCCAGCCGTTTCGACCTGGCCTACAACACCGCCCATGCCCTGGCATTGACAGCCATGCGCTTGCAGGGTTATCGCTCCGATCGTCGCTATCTGGTGTTTCAATGCCTGATCCACACTCTCGGTTTGGACAAGACTCAAGTTCGCCTATTCGCCCTCTGTCACGAGCGCCGAAATCTGGCTGAGTACGAAGGCTATATGGATGTGGACGAAACCCTTCTGGGTGAACTGTTAGCGGCAACCGATGCACTGCTGCCACTGGTGCAAGACGCTATGGTGGCAAGCAAATAATTCTTTGGCCCTTCGTTATTCTCTGTGCTGACCGGCATCATTGCAGCTGTTCAGTCCAACGCTAAACGCTGGAATACCCTGCACCAACCGCAACCGCTCAAGCATTTCACCCGTCAACACAACCTCATACGTATCCGCCGCCCTACCCCACTGCTCCACGATGACCATGCCGTCTACCAGCGTTCCTGCCAATTCGGTAATCGTATCGGCCAATGCCTCCACGATTGTCTGAGTTCGCAGCCACACGCGATCAGTAATCTCTTTTAGCTCAGCTGCAATGCGCTCAGACGATGCTGGATCTGTATCGGGGTAGGCGATATTGCGCAGCAAGTGCCGTAACTCTCTTATTTTTGCATAGTCCTGTTCTGCACCCAGCTCTCCATTCAGGATGGCTGTCGCTTTGGACTTATCGACACGTTTTTTGGTGGGTTCTTTTGAAGATAACGTCTGCGCCATAGCGCCAGCAAAGAGGACCATCATTCGGGCCTCCAAATGCTCCTTCATCGCGTCCATCGACGAAATGGGTCGCGCCAAGATGATGGAAGCGCCCCCGTGATGCCTCAAGTCCATGGTCACTGTCAGGGTCACGCCGCCCGTTGCAAACCCCAAGGCTCGCGCGATGACGTAGTGGCCCATTTCATGATGGGCAATCTGCACTGCATGGTCCCGTATAGCGGGAGGCAGCTTCTTGGTCATGCTCATCGCCTCGCATCCTTCGATTTCGTATTCGACTACGAGTGACCATTTAATGTCCATCGCGTGATCCCGTTGATGACGTAGCGCTCAGCCAAAAAAGCCACGCAATTGCGTGGCTTTTTCGTACCTGGGATTCAGCCTTTACTTGGGCAAGGCGTACGCAATCACGTAGTCCCCACGGTCCGTCGACTGACGCGCACCGCCCACCGTCAGCAGGATGTACTGCTTGCCGGTTTTCGGCGAAACGTAAGTCATCGGACCCGACTGACTCCCCACCGGCAAACGAGCCTTCCAGATCTCATTGCCGTTGCCGGTATCGAAAGCGCGCAGGTAGAAATCCTGAGTGCCGGCGAAGAACAACAAGCCCGATTGTGTAGCCAGAGAGGCACCCAGCGTCGGCATGCCGATCGGGATCGGCAAGTGCATGCGGATGCCCAGCGGGCCGGTGTCCTGTACGGTGCCGACCGGGACTTGCCACATCAGTTTATGGGTCTTGAGATCGATGGCGGACATCGTACCGAACGGCGGTTTCTGGCACGGAATGCCAGCCGCCGAGAGGAAGCGTTCGCGCATGGCGCCGAACGGTGTGCCTTCCTGGGGTACGACGCCCATTTCGATGCCGCTGGCCCCGGCGGCGATTTTGTCGCGCGGGATCATGTAGTTGGCGAGGCCCAGGCGCATGTCGTTGACGAACATGTAATTCGTGTTCGGGTCCACCGAGACGCTACCCCAGTTCATACCGCCCAAGGAGCCCGGAAATTGCAGGGCGCGGTCCATGCCCGGCGGGGTGTAGACGCCTTCGTGGCGCATGCCTTTGAACTGGATGCGGCACATCAACTGGTCGAACGGCGTGGCGCCCCACATGTCCGATTCGGTGAGGGTCTTGTTGCCGATTGACGGCATGTCCACCGAGAACGGCTGGGTCGGCGAGTAGCGTTCGCCGGGCACATTACCTTGAGGCACCGGGCGCTCTTCGACGCGGGCGATCGGCACGCCGGTTTCGCGGTTGAGCAGGAAGATCTCGCCTTGTTTGGTGACTTGGGCCAAGGCTGGCTGCATGCCGCCCTTGTCGTCAGGAACGTCGTACAGCAGCGGTTGCGCTGGCAGGTCGAAGTCCCACAGGTCGTGGTGAGTGGTCTGGAAGTGCCAGCGCACCTGACCGGTCTTTACGTCGATGGCGACGATGGACGAGTTCCACTTGTCATCGAATTCGGTGCGCTGGCCGCCGAAAAAGTCCGGGGTGGCGTTGCCGGTCGGCAGGTACACCAGACCGAGTTTGGCGTCGTAGGACATGGCCGACCAAACGTTCGGCGTACCACGGGTATAGGTCTCACCCGCCGGCGGACGTTTAGTGGTGTTCGGGTTGCCCGGATCCCACGCCCAGACCAGTTCACCGCTGCGCACATCGTAAGCACGGACGACGCCAGGCGGTTCGCCAGTCGAATAGTTGTCGGCCACGCGGCCACCGACGATCACCACGTCACCGGCGACCAATGGGGTCGAGGTTTGCTGGTAGTAACCAGGCTTCACTTCGCCCATGTCGGTTGTCAGATCGACGGTGCCTTTGTTACCGAATTCCTCGCATGGCTTTCCAGTTTCGGCGTTGATCGCGATCAGACGGGCATCACCGGTCGGCAGAAACAGACGTTTCGTACAGGCGGATGGCGAGTTGTCCGAAGTCGTCGGTGTTTCGGAGTAACCCAGGCCACGGCAGCGCTGCCAGTTCGGCGCTGTGCCTTGCGGATCGAACTTCCAGCGCTGGGCGCCGGTGTCAGCGTCGAGGGCGAAGACTTTGCCGTACGCGGTGCAGGTGTAGACCGTGTCGCCGATTTGCAGCGGCGTGTTCTGGTCTTCAGCACCGGCGCCGGTGCTTTGCGGGATGTCGCCGGTGCGGAAGGTCCAGGCCACCTGCAATTTGTCGATGTTGCCCTTGTTGATCTGATCCAGCGCGGCAAATCGATTGCCAGCAGTGGTGTTGCCCCAATGGGCCCAGTCTTTCTGTTCGGTGCCCGGCACGACCGGTGTCACCGCAGGTTCACTGCTGGCCTTGACCACGTGAGTGGGCACGAACATGTAAGCCATCGTTGCGACAACACCGACGCCCAGAATGCCAGCCAAGCCATAAGCACCTCGGCTCGCAGTCGCGCCCGATGCTCGCGCCAGCGTTGGATAGATCAGTGCGACAACCAGGCCGATCACGGCAAAGGTCAGTACGCGCGAAACCAGCGGCCAGTATTCGAAACCGCTGTCCCACACCGCCCAGATCGCGGTCAGGATCAGCGCCACGCCATACAGCCAGGCGCCTTGTGGTTTACAACGGGCGATCATCAGCCCGGAAATCAGCATCGCCAGGCCCATCAGCAGGAAGTACCAGCTGCCGCCGAGCGAAACCAGATAGCCACCGCCTCCGGCCAGACCGAGTCCGATCAATGCGATCAGGACACCCAGCCCCACCAGCAACCATTTGCCGCCGCCGGCAGCCCCAGAAGTATTCATGTCGGTAATTTTCCCCATTTGTGACAAGCGCGAAATAATGTACCACTTAGTTACTTATGGCAAATTGTCGCAGACAGAAATGGCATGAACGGTAGCGAAACCAGATCAAACATCCGCTGCGCGGGATGTGCCTGTAACATGCTGGCCATTGATCTGCGCCGCTGGAGACGCCCCTTGCCTGACACTCGCCCGCCCGTTCTTGACGAAATCGACCGCCAACTGATCGCGGCCCTGCAGATCAATGCCCGCGAGAGCGTGGCCATGCTTGCTCGGCAGTTGGGCATTGCCCGGACCACCGTTACATCGCGCCTGGCGCGGTTGGAAAAGAGCAAGGTGATCACCGGTTATGGGGTGCGTTTAGGTCAACGTGTGGTGGACGGTGGATTGCAGGCGTACGTCGGGATTACGGTACAACCGAGGTCTGGCAAGGAAGTGCTGCGGCGGCTCAGCGCGATGGCTCAGGTGCAGCAGCTGTGTGCGGTGAGTGGCGAATTTGATTATGTGGCGTGGTTGCGCACTGACTCGCCAGAGCAGCTGGATCAGTTGCTGGATCAGATTGGCAGTGTGGACGGGGTGGAGAAGACGACGACGTCGATCATCTTGAGTAGCAAGATTGATCGGGGGCAGCCGGTTTGAGTTTTAAACCTTGAGATTCTCTGGGGTCTGGACGGGCCTCTTCGCGGGCAAGCCTCGCTCCTACATTGACGGTGTGTAGCATTCGATCGTCATTTTGATCAACTAACTGGCAAAACGACGACACATTGCGTCTTATTAACGTGTTCTACGCTCTCTAGAATGGCTGGCATCTTTTCCTATACTCAGATGCGCATTCCGCGTCGGGTCGCCAGCAAGGTCAGCCATGAACAAGAACAATCGCCATCCTGCAGACGGTAAAAAACCAGTCACCATTTTCGGTCCGGACTTTCCTTTCGCCTTCGACGACTGGATCGAACACCCGGCCGGCCTGGGCAGCATTCCTGAGCACAACCACGGTGCCGAGGTAGCGATTGTCGGTGCGGGCATCGCCGGTTTAGTGGCCGCTTACGAATTGATGAAACTGGGCCTCAAACCGGTCGTTTACGAAGCCTCGAAAATGGGCGGTCGTCTGCGCTCCCAGGCGTTCAACGGTGCCGAAGGCATCATTGCGGAACTGGGCGGCATGCGCTTCCCGGTGTCCTCCACCGCGTTCTATCACTATGTAGACAAACTCGGCCTTGAGACCAAGCCCTTCCCGAACCCGCTGACCCCTGCATCGGGCAGCACGGTGATCGATCTGGAAGGCAAAACCCATTACGCACAAAAACTGGCGGACCTTCCTGCACTGTTCCAGGAAGTGGCTGACGCCTGGGCGGATGCACTGGAAGCGGGTTCGCAGTTTTCCGATATCCAGCAAGCCATCCGCGACCGCGACGTGCCACGCCTGAAAGAGCTGTGGAACACCCTGGTTCCGCTGTGGGACGACCGCACCTTCTACGACTTCGTCGCCACCTCCAAAGCCTTCGCCAAGTTGTCGTTCCATCATCGCGAAGTGTTCGGCCAGGTCGGCTTCGGCACCGGCGGCTGGGACTCGGACTTCCCGAACTCGATGCTGGAAATCTTCCGCGTGGTGATGACCAACTGCGACGACCACCAGCACTTGGTGGTCGGCGGCGTCGAACAAGTGCCGCTGGGCATCTGGCGTCATGTGCCGGAACGTTGCGTGCACTGGCCCGAAGGCACCAGCCTCAGTTCGTTGCACCGGGGCGCGCCCCGTTCCGGCGTGAAGAAAATCGCCCACGCCGCGAACGGCCGTTTTACCGTCACCGACAACTACGGCGACACCCGCGAATATGCAGCCGTGCTGACCACTTGCCAGAGCTGGCTGCTGACCACCCAGATCGAATGCGACGAAACCCTGTTCTCGCAAAAAATGTGGATGGCCCTCGACCGCACCCGCTACATGCAATCGTCGAAAACCTTCGTGATGGTCGACCGGCCATTCTGGAAGGACAAGGATCCGGAAACCGGTCGCGACCTGATGAGCATGACCCTCACCGATCGCCTGACCCGTGGCACTTATCTGTTCGACAACGGCGACGACAAGCCCGGCGTGATTTGCCTGTCGTACTCGTGGATGAGCGACGCGCTGAAAATGCTCCCGCACCCGGTGGAAAAACGCGTGAAACTGGCGCTGGATGCGTTGAAGAAGATCTACCCGAAAGTCGACATTGCCGCGCGAATCATTGGCGACCCGATCACCGTATCGTGGGAAGCCGATCCGCATTTCCTCGGCGCATTCAAAGGCGCCCTGCCCGGCCATTACCGCTACAACCAGCGCATGTACGCGCACTTCATGCAGGACGGTATGCCGGCCGAGCAGCGCGGGATTTTCATCGCTGGCGACGATGTTTCGTGGACGCCAGCGTGGGTCGAAGGCGCAGTGCAGACCTCGCTCAATGCGGTGTGGGGCATCATGAAACACTTCGGCGGTGAAACTCACGCCGAGAACCCGGGTCCAGGTGATGTGTTCAACGAGATCGGTCCGATCGCCTTGCCCGAGTAAGAGGAATCCGAAATGCGCGTAGCCCTTTACCAATGTCCACCGCTGCCCCTGGATGTCGCAGGCAACTTGCAACGCCTGCATCAACTGGCGCTGGAAGCCAAAGGCGCCGATTTGCTGGTGCTGCCGGAGATGTTCCTGACCGGCTACAACATCGGCACCGACGCCGTCAGTGTGCTGGCGGAGGTGCACAACGGTGAGTCGGCGCAACAGATCGCGCGCATTGCCAAGATGGCGGGGATCGCCATTCTCTATGGCTACCCCGAGCGCACCGAGGACGGGCATATCTACAACGCCGTGCAGCTGATCGACGCCAATGGCGAGCGCCTGTGCAACTACCGCAAGACTCATCTGTTCGGCGACCTCGATCACTCGATGTTCAGCGCCGGGTCCGATGAGCTCCCGGTGGTTGAACTCAACGGCTGGAAGCTCGGCTTCCTGATCTGCTACGACCTGGAGTTCCCGGAAAACGCGCGGCGTCTGGCCCTGGCCGGCGCCGAGCTGATCCTGGTGCCGACGGCGAACATGATTCCCTTCGATTTCGTCGCCGACGTCACCGTCCGCGCCCGGGCCTTCGAAAACCAGTGCTATGTGGCCTACGCCAACTATTGCGGGCACGAAGGCGAGATCCAGTATTGCGGCCAGAGCAGCATCGCCGCGCCGGATGGCAGCCGAATCGCCCAGGCCGGTCTTGATGAAGCGCTGATTGTCGGCGAGCTGGATCGTCAGTTGATGGTCGACTCCCGTGCTGCCAATCGCTACTTGGTCGATCGCCGTCCCGAGCTTTACGGCGAGCTGAACAAGCGCTGATCCACCGTTATCCGCTAGCATTAGCGCTTCTCTGTCCTGGAAGTGCTCATGCCTGCGCTGAATCACCCTCGCCCCCACACTGAAACCCTGGCCAACGGCCTGCGGGTGACGCTGCGTCATGCTCCTGATTTGAAGCGCTGCGCGGCGGCGTTGCGGGTTTCCGCCGGCAGCCATGACGTGCCGCTGGCCTGGCCCGGACTCGCACATTTTCTTGAGCATCTGCTGTTTCTCGGGACGGAGCGCTTTCCTGCGGGACAAGGGCTGATGGCCTACGTCCAGGGGCATGGCGGGCAGGTGAATGCGCGGACCAGTGAACGCACCACGGACTTCTTTTTCGAACTGCCGCCTCAGGCATTCAGTGGTGGGCTGGAGCGTCTGTCAGACATGCTCGCTCATCCGCGTATGAATCCGGACGATCAGCGGCGGGAACGGGAAGTGCTGCATGCAGAATTTGTCGCCTGGTCCCGTGATGCGGCCGCCCAACAGCAATTCGCGCTGTTCGACGGGCTCTCGGCGGCGCATCCGTTGCGGGCGTTTCATGCCGGCAACCGCTACAGCCTGCCGGTGCCACACCCCGAGTTTCAGCACGCGTTGCAGGATTTCTATCAGCGGTTTTATCAGACCGGGCAGATGACATTGAGCCTAGCCGGGCCGCAAAGTCTCGATGACTTGAAGGCCATGGCCCTGAGTTTTGGCGCGGTGATGCCTGTAGGAGAAAAAACCCCGCAACTAGCACCTACAGCCCTGATGGATTCTTCGCACAACAGTTATCAACAGGCCGGTGAACGTCGACTGGATGTGCTATTCGCCTTCGAAGCACTGCCCGACTCGTCGCCCGAAGCGCTGGCGTTCCTGTGCCATTGGCTGAGTGCCGCGAAACCTGGCGGGTTGCTGGCGCAATTGCGAGCGCAAGGGCTTGTCGACAACCTGAAAGCCGCGCCGCTGTATCAGTTCGCCGGGCAAGCCTTGTTACACATCGAATTCACAGTGCCCGCCAATGTAGTGCTCACAGGTATTGGCGAACATCTTCTCGATTGGCTCGGCTTCTTTGCCGCCCAGCAAGACTGGGCCGAATTGCGCGACGAGTACGCCGCCCTGCTCCAGCGCCAGCAGCAAGTCAGCGCTGCCTTGCAACTGGCCCGACTGGACAGCGAACAACGTGAAACAGGTTTATCCGAACAAGGCATTGCCGCCCTCAAGGAAATCCTTAAACAAATCGGCGCTGTGGATAACTTCAGTGGCCCATGGCAACTGCCGACACCCAATCCGTTTTTGCGCGCCGAAGCTCCGACCGCAAATGCCGGCCTGATTCGTGGCCAGACCAGCGCCCACCGTGGCCTGCGGACTTTTGCTCAGGATCGGTCGCGCACCCGTCGCGAACGTTCACCGATGCAATTCAGTCAGGCGTTGCCGGATAACACCGCGGAAGGCGCCGTTTATCTGCGCTGGCGTCTGGAATCGGCGCCTGGCAGCAACCTCCAGGCAAGCCTGGAAAATCACCTGCTGTCGTTGCGCGAAGACGCGCGTCAGGCGGGTGTCGACTTTTCCTTCAGTGCTTCGGGCAATGAATGGCTGCTGAAAATGACCGGGCTACAGCAACCAATGCCCACAATCCTCGAACATACGCTGAAAGAGCTGACAAAACCCGTCGCCAGTTCCTCACAAAAAACACCTGCGCTGATGCCGATTCGACAGCTGCTCAAGGTGCTTCCCGATCGCTGCCTGGCGCACGCCACTGACTCCGACGACTGGCGGCAACTCTGGTCGAGTGCACGCTGGGATGGACTGGCGACAGGCCTATCGGCCCAGACACAAGCGGCGATAGGCCTGGCCTTGAGTCGTGTGCCCGGCGCTGCGGACAATCACCTGACGCCACCGCTATCGATCGGCTCACAGCATCTATGGAGCAGCGTCGACACTGGTTCCAGCGAACACGCGCTGCTGCTCTTCTGCCCGACCGCCACCCAGGCCATCGCCGATGAAGCAGCCTGGCGTTTGCTCGCTCACCTCTGCCAGACGCCGTTTTACCAGCGCCTGCGGGTGGAACTGCAACTCGGTTATGCCGTGTTCAGCGCCCTGCGGCAGATTCATGGGCAGACCGGGCTGCTGTTCGGCGTGCAATCACCGAGCGTCGTATCGCTGGACCTGCTGCAACACATCGAACATTTCCTGAAGGGATTGCCCGGCCTGATCGACAGCATCGATGAAGCAACCTTCATCGCCCAGCGCCAAGCACTGGCCGATCAATTTGATAGCGCGGCGCTGCCCAACGGGCAGGCCGCCGAACTGCTCTGGCAGGGCAAACTGGCCGGCCACTCGTCGGATTATCTGACGCAACTGCCCTTGGCGATTCTGGCCATCGACCGCCCCGCCCTGCATGCCGCCGCTCAGCGACTGAACAACGCCGAAGGCGGCTGGCGCTGCCTGGCCAGCGGGCCTTGCCCGAGCGCGCCTTGGCAAGCGGCAAAATGATCATTACCGGTGGCGCAATTAGCTTTTTCCGAGATTGCAGGCCAATCGCTCTGTAATTTTGAGTAACATAGCCACCTAACTATCTGAACATCTCCGGCTGGAGGTGGACTATATGTATAGATCTCACCTGTCCCATCACCTGAAGGAACGCTCCCATGTCCTGGTCCAAACCTGCTTACACCGACCTGCGTATCGGCTTTGAAGTCACCATGTACTTCGCAAGCCGCTAAGTTTGTATTGAAGTGCAACGCCTCGGCTCGCCGAGGCGTTTTTATTTTCAGCGTTGAAATGATGGAGCTGCCATGTTTGTCCAGATTCTAGGTTCCGCCGCCGGCGGCGGTTTCCCCCAGTGGAACTGCAACTGCGTGAACTGCGCAGGTTTTCGCAATGGCAGCCTGCGGGCCAAGGCGCGGACACAGTCGTCCATCGCGATTTCCGATGACGGTGTGAACTGGATCCTGTGCAACGCCTCGCCGGACATCCGCGCCCAGCTCCAGAGCTTTACCCCGATGCAACCAGGCCGTGCCCTGCGCGATACCGGCATCAGCGCGATCATCCTGATGGACAGCCAGATCGACCACACCACTGGCCTGCTCAGCCTGCGCGAAGGTTGCCCGCATCATGTCTGGTGCACCGACATGGTCCACGAAGACCTGAGCACCGGTTTTCCGTTGTTTACCATGCTGACCCACTGGAACGGTGGGCTGAACTGGAACCGCATCGAGCTCGACCGCAGCTTCACCATCCCGGCCTGCCCGAGCCTGCGCTTTACTCCGTTGCCACTGCGCAGCGCGGCGCCGCCCTACTCGCCACACCGTTTCGATCCGCACCCGGGCGACAACATCGGCCTGATCGTCGAAGACCTGAACACTGGCGGCAAACTGTTCTACGCGCCGGGCCTGGGCAAGGTCGATGCACCGTTGCTGGAGATCATGGCCGGCAGCGATTGCCTGTTGGTAGACGGCACGATGTGGGATGACGACGAAATGCAACGCCGTGGCGTCGGCACCCGCACTGGCCGGGAAATGGGCCACCTGGCGCAGAACGGCCCCGGCGGCATGCTGGAAGTGCTGGAACAACTGCCCAAGCAGCGCAAAGTGCTTATCCACATCAACAACACCAACCCGATACTCGATGAGGATTCGCCCGAGCGTGCGGAGTTGGCGCGGCGTAAGGTTGAAGTGGCGTATGACGGCATGAGTATTGTGCTGTAGCGGATGGCCTCTTCGCGGGCAAGCCTCGCTCCTACATTTGGAACGCATTCCCCTGTAGGAGCGAGGCTTGCCCGCGAAGGCGTCCGACCAGACACCAAAGAATCCACCGGTTATTCCCCGGAGAACCGCAATGACTGACACCGCAATGTCCCCCACCGAATTCGAGGCCGCCCTGCGCGCCAAGGGCGCCTACTACCACATCTATCACCCGTATCACGTGGCGATGTACGAAGGCCGGGCGACCCGCGAACAGATCCAGGGCTGGGTCGCCAACCGGTTCTACTATCAGGTGAACATCCCCCTGAAAGACGCCGCGATCCTCGCCAATTGCCCGGACCGCGAGATCCGCCGCGAGTGGATTCAGCGCTTGCTCGACCATGACGGCGCCCCCGGTGAAGACGGCGGCATCGAAGCCTGGCTGCGCTTGGGCCAGGCCGTCGGTCTCGACCCGGATCAGCTGCGCTCGCAGGAATTGGTGCTGCCCGGCGTACGTTTCGCCGTGGACGCCTACGTCAACTTCGCCCGTCGCGCCAGTTGGCAGGAAGCCGCCAGCAGCTCGCTGACCGAGCTGTTCGCACCACAGATTCACCAGTCGCGCCTCGACAGCTGGCCGCAGCATTACCCGTGGATCGACCCGACCGGTTACGAATATTTCCGTACGCGTCTGGGCCAGGCACGACGGGATGTCGAGCATGGCTTGGCGATTACTTTGCAGCACTACACGACGCGGGAAGGCCAGGAGCGCATGCTGGAAATTCTCCAGTTCAAACTGGACATTCTTTGGAGCATGCTCGATGCCATGAGCATGGCCTATGAACTGAATCGCCCGCCGTACCACAGCGTGACCGAGCAACGGGTCTGGCACAAAGGAATCACCTTATGAGTTTTGATC
This sequence comes from Pseudomonas sp. RIT-PI-q, assembly GCF_001297125.1. Lineage (GTDB taxonomy): Bacteria > Pseudomonadota > Gammaproteobacteria > Pseudomonadales > Pseudomonadaceae > Aquipseudomonas. The sequence continues at coordinate 70,044 of NZ_LHPC01000056.1, forward strand.
GCAGCAAGACCCCGACCTGGCGTACCGGCTACCGCTTCCAGTACGAACCGGCGCAGAAAGGCCATGTGCTGCTGTACCCCGAAGGCATGATTAAACTCAATGAAAGTGCCGCGATGATCGGCGGCCTGATTGATGGTGAACGCGATGTCGCGGCGATCATTGCCGAACTGGACGCGCAGTTCCCCGGCGTGCCCGAGCTCGGTGATGACATCGAGCAATTCATGGAGGTCGCCCGTGCTCAGCACTGGATCGAACTTGCCTGATTCCGTGTCAGGCAAGTTACCGCCCAAACCGGAAATCGGCCTGCCCTTGTGGCTGCTGGCCGAGCTGACGTATCGCTGCCCGCTGCAATGCCCGTACTGCTCCAATCCGCTGGACTTCGCCGAGCAAGGCAAAGAGCTGAGCACCGAGCAGTGGATCAAGGTGTTCCGCGAAGCGCGGGAGATGGGCGCGGCGCAACTGGGCTTTTCCGGCGGTGAACCGCTGGTGCGTCAGGACCTTGCAGAGCTGATCGCCGAGGCACGCAAGCTGGGTTTCTACACCAACCTGATCACCTCCGGCATCGGCCTCACCGAGCAGAAAATCAGCGACTTCAAGAAGGCCGGCCTGGACCATATCCAGATCAGTTTCCAGGCCAGCGACGAGCAAGTGAACAACTTGCTGGCCGGCTCGAAAAAAGCCTTCGCGCAGAAACTGGAGATGGCCCGCGCGGTGAAAGCCCACGGCTATCCGATGGTGCTGAACTTCGTCACCCACCGGCACAACATCGACAAGATCGACCGGATCATCGAGCTGTGCATCGCCCTTGAGGCGGACTTTGTCGAACTTGCCACCTGCCAGTTTTACGGTTGGGCGCAGCTCAATCGGGTCGGTTTGTTACCGACCAAAGAACAGCTGGTTCGCGCCGAACGCATCACCAACGAATACCGCGCCAAGCTCGAAGCCGAAGGGCATCCGTGCAAGCTGATTTTCGTCACGCCGGACTACTATGAAGAACGCCCGAAAGCCTGCATGAATGGCTGGGGCAGTATTTTTCTGACGGTCACCCCGGACGGCACCGCACTGCCGTGTCACGGCGCCCGACAGATGCCGGTGCAATTTCCCAACGTGCGCGACCACAGCATGCAACACATCTGGTACGACTCGTTCGGCTTCAACCGCTTTCGCGGCTACGACTGGATGCCCGAGCCGTGCCGCTCGTGCGACGAGAAGGAAAAAGACTTCGGCGGCTGCCGTTGCCAGGCGTTCATGCTCACGGGCGACGCGAGCAATGCCGACCCGGTGTGCAGCAAGTCGGAACATCACGGCGTGATCCTCAAGGCCCGCGAAGAAGCCGAGCACGCGACCCAGACCATCGAACAACTGGCCTTTCGCAATGAACGAAATTCACGACTCATCGCTAAAAGCTGAACCCTTCAGCGCTGCCAAGGCCGTTGCAGCCGGCATCGACTTTGCCGAGTTGCAGGTCGGCCGGCATGGCTTGTTCTGGAACGAGTACCGACCCGAAGATGCGGCGTGTCGAATCTGGCATTGGCGCGACGGCCCGGGAGTTTGCCTGACGCCGCCGGGCTTCAGCGTGCGCAGTCGAGTGTACGAATATGGCGGTGGCGCGTTTTGCCTGACCGATGACGGGATTGTTTTCGTCAACGAGGCCGATCAGCAGCTGTACCGACAGTCACTCACGGGCGCGCCTGAGGTGCTGACTTCAAGTGAATGCCGTTACGGTGATCTGCAGTTCGCCAACGGGCAGGTTCTGGCGGTAGAGGAAAACCGTAATCGGCATCGTCTGGTGGCGATTGATCTGGCTGACGGTGCGCGTCATTTGCTGGCCGAGGGCGCGGACTTTTACGCCGCGCCGACGCTGAGCCCGGATGCCCGTCGCCTGGCCTGGATCGAATGGAGCCGCCCGGACCAGCCATGGACAGCGACTCGCTTGATGGTTGCCGAACGTCAGAGCGAGAGCCGATTTGCTCTGCCGCGTTGCGTGGCGGGCAATGATGTTGAAGAGTCGCTGCAACAACCTCGATTCGATGACAGCGGCCGTCTGTATTGTCTGACGGATCGCGGCGGCTTCTGGCAGCCGTGGGTGGAGTCGGCGGACGGGTTGAGCCCTCTGCCCAGTGCCGCCGCCGACCATGGACCGGCGCCGTGGCAGTTGGGCGGCAGCACCTGGTTACCGCTCAGCGAAGACACGTACCTGGCCAGCTGGACCGAAGGCGGTTTTGGCCGATTGGGTCTTTGCGGTGGCCTCAGCGAGGACTTCACCGGGGATTACAGCCGGTTCCGCCATCTCGCCCTGGATCAGCAGTTCATTTACTGCATCGTTGCCTCGCCTGTCAGCCCTTCGGCAGTGATCGCCATCGACCGCAATACCCGGCAGGTCAAGGTATTGGCCGGCGGTATCGCACCGTTGCCTGCCGAAAAGATCAGCGTTGCGCAAACCCTGCGCTACCCAAGCGGTTCGGGCGAGGCTCACGGTTTCTTTTATCCGGCGATGACCGGTGACGCGAAACCGCCACTGGTGGTGTTCATCCATGGCGGCCCGACATCGGCGTGCTACCCGATGCTCGATCCGCGCATCCAGTATTGGGCGCAACGCGGGTTTGCCGTAGCCGACCTCAACTACCGTGGCAGCAGTGGCTATGGCCGGGCGTATCGCCAGGCGCTGCATTTGAGCTGGGGTGACGTCGATGTGGAAGACGCTTGCGCGGTCGTGACCTATCTCGCCGAGCGCGGCTTGATCGACGGCGACAAAGCATTTATCCGCGGTGGCAGTGCGGGTGGTTACACCACACTTTGCGCGCTGGCGTTTCACAACGTCTTCCGCGCTGGCGCGAGCCTTTATGGCGTCAGCGACCCCATCGCGCTGGGCCGTGCAACCCACAAGTTCGAAGGCGATTACCTGGATTGGCTAATTGGCGACCCGGTGCAGGATGCCGAACGTTATGCCGCACGAACGCCGTTGCTGCATGCGAGCAACATCAGTGTTCCGGTGATTTTCTTTCAGGGTGAACTGGATGCGGTGGTGGTGCCGCAACAAACCCGCGACATGGTCACGGCGCTGCAAGACAACGGGATTCTGGTCGAAACGCATTACTACGCGGACGAGCGTCACGGCTTTCGAAAGGCCGGCAATCAGGCGCACGCGCTAGAGCAGGAGTGGTTGTTTTATCGGCGGGTGGTGGATCAAACAGGTTGAAACCGCGGCGCATCCCTCGCGGGCAAGCCTCGCTCCTACAGGTTTTATGTCGTTAACACGATTTGAGGTACGGCATAAACCCCGTAGGAGCGAGGCTTGCCCGCGAAAGCGATCTACCTGACGCCAAAAAACTCAGCGTTTGGCGATGATATAAACCGCATGCACGATCCCCGGAATATAACCGCACAACGTCAGCAGAATATTCAGCCAGAACGCCCCGGCGAAACCGACTTGCAGAAACACACCCAGTGGCGGCAACAGAATGGCGATGATGATGCGAATAAAGTCCATGGGATCAGCTCCTGATTTGAAGTTGGCTCGCGTGAGCCATACAACTAATCGACCTGTACCGTTCGTCAGGGTTCAGTGTGAGTCTCGGCCGAATACCAGGATCAGCGTGATTGCGCAGACAAAAAAACGCCCCACGCCAAAAGAATCAGGCGTGGGGCGATGCGTTATACCGCGAGACGGTTCGGAAATTCGTGTAGGACGGGTCTGATCAGACGGCAATCCCTTTGCGGCACTGCAGTTGCGCGGTGCGTACGCGGGAGAAGGCACGGGCCAGGCGCAAGAGCATTTCGTCGATGTTGGCTTTGCTGACGGTGAGGGCCGGGGTAAAGCGCAGGCAGTCGGGTTGCGGGGCGTTGAGCAGCAAGCCTTCGTACAACGCTGATTTGACCACAGCGTCCGCCGAATCGTCCGACAGGGTCAGTCCCCAGAGCAGCCCTTGCCCGCGCAATTCGCCGTGGCCGTAGCGATGGGACAAACGCTCCAGGCCGTCGTGCAGGTGTTGACCGGTTGCCCTGACGTGTTCGAGAAAACCCTTGTCTCGCACGCTGTCGAGCACGGCCAGTCCGGCAGCAGTCATCAGCGCATTGCCATGATGAGTACCGGCCATTTCGCCGACCTCGAAACAGCAGGCCTTGCCCCGCGCCAGCAACGCCGCCAATGGCACGCCACCGCCCAGCCCTTTGCCTAGAACAACGATATCTGCCCGCACGCCGTAGGACTCTTCAGCGAGTAAGGTGCCGCAACGACCAACACCGGTTTGCACTTCATCGAAGATCAGCAGGATGCCGAGCTCACGGCACAGGCGCTCGACACCTTTGAGGTAATGCTCGGTGGCCGGAATCACTCCAGCCTCGCTTTGGATCGGCTCGAGCATGATCGCCACGGTCCGTGCGTCCACGGCCGCATGCAACGCCGTGAGGTCGTTGAAAGGTACGTGACTGAAGCCGGGCAGCTGCGGCTCGAATCGGTTGACCAGGTTCGAACTGTCCGACGCCGAAATCGTCCCCAGACTACGACCATGACAGCCCTGACTGGCCACGATGATTCGTGAAGCGCCGCCGCGATACCGCTGGCCCCATTTGCGCGCCAGTTTGATCGCCGCTTCACAGGCTTCGCTGCCGCTGTTGAGCAGGTACGCCTGATCGCTGCCGGTGCTGGTACAGAGTCGCTCGGCAAGGTTGAGCATGCCGCGGTTATGCAGGCCGAAACCGGGGTTGATCAGCGACTGAGCCTGCATCGCTATGGCGTTGACCAATACCGAAGGGCTGTGTCCGAGGCTGTTCGCCCCGCCACCTTGGGAAAAATCCAGATAAGCGCGGTCATCGCTGTCCCACAACCATGAGGCCTGGCCGCGCACGAAAATCTGTTTCGGCCGCTCGACACTGGGCATCAGGCACTCGCTGGACAGGTTGTCGCCTTGGGATGGAAGGGCGATACCCACGGCCAGGTCATCGAGGCTCGGTGGACTGCGACGCAAGTTGAACAAATTCATCTGAAAAAACCTCGCGTGAGGTTTTTTGCCTTACCTATGTAAACACCATCGAAGTAAACGGTATTCATCGCGCTCTATGGCCCTGTAAGCCTTGTGAATGCGGTTAGACTAGGCTCAGCCGAGGCGTTGAGCCATTTCGATTTCACAGCATTTTCGATAAGTACACCTTATGGATTTCAAGCAACTGCGTTATTTCGTCGCGGTCTATGAAGAGGGCCATGTAGGCCGGGCCGCCGAGCGGCTTTCAATCTCTCAACCGGCGTTGTCGCAACAGATTCGCCACCTCGAACAGAACCTCGATGTGAGCCTGTTCGAACGCAGCAGCAAGCGTCTGCTGCCGACCCTGGCGGCCCACACGTTGTACAACCACGCCCTGCCTTTGCTCGATGGCTTGCAGCGGGCGCGCGAAGCATTGGGCAACTTCAAGGGACAAGCCCTGCGGACGCTGGCAATTGGTGTATTGCAGACTGTCCACAGCAGCCTGGTGCCGCAGATGCTGGAACGGGTGCGCAAGGCGCAGCCGCATCTGGTGGTGCAGATCTATGAACTGACCGGGCTGGAAATCGAGCGGCGCTTGCTCAATGGCTCCCTGGATATCGGCATCAGTTACCTGCCGCCTCGTCAGCCGGGATTGCACGGCGTGATGCTGTACGAAGATGAACTGACCCTGGTCATCCCGGCGGACCATCCACTGCGCGAATTCAAGAAAGTCTCCATGAGTCAGGCCGCCGAGCTACCGATGTTGCTGTTGGGTGAAGAGTTTCAGGTGCGGCAGATCTGGCAGGCACAACTGACCAGCCTCGGTCGACGCCCGCAGGTGCAGGCCGAACTGAACAACATGGCGGGCATTCTCGATAGCCTGCCGCATACGCGACTGGCCACGGTGTTGCCGGGGCGATCGCAACAGGCACACGGCAATAAGGAATTGCTGTGGAAACCGCTGACCGAGCCGCGAGTGCCGCTGAAAGTCGGGCTGGTGTGTCGCGATGTGCAACGTCAACAAGCCTCGCTGGGCTTATTGCGGACATTGCTGGAGGAAGTAATGAATCGACCGGATGAACGCTTGAACAGCGCGACAACCCTCGATGGGCTGAGCTGAATACTTTTTTGCGAGCAAAAGAAAACCCCGCCGAAGCGGGGCTTTGCAGACTGTTTCCCTGACATCCATTTCACTCCGCCGTCCTGGCAGAATCCTACGTGTCCGTGTTGTTGCTTTGCGCTTCCTGCGCGACGTCCATGTGAATTAGATTAGCTGTGGATCCAATCTGCATCTATGGGAGAACAGCAGCACGTTATGTAAGAGAATGCTTACATGGCGTTACACGGTCAGAACTGCGCTGCATCCAGCAGGAACAACGACTCGCTACCGGCCTTCACCGACGCGCTCAACGAATGAATTCGCGGTAGCAGGCGTGCGAAATAGAACCGCGCAGTGCCCAGCTTGCTCGCGTAGAAATCGTCCTGCGCTTCTTTACCGAAGGCCGCCTTGGCCATCAGTGCCCACATGTAGGCGTAAGCGACGTAACCGAAGACCTGCAGGTACTCGACCGACGCAGCGCCGATTTCATTCGGGTTGTTTTTCGCCCGGTCGAGCAACCATGCGGTCAGCTCGTCGAGGGTGGTCACGGCATCGTTCAGCGGTTTGGTGAACTCGACCAGATCGGCGCTGGCGGTCGCGGTGAAGTGACGAATCTCGTCAGCGAACAGGTTATAGAACGCCCCGCCGGTGCCGACGATCTTGCGTCCTACAAGGTCCAGCGCCTGAATGCCGTTGGTGCCTTCGTAGATCTGGGTGATGCGCACGTCGCGCACCAATTGTTCCTGGCCCCATTCACGGATGTAACCGTGGCCGCCGAACACCTGCTGGCCGTGAACCGTGGTTTCCAGACCGAGGTCAGTCAGGAACGCCTTGGCCACCGGTGTCAGCAAAGCCACCAGGTCTTCCGCACGCTTGCGGGTAGTCGCGTCTTCGCTGAACTTGGCGGTGTCCAGTTGCATGGCCACGTAAGTCGAGAAGGCACGACCGCCTTCGTTCGAGGCTTTCATGGTCAGCAGCATGCGACGCACGTCCGGGTGGACGATGATCGGGTCGGCAACCTTGTCCTTATTCTGCGCGCCAGTCGGCGAGCGGCTTTGCAGACGGTCGCGGGCGTATTCGACAGCGTTCTGGTAGGAGCGCTCGCCGGTCGCCAGGCCTTGAATACCAACGCCCAGGCGCTCGTAGTTCATCATGGTGAACATTGCGGCCAAGCCTTTGTTCGGCTCGCCAACCAGGTAACCCACGGCTTCGTCAAAGTTCATCACGCAGGTCGCGGACGCCTGGATGCCCATCTTGTGTTCGATCGAACCGCAGCTCAAAGGGTTACGCGCGCCCAGGCTGCCATCGGCATTGACCATGAACTTCGGCACCAGGAACAGCGAGATGCCTTTCGGCCCCGCTGGCGCGTCAGGCAGTTTGGCCAATACCAGATGGATGATGTTCTCGGTCAGGTCGTGTTCGCCGCCAGTGATGAAGATCTTGGTGCCGCTGACCTTGTAGGAACCGTCCGCTTGAGGTTCGGCTTTGGTGCGAATGATCCCCAGGTCAGTGCCGGCGTGCGGCTCGGTCAGGCACATGGAACCGGCCCAGACACCGGCGTACATGTTCGGCAGGTAGGCGGCTTTCAGCTCTTCGCTGGCGTGGGCATTGATCGACAGGCAAGCGCCGGCAGTCAACATCGGGTACAGACCGAACGACAGGCTGGCGGAGTTGACCATTTCTTCGACCTGCGCCGAAACGGCCTTGGGCATGCCCATGCCGCCGTAAGTCGGATCGCCACCAACACCGACCCAACCGCCTTCAGCGTAAGTCTGATAAGCCTGTGGGAAACCTGCCGGCGTGGTGACGGCACCGTCCGCCCAATGGCAACCTTCTTCGTCAGCCGCGCGGCTCAGGGGCGCGATGCTTTTGCTGGTGACCTTGCCGGCCTCTTCGAGAATGGCTTCGACGGTTTCCGCATCAACGGTCTCGGCCAGTGCAGGCAGTTCGGCCCAGAGTTTGGCGACCTCGAAAACTTCATTGAGGACGAAGCGCATATCGCGCAGGGGCGCTTTGTAGTCAGCCATGGCAAACCTCGCAAGATCTAAACAGGTGATTCATAGGAGTGTGTAGTCGTTGGGTCCGAGTGTAACTCAACAACTTTTGCGACACATAGGGTCAGCCAGTGACCGTTTTGTAATTTTTAGTCATTGACTTGCCAGTCATCAAAAGTCCGTTGCAAAAGGTGTGATGCTGTTTACTTTAGAAGGGTTTGGGGTGGGGATGGATGGGATGGGGGCATACCCGTTTCCGCGGTAGCGGCGGCTGGCGGTTTCGCTCTTACAGCGAGTGACTTGGAAGGGCCCCAAGTAACCAAGGGCTTTTGCCCCTCCATTCGGTGCCTCGCTGTGGCTCGGCATGCCGTAACGAAGGCATTGCTCCGGGGGCCGTGTCGTCCCCCCCTGTAGGAGCTGGCTTGCCAGCGAAGATCTTAAATGGGCCACGTTTATCCTGTTGAAACGCGTCATCGTTAACGACCATCGCTGGCAAGCCCGCTCCTACAGAAACGGACCGGTGTACACCCACTGCTCTAAAGCGCAAACAACTCGGCCGGTAGTTGCATCAGGCAATCGCTCCCCGCCTCGATGGCTGCCCGATGAGCGGCGGTACGCGGCAACAATCGCTTGAAGTAAAACTCACTGGTGGCCAATTTACCCCGGCAGTAATCGACATCACCGCTGCCTGCATCGAGTTGCGCCTGCGCCACCAGCGCCATACGCAGCCACAAATAGCCGAGGATGATGTAGCCGCTATACATCAGGTAATCCACCGACGCAGCACCGACTTCGTCCGGATTTTTCATCGCCGCCATGCCGACCTTGGTGGTCAACTCACCCCATTGCTGATTCAGCCCGTTGAGCTGCGCCACATAACTGGCGAATTGCGGATGCTCGGCGTTGGCGGCGCAGAACCTGTGGACGATTTTGGTGAAGCCGCGCAGCAGTTTGCCCTGGCTGCCGAGCACTTTACGCCCGAGCAAGTCCAGCGCCTGAATGCCATTGGTGCCTTCGTAGATCGGCGCGATCCGGCAATCGCGAACCAGTTGCTCCATGCCCCATTCACGAATGAAACCGTGGCCACCAAACACCTGCATACCGTGGTTGGTCACCTCCAGCCCGGTGTCGGTCATGAAGGCTTTGCAGATCGGCGTCAGGAACGCCAACAAGTCTTCGGCGTCCTGCCGCGCCGTTGCATCCGGGCTCAGGTGTGCTACGTCCAGCAACTGCGCGGTGAAATAGGTCAACGCGCGGTTGCCTTCGTTGAAGGCCTTCATGGTCAGCAACATCCGGCGCACATCGGGATGGACGATGATCGGGTCAGCAGCTTTTTCCGGCGCTTTCGGGCCAGTCAAAGCACGCATCTGCAAACGGTCGTTGGCGTACTTGATTGCGCCCTGGAAGCTCGCCTCACCCAGGCACAACCCCTGCATCCCGGTGCCGAGACGCGCGTGGTTCATCATGGTAAACATGCAGTTCAGGCCCTTGTTCGGCTCACCGATCAAGAAGCCCTTGGCCTCATCGAAGTTCAGCACGCAGGTGGCCGAGGCCTTGATGCCCATTTTGTGTTCGATCGAGCCGCAGGAAACACCGTTGCGCTCCCCCGCTTCACCCTCGGCGTTGGGTAGGAACTTGGGCACGATGAACAGCGAAATACCCTTGGTGCCCGCAGGAGCATCCGGCAATTTCGCCAGCACCAGGTGAATGATGTTGTCACTCATGTCGTGTTCGCCGGCGGAGATGAAAATCTTGCTGCCGGAGATCGCGTAGCTGCCGTCCGCCGCCGGCACGGCGCGGGTTTTGATGATGCCAAGGTCGGTGCCGCAATGGGCTTCGGTCAGGCACATGGTGCCGGTCCATTGGCCCGCGGTGAGCTTGCTCAGGTACGTCTGTTTTTGCGCCTCGGTGCCGTGGGCATGGATCGCCGACATTGCACCGTGGGTCAGCCCGGGGTACATGCCCCAGGACGTATTGCTGGAGCCGACCATCTCGCTGATGACCAGGCCCAGGGAGCTTGGCAAACCTTGGCCACCGTAAGCAGGATCGGCCGCCAGACCATGCCAGCCGCCCTCGACGTATTGTGCGAAGGCCTGCTTGAAGCCTGTAGGCGTTGTCACCACGCCATTGTCGAAATGGCAGCCCTCTTCGTCGCCGCTGCGATTGAGCGGTGCGAGAACGTTCTCACAGAATTTCGCGCCTTCTTCAAGGATCGCATTGACCATGTCCGGGCTGGCGTCGGTGGCGCCCAGCGCGGCGTAGTTGCTGTGAAAGTCGAAGACGTGGTCGATCAGAAAGCGCATGTCGCGCAGGGGAGCTTTGTACTCAGGCATGGTCGTTTCTCCGGCAGCAGATGCCTCAAACCTACTGCCGCTGACTCTGCCTCACAATCACAGTCCAGACGCTGAATGCGCCATCATCACTCAACCCGCAGCGGCGTCCATGCGCACGGCGCCACGGCGGTTCTGACCGAAGGCCACCACACAGTTTCGCCCGGCGCCCTTGGCGCTGTAGAGCGCTTCGTCGGCGGACTTCAGCACTTTCTCTGGGGTGCGCTGTTCCACTCGTTCGGCGGCGCCGATACTGACCGTGACCGACACACTGGAGGCGCCGGAACCCGCGCGGCGCTGGCGGCCCTGCTGGTCATCCTGTGGGCGGCTGTCCTGGTTACGCAGTTGAATGTTGTAGGTGGCGATGGTTTCGCGAATGACTTCCAGGTGCGGCATGCATTCCTCAAGGGTTTTGCCTGCGAACACCAGCGCAAATTCCTCACCGCCGTAACGATACGCCCTACCGCCTCCGCCGATTTTCGACAGCTTGCTGGCGACCAGTCGCAGTACCTGATCGCCGACATCGTGGCCGTGGGTGTCGTTGAATTTCTTGAAGTGATCGACGTCACTCATCGCCAGCACGTAATTGCGCCCCAGGCGCTGCATGCGCTCATTCAAGGCGCGGCGGCCGGGCAGCCCGGTCAGCTCGTCGCGGAAGGCCATTTGATAGGCTTCATGGGCAACTGCCGCAGCAATCATCAGCATGACCTGACTGCACATGATGTTCAGGGTGAACGGCAGGATGAAGGTTTTCGGCAACATCCAGAACAACCCGAGCAAACCGACCAATTGAGCCGCGTGCAACGGTCGCGGGTTACGCCAGTATTGCCAGCTCAGTAACACAAATGCGGCGATGAATACCGGATAGGACAACTGAATCAGACTCATCCAGGCGCCATGCAGCGCTGGCCAGCGAATTTCCGACAGCCACATCAGCAGCGCCTGTGGGTAACTTTGTTCCAGCCCCAACGCCACGCTGCCAACAGCCAGCAACACGGCGAAGCGCGCCACCATGTCCTGAAACAGATGGGTACGTTCCTGCCAGGCAGCGAACACGCCAAACAACAGCGGAAGCAGCAGGCAGCACAAATGAAAGACCACGGCGGCATCTTCACGCACCTTGCCGTTGTCACGGTAATAGTCGGTCTGGGTGTCGAGCAGGTAGTAGGCGATATACACCGTGACCATCAGAAACAGTTCACGCTGGCGTCGGTAAACTGCGCAGTAAGCACCGCCGAGCAACAGCACCAGGGTGGGCAGTACGTTGAACAACGAGGTGAAGAAGACGTTGAGATCTTTGACGTAGGCAGCCGCAAGCCCCGCGAGCAAAAGCAGCAATGACGGTAGGAAATGGCTGAAACGTACAGCGGAAGAACGCGGCAAGGGGTAGAGCTCCGACCCGTCAGATCAATAGATGGCATTGTGCCCACCCACGTTAACGGCAGAGGTCCTGACTTACTGAGTGCTTAACCGAGGTTTTTTTAAAGCTGCATTGCCCTAACGCGATCCGTAGCAGTTGGCGCAGCCTGCGTTCGGCTGCGTAGCAGTCGTAAAATCAGACACTGAGGTGCATCAGACCCACCGTGCACTCAGGTTTTACGACTGCTGCGCAGCCGAACGCAGGCTGCGCCAGCTGTTACAGGGTATGCGTCGCGCTCGCTGTTCTCGTCAAAGATCGTTGTAGAAAGGTTGCAATGGCCCTTCGCTGAGGCTGCGACCTTCTGCGCCGATGGGTTTGAGTGACACCGGCGCATCCAGTGCCTGGCGAGTCGTTATCTTCGGACTGACCGGCTTTAACGTCACGGCGTTTTCGTCGCCCACGTGGCCTTGTGGAATGACCAGCGACGGATGATCGAACGGCGCTCGCTCCCAGGCGACTCGCGGATCGGTCAAGCCGACTTCCATGAATTTGACCAGTGCATCCACTTCATCGGGCGTGAGGTTCAGGTTCGTCATGTCCGGATCGAGGTTCGACGTGTTGTGCTGGTTCGCCGCAGGATGCTCGAAACCGCTGGTGTTGTTCGCATCCTCGCCACGCCGGTCGCCACCGCGGTTATAGAACTCCATCACCTGTTTAAGCGTCGCCCGGCTGCCGTTATGGAAATACGGTCCGGTCAACGCGATGTTGCGCAGCGTCGGGGTCTTGAAGGCACCATCGACTGAATCGCGGAAACCGACATTGGGCGTGAGGGTAGCGTCACAGGGGATCGCCGCGCTCAACGGCGCTTCGAAGGTGCACACGTCGATATCCAGTGGATCAGGCACTTTGCCGCCTTGCAACGCAGTGTTGTACTCACGGCTGAAGGACAGTGGGTTACCCCAGGCGTCCGTCCCGCCGAGCGCCAGGTCTTCCGATGTCGGGCGCACACCGGTGTTGTAGAAGCCGTTGTCATACAGCGTGGTCAGATTGTCGGCCATCACCATGCGCTCGATGCGCTCACGGGGGTGGAACAGCAAGCGGCTGCCGGCGTTGGTCAACTCCGCGCCGCCATGGCAACTGACGCATTTGCCCTTGCCGAGGAACAGGTTCATGCCCGCGACTTGCTGGGCATTCATTGCCTGAGTATTACCGTCAAGGTAGGCGTCCAGCGGCGCTTGATCAGAAATCAGCGTCGATTCGTACATCTGGATCGCCAGCCCGAAGAACAGCGGGAAGTTGGCTTCCATCTGAGTATACGGCGCGCCACCCAGCGAGACTTGCTGCGTCGCGTTCCACAGGCGTGGCTGGAAGGCAGCCTTGATCAGCTCTCGGTAGGTAGGACGGCGGGCGCCGGAAACCGGACCCAGTACCGAGTCGGTGGATGAAATCCTTTGCTGCTTGAGCATCAGTGTGTCGAGCATGCGTCGGCCAATGTCGGCGAAGGTACGCCCGCCGCAGGACATTTCGACGGGGCTACCGGGAGGTCCCACGGCCTGCGAAGCGGCAGAGGCATCGTTGAGCGCCAGTTTCACCTTCACTGCAACGCCGCTGCGATCGTTGGTCACGAAGATTCCGGCATCGGGATCGCGGTTGCCGAACGGCGAGAAGCCGTTGAAAACGTTATTGGCCCGACCGTCCCAGAAATTGCGCACGTTGAACGCGGCGTTGATCACCGACGGTGCATTTCGCCCGGTACTGCGCCGGACATTGATCCCGCCCACCTGGAAAACGCCATCCGGTTGCTGTGTGCACTTGTCGAAACGCGGTTGATTCGGCTTGACGAAGTTGGCGTCGAACACGCCTTGGGAGCCGATCACATCGTCGCTCGAATAGACAATGGCCGAGTTGCGATTGAGCGGATCAGCCAGCACGTGGGTCGGAAAGTCGGTCTTCTTCAGCGTGTAGTTCGGGCCGCCCTTGCCGCCGGACAAAGTCGCGTAAGAGGCCACGTCGCCGGGGATATCGGACGCTACGAACGGCTTGTTGAAGATCGACGTGACGTTTGAATGGGTGCTCGCCTGACCGGGGTTGATCTGGTTGGTGATCCGGTGATCGACCCCGGCGTGAAAGTGGCAAGACGCGCACGCGGTGGCGCTGTCGCTGCCGACCTCCATGTCCCAGAACAGGGCCTTGCCCAGCAGGATCGCGGCGCCGCGATTGAGTACGTAATCGGTCATCAGATCGACTTTGCGCCCGCCTTCGGTGCCCGACGGGTCGGGCGGTGTCATGCCGCGCAGCGATTGCAGGGCGGGGACCTCCACTCCGGGAACGTCAACCTCTGGCACGGGGGCAGCGGCTAAAGCACTCTTGGCAGGCAGACTGACTGCAAGCAGAGCGCCCGCGATCGCGCAGATCAGACGGATAGTTCGGAGAACGCTCAAGTTCGTCATCATGATGACACTCTCGATTTTATGTGGAGTTACCGGGCGCGAGGCATAGGCGAACGGGCAAAGTTCTCACTTTGTCTTTGGCCAGGCTCAAACGCTATTTATCGCGCCAGGGTGGGTGCTTAGTTGTACTGTAGCTGTAACAAATAATTTCAACAGCCAAAATACAAATTAATTTACAGCGGTAACTGACCCACTCAGATTCGGTGTAAATCACCCACTATTGGGGCACTATCCCCCAGCAGTATTTTTTCTACAACCCCAACCAAACCAAGCATTCATTGGGCATCAGGCAAACCAAGGCACTTTTTAAAAATACTGGCAGCATAATTGCAATGCAAGTTTTGACTGTTAATGCTCGCTGCACAATTTATGCAGCCTTATTTAATATTGAGGCATGCACCAAACTAACTACTAACTAATAGCTCACTGGACACAGTGTTCTTAATATAATTGTGGGCGACTGTATTATTATTTTTCAAGTGCAAAAAAAACCGCCACTCCCGAAGGAGCAGCGGCTCTTTTGAAATACTTCGTTAAGGCTTAGTAGCCCAGTGCGAAGTTTTCTTCTTTCATGTCCATCAGGTTGTTGGCACCCGACAGCATGGTTGCAACGTGAGTGCGGGTACGCGGCAGGATGCGCTGGAAGTAGAAGCGTGCAGTTTGCAGCTTGGCGGTGTAGAACGCCTCTTCGGAGGTGCCGGCAGCCAGTTTTTCCGCAGCCAGACGCGCCATGTCAGCCCAGAAGTAGGCCAGGCAGGCGTAACCGGAGTACATCAGGTAATCCACCGACGCCGCGCCGACTTCTTCGCGATCTTTCATGGCCGCCATACCGACCTTCATGGTCAGCTCGCCCCACTCTTTGTTCAGCGCAGCCAAAGGCTCGACGAACTCTTTGACTGCTTCGTTGCCTTCGTTGGTCTGGCAGAACTTGTGGACGATCTTGGTGAAGCCTTTGAGCGCCTCGCCTTGAGTCATCAGCACTTTACGGCCCAGCAGGTCGAGTGCCTGAATACCGGTGGTGCCTTCGTACAGCATCGAAATGCGGCTGTCGCGAACGTTCTGCTCCATGCCCCACTCGGCGATGAAGCCGTGGCCGCCGTAGATTTGCACGCCGTGGTTGGCGGACTCGAAACCGACCTCAGTCATGAAGGCTTTGGCGATTGGCGTCATGAACGCCAGCAGTGCATCGGCTTTCTTCTTCTCTTCTTCGTCCACGCCGTATTTGACGATGTCGACTTGCTTGGCCGTGAAGTAAACCATCGCGCGGTTACCTTCGGCGAACGCCTTCATGGTCAACAGCATGCGACGTACGTCAGGGTGAACGATGATCGGGTCAGCCGCTTTTTCTGGGGCTTTCGGGCCAGTCAGGGAGCGCATTTGCAGGCGATCGCGAGCGTATTTCAGGCCGCCCTGGAAGCCGATCTCGGCGTGAGCCAGACCTTGCAACGCAGTACCCAGACGCGCGGTGTTCATAAAGGTGAACATGCAGTTCAGGCCTTTGTTCGCCGGGCCGATCAGGAAACCGGTGGCCGCGTCGAAGTTCATCACGCAGGTGGCGTTGCCGTGGATACCCATTTTGTGTTCCAGGGAACCACAGGTCACGGCGTTACGTGCGCCAATCGAACCGTCAGCGTTCGGCATGAACTTGGGAACGATGAACAGCGAAATGCCTTTGGTGCCAGCCGGTGCATCCGGCAGGCGTGCCAGCACGATGTGGACGATGTTGTCGGCCATGTCGTGTTCGCCGGCCGAGATGAAGATCTTGGTGCCGGAGACTTTGTAGGAACCATCGGCCTGAGGTTCAGCCTTGGTGCGCAGCATGCCCAGGTCGGTGCCGCAGTGCGGTTCGGTCAGGCACATGGTGCCGGTCCATTCACCGGAAACCAGTTTGGTCAGGTAAGCCTCTTGCTGCTCAGGCGTGCCATGCTCGGAAATGGTGTTCATCGCGCCATGGGACAGGCCTGGGTACATGCCCCACGACCAGTTGGCTTCGCCAACCATTTCGCTGACCGCCAGACCCAGAGACTCCGGCAAGCCTTGGCCGCCGTGCTCTACGTCGTGGGCCAGGCTAGGCCATCCGCCTTCGACGAATTGCTTGTAGGCTTCTTTGAAGCCAGTCGGGGTTTTAACGCCGGACTCGCTCCAGGTGCAGCCTTCGGTGTCACCCACGCGGTTCAGCGGCGCCAGCACCTGCTCACAAAACTTGGCGCCTTCTTCGAGAATGGCGTCAACCATGTCCGGAGTTGCGTCTGCGCAAGCCGGAAGGCTCTGATAGTGCGCTTCGTAGCCGAGCAGTTCGTCACGAACGAAGCGAATATCACGCAAGGGGGCCTTGTAGTCAGGCATAGCGATAAACCTCTGCTGATGTAACCGGGAATGAACGACCGTGTTGATTTGTTGTGACGGTCAAACAGTTGTTTGAAACATACGTTTACGCCCAAATCTTGTCAAGCGCCGATCTTTTGCCGTTCGTCATCACGCCTTGAAAATGCCATGCGCACAGCCACGCCGCGCCGCTGATCGTGCAACACGCTATTGAGGAAAGATTAGTTGAGGAAGAAGGACTTACGCAGAAAAACGCCGCGAAAAGTCGCGGCGTTGCAGAGGCGATTCAGCGAGGGATCAAGCGAACGTATCGATCAACGTACCGAGCACTTCATCCGAAGCCTTGGCGACTTTGGCACCCAGCTCAACCTGAAACTTGCCTTGGGACATCTCGACCACATTGCTGGCCAAGTCGGATTGCTGACTGCGATCAACAGAACGCAGACGATCGACCTGAGCCTCGGAAGACTGGCTGGTCACCGACCGTTCGATGGTCGTGTTGGCGATCTGCCCGGCGGCTTGATCGACACGGTTCTGCCCTGTCTGAATCGTGCTCAGACCGGCATAAAAAGCGGTGTTTCCTGAGATTTCCATGGGAGAACTCGTCCTTGCAAAGGATCAACAGCGGCCATTGAAGCAGACGCACGCACAAAACACCCGACAAAAACCCTAATGGCACAGTGCCTTGCCATAGGCAAAAGCTAGTCAAGCAGATCCAGTTGCAAATGCTCGGCCACCGCTTCCGCCGTCACCACCTTGAGTTTTGGCACTCGCCCGAGGCACGGCGCGGGGATTCGCTCGGCGAGCGTCGCCAGGTTTTCCTCCAGGCGCGAAGTCTTCGGATCGATGATATTGGCCACCCACCCCGCCAACTGCAGACCGTCCTGAGCAATCGCCTCGGCTGTCAGCAATGCATGATTGATGCAACCCAGGCGCACGCCGACCACCAGAATCACCGGCAGGTCCAGCGCCATCGCCAGGTCCGACAGGTTGTCCTGATCCGCCAATGGCACCCGCCAGCCGCCGGCACCTTCGATCAAGGTGAAATCCGCCTGCATGTCGAGAATTTCCTGCATTGGCGTCAACAGGGAGTGCACCGTCAACGCCACACCGGCCTCGCGCGCCGCCAGATGCGGCGCGATGGCGGGTTCGAACGCCACCGGGTTGACCTGTGCATACGTCAACGGCACCGAACATTCCGCCAGCAACGCCAACGCATCAGCATTGCGCAAGCCCTTGGGCGTCACATCGCAACCGGAGGCGACCGGTTTTCCTGCGGCCGTGCTCATGCCCGCCGACCGCGCGGCATGCAGCAATCCTGCGGCAACGGTGGTCTTGCCGACATCAGTGTCAGTACCGGTGATGAAATAGGCTGCGCTCATAAGGGTTTCTCCAAAACGGCGTAGACCACTTGATAAGTCGCCGGCAGGCCTTGTGCCTGACGAAACTGCTCATAAGCCTCGACCAGGCCGAGGATCCGTGCCCTGCCGGTCAAACCGCCGGGCCGACCGGGGTTCAGATTGTGCGCGCCCAGCGCCTTGAGTTCATGCGTCAGGCTGCGCACGTCCGGGTAATGCAATACATGCGGACGGGTTTCCAGCGTCGCGACGTTCAAGCCACTGTCCGCGCACAACTGTTGATAAATCCCGAACTCGCGGAAGCGATTGACGTGCACCATGCCGTCCACCTGACGCCAACTGTCACGCAACTCGTACAACGTTCCCACGCACAGACTAGCAAACGCGAAAATGCCCCCCGGTTTCAGCACCCGATGCGCTTCACTGAGCACCGCGGCGAAGTCCGAACACCACTGCACCGCCAGGCTGGAAAAGACCAGGTCGAAGGTCGAGTCCTGCAAGGGCAAACGCTCGGCATCACCGGCAACGAAATGCGCAGCGCCACCCAACGGCCGTGCGTGATTGAGCATGCCTTCAGCGATGTCCAGCGCCACGCCATGACCGGCAGGAAAACGCTCACCCAGCGCACGACTGAAATGCCCGGTGCCACACCCCAGGTCGAGCCAACGACCCGGCACACAGTCATCGGGCAAACGGCTCAATAATTGGCTGCCGACATCACGCTGCAATTCGGCCACGCTGTCATAGCTCGCCGCCGCGCGGGAAAAGGACGCCGCTACTTGGCGCTTGTCGGGCAAGCCGCCGGGCAGGTTGGGAAGGGATAAATCAGTCATCGCCGAACTCATGCAAAAAGGCCTGAATCGCCCCCGCTACACCGTGAGGATCTTCCAGGAGAAACGCGTGGCTGGCCTGTTCGATCAGGCCGATTTCGACATCCGGCAGCAATGTCAGCAGGTCGCCCGCCGCTTCGGCCGGGACCAGTCCGTCAAGGCCGGCGAACAAGTGCAATTGCGGACCGCGAAAGGCTTGTAAAGCCTGACGGGTGTCCAGTTGTGCGAGCAACTCCAGTCCACTCATCAGCACCTCTGCCGACGTGTGTGGCGCGCCACCGAGCAACAGCCGCGACAACCCGCGCGGGTCTTCGGCGCCTTGCGCGCAGAGCAGTGAAAAGCGTTTCAATGTCATGCGCGGATCGGCATTGCAGCCAGCCAGGAACGCATCGAAGGTCTCGCCAGGCATCGCGCTCGGCCATTGCTCATGGGCGACAAACGAAGGGTTACTCGCCAGGGTCAGCACGCCGCAGCAACGATCGCCGCGCCGGGCCGCCAACTCGGAGGCAAGCATGCCGCCCAAGGACCAGCCACCGAGCCAGACATCCTGTGGCACGGTCGAATCGAGTTCATCGAGCCACTCTTCAAGCGTGCTCGACGCCAACTCCGGCAACGGCTCGATCTCGACTTGCAGGTGTTCGTCCAGCCCCTGCAAGGCTGCCGCCAATGGCTCCAGCGGCGAAATCCCGAGGCCCCAGCCGGGCAGCAGAATCAAACGATTACGCATGGCTTGGCTCCGGTCCCAGTTGTTGAAAACAATCGGCCAGTCCATTTAACAATAGCTGTACCTGTGCCTCGCTGTGGGCGGCGGTCAGGGTCACGCGTAGACGAGCGCTGCCGGCCGGCACGGTCGGAGGGCGGATCGCGGTCACCATCAGGCCGCGCTCGCGCAGCATCTGCGACAAGCGCACCGCACGCCCGGCATCACCGACCATGATCGGCTGGATCGGCGTGAAGCTGTCCATCAGCTCCAGGCCGATCTGCTCGGCACCTTGGCGGAACTGCCGGATCAGCGTCTTCAAATGCTCACGTCGCCAGTGCTCGGTGCGCAGCAGTTCGAGGCTTTTCAGCGTCGCGCAGGCCAGGGCCGGCGGTTGGCTGGTGGTGTAGATGTAAGGGCGGGCGAACTGGATCAGGCTCTCTATCAGTTCTTCACTGCCGGCGACAAAAGCACCGGCGGTGCCAAAAGCCTTGCCGAGGGTGCCGACCAGTACCGGTACGTCTTCCTGGCTCAGACCGAAATGTTCGACGATCCCGCCGCCATTGGCGCCCAGCGGACCAAACCCGTGCGCGTCATCGACCATCAGCCACGCACCTTTGGCCTTTGCCTCCCGCGCCAACGCCGGCAGGTCGGCAATGTCACCGTCCATGCTGAACACGCCGTCGGTGACCACCAGCGTATTGCCGGTGGCCTTCTCCAGACGTTTGGCCAGGCTCGCCGCGTCGTTGTGCAGATACCGATTGAAGCGCGCACCGGACAACAGCCCCGCGTCCAGCAACGACGCATGATTGAGCCGGTCTTCCAGTACCGTATCGCCCTGCCCGACCAGCGCGGTGACCGCGCCGAGGTTGGCCATGTAACCGGTGGTGAACAGCAACGCACGCGGGCGACCGGTCAGGTCGGCCAAGGCTTCTTCCAACGCGTGATGCGGGCTGCTGTGGCCGATGACCAAGTGCGAAGCACCGCCACCGACGCCCCATTTCGAAGCGCCAGCACGCCAGGCTTCGATCACTTGCGGGTGATTGGCCAGGCCCAGGTAGTCATTGTTACAGAACGCCAGCAACGGCTGGCCATCGACCACCACTTCCGGGCCTTGGGGGCTTTCGAGTAATGGGCGCTGGCGATAGAGATTTTCGGCACGACGGGCAGCAAGGCGTGCGGCGAGATCGAAAGACATGCAGGCCTCGAAGGTCAGATCACAAAACTCAAGATTGGCGCAATCCAATGTGGGAGCGGGCTTGCCCGCGATAGCGATCTATCAGTCACCCGCTATGGAGCGGGTTACACCGTCATCGCGGGCAAGCCCGCTCCCACAGGGTTTTGCATTCCTTCAGAAGTGTCAGCGAAGGGTTAGACGGCTGCGTTGTAGAACTGCTCGCTGCTCTTCTGCTCCACCAATGCCTGCTCGATGGCGGCTTGATGCACTTCATCGGCGTGTTCTTCACGCGCTTCCGGCAGGATGCCCAGGCGCGAGAACAGTTGCATGTCCTTGTCGGCCTGCGGGTTGGCGGTGGTCAGCAGTTTGTCGCCGTAGAAAATCGAGTTCGCGCCAGCGAAGAACGCCAGGGCCTGCATCTGCTCGTTCATCGCTTCGCGACCAGCGGACAGGCGCACGTGGGATTGCGGCATCAGGATGCGCGCGACGGCGAGCATGCGAATGAAATCGAACGGGTCGATGTCGTCGGCATTTTCCAGCGGCGTACCGGCGACTTTCACCAGCATGTTGATCGGCACCGACTCCGGATGCTCCGGCAGGTTGGCCAGCTGGATCAGCAGATTGGCGCGGTCGTCGAGGGACTCGCCCATGCCGAGGATGCCGCCAGAGCAGATCTTCATCCCCGACTCACGCACGTAGGCCAGGGTTTGCAGGCGCTCGCTGTAGGTGCGGGTGGTGATGATGCTGCCGTAGAATTCCGGCGAGGTGTCGAGGTTGTGGTTGTAGTAATCGAGGCCAGCGTCGGCCAGCGCAACGGTCTGGTCCTGATCGAGACGACCCAGGGTCATGCAGGTTTCCAGGCCCATGGCTTTCACGCCTTTGACCATTTCCAGCACGTATGGCATGTCTTTGGCCGACGGATGTTTCCACGCCGCGCCCATGCAGAAACGGGTCGAACCAATGGCCTTGGCGCGAGCGGCCTCTTCGAGGACCTTCTGCACTTCCATCAGCTTTTCTTTTTCCAGGCCGGTGTTGTAGTGACCGGACTGCGGGCAATATTTGCAATCTTCCGGGCAAGCGCCCGTCTTGATCGACAGCAGCGTCGACACCTGGACCCGGTTGGCGTCGAAATGCGCGCGGTGCACCGTCTGCGCCTGGAACAACAGGTCATTGAATGGCTGAACGAAGAGTGCTTTGACTTCGGCCAAAGACCAGTCATGACGCAGGGTTGCAGTGGTGCTGGCGCTCATGGGCGTTTCCTTTGTTTTATGCTGGGCAAGCGGCTGGGGGACGGAATACCCACAGACGCGACACGGATGTTCGGCATATTTAAGGAAGACTCATGCGCTGTCAACCACGATACGAAGGACCGGTTTACATCTGGTTAAAAAACGAACAGTTTTGTTTGCTTTGCGGCGAAGCATCCGATGAAAGGACACCGATCTGCACCGCTTGTGAAACCGAACTGCCCTGGCTTGGCGACCACTGTCAGACTTGCGCCCTGCCCTTACCCGCGTCGGGGCTGACGTGCGGCCAATGCTTGAAGCAACCGCCGGCCTTCGAAAGGGTCGCGGCGCCATGGACCTACAGCTTTCCGATCGACAGCCTGATCACCCGCTTCAAGCACAGCGCGAAGTGGCCGTTCGGTCACCTGCTCGCAGAACTCCTCGCCCAGTCCCTGCAACACCGCTTCGGTGAAGACCTCGACCGACCAGACGCGCTGGTTCCGGTGCCGCTGGCCGCTAAACGCCTGCGTGAACGAGGTTTCAACCAGGCCGCAATGCTTGCGCGCTGGCTCAGCACAGGTCTCGACATTCCCTGCGACGAAACCCTGTTGCGGCGGATCCAGGACACTAGCGCCCAACAGGACCTGAACGCCGAGGCGCGTAAAAAGAACCTGCGCAATGCCTTTGCCCTCGCGCCCGATGCGCTCATCAAGGGTCGTCACCTGGCGTTGGTCGACGACGTGCTGACCACCGGCGCCACGGCCCAGGCCCTGGCTCGCCTGTTGATGGAGGCTGGCGCCGCTCGGGTCGACGTCTATTGCCTGGCCCGCACGCCCAAACCTGGCGACACAGTCTGACTTAACGACACAAACCCCCTGTAGGAGCGAGCTCGCTCGCGAAGGTGTGTCAGTCGATACCAATGCGCCTGACACACCCTCGCGAGCAAGCTCGCTCCTACTTGACTCCCGTCTCCCAAGCCGCCAACGTCTTCCCCATCGCCACAGCCAAAGCGTCTCGCCATGTCCTTGCCTACGTTGTTGTCCCAGCACATCGTCCGTCGTCCGCAACGGATCGCGTTACTGCAGCACATCGCCGAACAAGGCTCGATCACCCGCGCCGCGAAAAGCGCCGGCCTGAGTTACAAAGCGGCGTGGGACGCCATCGATGAATTGAACAACCTCGCACAGAAACCCTTGGTGGAACGCAGCGTCGGTGGCAAGGGCGGCGGTGGTGCCAAACTGTCCAGCGAAGGTGAGCGCGTGTTGCGTCTGTACCAAAAGCTGCAAGTCTTGCAGGCGCAGGTGCTGGAAGCCGCCGAAGATGCCAGCGATCTCGACTTGCTCGGTCGACTGATGCTCAGGACCAGCGCGCGCAATCAATTGCACGGCAAGGTCGTGGCGATCGAAGCCCAAGGACGTAATGACCTGATCCGTCTTGAACTGGCCGAAGGCTTGACCATCGATGCGCAGATCACCCACGACAGCACCCTGCGCCTGGAGCTGGAAACCGGCACCGAAGTGGTCGCGCTGATCAAGGCCGGTTGGCTCGATCTGCTAGATGTCGAGGGCACTGCAACGACTGGACACAATTGCTTGAAGGGCATCATCGAAGAGATTCTCGACGCCGAAGACGGCCCCAGCGAAGTGCGCATTGGCCTGCCCAATGGCCAGACACTGTGCGCGCTGGCTGAACCGTTGCACTTGAAAAACCTCAATCTCACCACGAACAAACCCGTGTTAGTGCAGTTCGCCCCTTCCAACATTTTGCTCGGCACCCCGCTCTAACCCAAGCCCCACGCAATCCCTGTAGCAGCTGCCGAAGGCTGCGTTCGGCTGCGCAGCAGTCGTAAAACCAACACCGCGGTGTATCAGGAAAACCGTGTGCTCAGGGTTTACGACTGCTGCGCAGCCGAACGCAGCCTTCGGCAGCTGCTACAGGGATCGCGAGAGTTGCGGCAAGAGGACTGCAACAAAAGCTTCATGCGCGCTCATTAAGGTGACTGCAAAAACCAGCAGGGAGCCTGATGTGAGCCTATTAGAAGACAACCAATCCACCGACCTCGAGAAAATGGTCGGCCTCAGCCGTCGTGGCTTCATCAGCGCCGGGGCCCTGTGCGGTGCGGCAATGTTTATGGGCGGCAACCTGCTGAGCCGCAGCGTGCTGGCCGCCAGTGTCAGTGCCGGCTCCAGCAAGCTGTTGGGTTTTGACAGCATTGCCGCCGCCACCAGCGACGCCATCAGCCTGCCACCGGGCTACAAGTCCTCGGTGTTGATCAGCTGGGGCCAGCCGCTGCACAAGAACGGCCCGGCGTTCGACCCGAGCGGCAACGGCACGGCCCAGCAACAGGAAGTCCAGTTCGGCGACAACAACGACGGCATGAGCCTGTTCGAATTTCCCGGTGAAAAAGATCGGGCGCTGATGGCGATCAACAACGAATACACCAACTATCGCTACCTCTACCCGCACGGCGGTATGCCGCAATCGGCAGATGAAGTGCACAAGGCGCTGGCCTGCGAAGGCGTGTCGGTGATCGAAGTACAGCGCAAGAACGGCCAATGGCAATTCGTCCAGGGCTCGCGCTACAACCGGCGCATTCACGGCAACGCGCCGATCAGCCTGAGCGGCCCGGCCGCCGGGCACGAACTGGTGAAAACCAGCGCCGACCCGCACGGCAAGAATGTCCTCGGCACCTTCCAGAATTGCGCCAACGGCAAGACGCCGTGGGGCACCTACCTGACCTGCGAAGAGAACTTCACCGACTGCTTCGGCAGCAGCAATGCCGAGCAGAAGTTCGACGCCGCGCAGAAACGCTACGGCGCGGTGGCGACCAGTAAAGAGATCAACTGGCATCAACACGACGAGCGTTTCGACCTGGCGAAAAACCCCAACGAGCTCAACCGCCACGGCTGGGTCGTGGAGATCGACCCGTTCGATCCGCAATCGACGCCGGTCAAGCGCACCGCACTGGGCCGTTTCAAACACGAAAACGCGGCCCTTGCCGAAACCAGCGACGGTCACGCCGTGGTGTACATGGGCGACGACGAACGCGGCGAGTTCATCTACAAATTCGTCAGCCGCGACAAGATCAACCACAAAAACCCCAAGGCCAACCACGACCTGCTGGACCACGGCACCTTGTACGTGGCGCGCTTCGACGCGGGCGACAGCAATGCCGATCACCCGAAAGGCCAGGGCGAGTGGATCGAACTGACCCACGGCAAAAACGGCATCGACGCCAGCAGCGGTTTTGCTGACCAGGCCGAAGTGCTGATTCACGCGCGCCTCGCCGCCAGCGTGGTGAAAGCCACGCGCATGGACCGTCCGGAATGGATCGTCGTCAGCCCCAAGGATGGCCAGGTCTATTGCACCCTGACCAACAACGCCAAACGCGGCGAAGACGGTCAACCGGTGGGCGGGCCAAACCCGCGTGAGAAGAACGTTTACGGGCAGATCCTGCGCTGGCGCACCGACCGCGACGATCACGGTTCGAAAACCTTTGCCTGGGATTTGTTCGTGGTCGCCGGCAACCCCGGCGTGCATGCCGGTACACCGAAGGGTGGTTCGTCGAACATCACCCCGCAAAACATGTTCAACAGCCCGGATGGCCTGGGTTTCGACAAGGCCGGGCGGCTGTGGATTCTGACCGATGGCGACTCGAGCAACGCCGGTGATTTTGCCGGCATGGGCAACAATCAGATGCTCTGCGCCGACCCGGTAACCGGCGAGATCCGCCGCTTCATGGTCGGGCCGGTGGGGTGTGAGGTGACGGGGATCAGCTTCTCGCCGGATCAGAAGACCTTGTTTGTCGGGATTCAGCATCCGGGGGAGAACGGCGGGTCGACGTTCCCTGAGCACCTGCCGAATGGCAAGCCGCGGTCTTCGGTGATGGCCATCTCGCGCGAAGATGGCGGGGTCGTCGGCGCCTGATCGGGCCTCTTCGCGGGCAAGCCTCGCTCCTACACGTCATGCGCGAAATTAACGCGAACCCTGTAGGAGCGAGGCTTGCCCGCGAAGGCGTCCGCACAGTCACCACCTATCTGCGCCCGTCTGCGCTACCATGCTTGGCCGGACGCGGCAGCCTGCTGCGCGCAGGAGTCAGCATGGCCCACCCGTTTGCAACCCTCACCCCAGACCTCGTGCTCGATGCCGTCGAAAGCATCGGCTTTCTCAGCGACGCGCGCATTCTGGCGCTCAACAGCTACGAGAACCGTGTCTATCAAGTCGGCATCGAAGACTCCGAGCCGCTGATCGCCAAGTTCTATCGTCCGCAGCGCTGGACCAACGAAGCGATTCTCGAAGAGCACCAATTCACCTTCGAACTCGCCGAATGCGACGTACCGGTCGTCGCGCCGATGATCCACAACGGCGCCAGCCTGCACGAACACAACGGTTTCCGCTTCACCCTGTTCCCCCGCCGTGGCGGCCGTGCGCCAGAGCCGGGCAATCTCGATCAGCTGTATCGCCTCGGCCAGTTGCTGGGGCGCCTGCACGCCGTCGGCGCGACAAAACCGTTCGAACACCGTGAAGCGTTGGGCGTGAAGAACTTCGGCCAGGACTCGCTGAACACATTGCTCGAAGGCAATTTCGTACCCAAGAGCCTGCTACCGGCCTACGAGTCCGTGGCCCGCGACCTGCTCAAGCGTGTGGAAGAGGTCTACAAGGCCACGCCGCACCAGAACATCCGCATGCACGGTGATTGCCACCCGGGCAACATGATGTGCCGCGACGAGATGTTCCACATCGTCGACCTCGACGACTGCCGCATGGGGCCTGCCGTGCAGGACATCTGGATGATGCTGGCGGGCGATCGTCAGGAATGTCTGGGTCAGTTGTCGGAATTGATGGATGGCTACAACGAGTTTCACGACTTCGACCCGCGTGAATTGGCACTGATCGAGCCACTGCGCGCCTTGCGCCTGATGCACTACAGCGCCTGGCTCGCCCGTCGCTGGGACGACCCGGCGTTCCCCCGCAGTTTTCCGTGGTTCGGCACGGAGCGGTATTGGGGCGATCAGGTGTTGGCGTTGCGTGAGCAATTATCCGCACTCAACGAAGAACCGCTGAAACTGTTCTAACCCCTGTAGGAGCCGGCTTGCCGGCGAACAACGATGACGCGGTATTGCCTGATGCACCGCGTCATCGTTTTTCGCTGGCAAGCCAGCTCCTACAAAAAATGTGACACATCGATACAATCCCCTCTTTGTTAGCTGCCTAAGCAAGGATTCTGCATGCAAGCTGCCAACCCGCGTCGCGGGTACATCCTGGGCCTGAGTGCCTACATCATCTGGGGACTTTTCCCGCTCTACTTCAAAGCCATCGCCAGCGTGCCCGCCGTGGAGATCATCATCCATCGAGTGCTCTGGTCCGCGCTTTTCGGCGCCTTGCTGCTGATGGTCTGGAAGCATCCGGGCTGGTGGCGCGAACTGCGTGACAATCCGAACCGATTTGCGATCCTGGCCCTGAGCGGCACGCTGATCGCGGCCAACTGGCTGACTTACGTCTGGTCGGTGAACAACGGGCGCATGCTCGAAGCCAGCCTCGGCTACTACATCAACCCGCTGGTGAACGTGCTGCTGGGCATGCTGATCCTCGGCGAAAGGCTGCGACGCATGCAATGGCTGGCGGTGGGGCTGGCGGCAGTCGGCGTCGCGCAACAGGTTTGGCAAGTCGGCAGCCTGCCGTGGGTGTCGCTGGTGCTGGCGCTGACGTTCGGCTTCTACGGATTGATCCGCAAACAGGCGCCGGTCAAAGCCCTGCCCGGTCTGGTGGTAGAAACCTGGATGCTGGTGCCGATTGCGCTTGCCTGGTTGCTATTCAATCAGACGGCCACCAGCGCTCAGCCTGAGTTCTGGACCACGTCCGAAGCCTGGTGGCTGGTGGCCGCCGGGCCGGTGACGCTGGTGCCGCTGGTGTGTTTCAACGCCGCTGCACGGCACTTGCCCTACACCACGCTTGGATTTCTCCAGTACCTGGCGCCGACGCTGGTGTTGCTGCAAGCCGTTCTGCTGTTTGGCGAACACTTGTCGTCCAGCACACTGGTGGCATTCATCTTTATCTGGGCAGGTCTGGCGGTTTACAGCATTGACGCCTGGATGAGTCTGCGTCGCCGTAGCTGATCAAAAAACGAACAAACCTCTGCAGGTCACGTCTCCCGTGGCCTGCATCGATCCTTCCCAAGGTTATCCACAGCGTGATCCCCGCCGTTTGTGCGCAACTTGTTGAAACTGCTGGTTTTTTGATCAGATCCTGAAGAGCCCCGGCCGACGTGGCCTGGCGGGCTGTCTCTACAGGTTATCCACAGGCAGGTGCACGTATAACTTGGATAACCCTGTCAGGGCTCGCTGCGCAGCACCAATTCCACCATCAGATCGTCCGCCAGGGTTTCCAGCCTCGATTGCAGCACGTCCAAAGACAGCGTCAGCGGCACGGCGAGAATCGCTTCGGCGTGGAACAAAGGCTCGCTGCTCATCGGCGCCGGACGTACTTCGGTCACCAGCCGTTCCAGGTTCACCCCCTGCTCGCTCAGCAATCGGGTGATGTCGCGGACGATGCCTGGGCGGTCATTGCCGACCAATTCCATCGCAATCGGTTTCCAGGTGCAGGATTGCTCGATGCCGCTTTCGGCGATCAATACGCGAATGCCATGGACCGACAGTTTCTGTAGGGCATCGACCAATTCATCGTAGGCTTCGGCCGGCACGCCCACCCGAAGAATGCCGGCGAACTGCCCGGCCATGCGTGACATGCGGCTCTCCAGCCAGTTGCCGCCGTGCTCGGCAATACACTGGGCGATGCGCTCGACCTGCCCAGGCTTGTCTGGAGCGAAAACAGTGAGTACGAGGTGGTCCATGGCGCAGCCCTCTTTTGTTATTGAAAGAGAAGTATAGGCAAGGGATGTTTCTGTGCTGGCAGGCCTGGCGCTTTCGCGGGCAAGCCTCGCTCCTACAGGGTTGCGGGTAAACCGTGATCGTGGGAACGACAAAGACCTGTAGGAGCGAGGCTTGCCCGCGAAGGGGACCACCGCCACTCATCCTGCGAAAAGCAAATCGTGTACAACTTTTTATATTTAACTGGAACAATCCAATGGTTTTTTGAGAACATCCCGATCCCCGACGTGACTGCAATGCGTCATGGGGTCGCAGAACGACGTAATTAGTCTAATTTTCACAAGCGCAATTCATCATGTAGTATGCCGCAGCGCGCACTACATAACGTTGGATCGATGTCTGCCTACAGGCGCAGTCGCATCCCTGAAAGCCCCGTCAGCAAGGCCTCCAAGCCGTTGATTGGTCCCAACCCAGCCGTCAGAAATGGCATGCACTGGTCGCAGGGTTTGTGGTTTAAATGCCAGAGGCTTCATTGTTAAATTGAAGAGCTGAAAAGCGAAATAGCTGAGCAGAGTGAGGCAAGCAATGACTGAACACGTTCAAGTCGGTGGCCTGCAGGTCGCCAAAGTCCTGTTCGCCTTCGTGAACAACGAAGCCATCCCCGGTCCCGCCCTCACCGCCGATAAGTTCTGGGCCGATGCCGACAAGGTCATTCATGACCTGGCACCGAAGAACAAAGCCCTACTCGCCAATCGCGATGATTTCCAGGCTCGTATCGATGGCTGGCACCAATCCCGCCAAGCTCTTGGGTCAGCCCAGGTGCACGACGCCGTGGCCTACAAAGCCTTCCTGCAAGACATCGGTTATCTGCTGCCAGAAGCGGCCGATTTCCAGGCAACGACGCAAAACGTCGACGACGAAATCGCCCGCATGGCCGGTCCACAACTCGTGGTTCCGGTAATGAACGCGCGCTTCGCGCTCAACGCCTCGAACGCCCGTTGGGGTTCGCTGTATGACGCGCTCTACGGCACCGACGCCATCAGCGAAGCCGACGGCGCGGAAAAAGGCAAAGGCTACAACAAGGTTCGCGGCGATAAGGTTATTGCCTTCGCTCGCGCCTTCCTCGACGAAGCGGCGCCATTGGCGGCCGGTACTCACGTCGATTCCACCGGCTACAAGATCGTTGGCGGCAAACTGGTGGTCGCCCTTAAAGGCGGCAGCAACACCGGCCTGCGCAACGACGCCCAGTTGATCGGTTTCCACGGCGACGCAGCGGCACCGACCGCGATCCTGCTGAAAAACAACGGCCTGCACTTCGAAATCCAGGTCGACGCCAGCACTCCGGTCGGCCAGACCGACGCTGCCGGCGTCAAAGACATCCTGATGGAAGCCGCGCTGACCACCATCATGGACTGCGAAGACTCCGTCGCCGCCGTCGATGCCGACGACAAAGTGGTGATCTACCGCAACTGGCTCGGCCTGATGAAGGGCGATCTGTCGGAAGAAGTCTCCAAAGGCGGTCAGACCTTTACCCGCACCATGAACGCCGACCGCACCTACACCGGCGTCGATGGCAAAGAATTGAGCCTGCACGGTCGTTCGTTGTTGTTCGTGCGCAACGTGGGTCACCTGATGACCATCGACGCGATCCTCGACAAAGACGGCAACGAAGTACCGGAAGGCATCCTCGACGGTCTGGTGACCAGCCTTGCGGCGATCCACAGCCTCAACGGCAACAACTCACGCAAGAACAGCCGCACCGGCTCGGTCTATATCGTGAAGCCGAAGATGCACGGCCCTGAAGAAGCGGCGTTCACCAACGAGCTGTTCGGTCGCATCGAAGAAGTCCTTGGCCTGCCGCGCAACACCCTGAAAGTCGGGATCATGGACGAGGAGCGCCGTACCACGGTCAACCTCAAGGCCTGCATCAAGGCTGCCAGCGAGCGCGTGGTGTTCATCAACACCGGTTTCCTCGACCGCACGGGCGATGAAATCCATACCTCCATGGAAGCCGGCCCGATGGTGCGCAAGGCGGACATGAAGGCCGAGAAGTGGATCGGCGCCTACGAGAACTGGAACGTCGATATCGGTTTGAGCACCGGCCTGCAAGGTCGTGCGCAGATCGGTAAAGGCATGTGGGCCATGCCCGACCTGATGGCGGCGATGCTCGAACAGAAAATCGCTCACCCGCTGGCCGGCGCCAACACGGCCTGGGTTCCATCGCCAACCGCCGCTGCGCTGCACGCGCTGCACTACCACAAAGTTGACGTGTTCGCCCGTCAGGCCGAACTGGCCAAACGTGCGCGTGCTTCGGTGGACGACATCCTGACCATCCCGCTGGCAGTGAACCCGCAGTGGAACGCGGAACAGATCAAGAACGAACTGGACAACAACGCTCAGGGCATTCTCGGTTACGTGGTGCGCTGGATCGACCAGGGCGTGGGCTGCTCGAAAGTGCCGGACATCAACGACGTCGGCCTGATGGAAGACCGTGCGACGCTGCGTATTTCCAGCCAGCACATCGCCAACTGGTTGCGCCATGGCATCGTCACTGAAGATCAGGTCATGGAAAGCCTCAAGCGCATGGCACCGGTGGTTGACCGCCAGAACGCCAATGACGCGCTGTACCGCCCGCTGGCACCCAACTTCGACAGCAACATCGCCTTCCAGGCGGCGGTCGAACTGGTCGTCGAAGGCACCAAGCAGCCGAACGGTTATACCGAGCCGGTCCTGCACCGTCGTCGTCGCGAGTTCAAGGCTGCCAATGGCCTGTAACTGAGTGCTGATGCCGGACAAAAAAAAGCCCTGATCGAGAGATCAGGGCTTTTTTGTTTCTGTTGTCTCGTCCTGAATAAAGTACGAGACCTGTAGGAGCTGTCGAGTGAAACGAGGCTGCGATCTTTTGATTCTGTTTTTTAAAAGCAAGATCAAAAGATCGCAGCCTTCGGCAGCTCCTACGGGGGATAACGTTACAAATTCATTCCCAACTCATGCTTGACCAGCGTTAACAGCTTGCCGGTATCGACAGGCTTGAGCAGGAAGTCGACGACGCTCAGGTGCATCGCAGCGATGGCGTCTTTTACGTCAGCATCGCCCGAAACAATGATGATCGGCAGCGCCGCGCGTACCGTTTCACGAATCTGACGGATCAAGTCCAGACCATCTACATTGCCCATCCGCAAATCAGTGATCAAAAGGCCAATCGAGGGCTTTTTGATCTCCGCTTCTGCTACCAGCATCTTGAGTGCGGTTTCGCCACTGGCCGCCGTTATGCAGCGAATCCCGTCCAGTGCAAGAATCTCTGACAGCAGCTCGCGCGCGTCTTTATCGTCATCGACGATCAGCACCCGCTGCGGCGGCAGATCAGGTTCCAGCATGACGGCACTCAGCGCCTCGCGCTCGGCGTCACTCAAAATATCGTGGTCGGACATGGCTTACTCTACGTTTTCATTTCTATTCCCTAGCTCATCCGTCAGACATCGCTAAGTAGACCTTCAATGTGCACTTCGTCGGAAAGTTTTCCTATAGCCAATGTAGGAGGTTTTTCCCACAATTGCGTCAGACATTTCCTAACTTCCGACACCCGCAATGCCTACCTAGACTTACGTCCAATGGGCACCCTGCGCTCAGGGGCCGACCATGGCCGAGTCATCCGACAACAACAATTCAAAAAAAGACTGCGGTAATGGTTATGAGTAAAGCGGACGCCTTCACACAGGCAGGGAAAACCGCGGTGTTGCAGAACATCCAGGGCACTTTGCAATTCCTTCAGCGCTTCCCGCCCTTCAATCAGATGGAACACGCGCACCTGGCGTACCTGGTTGAGCAATGTCAGCTGCGTTTTTATGCGCCCAACGAGAGCATCATCAAACCCGCCGATGGCCCGGTTGAGCATTTCTACATCGTCAAACAAGGTCGGGTCGTGGGTGAGCGCCCGCACACGGCCAAGGGCGGGACTGAAACTACCTTCGAAATCACCACCGGCGAGTGTTTCCCCCTCGCCGCGTTGCTGGGTGAGCGTGCGACCCGCACCGAACACCTGGCCGCCGAAGACACCTTTTGCCTACAGCTGAACAAGCTGGCGTTCATCAAACTGTTCGCACTTTCCAATGCGTTTCGTGACTTTGCCCTACGCGGCGTCAGCAGCCTGCTGGATCAGGTCAACCAGCAAGTCCAGCAAAAAGCCGTGGAAACCCTCGGCACTCAGTATTCGCTCAATACCCGTCTGGGTGAATTGGCCATGCGCCACCCGGTGGTGTGCAGCCCGACCACACCTCTGCGTGAAGCTGTGACCTTGATGCATGAGCAACAGGTCGGCAGCATCGTGGTCGTGGATGAGCATAAAGCCCCACTGGGCATTTTCACCCTGCGCGACTTACGCCATGTGGTGGCCGCCGGTACTAACGACTTCAACGAAGCGATCGAGCGCCACATGACCCAGGCGCCGTTTTTCCTGTCGCCGGACCACAGCGCCTTCGATGCAGCGATTGCCATGACAGAGCGGCATATCGCCCACGTTTGCCTGGTGAAAGATCATCGCCTGTGCGGCGTGGTTTCGGAACGCGACCTGTTCTCCCTGCAACGGGTCGATCTGGTGCACCTGGCGCGGACGATCCGCAGCGCCCAGCGCGTGGACAACCTGGTGGCACTGCGCGGCGAGATCGGCCAACTGGTCGAGCGCATGCTGGCACACGGCGCGTCATCGACGCAGATCACCCACATCATCACCCTGCTCAACGACCACACCGTGTGCCGGGTGATCGAACTGACCCTCGCCGAGAAAGGCGACCCCGGTATCCCATTCAGTTGGCTGTGCTTCGGCAGCGAAGGCCGCCGCGAGCAGACACTGCACACCGATCAGGACAACGGCATTCTGTTCGAAGCCCGGGACGCGGCCCACGCGGCAGAGATTCGCGGCAAGCTATTGCCCATCGCCCAACAGATCAACCACAGCCTGGCGCTCTGCGGCTTTACCCTGTGCAAAGGCAACATCATGGCCGGCAACCCCGAGCTGTGTTTGTCCCGGGCCGAATGGGCGCGGCGTTTTGCGGCGTTTATCCGCGAGGCGACGCCGGAGAACCTGCTGGGTTCGAGCATCTATTTCGATTTGCGAGTGGTCTGGGGCGACGAGCAAGGTTGCGAGCAACTGCGCCGAGGGATTCTCGATCAGGTCAATGACAACCGGCTGTTCCAGCGGATGATGGCCGAGAACGCCCTGCGCAACCGTCCACCCGTAGGGCGTTTCCGTGAGTTCGTGCTGGCGCGCAAAAATGGTGAAAAAGCCACCCTCGATCTGAAAATCCAGGGCCTGACCCCATTTGTCGACGGCGCCCGATTGCTGGCGTTGGCCCATGGGATCGAGGCGAACAATACGCTGGAGCGTTTTCGCCAATTGGTGGACAAAGAAGTTATCGAACGGCTGGACGGTGCGGCGTACGAAGAGGCGTATCACTTCATTCAGCAAACCCGCATGCAGCAACATCAGCTACAGACCCGGGAGAATTTGCCCTACTCCAACCGGGTCGATCCCGACAGCCTCAACCACCTTGATCGACGGATCCTGCGTGAGTCCCTGCGCCAGGCTCAACGCCTGCAAAGCAGCCTGGCCCTGCGGTATCAGCTATGAGCCTGTTTTCATGGCTGCGCCCCACGGGCCCACTGTTGTCCGGCGAACTGCAACAACGTCTGCAACGCCTGCCGGCGGGTGCCGAGTTGGGCGAGTGCAGCCTGCGTGAGCAACGCTGGGTTGTGCTCGACCTGGAAACCACCGGGCTGAACATGAACAAGGATCAGGTGCTGTCCATCGGTGCGGTGGTGATCGAGGACGGAGCGATCGACTTCAGCCAGCAGTTCGAACGCACGTTGCAATGCGCGGACATGAAGTTGGCCCCCAGCGTATTGATCCACGGCCTGGGCCCGAGTGCGATTGCTGCCGGCAGCGATCCGGGTCAGGCGCTGCTCGACTTCATGGAATTTTTGGGGGACAGCCCGGTGTTGGCCTTTCATGCGCCATTCGATCAGCACATGCTCGGGCGCGCGTTAAAAGATCATCTGGGCTACAAGTTGCAGCATCCGTTCCTGGATGTGGCGGATATCGCACCGCTGCTTTGCCCGCAGGCACACATTCGCGAGGCGGGGCTGGATCAGTGGATCGATTGGTTCAAGCTGGAAGTCTTCGAGCGTCACAACGCCAGTGCGGACGCGTTGGCCACTGCCGAACTGGCGCTGATTCTGTTCAGCCGGGCGCGGCAACAGCAGATTCATAGCCCGTTGAATCTGCAACAGCGGTTGAACCAGTGGAAACGGCGGCAGCACACGCATTCCTTCTAGGTTTCACGCAACCCCCTGTAGGAGCGAGCTTGCTCGCGAAGGACGTCAACGATAACGCGGGCATTCTGGATAAACGCGTCGCCCTCAATTCCTTCGCGAGCAAGCTCGCTCCTACAGGGTCTTCCTCTTACTTCCTACCCGACCAGCGCCAATTGCTTACCTCTCCCGCCTCTGACACAATCGCGAACAATTCTCGTTAGTTAACTCTTCCCAATCGGTGATGCTGCGTGTCGTCAGTCCAAAGCCCCCACAGTGAGCTCGTCGGTGCGTTATATCGCGACCATCGCGGTTGGCTATTGGCCTGGCTTCGACGCAATGTCGCCTGTCCGCAACGAGCCGAAGACCTGAGTCAGGACACTTTCGTGCGCTTGCTGGGCCGTGATGAACTGAAGGAGCCTCGCGAACCGCGGGCGTTTCTGGTGGCAATTGCCAAGGGCTTGCTGTTCGACTATTTCCGCCGCGCCGCGCTGGAACAGGCCTACCTCACCGAACTGATGCTGATCCCCGCCGGCGAGCAACCGTCGGTGGAAGAACAGCAAATGATCCTCGAAGACCTCAAGGCCATCGACTGCCTCCTCGGCAAGCTCTCGAGCAAGGCCCGTGCGGCGTTTCTGTATAACCGTCTCGACGGCCTCGGCCATGCGGAAATCGCCCAGCGCCTGGGTGTGTCGGTGCCGCGAGTGCGTCAGTACCTGGCGCAAGGCATTCGTCAGTGCTACATCGCGTTGTACGGTGAGCCGGTATGAACCCGGTCAGCTCCAAACCGGTTTCGGCGCAGGTGCTGGATGCGGCGATTGCCTGGCAATTGTCCCTGGATTCCGGCAACCCGGTGGAGCGCGAAGAGTTCGCCAAATGGCACGCCGCTCATGAAGAACATGCCCGCGCCTGGCGTCAGTTGGGCATGCTCGACCAGCGTTTCAGCGTCGCCAGCGGCCCGGCCCGCACCGCGTTGTTGCAGTCGCGTGAAAGCATTCGCCGCCGAGTGCGCAAACTCGGCAGCGGCGTGGCCAGTATTGTTGCGGTGATCGGCCTGGGGCTGTTCGCCGGTGATCGTTACCTGCCAATCGACTATTGGCTGGCCGACCAGCGCACCGCCACCGGCGAGCAACGCACCCTGCGCCTGAGCGACGGCACGCTGCTCAACCTGAACACCCACAGTGCGGTGGACGTGCGTTTCGATGAGAAGCAGCGGCTGATCATTCTTCAGGAAGGGGAAATCCTCGTCGAAACCGGCCATGGCGATGCCCGTCCCTTTATCGTCGAAACCCGCGAAGGCAGCATGCGCGCACTGGGCACGCGGTTCTTGGTCAAGCGCGAAGAAGAAGGGACGCGCCTGAGCGTGTTGCAATCCGCCGTGGCCGCCCATCCCGAGTCGAGCCCAGAGGAACAGATTCTGCGCGAAGGCCAGCAAGTGTTGATGCGCAACAACGGTCTCGGGCCGATCATCACGCTTAACCCCGGCGCCGATGCCTGGACTCGCGGCATGTTGGTGGTGGATAACGCACGGCTGGAAGACCTGGTGCATGAACTCGGTCGCTATCGTCGCGGGCATTTGGGGGTTGCACCGGAGATTGCCGACTTGCGAATCACCGGCAGCTTCCCGCTGCATGACACCGACAAGGCGCTGAGCGCGCTGTTGCCGACGCTGCCGGTGCAGATTGAACAGCATACGCAGTGGTGGGTGACGGTGGCGGCGAAGACCGAAGCCAAGCCCTGATATTTCTGTGTCTGAGCCGACGCCATCGCGGGCGAGCCCGCTCCCACAGGTTTTGTGAACGACATAAGACCTGTGGGAGCGGGCTCGCCCGCGATGGCGTCGGCTCAGACACAGCGCAATTACTGAATCGAAATAATTTTCATCCAGCCCTATCACTTTTGAATTCTCGTCCGGCACCTAGGCAATTGAGAAATATTTCCATTCAGGAGCCGCTGTATGTCCCGTTCGCTAGACACCTTGTTGCGCCCCAGTTTGCTGGCGGTTGCCATTGCCCTTTGCGCCCCTCTGGCCAGCAGTCAGCTGATGGCCGCTGAACAGGCGTCCAGCGTTCGCGCCTACAACTTGCCGGCTGCGCCATTGGCCAGCACCTTGAACCAGATCGCCAGTCAGGCCGGCCTGGCGCTGTCGCTGAATCCGTCGCTGGCAGCGGGCAAAACCTCGGCCCCGGTCAAAGGCCAGTTCGACGCTGCCGGCGCCCTGCGCGAAGCCTTGCGTGGCACCGGTCTGCAACTGGAACAAAGCAATGCTGGCACCTTCAGCCTGGTGGCCGTGCCCGAAGGCGTGATGGCGCTGCCAGCGACCAGCGTGATGGGCGTGGAACAGACTGAAAGCGCATGGGGCCCGGTGGAAGGTTACCTGGCCAAGCGCACTGCTGCTGGCACCAAGACCGACACCGCACTGGTCGAAGTACCGCGTTCGATTTCCGTCGCCACTCGCGAACAGATGGATGATCGCAGCGTGCACAGCCTCGACGACGCCGTGCGCTACATGCCCGGCATCACCGCCAGCAGCTACGGCAGCGACACCCGCGCCGACTGGTTGCGCGTGCGTGGTTTCGAACCGACCCAGTTCCTCGATGGCCTGCCACTGCCTAAAGGCGTGTACGCCAACCCGAAACAGGAAACCTGGAACCTCGACCGCCTCGCCCTGCTGCGCGGTCCGGCCTCGTCCGTGTACGGCCAGACCCCGCCGGGCGGTTTGCTGGACATGGTCAGCCGCCGCCCCAGCGCCGAATCCAGCAATGAAATCCAGGTGCAATACGGCAGCGACAATCACCGTCAGATCAACTTCGCCAGCACCGGCAAGATCGACGACGAAGGTCAGTTCCTCTATGGCTTGAGTGGTGTGGTGCGCGACAGCGGCACGCAAATCGACCACGTCGACAACAAGCGCTACAACATTGCGCCGAGCCTGACCTGGAACATCGACGACGACACAAAATTCACCCTGCTGACCCAGTTCACCCGCGACGATACCGGCATCACCAGCCAGTTCCTGCCGGTGCAAGGCACGAAGATCCATTCGCCGCTCGGCAAGATTTCCCACCACAAGAATCTGGGCGATCCGGATTGGGAATTCTACGATCGCACCTACTACGCGCTGGGCTACGCCTTTGAACATCGTTTGAATGATGTCTGGCAGTTCAAGCAGAACCTGCGCTACACCAAGTCAGACCTGTCGTTCCAGGGCCTTACCCCCGGCGCCTATCCGTTCACTCAGGTCGATGCCGAGGGCAACGTAGGTCGTTCGAGCACCAGTGTTGACGAAGACATCAGCCAGTTTGCCGTGGACAACAACTTCCAGGGCGACTTCGCCACCGGCGACATCCATCACACCCTGTTGATCGGCCTCGATCACCAGCGCACCAATACCAACTACACCTCGATCTTTGGCGACGGTCTGACCACCAACGTCAACAATCCGATTTATGGCCAGCCGATCGTACGTCCGCCACGCTCCGCAGCGTTTTACGACTACGACCAGAAGACTTACCAGACCGGTCTGTACGTGCAGGACCAGATGGCCCTCGACCAATGGCGCCTGACCCTCGGTGGTCGTGAGGATTGGGTCCACACCGGCACCAAGTTCTTCAACAAGGGTGACGCCACCAACACCGAACGAGACAAGAACTTCAGCGGCAACGCGGCGATCAGCTACGTGTTCGACAACGGCATTGTGCCGTACCTGTCGTACGCCGAATCGTTCCAGCCGACCAGCAATGCCACGGCCTCGCCGACCGATTCGCTCAAGCCGACTGAAGGCAAACAGTGGGAACTGGGCGTCAAGTACCAACCGCCCGGCAGCAACACCCTGCTGACCGCCGCGGTTTACGACCTGACGCAGAAAAACGTCTCCGTCACCACCACCAACTCGGACAACGTTTCGATCACCAGCCAGACCGGTGAAGTGAAAGTTAAAGGCCTGGAACTGGAAGCGGTTTCCGACGTGACCGAGAACCTCAAGGTCATCGCCGCTTACACCCTGGCCAAATCCGAAGTTCAAGATGGCACGTTCAAAGGCAATCGCCTGCAACTGATGCCTAACCAACAGGCTTCGCTGTGGACCGATTACACCTGGCACAACGGCGTGCTCGACGGCTTCGGCGTGGGTGCCGGCGTTCGCTACACCGGAAACACCTACGGCGATCAGGCCAACACCGAGCTGGGCAAGGCTGACGCCTACACCGTGTTCGACGCGGCGGTTCATTACGACCTCGGCCGTCTGGACAACAGCCTGAAAGGCGCCTCCCTGGCACTGAACGCTACCAACCTGTTCGACAAGGATTACATCTCCACTTGCGACAGCTTCTATTGCTACTACGGCGACCAACGCAGTGTCGTCGCCAGTGCTACCTACAAGTGGTAATCGCTTGATCTGACACGCTCAATACCCAGGCCGTCCTTCGAGGACGGCTTTGGTATTTCTGAAGGTCTGGAAATGAAAAGTAAAACGATTCGCCGCTGGTCCTTCGTCCACACCTGGACCAGCCTGATCTGTACGGTGTTCCTGCTGATGCTGGCACTGACCGGCCTGCCGTTGATCTTCCATCACGAGATCGACCACCTGCTAGGCGATGCCGCCGAGTTGAAGCAGATGCCGGCGGACACCCCGCAGCTGAATTTGCAGCAATTGGTGCAGGCGGCTGAAAAGCATCGTCCTGGCGAAGTCATGCAGTATTTCGGTTTCGACGAAGACGAGCCCAATGCGGCGATCACCATCATGGCGGCCACCGCCGGCACTGAACCGAATTCGTCACACACCTTCATGCTGGATGCACGCACCGGCGAAGCGCTGGAGATGCCGTCGGCCAATGGCGGTTTCATGATGGTCATGCTGCGCCTGCATGTGGACATGTTCGCCGGGCTGCCGGGTAAATTGCTGCTGGCGTTCATGGGGGTGATGTTTGTCGTGGCGATCATTCCGGGGCCGGTGCTGTACTTGCCGTTCATGCGCCGGTTGAAATTCGCCACCGTGCGCCAGGACAAACCCCCCCGCCTGCGCTGGCTCGACCTGCATAACCTGATCGGCGTGGTGACCCTGACCTGGGCGCTGGTGGTCGGCGTGACCGGTGTCATCAGTGCTTGCGCCGACCTGCTGATCGCGGCGTGGCGCAACGACAGCCTGAGCGTGATGATCGCGCCGTATCGCGACGCGCCACCGCTGATGCAACTGGCGCCTGCGACCCGTTTGCTCGACATCGCCAAGGAAGTCGCACCGGGCATGCAGCCGGACTTCATCGCCTTCCCCGGTACGCGGTTTTCCAGCGAACACCATTACGCGGTGTTCATGAAAGGCAGCACCCACCTGACGTCGCACCTGCTGACACCGGTGCTGATCGACGCCAGCACCCTGCAAGTCCCCGCCGTGGCCGAGCGGCCGTGGTACATGGACGCCATGGGCATGTCGCAGCCGCTGCACTTCGGTGATTACGGCGGCATGCCGATGAAAATCCTCTGGGCGACCCTGGATGTGCTGACCATCATCGTGCTCGGCAGCGGGGTTTATCTGTGGGTGGTGCGGCGCAAAGCCTTGAAGCCCGTGCTCGAAAAAATGGAGATCCCGGCATGAGACCGCGGCAGTCGAACTTCTGGAAAGTCTTCGCCACCCCCACGGTCATCGCCCTGCTCAGTGCCGCGGGATTGTTCGCCGCGTTGCTGGGCGATGGCGTGTGGGATGCCCTGAGCTGGCTAGGCCTTGGCGTCCCTGCCTTCCTCGCCCTGCGCGGCCTGCTGCAACGCCACTAAGAATCTGTAGCCGCCGCGCTCGGCTCTGTAGCAGCTGTCGAGCCTGCGAGGCTGCCCTCGCCTCTGTAGCAGCTGTCGAGCCTGCGAGGCTGCGTTCGGCTGCGCAGCAGTCGTAAAACCTGCAACCGTGTTCTTTCAGGAAAACCGCGTCCGCCGGATCACGACTGCTGCGCAGCCGAACGCAGCCTCGCAGGCTCGACAGCTGCTACAGGATGAGCGCGCCTCGACGTCGGTTGCCTGGCCCTGCATGTGCCTATTGAGCTAGCGCATCAACGCGCTATGCTGCGCAACACCGCCACCGACCGAGACGTCGCCATGTCCGCTCCGAGCATGACCCTTTACCACAACCCGCTCTCACCCTTCGTTCGCAAAGTCATGGTGCTGTTGCACGAAACTGGTCAGCAAGACCGCGTGGCCCTGCAAAACTGCGTGCTGACGCCGGTCGACCCGGACCTGGCCCTGATCGACGACAACCCGCTGAGCAAGATCCCCGCCCTGCGCCTGGCCGATGGCAACGTCATCCATGACAGCCGGGTGATCCTCGATTACCTCGACCACCAGCACGTCGGCAACCCACTGATTCCCCGCGAAGGTTCCGCCCGCTGGCGCCGCATGACCCTGGCCTCGATGGCCGACGGGATCATGGACGCGGCAGTGCTGACGCGTTACGAAGTCGCCCTGCGCGCCCCGGAAAAACACTGGGACGCATGGCTCGACGGCCAGCGCGACAAGATCCGCCGTGCCCTGGCGCTGCTGGAAAAAGATGCGATTGCCGAGCTGACCAGCCATTTCGACGTGGCGGCGATCAGTGTCGCGTGTGCGTTGGGTTACCTGGATTTG
Organism: Pseudomonas sp. RIT-PI-q; assembly: GCF_001297125.1. Taxonomy (GTDB): domain Bacteria; phylum Pseudomonadota; class Gammaproteobacteria; order Pseudomonadales; family Pseudomonadaceae; genus Aquipseudomonas. The sequence continues at coordinate 111,593 of NZ_LHPC01000056.1, forward strand.
CGCCACCCGGATCTGGAATGGCGCGAGGCGAATCCGCAATTGGCGGCCTGGTATTTTGAGGTGAGTCAGCGGCCTTCGATGTTGGCGACGATGCCTAAGCTCTAGATTTTCGCTGACTGTTCCGGCCCCATCGCGGGCAAGCCCGCTCCCACAAGGCTAGCGCCGTACCTGTGGGAGCGGGCTTGCCCGCGATGGCACCACCGAGGTTCGACTGGCAGTAACTGGACAATCCGCGTCACCAATATCTCGCCCCAGCGCTGATCCTCGCGCAACCCCAACGACCGGCTCATTCCACCGCCCCGATATCAAACGCCAGCGGCTTGGCCGCTTTCCGCCCGATCCCGTACCAATCCAGCTTCCGTGTCAGCACCATAAACACGCCCAATAACCCAAACAGCAACAACGAGCCCATCAGCAGCGCGTAGTCCTCGGCACTCAACAAGCCATAAAGCAAGCCATACAACGCTGCCAACCCCGCCGAAAAACTCAAGCCGTGACGCACGCTGCGCAGCACATGGCAGACATAAAAACCGATCAGCACCACACAACCGCTCGCCGACAACAGATACGCCAGTGCAAAACCAATGTGCTCGGACAACGACAGCAACAGCAGGTAGAAGAACGCCAACGCTACACCTACCAGTGCATATTGCACCGGATGCACGGCAAGGCTTTTGAGCACTTCGAAGAGGAAGAAGCCGGCGAAGGTCAGGACGATGAACAGCAACGCGTATTTGATCGCACGGTCGCTTTTCAGGTACTGGTCCACCGGGTCAATGAAACTCACGCCGAAGCCGCGACGGCTGAACGCTTCGCACCCTCCCCCGGACACGCAGTTGCTCAACGCTTCTTGCAGGTTGGTGGAAAAAAACGAGGTCTGCCAATTAGCGCTGAAACCCTGATCGGTCACCTCACGCTGGGCCGGCAGGTAGTTGCCGATGAAGCTCGGATGTGGCCAATTGGCTGCTAGCGATACCTTGCTGGTCTTGCCCACCGGCAGAATCTGTAACTGGCCGGTGCCTTGCAGGCGCAGGTCAAAACCGAACGCCAGTTCCGTGGCTTGCTTCGCATCCAAGGACGGCAGCGTTACATGCACGCCCTCCCCCAGCCAACCCACTTGGCTACCGGGGACGAAGTCCAGACTCTGGCCGTTGAGTTCGAGTTTAAGCGCGTTCTCAATGCCGCGAATATCGCTGATGCCTACTGCCAGGAACGGCTGGTCGAACTGGTAATCGGCGAAATCTTCCTTGATGCCCAACTGCGCCGGCAGCGAAAAATGGCCGCTGATGCGGTTGTCGGCGTGGAACAGCCGCGCCTGATAAATGCCTCGGGAACGCAGCTCGGTCTGCACTTGGCCATCGAGTTCGAAACGCTCCGGCAGGAAGAACAAGCGGCCGCGTTCTTCGCCGACCTCCTGATAACGCACGTTGGTTTTTTCGTTGGTCTTCCAGGTACGCACGACTTTACGGTACGGCACCACCATCAGCGGCCCGCTCACTTGCTGGCTGTAACTGGAGCTGCGGGCGATGTCTTCGAGCACACCGTCACGCAGTTGCTGGCGATCCTGGATGATGCCGTTGATCATCAAGAGCGGGATCAGCAACAACAGAATCAGAAGGGCAATCGCCCCGAGTTTTAGGGTCAGGCTGCGGTTCATGGGACTCTCCCTGTTTGGATGGGGAGAGTCTGGATTGGGTGTGTGAGGGATTTATGGGGGGAATGTGGAGAGTGTGTGGAGACTGGCCCGGCCCCTGTGGGAGCGAGCCTGCTCGCGAATGCGCCGCCTCGGTCCTAAGCCAGGCGCAATATAACTTCCACCCCGCCATCGACATTGCCGATGCTCATCGCACCGCCATGCAACTTAACCACTTCCTCAACAAAATTAAGGCCAAGCCCCGTACTTTTGCGCCCACTGTCCGGTCTCGGCAGCGAATAGAAACGCTCGCTCAATCGCGGCAACGCATAGTCAGGAATCGTCTCAGCTTCGTTGAACAGTTTGAACTCGATGTGCTCCCCGACCCTGGCGGCGCTGAATCGCAACACGCCTCCGACGGGGGTGAAATCCAACGCATTTTCCAGCAGATTACCCAGTGCCTGACGCAACAAAAACGGCTCGCCGAGCAGGTTCAACTCCGGCGCAATCCGCTGTTCAACCCGAAGCTGTTTGCCTTCAATCCGCGCCGCCTGAGCACTCAACAATTCGTCCACCAAAGCGGCCAACGGCACCGATACCCGTTCCTCCAACCCTTGCCGCTGCTCAACCTGCGCCAGGTTCAACAACCGCTCGATCAACTGCTGCATCCGCGCACTTTCGCTGTCGATGTTGCTGACGAAACGCTGCTGCTGGGCCAACGGCATCTCACCCTGGAGCAATTCCGCCGCACCGCGAATCGCCGCCAGCGGGCTTTTCAATTCATGGGTCAGCGTGTGCACATAACGCTCGACGTAGGCCTTGCCTTCGAGCTGCGTACGCATCTGCTCCACCGCCGTCGCCAGTTGCTCCAGTTCACCACCTCGATAATGCGGCACCTCGACCCGACGGCCTTCACTCACTGCCTGCGCATAGGCAGTCAATCGCCGTAACGCCCGGCTCAACCACCAGGACAACAGCGCGCCGAACAGCAGACCGAGACCGATCAACCCGGCGCCATAAACCAGCAAGCGTCGTTCGGTACGGTCGACGTAAGGCTGCAATGAGCTGTTGGGTTGGGCCACGGTGACCACGCCGATGATCTGCCCGTTGTCGCGAATCGGTGCGCCGACGTGCATCACTGAGGAGTTCGGATCATCAGGATTGCTGCGGCTGGAGCGGGCGCCGTATTCACCGCGCAAGGTCAGGTAAACGTCGTTCCAGCGCGAGTAATCCTGGCCCACCGCGGCACCGCTGGAGTCCAGTACGACGATGCCCTTGGCGTCCGTGACATAAATCCGGTGGTTGACCTGATTCTTCGGCAAGCCCCAGATGCTCGCCGCCGGTTGCCGTTCACCGTAGGCCTTGAGCAGTTCCGGCCAGCGGTTGTGATTGAGGCTGCCGGCCTTGAAATCATCGCGCAGGATCTCGGCCATCAGGTTGGCGGTATCGACCAGGGTTTCTTCGGTGGACTGGCGCACACCAGGGCGGATTTCTTCCATCACGGTGTTGAGCACGAAGTAACCGGTCAGGCCGATAAACAGCACATAGACCAGAAAAATCCGGATCCCCAGCGGCATCAGCTGTGCCCCGGGTTGTAGCTGTAACCGAGGCCGCGATGGGTCTGGATCGGTTCGGCGTCAGCCTTCACCAAACGCAATTTGGCGCGCACGCTCTTGATGTGGCTGTCGATGCTGCGCTCGTATCCCGCATCGGCGGCCACACCCAGCGCATCGAGCAATTGCTCGCGGCTGAAGACGCGTTCAGGTTGCTCCAGCAGGCATTGCAGCAGACGGAATTCATGGCGGGTCAGGCTCAACGGCTGATTGCGATAGCTGATCTGCACCCGCTCACTGTCGATACGAAACAGCATCGGTGAGGTTTCAGCTACCGCGCGCGGCGCCACGCGCTTGAGAATCGCCCGGACCCGCGCTGCCACTTCCCGAGGGCTGAACGGCTTGACCACGTAATCGTCGGCGCCGATCTCCAGCCCCACCACCCGGTCGATTTCCGCATCGCGGGCACTGAGAAAAATCACCGGCACTTCGCTGAAACGACGCAATTGCTTGCAGGTTTCGAAGCCGCTGATGTCCGGCAGGCCGATGTCGAGAATGATCAAGTCGGCTGGCGTCTGCCGCTGCTGCTCAAGCGCCGCCGCACCAAGGCTCACCCACGTGGTGGTAAACCCCTCGCCCTGCAAGGCGAAAATCAGGGTGTCGGCAATCGCCGCTTCGTCTTCGACTATCAGGATATGAGGCATGGCGTCCGAGCCCGGAAGTTGGGTGGGCGAACGGTGACTCAAGCCTCACACCCCGTCAATCAGCAGTCGGGTTTGTCGGCCGTGAAACGCCGTGCCGGATTCACCGCCGCGCCGAATTCACGCAAAGCTTTGGCGCCGATCAACAAAGGGTAGTTGAAGCTACTACGGTCAGTCAGATTGACCTCCACCGTGCGTTTGACATTACCCAGGCACAGTTCCAGATCGACCACCGGGCGCTTGGTGGGTGCGATCTTTTCCTCATCATCTTCGTCTTCTTCTGAGCGAGTCTTGATCTTGCTGATCCGCGCGACCTTGTGTTCGTAGACCTTGTTGCTGGCGTCTTTGGTGGCGAGGCGGAAACGCACCCACTCGTCCCCGTCGCGGGTGAAGGTCTCGATGTCTTTGGCCGACAGCGACGCGGTCAGGGCGCCGGTGTCCATTTTGGCCTTGAGGACTTCGCCGCCGATTTCCGGCAGCGCGATGTATTCGTAGCGCCCGTACAGAGTCGGCTCAGCGGCCAGGACCGGCAGGGCCACGAGGGAAAGCAGTGCAAGGAGGGATTTCACGTATTGGGCTTCCTTGGGGAATTAGGGCGTCGATCGCGGGATTTTAGACCGTCAGTCAGCAATTCGTTCGTTCTGAAATCGAATCGCGGGCAAGCCCGCTCCCACAGGTTGCGCACAAAACCTGTGGGAGCTGACTTGCCCGCGAAGAGGCCGGAACAGACACCAAAGCAAGCTGACCTTTACAACATTGACCCAGCATACCGCTGCCAAAGTGAAACATTCGTCACCACCGATTTGGCCTGCCGCCCGAAGCTGCTTATCATTGCGCGCCCAAAAGCTTTCAAGAGTTACTTATGCGCCGCCTGCTCACCGGCTGTTTCGTCACCCTGCTGCTGTTGCTCAACACCCTGGTCCTGTTCGGTCCGCTGATGGTGTTTGCCGTGCTCAAACTGATCCTGCCCGGGCGCTTTCGCGATGATGCCTCATGGGCGGTGATGTGGATCGCCGAGACCTGGGCCGAAATCGACAAGCTGATTTTCCGACTGTGCATCCCCACCCAATGGGACATTCGTGGCGGCGACGACCTGCGCCGCGATACCTCCTACCTGGTCATCAGCAACCACCAATCCTGGGTCGATATCCCGGCGTTGATCCAGACGCTGAACCGGCGCACGCCGTTTTTCAAATTCTTCCTCAAGAAAGAGCTGATCTGGGTGCCGCTCCTGGGCCTGGCGTGGTGGGCGCTGGACTACCCGTTCATGAAGCGCTACACCAAGGCGTTCCTGGCGAAAAACCCGGAGCTTGCCGGCAAGGATCTGGAGATCACCAAACAAGCCTGCGAGCTGTTCAAGCGCCAGCCGGTGACGGTGGTCAATTATCTGGAAGGCACCCGGTTCACGGCGGCGAAAAGCGTCCAGCAGCAGTCACCGTTCACCCACCTGCTCAAGCCCAAGGCGGGTGGTGTGGCGTTTGTGCTGGCGGCGATGGGCGAACAGCTGGACGCCATTCTCGATGTGACGGTGGTGTATCCGCAGCAGAAAATCCCGGGGTTCTGGGATTTGCTCAGCGGCAACGTGCCGAGGATCATCATCGACATCAAGACCCGCGACCTCGACCCGGCGCTGTGGCAGGGCGATTACGAGAACGATCCGCTGTTTCGCGAAAGCATCCAGAACTGGGTCAACCAGCTCTGGATCGAAAAAGACCAGCGCATCGACGCCTTGCGCGCCGAGCGCCGCTGAATCAACTACCGGTGCCGGCGCCCCAGATCCCGCCCAGGCTTTCCAGCAATGGACCGCCGACGCCCTGCTGGCCGAGGTATTGCAGAATCACCGGGGCAAACTGGCCGACCATGCCGCTGTCCATGCCCAGTGCGCTGAAGGCGCTGTTCAGGTCATTGGTGTTTTTCACGTTGCCCAAGGCGTTTTCCAGGCCTGCCGATTTACCGGACGAACCGAGCAAGCCGCTGAGAGCGCCCAGTTCACCGCCGCCCGAGAGTTTATCGATCCCCGGCACGCTTTTGGCCAGCTCCGAGTAGTCGGTAGAACTCAACTGATTCTTCGCCAACCCCAGCATCGCGCCAGTACCGCCAACGGCTTGTTGCGGTGTCACGTTCAATTGGCTCAGCGCACTCAACAAGCCGGCCGTCTGCGAAGTCGGCGCGGCCGCTGCGGCGGCGTTATCGCCCTTCATGCCGGAGATGGCATTAGCCGCATCGTTCAGGCTGAACTGAGCAAAGACCGGGCTGGCTGCCAGACTCATCAGCGAAGCCAGTGCAAAACCGCGTGAAATCTTCATCGAGACAACCTCTTCAAGGCATATACCGCCCACCCATGGGCGGCGAAAAACTGTGTGTTGGACTGGTAACCCCCAACATTGTTCCCACCCTCCCTGTAGGAGCGAGCTTGCTCGCGATGGACGTCAACGAAAACGCGTGCGTGCTGAGTTTACGCGGCGCTCTCAGGTCCATCGCGAGCAAGCTCGCTCCTACAGAAAAAAAGAATTCCCTGCGCTGCATCCAGTCGGGTCCCGGCCACGTATATCAAGCACGGACAGACACTCCTGGCCGATTCTCCCCACACAGGATCAACACCATGAAACGCACTTCGATCAAAACACCGTTGATGGCCAGCCTGCTGACCCTGGCCCTTGGCGGCGCATTCGCCCTGAACACCGTGCAAGCGGCCAGCATGGGCCACGACAGTGTCACGGTCGGCGGCCAAAGCATGCTGCCAAGCAAGGACATCATCGATAACGCCGTGAACTCCGCCGACCACACCACCCTGGTGGCAGCCGTGAAAGCGGCCGGCCTGGTCGACACCCTCAAGGGCAAAGGCCCGTTCACTGTGTTCGCCCCGGTCAACTCGGCGTTCACCGCCCTGCCCGCCGGCACTGTCGACACCCTGCTCAAACCGGAAAACAAAGCCACCCTGAGCAAAATCCTTACCTACCACGTGGTCGCCGGCAAACTAGACATGATGACCCTGGCCGAGAAGATCAAGGCCGGTGGCGGCAAGACCGAACTTACCACCGTCGCGGGCGGCAAGTTGTGGGCGATGATGAACGGCCCGCACAACATCACCATCAAGGATGAAAAAGGTGACGTCGCCGACATCACAACCTACGACGTCTACCAGTCCAACGGTGTGATCCAGGTCATCGACAAAGTCTTGATGCCAAAAAGCTGAGCCGTGCCGCCGACCCTGCGCATCAGGGTCGGCGGTTTCTCCTGAGGTGTCCACCCGTGAATGGAACAACCCCACGCCGTGAACTAACCTCTGCCTGCAACCGACATCGCACGCTGCGCACCTCGACTGTTTGGAGAACCGCTATTTCCATCACCGACGCCGATCAGCTCAGGCAGCTTCTCGCCCAGTGCTCACTGGGCGACCGCCGCGCTTTCGAGACGCTTTACCGCAGCGTCGGCCCGCGCTTGCACGGCGTAGCGCTGCGCTTCATGGGGCGTCCCGACCTGGCTGAAGAGGTGTTGCAGGAAAGCTTCGTGCGCATCTGGAACAACGCCTCGCGCTACGAAGCGCACTTGTCGGCGCCGCTGACCTGGATGATCAACATCACGCGTAATCAAGCCATCGACCAGTTGCGCAAACACCGTGACCGGCCGTTAAGCGATGTCGAAGAGCAAGCGCTGGTGGACGAAAGCCCATCGGCCCACGAACAATTGAGCAGTGCCCGCGACGCCAGCGCCTTGAATCGCTGCCTGGAAAGCCTTGAAGGCATGCAGCGTCAATCGATCACCGTCGCGTACTTTCAGGGGCTGTCGTGCGCTGAACTGGCCGAACATCTGGCTGCGCCGCTGGGCTCGGTGAAGTCCTGGATCCGCCGCGGCATGGAACGCCTGCGCAGGTGCCTGGAATCATGAACTATCAAACCCCGACCCTACGCCGCGCCCTCGCCGCCGACTACGCCATTGGCCTGATGCCGGCTGCCGCGCGCCGACGTTTCGAGCAGTTGTTGCTGGAGGACGCGGCACTGCGCGCGGAACTGGCGCACTGGCAGGAAAGCCTGACCACTTTGACCGAAGCACTGCCCGAGCAGCCGGTGCCGGATCGCGTCTGGCAAGGCATTACGGCGCGGATCGAACCGCAAGTGCTGCATGTGCCTGCAAGGCGTCCGTTCTGGAACTGGATGCGGGTGACGGCGGCGGTTTGCTCGCTGGTGGTCGCCGTGACGTTGGGTGTTATCTACAACCGCGACAGTGCGCGATACAGCGCCACGTTGCTGGCGGCAAACGCGCAGCCTGCAATGAAGGTCGAGGCGCATGAGGATTATTTGAACGTCGAACCGCTGACCCTCGCCACCATCGAGCCAGGACAGAGCCTGGAGTTGTGGGCGATTCCGGCGGATGGCAAACCGATTTCCCTCGGGGTGATTCCGCCTGACGGTAAGGGTCGCGTAGAACTGAGCGACGCGCAAAAAGCACTGATCGGTAAGCCGATTGCCTTGGCAGTCAGCCTTGAACCGAAGGGTGGCTCGCCAACCGGGCAACCGACGGGCCCGGTGCTATATCAAGGAGCACTAGCGGCGCTGTAACCCGTGGCTTGAGTGGATCCCTGTAGGAGCTGGCTCGCCAGCGAAGGTCGTCAACGATAACGCGTGTACCTTGGAAAAACGCGGCGCCTTCGAGTCATTCGCCGGCAAGCCAGCTCCTACAAAGTGCCACTATCACTTCTGCTAGTAGGCAACTCTGGCTGATTGCGCCACAGTGAAACCCTGAATCGATGGCCTCTTCAGGGAGATCAGCCCCATGCAGATCGACAGCAAAGCCTTGCTCTGCCGCTACCGCTACGACGCACTCAATCGGCTGGTCGCGAACACGCCCTTGGCGCAGGCCGATAGCCAGCGTTTCTATCTGAAAGATCGTCTGACCACTGAGGTTCAAGGCGCCGAGCAGCGGTCGATCATGCAGCACGACGATCAACTGCTGGCGCAGCAACAGCGTCAGAGCGGCACCGTGGAAACGCGCTTGCTCGCCACTGATCAGCAACGTTCGGTGTTGAACGTGCTCGCCGCGGTGCGGCGTAATCCTCTTGCCTATACGCCCTATGGTCATCGCCCTTCACAAAGCGGACTACTCAGCCTGCTCGGTTTCAATGGTGAACGGCCGGATCCGGTGACGGGGTGTTATTTGTTGGGGAATGGGTATAGGGCGTTTAACCCAGTGTTGATGCGGTTTAACAGCCCGGACAGTTGGAGTCCGTTTGGGGAAGGTGGTTTGAATGCGTACGCGTATTGCGTGGAGGACCCAATTAACTTTGTTGATCCTACAGGGCATATGTTTGGATTAAAGTCATTTTTTGGCGTTAGAAACACAACAATTCCAACCACCGCTAAACCTCCAGTGCCTCATGGCAAGATGACGAACGTCACGAGACTCGCCGAGGATGCCTATACTTTTGAAACAACGCACAAAGGTGGTTCTAGACTTACAATTATGGCTCACGGCAGCGAACCCTCGCCAGGAAACATCATTGTTGACGAGCGACTCTGGAACGCAGGAACAATATTAAAAAATATTGATGTCAAGCCCTATGATCGTGTCCGCATACTAGCCTGTCATTCTGACACAATAGGTGCCGAAATAGCGCTGAGGACGGGAAAAGAGGTGAAAGCCTACATAGGTAAAGTTTATGTAGATATACCACATGATACAGCGGAGAATTTTTATAACCTATATAGATCCGACCCGAAGCAACTATCAAAAATTGAACAATCAGCTGCCATTATTCGAAAACAAAAATTACAGGGTGAAGAGTTTAATTACCAACCGGTAAAATTCACACCCTAAATCGCACCACGGCAACGGACAGCCCCGCACTTATGCGATCAATCAGCAAACTTCTTTGGCACGCCAACCAGGCTTCCCCAACTGCTACGGATCGCGTTGTGACGCAAGCTCAAACCCTATCAGTTCTGCTAGTAGGCAACCCTGGCTGATTGGGCCACAGTGAAACCCTGAATCGATGACCTCTTCAGGGAGATCAGCCCCATGCAGATCGACAGCAAAGCCTTGCTCTGCCGCTACCGCTACGACGCACTCAATCGGCTGGTCGCGAACACGCCCTCAGCGCAGGTCGATACCCAGCGTTTCTATCTGAGAGATCGCCTGGCCACCGAGATTCAAGGTGCCGAGCAGCGTTCGATCATGCAGCACGACGATCAACTGCTGGCGCAGCAACAGCGTCAGAGCGGCACCGTGGAGACGCGCGTGCTCGCCACTGATCAGCAACGTTCAGTGTTGAATGTACTCGCCGCAGCGCAGCGCATTCCTCTTGCCTACACAGCCTATGGTCACCGCCCTCCGCAAAGCGGATTACTCAGCCTGCTCGGTTTCAACGGCGAACGGCCGGATCCCTTAACTGGGCACTATTTGTTGGGCAATGGTTATCGGGCGTTTAACCCGGTATTGATGCGGTTTAACAGCCCGGACAGTTGGAGTCCGTTTGGGGAGGGTGGGTTGAATGCGTATGTGTATTGCATTGGGGACCCAGTTAATCGGGATGATCCAACGGGACATTGGGGATCTAAAAGTCTTGGAAATTGGTTACACCGCAGATCTCCAAGAGTACCTCGTACCCCTTCTACCCATACTGAAGCTCCACGTCAGGCAGGCCTGCCCCCCCCAACTCCACCAGAAAATATGGATACTGAAAGGCGATTACCTCCGTACAGTGAGGTGGCCGATCCGCACTCACGCCAATTTACTGAACAGCAAAGTACGTCATCTTTCAGCAGCAATAGGCCTCCGCCTTATTTCGAACAACCTCCGTCTATTCCTCATACAACGCCTGCATCCCTCATATCGGTACGCCTACGACTGGAGAGTCAACTGAGTGATCTTCAATCTCAACTGGACGGATTAGGCTCAACAGCATCTGCCACTCAAACGGCAGAACTAGCAACGCAGATTGGATATGTTCAGGGGAGAATAGACGAACTTCCACCGCCCTACAGCGAAAATCAAAATATACGACAAGGTTCGTTTCGGTGAGTGTGGAGTTCACCAACACTCAGTAACCGCGGTCCTACAGTTTTATCAGCCATATGAATACGATCCCCCATGATCGCCTGCATCCAGCATCAGTTGTCGGATGTACTTTAATCACCGGCGTTTGACCGGATTGCGTTGAGACTAAAGCTCAAACCCTATCAGTTCTGCTAGTAGGCAACCCTGGCCGATTGCGTCACAGTGAAACCCTGAATCGATGGCCTCTTCAGGGAGATCAGCCCCATGCAGATCGACAGCAAAACCTTGCTCTGCCGCTACCGCTACGACGCACTCAATCGGCTGGTCGCAAACACGCCCTCAGCGCAGGTCGATACCCAGCGTTTCTATCTGAGAGATCGCCTGGCCACCGAGATTAAAGGCACCGAGCAGCGTTCGATCATGCAACACGACGATCATCTGTTGGCGCAGCAACAGCGCCAGAGCGGCACCGTGGAAACGCGCTTGCTCGCCACTGATCAGCAACGTTCAGTGTTGAATGTACTCGCCGCAGCGCAGCGCATTCCTCTTGCCTACACAGCCTATGGTCACCGACCTCCGCAAAGCGGATTACTCAGCCTGCTCGGTTTCAATGGTGAACGGCCGGATGGGGTGACAGGGTGTTATTTGTTGGGGAATGGCTATCGGGCGTTTAACCCGGTGTCGATGCGGTTTAACAGTCCGGACAGTTGGAGTCCGTTTGGGAAGGGTGGGTTGAATGCATATGCGTATTGTGTCGGGGATCCGGTGAACCGGATGGATCCGACAGGACATATTGGAAATCCCTTTAGGGGGGGCTTACATATTAAAAATCCCTTTAAGGGAGTCTTAAATTTACTAGGGCGTACTCCAAGCAGGGTTCGCGCCGAGCAGGCTAATTCTGCTGCAGCGCAAAGTCAGGCAAACACACAAACTTCGTTACCTGGGGTATCCACCGATGCTCCACCACCCTACACACAAAGCCAAACGCAGCTAGATAGCTTCGAACTCCCCCCACCTTACTCCCGGAGAAGCGATGTAGAATTCTCGCCTACTCGATCAATTAGTGAACCCAACTTGAGCCCACCACCACTGTACTCGGGCAACCAACTCCCAGTGATCAGCCAACATCGACAGACTATTCTGCAACGTAAAATTAATCTCGCAACTGCCCATTTACAACGAATAGATGAGAACACTCGAAACCTTGTATCGATGTCTCCAGTATTGCAAGAAACAATTAACTCACTGACACGCAACATAAATAACTACAGGAGCGAACTTGGCCAACCCCCGCTTTATCGCAGAAACCAAGAATTAAGAGACTCCTTATAAAAACAGTCGTAAAAAAGGGCGACATCAAGTCGCCCTCTTCTTTTACTTAAAGCCCTTACGCCGCACTAAACAACTTATGCGGATCAATCACAAACTTCTTCGGCACGCCCGCGTCGAACTCGCCATAACCCTGTGGTGCCTGATCCAGGCTGATCACCTGAACACCCACCACTTCGGCGATGTTGATACGGTCCCACATAATCGCCTGCATCAGTTGGCGGTTGTACTTCATCACTGGCGTCTGCCCCGTGTGGAAGCTGTGGGATTTAGCCCAGCCCAGACCGAAGCGGATGCTCAGGCTGCCCATTTTCGCGGCGGCATCCACAGCACCTGGATCTTCTGTCACGTAGAGGCCCGGAATACCGATTTTGCCGGCAACGCGTACCACGCCCATCAGCGAGTTGAGCACGGTGGCCGGGGCTTCGTGTTTCACGCCGTCATGGCCGTGACCGCGTGCTTCGAAGCCTACGGCGTCGACGGCGCAATCCACTTCCGGTTCTCCCAGCAGTGCAGCGATTTGTTCGTGCAACGGAGTGTCCAGCGACAGGTCGGCGATTTCGAAACCCTGGGCCTTGGCGTGTGCCAGGCGGACGGTGTTGACGTCGCCGATGATGACCACTGCCGCGCCCAGCAAGCGAGCGGAAGCGGCGGCGGCGAGGCCGACCGGGCCGGCGCCTGCGATGTACACGGTGCTGCCCGGGCCTACGCCGGCGGTCACTGCGCCGTGATAACCGGTGGGCAGGATGTCGGAGAGGCAGGTCAGGTCACGGATTTTCTCCATGGCGCGATCGCGATCCGGCAGCTTCAACAGGTTGAAGTCGGCATACGGCACCATCGCGTATTCAGCCTGACCGCCGGTCCAGTCGCCCATGTCGACGTAACCGTAGGCACCGCCCGGACGCGCCGGGTTAACGCTGAGGCAGACACCGGTATGCATTTCCTTGCAGGAACGGCAGCGCCCGCACGCCACGTTGAACGGTACGGACACCAGATCGCCGATCTGCAGGTTCTCGACGTCGCTGCCCTTTTCGATCACTTCACCGGTGATTTCGTGGCCCAGCACCAGACCGGTTTGAGCGGTGGTACGACCGCGCACCATGTGCTGATCGGAACCACAGATGTTGGTGGAAACTACGCGCAGGATGACAGCGTGATTAATCTTCCTGCCACGCGGGTCCTGCATTTTCGGATACTCGATATTTTGTACTTCGACCTTGCCAGCGCCGAGATACACCACACCACGATTGCCAGACATGCTTTCACCTCGCTGTTGTTTTTATGTAGCGGTCGCGTCGCCCAGGATCGGCGGCGCGTTGATTGCTCGGGTTATTGCCTGTGTCTTTTTGCGTTGTCTGTCAGGGCCTCTTCGCGGGCAAGCCTCGCTCCTACAGGATTGGGGCTGTCCCCGTTATCGCGTCCAACCCGCCCCTGTAGGAGCGAGGCTTGCCCGCGAAGGCGATCTACAGAACGACGGTGCGATTGGCGTTCAAAAACACCCGTCGTTCGATGTGATATCCAACGGCGCGCGCCAACGTCAGCCCTTCGATATCCCGCCCCTTGGCGATCAAATCTTCCGGGTAATGACTGTGGTCCACGACCTCTACGCCCTGGGCGATGATCGGGCCTTCGTCCAGGTCGTTGTTGATGTAGTGCGCCGTCGCGCCAACCAGTTTCACTCCCTTGTTGTACGCCTGGTGATAGGGCTTGGCGCCCTTGAAACCCGGCAGCAGGGAGTGGTGGATGTTGATCGCCTTGCCGTCGAGTTTGCGGCACAGCTCTGGCGACAGAACCTGCATGTAGCGGGCGAGAATCACCAGTTCGGCGCCGGACTCTTCAATCACCTGCAAAACCTGACGCTCTTGCGACGGTTTGTCGTTCGGGTCCAGGGGAAAATGGTAGTACGGAATCTGGTGCCAGTCGGCCAGCGGTTTGAGGTCCGGGTGATTCGAGACCACGGCGGCCACGTCCATCGACAACTGGCCGATGCGCTGGCGGTAGAGCAAATCGTTGAGGCAGTGATCGGCCTTGGAGACCATGATCACCACTTTCGGCCGGTAATTCGGCGCGGTCAGTTCGAAGATCATGCCGAAATGGGCACCGCGCTCTTCAAGCCCTGCGCGGAAGGCTTGTTCGTTGAAACCGTCAGGTTGGCGGAATTCCACGCGAATGAAGAAACGGCCCGAGAGTCGGTCATCGAAGGAGTGGTGCTCGGTGACGTAGCAGCCCTGCTCGAACAGAAAGCGGGTCACCGCGTCCACGGTGCCGAGGACGCTTGGGCAGTCGGCGGTCAGAATCCATGTGTCTGGGGCGCGGCTCATAGTGCGGTGACTCCTGAGAGATCGGTAAACGACGCTACCTCTGTAGGAGCGAGCTTGCTCGCGATGGACGTCAACGAAAACGCGTGATGCCTGGGTTAACGCGTCGTCCTCGAGTCCATCGCGAGCAAGCTCGCTCCTACAGGTGAGCGGTTGTGATCAAGCCTGAACGCTCAGGCCGTATTCAGCGGCTGCATCCTGCAACCACAACCACCAGTAATCCGAGAAGCTGCGACGAATCAGCAGTTCCCAGGTGTCTTCAGCGGTATGACGAATCACCAGTTGCGACTTGGCGAACACCGTGCCGACCGCCTTGCCCACCGGGAAGCTGTTCGGATGGACGTCGTAGCTGGTGGATTTCATCAGCACCTGGCGCACGTTCGGGCCGCTCAGTTCGAGGATCTGTTGGCCGCCGCTGACGTTGGTGATCGCGATGTGCAGGTCGCCCAGCGCTTCACGGAGTTTTTGCTCGGCGGCGAATTCTTCACCGGTCGGCACGATCAGCAACCATTCATCCGGCCCCATCCATTGCAGGCTGGTTTCACCTTTGATGACGACCGTCAGCGCTGCCGGCAATTCGATGCCGAGAGCCTTGTGCACGCCAGCGGCGAAGGCGGCATCGTGGCCATCACCACGGATGGTCAGGTGGCCGAGAAGTTTTTTCTCGCGCACGGTCACGCCGGCGCTTTTGCGACCCTTGCCCACTAGGCTGGCGAGGTCGGCGTGATGCAGCGACGACTCGGCCTTGGCCCCGGTGGTTGGGCGTTGTTGGTAAACATTGGCTGCGGTCATAAAGCACCTTTCCTGAAATTCTTGCATCTCACCTGTAGGAGCGAGCCTGCTCGCGATGAAGGCCAACGATAACGCGTGCTTTCTGGTTTAACGCGTTGCTCTCTAGTCCTTCGCGAGCAAGCTCGCTCCTACAGGGGTTGTGGTGTCAGATGTTCTGGCGATCGCCTTTCGGATCGAAGAACACCGAAGAAACGATTTCCGCTTCGATCACGCTACCGTCCGCCAGTGGCGCAAACACGCGCTCGCCGATGCGCTTCAAGCCGCCCTTGACCACACCCATGGCAAACGAATAACCGAGGGAGTTGTGCAAGTAGCTGGAGGTGACGTGACCGACCATGGTCATCGGGATCGCCTGCTTGGTGTTGAACACCAGTTGCGCACCTTCCGGCAGCCATTTAGTCGGATCGATCGGCTTCAGGCCCACCAACTGTTTACGTTGATCACGCACGCAGTCTTCGCGGTTCATGCCACGCTGGCCGATCCACGAGAACGGTTTGGTGCGACCGACACACCAGCCCATGTTCAAGTCGTCCGGGGTCATCGAGCCGTCAGTGTCCTGACCAACGATGATGAAACCCTTCTCGGCCCGCAGGACGTGCATGGTTTCAGTGCCGTACGGCGTCAGGTTGTATTGCTTGCCGGCCTCGACGATTTTCTCGAGCACGCCCATCGCATAGTCGGCCTGCACGTTGACTTCGTACGACAGTTCACCGGTAAACGAAATCCGGAACACCCGCGCCGGCACACCGCCGACCAGACCTTCTTTCCAGGTCATGAACGGGAACGCTTCGTTGCTCAGATCAATGTCGGTGACCTGGCTGAGCAGCTTGCGGCTGTTCGGTCCGGACAGGGTCATGGTTGCCCAGTGGTCAGTCACGGAGGTGAAGTACACCTTCAGGTCTGGCCATTCGGTCTGGTGGTAGATTTCCAGCCATTGCAGTACGCGTGCTGCGCCGCCCGTGGTGGTGGTCATCACGAAATGGTTGTCGGCCAGACAGGCTGTTACGCCGTCGTCGAAGACCATGCCGTCTTCTTTGCACATCAGGCCGTAACGCGCCTTGCCCACATCGAGCTTGGTCCAGGCGTTGGTGTAGATGCGGTTGAGGAACTCGCGCGAGTCCGGGCCCTGGATGTCGATCTTGCCCAGGGTCGACGCGTCCAGCAGGCCGACGCTGTCGCGCACGGCTTTGCATTCGCGCTTCACGGCGGCGTGCAGGTCTTCACCGTTTTTCGGGAAGTACCAAGGACGCTTCCACTGACCGACGTCTTCAAACTCGGCACCGTTCTTCACGTGCCAGTGATGCAGCGCGGTGTGACGGACCGGCTCGAAGATGTGCCCACAGTGACGGCCGGCCACGGCGCCGAAAGTCACCGGCGTGTAGTTCGGGCGGAACATGGTGGTGCCCATCTGCGGGATGGTCACGTTCAGCGAACGGGCGGCGATGGCCAGGCCGTTGACGTTGCCGAGTTTGCCCTGGTCCGTACCGAAGCCCAGTGCGGTGTAGCGTTTGACGTGCTCGACCGACTCGAAGCCTTCGCGGGTCGCCAGTTCGATGGCGGCCGCGGTGACGTCGTTTTGCAGGTCGACGAATTGCTTTGGCGCACGTGCGGTGTTCTTTTCGTGCGGCACCTGGAACAGCGCCAGGGTCGGCTCTTCGAGACGGCTCAGGGCTTTCGGCAAGGTGCCTTCGACCACGCTGAAACCGGCTTCGCTGGCTGCGCGAGCGCCGCCTTCAAAACCATCGGCCAGGGAATCGCCAAGACCATAGACGCCGTTGATGCCCCCGACGCACACGCGTTTCTGCGGTGCTTCGCCCGGTACGAAACCGAGGAGGTCTTCACGCCGGATCGGCTTGCCGCCCGGGTGGGACGCCAGGGGAACCACCGGGCTGTAACCGCCGGAACTGGCCACCAGGTCGCATTCGAGCCATTCGCCAGGACTGGTCACGGCGTGCGCTTTGACATCGATCGCGGCAACGCGGGCGGCGGTCCCGGGCTTGCTGCCCCCGGCCGCGCTCCCCGCGCCGCCGGGGAGGATGCGGCTGCCTTTGGCGCGCGCCTCCTCCACCCAAGCACCGCGCGGATTGCTGCGGGCGGCGGCGATGGCCCCGACTTGCAGGCTGGCATCGAGCCAATCCAGGGCAACGCGGTAGGCGTGGTCGTTGTTGGTCGACAGCACCAGTTTTTTGCCCGGTGCCACGCCGTAACGACGAACGTAAGTCGAGACAGCGCCGGCGAGCATGTTGCCCGGCACGTCGTTGTTGCCGTAAACCAGTGGACGCTCGTGCGTGCCGGTCGCCAGCACTACGCGCTTGGCGCGAACCCGGTGGATGCGTTGACGCACCTGGCCAATCGGGGCGCGGTCGCCGAGGTGATCGGTCAGGCGCTCGTGAATGGTCAGGAAGTTATGGTCGTGGTAACCGTTGACCGTGGCGCGCGGCAACAGCAGCACGTCAGGGGTGTCTTTGAGTTCAGCGATCACGCTGGCGACCCACTCGGCCGCAGGCTTGCCGTCGAGGCTTTCGCGGGAGTCGAGCAGGCTGCCGCCGAACTCTTCCTGCTCATCAGCGAGAATCACGCGTGCACCGCTGCGCGCGGCCGCCAATGCAGCGGCCAGGCCAGCAGGGCCGCCGCCGACGATCAGCACGTCGCAGTGCTGGTTCATGTAATCGTAAGTGTCCGGATCGTTCTCGGTCGGCGAGCGGCCAAGGCCGGCAGCCTTACGGATGTACTTCTCGTAGGTCATCCAGAACGATTGCGGGTACATGAAGGTTTTGTAGTAGAAGCCCGGCGGCATCAGCTTGCCGCCGACCTTGCCGAGAATCCCCATCATGTCGTTGTTCACGCTCGGCCAGCCGTTGGTGCTGGTGGCGACGAGGCCTTGGTACAACGCTTGTTGCGTAGCGCGTACGTTGGGGATTTGCGTGGCTTCGGTCGCGCCGATTTGCAGCACGGCATTCGGCTCTTCGGCACCGGCGGCGAAGATGCCGCGCGGACGGGAATATTTGAAGCTGCGACCGATGATGTCGACGCCGTTGGCCAGCAGGGCTGCGGCCAGGGAGTCGCCTTCAAAGCCTTTGTAGACCTGGCCGTTGAAGGTGAAGCTCAGCACTTTGTTGCGGTCGATCCGTCCGCCGTTGGACAGGCGATTGATCTGGCTCATACCTTCTCTCCCAGAGCCGTGGCGGCCGCTTTCGGGCTGTCGGTCTTGTCGGTGAATTGTGGCTTGGTGCCGATCTTGTAGGTCTCGAGAATCTCGTAGGTCACGGTGTCGCGGGTGGCGTTGAAATACTGGCGGCAACCGGCGACGTGATCCCACAGTTCGTGGTGCAGACCGCGAGGGTTATCGCGGAAGAACATGTAGTCGCCCCACTCCTCGTCGGTGCAGGTGGTCGGATCCAGTGGACGCGGGATGTGCGCCTGGCCGGATGCGTGGAATTCCTCTTCGGAGCGCAGTTCGCCGCAGTGAGGACAGAAGATATGCAACATGGGGATTTCTCCTGTTAGTGGGCAACCGCAGCAGCGCCGTGTTCATCGATCAACGCACCGTTGTGGAAACGGTCGATGGAGAAAGGTGCGGCCAATGGGTGCATTTCACCCTTGGCCAGGCTCGCGGCAAATACGTTGCCCGAGCCAGGTGTTGCCTTGAAGCCACCGGTGCCCCAACCGCAGTTGAAGAACATGTTCGGAACCGGGGTTTTCGAGATGATCGGGCACGCATCCGGCGTGGTGTCGACGATGCCGCCCCACTGCCGGTTCATGCGTACGCGGGACAACACCGGGAACATCTCGACGATGGCCTGGATGGTGTGTTCGATCACCGGGTACGAACCACGCTGGCCATAGCCGTTGTAGCCGTCGATACCGGCGCCGATCACCAGGTCGCCCTTGTCGGACTGGCTGATGTAACCGTGTACGGCGTTGGACATGATCACGCTGTCGATAATCGGCTTGATCGGCTCGGACACCAGCGCTTGCAGCGGGTGGGATTCGATCGGCAGACGGAAACCGGCGAGCTTGGCCATGTGCCCGGAGTTACCCGCAGTGACCACACCGACGCGCTTGGCGCCGATGAAGCCCTTGTTGGTTTCAACGCCGATGCACACACCGTTTTCCTTGCGGAAACCGATCACTTCGGTCTGTTGGATCAGGTCCACGCCGAGTGCGTCAGCGGCACGGGCAAAGCCCCACGCCACGGCATCGTGACGAGCGACGCCGCCGCGACGCTGGACGGTGGCGCCCATTACCGGGTAGCGCGTGTTCTTCGAGCAGTCGAGGTACGGAATCTCGTCGGCCACTTGTTTGGCATCGAGCAGTTCGCCGTCGACGCCGTTGAGGCGGTTGGCGCTGACCCGACGTTCGGAATCACGAATGTCCTGCAGGGTGTGGCACAGGTTGTAGACGCCGCGCTGGGAGAACATCACGTTGTAGTTCAGGTCCTGGGACAGGCCTTCCCACAATTTCATCGCGTGTTCGTACAGGTGCGCCGACTCGTCCCACAGGTAGTTGGAGCGAACGATGGTGGTGTTGCGCGCGGTGTTACCGCCGCCCAGCCAGCCTTTCTCGACCACGGCCACGTTGGTGATGCCGTGCTCCTTGGCCAGGTAGTAGGCGGTCGCCAGACCATGCCCGCCACCGCCGACGATGACCACGTCGTAGACCTTTTTAGGGGTCGGCGTGCGCCACATTTTCTGCCAGTTTTCGTGATGGCTGAGGGAGTGTTTGAAGAGGCCGAAGCCCGAATAGCGTTGCATAGTCATTTACTCCAAAACCGCGCTCAGCGATAAACCGGGAAGTCCGCGCACAGGGCTGCCACTTGCTGTGCAACATTGGCCTCGACATCGGCATCGCCGAGGTTGTCGAGGATGTCGCAGATCCAGCCGGCCAGCGTGACGCACTGGGTCACCTTGAAGCCGCGAGTGGTTACCGCCGGGGTGCCGATACGCAGGCCGGAGGTCACGAACGGCGACTGTGGATCGTTCGGGACAGCGTTCTTGTTCACGGTGATGTGGGCGCGACCGAGTGCTGCGTCCGCCTCTTTGCCGGTGAGGCCCTGACGGATCAGGCTGACCAGGAACAGATGGTTGTCGGTGCCGCCGGACACTACATCGTAGCCGCGTTTGATAAATACGCCGGCCATGGCCTGGGCGTTGTCGATCACTTGTTGCTGATAGACCTTGAAGCCTGGCTCCAGCGCTTCCTTGAAGCACACCGCTTTACCGGCGATCACGTGCATCAGCGGGCCGCCCTGTGCACCGGGGAATACCGCGGCGTTGAGCTTTTTCTCGATCTCTTCGTTGGACTTGGCCAGGATCAACCCGCCACGCGGACCGCGCAGGGTCTTGTGGGTGGTGGTGGTGACCACGTCAGCGTACGGTAGCGGATTCGGATACAGACCGGCGGCGACCAGGCCGGCAACGTGGGCCATGTCGACGAACAGCAGCGCGCCGACCTTGTCGGCAATCTGCCGGAAGCGCGGGAAGTCGAGGGTCTTGGAGTAAGCCGAGAACCCGGCGACGATCATTTTCGGCTGGCACTCGACGGCCAGACGTTCGACTTCGTCGTAGTCGATCAAACCGGTCTTGGTGTCGATGCCGTACTGCACAGCGTTGTAGAGCTTGCCCGAGGACGACACTTTGGCGCCGTGGGTCAGGTGGCCGCCGTGGGCCAGGCTCATGCCGAGAATGGTATCGCCCGGCTGGATCAGGGCCAGGTAAACGGCGCTGTTGGCGGAAGAACCGGAGTGCGGCTGGACGTTGGCGTAATCGGCGCCGAACAGTTGCTTGGCGCGTTCGATGGCCAGGGCTTCAACCTTGTCGACGTGCTCGCAGCCACCGTAGTAGCGCTTGCCCGGATAGCCTTCGGCGTATTTGTTGGTCAGGCCGCTGCCTTGCGCTTCCATGACGCGTTTGCTGGTGTAGTTCTCTGACGCGATCAGCTCGATGTGATCTTCCTGGCGTTGCTCCTCGGCATTCATCGCCGCCAGCAGTGCATCGTCGTAACCCTTGATCTGGTCTTGCTTGCTGAACATCGCGTCTCTCCCAGCGGCATCTATGCGCCATTCGTCTCGGTAAGGCACTGGCGTTTCGGCAGTGCCCTTTGAATGCGATGGTATGACCGGCGCAGACAGGTCAAATGCCTACGGACGCCACGCAAAGGTGCGTTTACGACATGGGCTGAAATGGCTGACCGGACACAATCCTCAAATCAATGAGAAACCCTGTGGGAGCGGGCTTGCCCGCGATACCGATGGGTCAGCCGCCATCAATGGTGGAAGTGACGCCGCCATCGCGGGCAAGCCCGCTCCCACAGGGTTATGCGACGATCTGGCGGACAAGTAACAGCAGCAGGAAATGCAGCGGGTACAACGCATACAACCAGCGCCGCATTGGCGGTGGTTTGAGATGCCTGGCGTGTCGCAACAAGAGCAGCCCCAGCAATGGCGCGATCAGACAAGCGGCAATGCCGAGGATGGCCTCACTGCTGTAAAACCGCGCGGCGGCATACAGCACTTGCCATTGATTCGCCGCCAGGCAGACCAGCCCCGGCAACAGGCTGAAATACCAGGGCCGACGGATCACCAGCAACATCACCAACGGCAACAGCACACCGAAGAAACCGAACATCAGCCGCTCCGAGAACACTGCCGCCAGGGTTAGAGCGCCGACCGCCAGCAGTCGCGATTGCAGGTTTTTGTGCTGCCAGCCGCGCGCCACCAACAAGCCAAGCGCCAACGTAGGCAATACGTTCAAGGTGTCGGGATCAGGAATGTAGATCCGATAGGGGATTTCGCTGATGGCGCTAAACAGCACCAGCCAACCGAGATAACGCCACTGACTGTCGGTCGTCACCGCACGCGCCCGAGCCAGATTGGCGGCCATTGCCAAGCAGAACCACGGAAACGCCAATCGTCCCGGCACATACAGCAGATCGACGGAATAACCGACATATCGCAGGTGATCGAGCACCATGCTCAATAGCGCCAGCCACTTGAGCAGATCGAGTGCCCCATCCCTTGGCGTCATGTGCATAATTGCCCGTCATCTTTGTATTTTTCTGACAGCATCATCCCGTGTGCTCTCCTGACGATCTTGGGTAAAGTGCGCACCATCATTGACCACGAAGCTCTTCACCATAAGAGCCTCGACCACGGAAGCCGGCCATGACCGATAAGAGCCAACAATTCGCCAGCGACAACTATTCCGGTATCTGCCCTGAAGCCTGGGCTGCCATGGAACAGGCCAACCACGGCCACCAACGCGCTTATGGCGACGATGAATGGACCGCCCGCGCGTCCGACGATTTCCGCAAACTGTTCGAAACCGACTGCGAAGTGTTCTTCGCCTTCAACGGCACCGCCGCCAACTCCCTGGCCCTGTCGTCGCTGTGCCAGAGTTATCACAGCGTGATCTGCTCGGAAACCGCCCACGTCGAAACCGACGAATGCGGCGCCCCGGAATTCTTTTCCAACGGCTCCAAGCTGCTCGTCGCCCGCACCGAAAACGGCAAGCTGACCCCGGAATCGATCCGCGAAATCGCCCTCAAGCGCCAGGACATCCACTACCCGAAACCGCGCGTCGTGACCCTGACCCAGGCCACCGAAGTCGGCAGCGTCTACACCCCGGAAGAAATCCGCGCGATCAGCGTCACCTGCAAAGAGCTGGGCCTGAACCTGCACATGGACGGCGCGCGGTTCTCCAATGCCTGCGCATTCCTTGGCTGCTCGCCAGCGGACCTGACCTGGACGGCCGGCGTCGACGTACTGTGTTTCGGCGGCACGAAAAACGGCCTGGCGGTGGGGGACGCGATTCTGTTCTTCACCCACAAACTGGCCGAAGACTTCGACTACCGCTGCAAACAGGCCGGGCAACGGGCGTCGAAGATGCGTTTCCTCTCGGCCCCGTGGGTCGGGATCCTGGAAAGCGACGCCTGGCTCAAATACGCCAAGCACGCCAACCACTGCGCGCAGTTGCTGGCTGAACTGGTGAGCGACATTCCTGGCGTGGAACTGATGTTCCCGGTGCAGGCCAACGGCGTATTCCTGCAACTGTCGGAACCGGCCATCGCCGCACTGACGGCCAAGCACTGGCGCTTCTACACCTTCATCGGCAACGGCGGCGCACGGTTCATGTGCTCGTGGGACACCGAAGAAGAACGCGTGCGGGAATTGGCGGCGGACATCCGCGAAGTGATGTCGCGCTAACACACATTCCGTAGGAGCCGGCTTGCCGGCGAACGCCGCGACGCGGTGTGCCTGACGCACCGCTTTCGCTGGCAAGCCAGCTCCTACAATTTCGCGCCCGAACATCTATCTCATTTATGACCACGACCTGTAGGAGCCGGCTTGCCGGCGAACGCCGCGACGCGGTGTGCCTGACGCACCGCTTTCGCTGGCAAGCCAGCTCCTACAATTTCGCGTGAACAGCCATCTTATGCATCCCCCCGTAGGAGCCGGCTTGCTGGCGAATGCCGCGACGCGGTGTGCCTGACGCACCGCCTTCGCTGGCAAGCCAGCTCCTACAATTTCGCGTGAACAGCTATCTTATGCATCACACCCCCGTAGGAGCCGGCTTGCTGGCGAATGCCGCGACGCGGTGTGCCTGACCACCACACGTCTTGGTCTACATTGAATCGCTCCAGACAATAATAATCAGGAGCGTACGCATGTCTTTGAAAGGCAAAACCCTGTTCATCACCGGCGCCAGTCGTGGGATCGGTCGTGAGATCGCGCTGCGGGCCGCGCGGGATGGGGCCAACATTGTGATTGCCGCCAAAAGCGCCGAGCCGCACCCAAAGCTGCCGGGCACAATTTTCAGCGTGGCCAAGGAAGTTGAAGCAGCCGGCGGTCAAGCGCTGGCCTTGCAAGTGGATGTTCGCGATGAAGTCGCGGTACGCGAGGCGCTGGCCCAGGCCCACGAACATTTCGGCGCCATTGATGCGCTGATCAACAACGCCGGGGCGATCAAGCTGACCGGTGTGCAACACATCGAACTCAAGCGCTTTGACTTGATGCACCAGATCAACACCCGTGCCGTGCTGCTGTGCAGTCAGGCGGCCCTGCCCTATTTGAAAAAAACCGATGGCCACATCCTTAACCTGTCGCCACCGTTGAACCTGGCGACGAAATGGTTCGCCCAATACAGCCCCTACACGGTGACCAAATACGGCATGAGCATGCTAACCCTGGGCATGAGCGAGGAGTTTGCCGGTTATGGCATCAGCGTCAATTCACTGTGGCCGCAGACGATGATTGCCACCGCCGCCATCGAATTTCAGCTCGGCTCACGCGAGTCTTTCAAACACGCACGAACGCCGGCGATCATGGCGGATGCTGCCCACGTCATACTGGACAGCAGCGGTCGCAGCATTACCGGGCGGTTGCTGATTGATGAGGAGATTCTGGGTGAACACGGCGTGACGGATTTTCAACAGTATCGGTTTGCGCCCGACACCACCGACAAACTGATGCCGGATCTGTTTGTCGACAGCGCTCTGTAGGAGCGAGCTTGCTCGCGAAAAACCTGAACTCGCCGCTGAGTATCAGGTTTTTCGCGTTTTCGTTGACGTCCTTCGCGAGCAAGCTCGCTCCTACAAGGGATTGGCGCTGCTTAGAACTCAATCCGCACGTCGCCTTTCGGCACGCTGCAGCACGACAGGATGAACCCTTCCGCTTCGTCTTCTTCGGTGATCCCGCCGTTGTGTTCCATCTCCACTTCGCCGCCCAGCTTCATCACCTTGCACGTCCCGCAGATCCCCATCCCGCACGCCTTCGGAATCAACAGACCGAGCTTGGCCGCTGCGGCATGCACGGTTTCCCCCGGCGCCACACGAATGCTCTTGCCGGAAGCGGTGAACTCCACCTGATGCAGATCCGCCACGTCGATGTCCGGCGCGTCGGCGGCGATTTCGGCTTGTTCCACCGCATCGGCACGGGCTTCCGGTGGCGTGGCGCCGAAGGATTCCTCGTGATAACGCGACATGTCGAAGCCGACCGCTTCGAGCATGCGCTTGACCGCGTTCATGTATGGCGTCGGCCCGCAGCAGAACACCTCGCGCTCCATGAAGTCCGGCGCCATCAGCTCGAGCATCTTGTGGTTCAGGTAACCGCGATAACCGGCCCATGGCTCGCCCAGACCATGCTTCTCACAGATCAGGTGCAGGCTGAAGTTGTCGATCCGCGACGCCATGTGTTCCAGCTCGCGGTGATAGATGATGTCTTTTGGCGAACGGGCGCTGTGGATAAACACCATGTCGACGTTGCCGTTGGTGTCGTAGAACCAGCGCGCCATCGACATGACCGGCGTGATGCCAACGCCACCGCTGAGATACAGCACTTTCGGCGCGGTGAAGTCCATGGCGTTGAACAGCCCGACCGGCCCGTGCACTGCCAGCTCCTGGCCTTCGTGCAGGGTGTCGTGCAGCCAGTTCGAGACTTTGCCGCCCGGCACGCGCTTGATCGTCACCGAGAAGCTGTACGGCACCGACGGCGAGCTGGAAATGGTGTAGGAGCGCATGATCGGCACGCCTTCGATTTCCAGCTCCAGGGTGACAAACTGCCCCGGCTTGAAGAAGAACAAAATCGGTTGGTCCGCCATAAAGCAGAAGGTGCGCACATCCCAGGTTTCCTGGATGACTTTGACGCAACGGACGATGTGACGACCATTGGCCCAGGTCTGGGTCGTTACCGGATTCAGGAAGCTGTTGGACATGCTGTTCTCCACCGCCGATGTTCGGCCTTATGTTGGCGATTCTGCGTATAGCGCGGATCACCCATTTACCTATCTGCGACATTCACATACTTATCGCGACCAGCCCCCAACTACCGGGGGTTGCGCGTCGGGAACAGATTGGGCCATGTCGCCCATGGATAAGGTTCCGGGCAACGTCGGCCCCACACTCGCTCCACACAAAGACGATTTCTTTACACCCTTGCGTAGCACACCGTATCAGCCACTATTTCGCCGGCCACACAGAATGGCCATGAGGATAAAATCGATGGACGTCACCGCAAAAATCAGCCTGGGCGATCCGCTGGAACCCGCACGCAAGGCCACCGCGCAGATGCTGCAAGAGCGCGAGCGCACTTTCTCGCTGCCGCAGCCGTTTTACTCTGACGAGCGGCTGTTTGATATCGACATGCAGGAAATCTTCCAGAAAGAGTGGTTGATCGCCGGCATGACCTGCGAGATCCCGGCCAAGGGCAACTACCTGACCCTGCAAATCGGCAAGAACCCGATCATCGTGATTCGCGGCGCCGAAGGCGTCGTGCATGCGTTCCACAACGTCTGCCGTCACCGTGGTTCGCGCTTGTGCACCAGTGAAAAAGGCAAGGTCGCCAAGCTGGTCTGCCACTACCACCAGTGGACTTACGAACTGGACGGTCGCCTGCTGTTCGCCGGCACCGAAATGGGCGCCGACTTCGACATGAAGCAGTACGGCCTGAAACCGGTAAACGTGAAGACCGCCGGGGGCTATATCTTCATCAGCCTGGCGGAGAACCCGCCGGCCATCGACGACTTCCTGTCGACGCTGAACCATTACATGGAACCGTACGACATGGAAAACACCAAGGTGGCGATCCAGACCACCTTGTTCGAAAAGGCCAACTGGAAACTGGTGCTGGAAAACAACCGCGAGTGCTACCACTGCAACGCGTCGCACCCGGAACTGCTGAAAACCCTGCTGGAATGGGACGACGTCACCGACCCGCGTGCCGACCAGGCTTTCAAGGACCACGTCGCCGCCTCCGCCGCTGCCTGGGAAGCCGAGAAGATCCCTTACGCCCACGCCAGCTTCGGCCTGCGTAACCGCATCGTGCGCATGCCACTGCTCAAGGGCACCGTGTCGATGACCCTGGACGGCAAACAGGGCTGCGCCAAACTCATGGGCCGCATCAAGAACCCGGACCTGGGCTCGATGCGCATCCTGCACCTGCCGCATTCGTGGAACCACTGCATGGGCGACCACATCATCGTGTTCACCGTGTGGCCGATCAGCGCGCAGGAAACCATGGTCACCACCAAGTGGATCGTGCACAAGGACGCGGTCGAAGGCGTGGACTACGACGTGGAGCGCATGCGCAAGGTCTGGGACGCCACCAACGACCAGGACCGTCGCCTGGCCGAAGAGAACCAGCGCGGCATCAACTCCACCGCTTACCAGCCAGGGCCTTATTCCAAGACCTATGAGTTTGGCGTGGTGAACTTTGTGGATTGGTACAGCGAGCGCCTGCTGAGCAACCTCGGGGCCGAGCCTGCGCCTTATCTCAAAGGCGTTCCGGTTCAGGGCTAACGTCAAAAGCTTCGCGAGCAAGCCCGCTCCCACATTAGATCGCCGGCGTTCACAAACTTTGTGAACAACCCGGTCAAGTGTAGGAGCGGGCTTGCTCACGAAGGCGCCCTCCCCGTCACCGCCTCTCTCCCCGCAAAACCCCCTCTTCGTTATAACTGTACGAAATATGATCTATCACGTTCAGGCCTATGCCGGGCGTGGCTCCCAGCCTTCCGCAAACAAGTTATCCACACCTCCACCCACAGCTAATGGGGACAAGTGTGGATTTACGCAAAAAATTCTCCACAGAAACCGAAGAAAATCCGTGACTTATCCAGAAGCAGGGTTTCCAACGCGCATTGATCGTTTTTTGATCTAAAGCTTGAAGGCCACAGTTTGTATGGCTTGCAGAGGATGGCGAACACCTTATCCACAGAAGCGCCAACAGACTTTGGGGGCAACTTCGTCGGTTCTGTGGAAAACTGCCGGCAGCCACTATAAATCGGGGTTTCCGAGAGTTTTATCGACGTTAAACTATGATTTGATCGTTTTTTAACCAGAAGCCTGAACAGCCCGAATTGTATGGCCTGTAGCGGTTAGCGAACATCTTATCCACAGAAGCGCCAACAGAGATTGGGGGCAAGTATTGGCCAGCGCCAGATCTTATCCACCGTAAAAAGCGTGTAAAAACCGCAGGTTAGGCTGGTTGTTTTTTGTACGAAGGCTTACAGGGCCTGATTTGTATGGGGTGTAGCGAAGGGCGAACATGTTATCCACAGAAGCGCTAACAGGGATTGTGGGTAACCACGATCATGTCCTGTTGAAACACGACCGGCCTGAGTCGATATCAAGATTCAACTCGTAGTCTTTGAATGCACGCCACCCGAGCAAAAGTGACGGCACGTACCGCCCAAGCAGCATGGACGGCGGGATCGTATAGTCCGGGTAGTATCGGTAGGTGATCAACCGGGTATGTCCCGCCAGGCTCAACTCGCCCTTGTAGGTTCGATAGCGCCACTTGTCGGCGACGTAAGTGGGTGAGCTACCCGGTGAGGCCGATGTCAGGTAATCGACATTGCCGGTATCGATAATCGCCAGCGTCGCCCGACGATCCAGATGTGCGGCAATGGTCAGTCTCTGATTGATGTCGATACGCGCATAGGTAATGGGCGAATCACATCGCGCAGGAGGTTCGGCGTTTATCTCCAGGGTCTTTTTCGTAACCTTTAAGCGACCTAACTTACCGAGCAGATCAAGCCCGAGTAAGTTATCCCGGTCACTGACAAACACCAGGACGTTCCTGAACTCGCTTGAGCCTATCGTTAAAGACTTGAAGATCCCGAGCTTGGCGGACAGGTCGCGCTCGCCATAAAACGTGCTGTAGCCATAGTGGGAGTCGGTTAACAGCTTGATCCCCATCAGCTTCGCGGTTTCGGTGTTGACCCGGGTTTGCGGCGCTCCGGTGTCTAGAATGAACCGTGTCGAGAAGCCATTGGCTGCTTTGACATCAATGTAGGGCAGCACCTCGTCAATCACGTGATTGTCACTGGCGTAGGGATGAATCGGCAGTACCTCGTGCCGCCTGGTCCTTGTCACCGAAAAATCGGCGACCGCCCGCAAGGTCGCGATCGATTCACTGCCGAACATGGAAAACATTGCTTTGAGCTCAGGGTCCTTCGCTATGGCCTGGGCATGGCGACGCTTGATCATCAGATAGTATTCAGGAAGCTGGTTGGCGGCTTTGGTCTCGAACATTCTGGCGAGAACGGAGACTGAGCAATTGAGGTTTTTATCAGCCGCCAACACCTTGTCGCATTGCTGCTTCATCTGCGCCAGGGAGGCTTTTTGTCCCTGTTCAGACTCCAGCCATTTATAAAAATCCGGTTCTTGCGTGCGGGTAACAGCCATCGAACTCGTGGGTACAACCAGAAAAAACACAACAAGCATCGCGCCACAGATCAGACATGTCTCATGTCGACTGACCGCTCGCATGTTCAACCCATTCTTGAAAACGAGTTTTATGGATTAGCGCTGCTGCCACCCCGCCCTGCTCACGGAAAGCCAGCTCATAGAAAAATGTAGCTCATCAGGGCCGATACATCAGATAGGCCTCACCCGTAACCCGAATCATCGGATGCGGCGTGATTTGGCAGGTGTCGACAATGCGAAAGCCATGTCGTTCGTAAAACCGCCGGGCGCCGGTGTTGGCGGCGTAGTCGATCAGGCTCAGGCCATTGAGCCCCAACTGGTTGGCACGGTCGTAGGCGTAGGCGAGGAATTGCTTGCCCAGGCCTTGATTTCGCCAGCCCTCATGCAGCGCCAGGCTGGAGATGTAGAGGGTGTCGGGGATTTCCATTGTGGCGTAGGGCGCCAGGACCGGATCGGTGACGGGCGCCGCCAGTGGATCGTGGCGCATCACGTAGCTGTGCATCATGCCAATGACGCGGCCCTCGGCCTCGGCGATGAGGCAGTTCTGCCAGGAGAAATCCACGTCGTCGCGGGCGTAGCGGCTGGCGCCTACATCCAGTAGATCCTGGCCGGGCTCGGCCAGTTGGCTCCAGATGTAATCCGAGGCGCCTTCTGATGAAATCTGGAACAAACGAGCAATCTCCCGCGCATCCGCGCGCAGGGCCGAACGAAATTCAACGGTCATTGGTTTTCCTTGTGGGAGCGAGCTCGCTCGCGAAGGCGATCTGTCAGTCACATTGATGTTGGATATGACGACCTCTTCGCGAGCAAGCCCGCTCCCACATTAGATTTGTGCTGGATGTTCGTTAGCGGACGACGCCTTCTTCGATCAGCAATTTGAGGATTGCCTCGGCACCGGCTTGCGCGCTCACGCCTTTGAGCACTTGTCCGCCGCCGCCA
This sequence comes from Pseudomonas sp. RIT-PI-q, assembly GCF_001297125.1. Lineage (GTDB taxonomy): Bacteria > Pseudomonadota > Gammaproteobacteria > Pseudomonadales > Pseudomonadaceae > Aquipseudomonas. The sequence continues at coordinate 142,050 of NZ_LHPC01000056.1, forward strand.
CTGGCCTTGGCCGTCGCGGCTTTCATGCGGTCGGCGCCGCTCTTGGCCTTGATCACTTTCAAGCGTTTAGGCCGTGGCTTGGCCGGTTGCAGGGTGGCGACCGCCAGCAGTTCATCGTCGATCACTTCGACTTCATCCGCTTGCAACACACCACGCCGGGCTGGGCCGTAGGCGCTCTGCCGCGGCTTTGGCGCGGCGTTATCCACAGTGGCGAGAAACGGCAGGCGCACTTTCAAGCGCCGGCGTTGACCGCGCGGCAAGGCTTGCAGCACCAGCGCCGAGCCGCCGTCGATGGACTCGACCTGAGCCAATCCCACCACCAGCGGCCAGCCGAGGCTTTCCGCCAGCAGGAACGGCAGCATGCCCGAGCCTTCACCGGTTTCTGCCTGGCTGCCGGTCAGCACGACTTGTGCCCCGGCATCACGCAAATAGGCGGTCAAGGCCGGTAGCGCGTCGGCGCCTTCCGGTTGTTCCAGCACGTGCAGTTGCTCAAGCCCCATGCCCAGATAAGCGCGCAGCGCAGGCTCGGCGACGTCGCCGGCATGCAGCACTTGCAAGTTATCCCCAGCCAGTTGCAGACCCAGTTCCACGGCTCGCGCATCCTGCTCGGCGCGACGTGGCCGGCCAGAGGTCGGGTGGGCGCCGATGGACACCAGGCTGATGATTTTCGTGCTCATAACCCTTTCCTTCCCTTAAGCCGCATCGCGCTTGGCTTCGTTGCGGTAAGCCTCTACCGCCGCGATCAAGGCTTGAAGAATCTCGGCGCTCTCGCCGATCACCGACAGGTCGGCCCGTTTGATCATGTCGCAGCCAGGGTCGAGGTTGATCGCCACCACCTTGTCGCAGGCACCGATGCCTTGCAGGTGCTGGATCGCCCCGGAAATTCCCACGGCCACGTAGACCCGCGCAGTGACCCAGGTGCCAGAGGCGCCGACCTGACGGTCGCGCGCCATGAAGCCATCGTCCACCGCCACGCGGGATGCGCCTTCGGTGGCGCCTAGGGCGGCGGCGGTCTGGTGGAACAAATTCCAATCCTTGACCCCGTTGCCGCCGGAGAAGATGAATTCGGCTTCGGCCATCGGAATCGCCGCCGGGTCCACCGCCACCGCGCCCAAATCCTCGATGCGCGACAAACTGCGCGCCACGCTTGTGGATAACTCCACCGGCAAGGCTTCGTGACGGGTTTCGCTGACGGGTTCGGCGCACTCGACGGCGGCCAGAATCAACCGCGCAACCGGGCGTGCAAGGTCTTGCAGGCCAGCACCGGCGCGGCCGATGCACTCTTGATCCTTGACCTGCCAAACCCGCGTGGCCGGGCGTTCGCCCAGCGCGGCAGCAAAACGTCGACCGAGTTCGCCACCACCGCTGCGGCTGTCCGGCAGCAACCAGTGACGCGGGTTGAACTGGTTATCCACAGCCCGCAGGCCCTGGACCCGTTGTTCCGGTGCATAACCGCTGAACTCGTCGCCTTCCAGTACCAGCAGGCGATCGACGCCAGCCGTAGCAAAAGCATTTTCCTTGTGTTCACCGAAGACCACGGCCAACACGGCGCCATCCGTGCCAGCCAGTTGATGAGCCAGGCCCAGCAAGTCGCGGTCGTGGCTGCTCAAGCGGCCGCCGACCATGTCCGGCACCACGCTGATGTAGAACGCCGGTGCAGGCACTTGATGCAATGGCAATTGCACTTCAACGGCGGCCGAGCGTTTGCTCGCCCCGCCCTGTTGCGCGCCGCTGCGATCGATGCGCTTGATGCCGTTGGGGCCGATAAAACCGATGCCATGAAGATTCTTGCGGATGACGCCGTTAGGCCCCATCCAGCTGTGCTGCGCCGGTTGCATGGCCGCGTGCAGCGGGTGCAGGCGGTTGCGGGCAATCCATTCGGCGCGGGGGTCGCGGCGGATAATGTCGCTCATCAGTGGGCCTCCGCAGGTTCACGTTTGGCCGGTGTGGACGGTTTGCTCGGTGCTTCGTCTTCGAGCAATGCGTCGGCCACCAGTTCGGCGATGTCCTTGATCAATGGCCGTGGTTCAACCACGCCTTCGAGCATCGCGGTGCATTGTGGACAGCCCACGGCGACCAGTTCGGCGCCGGTTTCGCGGATGTCTTCCATGCGCATGTCGGGGATCCGTTGCTTGCCCGGAATGTCAGTGATCGGCGCGCCGCCACCGCCGCCACAGCAGCGTGAACGGAAACCGGAGCGTTGCATCTCTTTCACTTCAATCCCGAGGGCGCGCAGCACTTCACGCGGTGCCTCGTATTCGCCGTTATAGCGGCCGAGGTAGCACGGATCGTGATAGGTCACGCTGCTGCCTTTGTGCTGACCGAGGTTCAGGGCGCCAGCGCCGATGATTTCAGCCATGTAGGTGCTGTGGTGCTGCACGAGGTAGTTGCCGTCGAAGGCGCCGTATTCGTTTTTCAGCACATGGAAGCTGTGCGGGTCGCAGGTGACGATGCGGTTGAAGCTGTATTTGGCCAGGGTCTGGATGTTGCGCTTGGCCAACAGCTGGAACGTCGCTTCGTCGCCCAGGCGTCGGGCCACGTCACCGCTGTCGCGTTCTTCAAGACCGAGCACGGCGAAGTCGACCTTGGCCGCTTTCAGCACTTTGACGAAGGCGCGCAAGGTGCGCTGGTTGCGCATGTCGAAAGCACCGTCGCCGACCCAGAACAGAACGTCGACCGACTTCTTCTCGCTCATCAGCGTGAGGTTCAAATCCGCCGCCCAGTTCATCCGTCCGCCCGGGGCGAAGCCGCCCGGGTTGTCGGTGGCGATCAGGTTTTCCAGGACTTCGGCGCCCTTGTTCGGGGTCGCGCCTTTTTCCAAAGTCAGATGGCGGCGCATGTCGACGATGGCATCGACGTGCTCGATCATCATCGGGCATTCCTCGACGCAGGCACGGCAGGTGGTGCACGACCACAAGGTTTCAGCGTCGACCAGGCCATTGACGATCGGCTGATGCGGATTACCCGCATGCTCGCCAATCGCCTTGCCCGGATACGGGCTGCCGGCGAACTTGGCGTCGGTGCCACCAGCGAGGCCGACCACCATGTCTTGAATCAGTTTTTTCGGGTTCAGCGGTTGGCCAGCGGCGAATGCCGGGCAGGCAGCTTCGCACTTACCGCACTGCACGCAGGCGTCGAAGCCGAGCAGTTGGTTCCAGGTGAAATCCTTGGGTTTTTCCACACCCAATGGCGCAGTCGGATCGTTTAGATCCAGCGGTTTCAAACCGGTGGAACGGCCGCCATTAAAGCGCTCGGCGCGACGGTGCCCGGCCAGGTGCAAGGCACCGGCGAAGGCGTGCTTCATCGGCCCGCCCCAGGTCATGCCGAAGAACAATTCGCTAACGCCCCACAACACACCGACGCCGAGGACCGCCGCTACCAACCAACCGCCGAAGTTTTCCGGGAGGATGCCGGCGACCGGCAAGGTCACCAGGAAGAACGACGCCGAGAACGCCAGCAAGCTTTTCGGCAGGCGCATCCACGGGCCTTTGGACAGACGGGCCGGTGGGTTGCGTCGACGCAAGTAAACAAAAATCGCACCGACGAACATCACCGCCGTCATCAACAGCAGTGCATAGCCGAGGAAGCGGTTATGCAGGCCGAAACCGTGTACCACAATCGCCAGCACGATCGACGCCACCGCACCACCCGCCGTGGCGACGTGGGTGTTGGCGATGTATTTGTCCCGCGCGACGACGTGGTGCAAGTCGACCATGTAGCGCTTGGGCATGGCCAGCAGGCCGCCGATCAGGTCGACTTTCGAAGCCCGGCCCCGGCGCCACATAGCCACCCGCCGCAACGCGCCCAGGACAGCCAGGCCCAGGGCAGCGAACAACAGGATTGGAAGAAGGGTGTTCAACATGGTGGAGCTCCCAAAGACCTCGGGGTCTCGTGGGAGCCGGCTTGCTGGCGATTCAGACGACGCAATGGATCAGACAAACCGCGTTATCGTTCATCGCCAGCAAGCCGGCTCCTACAGAAGGTTGGCTTAGAAATCCTTGCACAGCCGCAGCGCGTCGTAGATCGCCGCGTGGGTGTTGCGTTGCGCCACGCAATCGCCGATGCGGAACAGCAAGTAGCCGTCGCCCGCCTGGCTCAGCGAAGGTTGCGGCTTGATCGCGAACAGGGCTTCGATGTCCATCTGGCCTTTGTTGCGAGAGCCTTCCTTCAGGGCGTAGTAGATTTCTTCGTCCGGCCGCACGCCGTTTTCGACAACGACCTGGTCCCCCACCCGCTCCTCTTTGGCGCCGGTGTATTCGTTTTCCAGCACCGCCACCAGCTTGTCGCCTTCGCGGTAGACCTTCTCCAGCATCATATCGCCGGTCATGATCACTTCTTTGGGGTACATGCTGCGGTAGTACGTCGGGAACGATGTCCCGCCAATCGCCACGCCCGGTTTGATGTCGTCAGTGACGATCTCGACCTGGCTGCCTTTGTCGGCGAGGAAGTCGGCGGCGGACATCCCGGTGAACTCGCAAATGGTGTCGTAGACCAGCACGTTCTTGCCCGGTGCAACCTTGCCATCGAGGATGTCCCAGCTGCTGACCACCAGGCCTTCCGCCGCGCCCCAGTGTTCGTTCTGCTCCAGGAACGGATGGCCGCCGACGGCCAGCACCACGACGTCTGGACGCAGGTCGAGAATGGTCGCCGCATCCGCCGCCACGCCAAGGCGCAGGTCGACTTTCAGACGCGCCAGCTCAAGCTGGAACCAGCGAGTGATACCGGCGATCTGGTCCCGTTGCGGGGCTTTCGAGGCCGTAGTGATCTGCCCACCGATGAATTCTTTTTTCTCGAACAGGGTCACGTCGTGGCCACGTTCGGCCGACACGCGAGCCGCTTCCATCCCCGCAGGACCGGCACCGACCACCACGACTTTGCGTTTCACACCGGTCGATTTCTCGATGATGTGCGGCACGCCCATGTATTCACGGGAAGTCGCGGCGTTCTGGATGCACAAAACGTCCAGACCCTGGTACTGACGGTCGATGCAATAGTTGGCGCCGACGCATTGTTTGATCTGGTCGACCTGGCCCATTTTGATCTTGGCGATCAGGTGCGGGTCGGCGATGTGGGCGCGGGTCATGCCGACCATGTCGACGTAGCCGCCTTCCAGAATACGGGTCGCCTGGTTCGGGTCCTTGATGTTCTGCGCAGGCAGAACCGGGGCCTTGACCACTTCCTTGATACCGGCGGCCAGGTGCAGGAACGGCTCCGGTGGATAACTCATGTTCGGGATAACGTTGGCCAGGGTGTTGTGGGTGTCGCAACCCGAGCCGACCACGCCGATGAAGTCGATCATGCCGGTGTCGTCGTAATACTTGGCGATCTGCTTCATGTCCTCGTGGGACAAGCCGTCCGGGTGGAATTCGTCACCGCACAGACGGATCCCGACGCAGAAATCCGGGCCGACTTCAGCCCGCACGGCCTTCAATACTTCGAGGCCGAAACGCATGCGGTTTTCGAAGCTGCCGCCCCATTCGTCGGTACGCTTGTTGACGCGCGGGCTCCAGAACTGGTCGATCATGTGCTGGTGCACGGCCGACAGTTCGATGCCGTCCAGGCCCCCGGCCTTGGCGCGGCCCGCCGCAGTGGCGTAGTGGCCGATCCCGCGCCAGATTTCTTCCGGCTCGATGGTTTTGCAGGTCGCACGGTGCACCGGCTCGCGGATGCCCGACGGCGACAGCAGGGTTGGCCAATGCTCGCCGTCCCAACGTGAACGTCGACCCATGTGGGTAATCTGGATCATGATCTTGGCGCCATGCTTGTGCATGGCGTCGGCCAGGTTCTGGAAGTGCGGAATGATCCGGTCGTCGGCCAGGTTGACCGACTTCCACCAGCCTTGCGGGCTGTCGATGGCCACACTAGAGGAACCGCCGCAAATCGCCAGGCCGATCCCGCCCTTGGCTTTCTCTTCGTAATACTTGACGTACCGGTCGGTGGTCATGCCGCCGTCGGTGGCATAGACCTCGGCGTGCGCGGTGCTGAGCACGCGGTTACGGATGGTCAGTTTGCCGATCTGGATCGGCTGGAACATTGCTTCGAAAGCCATGGCGGGGTCCTCGACTTACAACGGCTTGACGGTGAACAAACCGTCGTCGTGGCCTTCTTCGGAGCCACCGTAGACTTGTTCGGCAACGGTGCGGATCTTGCTGCCGCGGGCTTGCAGAATCTGGTCCATGGCACCGGCAAACCAGCCAGTGAACATGTAGTCGACCTTGCGCCCGACCTTGCCGTACACATAGACGAATGCCGAGTGTTCGAGCTTGACGCTGGCGGTGCCTTTGTCGAGGTCGATGTCCTGGATCTTGAACAGGCCCCAGCCGCGTTGCGACAGGCGCTTCATGTAGTGCTCGAACACCGCGACGCCTTCCAGGCCGTGGCATTCAGCTTCTTTCTCACACCAGTGCCAGGCGGACTTGTAGCCGGCCTTGTAGAGGATTTCGGCGTAGGCGTCGGCGCCCAGCACTTCCTCGATGCCCATGTGGTTGTTGACGAAGAAATGGCGCGGCACGTACAGCATCGGCAGGGCGTCGGAGGTCCAGACACCGGTTTCGCTGTCGACTTCGATAGGCAATTGCGGGGCGATCTTGGCCATGGAAACTTAACTCCAGAAAAATTCGTTGTGTTGTCGTGCCGTAGCATCCGTAGCAGCTGTCGAGCTTGCGAGGCTGCGTCGGGCTGCGAAGCGGCCCCAGAGGGCGGTCCTGCGGACCGCAACGCAGCCTCGTGCCTCGGCAGCTGCTACAGGGTTCGTTTGAGAGGGCTTACTCGCCCCAGACGTCTTTCAAGACGTTGACCCAGTTCTCGCCCATGATCTTGCGGACCACGCGCTCAGAATGGCCGCGCTTGAGCAGGGTTTCGGTCAGGTTCGGGAACTCGCCGACGGTGCGGATGCCCAGCGGGTTGATGATCTTGCCGAAGCTGGTCAGGCGGCGGGCGTAGCCCTTGTCATGGGTCAGGTATTCAAAGAAGTCCTGGCCATGGCCCTGGGTGAAGTCGGTGCCGATGCCGATGGCGTCTTCGCCGACAATGTTCATGGTGTATTCGATGGCTTCGGCGTAGTCGTCGATGGTCGAATCGATGCCTTTGGCCAGGAACGGCGCAAACATGGTCACGCCGACGAAACCGCCGTGGTCGGCAATGAACTTCAGCTCTTCATCGGATTTGTTGCGCGGGTGAATTTTCAGACCCGACGGCAGGCAGTGGGAGTAGCACACCGGCTTCTTCGATTCGAGGATGACTTCTTCGGAGGTCTTGGATCCGACGTGGGACAGGTCGCACATCACGCCAACGCGGTTCATCTCGGCGACGATTTCACGACCGAAGCCCGACAGGCCGCCATCGCGCTCATAGCAACCAGTACCGACCAGGTTCTGCGTGTTGTAGCACATCTGCACAATACCGACGCCCAGTTGCTTGAACACCTCGACATAGCCGATCTGGTCTTCGAAGGCATGAGCATTCTGGAAGCCGAAAAGGATGCCGGTCTTGCCCTGCTCCTTGGCTTTGCGGATGTCGGCGGTGGTGCGCACCGGAATCACCAGGTCGCTGTTCTCGCGGATCAGCTTCTGGCTGGCGGCGATGTTATTGACGGTGGCCTGGAAGCCCTCCCACACCGACACGGTGCAGTTGGCCGCGGTCAGACCGCCCTTGCGCATGTCTTCAAACAGCTCGCGGTTCCACTTGGCAATAATCAGCCCGTCGATAACGATGCTGTCGGCGTGCAATTCGGCTGGGCTCATCAGGCTGTCCCCTATTAGCGATTCATGCGCCGAATCGTGTGCCGGCGCTTTGGGGCCAGCATATGCCTGAGGGGCGGGGCAGCCGGGTGCAAAAACGACAGGGGGTTTGCCGAAAGCGTCAATACGCGACAAAGGGTCTCGCCAGGGGCTGTTTGCCAACCTGTTCTTTCCCCGGAACTTGGGCCAGAATTCGCCGCATCACTGGATAGCATTGAAAAATGGGGCTGCGGCGTAATGAGAACGATCTTCCTGGCTTTGGCATTGATAGCGACCGGCGTACAGGCGGCTGAAGAGTCCGACAACAACCCGTGCGATGCCGTCGAAAACGACGTCCAGACCCTGGAATGCTCGGTCTACAGCAGAACCACCGCCGAAGACCTGCTCAAAGACAACTACCAGGGCCTGACCGAGCGCATGCAAACGGCCTATGGCAAGAACCCGGCGCAACTGACCGACATCACAGCCAAACTCAAGGCCGCCCAACAGCAGTGGCTGAAGACCCGGGACGCGGATTGCGCGGTGGAAGCATTCCCGGCGACGAGCGGTAGCAAGGCGTTCACCATTGCGCAGAATGATTGCATCGCGCGGATGAGTGATGAACGGTCGGAGTTTTTGGAGTCGATTGGGCAGGAGTAACCCTGATCCTCCGTCGGAAGCTGGTACTGCTGCCAGCTTTCGATCCTCAAGAAAGGCCCTTTCCCACACACTTGGCTGACCAAGACTACAGCGCCCCAGAGCCTTCGAGCAGACCCTACTCATCGGGCAACATCCCGACATGCTTCGTTAATTGGCTGCCGCAAAAATATAAGTAAAGATTGGAATATCTTATAAAAGACTTATATTCTCCCATGAACAGCATTCACTGGACTCGAAAGGCCGTTAAGCAGCTTCTGAAATTGCACTCCGCTCATCAGATCCAGGTGCGTGACGCCGTCACAGTACTGGCTGGCATGCCTGATGCGGGCAATGTCAAAGCGCTGGTGGGTCATGACTACGCCTATCGACTTCGAGTAGGTAACTATCGGGTCATGTTCGACTGGGACGGCGCAATCAAAGTGATCAGTTCAAGAGGTCAAAAAACGCGATGAACGCACCTACTGACGTTCAAATCATCCATGACGCAGACGGTAACCCTGCGTTCGTGGTCATTCCCTACGCGCAATACGTCGCACAGAAGATAGAGCCCGATTTGATCCCTCACGAGGTGGTCAGTCGCATCGTCGATGGCGCGACGCCTATTCGCGCCTGGCGTGAACACTTGAACCTTACGCAGGATGAAGTGGCCAAACGCATGGGCATCTCACAACCGGCCTTCGCCCAGCAAGAGACCGTCGCCAAGCCTCGCAAGGCCACCCGCGAAAGAATCGCTGCGGCGTTTGGCATCAACGCGAATCAGCTTGAGCTGTAAGCTGCACATCACCATCAGGGAAATGAATTCAAATGAAAATCTGCGGCATCGAAATCAAAGGCAGCGAAGCGATTATCGCCGTGGCCTCCCTCGACGATCAGGCGTTGAGCCATGTCTCCCTCGCGACCAAGAAAATCGCCCTCGACGATGACGACGAAGCCGCCAACGTCAAAGTCTTCGCCGCTCAGGTGGCGTCGTTTGTACGCGAGAATTCCATCGACCGGATTGCGATCAAGAAGCGCAGCAAGAAGGGTGAGTTTGCCGGCGGACCGACCACGTTCAAGATCGAGGGCGTTTTCCAGTTGCTGGAGAATTGCGAGGTCACGCTGCTGTCGCCACAGACCATCAATGCGCAGAACAAGAAGTTCGACTTTGAGCTGCCGGCCACGCTGAACAAGTATCAGCATGAAGCGTTTAAAGCGGCCTGCTCGGCGTTGATGAAGAAGTAACACAATTTCTGCCAAAACGGAGAACCTGTGGGAGCCGGGCTTGCCCGCGATTGCGGTGGGTCAGTCAACATCAACGTTGACAGTTCCGTCCTCATCGCGGGCAAGCCCGGCTCCCACAGGGTTCTCTGTTGTTCATGCTTTTGCGGTACGCCGATCCTCTCGTGGGCACCTTGCAAATTTTGCCCGATAGCTACGGGTGAAGTACGACGGTGATTCAAACCCGCACGCAATACTCACTTCCAGCACGCTCATGTCCGTCTGCCGCAGCAACTGCTGTGCCTTCTCCAGCCGCAAGCGCAGGTAGAAATTGCTTGGCGTGTCGTTCAGGTGCAAGCGGAACAATCGCTCGAGCTGGCGTCGTGTCACCTTGATCGATTCCGCCAATGCCAGCGTGCTTAACGGCGGTTCGCTGTGCTGCTCCATTTCCCCAATCACCTGCACCAGTTTTTTGTTGCTGATGCCGTAGCGACTGGCGACTTCCATGCGCTGGTGGTCTTTGCGCGGGCGGATGCGGCCGAGTACGAATTGTTCACTGACCTTGATCGCCAGTTCCGGGCCATGGGCCTGGCCGATAAGGTCGAGCATCAGGTCGATGGACGCTGTGCCGCCGGCTGAGGTGATGCGCCGACGGTCGATTTCGAACAGCTCCTGGGTGACGCTGAGCTGTGGATAGGATTCCTTGAACGCGTCGATGGCTTCCCAGTGCAGGGTCAGGCGATGGCCGTCGAGCAGGCCGGCTTCGGCGAGCACGAAGCTGCCGGTGTCGATGGCGCCGAGGGTCACGCCTTCATTGTCCAGCCGACGCAGCCAATGTTCCAGCGCCGGCGTGGCGAATTTCAGTGGTTCGAAACCCGCGACCACCAACAAGGTTGCACCTTTCTTCAGCGGCTCCAGCGCCGCATCTGCGTTGACCGACATGCCGTTACTGGCCAAGACCGCGCCGCCGTCGGCGCTCAGCACATGCCAGCGATACAGCTCGCCGCGAAAGCGATTGGCGACCCGCAGCGGCTCGATGGCCGAGATAAAACCGATGGCCGAGAAGCCCGGCATCAACATGAAGTAGAAATCCTGGGACATGGAGCGCACTCGGTGGCGGGTAGCGTGTGGACGTTGATACGCCACTTGCATCAGGCTTTCAAGAGGTCAGGTCGCTGCAGTGCAAGAGCTGGTCGCCGTAGTGCGCTTTCACAGGCCTCCAGCTGCGTAACTTGGCATCACCGGCGCACGGCGCATCCGGTCTTACGGATAGCTGCTCAATTTTTGCGGCGGCTGTTGCCCTCAAGCTGCGTTACCGCTCCTCGCCATAGCTAGCTATGACTCGTCGCGGTGCCTTGCTTGAGGACAACAGCCACTCGCCAAAATGTGAGCGCTATCCGCAAGACCGGATGCAGACGACCGGACCCACAATAACGAACTGCCGAGGAACCTGAGATGAAACGACTGATCAGCAGCTGTGTTCTTGCACTCAGCGGTACTGCTTTACTGAGCGCCAGTGTCATGGCGGCCGAACCCGCCGCGTGCCAGAACGTGCGCATGGGCGTAGTGAACTGGACCGACGTAATCGCCACCAGTGCCATGACCCAGGTCCTGCTCGATGGCCTCGGCTACAACACCAAGCAAACCAGCGCCTCCCAGCAAATTATCTTCGCCGGGATCCGCGACCAGCGCCTGGATATGTTCCTGGGCTACTGGAACCCGCTGATGACCCAGACCATCACCCCGTTCGTCGATGGCAAGCAGGTCAAAGTGCTTGAAGCACCCAGCCTGAAAGACGCCCGCGCCACCCTCGCTGTACCGACTTACCTCGCCGACAAGGGCCTGAAAACCTTCGCCGACATCGCCAAGTTCGAAAAAGAACTGGGCGGCAAGATCTACGGGATCGAGCCTGGCTCGGGTGCCAACACCCAGATCAAGGCGATGATCGCCAAGAATCAGTTCGGCCTCGGCAAGTTCCAACTGGTCGAATCCAGTGAGGCCGGCATGCTGGCGGCAGTCGATCGCGCCGTGCGACGTAACGAGGCTGTGGTGTTCTTTGGCTGGGCGCCGCACCCGATGAACGTCAACGTGAAGATGACTTACCTCACCGGCAGTGAAGACGCCCTCGGCCCGAACGAAGGCATGGCCACGGTCTGGACCGTCACTTCGCCGAAATACGCCGAACAATGCCCGAACATCGGCCGCCTGCTGAGCAACCTGACCTTCACCGCCGAAGACGAGAGCCGGATGATGCAGCCGCTGCTCGATCACAAGGACGCCTTCGAATCGGCCAGGCAATGGCTCAACGATCACCCCCAAGACAAGCAACGCTGGCTCGAAGGCGTCACCACCTTCGATGGCAAACCAGCCGCTGAAAACCTGAAACTGACCAGCAAATAAACCCTGACCGAACCACCGATTCGCAGCCCGACCGGGCTGCGAACGGGACCACCACGCCTGTAAGGAACCTTCAAATGAACCACGACGTCATCATCACCTGCGCACTCACCGGTGCTGGCGACACGACCAGCAAGAGCCCACACGTGCCGGTCACCCCGAAACAAATCGCCGCTGCCGCCGTGGAAGCCGCCAAGGCCGGTGCCACCGTGGTCCATTGCCACGTTCGTAACCCCGAGACCGGCAAATTCAGCCGTGACGTGGCGCTGTACCGCGAAGTGATGGAGCGCATCCGCGAGGCGGACGTCGACATCATCGTCAACCTCACTGCCGGCATGGGCGGCGACCTGGAAATCGGCGCTGGCGAGAACCCGATGGAGTTCGGCCCGAACACTGATCTGGTCGGCCCGCTGACCCGTCTGGCCCACGTTGAAGAGTTGCTGCCGGAAATCTGCACCCTCGATTGCGGCACCCTGAACTTCGGCGATGGCGACACGATTTACGTGTCCACCCCGGCGCAACTCCGTGCCGGCGCGAAGCGAATTCAAGAGCTGGGCGTGAAAGCCGAGCTGGAAATTTTCGACACCGGCCACCTGTGGTTCGCCAAACAGCTGATCAAGGAAGGCCTGCTCGACGACCCGCTGTTCCAACTGTGCCTGGGCATCCCGTGGGGCGCCCCGGCCGACACCACCACCATGAAAGCCATGGTCGATAACTTGCCGGCCAACGCAGTGTGGGCGGGCTTCGGTATCGGGCGCATGCAGATGCCGATGGCCGCACAAGCGGTGCTGCTCGGTGGCAACGTGCGGGTCGGGCTCGAAGACAATATCTGGCTGGACAAGGGCGTTCTGGCGACCAACGGCCAACTGGTCGAACGCGCCTCGGAAATCCTCAGCCGCCTCGGCGCCCGCGTTCTGACGCCGGCGGAAGGCCGGGCAAAAATGGGCCTGACCAAACGCGGTTAAATCCACACATAACACCTGTAGGAGCGAGGCTTGCCCGCGAAGGCGGTTTTCCTCCCGCGAGAGATGCGTCGGATGTACCGGCCTCTTCGCGGGCAAGCCTCGCTCCTACAGGGGATCACCGAATTCTTTTAGGACGTCGCCATGACTTTTATCACCGAAATCAAAACCTTCGCAGCGCTGGGCAGCGGTGTCATCGGCAGCGGCTGGGTCTCCCGCGCCCTCGCCCACGGCCTCGACGTGGTGGCCTGGGACCCGGCGCCGGGTGCCGAAGCGGCCCTGCGCAAACGCGTTGCCAATGCCTGGGGGGCACTGGAGAAACAAGGGCTGGCGCCGGGCGCATCACAGGATCGGCTGCGCTTTGTCGCAACGATTGAAGAGTGCGTTCGCGATGCGGATTTTATTCAGGAAAGCGCTCCGGAACGGCTGGATCTGAAACTGGAACTGCACAGCAAAATCAGCGCAGCGGCCAAGCCCAACGCCTTGATCGGTTCCAGCACCTCGGGCCTGTTGCCGAGTGAGTTCTACGAGAGTTCGACCCACCCGGAACGCTGCGTGGTCGGGCACCCGTTCAACCCGGTGTACCTGCTGCCCTTGGTGGAAGTGGTTGGCGGCAAAAACACCGCCCCCGAAGCCGTGCAAGCGGCAATGAAAGTCTACGAATTCTTGGGCATGCGTCCGCTGCATGTGCGCAAGGAAGTGCCGGGCTTTATCGCCGACCGCTTGCTCGAAGCGCTGTGGCGTGAGGCGCTGCACCTGGTCAACGACGGTGTGGCGACCACCGGTGAAATCGACGATGCCATTCGTTTTGGCGCGGGTCTGCGCTGGTCGTTCATGGGGACGTTCTTGACCTACACACTGGCGGGTGGCGATGCAGGCATGCGGCACTTTATGGCGCAGTTCGGTCCGGCGTTGCAGTTGCCGTGGACGTATCTGCCTGCGCCGGAGCTGACCGACAAGTTGATCGATGATGTGGTCGATGGCACCAGTGAGCAGTTGGGCAACCACAGCATTTCGGCGCTGGAGCGCTATCGTGATGATTGCTTGCTGGCGGTGCTGGAGGCGGTGAAGACCACCAAAGAGAAGCATGGGATGGCATTCGCCGACTAAACGCTCTCTGTAGGAGCTGGCTTGCCAGCGAAAGCGGTGTGTCTGTCACACCGCATTGCCCCGTTCGCCAGCAAGCCGGCTCCTACAGGTCTTCTTAACTTCAGGATTTGATGACATGCCCGCATTGACCACCTACCAAACCAAAATCATCCCCGACTGGGTCGACTACAACGGCCATCTGCGCGATGCCTTTTACCTGCTGATTTTCAGCTACGCCACCGACGCCCTGATGGACCGCCTCGGGATGGACAGCAACAACCGCGAAGCCAGCGGCAATTCGTTGTTCACCCTCGAACTGCACCTCAATTACCTGCACGAAGTGAAGCTCGACGCCGACGTCGAGGTCCACACCCAGATCATCGCTCACGACAGCAAACGCCTGCACCTCTACCACAGCCTGCACTTGATCGGTGGAGACAAGGAACTGGCGGGCAACGAGCAAATGCTCCTGCACGTCGACCTCGCCGGGCCGCGATCCGCGCCGTTCAGCGAAGACACCTTGAGCAAACTGCATGCCATCGTCACCGAACAAGCCGACCTGCCCGCTCCCGACTACATCGGCCGCGTCATCGCCCTGCCCCCTGCAAAGTAGCCACCACCGCATAAGGAGATCGCCATGAACACCGCCGCCGCTTTTGCCGACTTCCGTACCTATCCGTTGATCAGCGCGCTGACAGGCGTGCAGACCCTGGCGGATCGTGTTCTGGTGAAGTGGGCCGACGACCGCGTCAGCCCCTTTCATCACAGCTGGTTGCGGGACAACTGCCCGTGCCCGCACTGCGTCTACACCGTGACCCGCGAACAAGTGCTGGAAATCGTCGACGTCCCGGAAAACCTGGTGCCGGCCGAGACCAGCGTCGATGCTGACGGTTGCCTCTGCGTCCAGTGGCAGGACGGTCACCTCAGCCGCTTCGATCCAGGCTGGTTGCGTGCCCACGCCTACGACGACGAATCCCGCGCGGAACGTCGCGCTAGCAAACCGAAAGCGCGGCTCTGGAACAGTGATTTGCAGCTGCCGGTGTTCGAATACCAGGCGTTGATGAACGACAACAATGCCTTGTTGCAATGGCTGCTGTCGGTGCGCGATATCGGCTTGACCCAGGTCCGTGGCGTGCCCACCGAACCGGGCTCGTTGAAGCTGATCGCCCAGCGGATTTCGTTCATCCGCGAGAGCAACTTTGGTGTGCTGTTCAACGTGCAGTCCAAGGCCGATGCCGACAGCAACGCCTACACCGCTTTCAACCTGCCGCTGCACAGCGACTTGCCGACCCGGGAATTGCAACCGGGGCTGCAGTTTCTGCATTGCCTGGTCAATGATGCCGACGGTGGCGAGAGTATTTTCGTCGACGGTTTTGCCATTGCCGAGGCTTTGCGTCAGGAGGATCCCGAGGCGTTTCAAGCCTTGTGTGAAATCCCCGTGGAGTTCCGCAACAAGGACCGCCACAGCGATTACCGCTGCCTCGCACCTATCATTGCCCTGGACGCGTTTGGGCAGGTGTCGGAAATCCGCATGGCGAATTTCCTGCGCGGCCCGTTCGATGCCTCGGTGGAGCAAATGCCCAGGCTGTATCGCGCTTATCGGCGCTTCATTGCCATGACCCGCGAGGCACGGTTTCGCCTGATGACGCGGCTCAACCCCGGCGAATTGTGGTGCTTCGACAACCGCCGTACCCTCCACGCCCGCAACGCCTTCGACCCCGCCTCCGGCGCCCGGCATTTCCAGGGCTGCTATGTCGACCGTGATGAATTGTTGTCGCGGATCCTCGTTCTACAGCGTTAAACCGCGTCATCGTTCATCGCGGGCAAGCCCGCTCCCACAGGTTATTCGCGATCCTTGTGGGAGCGGGCTTGCCCGCGATTGCGTCTGGGCAGGCAACACAACGTCCCCGAATTACAGGCAAAAAAAACCCCGATCAAGCCGTGACAGGATCGGAGCTGAGGAGGGTATTGTTGAGGAGCCGTTGCGCGAGGGTGACCAAACCTTCGTGAAGCCAGCTGACGCCAGTGTGCCCACTCGCATCGATCGCAAGTTAGCCGAAAACGACCTGTTCATAGGTATTGCGGCCATTGCGACAAATCGTCCTTGCCGCCACCCCCCGCCCCTACGAGAATCGAGCCACGACACCGTTCCCTGAAGAAGGATTGCGTCATGATGTACGCCGATTTGATTGACCAGGGAGACCTGTTGGGCCAGCTCAAGGCGTTAGGATTTGCAGTGCCCCCTGGTGCAACTGCTGAGCAGGCCTGCGAATGCGCGGTACGGGGTTTGAACAACGAACGGGCAATGGAACTGCGGACCATGGTCAAGCAGATGTACACCAGCAGCGCGACCATCCTGCCGGCCGTGCGCCAGGCTATCGACAAGCAATTGCTGCCAGCGTTGGCGGAGTATCAACAGAGCCGTAGCGCCTGACAAACCGCCTTCGCGGGCAAGCCCGCTCCCACAGGTTATTCGTGATCCCTGTGGGAGCGGGCTTGCCCGCGATGAAGGCGCCTCGGTTTACAGCCTTACGCTGGCAAACGTCGACTCATTGCGCGCCTGACTCAGCGCCGACAACGGCCCGGACAACGGCGACAGCACCAGCGCTTGCGGCAGCGGCATCATCGCTACTTGCTGGGTGGTGTTGGAACCTACGCGCTCGTCACGCGGCGGAATGCCGAAGTATTCGCGGTAGCACTTGGAGAAGTGCGGCGTGGAAACGAAGCCACACACCGACGCCACTTCGATAATCGACATCGGCGTTTGCTTGAGCAGCTGCCGGGCGCGGATCAGGCGCAGTTTCAGGTAGTAGCGCGACGGCGAACAATGCAGGTATTTCTGGAAAAGACGCTCGAGTTGACGACGGGACACGGCGACATACACCGCCAGTTCGTCGAGGTCGATCGGTTCTTCAAGGTTGGCTTCCATCAGCGCGACGATTTCCTGCAACTTCGGCTGGTTGGTGCCGAGCATGTGCTTGAGCGGCACGCGTTGGTGATCCTGCTCGTTGCGGATGCGCTCGTAGACGAACATTTCCGAAATCGCGGCCGACAGTTCACGTCCATGATCGCGGCTGATCAGGTGCAACATCATGTCCAGCGGCGCGGTGCCGCCGGAGCTGGTGAAACGGTTACGGTCGAGGGTAAACAGGCGAGTGCTCATGGCCACACGCGGGAAAGCTTCCTGCATCGCGGCCAGGCATTCCCAGTGCACGCTGCAATCGAAGCCGTCCAGCAGGCCGGCGCACGCCAGCGCCCAACTGCCGGTGCAGACCGCACCGAGACGGCGCGACTGACGGGCCTGGCTTTGCAGCCATGAGACGTGTTCGCGGGTAACGGTGCGCTGGATGCCGATGCCACCACAGACAATCACGGTGTCCAGGGGCGGTGCTTTGTGCATGGAGCAATCGGGGGTGATCTGCAGACCGTCACTGGCCCAGACCTGACCGCCGTCGACGGTGAGCGTGCTCCAGCGATACAGCTCGCGACCGGACAATTGGTTGGCCATCCGCAGGGGTTCTACGGCGGAGGCCAGAGAAATAAGCGTGAAATTGTCCAGCAGCAGAAAGCCGATGGATTGAGGCGCACGGTTCTGGGGTTGGGCCCCGGAGTTGAACGTCGTCATCGCGGTATCTCCTCACACAAAGCGGGTGATGGCCTCAGGCGGAGGCTCTTGTTATTGCCATCGTTCTCGCGTGGGAGACGGGCTTTGTTATGACAGAGCAATTGCCATGCCTAAAATTGAATGGGCGTTCAATAACTCCTGAAAACGACGTCGCGATGTGTCTGGATATGACGCGCAGGAAGGGTGGAATATAAGTGCCATCAATGGCCGCAATCGCTGTGCCCCGTTGGGTGTGAGCAATTCGGTAGCACTTGTGGGAACAGGCCTGCGGCGACCTGCTGGAGAGTGTCACCGCAAGCACGGGTGATGGACGGTCAAGGTCCGTTTTCAACGTTGTCCGTTTGGATGCCGCTTATCTCTAAGCGACGCGCCAAAACGTGGCGCGTTTTGAATCGGGTGTTCACTTAGCGCGCAGTTTTGACTGGTCTGGCGCTATCGCGGGCAAGCCCGCTCCCACAGGGATTCAAGGTGAGTCTCAATTCTCGAATACACAACAAATCCTGTGGGAGCGGGCTTGCCCGCGATGGGGTCAACTCGGTCTCAGCACTCAACCGCGCTTACAGCCAACCCGCCCCGCGATGTCTCTTTGTATTTGTCATGCATGTCGGCGCCGGTATCACGCATGGTGCGGATCACCCGATCCAGCGAGATAAAGTGCTGACCATCGCCCCGCAACGCCATCTGCGCCGCGTTGATCGCTTTCACCGCGGCAATCGCGTTGCGTTCGATGCACGGCACTTGCACCAGCCCGCCCACCGGGTCGCAGGTCAAGCCTAGGTTGTGTTCCAGGCCGATTTCCGCGGCGTTGCACAGCTGCTCCGGCGTCGCGCCGAGAATCTCCGCCAACCCGGCGGCAGCCATGGCGCAGGCCGAGCCGACTTCACCCTGGCAACCGACTTCCGCGCCGGAGATCGAGGCGTTCTTCTTGCACAGAATCCCCACTGCCGCCGCACTCAGGAAATAGTCGACCACGTTGGCGTCAGTCACCGCCTCGCTGAACTTCATGAAGTAGTGCAACACCGCCGGAATGATCCCCGCCGCGCCGTTGGTGGGCGCCGTCACCATGCGCCCGCCCGCGGCGTTTTCTTCGTTGACCGCCAGGGCGAACAGGTTGACCCATTCCATCGCGCTCAGCGTCGAGCCGATCACGTTCGGTTTCCCCAGCTCTTGCAGGCTGCGATGCAGCTTGGCCGCACGCCGACGCACATTCAGCCCGCCGGGCAAGATGCCTTCGTGCTTGAGGCCCTGCTCCACGCAATCCTGCATCGCCCGCCAGAGTTTCATCAGGCCGGCGCGGATTTCCTCTTCGCTGCGCCAGACCTTCTCGTTGGCCATCATCAATTCGGCCACACGCAAGTTGTGCGTCTGGCAGAGGCTGAGCAGTTCGACGGCGCTGGAGAAGTCATACGGCAACACAGTGCGATCAAGATCCACCACACCGCTGGAGGCTTGTGCTTCATCGACGACAAAACCGCCGCCGATGGAATAGTAGGTGTCGCGATGCAGCTCGCCGTCATCACCTTCAACGATCAAGGTCATGGCATTGGGATGGAACGGCAGGTTTTCGTCGATCAGGCGCATGTCCCGAGCCCAGATGAATGGCACCGACAGGCGACCATCAAGCAGCAGCGTGTGGGTTTCACGCAGGGTCTCGATGCGGATGCCGATTTGCGACGGGTCGATCGCGTCCGGCCACTCGCTCATCAGGCCCATGATCACGGCGTTATCGCTGCCGTGACCGATGCCGGTGGCGGACAGCGAACCATAAAGCTGAACTTCGACGCGCCGCACTTGTTCCAAAAGTCCCTGCTCACGCAAACCTTGCACGAACAGCGCCGCGGCCCGCATAGGCCCCACGGTGTGCGAACTGGAAGGGCCGATGCCGATTTTGAACAGGTCGAAAACGCTGATAGCCATTACTGCCGAACTCCTGGATGTGCCAACTCTGGACGCAAAAGCGCCCAGTGACGGAGCTGCTACGCTCAAGCTGCAATCCGCCGGTATGGCTGCATCATCAGGCTTTTGCCAGGTCGTTCGACGTCTCACACCGACGCACTCTTGTCCACGAACGCCGCGGGCGTTTCACGCTGCGTTTTCGCCGTTTTTTTACGGTTCAGAGGGACAAAGGGGGCTGAAAAAAGCTGTAAACGACGTCACCGACACTGGATGCGACCATCCCTGTACTGGTTACGACGCCCCCTGTAGGCGTCAGATTTTCACTGGTACATGATCGTATCGACTCGATTGCAAGGCGCCGTGGTAGAGCTGTCTAAAAAACGCCATCCAACCGCAACCTATAAGTGCGGTGGTCCAGTCGGAACACTGCCAAAAAAAACACCAAGGAGTCCATCCATGAAAGGTTCCCCGTCGTTGTTGTTGGCCGCCATGCTAAGTCTGCCGTTTCTGGCGCAAGCCGCAGAACCGGCACAATGCAGTACCGTAAACTTCTCCGATGTCGGCTGGACTGACATCACCGCAACAACCGCCACCACCAGCGTCGTCCTCCAGGCCCTGGGCTACAAGACCAAAACCACGATGATTTCCGTGCCGGTGACCTACAAGTCCCTGGCCGACGGCAAGAACATGGACATCTTCCTGGGTAACTGGATGCCGACTATGGAAAACGACATCAAGGCGTATCGTGATGCCGGCACCGTGGACGTGGTGCGCACCAACCTCACCGGCGCCAAGTACACCCTCGCCGTACCGCAAGCGCTGTATGACAAAGGGCTGCATGACTTCGCCGATATTCCGAAATTCAAGAAAGAACTCGACGGCAAGATCTACGGCATCGAACCGGGTAACGATGGCAATCGTCTGATTCAGAGTATGATCGACAAGAACGCCTTCGGCTTGAAAGACGCCGGTTTCAAGATGGTCGAGTCCAGTGAAGCGGGCATGCTGTCGCAAGTCGACCGCGCCCAGAAACGCGACACCGCTGTGGTGTTCCTCGGCTGGGCACCGCACCCGATGAACAAGCGTTTCAAGATCCAATACCTCACCGGTGGTGACGACTTCTTCGGCCCCGACTTTGGTGCCGCCACCGTGGCGACCAACACTCGCAAAGGGTATGTCCAGGAATGCAGCAACGTGGGTCAGCTGCTGAAAAACCTGGAATTCACCGTCGACATGGAAAGCTCGCTGATGGGCAACATCCTGGACGACAAAATGAAGCCTGACGCGGCCGCCAAGGCCTGGCTGAAAAAGAATCCACAGGTCCTCGATACCTGGCTCGCTGGCGTGACCACCATTGACGGTAAACCAGGCCTGGAGGCCGTGAAAGCCAAGCTCGCGCAGTAATCGCTTACGCCGGGCGGGTTCGCTCGCCCGGGCTGTTTATTTCCTTGCATGCGGACGTTCACTACCATGCTGATTGATCAGAAAATACCCTTAGGCCAGTACATCGCGGGCTTCGTTGAATGGTTGACGCAACACGGCGCCAGCACCTTCGACGCAATCGCCGTGTCACTGGAAACGATGATCCACGGCGTGACTTTCGCGCTGACCTGGTTCAACCCGCTGGCATTGATCGGCCTCATCGCGCTACTGGCACACTTCATCCAACGCAAATGGGGCCTGACCGTTTTCGTCATTGCCTCCTTTCTGCTGATCCTCAATCTGGGGTACTGGCAGGAAACCATGGAAACTCTCGCCCAGGTGCTATTCGCGACCCTGGTCTGCGTGGTCATCGGCGTGCCGTTGGGCATCGTCGCCGCGCACAAACCGATGTTCTACACACTGATGCGTCCGGTGCTCGATCTGATGCAGACCGTGCCGACCTTCGTGTACCTCATTCCTACCCTGACCCTCTTCGGTCTCGGTGTGGTCCCGGGCCTGATCTCAACGGTAGTGTTCGCGATTGCCGCGCCTATCCGTCTGACCTACCTGGGTATCCGTGATGTTCCCGCAGAATTGATGGACGCCGGCAAAGCCTTCGGCTGCTCGCGCCGTCAACTGCTCGCGCGCATCGAACTGCCTTACGCCATGCCAAGCATCGCGGCCGGCATCACCCAGTGCATCATGCTGTCGTTGTCGATGGTGGTAATTGCGGCACTGGTGGGCGCCGATGGCCTGGGCAAACCCGTGGTCAACGCACTGAACACTGCTGATATCGCCCTGGGCTTCGAAGCCGGCCTGGCGATCGTACTGCTGGCGATCATGCTCGACCGTATCTGCAAACAACCCGACGCCAAAGTAGGGGGTGACGCATGAGCATTATTCGGTTCGAAGACGTCGATGTAATCTTTTCCAAAGACCCGCGCGAGGCGCTCAAGCTCCTCGACCAGGGCATGACCCGCGACCAGATTCTGAAAAAAACCGGGCAGATCGTCGGCGTTGAGAAGGCCAGCCTGGACGTCGAAAAAGGCGAAATCTGCGTACTGATGGGCCTGTCCGGTTCCGGTAAATCCAGCCTGCTGCGTTGCATCAACGGTCTCAATACCGTCAGCCGTGGCAAGTTGTTCGTCGAGCACGAAGGCAAGCAGATCGACATCGCTTCCTGCACCCCGGCCGAACTGAAAATGATGCGCACCAAGCGCATCGCGATGGTGTTCCAGAAGTTCGCCCTGATGCCTTGGCTGACCGTTCGCGAGAACATCAGCTTCGGCCTGGAGATGCAGGGTCGCCCTGAGAAAGAACGCCGCAAACTGGTAGACGAAAAGCTGGAACTGGTGGGCCTGACCCAGTGGCGCAACAAGAAACCCGACGAGCTCTCTGGTGGTATGCAGCAACGTGTGGGCCTGGCCCGCGCGCTGGCGATGGACGCCGACATCCTGCTGATGGACGAACCGTTCTCGGCACTCGACCCATTGATCCGCCAGGGCCTGCAAGACGAACTGCTGGCGCTGCAAAGCAAGTTGAACAAAACCATCGTGTTCGTGAGTCACGACCTCGATGAAGCACTGAAGCTGGGCAGCCGTATCGCAATCATGAAAGACGGTCGGATCGTCCAGTACAGCAAACCGGAAGAAATCGTGCTGAACCCGGCGGACGACTATGTGCGGACCTTCGTGGCTCACACCAATCCGCTGAACGTGCTGTGCGGTCGCAGCCTGATGCGCACCCTGGACAACTGCAAACGCATCAACGGTTCGGTATGCCTCGATCCGGGCGGCGATTCGTGGCTGGACCTGGCCGAAGGCAACACCATCAAAGGCGCACGCCAGAACGGTGCGAGCCTGGACCTGCAGAACTGGATTCCAGGGCAGGCGGTTGAAGGCCTGGGTCGTCGGCCAACGCTGGTGGACTCGAACATCGGCATGCGCGATGCGCTGCAGATTCGTTACCAGACGGGCAACAAGCTGGTGCTGCACGACAACAACCAAGTGGTCGGGATTCTAGGCGACAGCGAGCTGTATCACGCACTGCTCGGCAAGAACCTGGGGTAAGGCAACAGACACAAAAACGCCGCGAGAGGATCGCGGCGTTTTTGTTTGGACGCGTTATTTGTATCAACACAACCTCTGTAGGAGCTGGCTTGCCAGCGAAAGCGGTGCATCAGATACACCGCGGTGAGGCGTTCGCTGGCAAGCCAGCTCCTACAGGGGAATGCGGTGCATCAGATACACCGCGGTGCAACATTCGCTGGCAAGCCAGCTCCTACAGGGGAATGCAGTGCGTCTGGTGCACCGCGGTGTGGCGTTCGCTGGCAAGCCAGCTCCTACAGGGGAATGCGGTGCATCTGGTGCACCGCGGTGAGGCGTTCGCTGGCAAGCCAGCTCCTACAACTCAGCTATAGACACGGCCAAGGAGCTGCCGATGGCTTTCAAACTGATCGAGCACGTCACGAGTGATCTGATCCTGGGTGAAACCCATCAAATCGTAGTCCTGGCTGCCGTTGTGCAGGTACACCTCGGCGCGGTAGTAACGGGCGCGGGGTTCATCAGCACTTTCAGCCGACACCGTGTCACTCGCCGCCGCCAGGTAACCGTCCAGGCTCACTTCGTAGACAAACGGGTTGCCCTCTTCCATCTCGATCCGCACACCCATGCACCGCTTCGATTTGCCCAGCAACGTCTGCACGTCCAGGCCCTGAGCGCGCAATTGCACCGTCGCGTCTTCCAGCGCCGGGCTGACTTGCTTGTCCATGAAACGCTGAACGATCGACTGGTTCGGCTGCAAGTCCAACTGAGTCAGGCGCTCGCTGAAACCACGACGACCGCGCGCCGCCAACTCGGCTTGTTCCTGTTCGATCTGCACGTCCTGACGCATTGCTTTATGCAAGCCGAACATGAAGAACACCAGCACCACCGAGAACGGCAGACCGGCCAGCACCACCATGGTTTGCATGGCTTCGAAGTTACCGGCGAACAGCAGGCCGATGGTCACCAGAGTGATCACCGCCGACCAGAAAATCCGCAGCCAGTGCGGCGCATCTTCGTCGACGTTGCCGCCCTTGCAGGAAAGGTTGGCCATCATCACCGCGCCGGAATCCGCCGGGGTCAGGAACAGCACAAAACCCACGAAAATCGACACGCCGATCACAATCTTCGACGCCGGGTAATGCTCCAGCAACTGGTAGATCGCCATGGACGGCTGTTCCAGCGCCGTCTTCCCGAGCTCCACCGCGCCGTGGTTCATCACCAGGTCGAGGGCCGAGTTACCGAAGATCGACAGCCACGCCAGGGTGAAGCCCAGCGGAATCAGCAGCACGCCGGCCACCAGTTCACGCACGGTACGACCACGGGAAATACGCGCGATGAACATGCCTACGAATGGCGCCCAGGAAATCCACCAGGCCCAGTAGAACAGGGTCCACAGGCCCAACCAGCGGTCGGACTTGTCACTGTCGCCTTCGTACACATAGAGGTCGAAGGTCTTCAGCACCACGCCGTTCAGGTAGTCACCGACGTTTTGCACAAAGCCGTTGAGCAGGTGCAGGGTCGGGCCGAACAGCAGGACGAAAATCAGCAGACCGCTGAACAACACGATGTTGAGGTTGGACAGGCGACGGATGCCGTTTTCCACGCCCGATACGGCAGCGATGGTCGCCACGGTGCTCATCACGATGATCACGATCAGCAGGTTGGTGTTGCTGTGTTCCATGCCGAACAGGTTTTCCAGCCCGGAAGACACTTGCAGCGAACCGATCCCCAGGTTCGTCACCAGACCCAGCAGGGTCACGAACATGCCAAAGCCGTCCACCGCATGACCGGCTGCGCCTTTGACCCAACGCTCACCGACCAGCGGATACAGCGCCGAACGCAACGCCAGCGGCTGGTTGTGACGATAAGCAAAATACGCCACGGCCAGGCCGACCAATGCGTAGATCGCCCAGCCATGCAGGCCCCAGTGCAGGAACGTCAATTGCACCGCCTGACGCGCGGCCATGTTGCTGGCGGCCACGCCTTCGGGCGGGTTGAAGTAGTGGTCCAGCGGCTCGGAGGCACCGAAGTACAACAGCGAGATGCCGATACCCGACGAGAACAGCATCCCTGCCCAGGCGCCGTAGCTGAAGTCCGGGGTATCGTCCTTGCTGCCCAGCTTGAGTTTGCCGTAGGAGGAAAACGCCAGGCCGACCACGAACACCAGATAAGCGGCAATCACCACCATGTAGTACCAGCCGAAGCTGCGGGACAACCAGGCCTGGGCAATACCGAGCAATCTGCCGGCCTCTTGCGGGGCGATGATCAGAATGGCGGTCAACAATAGAATCAACGCGGTAGAGGTGTAGAACACCCAACCGTTGACCGTCACCTTCTCGGGCGGGGTCTTTATAAGAGAGGCAGAACTCATGGCACAGATGCTCCGGGCAGTGCGGGAGAAGAACACAAGGCAACGCGATACCCGACCAATCGGTTAGTTGGCAGCCGACCAGCGGGTGATATAAAGACACCCCGAAAAAAGCCCGAAGCCCGGGAGCGCCAGTGCGCGTGGGTTTCGAGCGTTTTCGGATGTCGTTTTTCCGCTAACTACGTGTAGGAAAAACCTGTAGGCAGCGACGAATTGTCGCAGATCTTATTCTTTGTTGATTGAACGTTCAATCAAAACAAAATAGACTGGCCTTCAATCCGATAGACGTTTTACGTCCGCCGGAAGGCCTAAGGAGATGTGCAAGATGCCCAAGGTCGGTATGCAACCCATCCGTCGCCAGCAGTTGATCGAAGCCACTTTGCAGGCGGTCGATCAGGTCGGAATGGGGGACGCCAGCATTGCGCTGATCGCCCGTTTGGCCGGTGTCTCGAATGGCATCATCAGTCACTATTTTCAGGACAAGAACGGCCTGATCGCGGCCACCGCGCAGTACCTGATGAGTGTCCTCAGCGAGAACGTCACCGCGCGTCGTCAGGCGCTGGAGGACAGCAGCCCGCGGGCGCACCTTCAGGTGATTATCGAAGGCAACTTCGACGCCAGCCAGGTCAATGGCCCGGCAATGAAAACCTGGCTGGCCTTCTGGGCCACCAGCATGCACCACCCGTCTTTGCACAGGTTGCAGCGGATCAACGATCACCGTCTGTATTCCAACCTGTGCTGCCAGTTCCGCCGTGTATTGCCGCTCGATGACGCGCGCAGTGCAGCTCGAGGCCTGGCAGCCCTCATCGACGGTTTGTGGTTGCGCGGCGCGCTGTCGGGCGATGCTTTCGACACCGAGCAAGCGCACCGCATCGCTTACGAATACATGGATTTCCAATTGGCCAAGCAGGTGAGCTAGAGCACACATAAAACGCTCAGCCCCTGAACCGCCACTGACCCGCGCCGCCCGAGCTACACGGTGCGCCCAGTGGTTACCGCCAACCCACTTATGCTCTTGCGAGGACAATATGGCCCGTTTCGAACTGCAAAAACTCTACATCGATGGCGGCTACAGTGACGCCAGCAGCGACGCCACTTTCGAAGCCATCAACCCGGCTAACGGTGAAGTCCTCGCAACAGTACAACGCGCGACCTTCGACGACGTCGAGCGCGCGGTGGTCAGTGCCGAAAAGGGCCAGAAAATCTGGGCTGCCATGACGGCCATGGAGCGCTCGCGCATCCTGCGTCGCGCCGTCGACATCCTGCGCGAGCGCAACGATGAACTGGCCGCCCTGGAAACCCTGGACACCGGCAAGTCGTACTCCGAAACCAAGTATGTCGACATCGTCACCGGCGCAGACGTGCTGGAATACTACGCAGGCCTGGTGCCGGCCATCGAAGGCGAGCAGATCCCGCTGCGCACCACGTCGTTCGTCTACACCCGTCGCGAGCCGCTGGGTGTTGTCGCCGGTATCGGCGCATGGAACTACCCGATCCAGATCGCCCTGTGGAAATCCGCACCTGCCCTGGCGGCCGGTAACGCGATGATCTTCAAGCCAAGCGAAGTCACGTCCCTGACCACCCTGAAACTGGCCGAGATCTACACTGAAGCAGGCGTTCCGGCTGGCGTGTTCAACGTGTTGACCGGCAGCGGCCGTGAAGTCGGCACCTGGCTGACCGAGCACCCACGCATTGAAAAAATCTCCTTCACCGGCGGCACCGACACCGGCAAGAAGGTCATGGCCAGCGCTTCCGCCTCGTCGCTGAAAGACGTGACCATGGAACTGGGCGGCAAGTCCCCGCTGATCATTTTCGACGACGCCGACCTCGATCGCGCCGCCGACACCGCGATGATGGCCAACTTCTACAGCTCCGGCCAGGTCTGCACCAACGGCACTCGCGTGTTCGTGCCGAGCCACCTGAAAGCCGCGTTCGAAGCCAAGATCGTTGAGCGCGTTGCGCGCATCCGCGTCGGCAACCCGGAAGACGAAAACACCAACTTCGGTCCGCTGGTCAGCTTCGCCCACATGGAAAGCGTGCTGGGTTACATCGCCAAAGGTAAGGAAGAAGGTGCTCGCGTGCTGTGCGGCGGCAGCCGTCTGACCGAAGGCGAGTTCGCCAAAGGCGCCTTCGTGGCCCCGACCGTGTTCACCGACTGCACCGACGAGATGACCATCGTTCGCGAAGAAATCTTCGGCCCGGTGATGAGCATCCTGACTTACGAAACCGAAGAAGAAGTGATCCGTCGTGCCAACGACACCGACTTCGGCCTGGCTGCTGGCGTTGTCACCAAAGACTTGAACCGCGCTCACCGCGTGATTCATCAACTGGAAGCCGGTATCTGCTGGATCAACGCCTGGGGCGAGTCCGACGCGAAGATGCCGGTTGGCGGCTACAAGCAATCGGGTGTTGGCCGTGAGAACGGCATCAGCTCGCTGAACAACTTCACACGCATCAAATCGGTACAGGTCGAACTGGGCGATTACGCCTCGGTGTTCTAAGGCGACATTCGCTTCGCCTGCGAGGCCGCCTTCGCTGGCAAGCCAGCTCCTACAGGGACAGCGCAATACCTGTAGGAGCCGGCTTGCCGGCGATCGGGTGCGAAGCACTCGCTGACCTGAACCAACTTCAAAGAGGGTGCATTTAATGTCCCAAGAATTCGATTACATCATCATCGGTGCCGGCTCGGCTGGTAACACCCTGGCGACCCGTCTGACTGAAGACGAAGGCGTCACCGTCCTGCTGCTCGAAGCCGGCGGCCCGGACTACCGTTTTGACTTCCGCACGCAAATGCCGGCCGCCCTGGCGTTCCCGCTGCAAGGCCGTCGCTACAACTGGGCCTACGAAACCGATCCAGAGCCACACATGGACGGTCGCCGGATGGAATGCGGTCGCGGCAAGGGCCTCGGCGGTTCTTCGCTGATCAACGGCATGTGCTACATCCGCGGCAACGCGATGGACTACGACAACTGGGCCAAACTGCCAGGTCTGGAAGACTGGGACTACCTGAACTGCCTGCCGTATTTCCGCAAGGCCGAAACCCGCGACATCGGCCCGAACGACTACCACGGTGGCGACGGTCCGGTCAGCGTGACCACGCCAAAAGCCGGCAACAACCCGCTGTTCCACGCGATGGTTGAAGCCGGCGTACAGGCCGGTTACCCGCGCACCGAAGACTTGAACGGTTACCAGCAAGAAGGCTTCGGCCCGATGGACCGTACCGTGACGCCGAACGGCCGTCGCGCCAGCACCGCTCGCGGTTACCTGGACGTCGCCAAGAAGCGCTCGACCCTGACCATCGTCACCCACGCCCTGACCGACAAGATCCTGTTCGAAGGCAAGCGTGCAGTCGGCGTGCGTTACCTGATCGGCGCCGCTGAAGAGCGCGTTGAAGTCCGTGCCCGCAAAGAAGTGCTGCTGTGCTCCGGCGCGATCGCTTCGCCGCAGATCTTGCAACGCTCCGGTGTCGGCCCGGCCGACCTGCTGAACAAGCTCGACATCCCGGTGGTCCACGACCTGCCAGGCGTCGGCGAAAACCTGCAGGATCACCTTGAGTTGTACCTGCAATACGCCTGCACCCAACCGGTCTCGCTGTACCCGTCGCTGCTCTGGTACAACCAGCCGGCCATTGGTGCCGAGTGGCTGTTCAACGGCACCGGCATCGGCGCCAGCAACCAGTTCGAAGCCGGCGGTTTCATCCGCACCCGCGAAGAATTCGATTGGCCGAACATCCAGTACCACTTCCTGCCGGTCGCGATTAACTACAACGGCAGCAACGGGGTGAAAGAACACGGCTTCCAGGCGCACATGGGTTCCATGCGTTCGCCGAGCCGCGGTCGCATCCAGGCCAAGTCGAAGGACCCGCGCGAGTACCCGAGCATTCTGTTCAATTACATGGCCACCGAGCAGGACTGGCAGGAATTCCGCGATGGCATCCGCCTGACCCGTGAAATCATGCAACAGCCGGCGCTGGACGCTTTCCGTGGCCGCGAAATCAGCCCGGGCATCGACGTGCAAACCGATGAGCAGCTGGACAAGTTCATCCGCGAACACGCCGAAACCGCGTTCCACCCGTCCTGCTCGTGCAAGATGGGCACCGACGAAATGGCCGTGGTTGACGCTGAAGGTCGCGTGCATGGCCTGCAAAGCCTGCGGGTGGTCGATGCTTCGATCATGCCGATCATCACCACCGGCAACCTGAACGCGCCAACGATCATGATCGCCGAGAAAATCGCCGACAAGATTCGTGGCCGCCAGCCATTGCCGCGCAGCAAGGCGGCTTACTTCGTCGCCGGTGATGCGCCGGTGCGTGGCAAGCCGTTGCGGGATGTGAGCCCAACCGCGCAGTAAGACGTTAGACCGAGGCGCGGCCTTCGCGGGCAAGCCTCGCTCCTACAGGGGATCGTGTTTCCTTGTAGGAGCGAGGCTTGCCCGCGAAGAGGCCCTCACGCCCCATACACAAACTCCTGATACACCCCGCTAATCCTTTCCCACACCGCTCCGCCCTTGATCCTACCCCCGCGCAGGCCTACTCTAGCGCCACGCAAACGATTCACCCCCTCGCAACGCCGCTTCGCCGCCACTCCATACCAAGGAGGTTCCCGAATGTTCGATTTCCACCCCCAGCTCAAGCAGCGTTTTGCTGCCTTGCGCACGGGCGCTGAATTCTTTTCGCTGCGTTATGTGCGCGAGTCCGGTCAGTACCTGTCGGTGCGCAAGAATGTCGCCGAACCTCCGAGCCTGAGCCGTGACGAAGGCGCGATGCTGACCGTTCGAGTCAACGGCGTCGAAGCCTATGCCGCGACCAATGACCTGTCGCAACAAGGCTTGCAAGCGGCCCTCGACCGCGCCGAGCAACAAGCCCGTCTGCTCAAGCCCCACGCCCTGCTGGACCTGCGCGAGCAAGCCGTTTCCAGTGACCGCGCCGATTACTTTTCGCCGAACCACGACCAGCCTTTTCCGTCCCTGAGCGACTGCTACCAACTGCTCGGCGCCGAATCCGCCGCCGTGCCCAAGGACGACCGGCTGGTGAACTGGCAGGTGAGCATTGGCATCACCCACGTCGAGCAGATCTACCTCAGCAGCGCCGGTGCCGAGCTGCGCCAGGCCCAGCGTTTCGTCTACCCGAGCCTGGAAGTCACCGCCTATGACGGCAGCGACAGCCAGACCCGCACCCTCGGCCGCGAGAACTTCGGCCAGCAAGGTGGCTTCGATGTGATCAGCCGCTGCGGCCTGGTCGGTGCCGGTCCGAAAATCGCCGATCAGGCGCTGCAATTGCTGCTGGCGCCGAACACCCCGCAAGGCCCGCGCGACCTGCTGCTGATGCCCGACCAGATGATGCTGCAGATCCACGAATCCATCGGTCACCCGCTGGAACTCGACCGCATCCTCGGCGATGAGCGCAATTACGCCGGCACCAGTTTCGTCAAGGCAGAAGACTTCGGCAGCCTGCAATACGGCTCGAAACTCCTCAACGTGACCTTCGACCCGGACATTCCCGAGCAACTCGCCAGTTACGGCCATGACGACGACGGCACGGCCGCCAGCAAGCAATTTCTGATCAAAGAAGGCCTGCTCCTGCGGCCACTGGGTGGTGCGCTGTCGCAGTTCCGTGCCGGTATGGACGGTGTCGCCAACAGCCGTGCCTGCGGCTGGAAACGTCCGCCGATCGACCGCATGGCCAACCTGAACATCGAGCCCGGCGATCAACCGCTGGAGCAACTGATCGGTGGGATCGAGAACGGCATTTTGATGAGCACCAACCGCTCGTGGTCCATCGATGACGCGCGCAACAAGTTCCAGTTCGGCTGCGAATGGGGCCAGTTGATCGAAAACGGCGAACTGAAAGGCGTGGTTAAGAACCCTAACTACCGGGCGATTTCCGCGCACTTCTGGAAAAGCCTCAGCGCCGTCGGCGACGCCAGCACCTTCAAGGTCCTCGGCACGCCGAACTGCGGCAAGGGCGAACCGAATCAGGTGATCCGCGTCGGCCATGCCTCGCCGGCCTGCGTGTTCAGCCATGTGGATGTGTTTGGGGGAGATGCCTGATGAGCACTTCAAAAAATCAGGCCGATGCGTTCAAGGCACTGGTCAACTGGCTGCGCGAGGCGATTCGCGAGCCGGAACAATTCACCCTCAGCTACGCCGCCGAATCGTCGGCCTTCGTGCGTTTCAACCACGCCAAAGTGCGTCAGGCCGGGCAAGTCCAGCAGGCGAGCATTGGTTTCAAACTGATCAATGAGGGTCGCCATGCCGACCTCGACATCACCCTCTCCGGTGATGCGCAAGTCGATGTCCAGCGCCTGGCTGAAGGTCTGCAACAGCTGCGCGAAACTCTGCCGCTGCTGCCGCAGGACCCGTACCTGCTGTTGAATCACAATGGCTGGCAGAGCAAAAACGTGCAGGAGCATCCACTGCCAGATACCGAGCAGGTCGTGGCTGAAATTGCCCACGCCGCCGAAGGGCTGGATCTGGTGGGCTTCTATGCGGCCGGTCCGATCAGTCGCGGTTTCGCCAGTTCTTCAGGAGCGTTCGGCTGGCATCAGGCCAACAGCTTTAATTTCGATTTCAGCCTGTTCCATGAAAATGGCCAAGCAGTGAAAGCCAGTTACGCCGGGCACGACTGGAACAGCGAAGACTTCGCCAAACGCTTCCAGCAGGCTCGTGAGCAATTGGCGTTTCTCGGTCGGCCACTGCGCACCTTGGCACCGGGTCAGTACCGCGCTTACCTGGCGCCGGCAGCCATGGGCGAAATCATGGACATGCTCGGCTGGGGCGGTTTTTCCGCGCAGGCGATCGCCAGCAAAGGCAGCCCGTTGCAGAAGCTCTACGGCGGCGACAGTTCGTTCAGTGCGCTGGTTTCGGTCGATGAAAAGGTCAGCGGTTCCCTGAGCCCGGCGTTTTCCGGTGAAGGTTATCCACGCAGTGATCTGGGGTTGATCGTCGAAGGCAAGGCCGGTGCACAAATGGTCAGCTCTCGCAGTGCAGCCGAATATGGCCTGACGGCCAACGGTGCCAGCGGTGGTGAGATGCCAAGCGCCTTGAACATGAAGGCAGGCGTGTTGCCCGAGGCTGAAATCCTCAAGCAACTGGGCACCGGGCTGTACATCAGCAACCTCTGGTACTTGAACTACTCGGACCAACCCGCGGCGCGCCTGACCGGCATGACGCGGTTCGCGACGTTCTGGGTAGAGAACGGCGAGATTCAGGCGCCGGTGAGCACCATGCGCTTTGATGACAGCGCCTACAGCTTGCTCGGTTCGCAGCTTGAAGCGCTGACCGAGGAGCGGGAATTGCTGCTGTCAGCCAGCACGTACAGCCAGCGGGCGACGGCGTCGGCGTTGCTGCCGGGCGCGCTGATCAGCCAACTCACCTTAACCCTGTAGACACGCGACACCTGTGGGAGCTGGCTTGCCAGCGAAGGCGGCCTGTCAGACAACCATTGCGCTGAATGTTCTGGCCTCTTCGCTGGCAAGCCAGCTCCTACAAGGAACAGAGATTTTCATACCCATGCCCAACCGCCTGCCTCTCGACGCTGTCACCGCCCGCTGGGTGCCGTGGGTCGTCGCCATTGCGTTCTTCATGCAGTCCCTCGACGGGACAATCCTCAACACCGCCCTGCCCGCCATGGCCCGAGATCTGGCGGAAGATCCGTTGCGCATGCAGGGGGTCATCATCGCCTACATGCTCACCGTCGCCTTGTTGATCCCGGCCTCGGGCTGGATCGCCGATCGTTTCGGCACCAAGAAGATTTTCTTCAGCGCGATTCTGTTGTTCAGTATCGGTTCGTTGCTGTGTGCGCTGTCGAGCACACTGAGCACGCTGATCGGCGCCCGAGTGATCCAGGGCCTGGGCGGCGCGTTGATGCTGCCGGTCGGGCGATTGGTGGTGCTGCGCGCCTACCCGCGCTCGGAACTGGTGCGGATCATGGGCTTCATCACCATTCCTGGCCTGCTCGGCCCGTTGATCGGCCCGACCATGGGCGGCTGGATGGTTCAATACCTGACCTGGCACTGGATCTTCCTGATCAACCTGCCGGTGGGCGCCATCGGTTGCTACGCCGTGTGGAAGTTCATCCCCGACCTGCGCGGCACCGAACGTACCCGTTTCGATAGCCTGGGCTTTTTACTGTTCGGCGCGGCGATGGTGTTGATCACCATCGCCATGGAAGGCCTCGGCGAGTTGCACCTGCCGCACTTGCGCGTGATGTTGCTGCTGTTCGGCGGCATGGCGTGTCTCGCGGCCTATTGGCTGCGAGCCGGGCACATCGATAATCCGCTGTTCGCGCCGTCACTGTTCAAGACCCGAACCTTTGCCGTGGGTATCCTCGGCAATCTGTTCGCTCGCTTGGGCAGCGGCGCGCTGCCGTTCCTCGTGCCGTTGCTGCTGCAAGTGGCGCTGGGTTATTCGCCGTCGCAGGCCGGGATGAGCATGTTGCCACTGGCGGCGGCGGCGATGGTCGCCAAGTCGGTGGCGCGGCCGCTGATCGAACGGCTGGGCTATCGCATTGTGCTGACCGGCAACACGCTGGCGTTGGGACTCATGCTCGCGAGCATGGGCCTGGTCAGTGAGCAGACGCCCTATTGGTTGCTGCTGGTCATGCTATCGATTCTGGGCGCGATCAACTCTTTGCAGTTCACCGCGATGAACACCGTGACCTTGATCGACCTCGACGACGCCAGCGCCAGCAGCGGCAACAGCTTGCTGTCGGTGGTCGCGCAATTGTCCTTGAGCCTCGGTGTAGCCTGCGCCGGTGCGCTGCTCGGCGGATTCACGGCAGAGGTCGGAAACGATGGCGTGGACACGGTTCTTGGCGCGTTCCAATTGACCTTCGTCACCGTCGGAATCATGGCGATGCTGGCCGCGACGATCTTCTCGCAGCTTTCCCCAGCGGATGGCCGACGGACGGTCAGTCGCGAACACGACATAGAACACTGACCTGTAGCAGCTGCCGAGGCATGAGGCTGCGTTGCGTGTCCGCAGGACCGCCCTCGGGGGTCGCTTCGCAACCCGACGCAGCCTCGTGCCTCGGCAGCTGCTACAGGGTTACTCGTCTAGAATTTGCAGGTGCAGAGCCTGGGACTGATACACTGCGCGACATTTTGTTTTGCAGGCCAGTCCCGTGACCACCATCGCCACCGCTTTTAATACTTTGCCGCTGTCCGCCGCCATGCTGGCTAACCTCGACTCCCTCGGTTATGCCCAGATGACGCCGATCCAGGCGCAAAGCTTGCCGGTGATCCTCAAGGGGATGGACCTGATCGCGCAAGCCAAGACCGGCAGCGGCAAGACCGCCGCCTTCGGTATCGGCCTGTTGAACCCGATCAATCCGCGCTTCTTCGGTTGCCAGGCACTGGTGATTTGCCCGACTCGCGAACTCGCGGATCAGGTCGCCAAGGAACTCCGTCGTCTGGCCCGCGCCGAAGACAACATCAAGATTCTGACCTTGTGCGGCGGCGTGTCCTTCGGCCCACAAATCGGCTCCCTGGAGCACGGCGCGCACATCATCGTTGGCACTCCGGGCCGTATTCAGCAGCATTTGCGCAAAGGTTCGCTGGTGCTCCATGGCCTGAACACGCTGATCCTCGACGAAGCCGACCGCATGCTCGACATGGGTTTCTACGACTCGATCGAAGAAATCATCGCCCAGACGCCGGAACGTCGCCAGACCCTGCTGTTCTCCGCCACGTACCCGTCGGGCATCAAGCAACTGGCGGCCAAGTTCATGCGCAACCCTCAGATCGTGAAAGCCGAGGCGTTCCATGACGACACGCAGATCGAGCAGCGTTTCTACGAAATCTCCCCCGACGACCGCATGAGCGCTGTGACCAAGGTGCTTGGCCACTTCCGCCCTGCCTCCTGCGTGGCGTTCTGCT
This sequence comes from Pseudomonas sp. RIT-PI-q, assembly GCF_001297125.1. Lineage (GTDB taxonomy): Bacteria > Pseudomonadota > Gammaproteobacteria > Pseudomonadales > Pseudomonadaceae > Aquipseudomonas. Next base: position 177,304 of record NZ_LHPC01000056.1, read on the forward strand.
TCACCAAGCAGCAGGTTCAGGAAACCGTCGATCACCTGACGTCCAAAGGCATCTCTGCCGTCGGCCTGCATGGCGATCTGGAACAGCGTGATCGCGATCAAGTGCTGGCCATGTTCTCCAACCGCAGTACCTCGGTACTGGTTGCCACCGACGTCGCCGCTCGCGGTCTGGACATCGATGCGCTGGACATGGTGATCAACGTTGAGTTGGCCCGTGACTCGGAAATCCACATTCACCGTGTGGGTCGTACCGGCCGCGCGGGTGAAAAAGGCATCGCGATCAGCCTGGTCGCGCCGTCCGAAGCGCACCGCGCCCAAGCCATCGAGCTACTGCAGAAGTCGCCGTTGAACTGGGATCTGGTGGACAACCTCACGTCCCAGGGCGGCGCCCCGCTGCTGCCGGCCATGAGCACGTTGTGCATCGGCGCCGGCCGTAAAGACAAGGTTCGCCCGGGTGACATTCTGGGTGCTCTGACCGGCGACGCCGGTATTCCGGGCGCGCAGGTTGGCAAAATTGCGATCTTCGATTTCCAGGCGTATGTGGCCGTTGAACGCGGAATCGCCAAACAGGCCTTGCAGCGCCTGAACGACGGCAAGATCAAAGGCCGCTCGTTGCGCGTGCGCATTTTGTAAGAACGCCACCGCCCCCCCTGTAGGAGCAAGGCTTGCCCGCGAAGGGGACCGCAAGGCCGCCAAAAGCTTCGCGGGCAAGCCTCGCTCCTACAAGGGCGGCGTAAGCTTTGAGATTTGTGTGAGGACACCGTTTTGCGCTCTACCGAAGTCGTGATCATTGGCGCTGGCGCCGCTGGGTTGATGTGTGCGCTGACCGCCGCCGGGCGCGGGCGCAAAGTGATGTTGCTCGACCACGCCAACAAGGCCGGCAAGAAAATCCTGATGTCCGGCGGTGGCCGCTGCAATTTCACCAACATGTACACCGAACCGGGCAATTTTCTCTCGCAGAACGAACACTTCTGCAAATCCGCACTGGCGCGCTACACCCAGTGGGATTTCATCGGCATGGTCGCCAAGCACGGTGTGCCGTACCACGAGAAAAAACTCGGCCAGCTGTTCTGCGATAACAAATCCAGCGACATCCTTGAGATGCTGCTCAACGAGTGCGATCAGGTTGGCGTCAGCCTGCACCTGGACACCTCGATCCAGACCATCGAGAAGCTCGAAAGCGGTTACCTGCTGGACACCACGCTCGGCCAGATCACCTGCGAATCGCTGGTGATCGCCACCGGCGGCCTGTCGATCCCGACCCTGGGCGCGACCGGTTTCGGCTATCAAGTGGCCAAGCAGTTCGGCCACGACTTGCTGCCGACCCGCGCCGGGCTGGTGCCATTCACCATCACCGATCAGCTCAAGGAGCTTTGCACCGAGCTGTCCGGTACGTCGGTGGATTGCCTGGTGAGCTGCAACGAGCAGAGCTTCCGCGAGAACATTCTGTTCACCCACCGCGGCCTCAGTGGTCCGGCGATTTTGCAGATTTCTTCGTTCTGGGAATCCGGCGACACGGTCGAAATCAACCTGATGCCGGACCATGATGTGCCGAGCTGGCTGCAACAGCAGCAGGCCGAACGCCCTAACAGTGAATTGAAAACCCTGCTCGGCGAAATCTTCACCAAGAAGATGGCCAACCTGTTGGCGGATAACTGGTTCGTCTCCAAACCGATGAAGCAGTACACCCACGCGGAACTGGCGGACGTTGCCGACAAACTGGCGAGCTGGAAAGTCGTACCGGCGGGCACCGAAGGCTACCGCACTGCCGAAGTGACCCTGGGTGGCGTTGATACCCACGAAGTCTCGTCCAAGACCATGGAATCGCTGAAAAGCCCCGGCCTGTACTTCATCGGCGAAGTGCTCGACGTGACTGGGCATCTGGGCGGCTTCAACTTCCAGTGGGCCTGGGCCTCGGGCTACGCGGCTGCGCAATACGTCTGACCGACCGCGTTATCGTTCTTCGCGGGCAAGCCTCGCTCCTACAGGTCCTGCGGTGATCTTGTAGGAGCGAGGCTTGCCCGCGAAGGCGTCCCGACAGGCAACATCGAACTCAAGGAACAGATTTTGCTGTCAGATGTGATCGGCGCCATTGCGTCGGCGTCATTACTGGCTCAATTTAGCGGCATTGCCTCGGAAGGCCTTCGCACTTCATGTCATCGACCCCATTCAGTCAGTCTCTGCGCCGCCTCTGGGCGTTGGATAAATTCAGCTACAGCGTGCGGGTGTTCATCGCCCTGACCGGCAGCATGGCGCTGTGTTGGTATCAGGATGAAATGGGGCTGCTGATCCCGCTGTTCCTCGGGATTATCGCCAGCGCCCTGGCCGAGACCGACGACAGTTGGCAAGGCCGCCTCAACGCGCTGGCCGTGACGCTGGTGTGTTTCATGGTCGCCGCGCTGTCGGTCGAATTGCTGTTTCCCTACCCTGTTCTCTTCATCATCGCCTTCGCCCTGGCCGCCTTCTGCCTGACCATGCTCGGCGCCCTGGGCGAACGCTATGGCGCGATTGCCTCGGCGACGTTGATTCTGTCGGTCTACACCATGATCGGCGTGGACCAGCGTGGCGGCGCGGTCACCGATTTCTGGCACGAGCCGGTGCTGCTGGTGGCCGGCGCCACTTGGTACGGCTTGCTCTCGGTGCTGTGGCAGGCCATGTTTTCCAACCAGCCGGTGCAGCAGAGCCTGGCGCGGTTGTTCCGTGAACTGGGTTTTTACCTGAAGCTGAAATCGTCGCTGTTCGAGCCGATCCGGCAGATGGACGTCGAGGCGCGTCGTCTGGAACTGGCCCAGCAGAACGGTCGAGTCGTGGCGGCACTGAACGTCGCCAAGGAAATCATTCTGCACCGGGTCGGCAACGGTCGGCCGGGGTCGAAAGTCAGCCGTTATCTCAAGCTGTATTTCCTGGCCCAGGACATCCACGAGCGCGCCAGTTCCTCGCGCTATCCTTACAACGCCTTGGCCGACGCGTTTTTCCACAGCGACGTGATGTTCCGCTGTCAGCGCCTGTTGCGTCAGCAAGGCAAGGCCTGCCGAGCGCTGGCCGAGTCGATCCAGATGCGCCAGCCGTTCGTCTATGACGCGAGTTTCGCCGAAGCCCTGAGCGATTTGCACGCCTCCCTCGAACACCTGCGCATTCAGAGCAATCCGGCCTGGCGAGGCCTGCTGCGTTCGCTGCGGGCACTGGCCGCCAACCTCGGCACACTCGACCGCTTGCTCAGCGACGCCAGCAACCCCGATGCCCTGGCCGACGCCACCGACAGCAGCTTGCTCGACCGATCGCCACGCAGCCTCAAGGATGTCTGGATTCGCTTGCGCACCCAGTTGACGCCGACCTCGCTGCTGTTCCGTCACGCCCTGCGTTTGCCCCTGGCGTTGAGCATCGGCTACGGCATGGTGCATTTGATCCACCCGTCCCAGGGTTACTGGATCATTCTCACCACACTGTTTGTCTGCCAGCCGAACTACGGCGCCACCCGGCGCAAACTCGGTCAGCGGATCATCGGCACCGCCATCGGCCTGACCCTGGCCTGGGCGCTGTTTGACCTGTTCCCCAATCCCTTGGTCCAGTCGTGCTTCGCGATCGCGGCCGGGGTGGTGTTCTTTATCAACCGCACCACCCGCTACACCCTGGCGACTGCCGCGATCACCCTGATGGTGCTGTTCTGCTTCAACCAGGTGGGCGACGGTTATGGACTGTTCCTGCCACGGCTGTTAGATACGCTGCTCGGCAGCCTGATTGCCGGCCTCGCGGTGTTCCTGTTCTTGCCGGACTGGCAGGGCCGCAGTCTGAACAGAGTGCTGGCCAACACCCTGACCTGCAACAGCATTTACCTGCGCCAGATCATGCAGCAATACGCCGCCGGCAAAAGCGACGACCTGGCTTATCGCCTGGCCCGCCGCAACGCGCACAACGCCGATGCCGCGCTGTCGACGACGCTGGCCAATATGCTGATGGAGCCGGGGCATTTCCGTAAGGAGGCGGATGTCGGTTTCCGCTTCCTGGTGCTGTCGCACACCTTGCTCAGTTACTTGTCAGGGCTGGGCGCCCACCGGGAAACCCAACTACCGCCGGACGTGCGTGAGGCGCTGATCGACGGTGCCGGCGTGAGGCTGGCCGCCAGCATCGACGAAATCGCCCAAGGGTTGGCAAGCAAACTGCCGATTGCGATTCAAAGCGATGAGGAAGAGGCGCTGGCCAATTCGCTTGAGCACATGCCGGATGAAATCGATGAAGGGCAGCGGTTGGTTCAGACGCAGTTGGCGTTGATCTGCCGGCAGCTGGGGCCGCTGCGCACGCTGGCGGCGCATTTGATCAAGGATACGAGTGAGGATTGAGAGGTGTGATGCTTGTGCTGGCCTCATCGCGGGCAAGCCTCGCTCCTACAGGGTTGGGCGTGCCCTTGTAGGAGCGAGGCTTGCCCGCGAAGGGGCCAGCAGCTTCAACACAACTACTGAATCAACTCGCTCACATCCCATGCTGCCTCATCAACCGGTCATAACTGCCGTCCACTTTCATCGCCGCAATCTCGCGGTCGAAACCGGCGACGATCTGTTCATGCTTCGGGTTCTTCAGGCTGACCAGGATGTGCAGGCTGTTCTCGCTCAGCGGCTTGGGCAGGAACTCCACGGCATTGCGCACCGCGGATGACTCCCGGGCCAGGTAGTAACGCGCGACGTATTCGTCTTCCAGCGTCAGCTTGACCCGATCGGCAGCGACCATGCGCACGGCCATGGCGAAGCTGTGCACCGGGACTTTCTGCAGCGACACGTCTTCGTCGAACTCCGGCGAATAGGCGTAACCGCGCACCACCGCGATCGGGTAGGTGTGCAGTTGCTGCAGGTTGTTGTATTCGATCGGTGCATCTTTGCGCTTGAGAAAGCGCACGCGGTTGAGCAGGTATTCGCCGGAATACTGGCCCAGTTTGGTGCGCTCGTCGGTGTACCAGGCGTTGACCAGCACGTCGTATCGCCCCTCGCCCACCCCCAGCAAGGCCCGTGCCCAAGGCACTTGTTCAAAATCACTGGCATAGCCGGCCCGGGCCAGCGCAGTGCTGACGATGTCCGTGGCCAACCCACCATTGACCAGCGTGGCGTCGGTAAAGGGTGGCCAGGCATCGGCCACCAGCCGCAGCTTTTCTGCTGCCGCGCTCTGAGTCAGCAACAGCAATCCAATCAAAGCAAAAGCTCGATGCAATCGCGGCATGCTAGAAAATCCTTAGCGGGCGGGCTGCCCGGCGTGTTTTCAGCCAAAACTCCAAGGCCCCTGATCCGGCAAAACTCCGGTCTAACCTTAGCTCATCGAAGCCACTGCAAAGCGCGTCATCGAAGATTACACAAAGAAGACAACGCCGCGAGAAATGAATGATGGCATTTTGGCCTTTGTCACAGATTTCTTCGCCATACAGACATCTTTCGGCTGGGCGCTTAGTATCGAAGCGACGTTGTTCAAGGAATGTGAAGATGACAATCGATTGGGTCTGCAAACACCACAGCGATCTGGGCAAAGAACAGCTGTACGCCATTTTGCAGCTACGGGCAGAGGTGTTCGTCGTCGAGCAGAAATGCCTGTATCAGGATATTGATGGCCAGGATCTGGAAGGTGACACCTGCCATCTGATGGCCTGGGACGGGGATCGGCTGGTGGCGTACCTGCGGTTACTCGACCCGGAGCTGCAGGGCGGCGACGTGGTGATCGGGCGGGTGATCATTGCCCCTCAGGCACGCGGCACCGGGCTTGGGCATGAGTTGATGGCGCAGGCATTGAAACAGGCGGAAAAGCGCTGGCCCGATGTACCGATCTATCTCTCGGCCCAGGCGCATTTGCAGGGGTATTACGGGCGGTATGGGTTTGTCGTGGCGGGGGAGGAGTTTCTTGAAGATGACATTCCGCACATAGGAATGCGTCGTTCGTAAGGGCCCCATCGCGGGCAAGCCCGCTCCCACAGTGATTGCGTGTGAATCACACATTGCAATCCACCCCGGAACCTGTGGGAGCAGGCTTGCCCGCGATGGCGTCAGCCTGGTCACCGCAGAAATCAGGGATACTCAAGCACCGCTTTAATCTGCCGCAAATTACGCTCGATCCACCCCCGATCAATCGCCCCCCACTCGCGAATCCGATAGCGCCCGGCATGATTGCGTGCGCCCTCTTCCTGCTCGAACTCGCACACAATATCCAGATCTGCCAACGCCGCAATGGTGTCCTGGGCCGTGCGCCGGGGCATGCCGGTGACGTCGGTCAAGGCCGGGACGCTGCTGGCCAGCCCGCTGTCGATCAGGTACGCCACGTACAACCGACGGTAGAAGCTGCTCTTGGTCTTGCTTACGTCCATCTATGCCCCCTTTTTTTAAGACCGCAGCCTCGTTGCACTCGACAGCTCCTACATGGGTCCGTGTTCTTCTGTAGGAGCTGTCGAGTGCAACGAGGTTGCGATCTTTTGATCTTCTATTGCATGTCCCGCCACGTCAGGTACACCCGCAGGTCGAACTCAACCTGGTGATACCCCGGCAACATGTGCTCGCACAGCTTGTAGAACGCCTTGTTGTGGTCCGACTCCTTGAAGTGCGCCAGCTCATGCACCACGATCATTTTCAGAAATTCCGACGGCGCTTCCTTGAACAGCGAGGCCACGCGGATTTCTTTCTTGGACTTGAGCTTGCCACCCTGCACCCGGGAGATCGTGGTGTGCAGGCCGAGGGCGCGATGAGTCAGGTCCAGGCGGTTGTCGAACAACACTTTGTCGATGGCCGGGGCATTGCGCAGGTATTCCTGCTTGAGGTCCAGCGCATAGGTGTACAACGCCTTGTCGCTTTGCACGCCGTGTTTTTCCGGGTAACGCTGGCTCAGGTAGTCGCCCAGCCGACCCTCGGCGATCAGCTGTCGCACCTGGTCCTGCAACGTAGCGGGGTAAGCCTGGAGGTACTTCAACGCGGTCATTGGGGCGGCAACACGAGTCACGAAAAGGTCGCCAGTGTAGCGAATTCAGCCGGTCAGCGCGCTCCAGTCGAACGGCTGCACAAACTCACCGGTGTCCTCGGCCATCATCGGCCGCGACACCAGAAAACCTTGCACGTACTCGCAGCCATTGGCTTGCAGCCACTTGTATTGCGCAACGGTTTCCACCCCTTCGGCAATCACCAGCATCCCGTACTGTTTGCACAGGTCGATCACATTGCGCACCAGCGCCGCATCCCGTGAAGACTCCGGCAGCCGGGCGATCAAATGTCGATCGAACTTGAGCGTGTCCAGCTCCAGATCCCGCAGATGAGACAACGAGCACGGCCCGGAACCGAAATCATCCAGAGCCACCCGCACGCCGAGGTTACGCAGCAGACGCAACTGTTTGCGGGTCTCCTCGGGGTTTTGCATCAAGGCCTCTTCAGTGACCTCGACCTCCAGATAACGCGCTTGCAAACCATGACGCTCCAGCACCTGGCGCAATTCGGTGACGAGATTGGGCATACCAAATTGCGTACTGCTCAAACTGACGCCCAGCACCAAATCCTCGGCAAACAAGGTTTCCCAGGCTTTGCGTTGCTCGGCGCCACGCTGGTAAATCCAGCTGCTCAGTCGACTGATCAACCGCGCCTCTTCCAGCAGCGGCAAAAACAGCCCCGGCGGAACGTCACCAACGCTCGGATGCTGCCAGCGCAACAACGCTTCGAACCCGCGAATCTGCCCACCGGCAATAGCCACCTGTGGCTGATACACCAGACTGAAATCACGGTTCTCGATGGCCGTGCGTACGCTGTCTTCGAGCATCAGCCGCGAGCGCGCCCGGCCGTTCATTTCGTGATCATAGAAGCGATATTGCTGACGGCCGGCGCGCTTGGCTTCGTACATCGCGATGTCGGACGCCCGCAACAAACCGTCAAGATTGGCACCGCAGTCCGGGTACGTGGCGATGCCGATGCTGGCGCCCAGAGCGATATCCAGACCATCGATCTGCTGACAGATCGACACCCGCTCAATCAGCTTCTCGGCAATCTTAGCGGCCTGCTCGGGGAACTCAAGGTCCAGCAACGCCGTGAACTCGTCGCCACCGATGCGCGCCAGAATATCGAAGGGCCGCAAACACGCCTTCAACTGCTCCGACACCCAACGCAGCACCCGATCCCCGGCATCGTGACCAAGGGAGTCATTGACCCGCTTGAAGCCGTCGAGATCGAGGTACAGCAACACCCAGGCGCTGTCGGAGCGTTCGCCGCGCAGTAGCAGGTTTTCGGCGGTCTGGTAGAACCCCCGGCGGTTGAGCAGCCCGGTCAACGGATCGGTAACGGCCTGGAACTCCAGTTGCTGGTGCAGATGACGCACTACCGACATGTCCAGCACCGTCACCACCATGGCATGTTGTTCAGCAGGCAGCGGCGCGCAAGATAACGCCACCGGCACCTGTTGGCCGGGCGCGGTACGGAGCAAGGCGTCATGCAGGCGCAGGGTTTCACCGCGTTTGTAACCGGCCAACAGCTCGGAATCGGCCCAGACCGGGATATGCGGTTTTTGCAGGAAATCCAGAAACTCCCTGCCTTGCAGGTCTTGCACTGTGGCATTGAGCAGCCGCGACATCGCCGGATTGGCAAAGCGGATCAGACCGCCCTCATTAACCACCAGGATGCCTTCGGCCGCGTTATCCAGCACGGAGGCATTAAACGCGCGCGCAACCTCCAGATCGTGGCTCAGGCGCTGCAACGCACGGCGATTGCGCTGATGTTCGAGCAACGCCTGCACTTTGGGCTTGAGTATTTGTGGGTCGAACGGTTTGAACAGGTAATCCACCGCGCCACTGGCATAGCCCTTGAGCACGGCGTCCTGGGACTGCTCGTTGGCGGTGAGAAAAATGATCGGTGTGAGGCGGGTCCGCTGGCTGCCGCGCATCAGGCGCGCCACTTCAAAACCGTCCATGCCCGGCATCTGCACATCCAGCAGCACCAGGTCGACATCATGTTCGAGTAACAGGCTCAGCGCTTCGAAACCCGAGGCTGCGGTCAAGACCTGCCAGTCCTGGCGCTGCAACAACGCGCGCATGCTGGTCAGGTTTTCAGGATAATCATCGACGATTAAAAGAATCGAGCTGCCTTCAGATGGCGTGGGTTGCGCGCATTCCATGCTGCTTCTCTTGTTCGGGGCGATAGGCCGGTTTCTCGTGAAAACCGGACAAATACTAACGCTCACTCTAGACCGGGTTCCGCTAAAGCAGAAGGTGTCAGTAAGCCATCATTTAACCAAAGCGTCCATTTGCCGACTAACGGTCGGTCCTGCAGCCCTCTAAAACCGGGAAAGATGGCATTTCGACAGGATGTTGGCGTCAACCATCTGCCAGACGGGGATTAACAAAGACGGCTTCTACGCTTATAAAGACCGCCCTCCAAGGCACGTGCTAGAGCTTCTGGCACGGGCGTGCAGCAAAAAATCGTGGAAGCTTTTGACTATGATCGATCTCGCAACCTGGAACCTGAGTGTTCCTGTCGGCAATCCGCCGTACACCGTTGACACTCCCAAACTGGTGAAAGGCTTCAAGGATCAATACTTCCACTCCGACACCGGCACCCTGTTCTTCTGGTCCCCGGTCACCGGTTCGAAAACCGAAAACGCCAAGTATCCACGCACCGAACTTCGCGAAACCTACAGCAACGGCACCCTGCGCAACTGGCTGTACCCGGAGGCTGATAACTCCCTGCGGGCCACCCTGGCAGTGAACCAGGTCCCGAGCTCGGGCAAGATCGTCATCGGCCAGATCCACGCCTATGAAAGTCAGAAGCCTTTGGTGAAGCTCGAATATCAATACAAAACCAGCACCTCCTCCGGCAACATCGTCGCCAAGGTGCGCATGCACCCGGATGACGGCGAAGGGCGGGTCATCACCATCGCCACCGGAGTGAAACTGGATCAACAGTTCAACTACCTCATCCACCTCAGCCCTGGCGGCGCGTTGGGCATCAGCGCGGCGGGTTACCAGTGGGACACCGACATCAGCAAGACCTGGCGCGACAAGCCGCTGTACTTCAAGGCCGGGGTTTATGTACAGGACCACACGGGGTACACCAGTGAAGGCGGGAAAGTAACGTTCAGCAAGTTGGATATTGATCACGATAAATACCCCCCGACCCCTGTAGCAGCTGTCGAGCCCGCGAGGCTGCGTTCGGCTGCGAAGCAGTCGTAATCGGGCAAACACGATACATCTGAAGAAAAACCGTCTCAGTTTTACGACTGCTTCGCAGCCGAACGCAGCCTCGCGGGCTCGGCAGCTGCTACAGGGAGGGGAACGGCCGGGCGGTCCCCCACAAAAAACCCGCCTCTCGGCGGGTTTTTTAATGCAACTCAAACGCTGAAGGCTTAGTTGACCTTGGCGTTCAACTCACCTTTCAGATAACGCTGGTACATCCCTTCCAGCGAGATCGGCTTGATCTTCGAAGCGTTGCCCGCAGTACCGAAGGCTTCGTAACGTGCGATGCACACGTCGCGCATGGCCGTTACGGTGGCGCCGAAGAATTTACGTGGATCGAACTCGCTCGGGTTGGTGGCCATCAGGCGACGCATCGCACCGGTGGATGCCAGGCGCAGGTCGGTGTCGATGTTGACCTTGCGCACGCCGTGCTTGATGCCTTCGACGATTTCTTCAACCGGTACGCCGTAGGTTTCTTTGATGTCGCCGCCGTACTGGTTGATGATCGCCAGCCAGTCTTGTGGCACCGAAGACGAACCGTGCATCACCAGGTGGGTGTTCGGGATGCGCTTGTGGATTTCTTTGATGCGATCGATCGCCAGTACGTCGCCGGTAGGCGGCTTGGTGAACTTGTACGCGCCGTGGCTGGTGCCGATGGCGATGGCCAGGGCGTCGACCTGAGTGCGTTTGACGAAGTCAGCGGCTTCTTCCGGATCGGTCAGCATTTGGCTGTGATCCAGAACGCCTTCAGCGCCGATGCCGTCTTCTTCACCGGCCATGCCGGTTTCCAGCGAACCCAGGCAACCCAGCTCGCCTTCTACCGATACGCCGCAGGCGTGAGCCATGGCCACGGTTTGTTGGGTGACGCGGATGTTGTAGTCGTAGTCGGTCGGCGTCTTGCCGTCTTCGCCCAGGGAACCGTCCATCATGACCGAGCTGAAGCCCAGTTGAATGGAACGCTGGCAGACGTCAGGGCTGGTGCCGTGGTCCTGGTGCATGCACACCGGGATGTGCGGGAATTCTTCGATTGCCGCCAGGATCAGGTGACGCAGGAACGGTGCACCGGCGTATTTGCGAGCACCGGCCGAAGCCTGGACGATCACCGGGGAGTCAGTCTTGTCAGCGGCTTCCATGATGGCGCGCATCTGCTCAAGGTTGTTGACGTTGAAGGCTGGAACGCCGTAGCCGAACTCGGCTGCGTGGTCCAGCATCTGGCGCATGCTGATAAGTGCCATTGTGTGTGTCTCTCCCGGTTGAGGGTCGTTAATCGTGCCAGCCTGCCGTAGCGGCGGCGGCTATTCAAGTTATTGCAGATCGAGGGTTAGCCCGGACTGCGAATTCGGGTGTTGCATCAATTCCAGAACATCGGCCCCCTGCAGGAGCGAGCTTGCTCGCGATGGTGGCCCAGACAACGCGGGCATTCAGGTGCCCCGCGTTATCGTTAAAGACCCTCGCGAGCAAGCTCGCTCCTACAGGTGACAACCGCGGCCAATCAAATCATTGGTGGCGACCCAGTACACCAGGCCTTCCTCACCTTTTACGTGAAACGCCAGCATGTCGTTGCTGTACAGCGAACCTTCGGCGCCCGGTTCAAGCTTCAAGCGGTAGACCTGATCGGCCCCGCCGAGGCGCACATCGACTTCCTTGCGGCTGTCGTCGGTATAGCGCCAGAGCACTTTGGCCTGGCTGTCGCAGGTCCAGGTGGTCCAGTTGTCCGTCGATTCGGCAGGCTTGAACAGGTTGAAATTCGAGCAACCCGCCAGCAGTGCCAGCGCCGTAATGGCGATAAAACCTTTCATCCGTGTTCCTCGACTGACGGCGCACGCCGCCAGCCCTGGGTAAAGAGTCAGACCCGTCAAGGGCAGCCATGTTCCTTGGCCGGGGTCTGTGTCTCGTATTTGTCCAGGCCATCAGGCCCGGAACGCTTGTTGAGCACCGGGTTGGTTTCGGCCTGCCAGTCTGCCTGGTAACAGCCGTTTTGATCCGGCGCAGACGGCGCGGGGTCCGGCTTGGCTTTCGGGTTGCTCCCGCAAGCCGCCAGCGAAACCGCGACGATCAACAGCGCTAACGTCTTGACCATCTGAACACTCCTTTGCCTGGTCAAATGGGCGGCCTCAGGCCTTGGCCCGGCTTTCCAGGACTTCAACGGCTGGCAGCACCTTGCCTTCGACGAACTCGAGGAACGCGCCGCCGCCGGTAGAAATGTAGGAGATTTGCTCAGCAACGCCATATTTATCGATGGCGGCCAGGGTGTCGCCGCCGCCAGCGATCGAAAACGCCGAGCTTTCAGCAATGGCCTGGGCCAGGACTTTGGTGCCGTTACCGAACTGGTCGAATTCGAACACGCCCACCGGGCCGTTCCACAGGATGGTCTTGGACGACTTCAACAGCTCGGCGAAATTCGCTGCGGTCTGTGGGCCGATGTCCAGGATCATGTCGTCGGCGGCCACGTCGGCGATCAGCTTGACGGTCGCGGTCGCGCTTTCAGCGAATTCCTTGGCAACCACAACGTCCACCGGCAGCGGCACGCTGACCTTGGCGGCGATGGCACGAGCGGTGTCCAGCAGGTCCGGTTCGTACAGGGACTTGCCGACCGGGTGACCGGCAGCGGCCAGGAAGGTGTTGGCAATGCCGCCGCCGACGATCAACTGGTTGCAGATCTGGCTCAGGCTATTAAGCACGTCGAGTTTGGTCGAAACCTTGGAGCCGGCAACGATGGCTGCCATTGGCTGAGCCGGCGCGCCAAGGGCTTTGCCCAGTGCGTCCAGTTCGGCGGCCAGCAGCGGGCCAGCGGCGGCGACTTTGGCGAACTTGGCCACGCCGTGGGTCGAACCCTCGGCGCGGTGAGCGGTGCCGAAGGCGTCCATCACGAACACGTCGCACAGGGCGGCGTATTGCCGGGCCAGTTCGTCAGCGTTCTTTTTCTCGCCTTTGTTGAAGCGTACGTTTTCGAACAGCACGATGTCGCCGGCCTTGACGTCGACACCGCCCAGGTAATCGGCCACCAGCGGCACTTCGCGGCCCAGAGCCTTGCTCAGGTAGTCAGCGACTGGCTTGAGGCTGTTCTCGGCCGAGAACTCACCTTCGGTCGGACGACCAAGGTGCGAGCAGACCATCACGGCCGCGCCTTTTTCCAGGGCCAGCTTGATGGTCGGCAGCGAAGCCAGGATACGCGCGTCGCTGGTGACTACACCGTCCTTGACTGGGACGTTGAGGTCTTCGCGGATCAGTACACGCTTACCTTGCAGATCGAGGTCGGTCATCTTCAACACGGTCATGGGTCGCATTTCCTACTGTTTTGGAGAGGTGGCTGTTTGCAGATAGTGTTCTGCAACGTCCAGCATTCGGTTGGCAAAACCCCATTCGTTGTCGAACCAGGCCAGGATGTTCACCAGCCGTGGGCCGGAAACTCGAGTCTGACTGGCATCGACGATGGCCGAATGTGGGTCGTGATTGAAATCACAGCTTGCATGGGGGAGCTCGGTGTAAGCCAGAAGGCCTTTGAGCGGGCCACTGGTGGCGGCCTCGCGCAGAATCCGGTTGACCTCGGTGGCGTCGGTGTCGCTGACGGTCTGCATCGTAATGTCGAGGCAAGACACGTTAACCGTCGGCACTCGTACGGCTTTGGCCTGAATTCGCCCGGCAAGTTCCGGCAACAGACGCTCGATGCCACGCGCCAGACCAGTGGACACCGGAATCACCGACTGAAACGCCGAACGGGTACGGCGCAGGTCTTCATGGTGATAGGCGTCGATTACCGGTTGGTCGTTCATCGCCGAGTGGATGGTGGTGATCGACACGTATTCCAGACCAATGGCCTGATCCAGCAGGCGCAACAGCGGCACGCCGCAGTTGGTGGTGCAGGACGCGTTGGACACCAGCAGCTCGTCGCCGGTCAGGCAATCCTGGTTCACGCCGTAGACGATGGTGGCGTCGACATCCGCCTCGCTGGCCATCGGCTGGGAAAACAGCACGCGTGGCGCGCCGGCGTCGAGGAAACGCTGGCCATCTTCACGTGTGTGGTAAGCGCCGGAGCACTCCAGCACCAGATCGACGCCAAGCGACGCCCAATCGATGCCTTCGGGGGTGGCACTGCGCAGGACCTTCACGCAGTCGCCCTTAATATGCAGACAATCGCCTTCGACCTTCACTTCGCCGGGGAAACGCCCGTGCGTGGAGTCGAAGCGTGTCAGGTATTCGATGCTGGCCATGTCGGCCAGATCGTTGATCGCGACAATTTCAAACCCGGCCTTATCGCCTCGCTCGAACAACGCACGCAAGACGCAACGACCAATCCGGCCGTAGCCGTTGAGTGCAACTTTGTAAGGACGCGGTTGAGGCATGGGGTTCTCGATAATACGCAGCCAGACGAAATTCTCATGTGCAACACACCCCTTGTAGGAGCTGGCTTGCCAGCGAAGAGGCCCTCAAGTCTTGCACTATTCTTGAGGCCGCCTTCGCTGGCAAGCCAGCTCCTACAGGGACCGCGGTGGTTCTGAAACCACCGCGTTGTGTTTTTAGTCTTCCAGCAGCTCTTCAGCCTGACCCAGGATGTTTTCCAGGGTGAAGCCGAACTCTTCGAACAAGGCAGGCGCAGGCGCCGACTCGCCGTAGGTGGTCATGCCGATGACGCGGCCTTCCAGGCCCACGTATTTGTACCAGTAGTCGGCGTGAGCCGCTTCGATCGCGATCCGCGCGCTGACCTGCAACGGCAGGACCGCTTGTTTGTAGCCGGCGTCCTGCGCATCGAACACGCTGGTGCACGGCATCGAAACCACACGCACCTTGCGACCTTGCTCGGTCAGCTTGTCGTACGCCTGAA
>NZ_LHPC01000029.1 GCF_001297125.1 Pseudomonas sp. RIT-PI-q
TACAGGTGGTTCAGGTGCTGGCCGGTGGGCAGGGTCAGCGTGGTCAGGTTGCTCAGCGGATCGTAGTCGTAAGACAAGGCGCCTTGCGGCGTGGTCTCTTTGATCAGGCGGCCCAGCAGGTCGTAGGAGAAGTCGAGTTTCTCTTCGCTGACGCCGAGTTTCTTGCCGTGGGCGGTGGGCTGGCGTTCGATGGACAGCAAGCGATCGCCGTCGTCGTAGGTGTAATCCTGACGCGCATCGGCGTTGAGCTTGGCCAGCAATCGGCCGATGGTGTCGCGTTCAAATTCGGTGTGGCGCTGTGGTCGTTCGGCGCGTTCGCCGTAGCCGATTTCCTCGACACGCGTCAGGTGCCCGCCGAGGTTGTAGCTGAATCGACGGGTCAGGTTGTCGATGCGTTTTTCTTCGATCAGGCGATCGGATGCGTCGTAGGCAAACTGGTAGGCGGCGTTGTTTTCATTGACCAGCGCGGTCAGGCGGATGGCCTGGTCATATTCGTAGCGGATGCGTTGGCCTTTGGCGTCCTGGCGGCTGCTCGGCAGGCCGCGAGCGGTGCGCAGCAAGCGCGTGGTCTGGCCTTTGCCGTCGGTGTGCGTCAGCACCTGGCCGAGGGCGTTGTAGGTAAACGACTCGGCGCTGCCGTCCGGGTGCTGGATACGCAGCACTTCGCCGTCGGGTTTGCGTTCCAGGGTGGTGGTCTGGTTCAGGGCATCGGTGACGGCGATCAGGTGATGGCGCTCGTCGAAGCGGTAAAGAGTGTTTTTACCCGAGCAATCCTGGAAACGCTCGACTTGGGCCAGGGTGTTCCACCACAGGTATTTGGACTTTTGGGTGGCGTCGATGACGGTGTGCGGCAAGCCGTCATCGCTGTTGAGGTATTCGGTTTTGTTGCCCAACGCATCGACTTCGGCGATGAGGTTGCCCTTGGCGTCGTAACGGGCTTTCCAGGTGCTACCGTCGGGATAATCGACCTGCGTGACCAGCGTGGTCAAGTGGTGATACTGGTACTTGATCTTGCGCCGGAGCGGATCGGTTTCTTCGACCAGTCGTGCGTAGTCGTCGTACTTGAGCTCGACCGTATTACCGTCTGGCAGCGTCAGGCCGGTCATGTTGCCGCTGTCGTCGATGTCGATGACGTAGTGCTCGCCACCGAAGTCGCGACTGGCGATGACGCGATGATCGTCGTTGTAGTGAATTTCAGCTTCGCGCCCGAGCACATCGGTGACCCAAGTGGTGCGGGCCTTCACGTCGTAGCGGAAATGAAAATGTTCGCCATCGCTGGTCCAGTGTTCCACCACGCGGGGCTGCTCACCGATGGTTTCCCAGCGGTAATTACAGGTCAGACCCAGAGCGTTGCTGTGGCTGGCCATGACGCCGTCGGCATAGCTGAAGCGTCGGACCGAATCGCTGTTGCGATTGATCACCTCGATGAGCTGGCCATTGTCGTCGTAGCGATACTGCACCATTGTCTCGACGGCCTGGTTATCGACGATGCGTTTGACGTCGGTCAGGCGACCCAGCGGGTTGTCGTAATGCAGGTGAACACGTACGCCGCCGGTGGCGCTGATGTCGGTGAGCGTGCCTTCGACCGTGTGGGTGAAATGCAGGAAATGGCCGAGGGCGTTTTCGATGCGTTGCAGCGGTACGGGGACGTTATCGTCCGGTACTTCGCCGAAGTAGAAGAAGATGTTGTCGAGGGTTTGCAGCAGGTAATGACCGCCTTCGGTGCGGACCAGATAGACCTGTTCGTGGGGATTGTAGATGCGGTCCCCCGGCGGCACGTCCACAAACGGCACGCTGCGCCCCTGGTTGTCGATCAGGTAAACGAAGCTGCCACTGCGACGCAGGCTTTGTTCCCAGGGCAATACCCAGCCCCGGCCGAGCACGCTGTCGACGGTCAGGTCGCTGGCATAGAAGCGTGACCATTCGATGGGCATCAGGCCCGGGAGGCTGAAGTCGGGTTCGTCAGGAATGACCTTGCGGCCAGTGGTGGCGTCAACAGGGTTGCCCACCAGACCACCGACCGCACGCTCGATGGCCGGCCCTACAATGTAGCGGCCCGCCACCCCACCGGCGACGAAGCCGGCAGTGAACCTCAACACGCAGGGCATGGTGGCTTTCATGCCGGCCTGTGTCCCGGCCGTGATCAATTTAGCGATCCCCCCCGCCCCCCCGGCGACCGCCATGAGGATATCGACCGTGGTTCGAAGCCAGCCGGGGATCTCGTCGTCTACCGGCAGGTAGCGGTGGGTTCCACCGCCAATGTAAACATCGCCCGAGCCGCTGGAAATCTTTGCACCGCAGGTGATTTTGTCACCCTTGCGCGCCGCCGCCGTGCCATTGATGAAGACGTTGGTCGAGCCCTCCGCGACTTGCACCGGACCGGGATGCTTGTCGCAGGCGCCAATGCTTTTTTCGACATGGGCGGCCTTGCGGCTATTGATGAATACGTTGTCCGACGCGGTGACGATGGTCCCGGAGGGCGATGAAAACATACTGCCTATCGCCTCCCCTGCGGCAGTCAGCAGGCTACCTCCGACGCCTGCCGCAAGACCCGCCAACAAAGCCACACCAAACCCACAGGTGAACGTCGCGATGGCAACCGTGGCGATCAGCGCAATACCGAGCGCGGCACCGATCAGAAACCCGCCCAGGGCACTGGTGTGAGCGATTTCATCGCCAAACCTTGCGGCTTCAAACATGGCCGTTACTCCTGTTCGCTGGAGTCGGTCTTGGTTGCGCCGGGCTGGCGAGGCTGGAAGCTGGCCAGCAGGTCCACCCAGTTCTGGTTTTGCTCGCTGCTGAAATCGGCCTGGGCTGTAGTGGAGAAAATAATCGCGCGACCCGGCTCAATCAGAAAGGCCGCTTGGCGCTGATAAAACGGTCGACCATCAGTCATGTAATACGCATCGATCTGGATGCCGTCGATCGGCGCAGAGGTCGACAACGCAACCGCCTTCTTGCCTAGCAGGGTGTAGCCACGCAGCTTGGAGGCAAGCATTTTCACCTGACGATCAACGTAGGCTTTGAGCGCCTCGGCGGGCAGCAGCATGTCCCTGGAAATGGTGATGCTTAACGGCGCAGGAACGCTCGCCCCCAGCACAAACATGTTTACCGTTCGGTCCTGAAAACCCTGCGGCAACGCGATGCTGCCTTCCTGCAATTCATAATCCATGTGATGTAAATTCCTGAAATCGAAAAATGAGGTATCAGCGGGCCGCGAGGCCTTCAAGCATGCTGTCGAAATCCACCAGCCAAAGACTCAGCGCAGGCTTGGTCGGATCAATCACGCACGAAATATTCAGCCATTGCACTTCGTCACTCCCGGCAACAGGAACAATGGCGCCCACCAGACGTCCGTGGCGTTCGGCGTGACCGATCTTGAAGTGGAAATCCAGGCACTTGGCGGCATTGCCTGCCACGCTGTACTCGCGCTGACGGATGATGCGCAACTCGGGATAAATCGTGCGAAACATCTGCACGGACGCTTCGAAAAGCTTTTCCAGGTTCTGGCCCTGCGCCACATCACGACGTTTGATCGTCAAGATGATCGGCTCGCCTTCGTGTTCGATGGTCGTCTGGATATCGCGGAAGTTGAAACCCGCTGGGAATGCCAGATTGAAACCGCCGAAATTGAAGCTGCTGGGCGTGCTCTGCAGGGCAACGACAGGTACGGGTTCCGGCTTGGGCGCTTGTTCAACGATCGGCGCATTTTGCTGCTCAAGGCGCGCAGCTTCCTCCAGCGCAATACGCTTGGCGGAAATACGATCGTAAATACTGGTCCTGGTCATAGACACGCTTCCCTAGTCATTGACCCGAACCTCGGAGCCCGTGATCTGGGTGGTGCCAGTGCTGGTCGTGACGATCGTCTTGCCTTTGATCTCGATGCCATCCGGCGTGAGGGTGATGCTGCTGTCCCCCACCTGAAGAATGATGTGCTGCTTGGCATTGACCTGAATGAACTGATTGTCGACCTGAATCGTCAGCGAGCCTTCCTGGACATTCATCACCGTGTCTTTCTTGATCGTTTCGGTGTGCGTGCCACCGACCGTGATCGTGCGATTGCTGCCAACGCTGTGGATCTCGTCGACCTCGATCTCGGTGTCCATGTTGCGCTCGGCATGCACGATGACCTGCTCGGCCCCCGCCTTGTCTTCAAAGCGGAAAAAGTTCGCCGTACCACCATCGCCCTTCATCGACCGCGTCAAAAACCCGCTCTGCGTCTTGTTTGCCGGCAGCGACCACGGTGGCATGTTTTGGCTGTTGTAGAGGCTGCCCATGATCAACGGACGATCAGGGTTGCCGTCGAGGAAGACCACCACGACTTCATCGCCTACACGAGGAATCTGAATGCTGCCGAAACCACCGCTGGCTCCGGTCTGGGCCACGCGGACCCAGCAGGAGCTTTTGTCGTTGAACTCGCCGTAGCGGTCCCAGTGGAACTGCACTTTCACGCGGCCCATTTCGTCGGTGTATATTTCTTCGCCGGGCGGGCCGACGATGATGGCTGTTTGTGGGCCGGAAATCGCAGGCTTGAGCAGGTCCATCTGTGGACGGAATTTGATCTTTTTCCGCACGCAATAAAATTTATTACCGTAGCCAGCCTGACTTCCCGAGGTGTAATTGTTGCTGCCGCGGTGCTCGATGTTCATCACCAGGAACTGCCTGTCATCGGCAGAGCCAGCGTCATGCTCGTAATGCTGCGTCAGCTCAAACGTATTGCCTGGGCGCATAGCGCGACAGTTGCTTGACCCGACAAATGTCTTGCCTTTGAGCTCAAGCGCCTCAATGCGGTTACGTACCAGAAGTTCGCCATCTTCATACGTGCCGTGGGTGTACTGCCCCATGTAATCGAAGATTTCATACGACGGAACATCACCTTGTTGATTGAGGCTGTTCATCGTGACGGGAATCCGATTTCCCGGCTGTCGATAATCGAAGGTTTGCACCGAGATCTTTCCGGCCTGGAACTCCCGAGCGGAACTCCAGTGAGTGATGGAGTCAGAGTTTTCGGTCACTGATGCTGTGTGGAAGCGCACTTGCGGCTGCTCGGGCAGCGGCGTCAGAACGCTGGAGTCGTCCATGATGATGAGCGTGTGGCTGTCGGCCGTGTGCTCGAAGTAGAAGAACAACCCCTCTTGCTCAAGCAGCCGCATGACGAAGTGACTGTCGCTTTCGCGGTACTGAGTGATATAGCTGTGCGGCTTGAGTGTACGGCTGACGCGGAACTCGTATTTCGCGAGACCTTCATAACGACCAAATACCTTCCTGATCACCTGCTCTACGGTTTGATCCTGATAGATTTGAGAGTCATACCGCTGCGCAATCAAGCTCAACCATGAACCCACATAGGCTGAATAGCGCGACATGCCGCCATCACTGCCGTTGTTCCCGAAGCTCAGCACATGGCCGTTGATATAACGGCTACCGCCAGTAGCAAGTTCGATTTCAATCGTCGCGGCCTGGCCGATGGCAGACTTGAGTTTTACGCTCGCGTCCGCGGAAATCAGGTCCAGCTGAAATCCGAAATCAGTCGATAAACCTTCACTCCCGGAAAAGGATTCAAGCAACAACTCCTGGCCGCCCTTGAGGGCCATGGTCAGCTTGAACATGCGCCTGTTCTGCGCCATAAACAGTGAGGAAAGATCCATCGCTTCAACTACTCCTTAACCGGTAACACGTCATCAGGCTTGAACGGCCTGCACGTAGTGATCATCGAAAATCAGGCACCCGGCGACTTGCGCCAGGAAGCGACCCACTTGAACAATCTGCTCAACCACCAACGACTGCGCGCTTCGCGAATGTCGTCGATTTGCATGAAGGTGTAGGGGGTGGGCATGGTTTTTTCTTGGATGCGGAGGGTCCGCAGGCCTCGGATTATGTGGCGTGCGTAGAATAATATTGTGACGGAAACAGCTAGCATCCCAAACAGGACAACCATACCGGTAGTGAGGAAGCCGGCTGTTTTGGTAAAAACACTTGCCGCCAAGGTGGTTGCGCCAGCCACCAAAAGAGGGCTATATGCGGCCGATGTTTTTTGCTTGTTTTGCGGACGTGGCTGGACCTTGATTCCATCATATTCGAATGGATGAAATGACGATTTGCCATTTGCCAAGACCAAATATGTTAGCAATGTGACGCTCATTGGAAAAAGCCCTACCATGAGGGCAGCAATACTTGCCTTTCCCCAGAAACTTTCACCAATCATATAAGCTGCCGTACAGGCCATATAGGAAAATGTGCCTACGACCGCAACAAGTATCCAAGTCAAATAAAAAGTAATTCTCTCACATACATAGACAAGATATATAGTACACATGAATGCAAGCAACGACATAATAAAAAATGCCGGCCAAAAATACTTTAAATTTGAAGGCCCAAACACCATAAAAAAAACCAAGAACCCAAAAAAACCCCAACTAATTCTCTTAATATTCTGGGAATCGATCATTCATCATCCTCAATCTTTAACGCGTCGCTGACCGTCTTATCAAGTCCGGTTTTAACTATGACCCATTGTACAAGTACACCTGCAACAAAGCTGACGGCCACCACCGCTACCAAGGGCGCAGCAGGAAGCGCAAGGGCAGCCGCACCAGCTGTCATCAACCAACCAGCGCCAACTCCGGCAGCTGCCGATGCAATGTTAGTTGGCTGACTTTGCACAGACTTGTTATAGAACTCCGTACCTGTTGTTGAACTTGAATAATCCAGAAATGCTTGCGGCCCTACAGCCAGAGCAGCACCGACAGAATTCCCCCCCATGAACTTCAACATGCCGGTAGCGCCATTCGCATGCAGATGTGTACGTTGGTTCAGTGCAGCCTTGGTATTCCCGATAGGGATATGAGCGACAGACGGCCCCACCGCACCTAATATTTTATAATGCTTCGCTACGGCCGTCACAGGCACTTCAAAAAACAACTGACCTTCTTTAGCAATGATTTTTATGCTGCCTTTAAATGTTTTACCGGCCGACTGTGCTCCGGGGGTTCCTCGGCTATTGGCCCACTCATGAAGCTTCGCTTTTTGCGCGGGAGTCATGTCCAGAAGATCAGTAACCTTCCTCGCCTTAGCTGCTGCCATAACGCCACCCGCTGCAGCCGCAATGGTTCCGGGCAAGTTACCTCCCGAAAACATCAGAGTTCCAATTACTGGTATTTTTTCGGCGGCCTTTTGCAGGGCTTGCAACGCTTCAGCCGATACATTAGTGGCGGACTTCAGTTTCTGCAGGAGTTCGCGGAGCAGCAGAGCAGCACGTCTGAATTCATCAGGGCTCATATCCTCGTCGCGAGATGACAGTTGATGCACCAGATACACCGCAGCCGTGTAATCATCGGTCGCGTATTCTCCGGCGAATTGCCCAGGCTGCATGTAGAAATCCATTGCGGACTCGCCTGCAAACCCCTGCTGCCCACGCCCTAGTAGGCCCGGCTGCCTGCGCTCACATCGCATGCTGGCCGAAGTGGGAGG
This sequence comes from Pseudomonas sp. RIT-PI-q, assembly GCF_001297125.1. Lineage (GTDB taxonomy): Bacteria > Pseudomonadota > Gammaproteobacteria > Pseudomonadales > Pseudomonadaceae > Aquipseudomonas. Next base: position 7,471 of record NZ_LHPC01000029.1, read on the forward strand.
TGTCAGAAAGTTACTCATGCGTGCTCCTTCACTGTCTGCCCGCTCAGACTCTGAACCGCGGCATCAATCGACCCAGTCGTGCTCAATAATTCGCACCTACGACGCAGATCGGTATCTTGCAATAGATGGCAATTTGACGGTATCAGCAGCCTAGTGATGTCCATATTTCTGCATATATCCTTGGATTCGACCGGAATACCACCGCGCTGGAGTGACCAGTCGAGGTATTGGTGAACTACAATCGGGACGCCAAAATTAACGCTTCCAGCGAGACGGTCCTAACGCTTGCATCGCATCGAGCCGCACTACACCCCTAGAATTCTGTAGGACATAGGCTATAGCCTTCCGCCAATCATCATGCTGGTGGCGGCAGCCGTACGGCTCACCAGACTGAACCGCTGAGACAACGGATAAATGGGAAAGTGCCATCAGTGTTTCAAAAAAGAGAAACCGGTCACAGTTGCTTGGACGTACACCCAATCGTCCAGAGGAGACACCGCCGAGCCGATGGTGTCAACCTATCGGACGATCAGCTTTAGCATGCGTAGACGCAAATCTGGAATTTTGACACCCAAGGCACCGGGGTGAAACTTGGGGAGAATCATGCGCTAGCGGCACCAACGCCACCATCGGCCAGTCGGAGGAATCAAGCCGTCGCAAGCGTCCGTGTTTCACAAGACGATTAGGTTGGGACGCTTCTTCCCCCAAGGACAGTGATGTGTAAATGGATCTTTTAGCGAATGTGCCCATCTGGGCCGACGTCGAACGCAACCTCGACCAGAAATTCAGCGAACTGAACCAGGGCGTCAACGAGGGCTTGCAGAGCGCTCACGACAACTGGAACGGCTTTACCCGTCGCGTCGGCAATGGGGCGAGCCAGGCCTATGGCTACATGGGCGGCCACCGCATCGATGCGGTGAACCGGGCGTTCGCCCTCTCCTACCTGATCATCCAGATGGACCTCAAGCGCAAGTGGGCCTCGATCGAAATCGAGCAGATCCTTCCTGTGCTGCTGCAATTGGTCAAAGAAGTTTCGATGATTCTGGGCGGCAGCGTTGCGGTTGGCACTATCGCCGGTGGTGCGGCGGGTGCCTTTGCGTTCGGCAGTACTAAAAAGAGCTGGCGTAGAAGGTCAGCCGTTGGGACAATTTTTTGGTCAGGAGGCTCCATCCGGAATATTGCAAACGCGAATAGACAAAGCCGTCCTTCCAGAGTGGCCTGGAGGAAGACAATTATTTACATCGTGCCCGCCATTATGATCTTGACCACAATCACGTTGCTTTGCCGAGACTACACCCCGTGCCCAAAGCTCCTGACTTCTGGATCGGCTGGGCAGCTGTTTTGGGTCAACCAAGATAACGCATGCTTTAAACCCACCCGCTACATCAACGATAACTGGCCTTACAAAATGATTGGAAATCAGGAAATTTGTATTCGGGCAGATGGGATAAATAGAATCACAAGAACGGGAGAGGTGGCTCAGTATCTAGTGCCTAATCGGCGAGAGCGGTCTGCAGCAAAGCTCATTGGCGAAATCAAAAACCAGGAATCAGCATGGATATGCAAGCGTTAAAACAGACTGCCATCGAATTGCGAAAACAACTGGAACTGTATAAAGCAAAAGAACCGGCAGCGCTGGCTTTGTACGGACAAATGGAATCTTTGATATCCGCAGCTGAGCGTGGTGAAATCGACACCGAAGTTGAAGCAAGGAACATACCTGGCCATCGCATCATGGATGAGTCAAACCTTCGGAATTATCGGGCGCTTTCGGTTGCTTACAGCAATTTTTATGTTGAGCTTATCGACGGCCGCAGCTCGGACACACTTAAAATAATAGAAGACATCATGAAAAAAGTCAGACCCTGAAATAGCTGAGCATGCAAAATGATCGGCAATCAGGAAGTTTGTATTCAGGTAGACGGGATGAAATAACCACTAAGGTTTATAAAAGAAAAAAAGTCGTAACGTGAAGCTAAGTCGAATGTTTCTGGAGTGACGAAGGAGTTATGAGACACATTTTATCGAAAACCAAAATCCTTATGATCTCGCCCGAGCTGCCTGGAAGAAGTATCTTTGAGAGCACACCAAACTAGAGACAAGCCATGATTGATTTGAGAAGCTCGGACGAAGCGCTCTCCAAATACACTGAGCGTTACGATCATCTCCTCCCATCCCCTTCTCTTCAGCTGCGTCAGCGCATGGACTTCATGTTGCAGCCGGACGCCCCCAAGGTAACAAACAAGAAACCTGGCTGGCTGTCTTCCAGGCCTTGCACCCTCACTGAAGAACAGGCACTGGACCGTGCGAAGGGTTGCCTGCTAGGGCTCGCGATTGGCGATGCGGTAGGTACAACGCTAGAGTTCTTGCCCCGTGATATCGAACATATCAGTGACATGGTGGGAGGTGGGCCCTTCAATCTGAAAAAGGGCGAGTGGACCGACGATACGAGCATGGCATTGGCCTTGGCGGACACTTACGTAGCAAACAACAATTTCGACTTCCGTGACTTTTCACTACGGCTTTGTCGTTGGTACAAAAACGGCGAGAACAGTCATAACGGAAAGTGTTTCGATATTGGCAATGCCACTCGTACTGCACTGGAAGGGTCCCTGGCGCAGGGTGTTGATTGGTACGGTAATGACCATCCATCGACAGCTGGCAATGGGTCAATCATCCGGTTGGCACCCACCGCTATTTTCCGGCGCCACACCTTGTCCGGCACCTGGCGGGAAAGCGCGGCACAGAGCCGATGCACCCACCGGGCCGTAGAGGCAGTGAATTGCTGCGAACTATTGGGTGCACAATTGCACCTGTCTCTCAACGGTGCGGACAAGGAAGAAACTTTGTCGCCAATGTTACGAGCCCTTTACCCCCGCCCATTGATCATCAATGCAGGCGAGTACAAACAAAAAACCCGCGATCAAATCCGCTCCTCCGGCTACGTCATCGACACGCTGGAAGCGGCACTATGGGCGGTGTGGAACACGGACAACTTTAAGGATGCGATCCTGCTGGCTGCCAATCTGGCGGATGATGCCGACAGCGTGGCAGCTACGGCCGGCCAGATAGCCGGGGCGCTGTACGGGGTGACGGGAATGCCCGAAGAATGGGTCAAAACGATTGCTTGGTCAGAACATATACAACACCTGGCGCAACAGTTATTCGAAAGCGCCCCACTACATGACGACATGGACGAAGTGATTTATGGGAATCGATGAAGCGACACTGAAAATCAGAATATAAGGTGGACACGATCGTGCTGAAAACGGCAGCTCTGCTGTCGCAAAAAAAGCCGCCTAGGAAATCGGAATCAAGAACATGATGAAATTCAGTGACGCGTTCATAAGCCGTAAACACATGTTCTCTTTAGGAGTCGAAGAGACTACAGGCCGCCTTTACGTGTCGATTCCGGTGAGCAACGGCATGGTTGACTACGAGGAATATTACGAAATAGATCGCGCAAGCTTCGAGCTTTTTCAAAAAGACATTGATGCCGCAGTGGATTTCGCTATGAAATGCCGCCGCAGAGAACTGGACGAGTTGCTCATTGAGAAGCCTGGAACTAACAGAGGGTCGGCTATTTAATATGTAGATAGAAGCAGGTAAATGGATAAATAACGTTGATTGGACCACTGAAGGCTTTCCCATGACAAAACTAATGCATCATTTGATAGCTCTTTTCAGGCAAAAGACTGGTTTTCCTCCCGCCCCCACCGAGCAGGTTGTTGATGAAGTCCCCTTGACCGAGTTGGTCAAGGCACCTTCCCAAGTGGAGAGGAACCTGTCCTGGCTACCGATCAATCTTAAAGCGGAGGTATTTGTCCCGCTAATGCCCCCCGCCTGTCCGGACCTGACGCTTGTGGAGGACATCCTATTGCAGCGCTATCGGGTATTCGTCATAGCGAATGACTCGGCCGGTTTGACATCAGAGACGACGATAAACCGCGATACAGCCAGCCAACTGGCCGCTGACTTGTACAAGCAAGGGGAATATCTTGGCTACTGTCGAGGCACTGAATCCTCGTTTGAAATCTATTGGCTCATGCAATGCGTAGCCATCGTTTCGCTATTGACTCAAGGACCACAATCGGAACAATTCCTTAGGGATAGAAAACACGTTGATTATTATCGGGACGATGACTTGATCAGGGAGCAGGTTCAAATGTTTGATGATTACGTGGCGTCGCGTAGCGACCAAACCGCTGGAGCCCGGAGGGACCACCTCCTTAAAACACCAATAACTGCTCTGGATTACATCGACAATGCGATAGCAATTACCGCCCTGAGATACAACGGGTGCCCAGAATTCCAGATCTACTCAAGCTCGTTGATTCAATTGCAATTCATCAAAAACGTGTTGCAGGGCATTGAAAAAGATAAAGCGAGGCTGCACCAATTGACTATCGGTGCCTGGGCCAGCAAAGACTTTGAAGCCAACGACCCTGAACTTGCCAGCGCACTGGGGAATGCCTTCTACATTGGCCATCAGATTGCACAAGGCTTAAAGATTCAGCTGCCAAATGGGCGGCCGCCAGAAAGTCTTCCTCACACATAGTGTTGTGATATGAAAAGCATCAGCAAAATCTCTTCAATCATCGTCCAGACGACCGCCTTACTGCGCAAGTTCGGCTGCCCTGAATGGGCGGACAAACTCGAAAAATGCAGACTTGCCCTGCCCCACGACACCACGTACGCGCTATCTCAAATCGTATCGCTTTACGGTGGATCAGGCTCGATCAATGACATCGTTCTGTACGAGCAGGCAAAACCCTTGTTGGACGAGAACAACAAACTGCATGCGCTGCTAGCAGAACTCTATGACGTATGCGTCGGCAGTCATTAATCCACTTGCTCAAACCGCTGCTGCAACAAATGCCGCGCCGTCCCTGCGTTCAGGTACGTGCCAATCAGTTCCGCCAGCTCCTTCTCCTTGAGTTTTTTGTCGTCGCGACAGAACTGCATCAGTTGCAACTGGACCCAGCGTTTTTTCTTGTCGAGCTTCACATCTGGGGCAAAGAACGAGCGCGAGATCAGTTCTGGCATGGGCGCGTCGTCTTCGAGCAATAGGTTCAAATGCACCCCCTGCCCCACTCGCAGGCCGAAATCGGCGACGTGTTGTATCGGCAGTGGTTGCTTGAGGTTGGCGAAAACGAATTGATCGGGGGTCAGCAGTAACGCGGTCTTGTCCGCTCGCATGAGCATGCGCAGCGAGAACGGCAGCAGGCACGCCATCAGGAAAGCGAGCACGCCGCCCGTCACCAGTATCAAGCCCTTCTTGCTCCCTACAGCCTCCGGGAACAGTAGCGGCCACATCAGCAGACCCAGGCCCAGCAACATCAGCATGGCGAAGAAAACCAGGGTGATCCAGCCGCGCAAGCGCGCACCTTCGTGTAGCCGGACTTCTTCTGTGGCTTGGCTGGCATGGGTGCGCAGCTCTTCAACTGCCGCCGCGTCTTGTGTCACGTAATGGCCGAGAAAGTCCTCGGTAACGCGGGTGCGCAATGCCTGGGGATCGGCAAAATACTGATTCAGCGCGGCGCAGGCTTGTGCTGCAACGATGGGTCGGGTGCCGCGGCTCACAGCCTCTTCGACCGTTACCTGCAACGACGCCAAGCGCTCGCCATTGGAGGGGTGAGTGTCCGACGGATGCGGCAGCCGGGTTTCCATTTCCTCGTCAGGCAAGGTCAGCGTCAGAGCGGCCAATTCATGCAACACGCTGGTCGGCAGGTCGCGGGTGAGGTCGTGCTCCGCCGGGTGGGTCGCATGACCCACATGCGCACCCACCCGCTCTTGCAGCAGCGGGTCGATGGCAGAGATCCGTACCAGCGCCGACGCGGCGGCGATATTTCCGGCCAACGTTGCGCCTGCGGCGTCCGCAGCCAGTTCCCGTACGCGGCTCCAGTGGTTCACCGCGTGATCGAAACTTTCCATGAAGTACATGCCGAGCATGAAGGCCGGACGCAAGATTGAGCGTTGCAGCAGGTCGCTTTCCAGCATGGTTCCGGCAATCAGGCCCAGACTGCGGCCGATGCCGTCGTAGATCGGCACGAAGCGCATGCTGTACTCGGTATCGTCGCCAGCGAAATGCGCCAGTTCGTGCCCGATCACCGCGCTGGTTTCCGCAGCGTCGAGCAACCCCAGGTACATCATCGGTATGTGCAGGGTTCGGCCTTTGAGCGCGGTGCCTGAGGGCAGCAGATCGACGTCGCTGGACGTTACGTAGAAACCTTCGGTCATGCCCATGACGATGTGTTCAGGTGCCAGTGCGCCGAGTTGATCCGCCAGATCGCGAACGTAGGCCCACAGCACCGGCGCTTGTTCTGGCGTGACCACCTGGCCGAGAACGGGCATCGGCGTCGACTCAAACATGCGCAGCATGACGCGCAGTTGCTTGCCCATTTGCCAGATCGAATACAGGCAGCCCAACATCACTGCCAAGGCGATACCCATCAGCTTGAATTCACCGGTAGACATTTTCCCTGCGTGCCAGATCCCCAGCGCTTCGAAGCCCAGGATGGCCGCGACCGCCGCGCCGATGGCGACGATATGGCCCACCAGAAGGTAAGGCAGAGTCCGGCTCACTTCAGTGAAGGTGCGCAGCAGTTGTTCACGGGACTGGTTCGCGCGTGATCCGGCCCAACGGAGCCAGATGAGACCCAAAACACCGGCCAGCGAGGCCAGCAGACCAAGGACGACGACAGCCTTGGCCAAAACGGTCATCACTGCACTCAACGGTTGCAGAGTGCTTAGCACCTCTTCGGCTTCAGTGAGGCGAGACAAGGCCAACGCTACACTGACCTGTTCATCGTCAATATTGACCGTGATCGAACGTGAGTCAGGTTGCGCGGCCAGCGATTCAAGTTGGGGACGAAGGTCGATCAGGTCAGCGTTGGTCCGGGCGAGTTCCATTTCGGTCTGACTGCTGCGTTGCAGCACCCAGATGCCAAACAAACCCAGGCAAAGCGGCAGGAGAATGAGGACGGCAATGAGTTTTAAACTTTTCATGAGGCATAGGCCTAATAAATGCGCCGCTCTACTGTCCTTAGCGAGCGCAAAATCCATTTAACAAATGCCCGAAGGCCTTTGCGCATTTGCACAGCCCGCCGCTAAAGTTCCCAGGGACGTAATTGCACAGAACGCGTTATACAGTGATGCCAGCCCTATGTAACCCCACAAAGCCGTCCTACAAACAGAACGGTGAGATAAATCTTTCCTTATTCCAAATACTCTGCGTTGCCATCACTTTCACGCGCAATAAATCTCACTTTTTCCCATTCCCGTTTTTATCGGCGCTAAATAAACCGGAATTTGGTGAACCGGTTCACCTTTTTTCAATTTAATTTTAATTGAAAACTGGATCCACAATCCTTCTCAAACCATTGAACCTGCTGGGTTTCAGAGGCTTCTGTCAGACAGATCCACCGTCTAATGGCAAGCGGACATCATTGCGGCATGTATCAAAAACGAGAAAAAATCCTTTCCTGACTGAACTTTTCCGTACGAGATGTTGCCATATACGACGTTGCTGGCCACTCAACATCCAAATGCCAGCACCGTGTTCCTACAAAATCCTGACAATGTGCATTTTCGATGTGGAAACATCGGCCATCGCACTTTGTGAACAGGTACTCAATTGAGATATTCGTAGCTCTTCACGTTCTCCCTGGATATTCAGGAGGCGGTCGTGAAGAGTTCAAGGACGATATACCGATGACTCAGACGTTTGACGTTGAAGCACTGATCAAACTGCGAAGCCAGACCCGGGCCATTTCCGATGCGCTCAAGGCGCAGGCTTCGGATTATCTGTCGACCCTCGCATTGCTGATCCGTCCACAGACGTTTTTCGGTGAGTACCTGCAAGGTGCGCAACGCAGCAGCGGCCGCGAAACCCAGCACCACTTCAAGGAGTTCAAGGAACTCTATGACCGCATTGGGTCGGCAGCGCCCTTTCAGCTGGTCAATGAACTGGAAGTGCCCCTGAACCTGATCGGGACGACGCCGGAACTGTTTCCGCTGGAGTACGACAAGGTGCTCTCGCAAAGCGGCCAGACCATTCGCATCACCAGCCCCGTGCGCTGGGTCGTGGGTTTCAACTCATTCGACCTGGCGCGCTTTCGCACCGTCATCAAAGACCCCAATCGCAGCAGCGCCGAGTTGTACCGCTTTGTCGTGCACTACCTGGTGTTGTTCTACTGCCTGAGCCAGTCACCCGGTTTGGGTCGTCTGTTTGGCGGCCTGCGCTTCCCCCTCAGTTTCGAACGCCTGAAAGACTTTGGCGACCTGCCCTTTTGCGTCATCGGCTCACCGGTGCGCTCCCAATTGCCGGATGAATCGGTTATCCGCAATAGCACGCAAATCGCCGGCAACACCAGCTTCGAAGAGTTGGTGGGGCACGACAACATTATTGAAATGAACGATGAAATCCGTCAGCGCCTTCTGCTGACGATCGAAGGAATGTAACGCGCCCGGCCACCCGTTGGCCGGAACGCAAATGACTTGCAGCGAATTGTTCGCACCAGGAGATCACGATGGCGAAGAAGGAAAGTACCCAGCACAAACTCGACCGCGTTCGCGCGCCTCGGGTCCATATCACCTACGACGTGGATATCGGTGACGCTCAGGAAAAGAAAGAGCTGCCCTTTGTCGTCGGTGTGCTGGGCGATTTCTCCGGCAACCCGCTGGAGCCGCTGCCGAAGCTCAAGGACCGCAAGTTCATTTTCATCGACCGCGACAACTTCAACGGCGTGCTCAAGGGCATCAAGCCGCGCCTGAGTTATCGGGTCGACAACACGCTGGCCAGGAACGGCACGCAGTTGGGTGTCGAGCTCAACTTCAACGCCCTCGAAGACTTCGAGCCGCAGAACGTGGTGAAGCAGGTCGAGCCGCTGCGCAAGCTGCTGGAAGTACGCAACAAGCTGGCTGATCTGCGCAACAAGATGGGCGGCAACGACAAGCTCGAAGAGCTGCTCATGGACGTGTTGCAGAACACCGAAAAGTTGAAAACGCTGGGCAAGGAATTCGGCCGTGAAGCCGGCGTTCCAGCCACCGATGGCAAAGAGTAGGAGCCTGAAGATGAACGACAAGCAAACCGTGACTCAACAGGACGGCGATCTGGTTGAAGTGGAAAACTTCGCCCCGCAATCCTCGCTGCTCGACAGCATCATTTCGCAAAGCCGTGTGGCGCGCTCCGAGACTGAGCGCACCCGTACACGTGACTTGATCGGCGAGCTGGTCAGCCAGGTGCTGGAAGGCGAAATGACGCCGAGCAAGGACCTGATTGCCGTGCTCGATGCGCGCATCGCCGAAATCGACGCGATGCTCTCCGAGCAGATGAACGAAATCATGCACGCTCGCGAATTCCAGCAACTGGAAGCGTCGTGGCGTGGCCTGAAGTATCAGGTGGACCAGACCGAAACCAGCACCACGCTGAAGATTCATTTGCTCAATGCGTCGAAGAAAGACCTGGTGCGCGACCTCAAGTCCGCCTCCGAATTCGACCAGAGCGCGCTGTTCAAAAAGATCTACGAAGAAGAATACGGCACCTTTGGTGGTGCACCGTTCGGCATGTTGCTGGGCGACTACGAGTTCAATCGCAGCCCCGAAGACATGTACCTGCTCGAAGAGATTTCCCATGTCGCCGCAGCGGCTCACGCACCGTTCATCTCGGCGGCCTCGCCTGAGCTGTTCGGCTGGGACTCGTTCACCGACATGTCCGGCCCACGGGACCTGGCGAAGATTTTCGACACCGTCGAATACGCCAAGTGGAAGTCGTTCCGCGCCTCCGAAGACTCGCGTTATGTCGGTCTGACGCTGCCGCACGTGCTGGGTCGCCTGCCTTACGGCCCGGATACCACACCGGTTGAAGAATTCAACTTCGTGGAAAGCGTCGATGGCCGCGACCACAACAAATACCTGTGGATGAACGCCGCCTACGCGCTGGGCACCCGGGTCACCGACGCGTTCTCGCGTTACGGCTGGTGCGTGGCGATTCGCGGTGTAGAGGGTGGCGGTCTGGTGGAAGGCCTACCGACGCACACGTTCAAAACCGATGACGGCGAAATCGCCCTCAAGTGCCCGACCGAAATCGCCATCACCGACCGTCGTGAAAAAGAGCTGTCGGACCTTGGCTTCATTCCGCTGGTGCACTGCAAGGGCACCGACTACGCCGCGTTCTTCGGCACGCAGTCGGCGCAGAAACAGAAGCACTACAACACCGACATCGCCAACGCCAACGCCCGGCTGTCCGCACAGCTGCAATACATCTTTGCCACCTCGCGCATCGCGCACTACATGAAGGCGATCATGCGCGACAAGATCGGCAGCTTCGCGTCCCGCAAGGACGTCGAGATGTTCCTCAACAAGTGGCTGTCGAGCTACGTGCTGCTGGATGACACCGCCAGCCAGGAAGCCAAGGCCAAGTTCCCGTTGCGCGAAGCACGGGCCGAAGTGTTCGAGGTTCCCGGCAAGCCAGGCGTGTACAAGGCCGTGACGTACCTGCGTCCGCATTATCAACTGGACGAGCTGACCGCTTCGTTGCGCCTGGTCGCCGAATTGCCGCAATCGACTCGCGGTTGATCCACACCATTGCCAGGGAGGCAATATGAGTAGTCAACACAAGCTGTTGCCATCGCTGCTGGATCGATTGCTGGACGATCATCCGCATCAATCCATGGAAGCCTCATCGCAACGCTTGTGTTCGCTGGCCGATTACAAGGCCAGCATCGTTCGCGACCTGGAGGTGCTGGTCAACACGCGCCAGTCCCTGGTCGCCAACGAGCTGGAGGGTTTCGTCAATTTGAGCGGAACCATCCTCGACTACGGCATGCCGGATTTCACCAGTCGCAGCGTGCTTGATCCACAAGATCGCCTGTTGATTCAACGACAACTGGAGAAAGCGATCACCGTCGGCGACCGGCGGTTTCGCAGCGTAAAAGTCCAACTGCTCGCCCAACAAACCGGCCAACGCATGCTGACCTTCCGCGTGGACGCAGTACTGCGCCTGCAGGACATCACTCGTCAGGTTTCCTTCGACGCTGTGCTGCAGGTCAACACCCAGGAATACAAAGTGCAGAACCTCAACTGATGCTCGACGATCTGCTGCCCTATTACGAAAAGGAACTGTCGCACCTGCGCTTTTTAGGCCAGGAGTTCGCGAGCCAGTACCCGAAGATTGCTTCGCGGTTGCTCATCGAGGGCGATAACTGCGAAGACCCGCACACCGAGCGCTTGATCGAAGCGTTCTCGTTCCTGTCCGCTCGCGTGCACAAAAAACTCGACGATGAGCTGCCGGAAATCGTCGAGTCGTTTCTCGAAGTGCTGTACCCGCATTACCTGCGCCCTACCCCGTCGATGTCGATCGTCGAATTCAACCTGGGCAAGCAGGAAAAAGTCACCGAAGCTTTCCGCGTCGCCCGTCACACCGAACTCAGCGCCAACCCGATTGATGGCGTGGTGTGCAAATTCCGCACCTGCTACCCCGTCGAACTGTGGCCGGTGGCAGTGCATCAAGCGTCGTTCATTGAAATGGAACGCTCGGCGTTCAACGGTCATAGCGCTGACCTGGTCGCGCGCCTGCGCATCGGCCTGACGGCGACCTCCGACGTGTTGTTCGGCAAGATGGAGCTGGACAGCCTGCGCTTTTTCCTCGACGGCGAAAGCACCCTGATGCTGCAGCTCTACGAGTTGCTGTTCAACAATCTGGCGAAGGCCACGTTGTCGTTCGAGGATGAGGGGCGAACCCGCGAGATCACCTTGCCGGCGAACGCGTTGAAAGCGGTCGGTTATGGTCGCGATGAAGGCTTGGTGGACTACTCGGAGCGCTCGTTCCTGGGTTATCGCTTGCTGCACGAGTACTTCACCTTCCCGGACAAGTTCATGTTCTTCGACCTTTCGGGTTTTGCGCGGCTGTTAGCGGGCAAGAACCTCGAGAAAATCGAGATCAACTTCTACTTTTCCGATTACGACCTGAGTGATCGCCTGGCGCGCCTGACGCAGAACATCGGGCGCAATAACTTCAAGCTCAACTGCACGCCGATCATCAATCTGTTCCGCCAGCAGGCGGAGCCGATCAAGTTGACCCATGCCCAGCACGAATATGCCGTGACGCCGGATGTGCGCCTGCAAGGCTCGGCAGAAGTGGTGTCGATCGATCGAGTGCGGCGGGTGCGAAAAGTCGCCGGTGTCGATCAGGTCGGCACCTGTCATCCGTTCTTCGAACCGCGTGGCGATCAGGGTCCCGGCCAGAGCTTCTGGATCGCCCGCCGTCGGCCGGTGCAGTCGCGCCAGCGTGATGGCTCGGACGTGTTTATCCGCGTGGTGGATCGAGAACTGGAGTTGATCAATTCCAGCAACGACACCTTGAGCCTGCGCCTGACCTGCAGCAATCGCGACCTGCCCTTGATGTTGCCGTTCGGCGGTGAGCGCGGCGACTTCAACATTCCGGGCAACTCGGTGATCCAGGACATCCGTTGCCTGCGCAAACCCACCGCAACAGCGCGTGTCCCGCTGGGCAACGGGGTGATCTGGCGGCTGATTTCGCACCTCTCGCTCAACCACATGTCGCTGGTGTCCCAGGGTCGCGAAGTGCTGCTGGAGCTGCTGTCGCTCTACAACTACCGCAACGTCTCGGCACTGCGCAAACAGATCAACGGCATTGTCTCGGTCAGCAGCGAGGCGGTGGTGGCACGCATCGGCCATCCGCGCCCGAACTTTGTCCGCGGCGTCGGCATCACCCTCAATTTCGATGAAAGCCAGTACACCGGCAGCGGTGTGTTTTTGTTCGGCATGGTGCTCGACCACTTCTTTGGCCAGTACTGCACGATGAACAGTTTTACCCAATTAACCCTTCGCACCTTGCAGCGCGAAAAGAGAGTCGTCCAATGGCCACCGCGAACCGGCGATCAACCCCTGGTCTGATCGACCAGGCAAGGGCTGAGCCGCACCGATTCGAGTTTTTCCAATTGGTGCGTTTGCTCCGCCTGCATTACAGCAGAACCGGGCGCATGGACCTGGACACTCGACCGCACGAAGACCCGTTGCGTTTTCGCTCGCAGCTGTCGCTGAACTTCCCTGCCAGCGAAGTCAGCGATTTGCAGTTTGAGCGTGAAGGCAAGGTGTCGGCGGCAGGTTTGCCCCTGTCTGAAGTGCAAGTCACGTTCATGGGGCTGGTCGGGCCGTCCGGCGTGTTGCCGCGCCCCTACACCGAATTGTTGATCGAACGGCATATCCAGCACCGCGATGATGCGGCCCATGCGTTCCTCGATATGTTCTCGCATCGCATGACCACGCTGTTCTACGAGGCCTGGCAGAAATACAAGTTCTACATCGAATACGAACGCAACGGCACCTCGGATTTTGATCGCTACCTGCTCAACCTGGTGGGTTTCGGGCCTGAGGCGCAGAAGCAGAAATTCGACAAGCAAGGCTCACCGTTACGGCGCGAACTGTTCAGCTACTTCTCCGGTCTGTTCGCGCAGAAACCGCGCAACTCGCTGAACCTTGAAGTGATGCTGTCCTTCTATTTTTCGCTGCCGTTCAAGGTCAAGCCGTTTGCCGGACGCTGGCTGAAACTCGACGCCAGCCAATGCACGCAATTGGGTCGCAAAAACGCCGTGCTCGGGCAAAGCGCAGTCGCCGGCAACCGGGTCTGGGATTACCAATCGTGCGTGCGCATCGAGCTCGGTCCGCTGGACCTGGTCGACTATCAACGCTTCCAGCCAGGCACCGTGGACTACCAGAAACTGGTGGAGCTGGTGCGGTTCTACGTCGGCGCCGAACTGGACTTCCAGTTGTCGCCCCGGCTCAAACCCGAAGCAATCCCCGTGGCCCGCCTCGGTCGCCAGGGCAACGTTGCACTGGGCTGGCAAGGCTGGCTCAAACGCCCTGGTGTCGACGTGGAACCTTCCCGTTGCGCCCTCTTCCACATTCCTTTTGATGGGGTCTCCCTGTGAACCTGAAGTCCCTGTTTGCCAAACTGAACGACACCAGCCGCACCGCCACCGAAAGCGCTGCAGCCTTGTGCCTGTCGGAACAGCATTACGACGTCGAGATCGAGCACCTGTTGTTGCAGTTGCTCGACAGCAACGACAACGACCTGCCCGCCATCCTGCGTCACTACGATGTGGTGCCGGATCGCCTGCAGGCTCAGCTAGTGACCGCGCTGGGGACGTTCAAGAAAGGCAATACCCGCACGCCTGCACTGTCGCCGCACATTACGCGAATGATCGAGCAAGCCTGGGTGCTGGCCTCTATCGAATTCGGGCAAGGGCAGATTCGCACCGGTTATCTGTTGCAGGCATTGCTGGATGACAACGAGCTGCGCCGGGTGGTGATCGCGTCCGCTCCCGAGCTGGAAAAAATCAATGCCGACGACCTGCGGGTCAACCTCGGCGCGCTGGTCGAAGGCAGCGCCGAATCGCAGCAAGCCAAGCCGTTGGCGGGTGCGGACGTCGCAACGCGCAGCACGGTTAAAGGCAACGGCAAGACCCCGGCTCTGGATCAATACACCATCAACCTGACGCAAAGTGCGCGCGAAGGCCGGATTGATCCGGTGCTGGGCCGGGAGTTCGAGGTTCGGCAGATGGTCGACATCCTCACCCGTCGGCGTCAGAACAACCCGATCCTGACCGGTGAAGCCGGCGTCGGTAAAACCGCCGTGGTGGAAGGCCTGGCGCTGCGCATCATCCAGGGTGATGTGCCGTCAGTCCTGAAAGACGTGGCTATTCACACGCTGGACCTGGGTTTGCTCCAGGCCGGTGCCGGGGTCAAAGGCGAGTTTGAAAGCCGCCTCAAGTCGGTCATCGAAGAAACCAAGCGCAGCCTGCACCCGATCATCCTGTTCATCGACGAAGCCCACACCCTGATCGGCTCGGGTGGTCAGGCCGGGCAAAACGACGCGGCCAACCTGCTCAAGCCAGCCTTGGCCCGTGGCGAACTGCGCACCATCGCGGCGACTACGTGGGCTGAGTACAAGAAATACTTCGAGAAAGACGCCGCCCTGGCACGTCGCTTCCAGGTGGTGAAGGTCGAAGAGCCGGACGAAGACAAGGCGATCCACATGCTTCGCGGCCTGCTGGCCAAGATGCAGGATCACCATAAAGTCACGGTGATGGATGAAGCGCTGGTGCAAGCCGTGCGTTTGTCCAATCGCTACATCACCGGGCGCCAGTTGCCGGACAAGGCCGTCAGCGTCCTCGATACCGCCTGCGCGCGGGTTGCCCTCGGCCAATCGTCGCAGCCGGGGCCGCTGGAAGACTGCAAAAGAACCCTCGACAACCTTCAGGCTGAGATCTCCGTGCTGCAACAGGAAGCCGCCAAGGGCAGCGACCATGCCCGGCGCCTGGCGATCCTTGACACCGAGTTGCAAGCGCAGCAGCAAACCCGCGATGCCCTG
The DNA here is from genome assembly GCF_001297125.1 of Pseudomonas sp. RIT-PI-q. Lineage (GTDB taxonomy): Bacteria > Pseudomonadota > Gammaproteobacteria > Pseudomonadales > Pseudomonadaceae > Aquipseudomonas. The sequence continues at coordinate 22,865 of NZ_LHPC01000029.1, forward strand.
GAACAACAGTGGAAACGCGAACTGGCACTGGTGGAAAAACTCGGCGCGCTCAGCCATCCGGACAACCAGACTCCCGATGCCCGCGAGATTGCGGCGGTACGCGCCGAGCTGACCAGCGTCCAGGGTGAACAACCGCTGGTACATGCGTTGGTCGATGGCGGGACCATTGGCGAAGTGATTTCCGGTTGGACCGGCATCCCGTTGGGCAAAATGCTCCGTGACGAAATCGACACCGTCCAGCGCCTGCCCGCGCTGCTGGGCGAACGGGTACTGGGACAAGATCACGCCCTGCAGGAAATCGGCAAGCGCATCAAGGTATCCCGCGCACGCATGGAAGACCCGAACAAGCCGATCGGCGTGTTCCTGTTGCTCGGCCCGAGCGGCGTCGGCAAGACCGAAACCGCGCTGGCCCTGGCCGACACCCTGTACGGCGGCGAACGTAACCTGATCACCATCAACATGTCCGAGTACCAGGAAGCGCACACGGTATCGAGCCTCAAGGGTTCGCCACCGGGTTACGTCGGTTACGGCGAAGGCGGTGTGCTGACCGAAGCCGTGCGGCGCAAGCCTTACAGCGTGGTGCTGCTGGATGAAGTGGAAAAAGCCCACCCGGACGTGCTCGAACTGTTTTTCCAGGTGTTCGATAAAGGTGTGCTGGATGACGGTGAAGGCCGGGAGATCAACTTCCGCAACACCGTGATCATCCTCACCTCCAACACCGGCACCGATCGCATCATGCAGTGGTGCCTGAATGCCGAGCAGCAACCGACGCCGGAAGACATCGTCGAAGGCCTGCGCGACGAGTTGAACCAGGTGTTCAAACCGGCGTTCCTCGGCCGCCTGACCATCGTCCCGTACTACCCGGTCAAGGACGCCATCCTGGAGCGCATCGTCGCGCTCAAACTCGAACGCATCCGCAAGCGTTTCGAGCGCAACCATCAAGCCGTCCTGAGCTACGACGAAGCCCTGGTCAAAGCCATTGCCTCGCGCTGCACCGAAGTCGACAGCGGCGCTCGCAACATCGACAACATTCTGTCGAAAAGCCTGATGCCGGAACTGGCGCAACGAGTGCTGGAACGGATGGCGCAGGACAAGCCGATCCAGAGTTTGAACATCGCGTTGGGCAGCGACGGCGATTTCGCCTACAGCCTGTGCTGAATGAGTATTTAAAGGTAGCCATCATGGATAACAGACATTCAAGGAAGCGCCCTGCGCAGCCGGCATTGGCAAAATGCCTGACCGCAGTGGCATTGATGATGGCGTTGACGGCCTGTGGCGTCACCGACCGAGTCAGCAAGCGGGTCGACGATACGTGGGCCGGCGACATGCTGTTCGACGATAACGAGAAGGTCATCCTCACGTCCGACGGCGGCAATCAGCTCAATCCCGACGAGTCCGGCAAACCGTTGTCGGTGGTGATTCGCGTGTATCAGCTGACGTCGCTGGAACGTTTTTCGTCGATCGACGCCGACACGCTGTGGGACGACCCGCAAAAAGCCCTCGGCAATACGCTGCTCGAAAACCGCGAAATCACCTTGCTGCCGGGCATGGGGCAAGTCGACAAGTGGCCGTTGAACAAGGCCGCCGGCTACGTCGGCGTCGCGGCGTTTTTCCGCTCGGATGAAAACAGCCGCTGGAAGGTCGCGTTTGACGCCAACTCGCTGCGCAAGGATGGCATCTGGTTTTCCGCTGATGGCCTGCGGGTGCTGGTGGATAACAACAGCGTAACCGCCGTGAGCGGCGTCGATGTGTTGAACAAACCCAAGACCCAGGAACAGCTCGCCCAAGCCTCTGCCCTGCCCGACCCGCCCGCGCAACCAACCCTCACCCAGCGTGTGCAGGACGCGGCCGTGCAACAGGCTGAAGACACCGCGACCAGCTCTGCGCAAAAAGTCACCGAGTCAAAATTAAACTCTCTATTGGAAGGCGTTCATGAGTAAGCAAAGCCGGGTGATGTGGTCGGAAGGCATGTTCCTTTTGCCACAACATTTCCAATATCAGGATGAGTTCCACCAGCATCAGCTGGCGGAGTCGACACTGCGCAACACGCCTTTCCATTGGGGCGTGCAAATGCTGCAGGTCGATGAAGAGGCGCTCGCAGCCGGTTCGTTGCAACTGAAACGGTTGAAGCTGGTGTTTCCCGACGGCAGCCTTTACGACGCGCCGCAACATGATCCGCTGCCGGCGGCGCGTGACTTGAAGGACTTGCTCAAGGGCAACGACTTGAAGGTCTACGCTGCGCTGAAACTGCCGGAGCCCTTCGGCATGAACTACGTCGAAGACGGCCAGGAACAAAAAAGTGCACGACGGTTTCGCAAGCAGTTCGATACCTTGCCGGACCTTAACGAAGGCGACCTCGAAAACGAAATCACCAGCCTGCGCCTGAACGTGGTGATGCTGATCGACGGCGACACGCTGGATGGCTACAGCCACTGCCCGATTGCCCGACTGTCGCGCAACAACATCGGTGGCTTCAACCTCGATCCACACTTCGTGCACCCGACCTTGCACGTTGGCACTCACGAAACCCTGACCGGTCTGGGCAAGCGACTGCTCGGCGCGCTGCAATCGAAAAGCAAGGCGCTGTCGGGCCGTCGTCGTGAACGCGCGGACCAGATTGCCGAATTCGGCTCCAGCGACGTCACCCTGTTCTGGCTGTTGAACACGGTGAACCGTGCGCACCCGGGCCTGGCGCACCTGCTCGCCCACCCGCGCCTGCACCCCGAGCGCTTGTACCTGTTTCTGGCGGAACTCGCCGGCGGCTTGCTGACGTTTTCGCTGGACACGCAACTCAACGACATCCCCGAATATGACCATCACGACCCGGCGGCCTCGCTGGTCAAGCTCGATGAAATGATTCGCGTACTGCTCGACAACGTCGTGCCTAACCAATGCGTGATCATCAACCTGACCCAGACCAAGCCTTCGTACTGGCAGGGACAGTTGCTCGACCCGCGCCTGGCCGAGGCCGATTTCTATATTTCGGTGCACGCCGACATGCCTGGTTCCAGCCTGCTGGAGCTGGTGCCACGCGCGTTCAAAGTCGGTTCGCCGGAAGACATTGAAGTCGTGGTCAACAGCGCCATGCCGGGCGTCACGCTCAATCACTCGACCCGCTTGCCCAACGCGATTCCGGTGCGGCTGGACAATCACTACTTCTCCATCGAGCCGCATGGCCGGGTGTATGAACGCATGATGAGTGCCCAGGCCATCTCTTTTTACGCACCCAGCGCCTTTACCAATCTCAAGCTTGAACTGATGGCGGTACTCAAATGAACGAAGCCGTAATGCAAGGCGCCGTGGCGGCCGCAACTGAAAAACCGGTGTTGAAAGACCTGGTGCAAGACTTCATCAGCATGGCGCTGATCGTGCGCAAAGGCCGTCAAGTAACCTCGGTCACCGCCTTTGAGGCGAGCATCGACGCGTTCTTCTCGACGCTGGAACGCGAAGCCCGTAACGCCAACTACAGCGTTGAACAAGTCAAGGACACGCAATACGCCCTGTGTGCCTTCCTCGACGAAAGCGTGTTGCGCTCCGGCGAAAACGACCTGCGTCGTCACTTCGAACTGCAGCCCTTGCAGTTCCGCTATTTCGGCGTGCACCTGGCCGGCGAAGGCTTTTTCGAGAAAATCGATTCGTTGCGCAGTGACGTCAAGCAAAACCTGGATGTGCTTGAGGTCTATCACCTGTGCCTGGCGCTGGGTTTCGAAGGCAAATTCAGCCTCGGCCAGAAAGACCAGTTGCGCTACTTGGCCAACACCCTGGGCCAGGACATCGCGCGCTACCGCAAGACGCCCAAGGCGCTCTCGCCGGATTGGGCATTGCCCGACCAGGTCTCGCAGATGCTGCGCCATGAAGTTCCCGTTTGGCTCTATCTGGTGCTCATTGCGCTGGTCTGCGTGGGTGTTTACCTGACGCTGGACTGGCTGTTGGCCAAGGACGTAGCCGCATTGTCCGAACAAATCAGCCAGCTGTTCAGTGCCTGAGCGCACCTCAGGTAATCGAGTCAGGAAGACATGAAGACATTATTGCGTTTGTTGAAAAGCTTTTGGTTTGTCATCCCCGTGCTGTGGCTGGCGAGCCTGGCGGTTTGCTGGTTCGCTGCGCCACACGTGAGCTGGCTGCGTGGCTACACGCTGGAGGCGATGGCGATCATCAGCGCCTTCTATTTGCTGATCATCGTGCTGCGTCAGTACAAGCGCATCCGCGCTGAACACAACCTTGAGAACCTGGTGCAGATCGAGGTCGATCGATCGCTTAAATCCACCGGTGAATTCCGCGACCAGCAAGTGCTGCGCGAACGCCTCAAGCACGCTATCGCGATGCTGCGCACCGACCGCTCGGCCGGTGGCGGCGGTTCGTCGGCGCTTTACGATCTGCCGTGGTATCTGGTCATCGGCATGTCCGGCGCCGGCAAGACCTCATTGCTGACGCGCTCCGGTCTCTCCGCGAGCATCGCCAACAGCGCCAATGACACCCAAAGCGGTACGCAACATTGCGACTGGTACTTCAGCCCTGAGGCCGTGATGATCGACACGGCCGGTCGTTACCTGCGGGACGACCAGTCGGCCAGCGAATTCGCCGCGTTTTTGCGGATGCTGAAAAAGCAACGCAACAAAGCCGCCGTCAACGGCCTGGTGCTGGTCGTGAGCCTGCCCGAGCTGCTGGCTGCCAGCGCCACCGAGCGCAACGAGCTCGCGGCGCAACTGGTGTCGCGCATCGAGGAGTACACCGCCTGCCTGGACCCCAACCCGCCGATCTACCTGATGTTGAGCAAGACCGATCAGCTGCCGGGTTTCAGCCAGGCTTTTGAAGGCCTGGACCTGAACGAACGCCAGCAACCGTTGGGCATGACCTTCGGTTTGTCGGAAATCCGCAACCAGGGTTTGCGCCCGGTACTGGATGCCAAGCTGGCCAACCTGCACAGCCATATTCGCCGTCACGTCGACGCGCAGATGATTGCGTTGGGCGCCGATGCCAACAGCGCGCTGCTGAACTTCCCGAACTATTTTTCCGAACTGTCGGTGGTGCTCGAGCAATTTCTCCAGCACTTCGCCCAGACGCGCCATACCGGTACGCAACTGTTGCTGCGCGGCCTGTATTTCACCAGCGCCCTGCAAACCGATCAGCAACTGAGCCAAGTCTATGAAGATGATCTCGCCGAGTCATTTTCGCTGTTGCCAGAAGCCGAGCACGACAAGCACCCGCACAGCAGCGGCAAGAAAATCAGCGACCGCAGCTATTTCATTACCGATACGTTCCGCCGGGTGATTTTCCCCGACCGCGACCTGACGCTTTATCAGTCGCGCTCCGGACACAACAAATCGTTCAGCCCTGCTGTGCTGGGCGTGGCAGTGCTGGCCGCGCTGGTGTTCATTGGCTGGCAAACCCTGTCCTTCCAGAACAATCGTCAGTGGCTGGCCGCGTTGCGTGAGCAACTGAACGAGCTGCAACAATCACCGGAGCGCGCCGAGTTGCTGGCCTCGGGCCAAGGCCTGGAATTGCTCCGCGATCAACTCGCCGCCATCGAGAAGCACCGCGCCAAAGGCGTGCCACTGCAACTCAGCGCTGGCCTCTATCGCGGCGATGACATCTACCGCGTCGCACAGACTGCTTATTTGCAGCAGTTGCGTACTCAGGCGCTCGAACCGATCACCCTGCAACTTCAATTGCAGATGCGCGCTTTCAATGAGTTCGCAAAAACCATGGACCCGCAGAACAGCTTCGCGGCGGCGCCCGTCAAGGCCGGCAGTCCGTCAGCCAAAGCTCGCGCGCAAGGCCTGAAACTGCCGACCCGCTTGAGCAGCGTTCCGCGCAGCGCCGGCGATGTCACCAGTCGTTTGAGCGCGGCGGCCAAGGGTTCCGCGAACAAGGTGCGCGGGGATGCGATGACCGCACTGCGCAATCCAGCCACGGCGAGCGATGCCGCTGAACTGTCGGCGACCACCGGTGGGCTCTCGTTGTCCGAGGAAATGCTCGGTCGACTGGATGAGCGCCAGGTCGCCTCCATCATCGAGTCCTATAACGCGCTGAAGCTGTACTTGATGCTGACGCAACCTGAAACCCACCCTGAGCCAGAGTTCGTCGGCGCGGCGTTGCCGGTTGCCTGGGCCAACACCGCCAATACCGACAACCCGGTCAGCACGGCCGTTATTCAGGACAACTCGCCGGTCTACGTGCAACTGCTGAAAAATGGCCAGGCGCCGTCCCTGCCCCGTAACGACCAATTAATCAGCGAAACCCGCAATAGCTTGAAGTCGTTCATGATTTCCAGCTCGCTGGTGGACCGTGAATATCTGCGCCTGCAATTGGAGTCCAGCCGCCAGTTTCCGGCCGTGGGCCTGAGCGATCTGGTGCCCCTGCCTGGGCGTCAGTTGTTGTACGGCAGCGAAGCGGTGCCGGCGATTTTCACCCGTCAGGGTTGGGAACAGTTTGTGAAGCCTGAGCTGATCAAACTGCTGTCGGGCAACCTGCAAAACGAATCGGACTGGGTACTCGATGGCGAAGGCGGCGACAGCCTGGTGCAGAAAGCCAACTTCATCCGTGAGTTCATGACGCGTTACAAACGCGACTACACCCAAGCCTGGTACACCTTGATCGACAGCGTCGGTGTTCGCCATTTCACCGACATGGCCAACGCGACCCAACAACTGTCGCTGCTCAGCGACGTGCAGAACTCGCCGGTGAAAAACCTGCTGGCCGCGGTCAACGACAACACTCAATGGGATGTGCCTGCACCGCGTGAAACGCAGCAACCGGGGATCAAGCGCGATGACGGTTTCTGGGGCAAGGTCACGGGGATTTTCGATGCGCAGGATGCCTCGCCCAACGCGCTGATTTCGCCGCTGCCTGCGGTGGATGACGGCAGCCTGGCCAAGCGCTTCGAGCCGGTGTCGCGGGTCTTCGCCGTACAGAACGCCGAGGGCGCCGACAGCACGATCATGGATCGCTACCTGGCGGCGCTGCGCAAACTCAAAGTGCGGATGAACAACATCCAGCGCTCCCAAGACGTCGGCAAAAGCAGCAAGCAACTGATCAGCGAGACCCTCGAAGGCCAGCCGAGCGAAGTCACCAGCGTGCGCAACTACGTCGAGACCACCGTCGACACCAGTCAGGGCGGCCTGTCGACTTCGCTGCAAGGCCTGTTCAGTCTGCCGATTCAGTTCGCCTGGGAAACCCTGCGCGATCCGGCCGGCGAGCAGATCGCCAAGGCCTGGGCGCAACAGATCGCCAAACCTTGGGAACAAGTCATGGCGCACCGCTACCCAATCGCGGCGGGCAGTCGCAATGAAGCCTCGGTCAAGGACCTGCAGCGTTTCGTCGACCCGGAATCCGGCTTGCTGCCGAACTTCAAGCGTAACGAAATCGGCAACCTGTCCGGGGGCGAAGGCCTCGGCATGAGCAGTGCCAGCAAGGCAACGCCGCTGGTCAATCCGAACATGGTCAACAGCATCGACAAGGCCAGCTCGCTGGGCCAGGTCATTGCCAGCCTGTCGGACCGGGAAAACGGCTTTGAAATCATGCTGGAGCCAGCGGCCTGGTTCACCGACATCATCTTCACCCTGGACGGTCAGGTGCAGCACTATCGCAACGGCAAGACCAGCTGGAGCCGTTTCTCCTGGCCAGGCACCACCACCGCACCCGGCGCGCGCATGGACGTGGTCACGCTGAGCGGCGAACGCATCACGGTGTTCGATTACCCCGGGCGCTGGGGCCTGTTGCGCATGAATGACAGCGCCCGCGTCAGCGATCTGGATGGTATCCAGCAGCGTTTCAGCTGGAACACCGCCAGCGGCCAGGTCAGCCTCGCCGTGCGCAACTACGGTGGCGTCAAGCTGACCGATCTGGCGAACGTCAAGGCACTGAGTGCACTCAACGCTAGCGGCGGACGGGTCCAGTGAGCACGCTCGCCTTGAATCAGGGACGCGGCCAATGATTGGCTGTTTCGGAAAAGTGCCCGCGAGCCCGGACTTCGTCAGCCTGCACGGTGCAGCCGACGACGTCTGCGAGTTCGATGCCTGGCTGCAAGGCGCATTGGCCGCCCTGCAGCCTCTTGAGGACTGGCGGGAGCTGTTCGACGCCTTGCCCGTGTGCTTTTTCAGCTATCGCGCACGCAGCGGCAACTGGTTGCTGGGCGGTTTGATCAGCTCGAGGGATTCCAGCCAGCGGCGTTATCCGTTTTTTATTTTTCAAACGGTAAAAGCCAGCGAAGCCGAGCCATTGGTCAATCCTTTCACCCTGAGCGAACTGTTCAGCGGGCAGATCAGGCCGCTGCTGCACATGGCCGCCCAGGGCGAAAGCACGTCAGTGCTGTTCGACCGCATCAAGGCCTTGCGCCCGTTGCAAGGTCAGGACTTCGAGTTGTTCCGGCGCGTGCATGGCAAGTTCCTGGTGAACTTCAACCTGCGTGACATCGCCACCGCGCTCGAAGGCGCCTACCCGGAATTTGTCACCAATGCCGCGTTGACCCGGCTGCGGGCTTTTAAAAGCCATCTGCACCAGCCAACGCCGATGGGGATTTCCCTGCCCTTGCCGGCGGAAAGAGGCCTGAAGAATCCGACCGCCGATTTGTGGGTCACCTGGCTGACGCGAATGACAGCCGGCTGCGGCGTGCCGCAGGTCAGCCTGTTGGCAGACGACTTCATGCGCCCCCGGCTGATCTGCTTCCCGTCACGCAACAACAGCGATGCCTATCGCGTGCTGACCGGCAGCGGCAACCGCTTGCAGAGCCATGACGTGCTGGCGTCGTTCGATGCATTTGATGAGCACCACCCGAAACACGCCTTTCCCGAAATCGACCGCCCTCTTGATGACGTTATCGACCGCTTTGTCGACGCGCTGGATGTGAAGTCCGTATGAACAAGATCAAGTATTACTTCTTGCGCTTCCAACCCTACATTCTGGGGGTTTGCTTTTTCCTCACCATCTTCGTGGTGTGGGGCATTGGGCGTGCGTTTGACTTCAGCTCGCTGAACAGCCTGCTGACCGGCATCGGCGTGTTCCTGCTGCTCTCGGCCGGTTACGTGCTGCTGCTGTATCGGGGCGTGTCGCGGCACCACAATCTGGAAGGGCTGCTGCGCGACGACGCCGATCAGGCGGTACTGAACGCCAGTCCGGCGGACCGCGAAGAAGTCAGTCTGTTGCGCGAGCGCCTGTTGCAGAGCATCGAGCGGCTGCACAGCAACAAGCCGCGCGGCAGCAATCCCAAAGATGCGCTGTATGCCCTGCCCTGGTATCTGGTGATCGGTCAGCCGGCCGCTGGCAAAAGTACGATGCTCTATCAATCGGGCCTCAATTTCCCTTATGCGGAGCGTGAAGGTGCACGCGTCGCCGGCCTGGGCGGCACCCGAAATTGCGACTGGTTTTTCAGTTCCGAGGCCGTGCTGCTCGATACCGCCGGGCGCTACATGAACAACCAGGAAGAAGCCGGCAAATGGCGGGCCTTCCTGCAACTGCTGCGCCAACACCGCCAGCGTCGGCCGCTGAACGGCTTGATCGTCACCGTCAGCATCCACGACATTCTGCAAACCTCGCTCGAGGATCAGGAGCGTATCGCCAAGCGCCTGCGCGAACGCATCCAGGAAACCCACGCGCTGCTGGAAGTGCGCCTGCCGGTCTACCTGGTGTTCACCAAATGCGATCTGGTGCCGGGTTTTGCTCCGTTCTATCGCCAACTGGATGATGTGGCGCGCGGCGAAGTCATGGGCAAGACGTTTTCCCATAAAGGTTATGAGCATGCCGACTGGGGCCGGCAATTTGGCGCGGCGATGGACGAGTTGGTCAGCTATTGGCAGCAGGTGGCGAGTCAACAACTGGTCATGCAGGACATTCAGATCACCCGTCAGGATTCGGCGGTGTATCGCTTCCCGCTGGAACTGGCGGCGCTGAAGCCGAGACTGCAATTGTTCGTCGACGCGCTATTGCGCGCCAACCCGTATCAAAAGGCAGAACTGCTGCGCGGCTTCTATTTCACCAGTGCACTGGACGCCGACCAGCCGGAAATGGGTGGGCACGCACGCCAGGTCACAGAGCGCTTCTCACTGGACAGCGATCAAGAGATCGCCAGCGGCAATGCGCAACCGCGTCCACTGTTCATCAACAGCCTGTTCCGCAAAGTCATCATTCCCGACCAGCATCTGGTGGCGTTGTACACCACCAACCACCGCGAACGTCGGCGCAAGGCGGCATGGATTGGCGGTGCCGGGCTGGTCGCGGTGCTGCTGTGCGGTCTGCTGGGCTGGTCTTATGTGAACAACAAAAACACCGTGCAGACTATTTCCACGGAACTGGCCCAGGCGGCCAAAACCGACGCCACGGCGACGGGGCAATACACCGACTGGCAAACGCTGGATCGCATGCGTTTCTGGACCGCCCATTACTACGCGCAACATCACGATGAAGGCGTACCGATGCGCATGCGCCTGGGGCTTTATCAAGGCTACAAAGTCGAGCCGCTGGTGCGCAGTCAGTATTTCAATCGGCTGGAAAGCGTGATGCTCAAGCCGACCGCCGACAACCTGACCCGCTCGCTGTACCTGTTGACCACGCTCAAGGTGTATCAGCGCAACAGCAAGGAACTGCTGCCCGTGACCGGCGTGGACAGTGTCGAACCCAAGGCGCTGCCCAGCGACAACCGGGCGCAGTCCATCGCTGCCTTCGGCAAGACCACGCTGGACACCTACGTCATGCTCTCGCGGGCCCAGCGCGAAAAGGCTGACCCTGCGTTCCTGAAAGCGAAAATGCCGGATTACTGGTATCCGGCGATCGCCCGCCAGACCGGTAAAACCATCGGTGCCTCGAATGACGGTTCGACCTCGAATCAGGATTACGAATTTGCCAGCCGGCAGATCAATTTCTACAGCGACCAGATCCACGAGGAAGACGTGCCGCGGATCCTTGATAACGCGTTCCTGACGTCCAGTTCGCGTAACTACATCAACAGTTTGCTCACGCAATCGTTGCGCTCGATCGAGACCATCACCCTGGAATCGGACACCTTGTTCGCCTTTGGCCGTGCCGATTTCCAGAGCCTGAAAACCGAAGGCCAGGGCCAGTTGAGCGCCATCGCCGGCAAGCTGTTGAGTACGCCGGACATCGGCAAAATCATCATCGCCGGGCACGCCGATCAACTGGGCGACCCACAAGGCAACCTGCAGGTTTCCCGGCAGCGCGCACAAACCATCAAGACCTATCTGGTGGGCAAAGGCGTGCCGGGTGAACTGGTGGAAGCCGTCGGCGAAGGCAGCACCAAGCCCTTGGTCAAATGCAATATGCAGCAACCAAGAGCGCAGCTTATTCAGTGCCTGGAACCTAACCGGCGCGTGGAAATCGAAGTACGGGCGCTCAACTGAGTCGGCCGTGCTTGTGAAGGAAAACTGTTGCCTGGGCCCGCTTGATGTTCGGCCCAGGCCGGTAAGACACCTCTCTTGATCGTTTCAAAGAGGTTAAAAACGAAGGGTTGTGATCTGTCCGCAGGTTGTTACAGCCCTTTAAATGAAGGTAAGGAGAAATTAGAAATGGCATTTGACGCATACATTCAGATCGAAGGCATTCCAGGTGAAGTGCTCGACGACAAGCACAAGGACTGGATCGAAGTGCTGGGCTACGAGTACGGCGCAACTCAGGCGACTTCCGCGACTGCAAGCTCTTCGGGCGGTGCTTCGTCGGAGCGTGTGTCGTTGAGCGATTTCAGCATCCGCAAAGCCGTGGACAAGGCTTCTGCCAAGCTGTTCGAAGCCTGCTGCAAAGGCACTCACATCGCCAAGATCCAGCTGAACGTCAACCGCGCTGGCGGTGACAAGGTCACCTACCTGACCATCAACCTGGAAGAAGTCGTGGTCTCGTCTGTCAAGGCAGTCGCCGGCGGCAGTCAGGGCGGTGAAGACAAAGCGGTCAGCGATCTGCCGATTGAAGAAATCAGCTTCAACTTCGCGCGCATCAAAACCACCTACACCCAACAAAGCCGGGCCGATGGCCAGGGTGGCGGCAACGTCACCGGTGGCTGGGATCGCACGGCGAACAAAGTTTTCGCTTAAGTCCGTAGCGATAGCGGGCCGCGCAAGCGGTCCGTATTCAGCACCGTGCCTGCCAAACAGGCACGGTGTTCTTTTATTTTGATCAGAGTTGCCTATGTCTGAATTTCTCAACGACCTTTCGCTGGCCGAACTGACAGCGCCCATCAATGAGGGGAGCGGTGAAGACTTGAGCTTTTCCACCTTGTTCGATCAGGTGAAAGAAGCGCGTCGAGCAGACCCCGATTACCTTACCCAGGGTGACTGGCAAACCGATCTGAAGACCTCCGATTGGGACCTGACCATTACCTTGGCGGCACAAGGCCTGGCTCGACAGAGCAAAGACTTGATGCTGGTCGCCTGGCTCAGTGAAGGCCTGGCGCACAAGTACCATTTTGTCGGTATCACCTTCGGCCTGACCCTGGCCGAGCGCATTCTGCAAACCTTCTGGGCGGATCTGTTCCCCTCCCTTGAGGACGGCGTCGATGAACGCGCCGCACGCCTGGCGTGGATGAAAACCTCACTGGCCGACATCGTCGGCGCATTGCCGATCACCCAGGGACAACATTTCGGTCTGCTTCGTTACGATGAATCCAGGCACATCGAAAACCTGGCGCTGCAAAACCCTCAGGCGATGCGTGCCGCCCTCGACGAAGGCAAGATCAACGCGGAAGTCTTCCAGCGTTCGGTGGTGCTGACCGACTCGGATCATCTACGCCTCAAAGCCGGCGAAATAGCCGCCTGCCTGAAAGCCTGCCAGCAGCTTCAGAGCACCGCGGACAGACACTTTGGCCATGAGGCGCCGAGCTTTGCCGGGCTCAATGACATTTTGTTCCGCGCCGGACAACTGGCCGAGAAACTGCTCAAGGATCGCGGCATCGAACTGTCCCCGGCCCCTGTCGCGCCGGCTCCGGCCATCCCTGAAAGCATTGGTGAACAACCCGCAGGTTCCGTAATGACCCAGCCCGAGCAAAGCCTTGCGACCACGCCACTTCGAACCACACCGCAGACCCGCGATGAAGCGTTCACCCTGCTGGCGGGCATCGCCCAGTTCTTCAAACAGACCGAGCCGCAGAGCCCCGTCCCTTACCTGATCGAACGCGCGATCAAATGGGGCAACATGCCGCTCGAGGGTTGGCTGAACGATGTGATCAAAGACAGCAATGTGGTCGACAGCATCCGCGACGTGCTGGGGACTAAAGAAGCAAAGTCCTGACCCTACCATTGTAGGAGCCGAGCTTGCTCGCGAAAGCGGCCGTCCAGCCAATGAACCTGCCACCTGACACTCCGCCATCGCGAGCAGGCTCGCCCACATTTATGGCGGCAGTTCGTCGATTTCGTGTTCGCTGAAAATCCCCTGTGGGAGCGGGCTTGCCCGCGATGGGGCCTTCACATTCGGCATCTATGTTGACTGACACACCGCCATCGCGGGCAAGCCCGCTCCCACAAGGTATGGGTGGTGACACCTACATCCCAGCCATCCCGCCGCCCGTAGCAGCCGAACGCAGGCTTCGCCAGCTGCTACAGGTTGCGTCAGGGCCGACCTCTTTTTAACCGTCCGACCAGAAACTCATTTGAGGGACTTGTGCTTCCGGTATTATGGTATACCATCAGACGCACAGACACCCAAACCTCCTACGGAGCAGCTCATGAGTTTCGAAATCCGCAAGATCGTCAGCTACGTCGAAGAAACCTTTATCGAAGGCGGCAAGGCCACCGATACGCCCGTGACCATGGTCGGGCTGGCCGTGGTGATGAAAAACCCTTGGCTGGGTCGCGGCTTTGTCGAAGACCTGAAACCGGAAATCCGCGCCAATTGCTCCGACCTCGGTGCCCTGATGGTTGAGCGTTTGGTAGGCATCATCGGCGGTGCCGGGAAGATCGAGGCGGACGGCAAAGCCGCCGTGGTGGGCGCCGACGGCGAAATCGAACACGCCTCCGCCGTCATCCACACCCTGCGGTTCGGCAACCACTATCGCGAAGCGGTCAAAGCCAAGAGCTACCTGAGCTTTACCAACAAGCGTGGCGGCCCGGGCACATCGATCCAGATTCCGATGATGCACAAGGACGACGAAGGCCTGCGCTCGCACTACATCACCCTGGAAATGCAGATCGAAGATGCACCGCGTGCCGACGAAATCGTTGTGGTCCTGGGTTGCGCCGATGGCGGCCGCCTGCACCCACGCATCGGCAATCGTTATATCGATCTGGAAGAACTGGCGGCCGAGAAGGCCCAGTAATTCCGGTCAGCCTAACTACAACAAAAAGGCATGCAGGAGCGCTCCATGATTCGGCTCACCGCTGAACGCACCCCGGCTGGCACCAGTTATCTGGCGACCGGCCAAGGCCAGCCCGTGGTCTTGATCCACGGCGTGGGCCTGAACAAAGAAATGTGGGGCGGTCAGGTCGTTGGCCTGGCCACCAAATACCGTGTGATTGCCTACGACATGCTCGGCCATGGCGCCAGCCCGCGGCCGGAAAGCGGCACGCCCCTGCTCGGCTATGCCGACCAGTTGCTGGAGTTGCTCGACCATCTGCAACTGCCGCAGGCGGCTGTGATCGGTTTTTCCATGGGCGGGCTGGTCGCCAGGGCGTTTGCCTTGCATTACCCGCAACGCTTGCAGGGTCTGGTGGTGCTCAATAGCGTATTCAATCGCAGCGCCGAACAGCGTGCCGGCGTCATCGCCCGCACCGCTCAGGCGGCTGAGCACGGGCCGGATGCCAACGCCGAAGCCGCGCTGTCACGCTGGTTCAGCCGTGAGTATCAGGCCGCCAACCCGGCACAGATTGCCGCCCTGCGCCAGACCCTGGCGGGCAATGACCCGCAGGGTTACCTGACCACTTATGAGCTGTTTGCCACGCAGGACATGTACCGTGCCGACGACCTGGGCAGCATTCAGGTGCCGACGCTGGTCGCCACCGGCGAACTGGATCCGGGCTCGACACCGGAAATGGCCCAGCAATTGGCCGAGCGGATTCCCGGCGCGACAGTCGCCGTGCTCGCCGAGCAGAGGCATATGATGCCCGTAGAATCGCCGCGCCTGGTCAACCAGCTGTTGCTGGAGTTTCTCGACACGGCAAACGCCCGACAAAACCAAATAAAGGGGATCGTTGCATGACACTCGCACGCTTCCAGATGTGCATCGGCGGCGAATGGGTCGATGCCCTCTCCGGCCAGACTTTTGAAAGCCTGACCCCGGCCCTGGCCCAAGCCTGGGCGGAACTGCCCGATGCCGATGAAGCTGACGTCGAGCGCGCCGTGCAGGCAGCGCAGACCGCCTTCGATAGCCCGGCATGGCGCGGCTTGACCGCCACCGCGCGGGGTAAGTTGCTGCGGCGCCTGGGCGACTTGATCGCTGAAAATAAAGAACACCTGGCGCAGCTGGAAAGCCGCGACAACGGCAAGCTGATTCGCGAAACCCGTGGCCAGGTCAGCTATCTGCCCGAGTTCTTCCACTACACCGCAGGCCTGGCCGACAAGCTCGAAGGCGGCACCCTGCCCCTCGACAAGCCGGACCTGTTTGCCTACACCGTGCATGAAGCCATGGGCGTGGTCGCCGCGATCATTCCCTGGAACAGCCCGCTGTACCTGACGGCGATCAAACTGGCCCCGGCACTGGCGGCGGGCAACACCATCGTCATCAAGCCGTCGGAGCACGCCTCCGCGACCATTCTCGAGCTGGCGCGTCTGGCCCTCGAAGCGGGCATCCCGCCAGGCGTGGTCAACGTCGTCACCGGTTACGGCCCAAGCACCGGCGCAGCCCTCACTCGCCACCCGCTGATCCGCAAGATTGCCTTCACCGGCGGTGCGGCCACGGCGCGGCATGTGGTGCGCAGCAGCGCGGAAAACTTCGCCAAGTTGTCGCTGGAACTCGGCGGCAAATCACCGAACATCATTTTCGCCGACGCCGACCTCGATAGCGCGATCAACGGCGCTATCGCCGGGATCTATGCAGCGTCCGGGCAGAGCTGTGTCTCCGGCTCGCGGTTGCTGGTGCAGGATGAAATCTACGATGAGTTCGTCGATCGCCTGGTCGAACGCGCCAAACGCATCCGCATCGGCAACCCGCAGGAAGACAGCAGCGAAATGGGCCCGATGGCCACTGCGCAGCAACTGGCGGTCGTCGAAGGCCTGGTCGCCGATGCCATCGCTGAAGGCGCGCGCCTGCGCCTGGGCGGCAAGCGTCCGCAGAATCTGGGCGATGGCTGGTTCTACGAGCCGACCTTGTTCGAATGCGACCGCAACTCGATGAAGATCATGCAGGAAGAAGTCTTCGGTCCGGTGGCCTCGGTCATCCGTTTCAAGGATGAAGCCGAAGCCCTGGCGATTGCCAACGACTCGCAGTTCGGCCTCGCCGCCGGCATCTGGACCCGCGATCTGGGCCGGGCGCATCGCCTGGCGCGGGACGTGCGTTCCGGGATCATCTGGGTCAACACCTACCGCGCCGTGTCGGCCATGGCGCCGATCGGCGGCTTCAAGAACAGCGGCTATGGACGCGAGAGCGGCATCGATTCGGTGCTGGCCTACACCGAGCTGAAAACGGTGTGGATCAACCTCTCCCAGGCACCGATGCCTGACCCCTTCGTGATGCGCTAGGAGATTTGCGAAATGATCGAACCCGGCATTTACAAAGACGTCATGAGCTCGTTCCCGTCCGGGGTCACGGTGGTGACCACCCTGGACCCGGACGGCGGCATCGTCGGCATCACCGCCAGCGCCTTCAGTGCGTTGTCGATTGATCCGGCGCTGGTGCTGTTCTGCCCCAACTACGCCTCTGACACCTACCCGATCCTGCGCGACAGCAAGCAGTTCGCGATTCATCTGCTGTCCGCCGACCAGACCGCCGAAGCCTATGCGTTCGCCGGTAAAGGCAAAGACAAGGCCAACGGTATCGACTGGCACTTGAGCGAACTGGGCAACCCGTTGCTGCGAAAAGCCACGGCGATCATCGAGTGCGAACTGTGGCGCGAATACGACGGCGGTGACCACGCGATTATCGTCGGCGCGGTGAAGAACCTGATCCTGCCCGAGCAACCGGTGAACCCGATGATTTACCACAAAGGCAAGCTGGGCCCCCTGCCCGTCCTGGCCTGATGGCTGTACACAAACCCTGTAGGAGCCAGGCTTGCCGGCGAAGGCGGAGTGTCAGTTGACACCCCATTGACTGACCCACCGCCTTCGCCGGCAAGCCTGGCTCCTACAGGTAATCACCCTTTTTCCCGGGAGCCGGCATGAGCCCAGCAGCCTCGCAACTGTTCCGTCAGCAGGCCTACATCAACGGCCAGTGGCTGGAGGCGCCGGACGGCGCCAGTCAGGACATCTTCAATCCGGCCACCGGTGAGTTGATCGGCCGGGTGCCGAACCTTGGCGCCTCCGCAGCCCGCCAGGCTATCGAAGCCGCCAACAACGCCTGGCCGGCGTGGCGTGCGCTGACCGCCAAGGAACGTAGCAACGTGCTCAAGCGTTGGTACGCGCTGATGCTGGAACATGCTGATGCACTGGCAGAAATCCTCACCCTCGAACAGGGCAAGCCACTGGCCGAAGCCAAGGGCGAAATCCTCTATGCCGCGAGCTTCATCGAGTGGTTCGCCGAAGAAGCCAAGCGCATCTACGGCGACACCATTCCCAGCCATAAAGGCGATGCGCGCATCGTGGTCAGCAAGGAACCGATCGGCGTCGTCGCGGCCATCACCCCGTGGAATTTCCCGGCAGCGATGATCACCCGCAAGGCCGGACCGGCGCTTGCAGCCGGCTGCCCGTGCATCGTCAAACCGGCGCCGGAAACGCCGTTTACGGCACTGGCCATGGCCGCGCTGGCAGAACAGGCCGGGATTCCACCGGGCATTTTCAATGTGATCACCGGCGACGCCGTGGCCATCGGCGCCGAGCTGACCGCCAGCCCGCGGGTGCGCAAGTTGTCGTTCACCGGCTCTACCGCCATCGGCAAACTGCTGATGGCCCAGTGCGCGCCGACGCTGAAAAAAGTCTCGCTGGAGTTGGGCGGCAATGCGCCGTTTATCGTCTTCGACGATGCCGATCTGGAGCGTGCCGTGGAAGGCGCGTTGATCGCCAAATTCCGCAACGCCGGGCAGACCTGTGTCTGCGTCAATCGCTTCCTGGTGCAGGGTGGCATTCACGACGCTTTCGTCGTGCGACTGGCAGAACGAGTGGCGCAATTGAAGGTCGGCAGTGGTTTCGAAGCGGGTATCAATCAGGGTCCGCTGATCAACGAACGCGCCGTGGCCAAGGTTGAAGACCATGTGCAGGATGCCCTCGCCCACGGCGCACAACTCTACTGCGGTGGTGAACGCCATGCCCTCGGCCACGGTTTCTTCCAGCCCACGGTGCTGGCTGGCGTGACGTCCGCGATGAAAGTCGCCCAGGAAGAAACCTTCGGTCCTCTGGCCGCCGTGTTCCGCTTCGACACCGAAGCCGAGGCGGTGCAGATGGCCAACGACACTGAATTCGGTCTTGCGGCTTATTGCTACACCCGCGATCTGGGCCGCGCCTGGCGCATGAGCGAGGCGTTGGAATACGGCATGGTCGGGATCAACGAAGGCTTGATCTCCACCGAAGTCGCGCCGTTTGGCGGGATCAAATCCTCCGGCCTGGGTCGCGAAGGCTCCAAGTACGGCATCGACGATTACCTGGAACTCAAATACACCCTGATGGGTGGACTCGGAACGTGACCTGTAGGAGCCGGCTTGCTGGCGAAGGCGCCTTAAAGATCGCCTTCGCCGGCAAGCCGGCTCCTACAAGGCGGCATCTGCCCTCAATGGGAGGCAATCGAAATGAGCAACGAGAAGTACGAAAAAGGTTTGCAGATCCGCACCCAGGTGCTGGGCGAAGCCTATGTAAAGCGTTCGATGGAAAACGCCGACGACTTCAGCCGACCGCTGCAGGAGATGGTCATCGAATACTGCTGGGGCCACGTCTGGGGTCGTGAGGGTTTGTCGCTTAAAGAACGCAGCATGATAAACTTGGCCATGATTTCGGCCCTCAACCGGCCGCACGAACTCAAGCTGCATGTGCGTGGTGCCTTGCGTAACGGGCTGAGTCGTGAACAAATACGCGAAATTCTGCTTCAGGTCGGTATTTATTGCGGTATCCCCGCTGCCGTAGACAGTTTCCGGCTCGCCCGTGAAGCGTTCGCCGAAGCCGATGCCGAGGCCTCCAGTTAACCCTTGGCTGTTTGATCTGACCGGGCACGAAGATTCTTGCGATCGAAGTGCTCTTTTTGCATGGACAGCCACATTCAGAGCGGACCCCATGAAACGCCTGCCACTCGACGACAGCTTCAAGGTCAATCGCAACCCCGTTACCCTGCGCGAAATCGTGCTGGATAAACTGCGAAGCGCCATCATGAACTTCCAGCTTCTGCCGGGAGACCGTCTGGTCGAACGCGATCTGTGCGATCGCCTGGGCGTCAGCCGCACGTCGGTACGTGAAGCCTTGCGTCACCTGGAATCCGAAGGCCTGGTGGAGTTCGCCGACGCCAAGGGGCCACGGGTCGCCATCATTACCCTGGCCGATGCCGTCGATATCTATGAGCTGCGTTGTGTGCTCGAAGGCCTGATCGTTCAGCTGTTCACCCTGCGCGCCAAGGCCAAGGACATCAAGGCCCTGGAAAAAGCCCTCGAGGACAACCGCAAGGCCCTCAAGGATGGCGAGCTGCAACAAGTCATCGACTCGGTTCAGGGTTTTTACGACGTGCTGCTCGAGGGCTCCGGCAACCATGTGGCGGCGTTGCAATTGCGTCAGTTGCAGGCGCGAATCAGCTACTTGCGCGCGACGTCGGTGTCCCAGGAAAACCGTCGCGGTGCGAGTAATCAGGAGATGGAGCTGATCGTTGAAGCGATCAAGAGCGGCGATCCCCTCGCCGCCCACCAGGCTTGCGTCAACCACGTCCGCGCCGCCGCGGCCGTCGCCCTGGAATACCTCAAGCGCAAACAGGAAGAGACCGGGGCGATCCCGCAGATCACCCTGCCGATCGCGCTTAAAGAACCGCGCATAGGTCGCTGAACATGTTCAGCCCGAGCTTTTGTCCGAAGTGCGGCGGCAGTGACCTCAGTCACCAGCTTCCGCCGGGCGATACGCACGAGCGCCTGATGTGCCGCGGTTGCGGCTATATCCACTACATCAATCCGAAGATCATTGCCGGCTGCATCATTGAGCAGGACGGCAAGTATTTGCTGTGTCAGCGCGCGATTCCGCCGCGTCCGGGTACATGGACGTTGCCGGCCGGCTTCATGGAAGGCGGCGAGACGACCGAGCAGGCGGCGTTGCGTGAGGTCTGGGAAGAGAGTGGCGTGCGGGCGGAAATTCTCTCGCCGTACTCGATTTTCAGCGTACCGAAGATCAGTGAGGTGTACATCATCTTCCGCGCCATTGCGCTGGAGATCACCGGTCAGTTTGGGCCGGAGACGCTCGACTATAAATTCTTCGCGCCTGAGGATATTCCTTGGGAGAGCATCTACTATCCGGCAATTCGGCAGATCCTTGAGCGGTACATCGAGGAGCGGCAGGCTGGGGTCTACGGCATCTATATCGGTAACGACGACACTGGCAAGATTCACTTTATTCGGTGAATGGTGAAAAACGCGCGCACACCAAATCTACGGTAGGAGCTGGCTTGCCAGCGAAGACGCCCTGACAGCCAACCAATCTCCCGCAAGTATCCCCCATTCAAATGTGGGAGCGAGCCTGCTCGCGATGGTCGTCAACGATGACGCGTTTTATCAGGATAACCGTGGTGCATTCGAATGCTTCGCTGGCAAGCCAGCTCCTACACTCCAACCCTCTGTAGGAGCTGGCTTGCCAGCGAAGGTCGTCAACGATGACGCGTTTTATCAGGATAAACGTGGTGCATTCGAATGCTTCGCTGGCAAGCCAGCTCCTACACTCCAACCCCCTGTAGGAGCTGGCTTGCCAGCGAAGGTCGTCAACGATGACGCGTTTTAGCAGGATAAACGTGGTGCATTCGAATGCTTCGCTGGCAAGCCAGCTCCTACACTCCACCCCCTGTAGGAGCTGGCTTGCCAGCGATGGTCGTCAACGATGACGCGTTTTAACAGGATAACCGTGGCGCATTCGAATGCTTCGCTGGCAAGCCAGCTCCTACAGGGTTGCACATCAGCATAAGAATGGTGGCAAGCCAGCCCCCACAATTGGACCGCCCCCGACTCAAACCGGCGCCACACCCTCGACAATGATGATCTGCGCCCGAGCCACTCCCTCGCGGTGCCCCTTCGCCTCCTGATATTGCTCCGAGTGGTAGCAGGCCAGCGCCTTCTCGTAGGAATCGAATTCAATCACCACATTGCGTTGCGGTGTAGGCCCGCCTTCCAGCGCTTCGCTACGCCCACCCCGAGCCAATATCCGCCCGCCGTACAACGCGAACGCCACCGGCGCACGCTGGGTGTATTGGCTGTATTGATCGGGGTCGGTGACATTCACATGAGCAATCCAGTACGCCTTCATAGTGACCTCTCGGTTAATTTTGTATTATGGTATACCACAAAATATTCCCACCAAACACTGAGAGTCCTGACATGGCCTTCAACAGCATCGAAGAAATAATCGACGACTATCGGCAAGGCAAGATGGTGCTACTGGTTGACGACGAAGATCGAGAAAACGAAGGCGACCTGTTGCTGGCCGCCGACTGCTGCACGGCCGAGGCCATCAGCTTCATGGCCCGGGAAGCCCGTGGCCTGATCTGCCTGACCTTGACCGACGACCACTGCCAGCGTCTTGGCCTGGAACAGATGGTGCCGAGCAACGGCAGCGTGTTCAGCACAGCGTTTACCGTGTCCATCGAGGCCGCCGTCGGCGTGACTCCCGGTATCCCCGCCGCCGCCCGGGCTCGTACGGTGGCAGCCGCCGTTGCCGTCGATGCCGGGCCCGCCGACCTGGTGCAACCTGGCCACATCTTCCCCCTGCGCGCCAAGGCAGGCGGCGTGCTGACCCGCGCCGGTCACACCGAAGCCGGTTGCGACCTGGCGCGCCTGGCCGGCTTCACCCCGGCGTCGGTGATCGTCGAAGTGATGAACGATGACGGCACCATGGCCCGCCGCCCGGATCTGGAAGTGTTCGCGCGCAAACACGGGATCAAGATCGGCACCATCGCCGACCTGATCCACTATCGCCTCAGCACCGAGCACACTGTTGTGCGGATCGGTGAACGCGAACTGCCGACCGTGCATGGCACCTTTCGTCTGATCACCTTTGAGGATCGCATCGAAGGCGGTGTCCACATGGCAATGGTCATGGGTGACTTGCGCCGCGAGGAAGCGACGCTGGTGCGCGTGCATGTGATCGATCCGCTGCGCGATCTGGTCGGTGCCGAGTACAGCGGCCCAACCAACTGGACTTTGTGGGCGGCACTGCAGCGCGTGGCCCAGGAAGGTCGCGGCGTGGTGGTGGTGCTGGCCAATCACGAATCTTCGCAGGCGTTGCTGGAGCGGGTGCCGCAATTGACCCAGGCGCCACGGCAATTCAGCCGCTCGCAGTCGCGGATTTATTCGGAAGTCGGCACCGGCGCGCAGATCCTGCAAAACCTTGGCGTCGGCAAGCTACGGCATCTGGGCCCGCCACTGAAATACGCAGGTTTGACCGGTTACAACCTGGAAGTGGTGGAGAGCATTCCCTTCACCCAATGATGCGCAAACATCTTGGGTGTTGCGCAATCCCTGTGGGAGCGGGCTTGCCCGCGATAGCGGTCTCCCTGATACATCGATTCTGGATGTGCCGCCGTCATCGCGGGCAAGCCCGCTCCCACAATGGATTTCGTTGCCTGACCGGCCAGAGCAAGCCCCGACAGCCAAAAAACCTCTCTTTTGGCTGATAGCCGGTCAGGCAAAGTGCTTGCACAAAGTTTGGAATACCATAATATGATATTCCATAGACCGGACGATTCAGCCAAGTGCCCCCGCCAGGGAAAGCACCCATAACAGCCCTTGGCACGGTCGCCTTTAGAGGCCAGATGGACCTACTGCTCCCGATAAGCGGGCATTACCAAGCCCGCTCAAAAACACAACAAATGAGGGCGTGAAAATGGTGTTGAACAAACGTGCAACCGCAGTACTGTTCGCCGGCTTACTGGCCACGGCCAGTCACGTGGCAATGGCGGCTGAAAGCGTCAACTTCGTCAGTTGGGGCGGCAGCACCCAGGATGCACAGAAGCAGGCCTGGGCCGACCCGTTCAGCAAGGCCAGCGGCATCACCGTGGTCCAGGATGGCCCCACCGACTACGGCAAACTCAAAGCCATGGTCGAAAGCGGCAACGTGCAGTGGGACGTGGTCGACGTCGAAGCTGACTTCGCCTTGCGCGCCGCCTCCGAAGGCTTGCTCGAACCCCTCGATTTCAAAGTAATCCAGCGCGACAAGATCGACCCACGGTTTGTCTCCGATCACGGCGTCGGCTCGTTCTTCTTCTCCTTCGTCCTCGGCTACAACGAAGGCAAGCTCGGCGCCGGCAAGCCTCAGGACTGGTCTGCGCTGTTCGACACCAAAACCTTCCCCGGCAAACGCGCCCTCTATAAATGGCCGAGCCCGGGCGTGCTGGAACTGGCCTTGCTGGCCGACGGCGTAGCGGCAGACAAGCTCTATCCGCTGGACCTGGATCGCGCCTTCAAGAAACTCGACACCATCAAGAAAGACATCGTCTGGTGGGGTGGCGGTGCGCAGTCGCAACAGTTGCTGGCCTCTGGCGAAGCGAGCATGGGCCAGTTCTGGAACGGCCGGATCCACGCCCTGCAAGAAGACGGCGCACCCGTGGGTGTGAGCTGGAAACAGAACCTGGTGATGGCCGACATTCTGGTGATCCCCAAAGGGTCGAAAAACAAGGACGCGGCGATGAAGTTCCTGGCCAACGCCAGCAGCGCCAAAGGACAGGCCGACTTCTCCAACCTGACGGCCTATGCGCCAGTCAACGTCGACAGCGTGGCGCGCCTCGATTCGGTGCTGGCCCCTAACCTGCCGACTGCCTACGCTAAGGATCAGATCACTCTTGATTTCGCGTACTGGGCCAAGAACGGTCCGGCCATCGCGACACGGTGGAACGAATGGCTGGTCAAATGAAAATGACGGTAAGCACTCCGCCCGGTAGCGCCGCTGGCGTTGCCGGAGCAGTTCCCGCCAAGGCGGCTGTGATGACGCAAGCCCCTTCCCTGGCACAGCGCTGGCGTGGCGCGAGTAACCTGCTCCCCGCCTTGCTGTTCCTTGGCCTGTTCTTTCTCGCGCCGTTGATCGGGCTGTTGCTGCGCGGTGTGCTGGAGCCGGTGCCGGGGTTGGGCAACTACGAGCAGCTGTTCGCCAACTCGGCGTATGCCCGCGTGTTGTTGAACACCTTTTCGGTGGCCGGACTGGTAACGCTGTTCAGCCTGCTGCTCGGCTTTCCACTGGCCTGGGCGATCACCCTGGTGCCAAAAGGCTGGGGCCGCTGGATCCTCAACATCGTGCTGCTGTCGATGTGGACCAGCCTCCTCGCCCGGACCTATTCCTGGCTGGTGCTGTTGCAAGCCTCCGGGGTGATCAACAAGGCCTTGATGGCGATGGGCATCATCGATCAGCCGCTGGAGATGGTGCATAACCTGACCGGCGTGGTGATCGGCATGAGCTACATCATGATCCCGTTCATCGTGCTGCCGTTGCAGGCGACCATGCAGGCCATCGACCCGATGATCCTGCAGGCCGGTTCGATCTGCGGCGCGAGTCCCTGGACCAACTTCTTCCGGGTGTTCCTGCCGCTGTGCCGGCCGGGGTTGTTCTCCGGTGGCCTGATGGTGTTTGTGATGTCGCTGGGGTACTACGTCACGCCGGCGCTGCTGGGCGGCGCGCAGAACATGATGCTGCCCGAGTTCATCATTCAGCAGGTGCAGTCGTTCCTCAACTGGGGCCTGGCCAGCGCCGGCGCTGCGTTGCTGATCGTGATTACGCTGGTGCTGTTCTACTTCTACCTGAAGCTTCAGCCGGAATCCCCGGTTGGCGCCAGCAACGCGAGGTAAGCCGTCATGCTCCTGACCCCCAATGCGATGAGCCGCCGCATGCGTTTCGGCCTGTACTTCACGACCGGGCTGATCGCGCTGTTCCTGCTGTTGCCGATCGTGTTCATCGTGCTGCTGTCCTTCGGTTCCTCCCAGTGGCTGGTGTTCCCGCCACCGGGCTGGACGCTGAAATGGTACGGCCAGTTTTTCTCCAATGCCGACTGGATGAACGCGGCGCTGGCCAGCCTCAAGGTTGCAGTGCTGACCACCTTCTTCGCCGTGGCACTGGGTTTGCCGACCGCATTTGCACTGGTGCGTGGACGCTTCCCGGGCCGGGAAATGCTCTACGGCCTGTTCACCCTGCCGATGATCGTGCCGCTGGTGATCATCGCGGTGGCGGTCTACGCGCTGTTTCTCAAACTGGGCTACACCGGGACGATGTTCGCGTTCGTGGTCAGCCATGTGATCGTGGCGTTGCCGTTCACCATCATCTCGATCATCAACTCGTTGAAGCTGTTCGATCAGTCGATCGAAGATGCCGCGGTGATCTGCGGTGCATCGCGTCTGCAAGCGGTGTTCAAGGTGACCTTTCCGGCAATTCGTCCGGGCATGGTCGCCGGCGCCCTGTTTGCGTTCCTGGTGTCCTGGGATGAAGTGGTGCTGAGCGTGATGATGGCCAGCCCGACCCTGCAAACCCTTCCCGTGAAAATGTGGACCACCCTGCGCCAGGACCTGACGCCTGTGATCGCCGTCGCTTCGACGCTGCTGATCGGCCTCTCGGTATTGGTCATGGTGATCGCCGCCGCCCTTCGCCGGCGCAATGAAATCAGCGCCTGAGCGCCCAGGAGTACGACATGAGTGCAGTGATCAAAGATGCCGCGCAGCAAAATGACCAACCCTTGGTAAGCCTGCGCAACCTGAACAAGCACTACGGCGACTTTGCCGCCGTGGACAACATCTCGCTGGACATCAAGGACGGTGAATTCCTCACCTTCCTCGGCTCCAGTGGCTCAGGCAAAAGTACAACGTTGTCGATGCTCGCCGGTTTTGAAACCCCGAGCAGCGGCGAGATCCTGGTCAATGGCCAGTCACTGGTCAACGTGCCGCCGCACAAGCGCGACATCGGCATGGTGTTCCAGCGTTATTCGCTGTTCCCGCATCTGTCGGTGCGCGACAACATCGCGTTCCCGTTGACCATTCGTAAACTGGCCAGCGCCGAACGCGAGCGCCGGGTCGATGCCATGCTCAAACTGGTGCAACTGGAACAGTTCGCCCATCGCCGCCCTTCGCAACTGTCCGGTGGTCAGCAACAGCGTGTCGCCATCGCCCGGGCGCTGGTGTATGAGCCACGCATTTTGCTGATGGATGAACCGCTGGGTGCGCTCGATAAAAAACTGCGTGAGGATTTGCAGGACGAATTGCGCCAGTTGCACCGGCGTCTGGGGATTACGATTGTCTATGTGACCCACGATCAGGAAGAAGCCATGCGGTTGTCGCAGCGTATTGCGATTTTCAGTCATGGCAAGATCGTTGGTTTGGGCAGCGGTTTTGACTTGTACCAGAACCCGCCGAATGCGTTTGTGGCTTCGTTTCTGGGTAACTCGAACTTCCTCAAGCTCAAGGCTCAGGGGAATGCGGTGGCTTTGTTTGAGGGGCAGTCGTTGTCGATTCGCCTGACGGCCGGGTTGCAGATTGATCAGGATGTGCTGCTGATGGTGCGTCCGGAAAAGGCCCAGGCATTGAGCGTCAAGCAAGCCATTCAGGAACCGCTGGCGGCTGGCTGGAACGAAGTCTCGGCCACGGTCGTGGAAGTGCTGTTCCTTGGCGAAAGCCAGACCTGCAGCGTGGTGACCTCAGGCGGTACATCGATGACCGTCAAGGCGCTGTCTGCTGCGGGGATGCCGCTCAAGGCGGGTGATCCGGTGCAAGTGCGCTGGGCTACGGCTGATGCTTGTGTGTACACGCAATGGGCTGAAAGTGATTTGAACAAGGCTGCCGGGGCGCATTGATCGCCGGGTGGGCCTGCTTTTACCGTGTCACCCTGTGGTCGCCGCAACGTCGGGTTGCGGCGGCCTTTTTTTTGGCTGTTTGATGGGGGGGCAAATCCGCTTTTTTGGGTGCGACCCCCTCTTCGTTCCGTACACCAATCCCCTGTAGGAGCTGGCTCGCCAGCGAAGGTCGTCAACGATGACGCGTTTCATCAGGATAACGTGGCGCCTTCGAATGCTTCGCTGGCAAGCCAGCTCCTACACTGACCGTGCGCGGCCGCTTCTTCGTTTCGTACACCAATCCCCTGTAGGAGCTGGCTCGCCAGCGAAGGTCGTCAACGATGACGCGTTTCATCAGGATAAACGTGGCGCCTTCGAATGCTTCGCTGGCAAGCCAGCTCCTACATTGACCGTGTGTGGCCGCTTCTTCGTTTTGTACACCAATCCCCTGTAGGCGCTGGCTCGCCAGCGAAGGTCGTCAACGATGACGCGTTTCATCAGGATAACGTGGCGCCTTCGAATGCTTCGCTGGCAAGCCAGCTCCTACAAGCGCGGTATCGGATTGGCCCCCAATCAAAGAGAAGCCAATCGAGCCGCCAAAGCCTGAGCCTGACTGGCCACATCCGTAACGGCCGTGCTCTCCCACCACATCCCCCGCAACGGCGGCCCCATCGCAAACAGCCGACTGGCGACCTGCCCATCAGCATCCAGCACCGCACCGTCAACAGCCGCCGCAATCCCCAACGCCAACGGCCCCGGCCGAATTAACCCGCGTGCCAGCAGTTGCCGCGGCAACGGTCGCGCAACCCGACGCCAGTCGTACTCAATGCCGCTGGAATTGATCAACGCCGCGCCACTGACAACGCACGTTTCAACCTCCCCACGACGACGAATCCGGATACTCACTTCCCCGCCCAAGGAAGGCTCCAGCCCCTTGAACGAAGCAGCCTGAATCCGCAATCGCCCTTCCCCATGCAACCGCGCCACCAACTGCGCACTCAACGGCGGTGAGCGGTGGTGATGACTTTCCCACCACGGCCGCACATGCCGCACAAACTGCCGGCGCTGCACGTCCGTTGCCTGATTCCACAAGCGGCCGATGTGCGCACGCACCGTGTCCAAAGGCGCCTGCCAATCAACGCCTTGTGCGATAGCCTCCCGACAATGCCGGCGCAGTTCGCGCACCAACTGACGGGGTGTACGAATGCTGTGATCCTCGGCCAGAAAATCCACCCAGGCCGGCGGTTGCCGGCGCACGTGAGGCAACAAGCCATGCCGGGAAAATACTTCGATCGGCCCGCGATGCCCGGCCTGTTCCAGCGACACCACGGCGTCGACCATGGTCAGGCCCGAGCCGATGATCAGCACCGTCGACTGCGGGTCGAGTTGCTGCATGGCAGCGACGTCCCACGGATCGAGTGCCGCTGCGTTCAAGCCACTGGATTCGGTTTGCGGCGTGCGTGCGGCGGGGAACATTCCGGTCGCCAGCACGGCATAAATCCCCTGTAACCGCTGCCCGTCACTCAAGGTCAGCAGCACTGAATCGTCCAGCGTTTGCAGATCAACCACCTCGGCCCGCACATGTTCGATCGTTGAACCGCTCAAGGCCCCAACGGCTTGCGCTTCGGCCAGACGCTGCTGCACGTACAGACCAAAAATCCCCCGTGGCGGGAACAACTCGCTGATCGGCACATGTTGCTCGTCAGACTCGGGCCAGCCACCCGCCGCAATGTATTCGGTCAGCCATTGGGTCAGGTCGTCAACGTTGTCCGGGTCGACGCTCATGCGCGCCGCGTTACCGTTGAGCGTATGGCCCAACTCGACCGCGCTGTACGCCTCGCCCCGGCCCAATTCGGCCCGAGGTTCGATCACCAGCACCTGACGCTTGCCGGGCAAACGCAACAACTGCGCCGCCAGCATCGCGCCGCTGAGGCCGCCGCCGACGATCAGGATGTCTGCGTGACGGATGGCGCGAGTCGCCTGTCCGCTTTGGGTTTCACTCATGCCGTTCTCACTGATCAGTGTTTACCTGGATAGAAGTCATGCAGATCTCCTGGACGATCATAGGCGCCAAACCCATGGATGATTCATCAAACAGTACCAAAGTAGGAGGCGTTGCGCCGACGTGCAGAATGGAATCGGTGGAGCTCATGCGATGTCCTGTTTGAATTCGGCGAGCCAGGTTGCCTTGGGTTGAGCGTCAGGGCTGCGGGTGGCTTGCCAGATGAAATGCAGGTTGTGAAAGCCCAGCCGCCGGCGAACAAGGTTTTTGATCAGGCGTCGCAGTCCGCGTTCCGGATGGGCAATGGCCCAGTCACAGAGGCGCCGGCGCCAGGTGCCTTGCGGCGCGAGACGGCTTTCGATTTCGGCGGCCAGCCGTTGCAGGCCTTCGGTGGAAAGCAGGAGCCCTGAGGGCGCCACTTCACGACGATCGCGGCTGGCGCTGCCAGGACTTTCCGGGAAGGCCAGGGAGTGGCCGCGACTCAGCCATTGCTCAAGCAACACCGTCAGGCCGCTCTGCCATTGGGTGCTCTCTTCGCTCCACAATTGATCACCTTGCGCCCAGCGGTTAAGGCGTTGCGGGGGGTCTGACGGACCGAGCAGTTCGGTAAAATCCAGCAGCGACTGGCTGTGGTTGATCCACAGTTGCTGCGTCTGCCGGCCGTGGACGAAGGCATGAGTCGGACGACTGCGCCACAGGGCTTTGTGCAGCTCTTCGGGTTCGAGATTGTCCGGCAGCGTCAACACTTCACCGCCGATGTGTTGTGCGGCCAGGGCCAACTGCAACAGGTCCGGTTCGAAAGCGCCGCTGAGGGCCAGGCGCGAAACCTCGGTAAAACCGTGTTGACGTAAACCATCGGCCAGGCGCTCGACATCGCGCAATACATCAATCCAGCGCCAGACGAGCCACTGGCCGTGACGCTTGTGCCGCAACGCCGGTTGCAACGGACTGACCTGAGCCCAGTGACGCAATTGCTCCAAAGCTCGGGGCACGTTGACCTGCCACTCGGTGATGTCCGCAATCAGCGGACGCTTGAGTTCGTGCACGCTCATGAATTGACCTCCTGTTCATGGACAAAAGCATGCGGTAGTCCGCCGGGCCCGATATGTGGAACACCACCGCCCCTGTGGGAGCGGGCTTGCCCGCGAAGAGGCCAGCACATCCAACATCAATGTCGCCTGTCAGATCGCCTTCGCGAGCAGGCTCGCTCCCACAGGGATCTGTGGTGGGCTCGGGTTGTGTATACGACCTCAATCAACTGTGGGAGCGGGCTTGCCCGCGATGGGGCCGGTACATTCAGCATTGATGTCGACTGCCAGACAGCCATCGCGGGCAAGCCCGCTCCCACAGGGATGTGTGTTGTGCTGACAATCAGGCAGACACTAACTTCTTCTCCTGCTGACGCAACGCCGCCAGGTCGCGATAACCACTCCCCGGATGGATCTCCGGCAAGCGTGGTCCTTCGCCGAACAGCTTCTCACGCAGGGTCCCCGGTGCGTATTCGGTCTTGTACACGCCGCGCTTCTGCAACTCCGGCACCAGCAGTTCCACGGCGTCGATGAAGGTTTCGTGGGTCAGTGCATAAGCCAGGTTGAAGCCATCGACATCGGTTTCCTCAACCCACTCCTGCAACAGGTCGGCGACGGTCTCGGGACTGCCGACAAACAGCGGCCCAAAACCACCGATGCCCACCCAATCGGCTAGCTCATTGGGCGTCCAGACTTTGTTCGGATCCGCTGTCGAAAAGGCCTCCACCGCCGATTGAATCGCGTTGGTATGCACATGCTTGAGCGGCTCATCCGGTTTGAACTGACTGAAATCAATCCCCGTCCAGCCCGAGATCAACGCCATGGCACCTTCGTAGCTGACCCAGGTTTTGTATTCCTCGAACTTGGCTTTAGCCTTGGCGTCGGTCTCACCGAGGATTACCGTTTGCAGGTTGAAGATCAGAATCTTCGACGGATCGCGCCCGGCTTCGGCGGCACGGCGACGGATGTCCGCAACGGTCTTCTTCAGCAGCACTTTCGACGGTGCGGCGACAAACACGCATTCGGCATGCTCAGCCGCAAACTGCTTGCCGCGACTCGACGCGCCGGCCTGATACAGCACAGGCGTGCGCTGCGGCGAGGGCTCGCAGAGGTGAATCCCCGGCACCTGGAAGTGTTTGCCCACATGCTGGATCTCATGAATCTTGCTCGGGTCGCTGAAGATCCGGCGCTCGCGATCGCGCAGGATCGCGCCCTCTTCCCAACTGCCCTCCCAGAGTTTGTAGCAAACCTCCAGGTACTCTTCGGCGAAGTCGTAACGCGCGTCGTGTTCGGTCTGGGCTTTCTGGCCGAGGTTCTTCGCGCCGCTCTCCAGATACGAGGTGACGATGTTCCAGCCAGCGCGGCCCTTGGTCAGGTGATCGAGGGTCGACAGGCGGCGGGCGAACGGATACGGATGCTCGAACGACAGCGACGCCGTCAGGCCGAAACCCAAGTGTTCGGTCACCAGCGCCATCGGCGGAATCAATTGCAGCGGATCGTTGACCGGCACCTGCGCCGCCTGGCGGATCGCTGCGTCACCGTTGCCGTTGTAGACGTCGTAGATGCCCAACACATCGGCAATGAACAAACCGTCGAACTTGCCGCGTTCAAGGATCTTCGCCAGATCGGTCCAGTATTCCAGGTCCTTGTACTGCCACGAGCGATCTCGCGGGTGCGCCCACAATCCCGGCGACTGGTGGCCGACGCAGTTCATGTCAAAAGCGTTGAGACGAATTTCACGGGCCATCAAACGGCGCTCCTGAAGCTTGGGGGATGGATGCCGTTGAGGCGGAAGTTGCCGATCAGGTGAAGCTTCCAGCGCAGCGGGTCGTGCAGTGATCCGGGCAATGCGGTGCGTTGGCCGGTGAGTTCAAATTCAGCATTGCTGACGGCATTCAGCGCATCGGCGCTGGCGAGGTGCGATTCGGCGATGGCGACACTGATTTCGGTATCGTCTTCATCGCCGTTCAAAAATTCTTCGGCGCGTTCGAGCAGCGCAGCGGCCACTTCGATGCGGATGTGCAAGTCACCGAAACGGCTGATGACGTAAGGATCATCCGTGGCCTGGGCCTGCTGGCGGACGAAACGCAAGGTCGCGTCCAGCACGCTGCGAGCGTTGTGCAGATCATGCTGACTTTTCGCCAGGGGCTGCCCGGCAATGATCGGTTGGGTCAGTGCGTTCATGGGTCGCTCCTCAGTTCCAGGCGTGGCGCGCAGGCTTCACGCCGTTGAGCAGGTAGTTGCCGATCAAGTGATACTTCCAGCGTGCCGGGTCATGCAGCGTGTGGGTCCGGGCGTTGCGCCAGTGGCGGTCGAGGTTGTATTTGCCGAGCACCGAGCGGGTGCCGGCCAGTTCGAAGAGTTTGCTGCTGGCGAGCAAGGCGATCTCGGCAGACAGGACTTTGGCCTGGGCCACCACCACCGAGGCGTTTGCCACCGTGTCTTCATTGGCGTTGAGCAGCGCGGCGTCGATGGCCTCGCCAGCCTTTTTCAGGATCGCTTCGGTGCCGTGAACTCGCCATTCGAGGTCGCCGATCGCGGCGATGCTGAATGGGTCTTGCCAGCCGTGATCCTGCTGGCTGTCGATCCAGGGCCGGGATTCACGGGCGTAGCGTTTGGTTTCTTCCAGCGCCCCGACGGCGATGCCGGTGTCCACGGCGGCCTGGATGATTTGCGAGATCGGGCCGTCGGCGGTGGGTTCGTCGAAGGCTTTGTGGGCCGGGATCACCGCGCTGAGCGGCACGTTCACCGCGTTCAACGTAACGCCGCCGCTGGCGGTGGTGCGCTGGCCGAAACCGTCCCAGCTGTCGATCACGGTCAAACCGGGATTGTCGCGTTCGATGAAGGCGATGAACGCCTGATTCTGCTCGTTGACCGCCACCGCCGGCACGATGTGCGCGAACAACGCGCCGGTGCAGTAGAACTTCTCGCCGTCGATTTGCGCGGTGTCTTGATTGAAGCGGATGGTGGTTTCGAAGGCGCCGGCGTTTTTGCTCTTGGATTCGGAGAAGGCGTTACCGAAACGATAACCCTGCAGGACTTTGTCAAAGTAGTAGCGCTTATGCGCCTCGGTGCCGGTTTGCAACAGGATGTCGAGCACACCGAGGTGGTTCTGCGGAATCTGGCCGAGGGATGAGTCGGCGGCGGAGATGATCTTGATCACTTCGGCGACAGTCACGTAGGAAACGCCCGCGCCGCCGTAGGCCTTGGGAATGGTGATGCCCCACAGGCCGCTGGCGGAGAATTCGTCGAGTTCGGCAACAGGCAGGCGCCGCTCGCTATCACGCGTGCTGGCCTCGATGGCGAAGCGTGCGGCGAGCTTGTGGGCGACGGCAATCGCCTCGGCGTCCGAGCGGATCACATGGGCGGTGCGAGTGGGTTGGGCAGAGGTTGTCATGGGCCGACTCCTTGGTTCCGGGTGAATGCCCAGAGCTTCTGCAGGAGTCATGCCTGAAGTTAAATTTGTTTTATTTCAATAGCTTGAGCAATTATCAGAGAAAGACTTGGCGCTTTAAAACAGCAAAGTGTCGATCCACTGTTGACTGGCAAACAGTTAGATCACCACGTTTCTGACGAACCGCGCCGCCACTGCCCCATCGTTGCGATAGGCATGGGGCTGGTTGCTGGCGAACATATAGAACTCGCCGGCGGCGATCTCGTGCGGCGTGTCGCCGAGCATCAAGGTCAGGCAGCCTTCGAACACGTAGATCTGTTCGCTCCAGCCATCGGCATCCGGTTGCGACGGGTAGATTTCGCCCGGTTGCAGGCACCATTCCCATTGCTCCACTTCGCGGGTGGCGGTGGCCCTGGACAGTAGAACAGCTTTGCTGCCGGCAATCATACCGGCCCAGGCGACTTCATTGATGCGGCTGTAATCGCGGACGTCCGGGGCCTGGATCAGGTCGCTGAATGCCACGTCCAGTGCTTCGGCCACGCGGTCGAGGGTGGTCAGGCTGACATTCTTTTCGCCCGCCTCGATCGCCACCAGCATCCGTCGGCTGACCCCGGACTTTTCGGCCAGGGCGGTCTGGCTCATGTCGGCGGCATGGCGCAAGCGTCGAACGTTCTGGCTGACGTGCTGAAGGACCGAAGCCCGTTGCGTGGAATCTTTGTGCACTATATTGCTCACTTGGTGGGGCTGGGCAGTATACTGCGCAACATTCGGCGCATTGTGCGTCCCCCTCAGGTAGCGCGCAAGGTCATGACGTCGGTGAACTCCTCCCAGGCTTCTTCCCGTTTCTCAAGGTTCAGCAAGGCCGAGTGCGTGCTGGTGTTGATCACCATGGTCTGGGGCGGGACCTTTTTGCTGGTCCAGCATGCGATGACCGTCAGCGGGCCGATGTTCTTTGTCGGCCTGCGCTTTGCCGCGGCGGCGATCATCGTTGCGCTGTTCTCCTGGCGTCACCTGCGCAACCTGACCCTGTTCGAACTCAAGGCCGGATCTTTTATCGGCGTGGCGATCATGCTCGGTTACGGCTTGCAGACCGTCGGGTTGCAGAGCATTCCGAGCAGTCAGTCGGCGTTTATCACCGCGTTGTACGGGCCCTTCGTGCCGGTGCTGCAATGGCTGGTGCTGGGGCGGGGCCCGGGGTTGATGCCGAGCATCGGGGTCATGCTGGCGTTTACCGGGTTGATGTTGTTGTCGGGGCCTGCCGGCGCGGCTTTCAATTTCAGCCCGGGCGAAATTGCCACGTTGGTCAGCGCGGGGGGGGTTGCTGCAGAGATTATTTTG
Source organism: Pseudomonas sp. RIT-PI-q (assembly GCF_001297125.1). Taxonomy (GTDB): domain Bacteria; phylum Pseudomonadota; class Gammaproteobacteria; order Pseudomonadales; family Pseudomonadaceae; genus Aquipseudomonas. The sequence continues at coordinate 57,613 of NZ_LHPC01000029.1, forward strand.
ATCAGCACCTATGCCGGCCAGGTCGATGTGCGCCGGGTGACGGTGGTGCAATTGGCGGTGACGTCGGTGCTGTCGTTCCGGTTGGTGGTGCCGACGCAGGAAGTAATACCGGGCTTCTCATGGCTGCTGCTGTGCAGTGCGCTGGGTTTGGGTGCGGCGAGTGCGGCGATTCAGGTGGCGATGAACTGGGCGCAGCAGAGTGTTTCGCCGACGCGGGCGACGTTGATCTATGCCGGCGAGCCGGTGTGGGCCGGGATTGTCGGGCGGATTGCCGGTGAGCGGTTGCCGGCGATTGCGTTGGTGGGCGCGGGGTTGATTGTGGCGGCGGGGATTGTCAGTGAGTTGGAGACCAGGGGGAAGGCTGTTGCGACTGAGGAGGAGTTGGAGCGGGAGACGCAGGGTTGATCTTTAGTTTCAGCGGGGCCTGATAGATTGCCTTCGCGGGCAAGCCTCGCTCCTACAGGTCTTGGAGCGACGAGAACCTGTAGGAGCGAGGCTTGCCCGCGAAGAGGCCGGACCTGCCAAATACAGACCTTTGAAACAATGAATAACAGGTTTTTTCCAGCTACTTTGTAGGATTCTGCGACAGCTTGTCGTTTGGTGATCCGGGGGCTGGCACGTATGATGCTTCACAAACTTCCGCAGATTAGAAGCCTATGTCCCTGATAGTTCTACTGCTTCTGCCTTTTATCGGCAGCTGTGTGGCGGCCTTGCTGCCCCACAACGCGCGCAACACCGAATCGCTATTGGCTGGCCTGGTTGCCTTGATTGGCACCATTCAGGTGGCCCTCTTGTACCCGCAAATCGCCCACGGCGGCGTCATTCGCGAAGAATTCTTCTGGTTACCGAGCCTCGGCCTGAACTTTGTCCTGCGCATGGACGGCTTCGCCTGGCTGTTCTCGATGCTGGTGCTGGGGATCGGCACACTCGTGTCGTTGTATGCCCGCTACTACATGTCGCCGGACGATCCGGTGCCACGGTTCTTTGCATTTTTCCTGGCGTTCATGGGCGCCATGCTCGGGTTGGTGATCTCCGGCAACCTGATCCAGATCGTGTTTTTCTGGGAATTGACCAGCCTCTTTTCGTTTCTGTTGATCGGCTACTGGCACCACCGCTCCGATGCGCGACGTGGCGCCTACATGGCGCTGATGGTCACCGGCGCGGGCGGTTTGTGTTTGCTGGCGGGGGTCATGCTGCTTGGCCATGTGGGCGGCAGCTATGACCTGGACAAGGTCCTGGCCGCCGGCGATCTAATTCGTGCACATGCCCTCTACCCCATTCTGCTGCCCCTGATCCTGATCGGCGCCCTGAGCAAAAGCGCGCAATTCCCCTTCCACTTCTGGCTGCCCCACGCCATGGCGGCGCCAACGCCGGTCTCGGCGTATCTGCACTCGGCAACCATGGTCAAGGCCGGGGTATTTCTGCTGGCACGGCTTTGGCCGTCACTCTCCGGCAGCGAAGAATGGTTCTACATCGTCAGCGGCGCCGGCGCCTGCACCCTGTTGCTCGGCGCCTATTGCGCGATGTTCCAGAACGACCTCAAAGGCCTGCTGGCCTACTCGACCATCAGCCACCTGGGCCTGATCACCCTGCTGCTGGGCCTGAACAGCCCGCTGGCCGCCGTCGCCGCGGTGTTCCACATCCTCAATCACGCCACCTTCAAGGCCTCGCTGTTCATGGCGGCGGGGATCATCGACCACGAAAGCGGGACCCGCGACATTCGCAAGCTCAGCGGCCTGATCAAGCTGATCCCGTTCACCGCCACCCTGGCCATGGTCGCCAGCGCCTCGATGGCCGGTGTACCGCTGCTCAACGGCTTCCTCTCGAAAGAGATGTTCTTCGCCGAAACCGTGTTCATCAACGCCACCGCCTGGGTCGAGATGACCCTGCCGATCGTCGCGACCATCGCCGGCACATTCAGCGTCGCCTATTCGCTGCGCTTCACCGTTGACGTGTTCTTCGGCCCGACCGCCACCGACCTGCCGCACACCCCGCACGAACCGCCGCGCTGGATGCGCGCGCCGGTGGAGTTGCTGGTGTTCACGTGCCTGGTCGTGGGGATCTTTCCGGCGCAAGTGGTCGGCCCATTGCTTGCCGCCGCTGCGTTGCCGGTGGTTGGCGGCACCCTGCCGGAATACAGCCTGGCAATCTGGCACGGCTTGAACGCGCCAATGATCATGAGCCTGATCGCCATGTCTGGCGGCATTGTGCTCTACCTGTTGCTGCGCAATCAGCTCAAGCGCGGGCGCTTCAAGTACCCGCCGATCATTGGCCGGTTCAACGGCAAGCGCCTGTTCGAGCGCAGCCTGGTGGTCATGATGCGCCTGGCCCGTCGTCTGGAGCGGCGGATCAGTACCAAGCGCCTGCAAACTCAACTGTTCCTGATGGTGCTCGCCGCCGTGCTGGCCGGGTTGATCCCGATGCTTCACAGCAGCCTGAGCTGGGGCGACCGGCCGAAGATACCGGGCTCCATCGTGTTCGTGACCCTCTGGCTGCTGGCGATTGCCTGTGCACTCGGCGCCGCTTGGCAAGCCAAGTATCACCGGCTCGCGGCCCTGACCATGGTCAGCGTCTGCGGCCTGATGACCTGCATCACCTTCGTCTGGTTCTCGGCGCCGGACCTGGCGCTGACGCAACTGGTGGTCGAAGTGGTCACCACGGTGCTGATCCTGCTCGGCCTGCGCTGGTTGCCGCGACGGATCGAAGAGGTGTCGCCGTTGCCGAGCACTTTGCGCAAGGCGCGCATCCGCCGTATCCGCGACTTGCTGCTGTCGACGGTGGTCGGTGGCGGCATGGCGTTGCTGGCTTACGCAATGCTCACGCGGCAGACGCCGAACGACATTTCTTCGTTCTATCTTAGCCGTGCCTTGCCTGAAGGCGGCGGCAGCAACGTGGTCAACGTGATGCTGGTGGACTTCCGTGGCTTCGACACCCTTGGTGAAATCACCGTGCTGGTGGCCGTGGCGCTGACCGTGTTTGCCCTGCTGCGCCGTTTCCGCCCACCGAAAGAAAGCCTTCAGTTGCCGGCCCAACAGCGCTTGCTCGCGCCCGACGTGGTCACCGACCTGGTCAACCCGCGTCACGCCAGCGACACCGCGCTCGGTTTCATGATGGTCCCGGCGGTGCTGGTGCGCCTGCTGCTGCCGATTGCGTTTGTGGTGTCGGTCTACCTGTTCATGCGCGGGCACAATCAACCGGGCGGCGGGTTTGTCGCGGGCCTGGTGATGTCGGGGGCGTTCATCCTGCAATACATGGTCGCCGGCACTCAGTGGGTCGAGGCGCAAATGAGCCTGCGACCGCTGCGCTGGATGGGCCCCGGTTTGCTGTTCGCCACGGCCCCCGGGCTCGGGGCGATGGCCGTCGGCTATCCGTTCCTGACCACCCACCCCTGGCATGTCGAACTGCCGGTGCTGGGCGATATTCACATCGCCAGTGCGCTGTTCTTCGACATCGGCGTGTACGCCGTGGTGGTCGGCTCGACGCTGTTGATCCTCACCGCCCTCGCCCACCAATCGGTACGCGGCCACAAAACGGCGGCCCTGCCGAGAGCCGTCGCCACGAAAGGAACCGTCTGATGGAAGAAGTCATCGCAATCGCCATCGGCGTACTGGTGGCGTCCGGCGTCTGGCTGATCCTGCGGCCACGGACATTCCAGGTGGTCATGGGCTTGTGCCTGCTGTCTTACGGCGTCAACCTGTTCATCTTCAGCATGGGCAGTCTGTTCATCGGCAAGGAGCCGATCATCAAGGGCGGCGTGCCCCAGGACTTGCTGCATTACACCGATCCGCTGCCGCAAGCGCTGGTGTTGACCGCCATCGTCATCAGTTTTGCCATGACCGCGCTGTTCCTGGTGGTGTTGCTCGCCTCCCGGGGCCTGACCGGCACTGACCATGTGGATGGCCGGGAGCCTAAAGAATGAATGCGATGACGCACCTGATCGCCGCACCGATTCTGCTGCCGCTGCTGACTGCCGCCGTGATGCTGATGCTCGGCGAGAAACACCGACCGTTAAAAGCCAAGATCAACCTGTTCTCCAGCCTGGTGGGGTTGGGCATTGCCGTGCTGTTGCTGCAATGGACCCAGGAAACCGGCGTCCCCGGTTCAATCGGCGTGTACCTGCCGGGCAACTGGCAAGTGCCGTTCGGGATTGTGCTGGTGGTCGATCGCCTGTCGGCGTTGATGCTGGTGCTGACCGGGATCATCGGCGTCAGCGCCCTGCTGTTCGCCATGGCCCGTTGGGACGGCGCCGGCTCGAGCTTCCACGCACTGTTCCAGATTCAGATGATGGGCCTGTATGGCGCCTTCCTGACGGCGGACCTGTTCAACCTGTTCGTGTTTTTCGAAGTGCTGCTGGCCGCCTCTTATGGCCTGATGCTGCACGGTTCGGGCCGGGCGCGGGTGTCGTCGGGCCTGCATTACATCTCGATCAACCTGCTGGCCTCGTCGCTGTTCCTGATTGGCGCGGCGCTGATCTACGGCGTCACCGGCACGCTGAACATGGCCGACCTGGCGCTGAAAATCCCGCTGGTGCCGGAAGCCGATCGCGGCCTGCTGCACGCAGGCGCGGGGATTCTCGCGGTCGCGTTCCTGGCCAAGGCCGGGATGTGGCCGCTGAACTTCTGGCTGGTGCCGGCCTATTCGGCGGCGAGCGCACCGGTGGCGGCGATGTTCGCGATCATGACCAAGGTCGGCATCTACACCTTGCTGCGCCTGTGGACCTTGCTGTTCTCCGGCCAGGCCGGGGCGTCGGCGTACTTTGGCGGCGACTGGCTGATCTACGGCGGCATGGCGACTATCGTCTGCGCCGGCATGGCGATCCTCGCCGCGCAACGTCTGGAACGCCTGGCCAGCCTGAGCATTCTGGTGTCGGCGGGGATTCTGCTGTCGGCCATCGGTTTCGCCCAGCCGAACCTGATCGGCGCGGCGCTGTTCTATCTGGTCAGCTCGACCCTGGCGTTGAGCGCGCTGTTTCTGCTGGCTGAATTGATCGAACGTTCGCGTTCGGCCAATGAAATGCCGCTGTTCGATGACGGCGACCTGCTGCCACGGCCGATGGAATCGCTGCAACCGCCCAAAGGCATCAACCTCGACGATGAACAGAAAGCCGTGGTCGGCCAAGTGATCCCCTGGACGATGGCCTTCCTCGGTTTGAGTTTCATTGCCTGTTCGCTGCTGATCATTGGCATGCCGCCGCTCTCCGGGTTTATCGGCAAGCTCAGCCTGCTCAGCGCCCTGCTCAACCCACTGGGTCTGGGCAACGGCAGTGATGAACCTGTATCGAACGCGGCGTGGGGCTTGCTGGCGCTGTTGATTCTCTCCGGGCTGGCGTCGTTGATTGCCTTCTCGCGCTTGGGCATCCAGCGTTTCTGGACGCCTGAAGAACGGCCGTCGCCATTGTTACGCCGCTTCGAATGCGTGCCGATCATTGCTTTGCTGGGCTTGAGCATTGCGCTGACCTTCAAGGCCGAACCGCTGCTGCGCTACACCCAGGCTGCCGCCGATGCCTTGAACAACCCGCAGCAATACGTGATGGCGGTGCTGGGCACGCGTGCGGTTCCGAGCCCTGAAGCCAGGGCCGCGATGCTGGAGGTGCAGCCATGAAGCGTGTGTTTCCTGCACCGTGGTTGTCGCTGGCACTGTGGCTGTTGTGGCTGGTGCTGAACCTGTCGATGAGCCCCGGCAATCTGCTCATGGGCGCGGTGCTGGGCGTCTGCGCACCGCTGATGATGCGCAAGCTGCGACCGCTGCCGATCCGCATTCGTCGGCCCGGTGTCATTTTGCGTTTGTTCTTTATCGTCGGTCGCGATGTGCTGGTGTCCAACCTCGCTGTGGCCTGGGGCGTGCTCAATGCCGGCCGGCGTCCGCCGCGCTCGCAGTTCATCAAGGTGCCGCTGGACCTGCGCGATGCCAACGGCCTGGCGGCGCTGTCGATGATCTGCACGGTGGTGCCCGGCACGGTCTGGTCGGAACTGGCGCTGGACCGCAGCATTTTGTTGCTGCATGTCTTCGATCTGGATGACGAAGCGCTGTTTATCCAGCACTTCAAGGCGACCTATGAGCGCCCCTTGATGGAGATCTTCGAATGAGCCCGTTGCTGTCGAACGCGATCCTGCTGAGCCTGTTTATTTTTTCGCTGGCGATGATTCTGACCCTGATCCGGCTGTTCAAGGGGCCGTCGGCGCAGGACCGGGTCCTCGCGCTGGACTACCTGTACATCATCGCGATGCTGATGATGCTGGCGCTGGGCATTCGCTATGCCAGTGACACGTATTTCGAGGCGGCGCTGCTGATTGCGCTGTTCGGCTTCGTCGGCTCGTTTGCCCTGGCGAAATTCCTTCTGCGTGGCGAGGTCATCGAATGAACGCGGAACTGTCTCTGTGGGTTGAAATTCCGGTGGCGATCCTGCTGGTGCTCAGCAGCCTGTTTGCACTGATCGGGGCGATTGGCCTGGTGCGGATGAAAGATTACTTCCAGCGCATGCACCCGCCGGCGCTGGCCTCGACCTTGGGCGCATGGTGCGTGGCGTTGGCCTCGATCATTTATTTTTCGGCACTGAAATCCGCGCCGGTGCTGCATGCCTGGCTGATCCCGATTCTGCTGGCGATTACGGTGCCGGTGACCACGCTGTTGCTGGCGCGGGCGGCGTTGTTTCGCAAGCGCATGGCCGGGGATGATGTGCCGGCTGAGGTGAGTAGTCGGCGCTCCGAGACCGGGATTTGATCCACGGTTTATGTAGATTGATCTGGCCTCATCGCGGGCAAGCCCGCTCCCACAGTGACCGATGTCGTACAGATATTCTGTGTCCGGCACCGAACTTGTGGGAGCGGGCTTGCCCGCGATAGCAACAGTTCAGACAACACAGCAAGTCCAGTCGACTCAGATCCAGGCCACTGCCAACAACCCGGCCCCCAACACCACACACAACGGCGAATAGGCCCAGGTGTCGAGCCGGGCAAATTTCGAATCCTTGACCTGCTTGAAGAACCCCACCAGGTTCGAATCGCCGATCGCCCGGGCGAACATCAGCATCGCAATCGCGCTGATCACCCATTGCAACGACCAGTGATGCACCGTCGGCAGATACAGGCCGACCCGCAGGCACACCAGCATCGCGATCAGCAGCAAACCCACCGCCACCAGCAACGTGGCAAAGCCCGAAGGCTTGAAGGCCGGCCTCGATTCCCGGCCGTCCTCCGCCGGCACTCGCGGCACCGCCGCCTCGCTACCGAGTTTGCCACCCGCCGCCCAGTACAGGTGGATCAGGCTGATCAACAGGAAGATTGCAGCCATCCATTGCGCGACCATTAGGCTCATATTCAGACATCCAGCGTGAAATGTCGCAGCAGGATGAACTTCATTGAATGATTTTGTAAGGGTATTCGTCATAGGCGGTGGTAAAGTGCCGCTCCATGAAATTCGCTCGAACCGATCGCTCACTCATTGCCTGGATGCTCTATTGCTGCGTCCTGTTCAATGTGTTCGCCTGCAGCATCGGTCACGGCCAAATGGTCGGGATGCAGCTCAACGGCATCGGCGGCCAGTTCTGTGCGGTCGACCCGGCCACCCAGGCGCCGGCCTCGTCGAACACCTCCGAAGAGCAACTGCCGACCCTCTCCAAGGCATTCGGCTGCCCGTTGTGCTCCTCCGGTGGCATGGGCCCGGCGCTCAACTCCAGCCTGACCCTGGCGATCCTCCCGCAGCAACACAGCCCGCCCTTGGCCATCATCGCCAAGGCTGACCTCCCTGCCCGCCTCACCTGGCCCTCGGCCAATCCCCGCGCACCGCCCCTCGCCTGATTCCCTTCGCTTTTACCGATCAGCCCACCTCGCCAACGCGTGGCGTTCGTGTGTGCGCTGATTCCTAGCCAAGCCTTCAGGATTTACCGATGAAACGCATTCCTTTACTGGCGAGCCTGTTCGGCTGCCTGTCTGTTAACACCTGGGCGCAAGCCACCGTTGATCTGGCGCCGATTACCATTGATGGCGAGTCCGGCACCGAACCGGGCCTGAGCCTCGATCAGTCCAGCGGTATGGCCTCACGCCTGGGGCTGAGCGTGCGTGACACTCCGGCGTCTGTCGCCATCGCCGATCGCAATGACATCGAGCGCCACGGCGCACAAAACTTTCAGGACGCGGCGAACACCCTGCCCGGGGTGAATGCCAGTGCGCCGCCGGGCTTCGGCGGATTCGTCTCCTACCGTGGTTTCACCAGCAGCCAGATCACCCAGATGTTCAACGGCATCAACGTCTCCGGCGGCCTCGCGCGGCCGGTGGATGCGTGGATCTACGACCGGGTGGAACTGGTGGGCGGCCCGTCGTCGCTGATCAACGGCGCCGGCTCCGTGGGCGGTTCGCTGAACTACGTGACCAAACTGGCGACCCGTGAAGAGCAAGCTGTCGAAGGCCGGGTCAGCTACGGCACGTACGACACCACCGAGACCGCTTTCGGCCTCAACCACGCCCTGAGTGATGCCAGCGCGGACGTGCAGCACTACGCGCGCCTCGATGTCAGCCACAACACCGGCAACGGCTACATCGACCGTCAGGAGCGCGATGCCTGGAGCGTGGCGTTTTCCTTGCTCAGTGACCTGACGCCGAACCTGTCCCACACCCTGGCCCTGGAATATCAGGACGAGCATGAAGACAGCCCTTACTGGGGCACACCGGTGCTCAACCCCAAGGCCGGTGAATTGAAGATCGACAAGCACAACCGCTTCAACAACTACAACGTCGAAGACGGGCGCTACGAGCAGCGCACGATCTGGGTGCGCTCGATCATCGACTACCGGATCAACGACAGCACCACCCTGCGCAACACCCTCTACCACCTCGACAGCCAGCGCGATTACCGCAACCTCGAAACCTACCAGTACAACGCCGACAACAGCGCGGTGAACCGCTCCACGGCGTATCAGGTCCGGCATCAGGGTGAGCAGAATGGCAACCAGTTCGAACTGCGTCACGACACCACGCTGTTCGGACTGGACACCACCTGGAGCGGCGGTTTCGAGTACAAGGTCAACCAGACCACCAACTCGCCGCTGAACGTCAAAGGCGCGAGCACGGTCGACCCGAACAACTTTCAGCCGGGGCATTTCTATGACATTCCTGGCACCCGACAGGGTTTTGTCAGTGACAAAACCAACGAAGTCACGACCAAAGCCCTGTTCGCCGAGAACCGTTTGGCGCTGACCGACAAACTGGCGTTGCTGACCGGTGTGCGCTACGACGACATCGACCTCGACGTGACCAATCACCGGGAGGTGACCGCCAGCAATCCCCGGCACCTGAAACGCAGCTGGGAGCCGGTGACCGGCCGGGTCGGCCTGACCTACCAGTTCATTCCCTCCGCCAACGTCTACGTGCAATACAGCACCGCCGCCGAACAGCCCAACGGCACTCAGGACTTCGACGTCTCGACGGGCAAGCAATGGGAGGTTGGCAGTAAGTTTGATTATCTGGACGGACGCGGTTCGGCGACGGTGGCGGCGTACACCATCGAGCGCAAGGACTTCGCCGTGACCGATCCGCAGGACCCGACCGCCAGCATTGCGGTGGGTCAGCAGACGTCCAGGGGCATCGAACTGGCCAGTTCGTTGCGCATCACCGACAGGCTGTTGGCCGAGGGCAACTTCGCCTGGGTCGATGCGCAGTACGACGAATTCACCGAAAAGAATGCCGCCGGCGTGGTGGTTTCGCGCAAAGGCAACACCCCGACCAACGTGCCGGACCGGGTCGGCAATCTGTGGCTGACCTATGACTTTGCGCCGCAATGGCAAGGGGGCGTGGATGCGCGGTATGTGGCCTCGGTGTTTGCCGACAGCGCCAATACCCTGACCGTGCCGTCGTACACGCTGTTCGGGACATTCCTTAGTTTTAAGGTCGATCAGCACACCACCGTAACCGGCCGTGTGCGCAACCTGACCAACGAGGTGTATGCCGAGTTTGCGCATGTCTCGCCGGCGTATTACCTGGGGACGCCGCGCACGTTCGAGTTGGCGGTGCAGACGCGGGTTTAATCCTCCCCCCCTGTAGGAGCCGGCTTGCCGGCGATGGCCGTTGCGCGGTATGTCCGAATGACCGCGGCGCCTGTTTCGCCAGCAAGCCGGCTCCTACAGCCCGGCAGCCACCTTATCCGCCACATCCTTGGGCACCCAGGCCTGCCACACATCCGGGTGCGCCTTCATGAACGCCTCCGCCGCTTGCCGTGGCGGGGGGGGGTTTTCGCTCATCTGCGCCAACGCCTTGTTCAATGGATCAATCGGCAAGTCGACCTTGCTGAAGAACTCGGCAATCTGCGGATACTGCTTCTGGAAAGGCGTGGACACACCAATCGACAGCTTCGAGGCCAGTGAGCGCGTCGGTTTCGGGTTCGGGTTATCCGCGTCGGTCAGGGTTTTCCAGGCTTCGGCGTCGAATGGCGGCTCTTCCAGCTGAATCAGTTTGAAGCGACCGAGCAACGGCGTAGGCGACCAGTAATAGAACAGCACCGGTTTGCCGCGACGGATCGACGAGCTGATCTCCGCATCCAGTGCCGCCCCGGAACCGCTGCGGAAATTCACATAGCTTTCATCCAGCCCATACGCCTTGAGCTTCTGTTTGTTGACCACTTCCGAGGTCCAACCGATCGGGCTATTAAGGAAGCGCCCTTTGCCCGGCGATTCCGGATCGCTGAACACGCCTTTGTATTTCGGCAGGTCGCTGACACTGCGCAGGTCCGGCGCCAGCGGCTTGATGCCCTTGGACGGATCGCCCTTGATCACGTACTCGGGCACCCACCAGCCTTCGGTGGCGCCCTTGACCGTGTCGCCCAGGCTCACGACTTTCCCCTCGGCCTCAGCCTTGACCCAGACCGGACTACGACCGGCCCACTCTTCGCCAATGACCTGAATGTCATTGTTGGCCAGCGCGGTCTCCAGGGTGATGGTCGTGCCCGGCAAGGTGTCGGTCGGTAGCCCGTAGCCCTTCTCGACAATGATCCGCAGGATATCGGTGATCAGGCTACCGCTTTCCCAGTTCAGGTCGGCGAAGTGGATCGGCGCCTGGGCCGCGAACACCGGAACCGGCGAAGCCAACAATCCGAACGTGGCCAGGGTGGCCGCCAGCAACCGTCGAAATCCGTTCATGCTTTTGCACCTCGTGCTGTTCACAGCAATAGCAGGATGGCCTGGCAGAAGACCGCAAAGCCTCTGAATACTCAGTCAACTGACTGTAGTAGAGGTTCCTGCTTTCGAGGGTTGTCGATTAATTTTCGGAAGTTTCCTGCAAGCGCGCCAGCTCTCTTCTGACCATGCTGGCGTACTCCGCCGGACGCAACGTGTAGATCTGTGATGCCACCCAACCCAGCCAGGCGCCTTGCAGAACGGCCTTCTGGTCAAACAGCCGCAGGGCCTCGACTCGGGCGCTGGCCTGGTTCTGTTCGTGGAAGTCGGCGCGGGTCAGGGGCATTACTCGCTGGCCTTGAAGGTCACCAACTCACCCTTGCGCCACTTGGCCGCCTTGGCGGTCACGGCCTTGAGGGTTTTGGTCAGGCCTTCCTGCAACTGTTGGTGGGCGGCGAACACCATCACCACGCTATGCCCTTCCTTGAACACAATCGCGTGGCCGTCAGCGGTGGTCACGAACGCGTAATCCCCCAGCCCGTAGACCGTCAGTTTGATTTCGCGGAACTTGATGTCCAACTTGCCGCCTTCGCGGCTGGGCAATACCGACGCGCTGAAATGATCGCCGACCTTGAGTTTGAGCCCTGGCTTGTCGTCCACCACCAGTGCTGATTCGGTGTCGAGTTCGGCAATGTAAATGCCTTCAGCGTTCTGTTCGGTGATGTAAACGAAACGCGACTGGAACTGTTTAACCAGCTTTGCGCGCAAATCACCCAGCACGAACAAAGCATGCATATCGAGATTACTTACTGCCAAGGAAACATCCCCACATCTGAAAATGATGCCGCACGCGAAAAAAGCACACGGCAGAAAAAAGCGGCAATGCCGAAGGTGTCGCCAAATAACCCGGGTTGAAATCCTGAAACGAGCAGAGGGCTCATCCATCGCGAGGCGTGAGAAGACTACTGGAATGTCACTCGCGGCGTCTTGCCTGGTGTTCGTCAGAGGTTGAAGGAAAACGCCCTTCTAACGGCCAGAAAAACAGGATTACCAACTTTAAGGAAAAAACTCTTTAAAAAAAGCACTTTTCCGACATATCGCCCGCAAAAAATTGCTTTAGATGAACATCAATTGCCATCCAGTGACGGTGATTCTAGAGCAGCGATGCTCACCGAGACTACCCATTACGACGTACACGCGTCGGCAAAATAACGAAAAGGACTTCCTATGTGCACGCTGACACACTTCGCTACCCCCCATACGCCTTACACAAACAGTTCACCGTCGCCGTATCCGGTGGTGTTTGAACACCATGGATTTTACCCTGAGGTGCCCGCCCCGCTGCGCTTTCAGGTGGTTCTGGCCGGCAATGCCTTCTTCCACATCAAGGAAATTTCCACGGGTCGTGTCAGAGGTTTCCGAGCCAGCCATAACGAAGCCTGCGCGCTCGCCCGTTCGCTCGAATCACGCATTTGACACATCTGCGTCGTTCATCGCTATAGACGTTTCGTCACGCCGGCGACTTAGATCAGCCGCCGGCAGGCAACTACTGCCATACTGGCCGACCATTGAAGCGCATCCCCCAGGGCGGGCAGCGCTCAACACAACAAAACATTTCCAAGGGAAGGCAGCTACGTGACGGAATTTGATATCGGTGAATTTTTTATCCGGGGCGAAGCCAGAGAGGTCGAAGGCGAATTCCAGGCAGTCATTATCATGCGCGCCAAACCTCCGTTGACCACCGTGACGTATCACCAGGTCGAGAAGGATCGCTGGTTCAAGACGTCGGACGTCGCCGCCATCGCCGCCCAGGAGGCCGCCAAGGCCCTGAAGCTTGCCGTCGATGAAGGCGCATTGAAAGCCTGATAGTCCGGTTTGCGGTCTATGCTCACTCCTGCTGTTGAACATCGCTATCGAACTCCTGAAGCGCGGCCCCCTCAGATGCAGTGAAGCCGCACCTCAGATCTCGCACCCGCGCGACCAGCAAGGAGATGAAGATGGATTCACCTACACATGACTTGAAAGGTTTGTTCGACCAACTCGGCCTGGATTCCAACGAGAAGGCCATCGATGATTTCATTGCCAGCCATTCACCCATGGCCGACGACAAGAAGCTCATCGATGCCGAGTTCTGGACCCCGCAACAAGCAGGTTTCCTCAAAGAACAATTGCGTGAAGATGCCGATTGGGCTCGAGTGGTCGACGACCTGAACCTGCGCATGCACCAGATTCACTAGTCTCTGGTTAATGCAGGCTGTCGGGTGCTTCGGCGTTCAATTGCGCCAGCCAGGCAGCCCTGCACTCTTGCGCTTCCTCGCGACTGGAAAATGCCGTCCCCCGCCGTTCGCCGTTGAGCAGTACCACCCAGCAGACACTTTGCCCCATCGCACGCAAGCTGGCGGGCACACCGCTGCCGATCATGACGGCGACATCTACTCTGCTTTGCATGTTGACCTCTCGAATTTCATTAGCTGCCTAACTATGTAGGCATGATAATGAGTTCGTTGGGGAGGAAACAGTAACTGGGCTGCACAGATTAATTGCCAGAATGGCAACAATGCGGATTGGGTTGGGTTGAGGCCCGCCGCCATGGAAAGGGGCGGCAGATATGGCGCCAACGCAACGGCAAGATCAAAAGATCGCAGCCTTCGGCAGCTCCTACATTGGCCGTGCGTGCCCATCTATTTGTGTTGCACCGATACCCTGTAGGAGCGAGCTTGCTCGCGAAGGTTTTGAAGGCGCGGTGTTTATCCTGTTGGCACGCGTCATCGTTGACGTTCTTCGCGAGCAAGCTCGCTCCTACGGGTTTTTTTCCGGCTTATACCCCAACCGCAAACCACCCCAATGCCGCCCCTTGAGCATGATCGGCACCGAGAGGTCATGCATCAACTCACCCGTGTCACGGGTATAAGTCTGCAGCAACACAGCCTGCTGATGGCTGCCACAACGAATCCCGGTGCGGTCAGCAAATTTACGCTTCGTGCGATTTTGCAGGCTATCAACCTGCGCATCCCCCGTAAGCGGCTGACTAAACACCGTATTGTGAGTCGGCACATAACCCTGCTGCGTACAGGCAATGGCAAACACCAGACCTTCATGGCGCGGCAACAACGGTTCCTGAATCGCCGGCAACACCTGATCGGTATAGCGATCAAAGCGCGTCTGATACTTGACCGGGCTGGTATTGGGGATCGTCTGATAATTGCGATCAAACAGATCATCGAGGCTGACACGCCCTGCGTCGATATCCGCTTCAAAGCGCGCCGCAATCTGACCCGCCCCCTCACGGGCCAGGTCATAAATCCGTTGGTGATAATCATCCAGTCCAACTTCCGCCAGGCGTTCACTGATAGTTTCAGCCTGACCTTCCATTTGCACGGCCGCCTGGGCCAGACGCTGAGTCTGTTGGTCGCTGATCGCCAGATCGCTGCGCATCTGTTCGATGGCATGAAACAGACTGTCGAGCTGTTCGCGGTTGGTGTCAGCACCCCGGGCAATTTCCCCGACCTGGCGTTCGACACCCGCGGCCAGCCGGGCGATGTTCTCCAGGTGCTGACCGGTGTGTTCAACCTGCTCGACACCGGTGTCGAGGTCGCTGGAGAGTTGGCGGATCTGCTCCACCACTTGCGCAGTGCGTTGCTGGATATCAGCGACCATCTCCCCGACTTCGCCGGTCGCCGTCGCCGTGCGTGCGGCGAGCCCGCGTACCTCGTCGGCCACCACCGCAAATCCGCGCCCGTGCTCCCCGGCCCGCGCCGCTTCGATCGCTGCGTTCAAGGCCAGAAGATTGGTCTGGCTGGCAATCGACTGAATCACCAGGGTGACGCGCTGGATATCATCGCTGCGCAGGCTCAGGGCTTCGATCAGCTCACGACTGTTGCTGGCGCGCTGACTGAGTTGATGCATACGGGAGATGGACTCAATCAACTCCGTACGCCCCGCCGCACTGCTCTGATGAGCTTCGCTGGCCGCACTGAGCGCCTCCCGACTGAGTGTCGAGGTGGCTTGTTCGGTGGCAATCATCACTTCGGCATTGCTGACAATCTGCGCCGCTGCACTGAGTTGCGATTGCAGCTTGTCGGCCAGTTGCTTGACCGAAAATGCCACGCCGGCAGCCGACAGCGCGTTATGACTGGTGGTGTAGGAAAGATCGCGAGTCAGCTCGGCAATCGCGCTGGAGCTGTCGGTGGGGGTTGCCTCAGGAATCGCGCGCGAGCGCAGGCGAGGCAGCCAGATAATCAGCACCGCCAATGGCAGGCCAAGGTAAAGCGACCAGCCGCCAAGCGTCATGCCGCACAACAAAAGCATCAGGGCGATGCTTTGCAGCGTCGGCGTCAGCCAGAGGTTTTTCGGCAAAAGCACTGGTGCAGGCACAGGCCCAACCAGAGATCCGTCTCTCGACATCTTCGTCACCCCATGCGTCTTCTAATTGTTGTGTCGGCATTAAACGCCACTAGTGGGCCATTATCTATGGTCCATTAGTAGTGGGCGTTGCAGCAGATCAATAGAAGTGCGCAAGGTTTGCGGGCGACAAAAAGCTTCGCGGGCAAGCCCGCTCCCACACGTTCAACACGAACCATGTGGGAGCGGGCTTGCCCGCGATGGGGACGCTACGAAATCAGGCCTGACGCTGGTGCTTGTCGATCTGTTCGTGACGCTCTTGAGCTTCGATGCAGTATTTGGTGGTCGGGCTGATCAGCAAGCGCTTCAGGCCAATGGCCTCGCCGCTGTCGTCGCACCAGCCGAAGCTGTCTTCTTTGATGCGTTCCAGAGCCTGTTCCAACTGAGGCAGCATGCGCTGGTCGCGATCGATCGCGTTCACCAGCCAGGTGCGCTCTTCTTCAACAGAAGCCGCGTCGGCCGGGTCAGCCGGGGTGTCCAGGCTTTCGATGGCGATACGGTTCTGCTCGATGCGCTCATGGGTTTCGACTTTCATGTTCTGCAACAGCTCAGAGAAAAAAGCATGTTGCTCGGCATTCATGTAGTCATCCGCCGGCATGGCCAGCAACTTGTCCTTTGTCATTGATATCTCTATAAAAAAACGTGCATTAAGGCGAATTAGGGAGCGTTCCGGCGGACCTGGTCTGGCCATCGGAAAGGCGCCGTTTATTCCAAGCGCCACCCGGCACTCAATTTACGAGGGGCGGCAGTCTAAGGCCGACTTGAGGCCTCAGCAACTGAAAAGACAGCGAATTTGTCCGACAAAGCCTCGAAAGTGCTCTACGGGAGGCTATGAGGTGGTTATCGGAGTGCGTTTATAGCAAGAAATTCAATCGAGCGGCTGTATATAGAAGACAAACGGCTGCGCCACGCTTGCAGCGCGCGGAGCCTAAGCTAAGGTTGTCCGTCCTGAAATCGTCATCTGAAGGAGCAGTTCAATGAAGTTGATCGGCATGCTGGATTCGCCTTATGTGCGGCGCGTCGCCATTTCCGCCAAACGCCTTGGCATCCCGTTGGAGCACGAATCGGTTTCAGTGTTTCGGCATTTCGACCTGTTCCAGCTGATCAACCCGGTGGTCAAGGCCCCTACCCTGGTGCTGGATGACGGTGAAGTGTTGATCGACTCGACGCTGATCATCGATTACCTGGAAGCCTTGGCGGGTCCCGGCAAGAGCCTGATGCCCGGCAACCTTGATCAACGACTGCGCGCGTTGCGCCTGATTGGCCTGGCGTTGGCGGCGTGCGAGAAGTCCGTGCAGATTTACTACGAACGCACCCTGCGCCCGGCGCACATTCAATTCGAACCGTGGGTGGAGCGGGTCGAAGGGCAATTGGCGGCGGCGTATTCGGCGCTGGAGCGGGAACTGGAAAAGCAGCCGCTGAAGACTGACGGTTCGATTGATCAGGACGGGATTACCCTGGCGGTAGCGTGGAGTTTTACCAACCTGGTGGTGCCGGATCAGGTGGAGGCTGCGCAGTTTCCGTTGATCAGCGCGTTCACCGAGTATGCCGAGGGGCTTGAGGCGTTTGTCAGTACACCGATTGAGTGATGGCTTGTGAAGATCAAAAGATCGCAGCCTTCGGCAGCTCCTACATTTAAAACGCGATCCCCTGTAGGAGCTGCCGAAGGCTGCGATCTTTTGACTATGATCTCCCCAAAACGCAAAACGCCGCTTCCACCAGAGGCAGAAGCGGCAGAGGCACAAGCCCCAGCGTAATCAGTGCATGAACAGGGCGATCAGGATGATGATCGGGATCGGTACGCCGAGAAAGAACAACAGTAATGAGCGCATGAGGGTTCTCCTGGGTTAACGAACAGGGGTGGTGACGTAGGTTTCGGATTCCAGATACACCACCGCATCCCGACGACGACCGCCGTAGGTTGCAGCGAGGCTGGCGAAAAACGCACCGATCAGCAGCGCAATGAACATCCACAACGAGGTCCATGCAGCAACCTTGGCGGCCGTGTCAGCGGCCTGTTGTGCAGCCACTTTGGCGTCGGCCACGGCTTTTTGGGTGCGGGCATAGACTTCATCGACACGACGTTCTGCGTCCGCTTGGGTGAGGTTGGTTCGTTGGGCGACCATTTGTGCCAGGTAGGTACGATCTTCGGCAGCCAATTGACCGCCATTGCTCAAACTGCGCACAAAGATACGAGTCACGGTGCCACGGGCGGCGTCATCGCTGACGGCGGCCGGACGGTCATCGCGAAACAGGCTGTCGACGAAATAACCGTACTGATCACTGTTGGTGTTAGCGGCGGCAGTACCAGCAGCCTGCGTCGCCACACTCGCGGCCCCACCGACTACATTCGCCCCGGCCTGAACACCACCGCTGACGATGCTGCTGACCGAGCCGACCACCAGGGTCGCGGTCACCAGCGTCGCCACGCACCAGGCCAGAAAGCCATGGGCCGTGTCACGGAAATAAACTTCATCGCCGTGCATGTTCGCCCACTTCACCCGCAGGCGGCCGGCTATATAGCCACCGAGTCCGGACGCGACGATTTGAGTCGCCGCCAGCCAGACAATCGTCGAAATGCCCAGGCCCTTGGCGCTCACGCCTTCATTGGCCCACGGCGACACCGCCGAAAAACCCAGGCCGAATCCGAGCAGCACCAGGATCAGCGACAACGCCGCCGCAGCAGCAGCCCCGGCGAAAATCGCGCCCCAGGACACGCCAGAGGACGTGCTTGATTCTTCCGCGAGAGGATAGAAACCATCAGAGGATCTATTCATTGTTGTATCGCTCCAGGCATGAAAGATGGTGTTACAACTCTTCGTATTGAGGAATTGCAGTCACCGTGCCAGATGCCAACTTTGAATAAATCGAATTATTTCAATAGGTTATAAAGTTTGAACTTCCGAAATCCATGCAAATTGCAAGGTGCGGGCAATATCAACGGGTTTTATGCATTAACGGTAAAAGCTCAAAAGATCGCGGCCTGCGGCAGCTCCTACAGGGGATTGCGTTCTCAATATAGGCACTGCCGCAGGCTGCGATCTTTTGCTGTTTGTGAAGTTTTATTTAGAAAGCCTGCCATCATTTATTGGCAAAATGCCGCTCACGTTGAGCACTCTTAATCAGGCCCGCCCTATGACCCGCATCTTGACCATCGAAGACGACGCCGTAACCGCCCGGGAAATTGTCGCCGAACTGAGCAGCCATGGCCTCGACGTGGATTGGGTCGACAATGGCCGCGAAGGCCTGGAGCGCGCGGTCAGCGGCAACTATGACTTGATCACCCTCGATCGCATGCTGCCCGAGCTCGATGGCCTGGCGATTGTCACCACGTTGCGGACCATGGGCGTGGCCACGCCGATCCTGATGATCAGCGCCCTCTCCGACGTCGACGAACGTGTGCGCGGTTTGCGTGCCGGCGGTGACGATTACCTGACCAAACCGTTCGCCACCGATGAAATGGCCGCCCGGGTCGAAGTCCTGTTGCGCCGGCAAAACACCGTGACCGCCCAGGCCACCACACTGCGGGTGGCGGACCTGGAACTGAACCTGATCAGCCACGAAGCCAGCCGCGACGGTCAACTGCTGACGCTGTTGCCCACCGAGTACAAGTTGCTGGAATTCCTGATGCGCAACACCGGGCAGATTCTGTCGCGGATGATGATTTTCGAAGAGGTCTGGGGTTACCACTTCGACCCCGGCACCAACCTGATTGACGTGCACATCGGCCGCCTGCGCAAGAAGATCGACCCGCCCGGCAATCTCCCATTGATCCGGACCGTGCGAGGCTCGGGTTATGTCATTGCCGAACCCGTCTAAAGGCTGGCGTTCCTCCAGCAGTCGCCTACTGGCGCTCTACAGTTCGCTGTTCGTGCTCTGGAGCGGCATTCTCATGGGGGTCATGTACTACGAGGTGTCCGATTACCTGGACAACCTGGCCAAGCATTCGCTGATGCAGCGCCAGCATTTGTTTTCGCGTTTTCAGGGCGAACAACTGATGGACGCCCTCGCTGTCAGCATGACCTTCGACATTCGTGGCATCGATGCCTATGGCTTGTTCGATGCTCAGCATCGCTATCTTAATGGCGCCCTGCGGCACATCCCCGAAGGCCTGCCGCTGGACGGCAAGATTCACATGCTCAGCGACTGCGCCGACTCCGACGACCCGACCCTGCCCGCCGACAGCTGCGACGCGGTGGCGACCCAGACCCGGGACGGGCGCTGGCTGGTGCTGGTGCGGGACAACGGTTCGTTGTTCGCCGTCACCCAGATCATCCTCCACGCGTTGTTCTGGGGCGGGACCCTGACGATCCTGCCGGGCATTGCCGGTTGGCACTTGTTGCGCCGCCGGCCCCTGCGGCGCATCCGCGGGATTCAGGCCAGCGCCGACGCCATCGTCGCCGGCGACCTGACTCGCCGCCTCCCCCTGTCCCACCGCCGCGACGAACTGGACATGCTCGCCGCCATCGTCAACGCCATGCTCGAACGCATCGAGCGCTTGATGAACGAAGTCAAGGGCGTGTGCGACAACATTGCCCATGACCTGCGCACACCGCTGACTCGTCTGCGGGCGCAGTTGTACCGCATGCAGCAACAGGCGGGCGAAGGGTCGCAGGAAGCGGCGCAACTCGATTCAGTGTTGGCTGAGGCCGACACCTTGATGGCGCGCTTTCGTGGATTGCTGAGGATTTCCGAGCTTGAAGATCGCCAGCGGCGCTCCGGATTCGTGCAACTGGACCCGCTACCGTTGCTGCAAGAACTGCACGATTTTTACCTGCCGCTGGCGGAAGAAGACGGGCTGATTTTTCAACTGCAATTGCCTGAATCGTTGCCTGTGCTGAACGGTGATCGGGCGTTGCTGTTCGAAGCGGTGGCGAACCTGCTGAGCAACTCGATCAAATTCACACCACCGGGAGGCGAGGTGATTTTGCGTGGGGTCAATGAAGGGGGGCATACGCGCATCGAAGTGCTCGACTCAGGTCCCGGGATTCCACTGGCCGAGCGAGAGGCAGTGCTCCAGCGTTTCTATCGTGCCAATGGGGGCAACCAGAAAAGCGGATTCGGGCTTGGGTTGTCGATCGTCGCGGCGATTGTCAGCCTGCACGGGTTCACGCTTGAAGTCGGCAGCAGTGAACTCGGTGGCGCGCGGTTGGTACTCGATTGCCAGCAGAGCCTGATCCCCCAAACCTGACTTATACACTGAACTGACACAAAACCTGTGGGAGCGAGGCTTGCCCGCGATGGCGGCCTGACAGACAAAACATCGTCGTCTGACAGTCCGCTATCGCGGGCAAGCCCGCTCCCACAGGGATTTGTGGTGTTGTCAGGCGGGGTAGTTCGCCCGCAGGGCTTCAAGGCCGCCCTGGTAGATGCCGGTAAACAGCGCCGTCACTTCTTCCTCACTCACACCGACCGGCGCAAACCGGCCAGACCAGGTCACCCGCGCGCCCTGCCCTTGCGCTTCAACACTGATCGTCGCCAGGTAATCAGTGGCCGGAAACGGTGCCTGCAGGATCGAATAACTGTAGGTTTTCGCCGCGTTATCAAACGCCTCAAGGCGCTCCACAACGACCGCGCCATCCGCCGTTTGCAGGCTGCGCACGCGCCCGCCTTCGCTGAGTTCACTTTTGGGAATGAACGGCAGCCAGTCCGGCAGCGAGTCGAAGCCGCCGATCAATTGCCAGACCTGATCGGCCGAAGCCGGGATGTCGATGGATGCTGATGCTGTTGCCATAGGAATTGCTCTCTTAATCAGTAAAGTTCAGATCGCCATGCTGTCGACGACACCGCCGTCAACGCGCAAGGCCGCGCCGGTGGTGGCCGAGGATAACGGTGAAGCGATGTACGCCACCAGATTGGCGACTTCCTCGACATGGGCCACGCGCTGGATGATCGAGGTTGGCCGGGCCGTGCGCACGAAGGCGTCGGCTTCTTCCTGGAGGCCGCGACCGGATTGGGCCATGGCATCCTTGAGCATCAGCTCCACGCCGTCGGTCAATGTCGGGCCCGGCAGAATCGCATTGACCGTCACCCCGGTGCCCGCTAGCCGTTTGGCCAGGCCATGGGACACCGCCAGGTTGGCGCTTTTGGTCACGCCATAGTTGAGCATGTCGGCCGGAATCGCGATCCCGGATTCCGAAGACAGGAAAATCACCCGCCCCCAGCCCTGCTTGACCATGTCCGGCACGTAATGCCGGGACAGGCGCACACCGGAGATCACGTTGATCTCATAGAAACGCGTCCACTCGCTGTCGGGTGTGTCAAAGAAATCCACCGCGTTGAAGATCCCAAGGTTGTTCACCAGGATGTCGGCCCGTGGCTCGGCGGCGAACAGTTTTTCCGCACCTTCGGCCGTACCGAGATCGGCAGTCAGCCCGCGCAGTTGAGCGCCCGGCACCTGCTGGCGAATGCTCGCCAGCGCCTGTTCGACCTTGGCCGTCTCGCGGCCGATTACCACCACCGTGGCGCCGGATTCGGCCAGCGCCTTGCTGATGCCCAGGCCAATGCCGGCGGTGCTGCCGCTGACGATGGCGAGTTTTCCAGTCAGATCGATTTTCATCTTCAACCTCCAATGATGGGCAAGGGAGCACGCTCGGACACCAGTTTCGCCTCGCGCAACGCCTGCCAAAAGGCTGCGGGAATCACCGCCGACAACGCCGCGACATCTTCAGCAATCCGGTCTGGACGGCTGGAACCTGGAATCACCGCCGCCACGGCCGGGTTAGCCAGGGAGAACTGCAATGCCGCCGCTTTGATGTCGACACCGTGAGCGGCTGCAATGCGTTTGATCTGCTCGACTTTGTTAATGATCGCCGGGCTGGCCTTCTGGTATTCGAAGTGCGCGCCACCGGCCAGGATGCCCGAGCTGTAAGGGCCGCCGACCACGATTTCGACATTCTGCGCCAGGGCCGCGTCCATCAAACGCTGTAACGCGCGGTCATGGTCGAGAAGAGTGTAGCGACCCGCCAGCAGAAAACCGTCCGGTTGCGCTTCGCTCAGATCAAGGGTCAGCTCGCATGGCTCAACTTTATTCACGCCCAGGCCCCAACCCTTGATCACGCCTTCTTCGCGCAAGCGAGTCAGAACTTTGAAGGCGCCGGTGCGCGCCTGGTTGAAGTATTCCAGCCATTGATCGCCGTAGAAGTCCTGGGCGATGTCATGCACCCAGACGATGTCCAGGCGATCGGTTTGCAAACGCTTGAGGCTGTCTTCGATCGAACGCATCGTCGCGTCGGCGCTGTAGTCGTTGACGATCTTGTTGGGGCGGCCGTGGTCGACCACGCCGCTCTTCTCGCCGAGACCACGGGCGGCGGCGTCTTCGAGTTCGTCGAGAATCCCCCGGCCAGCCTTGCTGCTCAGCACGTGGTCGTCACGGTTGTACGGGGCCAACGCGGCACCGAGGCGAATTTCGGAAAGGCCCGAGCCGTAAAACGGCGCGGTGTCGAAGTAACGTACACCGGCATCCCAGGCGGCGTGAACAGTGGCCATGGCCTCGTCTTCAGGAATGGCGCGGAACATGTTGCCCAGTGGCGCAGTGCCAAAACCCAGAGTGCCGGGCAGTTTGTCTTTCAAGCTCATAATCAATTCCTCTCGAATATTGTAGGAGCCGGCTTGCCGGCGAAGGCGCCGGCACAGTCGACACTGATATCGCCTGGCGAGTCGCTTTCGCCAGCAAGCTGGCTCCTACAGGTGACCGTTGAGCAGATCCTAGATTGCGATGATCGGACCGTCCAAGACATAATGCGCAGCACTTGAGTCCCCAGAGGTCTGACATGATCGACATCCGTCAATTGCGCTACTTCGTCGCGGTCGCCGAAGAAGAACACGTCGGTCGCGCCGCCGAACGCCTGCACATTTCCCAGTCGCCCCTGAGCCGGCAGATCGCCCAACTTGAAGAACGCTTGGGCCTGACCCTGTTCGAACGCAGCCAGCAGCGCATTCGCCTGACCCGCGACGGCCAGACGTTTCTCGCCGAAACCCGCGCCCTGCTGACCCACGCCAATCGTCTGGAATCCCTCGGCAAGCGCCTCGGCCGTGGCGAAGAAGGCGGCTTGTGCATCGGCTACATCGAAAACGCCATGCATGCCGGCGTCTTGCCCAATGCCTTGCGCGTGCTGCGGGTCGACCGGCCGAACGTGCACGTCGCGCTGTACAACCTGAGCTCCGCCGAACAACTCGAAGGCCTGCGACAGCGTAGTCTCGATATCGCCCTGGTCAGTGAACCGCCCGTCGCCGACGATCCGGACCTGCTGGGTTTTCAGGTGCTGGACGACCCGATGTTGCTGGCCTTGCCTGAAGATCATCCATTGGCTAACCAGACAACATTGACCCCGGCCGACCTCGCCGATCAGGAGTGGATCGGCGTGCAACACCACCATAACGTCGCCAGCCGCGAAAACTTCGTCAGCGCCTGCATCCGCGCCGGCTTCACCCCGGACATCCGCATGGAAGCCACCGGCCCCTTCACTGCGTTGGCTCTGGTGTCCTCGGGGCTGGGCATCGCCATGATTCAAAAAGGCTTGAGCCGCAATGCACCGCCGGGCGTGGTGCTGCGGGAAGTGCCGTGGATTTCCTACACCCGACCGCTGTGGGCGGCGTGGCACCGGATCAATTTGCGACCGTTGGTGGAAACGTTCAGGAAGTTGCTGACGGAGCCGGGGTCGGTGCAATAGAGAGATCGCAGCCTCGTTGCACTCGACAGCTCCTACATTGAAATGCGATTCCCTGTAGGAGCTGTCGAGTGCAACGAGGCTGCGATCCTTTGCTCGTTTCAACGCATGAGATTTGCTCAAGCGGGCCTGCAGTTTTGTGCTTTGACCCGATTCCCTTTCGCCGACTACAACAGCGACTCGTTTGTCATTCATGGGGAACATCAGATGCCTGAAAGCAAAACCGGATTGCCCGCCAGCGTCGCGCTGACACTGGCCACGTGCTGCGGCTTTTCGGTCGCCACCATCTACTACAACCAGACCATGCTGCCGTTGATTGGCGCCACGTTCAGTATCTCCGGCGCCCACGTCGGCCAGATCGCCATGCTGACTCAGCTTGGCTACGCCCTTGGCCTCTTGCTGTTTGTGCCACTGGGCGACCGGATCACCCGTCGCTCGTTGATCCTCGGCATGCTGAGCCTGAACTTCCTCAGCCTGATCGCCTCCGCCATCGCGCCGACTTATTCGATGTTGCTGTTGGCCAGTGTGGTGCTGGGCCTGTCGGCCGTCAGTGCGCAAATCATCATCCCCGCCGCCACCGCCCTCGCCCACCCGGACCAACGGGGCAGCGTGTTGGGGATGATGGTCAGTGGCTTGTCCGCAGGTGGTCTGTTGGCGCGAGCCCTGAGCGGTGCCGTCAGCACCTGGATCGGCTGGCGCGGGATGTTCTTCGCCGCAGCCGCCATGAACGTGTTGTTGTTCGTGGCGATCCTGATGCGCATGCCGGCGACCGCGCCGTCCAGCACCCTGCCCTATCTGGACCTGATGAAATCGATGTGGAAACTGGTCCGCGAGCATCCGACCTTGCGTCGCTCGTCATTGACCGGTGGCCTGATTTTCGGCGCGTTGAACGTGTTCTGGGGTTCCATGGCCTCGTTGCTGGCGCTGGAGCCGTACCAGTATTCCAGCGGCCAGGCCGGGTTGTTCGGGCTCTCGGCCATCGTCGGGATTTTTGCTGCCTCTTACCTTGGACGACTCACTCAACATTACGGCATCAAGCTCAGTTACCTGGGAACCGGCACTGTGCTGTTGGCGTTCATCGCGTTGTACCTGGGTGGTGCTGCGGGGTTCTGGTGGTTGATCCTGATCTGCGCCACGGCGCTGGACATTGGCAACCGCGCCAATCAACTGGCCAACCAGGCACGGATTTTGGCGCTGGCGCCGGAGGCGGTGAGCCGTCTTAATACGGTGTTCATGGTCACCTACTTCACCGGCGGTGCATTGGGCTCGGCGCTCGGTGCCAGCGCTGCCGGGTTTTACGGCTGGCAAGGGCTGGCAGTGGTGGGTGCGGTGTTTGCGGTGTGCGGGTTGATGGCGATCATCTATTCCCGACAAGCCGAAAAAACCCGGGCAATCAGTTGAGGAAACCTGTAGGAGCGAGCTTGCTCGCGATGGACGTCAACGATAACGCGTGTGTGCTGGATATACGCGTCGTCCTCAAGTCCATCGCGAGCAAGCTCGCTCCTACATCACCGCAACGGCTGCCCCCGCGTCTCCGGCATCCGCAGGTAAACCACGGCGCTGATCGCACTGATCACCGCCAGGTAAATCCAGAACAATCCGCCATACCCCCAACCCGCCATCGCGGCCATCAGGTACGGCGCTGTACCGCCGAACAAGGTCACCGACAACGCATACGGCAAGGCAATTCCAGTCACGCGAACCTCCGCCGGAAACTGTTCAGCCATGGTCACCGCCGATGCCGCACCAAAGCCGGTCATGATCACCATCGACACGGTCTGGATCAACGTCACCTCCATCAGGCTGATCCCGACGTGCAGCAATCCAAAGCTCGGCCAGGCCCAGAGGATCGAGGCGATGGCAAAGGCAATCAACACCGGACGCCGCCCGACCCGATCCGCCAGTCTGCCGGCGAACGGCAACAACACCAGCGAGACACCGACGGAAATCACCCCGGCCAACAAGGTGTCGCGAATCGACATCCCGGTGATCAGGTGCACCTGATTGGGGTAGCTGACCATCCACACGTAGTTGAGCAGGTTGCCGGCCATGGCGATGCCGATCACCCGCATGGCGTCGCGGCGATGGCTGAACAGCAGTTCACGGATCGGACGTTTTTTGGTGTGGCTGGCGCTCTTCGATTTGAAGATCTCGGTCTCGCGCACCGACAGGCGAATCCACAAAGTGATCAGGCCCATCAACGCCGCAATCACGAACGCCACGCGCCAGCCCCAGTCGTAGAGCGCGGTGTCGCTGCCCATCGACGCGAGAGCGAAGCCCAGCAGGAACGAGACCAGCGTGCCGGCATTAATGGCGAACCATTGCCACGATCCAGCGAAGGCCCGGCGATGCGGCGGGGCCGACTCGATCAGAAACGCCGAAGCAGAGCCAAACTCCCCCCCCGCAGAGAAGCCCCGCACCAGCCGCGCCCGCACCAGAATGATCGGCGCGGCAATGCCGATGCTTTCGTAGTTAGGGCAGATGCCGATCACCAGCGAGGCGATGGACATCAGCAGGATCGACAGTGTCAGGCCTTTTTTGCGGCCGTAGCGGTCGGCCAGTTGACCGAGCACGGCGCCGCCGATGGGGCGCATGATGAAGCCGACGGCGAACACCGCCAGCACCGACAGCAATGCGGTCACGCCGTCACCGGCGGGGGAAAAACGCTTGGCGGGGGTGGGGGGAAATGTCGCGTAGATCACCCAGTCGGTGTACTCGACGATGGTGCCGAGGGTGGCTGCGACGATTGCTTTGTTCTCGGCTCCGGTTAACTGGCGGCCCTGGATTTGCGGCGCCGTCGTTGCGGTGGATGACGATGGCAGTGCACCGTCCACAGTATTGGAATTGCTCATTTTACGGCTCCCGTGGGCGCTATTATTGTTGACCTTTGGACGCGGCCTCAGCGTTGCTACGGGAGAAATATCCGGCGTTGGCGCCTGCTCGTGAAGCGAGTTTTAAGGGCGGTTGGGTTGACTAAAAATCAAGTCACTGCATTGAGATTTTCTCAACGGACGCCCCTTTAAATCTCGGTTGAAGCGACCTCGGCGAGGGGGTGTAAATGCACGTCATCATGGGGCTGCCCACGACTTCCCCCATGCACTGCACTGCTTCGATAAAAAAAGTCCCACGAGGAGAACCCTGCAATGTTCGAGCAAACCCACAGCTTCATCGATGGGCGTTCCGTGCCGCCGCTGGACGGCCAATACGAAGACAAGATCGACCCGCGCACCGGCGAAAAACTCAACGAAGTGGCGAGCAGCGGACCTGCCGACGTGGCCATTGCAATCGATTCCGCCGCCGCCGCGCTGCAAGCCTGGCGTGATCGGCGCCCGGCCGAGCGCGGGCGCATCCTCAACGATTTCGGGCGCTTGATCCGCGCCAGCGAAAACACCCTCGGCGCCCTGGAACGGGCCGAGACCGGCAAGCCCGGGCGCGAGATGGCCACGCTGATGGACCTGACCGCGCAGTATTTCGAGTTCTACGGCGGCATCGTCAACGTCATGGACGGCGAAGTGATCAACCAGGGGCCGAACTACCACGTCTACACCCGCCGCGATCCGTTCGGCGTGATCGGCGTCATCCTGCCGTGGAACGCCCCACTGCATCAGGCCGCCCGGGCCATCGCGCCGGCACTGGCCACCGGCAACACCGTGGTGGCGAAACCGTCCGAACACACCTCGGCATCACTGGTGGAACTGGCGCGCATGGCCATCGAGGCCGGCATTCCGCCCGGTGTGTTCAACGTGATCGTGGGCAAGGGTAGCGTCATCGGCCCGGCCATGGCGCACAACCCACACATCCGCAAAATCTCCTTCACCGGCGGGATCCGCGCCGGTCAGGAACTGGGGCATATCGCGGCGGACCGCATCCTGCCGCTGACCCTGGAACTGGGCGGCAAGTCCGCCAACATCGTGTTCGACGACGCCGACCTCGACGCCGCCGCCAAAGGCTCGACCCTCGCCTTCACCTGGAACAGTGGCCAATGGTGCGCGGCCGGGACACGCTTGCTGGTGCAGGAATCCATTTACGACCGTTTCGTCGACAAACTGGTGGCCGAAGTCGCCAACCTGCGGGTTGGCCCGCAGGATGATGCGACTTCCGGCCCGATCACCACCCACGCGCAATTCGAGAAAATCCAGAGCTACTTCGCCATCGCCCAACGCGAAGGCCTGACCCCGGCCATCGGCGGCAAAGTCGCCAGCCATCAGGGTTTCGAAAACGGCTGGTACATCGAACCGACGGTCTACACCGGCGTGACCAACGACATGACCCTGGCCCGGGAAGAAATCTTCGGCCCGATTGTTTGCGTGATTCCGTTCAAGGATGAAGCGGATGCGTTGCGCATCGCCAATGACAGCGAGTTTGGCTTGGGGGCCGGGATCTGGAGCCGCGACATCGGCCGCGTACACCGCGTCGCCGCGAACCTCGAAGCCGGGCGCATTGTGGTCAACGAATACAGCGGCGGCTTCGTGCAGACTCCGTGCGGCGGATTCAAGCAGAGCGGTTACGGCCGTGAGCAAGGGGTGGATGCGTTGTCCCATTACACACAACTGAAATCAGTGATCATCCGCCTCTGAAGCATTTCGCCCCCCCTGTAGGAGCGAGCTAGCTCGCGATGGACGTCAATGAAAACGCACGTTTCCTGGAGAAATGCGGCGCTCTCAGGTCCATCGCGAGCAAGCTCGCTCCTACAGGGGCTTGATCAATCGATGCTCATCCACATCGTCTACCTATCAGTTCTGATAGTACCCAGCCGCCGCACGACCGCTGATACTCAAGCTCTCTGCCCTCGATGGCCCGGAGCGTGCGAATGTCTTCCACACATCCAACCCTGCGCTGTCTCTATCGTTACGATCCATTGGATCGTCTGATCAACCTGGCCCAAGCAAATACACCCGCGCATCAGCGCTTCTACTGCAGAAGCCGCTTGGCTACTGAGATTCAGGGCGCAATGCAGCATTCGATCATCCAGCACGGCGACCTGTTGCTCGCGCAACAACGGCGTGAGAGTGAGGACATCAGCGCCACCTTACTGGCCACCGACGTGCAACGCTCGGTGTTGCACACGCTTGAGAAAAACCATCAGCAACAATCTATCGCCTACTCCCCCTACGGCCACCGTCACGTTGAAAACGGATTGACCAGCCTCCTGGGGTTCAACGGCGAACGCCCCGACCCGGTGACCGGGCATTATTTGTTGGGGAATGGGTATCGGGCGTTTAATCCTGTGTTGATGCGATTTAACAGCCCCGATAGCTGGAGTCCATTTGGAGAGGGTGGTTTGAATTCCTATGCGTATTGTCTTGGCAATCCGACAACTTCAAGCGATCCCACCGGACATCTTTCCTTCATCACAAAACCTGCAAGTTCATTCTCGCAACCAAGAACCGTGCGTCTTAAAGACTCATTCGGGAGTTTCTCTCCACCACTTACAATAAGACCTGGAATTTCAACTACCCGCGCCGCAAAAGCGTTTTCAAAACTTACTGAATTAGATCATTGGGGATCGGATCAGATAGTCCAAAACGACGCATATTTAGAAGAATTAACCACAGCGAGAATCGCCTCCACCAACTCCAAATTGAACCTGCAGAAACTTTCGATCGGAACCATTCAATCAAAATCGATACCTACAAATGCTCTCCCACCCAAGCTTCAAGAAATCTCAAGAAATATAACTCCACCCAACGAACGCCACGTTCTGCTTGAATACATTGAAACTGGTAAACATGCTCACTATGACGGCGATTCAGGCCCTTTCTCGCACGCCAAACTGTTACTAGCCAAAAGTGGTGAGTACCATCCATCAACACCACTTTACCTGCGACCAACCTCTGCAGCGGCCAAGGAGTATTGGGATCACATACTTGCTGTCCGCAATCCTAAAAAAGCCAGCTTTGAAGCTAAAGCCCTAGCTATCAGAGATATTCACTTTCTTCTCCCATAACCCGCTCTGGATTACATAACCCAATTCGGAATTGCGCTCCCACTCCTTACCCGACGCAGAGCGCGCACGCACACTGAATCGATGTCGACCCCCTGTAGGAGCGAGCTTGCTCGCGATGGACGTCAACGAAAACGCACGTTTCCTGGAGAAATGCGGCGCTCTCAGGTCCATCGCGAGCAAGCTCGCTCCTACAGGGGCTTGATCAATCGATGCTCATCCATATCGTCTACCTATCAGTTCTGATAGTACCCAACCTTCGCATCACGGCAGATACTCAAGCTCCAAGCCCTCGAAAGCCCGGAGCGCACAGATGTCTTCCACCCAACCATCCTTGCGCTGTCGTTATCGCTATGATCCGCTGGATCGTCTGATCAGTCATACCCGCCCGGATACGCCCACGCATCAACGCTTCTACTGTAAGAGCCGTTTGGCCACCGAGATTCAGGGGGCGGTTCAGTATTCGATCATCCAGCACGGCGACCTGCTGCTCGCGCAGCAACAGCGCGATGGTGATGAGACCAGTGCCAACTTACTGGCCACTGATCTACAACGCTCGGTGTTGCATACACTTGAGAAAAACCATCAGCGACAATCCATTGCTTACTCCCCCTACGGCCACCGTCCTGCCGAAAACGGTTTGACCAGCCTGTTGGGGTTTAACGGTGAACGGGTGGATTCGGTCACCGGCCATTACTTGTTGGGGAATGGATATCGGGCGTTTAATACGACGTTAATGCGATTTAATAGCCCGGACAGTTGGAGTCCGTTTGGTAAAGGCGGGTTAAATGGGCATGCCTATTGTTTGGGAGAGCTGATTAATAAAAGAGATCCAAATGGACATTCTCCTTTCGCTTATATCCGAGCACTAAATAACGCAAAATCATTACTATCAGACAATGGTTCATTTCAAATAAAAAAAAGTGCATCCAGCAAACAAATTTTAGAAGCTGCCAAACACTTCACGAAAGCAAATCAACTTCCAAACTCAATAGAATCAGATAGAATTTCGACGTTCTTGCACGATTACGAACACAGAAACTCTCCAAACCTGCAAAATACCGCAATCAAAACAATAAGCAAAAACAACCTATCATTAGAGAATCTCCCGCCGACAATGCGATCTGCCGTCACACTACCTGCTCGCCCATACAACTCCAGCGATTTACTCGAAACAATAGCTATAAAAAATGAACGGGGGCAAGTATCAAACTACGACCATGAAATGTTAAAACAGATGAGCAGCCGTGAAATATTTAAGTATGATAGCAATGGAAAAAAAATAAAACCCGGAATAGCTCAAAAGTATCTGGCCCGACTTGAACATATACGAAAAGAGGATTCCCGATTTTATGACGACTACATAAAAAACCTCTCTGACAATATTTACGAATAAAATCGCCTGTACATCTGGCCATAGTGGGTTACGAGGTACGTTCGTACAGACTTAGTAAATCTGCACGATGAGGAAGTGCCCTCTTACAGAATCGCGCAGCAGCGCCAAACTCCTTGAGCCAAACACTGCTGAGTGTTGCGACTGCTACAGGGGTACTATCGCCCTCGTCACAAAGTAATTTTTTGGTGTTTCCATTTTCGGATTACCACAGCGCCAGCGAGTAGCTGACAATCAACCGATTCTCATCAATATCACTGGAAAAATTGCTCCGCGCACTGGCATTTTTCCACTTCAACCCGAGGTTCTTCAACGGCCCGCTCTGGATCACATAACCCAATTCGGAATCGCGCTCCCACTCCTTACCCGCCGTAGTACGCGTGCGCACGCTGACGTCGTCACCCGACAAATAGCGAGTCATGAAGGTCAGTCCCGGAATGCCCAACGCCGCAAAGTTGTAGTCGTACCGCGCCTGCCACGAGCGCTCATCCTGATTACCGAAATCATTGATCTGCACCAGGTTCACCAAATAGCCGTCGGTGCCATTGATGTTGGCGAAACCGGTGTCGCCACTCATGCGCTGATAACCCAAGCCCAGTGCATGACCGCTAACGCTGTAGGTAAACATCGCGCCCAGCGCCGAGTTGTCGACATTACTGCCGCCCTCGTCGAGGCTGCGCGCCCAGCGCAAATCGGAACTCAACGTCTGCCCTTCGCCGATCGTCCATTTGTGGTTAAGGGTCAGGTAATGCTGCTGGTAAATCCCCTCCAGCTCCCCGTAGTGGTACGCCGTACTCAGCGCTGGCGACCAACGATACGTCGCCCCGGCAAAGTCGAAGCGATCGCTGCTGGAATGGCGGCCGAGGCGGATGTTGCGCGACACACCGTTGTAGACGCTCATGTCCTCGTTGTCGGAGGAGTTGCGCAATTTGGTCTGGTCGAGCCGGCCGAGGTCCAGGGACAGGTTGTCGATGTCGGCAATGTTGAACCAGGCGCCGCGAAAGGTTTGCGGCAGCAGGCGCGAATCGTTGTACATGACCACCGGGATTTTCGGCAGCAAGGTTCCGACTTTCAGCGTGCGGCGGGCCATGCGCAGTTTGCCGGTCGCGCCGAGTGCACCGTACTCGTCCTCGGCCCGCCCACCCGGCCCGCGTGCCGTGTTGAGCAGGCCGGTGCCGGTGCGGTCCGGCGAGGAATCGAGCTTGATGCCCACTAACCCGATGGCGTCGAAACCGACGCCGATCAGGCCGTCGGTGTAACCCGATTCTACCTTCAGGATGAAGCCCTGCGCCCATTCCTCGGCCTTGCTCTGGGCCACGCCGGACTGGCGGAAATCGCGGTTGAAATAGTAGTTGCGTAGTTCCAGGCTGGCTTTGCCGTCCTGAAAAATATCGGCACAGGCCGGGTTGAGTACGGTGCTCGCCGCGATGCAAACGGCAAGGCGTGGGACCACTGGGAAACCCTTGGATAAGGCGTTGTTCATGGGCATGTTTCTCTTATTGTTGTCAGGTTCGGCATCGCGCCAGACAAGCGCGTGAAGGCCGATCCTGAAAGCCCCGCCACGGGCCGACAATCGAGAAAAACACGCCCCTTCCTTGAGTTTTAATCAAGTGGGTTTAGGCTCTGGGTTACGTACACTGCGCGCCGCTCCTCCCAGAAGAACAAGAGTTTGCTCACTATGGATCGCCTGCCCCCCCTTAATGCCATCCGCGCATTCGAGTCCGTCGCCCGACATTTGAGCATCACCGTTGCTGCCGACGAATTGAACGTCACTCCCGGTGCGGTCAGTCGGCAGATCCGCACCCTGGAAGAGTTTCTCAAACTCGATTTGTTCGTGCGGGGTCATCGGCAGATCACCCTGACCGCCGCCGGCGAGCAGTATTTTCGCGCCGTCGCACGGGTGGTCGAAGATCTGCGCGGGGCCACCAAAAAACTCATGTCGCCGCCCCGCCGCCGCCAGCTCAAGGTCCGCGCCTACACCACGTTTGCGATGCAATGGCTGATCCCGCGGCTGGCGAGTTTCCATGCGCAGAACCCGAAGATCGAAGTGCTGTTGACCGCCTCGCTCGACCCGGTGGATTTCTACAAGGAAGACATCGATGCAGCCATCCGCCTGGGTTCCGGTGAGTGGCCGAACTGCAATTGCTACGTGCTCAGCGACAATCAGTTGGCTCCGGTTTGCAGCCCCTCGCTGCTGCAACACGGCCCGGGGTTGCAGACCCCGGCCGACATCGCCAACTACACCATGCTGCATTCGATTGCCCGCCTCGAAGACTGGCGTTATTGGCTCGAGGCCTGCGATGTCAGTCGTGAAGTCGATGCACCCGCCGGCATGACATATCAGAGCTCGTCGATGGTGTACGCGGCGGCTGTCGGTGGCCAGGGCATTGCCATGGCGCAGCTGTTCCTGGCGAGTAAGGAGTCGCTGGATGGCAGCCTGATTCGGCCGTTCGAGCAGGTGGTGGACATGGGCGTCTACACCTATTACCTGCTGACGCCCAAGCATCGAGAAGAAAGTGCTGACCTGCGGATTTTTCGGGAATGGCTGCTTGAGCAGACACGCATTGCCCGCGATCAGGATTGAGATTTAATCAAGGCACAGCGGCGTAAAACTGCTTTGTCGGTCAATTGTCGGCGTGTCTAGCATGAGGTCTCCAACCATAAAAAGAGACCCGCCATGACTACCCCTTCCATCGGTTTTATCGGCCTCGGCGCCATGGGCCAGAAAATGGCCCGCCATCTGCTCGACAAAGGCTTTGACCTGAACGTGTTCGACCCCAATCCCCAAGCCCTGGCGCCGTTGCTTGAACGTGGCGCGCGTAGTTTTGCGACGCCGCGAGAAGTGGCTGACCATGCGCAGATTGTGCTGGTCTGTGTGCCGACCCCGGACATTGTCGAACGCGTGGTGCTGGGGCCCGACGGTGTGATCCACGGCCAGCAGATCAACATCCTCGTCGACCACTCCACCACCGGCCCAAGCCTGGCCCGGCGCCTGCAGGCGGGGCTGGCCGAGCGCGGCATCGACGCCCGCGATGCGCCAGTGGCCGGCGGTGTTGCAGGGGCGCAGAACGGCACGTTGTCGGTGATGGTGGGGGGCGATCGCGGCGCCTATGACCTCTGCGCGCCGGTGTTTGCGGCGTTCGGCAAGAAGGTCGAACACATTGGCACTGAACCGGGGCTAGGCCAGACCTTGAAACTGGTCAACAACATGATCGTCGCCGCCACATTGGTTGCCACCAGCGAAGCCATGCTGTTCGGGGTCAAGTCCGGGCTCGATGCGCGGCAAATGGTCGAGATGCTCAACGCCAGCACGGCACGCAGTTTCACCAGCGAACAGATCCTTGCAGGGACCGTGATGCGCAGGGAATTCGATTTCGGATTTCGCCTGGATTTGATGCGCAAGGATGTGCGGTTGTTTCTGGCCGAGGCGGAAAATGCCGGGGCGCCTGTGTTCACCAGTTCGGTGGTGAAACAGTTTTTTGACCAGGCCTTGAGTGAGGGTGATCCGGCGCGGGATATGACCCATGTGGTGCAGGTGCTGGAGCAGTTGGCAGGGGTAACACTGCAAGGCTGACCGAACGGACACCTGATCTGTAGGAGCGAGCTTGCTCGCGAAGAGGCCGGCACATCCAGCATCCATATCGGCTGACACACCGCCTTCGCAGGCAAGCCCGCTCCTACAATTGATTGGTGTCGTACGCAGAATTTATGCTCGCTGACGATCCAAGGTGGGAGCGGGCTTGCCCGCGATGAGGCCGGCACACACAGCATCCATATTGGCTGACACACCGCCTTCGCGGGCAAGCCCGCTCCTACAATTGATTGGTGTCGTCCGCAGGGTTTGTGCTCGCTGACGATCCCCTGTGGGAGCGGGCTTGCCCGCGATGAGGCCGGCACACACAGCATCCATATTGGCTGACACACCGCCTTCGCGGGCAAGCCCGCTCCTACAATTGATTGGTGTCGTCCGCAGAATTTATGCTCGCTGACGATCCAAGGTGGGAGCGGGCTTGCCCGCGATGAGGCCGGCACACACAGCATCCATATTGGCTGACACACCGCCTTCGCGGGCAAGCCCGCTCCTACAATTGATTGGTGTCGTCCGCAGGGTTTGTGCTCGCTGACGATCCCCTGTGGGAGCGGGCTTGCCCGCGATGAGGCCGGCACACACAGCATCCATATTGGCTGACACACCGCCTTCGCGGGCAAGCCCGCTCCTACAATTGATTGGTGTCGTCCGCAGAATTTATGCTCGCTGACGATCCAAGGTGGGAGCGGGCTTGCCCGCGATGAGGCCGGCACACACAGCATCCATATTGGCTGACACACCGCCTTCGCGGGCAAGCCCGCTCCTACAATTGATTGGTGTCGTACGCAGGGTTTGTGCTCGCTGACGAACCCCTGTGGGAGCGGGCTTGCCCGCGATGAGGCCGGTACACAGAGCATCCATGTCGGCTGACACACCGCCATCGCGGGCAAGCCCTCTCCCACAGGTCTGCGCTTTGCCTTACCGATGGTTTGATTTTTTCTCAATCAATCCCGGTTTTTATATCGTTTGTCGCACCCTGTGCGCTGCCCGACCATGACCTCCAGCGCTCGCCCGCGAGCCCATAACAACAGGAGGTCATCATGAGTTTTTCCACGCCCATCTGGGCAGCCACCACACCGCCCAGCCTTCGCGCCTCGCGCCATCATCGCAGCGGTGACATCTTCTTTCCGGCCGTACCTGCCGAATCGCCCCTGACCAGTCAATTCGACGACACCTTCCTCGACGTAGAGGGCCAGGTCTACAGCTTCACCATCATGCACCCGAGCCCGAAAAGCGGCCTGCCACCGTTCGTTCTCGCCTATGTCGATTTGCCCGGTCCGGTGCGTCTGTTCGGCCGTTTGATCGGCAGCCCCGACCGCCCCGCCATCGGCGAAAAATGCCGGGTGATCGCCGACGAAACCTTCGGCTACGTTTTCCAATCCCTGGAGGCACGTCCATGAGCCAGATGCATGTAATGGGCGGCGCAATGACCGTCTTCGGTCGTCACCCCGGCGTCATGGCGCCCGAATTGGCCCAAAGGGCAATTCTCGATGCAGTGGCCGATGCCGGCCTGCAACTGGCCGATATTCAGGCGGTTTACTGCGCCAACGTGCTGGGCGGGATGATTCTCGGCCAGGTGATCCTGCGCGATCTTGGGCTCCAAGGCATTCCGGTCTACAACATCGAAAACGCCTGCGCCAGTGGCGCCACCGCTGTGCCCCTGGCCCGTCACGCCCTGCTGGCCGGTCAATACGAGCGCGTGCTGGTGTTCGGCATCGAGCAGCTGACAGCGTTAGGCGGCGGTACGATTCCGATGCAGCGCAATGACCGCATGACCGATCTTTACGCAACGGCCGGGATGGTATTGCCGGCGGTCTACGCGATGCGTGCCACCCGCTTCCTCCATGAGCGTGACGCCAAACCTGCCGATCTCGCGGCGGTGGCGGTGAAGAATCGTCGTCCCGGCTCCCCCAACCCATTCGCCCAGCAACGCACTGAAGTCAGCCTTGAAGAAGTGCTCGCCTCGCGGATGATCGCCGACCCGCTGACCCTGTTGCAGTGCTGCCCGTCGCAAGTGGACGGCGCCGCCGCGCTGGTACTGGGCAACAAACCCGGCCCGCATGCCAAAGACGTGAAAGTGCTGGGTTCGATCATCGTCTCGGGCCTGCGCGAAAGCGGTGACGAGGACATTCTCGATGCCGAGATCACCGCCCGCGCCGCACGCCTGGCCTATGAACAGGCCGGCGTCGCGCCCGCCGATATCGGCGTGGTCGAGTTGCACGACGCGTTCACCATCGCCGAGCTGCTGTATTACGAAGCCCTCGGTCTGGCGGCGCCGGGCGAAGCCGTGGCGCTGTTGCACTCGGGCGCCACTTCGTTGGGCGGCCGGGGGCCGGTCAATCCAAGCGGTGGTTTGCTGGCCAAGGGGCATCCATTGGGCGCCACCGGCGTCGCGCAAATGGGCGAATTGTTCTGGCAGTTGCAAGGTCGAGCAGGCGATCGACAAGCCGGCACGCCACGCCTGGGCCTGGCGCAATGCACCGGTGGCGGTCTCGCCGGGGTCGATCATGCGGCATCCGCCGTGCACATCCTTGGAGCCTGAAGTCATGAACACTCAAAACTTCTCTGCCGGCCAGGTTGCCGTCGTCACTGGCGCCGCCCGTGGCATTGGACTGGCCATCGCCCGGCGACTGGCGCACCAAGGCGTGTTTGTCTACTTGTTGGACCGCGACGAACAGGCGCTGAACAGCAGCGTCAGCGCCTTGCAATTGGAAGACTTGCAGGTCGCCGGGATTGCCCTGGACTTGACCGTAGGCGAGTCCGTCAACGCCGCCTTCGCACAGATTCAGCAGGCCCATGGCCGTCTGGATTTTCTGGTGAACAACGCCGGAGTGGTGCGCGATAAACGCTTCCTCAACATGACCGAACAGGACTGGGATCTGGTGGTGGACACCAACCTGCGGGCGCAATTTCTCTGCTGCAAAGCGGCCTTGCCACTGATGTTGGAGAAAGGATTCGGGCGCATCGTCAACATGTCGTCCCGGGCCTGGCTCGGCGGTTTTGGGCCGGCCCACTATTCCGCGGCCAGGGGGGCGGGGGCAGCCTGACCCGCAGCCTGGCGATCGAATTCGCGGCCAAAGGCATTACCGTCAATGCCATCGCGCCCGGCATCGTCGACACGCCGCTGTTCCAGAGTTTCGCCCCCGAAGTACAGGCAAAACTCAAGGATACCGTGCCGGTGAAACGCATCGGCACCCCGGATGATATCGCCAATGCCGTCGAGTTTTTCCTCACCCCGGCCAGCAGCTACGTCACCGGGCAAACCCTGTATGTCTGTGGCGGACGCAGTCTGTCCTCGGCCAGTGTGTGAGGTGAATGCCATGTCCGTCACCTTCGAAACACACGGCGCCGTGGCGCTGATCACCCTCGACCGTCCGCAAGCGCTGAACGCCCTGGACCTGGATTCGTTGCAGGCCCTGCGCGGCCATCTGCTGGAAGTGCGCGACCGTCGGGAACTGCGCGCGGCCGTGATCACGGGTAGCGGCGAACGGGCGTTCTGCGTCGGCGCCGATCTGAAGAGCACACGGGACTCGAACGCCTCCTACGCCGAGGCGCTGTTTCTGGCCAATGAGGCGGCGGCAGACGCCGGGCTCTACATCCGCCAGATGGACCTCACCGACCTCGACCTGCACAAGCCATTGATCGCTGCGATCAATGGCCATTGCCTCGGCGGCGGACTGGAACTGGCGTTGCAGTGCGACCTGCGCGTTGCCAGCGACAGCGCCACGTTCGGCTTGCCGGAAGCGCTGGTCGGTTCGATCCCGGCGGTCAGCGGTTTGCATCGTTTGATGCGCGCCGTGCCGCCCGCCCACGCCCTGCAAATGGCCCTGACCGGGGCGCGCATTAATGCGACGCAAGCCCAGGCCATCGGTTTGATTTCGGAGCGTCTGGACAACCGCGAAGCCCTGCTGCAACGGGCGCTGGCGCTGGCCGAACAGATTGCCCGCCAGGCGCCGCTGGCGATCCAGGCCCTGCAAACCCTGGCCCGCAGCACCGCGCACCTGAGCGACCGCGATGCCCAACGCCTGACCGAACTGTATTGGGGCGTGCTGCGCGACACCGAGGACCGTATCGAAGGTCGCCAGGCATTTGCCGAAAAACGCGCGCCGAATTACACCGGCCGCTAGGAGGCGAACATGTTACGCAAGGCATTGGACGGTCTGACCGTCCTCGATTTCACCCAGATCGCCGCCGGCCCCACGGCCACCATGCTGATGGCCGACATGGGCGCGCGGGTGATCAAGGTCGAACCCCACGAAGGCGAGCTGGGCCGCACCCTCGGCCCGGCCTGGGTCGGCGATGATAGCGCGCTGTATCACGCGTTCAACCGCGGAAAACTGGGCTTGAGCCTGGACCTGAAACACCCGGACAGCGCGGCGGTGATCAAGCGTCTGGTGTTGCAGGCTGATGTGCTGGTGGAAAGCATGCGCCCTGGCGTCATGGCGCGGCTCGGGTTGGGTTACGAGGCGTTGGCGGAACTGAAACCGGACCTTATTTATTGCTCGATTTCCGCTTACGGCCAACAAGGTCCGTACGCTGATCGGGCCGGTGTCGACGGCATTCTGCAAGCCGATTCCGGCCTGATGAGCCTGATCGGCACGCCGGGCTCGGCACCGTCGAAGGTGCAGGCGCCGGTGGTCGATGTGGTCACCGGCTACATGGCGTGCATGGCGGTGTTGGCCAAATTGCACGCCCGGGATAAGGACGGCTTGGGCGGCCACCTCGCTGTCAGCCTGATGAACTCGGCACTGGCGCTGCAACAAGCGTCGCTGGCCAGTTTCCTCTGCGACGGCAAACTGCCGACCCGCATCGGCAGCGCCGCGCCCTACTCCGCGCCCAATGAAGCTTTTGAAGCGGCGGATGGCTGGCTGATGGTCGCCGCGTACAACGGCAATCGCTGGCCAGCCTTGTGCGGTGTGCTCGGGCACCCGGAATGGATCGACGACCCGCGCTTCACCAGTTCGGCGCAGCGCGTGGTGCACCGTGAAGCCATGTGTGCGGCGCTGACCGACGTCTTCCTCACCCGCCCCACCGCGCATTGGCTGCAAGTGCTGCGCGAGGCCGACATCCTCTGCTCCAAGGTCAGCGACTACAACGATGTGCTGGCCCACCCGCAGATCGCCAGCAACGGCATGCTGGTGGATCTGCACCACCCGCAGCACGGCGCGGTGCGGGTGCCAGGGTTCCCGATCAACAGCCTGGAAGCGGCGCAAACGCCTTATGCACCGGCGCCGGAGAAGGGTGAACACTCGTGCGCGGTGTTGCGGGAGTTTGCGTTTTCCGAGGATGAGATTGAGGCATTGCTGGCGTCTGATGCCATGCGTTGCCCAGAGGAGGCACTGAGCTGACAGCGATTCCTTGTGGGAGCGGGCTTGCCCGCGAAAGCGGTGGGTCAGGCAGCATTTGTGGCGACTGACACGCCCTCTTCGCGAGCAAGCCCGCTCCCACAGTGGATTGATGTGTCGTACACAGCATGTGTGTTCGCAGAAAATCCCCTGTGGGAGCGAGCCTGCTCGCGATGGCTTATTCAAGGCCGACATCGCGGCCTGAAGTTCCGATCCATCCGCCCTCCGAAACGCTCAGGACTATCAGTTCTGATAGTACCCAACTTTCGCTGCGTCGCAGATACTCGAGTTCCCAGATCTTTAAAGGCCGGAGAGCACGATGTCTTCCACACCATCAACCTTGCTCTGCCACTATCGCTATGACCCTCTGGATCGCCTGATCAATCACACCCGAGCAGACGCGCCCACGCAGCAGCGCTTCTACTGTAAAAGTCGTTTGGCCACCGAGATACAGGGGGCGACGCGGCAATCGATCCTCCAGCACGGCGATCTATTGCTCGCGCAACAACAGCGACTGGGTGATGAAGTGAGCGCCACTTTGCTGGCCACCGATCTGCAGCGTTCGGTATTGCAAACACTGGAGAAAAACAATCAGCGACAGGCCATCGCTTATTCCCCCTATGGCCACCGTCGCGCCGAAAGCGGCTTGACCCGTCTGCTGGGCTTCAACGGCGAACGGCCGGATCCGGTGACTGGGCATTATTTGCTGGGAAATGGTTATCGGGCGTTTAATCCGGTGCTGATGCGGTTTAATAGCTCAGACAGTTGGAGCCCGCTTGGCAAAGGAGGATTGAATTCGTATGCGTATTGTTCAGGTGATCCAATAAATTCAAGCGACCCAAACGGTCACATAAAAACTGCACATCCACGTATCACCTCCACCTCAAAGGTTATAACCATTACTCACGGCACGTCGACATCGACCGACACATTAAGACCAGGAATATCTAGACAACAAGGGGAGGCGGCCGCATTGCAATTATATGAAATAAGCACCTCATTAGATCGGGAGCCTTTTAAGGACGTTTTCTACAACGAAGCCCTGAACACTGAAAGACTCAGCGTCAACAATCAAACAAACTCAAACTTGCAAAAATTAGCCATAAAAACCATACAATCGAATTCCATTCCTACAGATACACTTCCAAGCCGATTAAAGAACCTCGCAAACCATGTCGTCCCACTTAATGATCGCTATACTGTTCTAGAGTACATTAATGCCAGCCGACACGACATGACTTTTGAACTTCAGAGTAGTTACTCAGAAACGGCTCTACAAAATGCTACATGGGGAATTTTCGATGCATCAATACCGTCATCACTGCATCCAACAAGAGAAGCCGCCATAAAATTTTTAAACGAAACCCATTCGATTCGACACCCAAACCAAGACAGACTACAAAATGAAATACATCATATACGACGTATTCATTTTATCTGACACCTTGATAACCACATAAAACACCTGCTTGCAAATTATCCAATATCATTGTGCGAACATCTAATCCAGACCACATCTAAATTTACGTTTAAATAGGATAAGACCAATGTATTGAGAAATGACCTTGTTCGATCTGTTAACCGCACGCTCCGGGTTTGGTGCTTTACTAAATAGATTCCGCCCATGTGAGCACCCCCACCATGAACCGCAACGACCTGCGCCGCGTGGACATGAACCTGCTGGTGATTTTCGAAACGCT
Organism: Pseudomonas sp. RIT-PI-q; assembly: GCF_001297125.1. Taxonomy (GTDB): domain Bacteria; phylum Pseudomonadota; class Gammaproteobacteria; order Pseudomonadales; family Pseudomonadaceae; genus Aquipseudomonas. Next base: position 99,755 of record NZ_LHPC01000029.1, read on the forward strand.
GATGTTCGAAAAGAACCTGACCCGGGCCGGGGAGAAGCTGTTTCTCGGCCAGCCGGCCGTCAGTGCCGCATTGGCGCGGTTGCGCGATTTGTTTGATGACCCGCTGCTGGTGCGTAACGGTCGGGTGCTGGAGCCGACTCAACGGGCGTTGACGATCCTTCAGGAGTTGAAGCCGGCGATGGACACCATCTCCGGTGCGGTCAGCCGGGCCAAGGATTTCGACCCGTCGACCAGCCGCGATGTGTTTCGCATCGGTTTGTCCGACGACGCCGAGTTCGGTCTGTTTCCGCCACTGCTCAAGCAGATACGTGAAGAGGCGCAGAACGTCGTGGTGGTGGTGCGGCGGGTGGAGTTCCTGCTGGTGTCGGCGCTGCTCGCCCCCGGGGGGGGTTCCGTAGGGGTCAGCTACACCCCGGAATTGCCGGCCAACGCCAAGCGCAAGAAGCTGCGTGATCTGAGCGTGAAGATCCTGCGTGGCGATGACCGTCCCGGCGCGCTGACCCTGGATGATTATTGCGAGCGTCCTCACGCCCTGGTGTCGTTTTCCGGGGATTTGACCGGTGCCATCGACACCGACCTGGCGCGTATCGGCCGCTCACGCCGGGTGGTGCTGGCGGTGCCGCAGTTCGCCGGTCTGCGCGCGTTGATCGCGGGCACCGACATGCTGGCCACCGTGCCGGATTACGCCGCTTGCGCGCTGATCGAAGGCAGCAGCCAGCTGCGCGCCGACGACCCGCCGTTTGACATCGTGTTGTCCGAACTGTCCATGGTCTGGAACGGGGTCAACGATAACGATCCGGCAGAACGTTGGTTGCGCTCGCGAATTGCCCAACACATGTCGGCGCCGCTGCCGGGGCACTGATGGATTGGAAAGACGCAGGGTCGCACTCGCGCAAGTACACCGGCAGGTCAGTGACCGGTGGCATGACCGGAATTTCGAAATACCTCTGGACCACCCAGCCACGGTGATAGCTGGCGTGGTTGACCACATGCATCAACATGGCTCCGGCGCTCATGCTGCCGCTTTCGCCCGAGACAAAACTGAACTCCACGGGTGTATCCAGCGACTCGTCGGACTGCCGGGCGCTCCAGTCGCAGTACCAGTGATCGATGTCCTTTTGCGCCAAGCGCAAATTCGCGAGTTCGGCATGCAGCAAATCGTGTGACGTCTTGAAGCCGTGCCCTCGGCCTTCGAGGTGGGCTTGCCAAATGCAGTCCACCACATAGATGTGGTTCAGGGTGCCGATCATGTTCTTGAACACCGAGACCCGTTCCTTGTTGACCTCACCCGGCGGTAACGCGGCCAGGCTGTCAAAGAGCCGTTGGTTGGCCCAGCGCTTGTAATCGGCAAGCATGCAGGCAGTTTTTACGTTGATCATCAGAGGTCTCCCATTGTGATGGGCGCACTGCCAAGCATAGCCCTCACTGAGACCAGCATCGCAGACACTGATTACCGGTCACCTCGCCACACCGCGACCGGTATGTAGCAGCTGTCGAGCTTGCGAGGCTGCGTTCGGCGGCGAAGCCGTCGTAAACCCTTCGCACGCTGTTTGTCTGACACACCGCGGTGAATGGATTAGCGACGGCTTCGCCGCCGAACGCAGCCTCGCGGGCTCGGCAGCTGCTACAAAGAACGTAGTGTTTTCACTACCCGTTCGGCCAGTGCCAGGCAGCTGGTCAGGCCCGGTGATTCGATGCCGAACAGGTTCACCAGCCCCGGCACGCCATGCTCGGCCGGGCCGCTGATGATGAAGTCGGCGGCCGGTTCTGTCGGTGCGGTGATTTTCGGGCGGATTCCGCTGTAGGCCGGTTGCAGGCTGTGATCGGGCAATCCCGGCCAGTAACGCCGGATCGCCTGATAAAACCCCTCGGACCTGCGCGGATCGACGCGGTAGTCGATATGGTCGACCCATTCAACGTCCGGCCCGAAACGCGCCTGGCCGCCCAGGTCGAGGGTCATGTGCACGCCGAGCCCGGCACTTTCCGGCGCCGGATACACCAGGTGCCGAAACGGCGCCCGGCCGCTGAAGCTGAAATAGCTGCCCTTGCACAAACGGGCCTTGGGCACATGCTCCGAGGGCAGGCCAGCGATGCGGCTCGCCACCTCGGGCGCGGACAATCCCGCGCAATTGATCAACTCACGGCAGCTCAACGTCATCGGTTGCGCACCGCCCATGTGCAGCTCGAAACCGTGCTCGGTACAACGGGCCGACACCAGCGGCGTGTGAAAGGCAATCGAGGCGCCACTGGCCTCGGCATCGGCCTGGAGCGCGAGCATCAGCGCATGGGAATCGACAATGCCAGTGGACGGCGACCACAGCGCGGCGACGCAAGACAAAGCCGGCTCCCGCTCCCGCGCCTGCTCGGCATCCAGCCAGTGCAGATCGTCGACGCCATTGCGCCGCCCCTGCTCCAGCAACCGGCGTAACGCCGCGCACTGCACCTCATCGGTGGCCACGATCAGCTTGCCGAGCCGCTGATAATCGACGCCGTGCTCATCGCAGAAGGCGTAAAGGCGTTGCTTGCCCTCCACGCACAACTGCGCCTTGAGGCTGCCGCTCGGGTAATAAATGCCGGCGTGGATCACTTCCGAATTGCGCGAACTGATCCCCGTGCCAAGGCCCTCGCCCGCCTCGACCAGCACCACTTCCCGACCACTCAAGGCCAAAGCCCTGGCCACCGCCAGCCCGACCACACCGGCCCCGACCACCACACATTGGATATCGACGCTCACTTGCCCTCCGCTCATGTCACGCCAACCCTCGCTCCCGATAATCGATCAGGCTGGAGAATATCGCCAGCAACAGGGCCATGACCACGAAGAAAATCAGCACCAGGAAATACGAGCCGGTGAATTGCACAATCAGCCCGATCAGGATCGGCACGATCACACCCGCCATGTTTCCGCAGAAGTTCATGGTGCCGGCCAGCACGCCGGTTTTCGAGGTGCCGCCAAGGATCGACGGAATGCACCAGTACATGCCGCACCAGCGAATGAAAAACATCGCCACGCAGAGCAGGCCGATCGCTTTGCTGGCCTCGCTCGCATACGCCACCGCCAGCATGCACACCGCCGCGATCAGCGCCGAGCCGCTGAACATGCTGCGCATCACCAGGTTGGGCGAGGCGCCGCTGGACTTCCATTTATCCCCCAGATAACCGCCGACCAGTTCACCGACGAAACCGCACATGAAGATCAGGAAGGTCGCCCCGCCCATGCTCGAAATGTTCAGGCCGTGAGTCTGGTGCAGGTAGCTCGGCATCCAGGTCAGCAAGCCGTAGAACACGCTGAGGATGCAGCAGTAACCGGCGAACATCGCCAGTACCGAACGGTCCTTGAGCAGCACTTTGAGGGGGATGCTGGTCACTGCGCCAGGTTGACTGATCTTGGTATTGCCTTCGGTGATGTGCGCCAGTTCCGCGGCGTTGACGCCGGGATGTTCGCTGGGGTGGTTGCGGATGTATTTCCAGGCCAGCACCCCGGCGAGCATGGTGCCGATACCGGCGATCACAAAAGCAATGCGCCACGAGTCGAACCAACCGATCAGCCCGGCAATGATGATCGCGCCGAAGGCACTGCCCAGCGGTGCGCCGCCGTCGACCAGCACCGCGCCACGCCCGCGTTCGTTAGGGGTCAGCCAGGCGCCGTTGAGCTTGGCCCCGGCCGGCATGATCGGCGATTCGGCGATGCCCAGGCCCATGCGCGTAATCAGCAGCGTGATCCAGTTGTGCGCACCGGCAGCCAACGCCTGGAAAGCGCCCCAGGCGACCGTCGCGACAACAATCACACGGCGAGTCTGGAACCGGTCCAGCAGCATGCCACCGGGAATCTGCATCAACGCGTACGACCAGAAAAACGCGCTGAGCATCAGGCCTTCAAGGGCCGGCGGTATCTGGAATTCACTTGAGATCAGCGGCAAGGCCACCGACAACGAGGCGCGGTCGATGTAGTTGATGGCGGTCAGCAGCAACATGATGAGGAAGATTCGCCATCGCACGCTGGTGGGACGCATCGTTGCGGACGCGGCTGCCAACGGCAGGCTTTCGGCACTCGGATTGTTCATGAGGGGCGCTCTTTATTGTTGTGGATACAAGCGGCCCAATGTCGGCAATCAACACGCAGAACCTGTAGGAGCGAGGCTTGCCCGCGAAGAACGATAACGCGGTGTAGCAGGCAGATTTGCGGTGCTCCTTTCGCGGGCGAGCCTCGCTCCTACAGGTTTTGTATTTTGACTGACTGGCACTGGGCAAGCGGCTCCACTCTAATCACGCACCCGACAGCTGAATAATGAGGGGATCTGATTGGGGGATCACCGAACGTCATCCCCCAAATGATCAGAACGTACCGGGGTAGCTGCCGCCGTCCAGCAACAGGTTTTGCCCGGTGAGGAAACCGGCGTGGGCGCTGCAGATGAACGCACAATAGGCACCGAACTCATCGGGCTGGCCGAAGCGCTGGGCCGGAACGTTTTTGCGCCGTTGGGCGCTGATGCTTTCAACGCTGGCGCCATTGGCTTCGGCGGCGGCACTCAGGGTCTTGTGCAAACGCTCGGTCTCGAACGGGCCTGGCAGCAGATTGTTGATGGTCACGTTGTTCCCGGCCAGCCGCGACTGCCGCGCGAGCCCGGCGATGAAACCGGTCAGGCCGCTGCGGGCGCCGTTGGACAACCCCAGCACATCGATCGGCGCCTTCACCGCACCGGAAGTGATGTTGACCACGCGCCCGAAACCGCGCTCGGCCATGCCATCGACGCAGGCCTTGATCAGCTCGATCGGCGTCAGCATGTTGGCATCCAGCGCCTTCAACCAGTCCTCGCGCTGCCAGTCACGGAAGTCACCCGGCGGTGGGCCACCGGCGTTGTTGACCAGGATATCCACCTGCGGGCACGCCGCCAGAACCTGCTCGCGCACCGCCGGTTCACTGATGTCCCCGGCCACGGTGCGCACTTCGATGGTCGGCGCCAGGCTGCGCAACTCGGCGGCGGCGGCCTGCAAGGTTTCGTTGCCACGGGCATTGATCACCAGGTTCACGCCCTCCTTCGCCAAGGCTCGCGCACAGGCCAGACCCAGGCCCTTGCTGGCGGCGCAGACGATTGCCCAACGACCCGATATACCTAATTCCATGACGCTGCTCCTGTCAGTTTCAAAGGCCTAACGTTACCACCTCACACCCTCTGGCCGGGGATGACAAAGGGTGATCAGCGGATCAGGTCTTTTCATTATCGGCAGGCTCAGGCGCTTATTACTGTCTGGGGACCAATAAGAACCGGAGACACACATGAACCCGTTCCAGTTTTATTTCCCCACGACCTTGAAGAGCGGCAACGGCCTGGTGCGCCAGGCCGGTGCCTTGCTCAAGCCTCATGTTCGAAAAAAACTGCTGGTGGTGACCGATGAAGGGCTGATGGCGTCGGGCGTGATGGAAGGCTTCTTCGCCTCGCTCACGGAGAGTGAAATCAGTTACGAAGTGTTTTCCGGCGTCGAACCCAACCCCACCACCGACGTGCTGGAACGCGCTGTGACGTTCCTGAAAAACCACGACTGCGACTCGGTAATCGGTGTCGGTGGCGGCAGCAGCATCGACACGGCCAAGGGTGTCGCGGCGATGGCGACCAACCCCGGCAACATCCTCGACTACGAGGGCTACGACAAACTGCTGCACCCGCCTCTGCCGATTTTCGCTATTCCGACCACCTCAGGGACCGGCAGCGAATGCACCGCGTCCACGGTGTTCACCAACACCAAGACCTTGTTCAAGACCGTGATCATCAGCCCGGCCCTGTTTCCGAAACTGGCGATTCTCGATGCCGAATTGACCCTGAAATTACCGCCGTCGATCACCGCCGCCACGGGCATGGACGCGTTGACCCATGCCATCGAATCCTACGTCTCCAAGCAGGCCAACCCGGTCAGCCAGGCCTTGGCGCTGCAAGCGATCAAGATGATCTGCACCCACCTGCCGAAAGCCTTTTTCGCCGGCTCCGACCTGCACGCCCGGGAACAATTGCTGCTTGGGTCGTTCCTTGCCGGGGTCGCCTTCGCCCAATCGAAACTGGGCAACGTCCATGCGATCTCCCACACCTTTGGCGGCGTGTTCAACATTCCCCATGGCATCGCCAATGCGACGCTGTTGCCCTACGTCATCGAATTCAATCTGGCCGCCTGCCCGGAGCTGTTTCGCGAGATCGCCATCGCCATGGGCGAGAACGTCGATGGCCTGAGCCCGGCCCGCGCCGGGCACAAAGTGGTGGAGCACGTGGTGGCGCTGAACAAGGCCATCGGCATCCCCGACAACATCAAGGACCTGGGCGTGGACCTGGATTACATGCCGCAAATGGTCAGCGACTCCATGCGCAGCGGCAACGTGCTGGTCAACCCACGCCTGACCACCGCCACCGACATCGAACGGATCATCAGCAACGCTTACCACGGCGTTCATTGATTCAAGCCCCCTTTCCCAAGAGACAACTCCCATGTTTTACGAAATGCGCACCTACACGATCCAGATCGGAAAAATGCAGACCTACCTCAAGCACTTCGAGGAAACCGGCCTGCCGGTGATCTCCCGCTACACCACGCTGGTGGGCTGGTGGTACACCGAAATCGGCGAGTTGAACCAGGTGATCCATATCTGGGCCTACGAGAGCCTCGATGACCGGATCAAGAAACGCGCCGCGCTCTATCAAGACCCGGACTGGCTGGATGGCTTCGTGCCGAAAGCATTCCCGATGCTGGAGAAGATGGAATCGAAACTGTTGATCGCGGCGGATTTTTCGCCGATCAAATAAATCCCCGCATTGGACCGATACACACTGAAAAACCTGTGGGAGCGGGCTTGCCCGCGATGAGGCAGGGTCAGTCGACAGTGTTGTTGCCTGACACACCGCTATCGCGGGCAAGCCCGCTCCCACAGGGATTGCGCAGGCCTGCCAATCCACTTATTAACAGGACAACCTCATGTGCGACCACAATCCCAATAACACCGCCGCCGACCGTTCTCCCGACATCAAGGCCCTGCTCGAAGGCCTGCCAACCAACTGGGGCAAATGGGGGCCGGACGATGAAGTCGGCGCCCTGAATTACCTGCAAAGCGCAGAAATCCTCCGGGGCATCGCCTCGGTTCGCCAGGGCAAGACCTTCACCCTGCAAGTGCAGATCGGCCATCCAAAAGGCGAACCGCTTTGGCCCGGCCGACGCCCGTCGATGCGGGTCAACGTGCTGGACAAGGGCCACTTCCTGGCCGGCAAGACCCACTTCGACGGCCATGTGGAGTACGCCGACGACGTGATCTTCATGCACCTGCAAGGCTCGACCCAATACGATGCGCTGGGCCACGTCTGGCACGACAACAAACTGTGGAACGGCTACGACGCCATGAGCACCATCGGCAGCATGGACAAGGCCAGCATCCTGCCGATTGCCGAACGCGGGATTGTCGGCCGCGCGGTGCTGATCGACATGGCCCGCCATCGCGGCAAAGCCGTGCTGGACAAGGGTGAGACCTTTAATCACCTGGACCTGCTGGCCGCCGCGAAAGCCCAGGGCATCGAGATCGAGAAACGCGACATCCTGATCATCCGCACCGGCTGGATCGGCTCGTTCTACGAGCGCGAGCCGGAAGAGTTCTACAAGGATTTCGCCGAGCCGGGCCTGACCTTCAGCCGCGAGCTGGTGGAATGGTTCCACCAGATGGAAATTCCCAACCTGGTGACCGACACCATGGCCAACGAAGTGGCCGTCGACCCGAGCTCCGGCGTGATGATCCCGCTGCACAACGCCTTGATGCGCAACCTCGGTGTGACCTTTACCGAAGTGGCGCTGCTGGATGAGCTGGCCAGTGATTGTGCCGAAGACGGTCAGTGGCAGTTTCTTTACACCGCCGCGCCGCTGAAGATCGTCGGCGGCACGGGCGCACCGGTGAACCCGATCGTGATCAAGTAGTCAGGTCCTGCTTCAGCGCGTTGATCAGCAGGGTCGCCGCCGGGGACAAATCGGCGCCGGCCCGGCTGATCACGCCGAAAGGCTCGATCAACGCGCGCATCGACACCGGCAGCTTCACCAGCAAATCGAATTGCTCGCAAAACCCGGCGACTTCCGACGGGATCACGGCCAACAGGGTCGGGTCCTGTTGTACCAAAAGGATGGTGGCAAAGATCGACGAGGTTTCCAGCGGATAACGCGGGATTTGCAACCCGGCCTCGTTGAGCTCGTGCTCAAGTGCCTGGCGCATGGGCATGTCTTTGGGGTAGACCAGCCAACGGTAATCGCTCAACTGCGACAGCTGCACAGACTGGGCACGCGCCAGCGGGTGGTCTTTACTGGCGACGACCGCCAGGGGTTCTTCGCTCAATTCGATAAAGTCGTAGGCGTCCGAACGCTGGCCGACGCTGGTACGACAAATGGCCAGATCCAGGCGCCCTTGATCCAGTAAACCGAGCAAGGTGGCGCTGGTGTTTTCCACCAGTTCGACAGACAGCTGCGGCTGTTTGAGCCGCAGCTCCGTCAAGGCCCGCGTCAGCAATGGCACCGCGCCCATGATCACGCCCACCGAAAGCCGCCCGCCCTGGCCCTGCATGATGCTCAGCATTTCTTCGTGCAGGTGCTCGACATCGCTATGGATCAGCCGTGCGTAGCGAATCATGCAACGGCCCATTTCGTTGGCCACCAGGCCTTTGGGCTGACGTTCGAACAGCGGCATGCCGAGCAACGCCTCGACCTCATGCAAGGCCTTGGTGGCGCCGGACTGGGAAATCGAAATCTGCTCGGCAGCCTTGTGCAGGGAGCCGCGATCATCCAGTGCGATCAGCAGCCGCAGTTGTTTCAGGCGCAGGCGCGAGGCGATGCTGCCAAGGGTTGGAACCATATCCGTGTGTTCTCGGTTCAAGGAAAAAAACATGCAGGATACGCAACGCCTCGGCGGTCAAACAGGCGGCCGTGAGCAATTCATTTGTTCTGGATATTCACGAGTGTCGTTCGAGAAAAGGCATGGAATGTAGGAGCGAGCTTGCTCGCGAAGGACGTTAACGATAACGCGCTCTTGTTGACTGCGCGTTGCTATCACGTTTTTCGCGAGCGAGCTCGCTCCTACAGGGGGCGCTGTTAGCTGTAGGACTGCTCGGGATTGCCGGCGGCCAGCGCGTCGGCACGATTCGCCGCTGGCGGGTAGATCCACTGGGTGTTGATCATGCGCTTGCGCGCCTTGCCTTCGTCGTGGGTCAGCAGCACCTGGCGGTCCCAGCCTTCGGTGTACACCGCGCCCCACTCGCCCAGATCGAGGCAGGTGGCATAGAACGGCTGGCGGTATTCGAGGGTTGGCGCCCCGACCAGATCGGCCGCCACGTTATGCCCGGCGTAGCGCCCCATGAAGATCGCGTGCTGACAGGACATCAGCGCGTAATGACCTTCGTCATCGGTCAGCGCCAGGGCCACATCTCCCGCCGCGAAGACGTGATCCGTACCGACCACGCGCAAGTCTCCAGTCACTTCGACGCGACCCTGCCGGTCCAGCCGGGACGACACTTGCGAAGTCAGGCTGCTGGCGATCATGCCACCGGTCCAGATCACAGTTTTAGCGTTGATGCGCTTGCCGGCAGCAGTCAACACGCCGTTCTCGTCGATGGCGACGACACCCGAGCCGACCTGAAATCCGATGCCCATGGAGGCCAGCGCTTCAGTGATCATCGGCCGTGGGCTCGGGCCCAGATCCGGGCCGATTTCGTCCGCTCGCTCGACCACGATGATGTTGAACCGGGCATCCGCGCCATGGATGTTGCGCAGGCGTTCTGGCAACTCGGTGGCCACTTCCAGCCCGGTGAAACCACCTCCGACCACCACGATGGTGTTACGCGCCGCCGATTCGGGCAGGTTGACCAGTTCCGCCAGATGCCGGTCGAGTTTCACTGCGTCGGACAGTTGATCCACCGCAAAGGTGTTCTCCAGCAGGCCCGGCACCGGAGGACGGTTCAGTTTGCTGCCGCTGGTCAGCACCAGTCGGTCGTAGGGCACGTTGATGTGACGGCCATCGGATGTAAGCGCATGCACGAACCGCGCGTTGGAGGTGTCGATACGCTCGACCTCCGCTTCGATGAACTTGACGCCCGCCGCTTCCAGCAATGGCAGCAACGGCGCGCTCATTTCGTGGGGTGCGTGCTCATGCAGTCGCGGCCGGATGACGATTTCCGGCTTGGGGGAAATCAGGGTGATTTCGACGTCGGCGGTCTTGCCGTGGTTTTCCAGCACGCGTGCCGCGCCCAAGGCGCTCCACACGCCGGCGAAACCGGCGCCGACGATGAGTATTTTCTGGGACATGTTCTTACCTTCGTTATCGTTATGGAGGCAGACAGCGAGCGACTGTCTGGTGCAGCCAACGATCGATGGTAGGGTTGAACTTCGCCGGACCCAATGACATAAAACCCTGAATTCCTGCCAGCCGATCAGATGCGATCACGCTTATACCGTTTGCGAATTATGATTATTCCAACTCGCTGATACAGAACCCTATGAACGATATCGCCAGCACTCCTGACACCCCCGCACTTCAGCCGGAACCGCCGCGTCTGATCGTGTTTCTCGCCTACCCCGAATTGGGCCTGCTGGATTTGACCGGCGCGCAAACCGTGTTTTGGGCCGCCTCCAGGTACATGACCAGCAATCATTTGCCAGGGTATGAATTGCACACGGCGAGCCTGGCCGGAGGCTTGATCCACACCGCTGAGGGCCTGGCCGTCGATACCGTGCCGTTGAGCCGCTTCGCGGACCGATCGATCGATACGCTGATCGTGCCCGGGGCGCCGGATATTCTTCGGGCGATGGGCAATGCTCTGGACCTGGTCGCGTGGCTGGCAGAGGCCTCGACCAACGCCAGACGCACCGCCTCGGTGTGCAGCGGGACGTTCCTGCTGGCCCAGGCCGGATTACTCAAAGGCCGACGCGCCGCCACCCACTGGGCGATGTGCGACATGCTCAAGGAGCGTTACCCGTCGATTGAAGTCGACAGCGATGCGATTTTTGTCCAGCAGGGTTCGGTCTGGACATCGGCGGGTGTCAGTGCCGGCATCGATCTGGCTCTGGCACTGGTCGAAGAGGATTGTGGTCGTGAGGTAACGCTGCTGGTCGCGCGGGAAATGGTGGTGTTTCTCAAGCGTCCCGGTGGGCAGGCCCAGTACAGTCAATTGCTGAAATCGCAAACCAGCGAAGGTGCTGCGTTTGATGACCTGCATGTGTGGATCACGCAGAACCTGGCCGGCGAAAACCTATCGGTTGATGTGCTTGCGCAACAGGTGCAGATGAGCCCGCGAAATTTTGCGCGTGTGTACAAGCTCAAGACCGGGCGTACACCGGCCAAAGCGGTGGAGGTGCTGCGTGTGGAAGCCGCCCGGCGATTATTGGAGGACTCCGGGCGCAATATCGATCAAATTTCCCGGGAGTGTGGGTTTGGTGATGAGGAGCGGATGCGCTCGACCTTTCAACGCAATCTTGGGGTTTCGCCACGCGATTATCGCAACCGGTTTTCCCGTTGAATGATCCAATCTCACTGTGGGAGCGAGCCTGCTCGCGAAGGCGGCCTGATAGCCGACCATTCTCTTGCGGATGCACCAATCTCCTGTGGGAGCTGGCTTGCCTGCGATGACGGCCTCCGGGCCGGCCATTCTCTTTCAGGTGTACATATCCATTCCTGCGGCAACGGCGGCTATTGGTTACGCCCTTACGGCGTGTCACTTGGAAAAGCCCCAAGTAACCAAGGGCTTCTGCCCCTTTCGTTCGGGGCCTCGCTGTGGCTCGGCATGCCCTCGCTCCGGTCCTGCTCCGTGGGCCCGCCGCCATCGGCCATCCATGGCCGGGGGCGGCTAACCCGGCATCCTTGCCGGGTTACCCACTGCGCAGAACCTCCACTCGGCCTCACGATGGGGCGGTGCGTCAAAATCAAAAGCACGGCGGCCTGCGGGCCGGCCTGATTTCAAACATACGCATTCCCCCGTAGGAGCTGGCTTGCCAGCGAAGGACTCAAATGCGCCACATTTATCCTGTGTCAACGCGTTATCGTTAACGACCTTCGCGAGCAAGCTTGCTCCTACATTTGAATAGGGTGTACCTGTGAGAGATGGATTGGCTGTCAGGCCGTCTTCGTTGGCAAGCCAGGTGCGTCCCCCCGTAGGAGCTGGCTTGCCAGCGAAGGACTCAAATGCGCCACATTTATCCTGTGTCAACGCGTCATCGTTAACGACCTTCGCGAGCAAGCTTGCTCCTACATTTGAATGCGGTGTACCTGTGAGAGATGGGTTGGATGTCAGGCCGTCTTCGCTGGCAAGCCAGCTCCTACAGGGGGATGCAGGACACAGGCTTCTAGTGCCGCGTCCTACGCTCCAGCAACCGCACACCCAGCGACAACGGATAACACAACGCAAAATAAATCGCGCCAACCAGAATGTAGATCTCCAACGGCATGAAATACACCGAGCTTAAATCCTGCGCCCGCAACATCAAATCCGGCGCCGCGATCAGCGAAGCCACCGACGTGTCTTTCAACAAAGAGATCGCCACGTTACCAATCGGCGCCAGCACAATGCGAATCGCCTGAGGCAACACCACCCAACGCAACACCTTCAGATGCGGCATGCCAATCGCCTTCGCCGCTTCCACCTGCCCCTTGGGCACCGCCTCCAGCCCCGAGCGATAAATCTCCGACAGATACGCCGCCGCATTCAATCCCAACCCAATCATCGCCGCCTGAAACGAGCTGAACTGAACGCCGATTTCGGTCAGGCTGAAATACACGATGAACAACTGCACCAGCGCCGGAGTGCCACGAAACACCTCGATGTAGATCAACGCCGCCCGCCGCAGTGGCCGGCTCTTCGACAGTCGCGCCAGCGCCACCAGCAAACCGACGATCAAGCCAATCACCAGCGCGCCGAACGCCAACTGCAGCGTCGCCCAGGCGGCTGCCATCAACTCGACATGGGTTGCTTCCCACAGGTCGCCATAGCCCATATCAGTTCTCCTTGACCACTTTAAGACGACGTTCGGTACGCGCCGCCCAATGGGAAAGCACAAGACTCAAGACCAGGTAGATCATGGCCAACAGGAAGTAGATCAGGTTGGTCTGATAAGTTTCGCTGACCAGCATTTTTGCCTTGAACGTCAATTCCGGCACGGCCGCCGCCGACGCCAGCGAGGTGTCCTTGAGCAAGCCGATGGCGAAGTTGGCCATCCCCGGAATCGCCACCTTGAACGCCTGAGGCAGCACGATAATTCGCATCGCCAAAGACCGGGTCATGCCAATGGAAAACGCCGCTTCGCTCTGCCCGCGATCGATGGTGCGGATGCTCGAGCGAAACACCTCCGACAGAATCGCCGCACCGTTCAACCCGAAACCAATGATCGCCGCACCAATCGCCGGCAAGGTGATACCGATATAGGTCAAGCCGAAGTACAGAATGAACAGCTGCGTCAGGATCGGTATGTTGCGAAACACCTCCAGGTACACGCTGGCAATCAGGCTCAGCACGCGGCTGCGCGAGAGCCGCATCAGCGCCAGGCAAAACCCCAGCAGCGCCGCCACGATGAACGCCGCAAAGGTCAAGCCGACGGTGGTCAACGCACCGATGCCCAGCACATTCAAAAAGTACGGAAGCATGTCGATGGCTTTGTGCAGAGCAGTGGAATCGAACATCGATCAATGCTCCTGCACGGCGCGGATGAAGTTGCGGGTGCGTTCGATCTGGCTCTCGCGGAAGATCTGCCGCGGCGGGCCTTGTTCGACGATGTTGCCGTCGGCCATGAAGATCACCTGGTCGGAGACGCTTTCGGCGAAGTGCATTTCGTGGGTCACGATAATCATCGTCATGCCCTCCTCCGCCAGCTTGCGCATGACCGTCAGCACCTCGCCCACCAGTTCCGGGTCGAGCGCCGAAGTCGCTTCGTCGAACAGCATCAACTTGGGTTGCATCGCCAGCGCCCGGGCGATGGCGATGCGTTGCTGTTGCCCGCCCGAGAGCTGTTCCGGGAACGCGTCACGCTTGGCGAACATGCCGACCTTGTTCAGCAGGTCCTCGGCCAGTTCAACGGCTTCGGCGCGGCTGCGCTGCTGCACTTTGAGTGGCCCAAGGATGATGTTGTCCAGCACCGAGAGGTGCGGAAACAGGTTGAAGCGCTGGAACACCATGCCGATTTCGGTGCGCATCCGCGCCAGCTCCTTGTCACTCATGGGCACTTTGCGGGTGCCCACCAGGCGCTGGCCGATCAGTTCGTTATCGATGTAAATGTCGCCTTTGGTCGGTTCTTCCAGGTAATTGACGCAACGCAGCAAGGTGGTCTTGCCCGAGCCGCTGGGGCCGATGAGCGAGATCTTCTGGCCCTGCTGAACGTTGAGGTCGATGCCTTTGAGAACGTCCAGGCTGCCGAAGGACTTGTAGAGCCCTTCGATCCGCACCAGTGGAGTTGATTCAGCCATGAGCAATGTCCGTAAGTGGATGACACAACGACTCAGGCAAAAGCCTGACTGAAATCACGCGGCGGGTGTTCGAACGGGCCGATGAGGTTGCCCTTCTCATCGCGGTCCACGCCGATGCGCGGGTCCTTGGTCGGAGGCACGAGGTAGTCGGGGTTCTTGATCCCGTACTTGGCGAGGATCGGCCGGATCTGATCCGTGGCTTTGAGCCAGCGCAGCCCCTGGTTGATGCCATCGAACAAGTCCTGGTTCTGCGGATGCACGCCCCAGATCGCCTCGAATTTGGCGGTCAGGCTGGGGAATTTTTCATCGTAGGACATCGGGATCTGTTTGAGCTTGAGGCTCGGGTCCTGAAGGATCATGTAGTCGATGGTCGGGGCATCCAGCACGGCAAAATCCAGGCGCCCGGCGCGCACGTCTCGCAAGCAGGAGTCGGTGTTGTCGTAGAGTTTGACCTCCTTCACGCCCTCGATTTTCTTCATGTCCGGGATAGTGAAATAGCCGGTGATGGCGCCGATGGTGCGGCCCTTCACGTCGTTCACGGTGATGGTGTTATCGAACGGCTCGCTGTCGCGCATGATCACGTAGGCACCGGTGTAGAACACCGGGTCGGTCAGCAGCAGGATCTTCGAGCGCATCGGGTTCCAGGCGAAGTTGCCACCGAACCAGTCGGCGCGCCCCGACCTCACCGCTTCGACCACCGCAGGGAAGCCCATGGTCAGCACGTCGAGTTTGAGTTCGAGGCGATCGGCGATGATCTTCAGCAACTCCAGATCGGTGCCGACCGGTGTGCCTTCACGCAACGCGCCCAGAGGCATGTCGCCGAGGCAGGCCGCCGTCAGATAGCCCTCGCGCACGGTTTTGATCGGTTTCCCGGCCGCAAACGCGAAGGACATCGGGCCCATCGCGCTACTCACTATCGCCGCCAACGAGCCGTAGCCAGTCGCCTTGAGCAACCCGCGTCGAGAGAAACCCTGGGTATCAAACTTGAAGTCGGACATAGATCACCTATTGGCAAATTATTGTTTTGGACCGTGACAAGCCATACAACTCAACCGCCGTCCGTGGCTCGACTTCCCTGGGTTTCATGACCGTGTGGGTAAGCCCGCCAGAATGTCGATGGCGTTGACATGAGGCTTGTTGGCCTGCAGGCGTCGGCGCTTGAGCATCAGGTAAGCGGCGGATACCACGCCGAGACTGACGAGGCTGGCCAGGAACTGCGTACGCAAGGATTCCTGGAACGCCATGGCGACCAAAACACCCGCAATGACTGCCACCACAGCATAGGACAGCCAAGGGAACAGCCACATTTTCAGGGTCAGCCGGGCCGACGCTGTGGCCTCGACCTGGCGCCGAACCTTGATCTGCGCCAACGCCACGGCGAGGTAAACGAACAGCATCACCGCGCCGGAAGCGTTGACCAGAAACAGGAACACGCCTTCCGGAGAAATGATCGCCGCCATGATCGCGATGTAGCCGATCACACTGCTGAGCAGCACGGCAGCTCTCGGCACTTTGCGCCCGGTGAGAGTCGACAGTTTGGCCGGTGCATCGCCGCGCTGGCTGAGGCCGAACAAAATCCGCGAAGACACGTACAACCCGGAATTCAGTGCCGACAGAACGGCCACCAGCACCACGGCTTGCATGATCATCGCCGCGCCGGGGATGCGCATGACTTCAAGCGCCGCCACGAACGGCGAATGACCGGCGACGATCTGGCCCCAGGGCACCACGCAGACAATCAGGAAGATCGAGCCGACATAAAAGGTGATGACGCGGAAGATCACCGAACGGGTCATGTTCGCCACGTTCTTCGACGGATCGTCGGATTCAGCGGCGGCGATGGTCGCGATCTCCGCGCCGCCCACGGCGAAGATCACCGTCGGTACACCGGCCAGAATCGCACTCACGCCATAAGGCATGAAGCCGCGATC
The DNA here is from genome assembly GCF_001297125.1 of Pseudomonas sp. RIT-PI-q. Lineage (GTDB taxonomy): Bacteria > Pseudomonadota > Gammaproteobacteria > Pseudomonadales > Pseudomonadaceae > Aquipseudomonas. Next base: position 116,138 of record NZ_LHPC01000029.1, read on the forward strand.
GTTCACCAGATTGCCCAACAGGTCGCTGGTGCTCGGGGCAAAGCCGAAGAGGTAAGCGCCGACCACGAAAATGAAGACGATGATCGCGAACACCTTTAATGAAGCGAACCAGTATTCGAATTCGCCGTAAGACTTCACGGACAGACAGTTGATGGCCGTCATGATCGCCAACAGGCTCAGACCGATCATCCACGCCGGCAACGGTATCCATTGCTGAAGGATGTTGGCGCCGACCACCGCTTCTACCGCCACCACGATCACCCAGAAGTACCAGTACAACCAGCCGCTGGTGAAGCCGACCCAATTGCCCAGGCCGATACGCGCGTATTCGGTAAAGGAGCCGACGCCAGGCAAGGCCACGGCCATTTCACCGAGCATGCGCATCACCAGCATCACCACGATGCCGGCAGCGAGATAACTCAGGAACGCCGCCGGGCCAATCGCCTGGATCGTTGCGCTACTGCCGACAAACAGGCCGGCGCCTATGATCCCGCCAAGGGAAATCATCGTGATATGGCGCTGGCGCAGGGCCCCGCTGAGGCGTTGTTGACCTGGTTTTGTCTCGGTTGGCTGGGCGTTGTTCATTGAATGACCTCCGCTGTGATGGATGGAGTCGATCGACCGGATAATTTCATCGAAGACTTTGCGCGAGGAGGACAACACACCGGATACTCTGTGCCGCCCGCTGACAGGCTGAACAGTCGGTGGTGCCGGTGCGCCGAGGGCGAACCCGGCTGGAACGTTTCGTTAGTCATGTGCGTACCCATTGGGCTGAGCATGGCAGCCATTTTCTTATTGTGTTGCATGACAAGCATTACAACTCACACACTAATCACGGTTATTTAGCTTGTCAATGGGCTTTGTATCGGATAAAAAGCAATGCAAATTTGCTTATTGTCTTGCTACAAGCATGACAAGCAGGGATAAAAGCACCATGAGTCAATTCGAACAACTGCTGGAAGAACTGAAAGCCAGCGCCGCTTTGCAGCGCGACAAGGCCGAGACCCTTTACGCGCAATTGGCTGATTCACTGGCTGAGGCGATTGGCAACGGCAAGCTCAAACCGGGCGAGCGTCTGCCGCCGCATCGCGAGTTCGCCAGTGCATTGGGGGTGAACATCACCACGGTGACCAAAGCCATGGCCGTGTTGCAGCAGAAAGGCCTGGTGGAAAGCCGTCCGGGGCGTGGCACGCAAGTCGCGCAGCCACGGCACCCGGCCGCGCAGTTTCAATCGGCGCCGAGCAATGATCCGGGCACTGTCGACCTGAGCGTCAATCGCCCGGCCACCGATGGTTTCAATCGGGTCCTGGCGCAATTGCTGCCGCGTCTTTCCAGCGACCCGCGCTTTGGCGACATGAAGGACTATCACCCGTCCGAAGGCCCGCTTTGGGCCCGTGAAGCCGCCGCGCAGTGGTTGCGCCACACCGGCGTGGAGGCCCAGGCCTCGCAGATGCTGATCGTCGAGGGCGCCCAACATGGCATTGCCAGCACCCTGCGCAGCCTGACCAACAGCGGCGATACCGTGCTGGCCGACAGCGTCACCTATCAAGGCATCAATGCCTTGTGCCGCTCACTGGGCCTGATCCTGATCGGGGTCGACGCCGACGCCCGTGGCATGTCCCCCGAGGCGTTGCGCCAGGCGTGTGCCGAACATCAGCCGCGGCTGTTGTTTCTGGTGCCGTCGATCCACAACCCGACCGCCATCACCCTGGATGCCGAGCGCCGCGAAGAATTGGCGGCGGTGATTCGTGAAACCAACCTGCTGGTCATCGAAGATGACGTCTACCGACCGCTGCTGGATAAATCGCCGCCCGCTTTCGCGGCGTTGATGCCGGAGCGCACGATTTACATTTCGGCCCTGTCCAAATGCATCGCACCGGGCTTGCGCATGGGCTTTGTCATGGCGCCGCCACCGCTGGTGCAAGACATCGCCGCCATGCAGCGCATCGATTGCTGGAGCACCTCGCCGCTGACCTCGTTGATCGCCACCCGGCTGATCGAAGACGGTCATGCCGACCAATTGGTCTCGGAACAACGCGAAGAACTGCGGATCCGCCAGGCGCTGCTCGCCACGCATCTCGAAGGCCTGGAATTCCAGCACAGCGCCACCGGCACCCATGCCTGGCTGGTGTTGCCGGAACCCTGGACCGGTTCGCGCTTCGCCCGTCTGTGCCATGACCGTGGCGTGGTGCTGCTCGCCGGGGGCGCCTTCACCTTGCGTCCGGAGCTCTCGCCGCAAGCGGTGCGCATCAACATCTCGGCTGCCCTGTCACGGGAGCAGTTGGTCAAAGCCTTGGGCGTCATCAGCCAATTGGCACGCCAGGGTCATCTCTATATGCACAACCGGATCTGAGGACATGACACAGCCAGTTCATTGCGAAGTCGCCGTTATCGGCGCAGGCGTTGTCGGGGTTGCCACGGCACTCTGGCTGCGCAAGCAGGGTTATCAGGTGTTATTGCTGGAGCGCGACGCGATTGCCTCGGGCGCGTCCTACGGTAATGCCGGCACCCTGGCGCCTTACGGCGTGATGCCGATTGCGCAGCCTTCTTTGCTGAAGGCCATTCCGTCGTTGCTGTTTTCGCCGGAGTCGCCCTTCGTCGTTAACTGGGCGCGCCTGCCTCGGCTGATGCCCTGGCTGCTGCGTTTTCTCAATGAATGTCGCGCGTCGCGTTGTGAAGCCAACACCCTGGCGCTGAGCAAAATACTCCAGCACACCTACAGCGGTTATGCGCCGTTGCTGGCTGATTGTCCGCAAGCCGATCAACATCTGCGTCACAACGGTTGCCTCTATGCCTACGGCACTGAACAAGGTTTTGCCGGCGCGCAGTCCGCCATCGAGTTGCGTCGTTCCCTGGGTATTGCGCAGCAGGTATTGAGTTCGGCAGAAGTCGAACGACTGGAACCGGCCCTCGCGGGTAAATCGGTGGCCGGTATTCTGTTTCCCGACTCATCCCACATGGACGACCCGCGTGCATTCATCGAAGCGCTGGCGGCGCCGCTGATCGCCGAGGGTGCGTTGCGTCAGGCGACGATCACGGGCGTACAACGCCAGCCTGACGGCCTGCAATTACTGAGTGCCGAAGGCCAGACTTATCGCGCGGACCGCGTCGTGCTGTGCGGCGGCGCCTGGTCTGCAGCGCTTGCACGCCAGGTCGGGGATCGCATCCCGCTGGATACCGAGCGCGGTTACCACATCGAATTCGACCTGCAAGACACCCTGCTCAACCGTCCGTGCTGCCCGGTGGAAAGCGCGTTCTACATGACGCCCATGGCCGGACGCCTGAGGGTCGCCGGCACGGTGGAGCTCGGTTCGATCAACGACCCAGCCAATCCAAAACGTTTTGACTATCTGGAACGCCACGTGCGCCGGGTCATGGGCCTGACCGAACCGGTTGCGCGCAAATGGCTGGGGTTCCGCCCTTCCTTGCCCGACTCGTTGCCGGTGATTGGCCCCTCACCGAACGAACCACGATTGATCTACGCCTTCGGCCACCAGCACCTGGGCTTGACCCTGGCGGGCGCAACCGGCCAGTTGGTCGCCGACTGCATCGCCGGCAAGACACCTCAATGGCTGGACAGTTTTTCCGTGCAACGCTTCTGAGCGGGGCCATTCCACAGGAGAGCAATTGATGCAAACAATCGAGCGCAAACACACCAACCAACGCATGAGCCAGATCGTCATCCACGGCAACACCGTGTACCTGGCCGGACAAGTCGGCGAATCCCGTCATAACGTCGCCGACCAGACCCGCGATGCTCTGGCACGGGTCGATGCCCTGCTCAAGGAAGCCGGTTCGACCCGGGAACAGCTGCTGCAAGCCACCATCTGGCTGGCTGACATGGCGGACTTCGAAGCGATGAATGCCGTGTGGGATGCCTGGATACCGGCAGGCCATGCCCCGGCCCGTGCCTGTGGCGAAGCGAAATTGGCTGATCCACGGTTGTTAGTCGAAGTGATTGTCTGCGCGGCAACAACCTAAAAAACCCGACACCCCACCGGCCTGGCGTCCCTCTGTAGGAGCTGGCTTGCCAGCGAAGGACGTTAACGATAACGCGTTTTAACAGGATAAAACGTGGCGCATGTGAGTCCTTCGCTGGCAAGCCAGCTCCTACAGTGAGTGGGTGTTAGTCGAGGTGATTATCTGCACAGCATCAACCTAAAAAACCCGACGGCCCACCGGCCTGGCGCCCCCCTGTAGGAGCTGGCTCGCCAGCGAAGGATGTTAACGATAACGCGTTTTAACAGGATAAAACGTGGCGCATGTAAGTCCTTCGCTGGCAAGCCAGCTCCTACAGTGAGTGGGTGTTAGTCGAGGTGATTATCTGCACAGCATCAACCTAAAAAACCCCCACGGCCCACCGGCCTGGCGTCCCTCTGTAGGAGCTGGCTTGCCAGCGAAGGACGTTAACGATGACGCGTTTTAACAGGATAAAACGTTGCGCATGTGAGTCCTTCGCTGGCAAGCCAGCGCCTACAGTGAGCGGGTGTTAGTCGAGGTAATTGTCTGCGCGGCAACAACCTAAAAAACCCGATGGCCCACCGGCCTGGCGCCCCCCTGTAGGAGCTGGCTTGCCAGCGAAGGACGTTAACGATGACGCGTTTTAACAGGAAAAAACGTTGCGCATGTAAGTCCTTCGCTGGCAAGCCAGCTCCTACATTGAGTGGGTGTTAGTCGAGGTGATTATCTGCGCGTCAACAACCTGAAAAACCCGACGGCCCACCGGCCTGGCGCACCCCTGTAGGAGCTGGCTCGCCAGCGAAGGACGTTAACGATGACGCGTTTTAACAGGATAAAACGTTGCGCATGTAAGTCCTTCGCTGGCAAGCCAGCTCCTACAGTGAGCGGGTGTTAGTCGAGGTGATTATCTGCACAGCATCAACCTGAAAAACCCGACGCCCCACCGGCCTGGCGCCCCTCTGTAGGAGCTGGCTTGCCAGCGAAGGACGTTAACGATGACGCGTTTTAACAGGATAAAACGTGGCGCATGTGAGTCCTTCGCTGGCAAGCCAGCTCCTACAGTGAGCGGGTGTTGGTCGAAGTGATTGTCTGCGCAGCGAGGGGGTGAATTTTGATGGCTTTGGACTGATGACCTATCAGCAGGGAACTCCTGAGGACCGCCATGCATCCTAAAAGATGAGGTACTTCCTTTTTGCTTCACGCTTTCAGAGGACACCGTCATGCGCCGTCTGATTATCATTTCTTCACTTTTGCTGTGTTTACCCTTCGGCTCTGCTTTGGCCAAGGTGGATGCGGGCGATGTCGCCACCTCCGCCGGGGTCTCCGCTTCGCTGTATTCGACGTTCAAGGACCACAAATTGATGATTCCTGCCCGGGATGATGCGTCCAGCTTCGTTGCCAGTGGCGGTGCGATTCGTGGGGTTTATCTTGAATCGGTGTTAAAGCAGATTCGTCAGGACAATCCCGGCCTCAACGCCAGCGACGAAGACTTGGCCAAAGCCATCCTCATCCAGGAAGGCGATGCTGCCGGCCAATGAATGCGGATGAAGTAGTGGTGGGGCTCGCGACAGCTGGATAGCGTTTCTGGCCCTACCTTGCTTCACTCCTGGCGGATAACCGCGCCCATCCCGCGACCAGTTGCGCACTGATGCTGACACCGCCGCACACCACAATCACTACGTCATGGGCGCCGGCAATCGCCGGATGGTCCAGATAGCCGATCGCTAACGAAACACCGCATGCCGGCTCGACCAACTGCCGCAAGTCGTTGGCATAACGCACCACCCCCATGATCGCCTCGTCATCGCTGAGCGCCACGCACTCATGCGGGAAATCGACAATGTGCTGAACCGGCCACGCGGCGACTTGAGTCGCACCGAGCGACCGGGCGACCGTGTCGATCCGGGGGAATATCACCGGATGCCCGGCACTGACAGCCGCAGCGAATGACGCCGAACCCTGGGTTTCACACGCAATGATCCGGCAATCCAGACGATGGTGGCGGATCAATCCGGTGAGAATCCCCGCCAGCAAACCTCCGCCCCCCACCGACATCACAATCGCATCGACCTGGGGACAATCCTCGAGGATTTCATCGACCATCGTGCTGTGCCCTTCCCACAACACCGGGTGATCGAAGGCCGGCACGTATTCGGTGTCCGCGCCCTGGGCGAGTTCTTTGGCCCGCAGATTGGCTTCGTCCCAGACCTTGCCATGGACGATCACCTCGGCACCGGTTTTGCTGATCCGTGCGCGGGTCGATTCCGGCGTGGTGTGCGGCACCACGATGCAGGCTTTCAACCCCAGCCGGGCGGCGGCCACGGCAGTGGCAAAACCGGCATTGCCGCCAGAAGGACAGATCACTTTGCGTTTGCCCTGCTCAGCCGCCTGGCTGCACAAAAGCCCGATCCCGCGCAGTTTGAATGAGCCGCTGGGTTGCAGGTTTTCCAGCTTGAGCCAGATCCGCCGGGTTGGGGTCGACAGGTCTGGATGCAGAATCAAGGGCGTTCTGATGTGCAGCATGCTCGTCTCCCTTTGGCGCGCCACCGACTCGTCGCCGGTGGTGAATGATCCTTATCCAAGCTTAGTTCACCCACACGCGATCCCTGTAGGAGCTGGCTTGCCAGCGAAAGCGATCTGCCAGTCGCATTGAGGGTGAATGTGCTGCCGTCTTCGCTGGCAAGCCAGCTCCTACAAGGGTATGCGTGGCTGTTGGATCAGCGATAGCGCGGGGCCGCCGTGGAGTTGCCGAACAACCCGGAAAGCGTCTGACGCTGGGCTTCGTAGGCGTCCCACTGAGTGCCATCGTGCAGGCCCGGAATGGTCACCACTTCGCCTTGCGCCAGGCCCGCCAGCGCGGCATCGACCATGTCCTCGGCGGACATCACGATCTCTTGCGGCAGGTTTTCCACCGGGTTGCCGGCCTCGCTCCAGAAGTCGGTGGCGGTGGCGCCGGGTAACACGGCCTGGATACGAATCCCTTTATCCGCCAACTCACGGTGCATGGATTGGCTCAGGCCGAGGACAAACGCCTTGGTCCCGCCATACACGCCGTTGAGGATTTCCGGCGCGATGGCAACGATCGAAGCAATGTTGATCAGCGTCCCGGTGCCACGGGCGACGAAACCGGGTGCCGCCGCATAAGCCAGGCGCATCAACGCGGTGACGTTGAGGGTGATCATGTCTTCCATGTCATCCACGGGGCTGCCGAGCAGCGGCATAACAGCGCCGACCCCGGCGTTGTTGACCAGCAAGGTGATGCTCGCATCACGGCGCAGAATGTCTTCGACGCGCAGCAGGTCGGACTTGTCTTTCAGATCGGCGGCGACCACCTCCACGGTGCGCCCGGTTTCGTTGCTCAGTCGGTTGGCCAGGGCGTTCAACTTGGCTTGGCTGCGGGCCACCAGAATCAGGTCGTAACCTTGCCGGGCGAGGCGATCGGCATACACCGCGCCGATGCCGGAAGAAGCGCCAGTAATCAGTGCAGTACCTTTGGACGAGAGGGCCATGTTCAATTTCCTTCACAGTGAGACGATAAGTTCGCCGGGTGTGAACCGTTATAAATTGACTTACCCTCGTCGCAAATGACGTTTAAAGTACGTTTTTCGGACACGACCTGTGAGGACCTGGCAATGACTTCCGTGGCGTTTGTGGTTTTCGAGGGTTTCCAGTCCATGGCGCTGGCGGCCATGCCGGTGTTCGAGTACGCCAACTTCAGCGCGGGCGAAACGCTGTATGACGTCTGCGTGCTGTCCGAGGACGGCCGCACCTACCGCGCTTCTGGCGGTTTGAGTGTCGGCACCGAGGCGTTTGATGAGCGGGTGTTCGACACGGTGATCGTGGTCGGCGGCGATGCCATCCTCCAGCAGGCGCCTGAAGGTGTGCTGAGTTACCTGCGCGACAGCGTTAAAACCGCTCGGCGCACCGCATCGATCTGCTCCGGGGCCTTTGTTCTGGCCCAGGCCGGCTTGCTCGACGGACGCCGGGCGACGACGCATTGGGCTTACGCGCGGGACCTGCAAGCACGGTTTCCGTCGATCAAGGTCGAGGAAGACCGCATCTATGTGATCGACGGTTCGATCTGGACCTCCGCCGGAATGACCGCTGGCATCGACCTGGCGCTGGCCATGGTCGAGAAGGACCATGGTGCCGAACTGGCCCGCTCCGTGGCGCAGAAGCTGGTGATGTACCACCGCCGCGCGGGCGGTCAGTCGCAGCACTCGGCGCTGCTGGAACTGGAACCGAAATCCGACCGCATTCAGACCGTTCTGGGTTATGCCCGGGAACACCTCACCGAGACCTTGTCGGTGGAGCAACTGGCGGACGTCGCGCGCCTCAGCCCTCGGCAGTTCAGCCGGGCCTTTCGCGCCGAAACCGGCCAGTCGCCGGCCAAGGCCATCGAGAACCTGCGCCTGGAATCGGCACGGCAGATGCTGGAGCGCGGACGCCTGACCCTTGATCAGATAGCCGGAGCGTCAGGTTTCAGCGACTGCCGCCGCATGCGCGAAGCCTTCCTGCGCGCGTTCGGCCAACCACCGCAAGTCATCCGCCGCAACGCCAGAACCCTGTAGGAGCTGGCTTGCCAGCGAAAGCGATCTGCCAGTGACATTGATGGTGAATGTGCTGCCGTCTTCGCTGGCAAGCCAGCTCCTACAATGAGGGGTGTAGTCACTTGTGGAGGTGCAGATGAAAATCTCGGCCAAACTGGCGTTTTTTGCCGTCATCGGCACGCTCGCCTATCTCGGTCTGGCGGTGTGGGGGATGGGCGGCTTTGCCGCTTTTTTCTCCCATGCACCGCTGGTGGTCATTGTGCTGGCCACTCTGGTGATGACCGTCGCGTCGCTGTTCACCGAGGTCAATCTGAGTTCCGGGGAGCGCGAAGACCGGGCCAATCGCTGGGTGCTCCCGGCCTTCGGGGTGATCGGATTGTTGAGTGGTTATCTGCCGGCTTACACCGACCGGATCGACTTCTGGACCTTCGGTGAAGAAGGCGTGCGCTGGCTCGGGGCGTTGTTGTTCATCGTCGGCGGCGCGCTGCGGATCTGGCCGGTGTTTGTACTGGGCAAGCGTTTCAGCGGTCTGGTGGCGATTCAGCCGGGGCACAGCCTGGTCACCGACGGGATTTATCGCAGCCTGCGCAACCCCAGTTATCTGGGGCTGGTGGTCAACGCCGTGGGTTGGGCGCTGGCCTTTCGTTCCGGTGTTGGCCTGTTGCTGGCCGCGCTGACGCTGATCCCGCTGATCGCGCGCATTCATTCGGAAGAAGCGCTGCTGAGGGCGCAGTTTGGCAGTGAATACGAGGCCTATTGCGCCCGGAGCTGGCGGTTGATTCCTGGGGTTTACTAGCCCATTCACCTATCCCCCTGCTCGCGAAGGGGCCGTCACATCCAACATTGTTGTTGACTGAGCCACCGCTTTCGCAAGCAAGCTAGCTCCTACATTAGATTTTCTGTAGGCGGATTAGGCCGTCGGCGTCTGTGCGGGCCTCGACCGAGTCGTAGCTGGCTAATGTGGCATGCGAGGTTTCGATCGGATGATCGTGAGTTGCTGTCACTACGATGAGGTCCGCACCCGCCGCTTCGGCCGCGAGAATCCCCACGGTGGCGTCTTCGAAAATCAGGCACTCCGTCACGTCGACACCCAACCGCTTGGCAGCCAGTCGATAGCCCGCAGGATCAGGCTTGCCAGCGCTGACGTCCTCGGCTGTGACCATCACCGCCGGCTCAGGAATCCCCGCTGCCGCCATCCGGCGCAACGCCAGGGCCTTGGGCGCTGAGGTGACAATGGCCCATTGCTGGGCGGGGAGCGACTTCAGGAAGTTCGCCGCACCCGGCACCTCGACAATGCCTTCGACATCCTCGATTTCCGCTTCGGTGATAAACGCCGCTTCAGCCTCGGCATCCACCCCGGGCAGCGCCAGGCGATTGATGGTATCGATGGCGCGAGCGCCATGGATGGTGGGCAGGAAGGACTCGACATCGACCCCATGGCGCAAGGCCCAGGCGGCCCAGATCCGCTCGGCGGCGGCAATGGAGTTGAGGACGGTGCCGTCCATATCGAACAGGAAAGCTCGGTACGGGGTATTGAAGACGGATTCGTAAACAGACAAAAGGTCGCTTCCTTTCTCAAAGGTCTGCCAGCGAATGTACACGATCCCTGTAGGAGCTGCCGAAGGCTCGGGCCGCGTTCGGACGATCTTTTGATCTTCGCTTCTAAAAAATCAAAATCAAAAGATCGCAGCCTCCGGCAGCTCCTACAAAGTGCGGCGTGACTTCAGCGCACCTTCCACACAATCAAGCAATTGCCCCAGCGCCCACGGTTTCTTGATGAACGAAACCGCATGCCTGACCCCTGAGCTTTCCGGCGTCTCGAACCCGGACATGATCATGATCGGCTTGTCCGGCCAGCGGTCGCCGAACAGATTGGCCAGGTCCGCGCCGTTGAGTTTTCCCGGCATGGTGATGTCCGTCAGCAACAACCCGACTTTTTGCGAATGCTGTTCCAGATACGCCGACGCGGCGTCCGCGCTGACATGCGGCTCAACCACAAAGCCTTCTTCCTGAAGAATTTCACAGAGAAATTCGAGGATCAGCGGATCGTCCTCCACCACAAGAATCAACCCGCCAGGAAGGTTATCCCCCGCCGCCGATACTGGACTCATGACTTTGCCGCTCCCTGATTGTAAAAATGATTTCGCGGGCGTAAATCCGCTGCCTATCTGGTATGAGCAGCGGACTCGACGGAAATTCATTTTTGATACAGGCAGCGATGAAATCAGGCGTCCTGCAGGATCAGGTCGGCCCCCTTCTCCGCGACCATCAGCACCGCAGCATGGGTATTACCGGAGGTCACGTTGGGGAAAATCGACGCATCGACGATGCGCAAACCACCCAGGCCATGGACTTTCAAACGCTTGTCCACCACCGACTTTCGCTCGTCCGCGCCCATGGCGCAGGAACCGCACAGGTGGTAGATCGAACCGCTGTTTTCACGGAAATACTGCAGCATCTGCTCGTCCGTCTCGACGACCGGACCTGGCAATACTTCCTCGACGGTGATGTTTTTCAGCGCAGGCGCCTGCATGATTTTGCGCATCAGGCGGCTGCCCTGGATGACCTCGTCGATGTCCTTTTGCGTGCTCAGGTAATTGGGGTCGATCAGCGCGGCGTCCCGCGGATTTTTCGAGGCGATCTCGATGTGCCCGCGACTGGTCGGACGGCACGGATTGAAGCACAACAGGAAACCTGAATACGGTTCGGGCTTGAGGCTGGCCTTGTTGTTTTTCGGGATCTGGTACGACAGCGGGTTGAAGTACAACTGCAGGTTCGGATTGGCTTGCTGCTCGGTGCCACGGAAGAAACCGCCGGCCTGGTTGACGCTCATCGCCAGTGCGCCCTTGCGGGTGAACAGGTATTTAAGACCGAGTTTGAACTGGCCGAACAGCGAACTCAGCTGATCGTTGAGCGTCTCGATGTTGGCCTTGTAGTAATAGCTGGCGCACAAATGGTCTTGCAGGTTCTGCCCCACCGCCGGCAGGTGTTTGACCAGCGGGATGTTGTGTTTGGCCAGCAGCGCCTTATCGGCCACACCGGACAATTGCAGAATCTTCGGCGTGTCCACGGCTCCGGCGCAGAGGATCACTTCCTTGTTTGCGGTAAAGGTTCGAACCACGCCGTGTTGGGTGACTGAAATCCCGGTCGCACGTTGCTGTTGATCATCAAACAACACCCGATCCACCAGGGCGTAATGTTCGACCGTCAGGTTCGGCCGGCTCAATGCCGGGTGCAGGTGCGCAAAACTGCTGGAGCAGCGTTGGCCGTTGCGGGTGTTGACGTCGTAGATGCCAGAGCCTTCGAATTTCGGGCCGTTGAAGTCGTCGCTGTGCGGGTAGCCGAGTTCGTCGCAGCCCTTGAGGAACACGTCGCAGATCGGATGGGTCTGGCCCTTCATCGGGGTGATGCTGATCGGGCCGCTGCCGCCGTGGTATTCGCTGTCCCCGAGCGGGTGGTTTTCCAGTTTGCGGAAGTACGGCAGCACTTCCTTGAAACCCCAGCCGTCGTTGCCGTTGGCTGCCCAGTCGTCGAAGTCATGGGCCTGGCCACGGACGTAGATCATCGCGTTGATCGACCCCGAACCGCCTTGCACCTTGCCGCGCGGGGCATAGATTTCACGGTTGTTCAGCTGCTTTTGCGGCTGGCTGTAGTACATCCAGTTGAAGGTCGGGTTGTAATACATTTTGGCGAAGCCGACCGGAATCCTGAACCACAGGGAACTGTCCTTGCCGCCCGCCTCCAACAGCAATACCGAGTATTTCCCGGACGCCGAGAGCCGATTGGCCAGGATGCAACCTGCGGCGCCAGCGCCAGCGATGATGTAGTCGTAAGTCATGCACGGTTACCGCGTAAGTCGTTATTCATAAAACCCGCGCCGTCCCCTGTAGGAGCGAAGCTTGCTCGCGAAGGCGTCGTGTCAGTCAACATTGAAATTGACTGACCCACCGCTTTCGCGGGCAAGCCTCGCTCCTACAGGGATTGCGCCATTTTCGTCAGCCCCTGGCTGGCGATGTGTCTTTGACGTCAGCCGGGGTTGCCGCCATTTGCAGGTGCAGGCGTTCGCCGGTGTACGGCGAATGCTTGCGCACTACGTCCATGTTCAGCTCCACGCCCAGGCCCGGCTCGGTGGACGGAATGATGTAGCCGTCCTCCCATTGCAGCGGCTTGGTCAGCACTTCGGCGTGGAAACCGCCCCAGGTCATGATGCTTTCCTGGATCAGGAAATTCGGCGTACACGTGGCCAACTGGAAACTCGCCGCCGCGCCAATCGGCCCGTTGTACAAGTGCGGCGCGATTTGCGCGTAATACGCTTCGGCCATGCTGGCGATCTTCTTCGCCTCCAGCAGACCGCCACAGCGCGCGACGTTCATCTGCAGGATCGACGCCCCGCCCGCCTGCAACAGCTTGAAGAATTCATACTTGGTGGTCAGCCGCTCGCCGGTGGCAATGGGAATCGAGGTCTTGGCCGCGACCTGTGCCATGGCGTCTTCCTGACCCGGCGGCACCGGCTCTTCAAACCACAGCGGATCGTATTTCTCCAGGCGCTTGGCCAGGCGGATCGCCGACGACGGCACCATTTGCCCGTGGGTGCCAAATAGCAAGTCGCACTTGTCGCCCACCGCTTCGCGGATCTTGCGGCAGAAGGTTTCGCAGCGCTCCAGCACTTCCAGCGAAATCTGGTGCCCGGAGTACGCGGTGTACGGGCCGGCCGGGTCGAATTTCACGGCGGTGAAGCCTTTGTTCATGTTCTCGATGGCGCACTCGGCGGCCAGGTCCGGGTCGTCGTAGTCGTACTCGCCTTTGCTGTTGACCGGGTACAGGTAGGTGTAGGAACGCAGGCGTTCGTTGACCTTGCCGCCCAGCAACTCGTACACCGGTTTGTTCGCCGCTTTGCCGATGATGTCCCAGCAAGCCATTTCCAGGCCGCTGACCACGCCCATCATGGTCAGGTCCGGACGCTGGGTGAAACCGCTCGAATAGGCCTGGCGGAAGAAACGCTCGATGTGGTGCGGGTCGTGGTTGAGCAGGTAGCGTTCGAACACGTCTTCAATGATCGGCAGCATGGCTTTGGGGCCGAAGGTCGCAGCGTAGATTTCGCCTACGCCTTCGATGCCGCAATCAGTCTTGATCTTGACGAACAACCAGTACATGCCGCCGATGTGCGGTGGCGGTACGGCAACGATATGGGTTTCAAGGGCGACGATTTTCATCTCAGGCACCTGTTTTGTTCAAAGATTGACGATTGATACGTGCGCGCAAGGTCAGGGCCGCGAGGGTCCCGAGCAGGCCGACGAAGGCGATGTAGCCGAAATACAGCTTGTAACCAAAGGCACCGGGAAAATGTTCGGTGAGGTAGCCGTTGATCAAGGGAATAAAAGCATCCGGCAGGTAACCGACCACCGACACAATGCCGATCGCCAGCCCGGTGATGCGCAGGGGAATGTTGCAGGTGTCGAGGATCGCCCAGTACAAGCCCCGAATGGCGTAAGTCATCAGGCCGATGAAAATCACCGTGCCGATCAGCAGGCCGATGCTATTGAGTGCCGGGAACACGATAAGCCCGACCATCGCCAGCGACGCCAGCAACAGCGCGACGATCAGCACCGAGATGTTCGAGAACTTGTCACCCAGCCAGCCGCCGCCGATGCCGCCGATGGGGCGCATCCACAACTTGATGGTGGTGATGGTGCCGGCCATGACCGCCGTCATGCCGCCGCCCTGCAGGTAATCGGAGAAACTGTAAGTGGCCCAGAAGATGTGATAACCGCAGAAGACGATGGCGGTCACCAGCCACAGTTCGGGGATTTTCACCAACGTCGCCAGGTCGTTGAGCAGGTTGTACTTGCCCTTCTCCACCGCTGCCGTGTCTTCCATGGACTTCGGGTCCTTGATCAACACCAGCACACAGCCGATGGCGATACAGGTAAACGCGTACAGGTAAACCACGTGTTTGAAACCTTCGGCCGCCGACTCGCCACGGGTTTCAGTGGCGAAAGCGAACAGGCCCAGGGCCACGGTTGCCAGCAAGGCTTCGACCAAGCCACGACCACCGTCGAGAATGCCGAAGAAGCGGCCCTGCTCGGTGTGGTGAGCGATCATTTTCACGCGCTTGAGCACCGAGGCCCAGAACGTCAAGCCGGTGGTCAGGCCCCAGCAACCGAAGATGATCATCAGGCCGGTCATCGATGGCGCGGTGGAGTACCAAAGGCCCAAGGCACCGGTGGCGACCAGCGAAAAGAAGATCAGGAAACGCGGGGCGATGCGGTCAGCCAGCCAGCCACTCGGCAGGTAGCTGAGGAGGAAAATCGTACCAAGCATCGAGTACAGATAACCCAGCTCGCTGTGGTTGATCTGGAACACGTCGAGCATGGTGGTCTGGTAGACCTGCCGCAGGTAGAGGATCGGGTAAATCGCACCGGCGGCCAGCACCAGCAGCATCAACTGGATGTAGCGACTTCCCTTGTCACTGTGGCTTTTTGAACCCGCGTTCGAACCCTGAACAGCGGCAACAGTGGTTGCAGGCTTGGACATCAATGTGACCTCGGGCAGCCCGGTGGTCCGGGCGCCCCAAATAATTGTTTTTATGGGTGTGGCGTGAAGCTAGTGCCGATCACTTAACGTGAAGAACCGCGTTGTGTAGGTGCCAGGCTTGCCGGCGAAGGCGTTTTCAAGGCCGCCTTCGCCGGCAAGCCTGGCTCCTACACATCCGGTTCTCCCTAAACTGATCGGTGTTGCGGGCGGATCAGTACTTCATGACCACCAGCCGCGTCTGGGTGAATTCGAGCATGCCGTGCTTGCCGTCATCGCCGCCCAGGCCCGAACGTTTCCAGCCGGCGTGGAAGCCCTGGTACGGGTCGGCCGGAGTGCGGTTGACGTACAACTCGCCAGCCTCGATGGCGTTGGCGACTTTCATCGTGGTGCGGTAGTTCTCGGTGTACAGCACCGACGACAGGCCGAACTGATGATCGTTGGCCATGGCCAGTGCTTCGTCGATGTCGCGGTACTTGAGCACCGGCAGCACCGGGCCGAAGATTTCTTCCTGGATGATTTCCATGTCCTGGCGGCAGCCGCTGAGC
This sequence comes from Pseudomonas sp. RIT-PI-q, assembly GCF_001297125.1. Taxonomy (GTDB): domain Bacteria; phylum Pseudomonadota; class Gammaproteobacteria; order Pseudomonadales; family Pseudomonadaceae; genus Aquipseudomonas. Next base: position 131,727 of record NZ_LHPC01000029.1, read on the forward strand.
AGGGTCGGCGGGTAGAAATGACCGTTGCCTTGCGGGATAAAACCGCCTGTTTCCAGTACAGCACCGTCGGCGATGGCGCGCTCGACCATGGCGTGGATGTTCTGTTGCGAACTGGCGTTGACCAACGGGCCCATCAGGCTGGCGTCGGTGGCGCGGTCGCCGAACTTCACCGCGCTGATCTTGGCTTTGAGCAGCGCGAGGAATTGGTCGTAGACGCCTTCCTGCACGTAGACCCGCTCCACTGCCGTGCATAACTGGCCGCAGTGGGTGGTCTTGGAGGCCACGATCGCGCTGGCGGCGGCTTCAAGATCGGCGTCGGCTTCGATGATCGCCGGGGTTTTACCGCCCAGTTCCAGGGAAGGCTTGGCGATGTTGGCCTTGCAGTAATCAAGCACGATGCGCCCGGCGTTGACGCTGCCGGTCAAGGTGATCAAACCGACGGCCTTGTGCGTGCAAACGGCGGCGGCGGTGGCGTGGTCCATGGTCAGGATGTTGACCACACCGGCCGGCAAGCCGGATTGCCGGACGGCCTTGGCGATTTCGAAGGCCGAGGTCGGCGTGTTGTTGCTCGGACGCACCACCACCGTGTTGCCGGCAATCAACGCCGGGGCGATTTTGCGCAGCAAGGTGTAAACCGGGTAGTTGAACGGAATCAGGCACGCCACCACGCCAATCGCTTCGCGGTGCAGGAACAGGTTTTCGTCCGGGGTGTCGCTGGGAATGATCTCGCCTTCGATACGGCGCGCCCACTCGGCGTGGTAGCGGGTGATCTGCGCGGCGTAACGGGCTTCGTTGCTGGCGTCGCTGACACTTTTGCCGGACTCCGCAGCCAGGGCCTCACCGATGTTTTTGGCGCAGGCCTCAAGGGCATCGGCAAACGAGCGCAGGTGTTCGGCGCGTTCGATGCTGGTGAGTTTGCCCCAGGTTTTCTGGGCGGCGGCGGCAGCGTCTACGGCAGCGGTGGCTTCAGCGCTGCTGGCCGCCGAAACGTGGCCAACCAGGGCTTCAGTCGCCGGGTTGTAGACTGCGATCAGCGCGTCGCTGGCAGGCTCAATGAAGTGACCGTTAACAAAATTTCGCTCGAGTCGCATGTGAATCGCCCATCGTTGTTTTTATCCAGTTCGAGCAGTCTTGGCATCCTGAGCGGGTTGAACAAACGATTTATTGCGCGGCTAAACATTCGAAAAATGCACATTACCCCAAACAACAATTTCCCCTGTAGGAGCGAGCGATGCGGCGACCCGACTTGCCCGCGAAGGCGGTGTATCAGTCGACTTCAATGTTGATTGATACACCGCCTTCGCGGGCAAGCCTCGCTCCTACAGGGTTTGTGTGGGGATTAGACGGCGGCGGTGGAGGGTTCTAGCTGCCGTTGCGCCAACCAGATTTCCTCCTGCAACCACTGGCTGAACACCTGCAATTGCGGCATCTGCGTCTGTTCCGGCCGGGTCACCAGCCAATACGATTGATGTCCTTCCACATGCACGTTCAGCACTTGGGTCAGCTGCCCGCTGGCCAGTTCCGAGGCGACCATGTGCCAGTCGGCAATGGTGATCCCCAAGCCGTCGATGGCCGCGCGGATGGCCAGGTCCAGCAGGTCGAATTCATAACCCCCCTGGGTGTCGACACCGGTGATGCGTGCGGCGTCCAGCCAGTGTTTCCAGGTCAGGTAGCGCTGGTCCTCCCGGGCCAATACATGCAGCAGCGTCAGGCGATTGAGGTCGATGCCCCGCTCGCTCCACTCCCGCGCATACAAGGACGGCGCGCACACGGCGATGTGCCGTTCCTGGATCAGCAGCGAGCTGTCCAGACCATCCCATTCGCCGTCGCCAAAACGGATCGCGCAGTCCAGCGTACTGGTTTCCGCCAGGCTGTCCTGTAGACGCGTGGTGATGCTCAGTTCCAGCTCCGGATGCTTCTCCCGCAGGCGCCCCAGACGCGGCATCAACCAGCGATTGGTGAAGGTCGGCGGCGCATTGATGTGCAGCCGATTGGAATGGGTTTTCTGCTGGATGCTGCGCACCGTCAGCTCGATCTTGTCGAAGGACTGATGCAGCGCGCGCAGCAGAATTCGCCCGGCGCTGGTCAGTTCGAGATGGTGATGACGCCGTTCCAGGAGGTTCTCGCCCAGCTGTTCTTCGAGCTGACGCACCTGCCGGCTGACCGCACTCTGAGTCACATTGAGCAGCTCGGCGGCCCGGGTAAAGCTGCCAGTGCTGCCGGCCACTTCGAAGGCCTTGAGCGCATTGAGCGCGGGCATTTTGCGTTTCATTAAGCTCACTCGTGGGAGGCTGGCGAGGTGTAAAGCATCCCATGCCTTGTGGGAAATTTCCTGAGTAACATGCATTTATGTGTTGTGTAGGACGATTCCGGCTTCACGCCGGGTTGCTTTATGTGGGAGCGGGCTTGCTCGCGAAGGCGCCGTGTCAGGCAACATTTTTGTCGAATGTCCCACCGCCATCGCGAGCAAGCTCGCTCCTACAGGGGGCTATCTGACCGTCTAGTTCAAGCACCCGCGATCCACTCGCTCAGTAACATGCATTTATCGAACGTTTGCGCGTTGAATTTATCGTTTGTCGATCTTTGCGCCGATGACAAAACTGCGGCCATCTCAAATAAAAACAACATGAGAGCTGCCCCATGCCCCATCTCGACGAGCTAACAACTCTGGACGGCGCCCTGCCGCACCCAGCAGTCAACGACCTGTGCATTCAAGTCAAAAGTGGCGAGATCAATCGTCGACAATTCCTGCGCACCGCCGCCCTGTTAGGCGTCACCGTGGCCAGCGCCAGCACCTTTCTCGGTTCCGCCCTGCTCGGCAATTCAGCCCGCGCAGACGATGCCGTCGCACCGCGCCAGGGCGGTAGCCTGCGTTTTGCCTGTGCCATCCAGGAAATCCAGGACCCGATGCTGATCACCTGGATCGAAGCCTCGAACCTGTTGCGCAACTCCCTGGAATTCCTGACCTGGGTCGACGCCGACAACATCACACACCCGTACCTGGCCGAAAGCTGGAGCCCGTCCGAGGACCTCAAGACCTGGACGTTCAACCTGCGTCAGGACGTGAAGTGGAGCAACGGCGACACGTTCAACGTCGACGACGTGCAGCACAACATTCAACGCTGGATTGCCGCCGACTCCAAGTCGGTCAACCGCACCGCGTTCCAGGACATCAGCGCCTTCGAAAAAATCAATGACTTCCAGTTCCGCCTGGTGCTCAAACGGCCGATCCTGGCAATCCCGGAAATGCTCAACGCCTTCACCTGCGCCATCGTTCACCGCAGCTTCAAGGCCGGTGATGACTGGGCGAAAAACCCCCTCTGCACCGGTCCGTTCAAGCTCGTATCGTTTGCCGTCAACAAGCAGGCGACCTTCGCCAAGCGCGCCGATTACTGGCGCAAACCGGCCAACCTCGACGAGTTGCGCTACGTCGACATGGGCACCGACATTTCCTCGCATCTGGCGGCCTTGCAGGCCGGGCAAGTGGACGTGTTGTACCGGGTGACCGTGGCCGAGCTGGACCTGGCCAAGCGTCTGCCAGGCGCGCAATTACTGACCTGCAAATCGGCTCAGACCGTCGTCATGCGCATGGCCTGCGACCAGAAACCGTTCGACGACCTGCGCATTCGTAAAGCGGTGGTGCTCTGCGCCGATAACGCACAGATGCTGAAGATCGCCTATCGCGGCATGGGCACACTCGGCGAAGACCATCACGTCGCCCCGTCGCACCCGGAATACGTTGCGCTGCCCAAACGCGTCCGGGACGTGGCGGAGGCGAAGAAGCTCCTCGCCGAAGCAGGTTATCCGAACGGGATCGACATCGACCTGATCGTCGGTAACACCCAAGGCCGCTACGAACAGGACTGCGCGCAGATCCTGCAACAGAACTGCGCCGAAGCCGGCATCCGCATCAACCTCAAAGTGATCCCGGCCACCCAATACTGGCCGATCTGGAACAAGGCAGCGTTCAGCCTGACGTATTGGGCCCACCGCCCGCTGGGCGTGATGTCCCTGGAACTGGCCTACCGCAGCGGTGCGGCCTGGAACGAAAGCCACTACAGCGACCCGGCGTTCGACGCCGCGCTGGACAAGGCCATGGGCATCGTCGACCCGAAACAGCGGGCCGTGGCCATGGAAGCAGTCGAGCGGATCCTGCAAGACGCCTGCGTCATGGTGCAGCCGTTCTGGGGAGACAACTTCACCGCCACCAGCAAAAAGGTCCAGGGCTTCAAGGTCCACCCTTCGCACTTCTACCCGATGGATGAGGTCTGGCTGAGCGCCTGACGCACAGCCCCACAACCGCTCGCCACACCTGCGGGTGCGGCGGGCCGGCCTCCCTTGAATAGCCGGAGCGTGCAAGCATGGCTGAATTTCTGTTGCGCAAATTACTGGCGTTGATAGCGACCCTGTTGTCGGTGTCACTGATCGTGTTCGCAGCCCTCGAACTGAACATCGAGGACGTGGCGATCAACGTCCTCGGCCCCTACTCTGCCGCCGACCAGCGCGCCGCGTGGCTGGTGGAACATGGCTACAACCAACCCTTCCTGTGGCGCTACCTGGTGTGGCTCAAGGATTTTCTCTGTGGCGACTGGGGCACGTCGGTGCACTTTCGTGAGCCGGTGATCGACCTGTTGCTACCCAACCTTGGGCAAACCCTGATCCTCGCTGGGCTGGCGCTGCTGGTGATGGTGCCGGTGGCACTGACGCTGGGCATTCTGGCGGGCATCCGTCAGGGTTCGGCGCTGGACCGGTTGGTGTCGTTTCTGTCGATCGTCACCACGTCGATTCCGGACTTCGCCAGTGCGGTGTTCGTCTCGGCAATTTTCGTCTTCTGGCTCAACTGGCTGCCGGGCGTGAGCAGCATGAGCGACGGCTTCAGCGCCGCTGAATTGGCGCTGCCACTGATGGTGCTGTGCCTGTTCGGCATTGGCTATCTGGCGCGGATTACCCGCGCCTCGATGATCGAAGTAATGCAGGCGCCGTACATCCGCACTGCCCGCCTCAAAGGCGCGTCGACGTCGCGCATCGTCCTGCGGCATGCCCTGCGCAATGTGCTGATCGCCCCTATTACCGTAATCATGCTGTACATCCCGTGGCTGCTGTCGAACGTGATCGTGGTCGAAGTGTTCTTCGCCTACAAAGGCTTCGGCTCGCTGCTGTACACCGCCTCGCTGAACCATGACGTCTACCTGATTGAAGCCTGCGCCATGATCAGTGGCGTGGTGGTCGGCGCGACCAAAATCTTCTCGGACCTGGCCTACACCTGGCTCAACCCGCGCATCACCTTGCGCAGTCTTGGCGGAGGTGGCCAATGAGCTTCCTGCACTCGTTCAAACATCCCTTGGCATTGCTCGGCCTGCTGCTGGTCGGTGGCTGGGTGCTGCTGGCGCTGTTCGCGCCCTGGCTGGCGCCCCACGATCCACTGGAAAGCTTCACCCCGCTGCTGACACCGATGACCGACGACGGCAATGGCCTGAGCTTTTTGCTGGGCACCGACATGATCGGCCGGGACATTCTTTCGCGGCTGATCTGGGGCACGCGCACCGTGCTGTTATGGTCGGTGCTCGCGACATTGACCGCGTTCGCCGTGGGCATCGCCATGGGCCTGTGCGCCGGTTACTTCAGTGGCCGGGTCGACGCCCTGCTGTCCTATGTTGCCGACACCGTGCTGTCGTTCCCGGTGTTGGTGTTGTACATCGTGATCATCATCGCCCTCGGGGCTTCGGCGCTGAACATCCTGATTGCGGTGACCTTCACCAGCGCTCCGGCGATCTTCCGCATCATGCGCGCACTGACCATCGACATCCGCTCCCGGGATTACGTGCTCAGCGCCATTACCCAGGGCGAAGGGTCGCTGCGGATCATGTTGGTGGAAATCCTGCCCAACTGCGGCGGGCCGCTGATCGTCGATTTCTGCCTGCGCATCGGCTACACCGCGATCATGATCGGCGCCCTCGGTTTTCTCGGCCTCGGCCTGCCACCGCCGACCCCGGACTGGGGCGGCATGATCAACGAAGGCCGCAGCATGGCCGTCGCTTTCCCGCACCTGGTGATCTTCCCGTGCATTGCCATCTCCACCCTGATGCTGGGCCTGAGCCTGTTGGCGGACGGTCTGGACGAACACGCCCAGAAAGGCACAAGGAGTTGAGCATGAACCCACAACAGAACCTGCAACAAGTGCTGCGCGTGGAGAACCTCTCCATCGAACTGCCCGCCGGCGCCGACCGCAGCCATGCCGTGCAAGGCATCAGCCTCGATGTGCGCAAAGGCGAAATCCTCTGCGTAATCGGCGAGTCCGGTTCCGGCAAGTCGGTACTGTCGGCGGCCATCATGGGCGACTACGCCAAAGGCCTGCGGCACAGTGAAGGCGTGATCGACTTTCTCGGCGACGACATCTGCCGAATGCCAGAAAACGCCCTGCGCCAGCTCCGCGGCAACCGCATCGCGATGATTTTCCAGGAGCCCATGGCCGCGCTCAATCCGGCCATCCGCATCGGCCAGCAAGTCGAGGAAATCTTCGACATTCATGCACCGCAGATGCCCGCCGCCGAACGCCGTGAACGCATGCTCGCGCTGCTCGATTCGACCCATTTGCCCGACCCGCCACGGATCGCCAACAGCTTTCCCCACCAACTGTCGGGTGGCCAATGCCAGCGCGTGGTGATCGCCATGGCCCTGGCGATGAACCCGGACCTGTTGATCGCCGACGAACCGACCACCGCCCTCGACGTCACCACTCAAGCGCAAGTATTGAAGCTGGTGCGCGAGCTGCGCGGGCGTGGCCAGCACGGGATTCTGTTCATTACCCACGACTTTGGCGTGGTCGCGGAAATCGCTGACCGCATCGCGGTGATGGAAGGTGGCAGGCTGGTGGAAATCGGTGAGCGCGACCAGGTGCTGCATGCGCCTGAACACCCCTACACCCGCAAATTGATCGCGGCGGTGCCGGCTCTGCACCCGGAACTGCACGTGCCCAGCGCCGACGGCGAACTGGCGCTGCGCATCGAACATTTGACCAAGACCTACAACGTCGGCGGCCGCTCGGTGGCGGCGCTCAAGGATGTGTCGCTGCAACTGCCACGGGGCAAAACCCTGGCCATTGTCGGTGAGTCCGGCTCCGGCAAAAGCACCTTGGTCAAAGCCGCGATTCGGCTGGTGGACAGTGACAGCGGTCATGTCTGGGTCGGTGACACGGATTTTCTGGCCTTGCGCGGTTCGGCGCTGGCGGCCAATCGGCGGCGGATCCAGATGATTTTCCAGGACCCTTACGGCTCGCTCAATCCGCGCCATCGGGTCGGCGACATCATCGCCCGCGCCGCGCAGCTACGTGGGTTGTCGGCCAAGGATGCGTGGACCGAGGCCGGCGACTTGCTGGAGCAGGTCGGGCTCAAACGCGACGCCCTCAAGCGCAAACCGCGGCAGTTTTCCGGTGGCCAGCGCCAGCGCATCGGCATTGCCCGGGCGCTGGCGATGCGCCCCGAAGTGCTGATCGCCGATGAAAGCGTCTCGGCGCTGGATGTTTCGGTGCAGAAGCAGGTGCTGGAGTTGCTGGCCGAACTGCAACAGCGACTGAACCTGAGCATTTTGTTCATCACCCACGACTTGCGGGTGGCGGCACAGATCAGTGACTACATCGCGGTCATGCGCCAAGGCGAAGTCGTCGAGTACGGCACTGCTGAACAGGTGCTGTTGCGTCCGCAAAACAGCTATACCCAAACGCTGCTGGCGGCGGCCCCCGGAGCTTCGGCGATACCGGTCACGCCTGCCGTCGCGCCTGCATTGAGGCTGATCCGACCATAAGCCCTCTGATCTGAAAACCCTTTTCCCTACGCTGCAGCGTTCGCTGCGGCCGGGGTTGCTGTTGCCAATAATAATCAGAAATCCGGAGTAAGACTGTGCGCACCACCACCCCTCGCGCTATCCGTTCCATCGCATTGATCCCCGTGCTCGGCGCCTTCGCGGCACCGGCCATGGCCGTTCAAGTCACCGACAACCTCGACCTCGGCGGCGCCGTCCGTGCGCGTTGGGATTACGACCCGGACCGCGACATCCAGAAGTTCGGCCTGGACACGGTGTTCCTCAGCGCCAAGTACAACTCCGACACCTGGATCGGCGAGGCGCAATACCGTTTCTACGGACGCTCTTATCCGTACCAGTACACCAAGAATTACGGCGATATCCAGTTCGCCAAGTTCGCCTGGGCCGGCTACAAGTTCAACCCCGACCAGCAGGTGCAAGTGGGCCTGAACACGGTGCCGTTCGGTTTGCAGCCGCACTTCGGCAGCACCTTCTACGAAACCCTGGGCAACGTCATTGGCCTGGAAGACGTGCAACAGATTGGCGCCAAGTACATCCAGCAAAGCGGCGACTGGAACCTCCAGGCCGGCTACTACTTGCGACCGGCGTGGCAAGGCAAAGGCACCAGCAAAGGCGTGACCTATTCCAGCGTGGTGTCGGGGGCCGACAGTTACGTGGCGGACGGCAGCGATAACCAGGAACGCAACACCGTGGTGCTGCGCGTGGCCAAGGCACTGGACCTGGGGCCGTGGAAATCCGAAGTCGGGATCTCCGGCCTGACCTCGACCCTGGAGAACAAAGACACCGACAACGACGGTCGTCGCAACGCCGTGGCCGTGCACTATCTGGGCAAGAACGGTCCGTGGGGCGTGCAACTGCAAGCGGCGCGGCAACAGATGTCGCCGCGCAACGCCGGCACCGACGAGCTGGTGACCCTCGGCGGTTACGACGGTACGTATAACGTTGCCAGCCGCGGCAACCTGTACGTGGCGGGCTTGAGCTACGACGTCGCCGGCAAGTACCTGTTCGATCAGATCAGCGGCGTGAAGCTGTACGTCAACTACAGCGCCTTCGACAAATCCGCCAGTGAGTTCAAGACCTCCGAACGGATGATTCTGGGCACCTCGTTCTCGTTGAACAAACTGTGGATCGCCACGGAATGGCTGTATGGCAAGAATGATCCGTACATCGGCGGTAGCAGCTACACCCAGAGCTTGGGGGCTGGCGGGACGGATCATTGGGAGAATCAGTTGTACATGAACATCGGGTATTACTTCTGATCCGGGATTTTTGGCGTCCTTGAGGACGCCTTCGCGGGCAAGCCTCGCTCCTACAGGTTATGGGTTTCGCGCACCACCATAAATCTGTAGGAGCGAGGCTTGCCCGCGAAGGCTATAGCCCAAACAACACTTGCATCCGCCCCTGCCACAGGAGTCAGATACGCCCTACAGAACATTCGCCAAAAACAATAAACCTGCCCCACTTCGGCGTCAGGTGCGGAGCCTCCACTTCCATGCGTCAACTGCCCTCGCTCAACATGCTGCGCGTTTTCGAAGAGGTCGCGCGGCATCGCAGTTTCAGCCAGGCGGCGTTGGGCCTGAACGTCACCCAAGGTGCGGTGAGCCGCCAGATCAAGCAGCTCGAAGACTACCTCGGTGTGGCGCTGTTCGTGCGCACGCCCCAGGGCTTGACGCTGACCGAGACCGGCACCGCCCTCTCCCCGCAACTGGCGGAAGCCTTCGACCATATGGAACGCGCCCTGCAAGCGGTGCGCGTGCCTAACCTGCGCCAGCGCCTGCGGATTCTCGCACCGCCGACCTGGGCGACTCGCTGGTTGTCGGCGCACCTGCGGGTGTTCTGCCAACGCTACCCGGACATCAGCCTGAGCGTGACCAACCAGAGCAGCCACGAAAACCTCGCGGAAATCGATTGCCACATCCGCTTCGGCCTCGAAGCCGCCAGCCATTGCAGCAGTCGATTGCTGGTAATGGAACGGCACATCGCGGTGGCCAGCCCGGAGTTGTTCGCCGACGGGCAACCACCGGATCTGCGGCGGTTTCCGTTGCTGCACATCCTGCACGACGGCAAGCGCTTGAAGGTCTGGGAAAACTGGTTGGCGGCCATGGGCCGGGAAGATATCGATGCCGGGCAAGGGCTGGAATTCAGCACGCTGGATCAGGTGATCCATACCGCGCTGGCAGGGGGTGGATTGGCGGTGATCGACCGGCAGATGATTGAGAAGGAGTTGGCCAATGGCAGCCTGCTGCCGATCACCCCGGTAGAGGTGGTCGGGCCTTATGGCTATTGGCTGGATGTGGCGAACGACAAGCAGGGGTTGTCGAAGGTGCGGTTGTTTACCGAATGGTTGGGCCTGGTCAGCAATCCCTGAAACGCTGAAGTCCCTGTGGGAGCGGGCTTGCCCGCGATAGCAATTTTTCAGGCACATTGATAGCGATTGTGCCGACGCCATCGCGGGCAAGCCCGCTCCCACAGGTTTTTCGACAGCGCTTTAAACCGGGGCAGTGACCTTCACCGCCACCGTCGAACCATCCTCCACCGGGCTCTGCGCCTTGCACGCCTGGCTCAGCGTCAAGGATTTAGTCTCCGGCGCCCAGGCCCAGGACAGCAACGCGCCCAACGCCAGGATCGCCGCCAGGATGCCCATGGTCGGGCTCAAACCGATCCCCGCCACGCTCACCGGTAACAGGAAGGTACTGACCGCCGAACCCAAGCGACTCACCGCCGTGGCCAGGCCGATCCCGCTGGCACGCACTTCCGTTGGAAAGCTCTCGGCCGGAAACACCCCCACCAGATTGCTCACCGCCGACAACACCAACGTGAACAGACCAAACACCAACACCATCAAGAACGCCGCGCTGCTTGGCAGTACCGCCAGCAGAAACAACGCGACCGCCAGAATGATGAACGAGTTGATCAGGAAGCCACGCCGCGAAAACTTCACCGTGCACCAGATCCCGATCAGCGCGCCGAGGATCAGCAGCATGTTGAGCATCAGCTCCGTTCCAAAACCTTCTGCCAACCCCATCTTCTGCAGAATCGACGGCAGGAAGGTGTAAATGGCGAAGTACGGCATCACAATACACACGAAGAACAGGCAATTGAACGCCGTGCGCTTGCGGTATTCACGGCTGAACAACACCGCGTAGCCGGAACGGGTTTCGGTGGATTGGGTTTCGTCGAGTTCGACGTTGTCGCCCAGGTGTTTCTTGACGATGGCACGCGCCTCGGCAATCCGCCCCTGATTGACCAACCAGCGCGGCGATTCCGGCGTGCCGATGCGGGCGATCAGAATCAACGCCGCCGGGATTGCCGACGAAGCCAGCATCCAGCGCCAGGCGTCGTCACCGAGACTGAGCATGGCGGTGCCGACGAAAGTGGCCGCGACGTAGCCGAAGGTCCAGATCACGCTGAACGAACCGAGCAATACCCCGCGATGTTTCTTTGGTGAAAACTCGGCGAGCATGGCGTGGCCGACACTGAAGTCACCGCCCAGGCCAATGCCGATCAGCACCCGACAGAGAAACAGGCCCATGGCCGTTTCGGCGTAGAACTGCATCACCGAAGCGATGGTGATCAGCACGAAGCTGACCAGGAAGATTTTTTGCCGGCCGACCTTGTCGGAGATCCAGCCGAAAAACAGACTGCCGAGGAACAGGCCAATCAGCGCGGAGGCACCGATCAGGCCCTGCCAGAATGCATCCAGCTGCATCTGCGGGCTCAGCAAGGTGAACGCGATGCCGATCAGGCCGAGGATGTAGCCGTCAGTGAAATGCGCGCCGAACGTCAGGCCGGCGATTTTGATGTGAAAGCGCCCGATGGGCAGGTCGTCGATTTTTACCGGTTGTACGGACATGTAAGTCTCCAGTTGTTGTTATTGACGGAGAAATGAAACCGATCGTTTTTGTGGGTGGCATGGCGTGCGCAATGTCAGCCGGTTGCGGCGTCAACCTGTGGGAGCGGGCTTGCCCGCGATAGCAGAGTGTCAGTCAACATCACTGTTGAATGTATGGCCGTCATCGCGGGCAAGCCCGCTCCCACAGGTTTTCAGGACACGCCTACAGGCCGCCCATCAGCAGGTATTTGATTTCCAGGTAGTCATCCAGACCGTACTTCGAACCCTCGCGACCCAGGCCCGATTCCTTGATGCCACCGAACGGCGCCACTTCCGTGGAAATGATCCCTTCGTTGATCCCGACCATGCCGGCTTCCAGGCCTTCGGCCATGCGCCACACGCGGCCAATGTCGCGGCTGTAGAAGTAAGCCGACAAGCCGTAGGGCGTGTCGTTGGCGCGCTGCAGCACTTCGGCTTCGTCCTTGAAGCGGAAGCAAGCGGCCACCGGGCCGAAGGTTTCGTCCTGGGCGATCAGCATGTCTCTGTTGGCTTCGACGAGGATGGTCGGCTCATAAAACGTGCCGCCCAGCGCATGACGACGACCGCCGCACAACAGCTTGGCGCCCTTCTCCAGCGCATCGCCTACGTGCAGCTCGACCTTGGCCAGCGCCGCCGCGTTGATCAGCGGGCCTTGCTCGGTTTCCCCCTCCAGCGCGCTACCAACCCGCATCGCCGCAACGGCTTCGGCGAGTTTGCCGGTGAAGGCTTCGTAGACGCCGTCCTGAATGAAGAAACGGTTTACGCACACACAGGTCTGCCCGGTATTGCGGAATTTCGAAGCCATCGCGCCTTTGACGGCGGCATCCAGATCGGCGTCGTCGAAGACAATGAACGGTGCATTGCCACCCAGTTCCAGCGAGACTTTTTTCAAGGTCTCGGCGGCCTGGCGCATCAGCAACTTGCCGGTGCGGGTGGAGCCGGTGAACGACAATTTGCGCACGATGCCGGAGGCTTGCAGTGCCCCACCGATGGCCACGGCGTCGCCGGAGACGACGTTGAACACACCGGCCGGAATGCCCGCCTGCTCGGCCAACACCGCCAGGGCGAAGGCTGACAGCGGCGTCTCTTCCGAAGGCTTGAGAATCATCGTGCAACCGGCCGCCAATGCCGGGCCGACCTTGCGCGTGACCATCGCCAGCGGGAAATTCCACGGGGTGATCGCCGCGACTACACCGATGGCTTCCTTGACCACGATGATCCGCGCATCGGCCTTGTGGCTCGGAATCACGTCGCCGTAGGCGCGTTTGGCTTCTTCGGCGAACCATTCCAGAAAGCTCGCGGCGTAGACCACTTCGCCCATGGCTTCAGCCAGTGGCTTGCCTTGTTCGCGGCTGAGCAAGGTCGCCAGATCCTTCTGGTGGCTCAACATCAGCTCGCTCCAGCGCTTGAGCTTCTGGCTGCGCTCCTTGGCGGTCAGCTTGCGCCAGGCGGGCAACGCCCGGTTGGCGGCGTCGATGGCACGGTTGGTTTCCTCGGCGCCGGCCTTTTGCACGTCGGCAATCAACTCGCCGTTGGCCGGGTTCAGCACCGGGTACGTCGAACCACCGCTGGACCATTGGCCATCGATGAAGTTGCCGTTACGGATCAGCGCGCTCATGCCACAGCCTCGGTCAGATTGAAACGTTCCAGACCCGGACGGGCCGAACGCAAAATACGTTTGCCGGCGGTGTAATCGTTGATCACGTCGCACGGGGTGTAATTGCGTTCCAGCTCGTGCAGTTCTTCGGCATCGAGGTGGGTCTCCAGCGCCGCCAGCGCACTGTCGAATTGCGCGGTGGTGTCGGCGCCGACCAGCATGCAATCCACGCCGGGATGGTTGGCCACCCAGGCCTGGGCGATTTGCGCGTTGGACACGCCACGGGCGCGGGCCACGCGTTGTACCGAATGGGCGATCTGGAACGAGGCTTCGTCGCTGTACATCTGCTGGGTGAAGAAGTCGGTCTGGTTGCGCGTCGACTGCGCGTCACCGGTCAACAAGCCACGGGCCAACGGGCTGAACACCGAAACGCCAATCCCCTGGTCGCGGCAGAACGGAATCATCTCGCGCTCTTCTTCGCGGTAGGCGCAGTTCAGTTGCAGCTGCATGTTGATCGGCTTGACCCAGCCATTGCGCTCGCAGGCCATGAGGATCTTCGCCAGTTGCCCGGTGAGCATGGTCGACACACCAATGTAACGAGCCTTGCCGGAGCGCACGATGTCGTTCATGGCGCTCATGGTTTCTTCAACCGGGGTGTTCACATCGAAGTAATGCAGCATGAACACATCGACGTAATCCATGTCCAGACGCTTCAGCGAAGCGTCGATGCTGTCCATGATGTGCTTGCGCGAATGACCGCTGGCATTGATCCCGGTGCGGGTGCCGTAGCCGACTTTGGTGGTGATCACCAGGTCTTCGCGACGGGCCAGGCGCTTGACGATGCGCCCCACCACTTCTTCGCCGACACCGGCGGAATAGAAGTCGGCGAGGTCGATGAAGTTCACGCCGTTGTCCAGCGCGTGCTTGACGATCGGTTCGCTCTTCTTCTCATCGAAGATCCACGGCTTCCAGTCCGGGGTGCCCATATTCATGGTGCCCAGGCACAGGCGGGAGACTTGCAGGCCGGAGTTGCCCAAACGGATGTATTGCATGGCGCAGACCTCAGGCTTTTGGCGTGTAGAAAGGGTTGCTGATGTGGTCGACCACATCCGCCAGTTGCGCGGTTTCCGGTTTGCCGGTCAGCGCTGCCCGAATCGCCGTGCGGCAGGCGTTGTAGTTGTTCAGGTAAACGGCATCGAGGTCATCGCAGGCCGGGTTGACCCAGTTGGCGGTGACGATGGCCCACTCGTCTTCGGCTTCCGGCGGCAAGGTGCCGTCGAGCAGCGCTTCGAGTACAGCCTTGGCAATACCGGCTTGCGAGGCGCCCCAGGTGGCGTTGCCGTGCAGGTCGCTGCTGATGGCGGCCTTGTTCACGTAGAGGGTCATTGGCTTGACCGGAATGTTCGGCTGGGCAATCACCATGAACGGGCAATGGCCCTGGCTTGGCGATGCCAGGCTGTTGGCGAAAGCCTGGCCAGCCGGGCCGTTGCGCGGGCCGATCAGAATGTTGATGTGCGCGGCGTTCACGCCAGGGCCTTCGAAACCTTCACCGATGTACAAGTCGAGTTCTTTCATGGGGCATTCTCTTCAGGGATTTTGGTTGATCAGAGGTGCACGCGGACCGTTGGGGTCGCGTGGCAAATGTCGGGGTTCGAAGAGCGCAAGACGTGGCGATGAGGATGAGTCATGGGTGCAAACGCTCTTTTTTGTAGTTGATGAGCTGTGTTTGCGATTTTTTAACACTGGGGGTTTGCGGGGCTGTAACCATTAAAAGTCATGAGGGCATGACTTGAAGTCATACCCCCTAAAACCGGGTGGAAAACCTGTGGGAGCGGGCTTGCCCGCGAAAGAGGCCTGACAGTCGATATTGATGTCGGCTGTTATGACGCCTTCGCGGGCAAGCCCGCTCCCACAGGGATTGCGGGTGTTTGGATTTACTGTGATGGGGCGTCTTTTTTCATGCTGTCTTTTTTCATCGCGTCTTTCGACATGCTGTCTTTCTTCATGCTGTCTTTCTTCATGATGTCCTTGGACATCGCGTCCTTTTTC
Source organism: Pseudomonas sp. RIT-PI-q (assembly GCF_001297125.1). GTDB lineage: Bacteria > Pseudomonadota > Gammaproteobacteria > Pseudomonadales > Pseudomonadaceae > Aquipseudomonas. Next base: position 147,062 of record NZ_LHPC01000029.1, read on the forward strand.
ATCGTGTCTTTGTGCATGGCGTCTTTGGACATCGAGTCCTTGCTCATGCTGTCGTTGCTCATGGTGTCGGCGGCGAACACGCTGGCGGCACCTACGGCGAGGCACATGGACAGCACAACGGTGGTCAGCTTTTTCATGATGAAACTCCTTGAAGCACAGGTTACGAATGAGCGCAGCGGTGGCTGCGCGATGAAGTTGCCAAGCGTCGTCAGCTGCCACCGAACCAGTTGTAGCCCTGGTCTTCCCAGTAGCCGCCGCTGTAGGTGTTGCTGACGAAAATCGCCTGAATGTGTTTGGGGTTCTTGTAGCCCAGCTTGGTGGGCATGCGCAGTTTCATCGGGAAGCCGTACTCGCGAGGCAACACCGCGCCGTCGTAGGTCAGCGTCAGCAGGGTTTGCGCATGCAGTGCGGTGGCCATGTCGATGCTGGTGTAATAGTCGTCGGCGCATTTGAAGCCGACATATTTGGCATCGGTGTCGGCACCGACCCGTTTCAGGAAATCGCTGAACCGCACACCGCCCCAGCGTCCGATTGCGCTCCAGCCTTCGACGCAAATGTGCCGGGTGATCTGCTCGGTCTGGGCCATGGCGCGCAGCTCTTCGAGCCGCCAGTTGCGCTTGTCCGCCACCAGGCCGGTGACTTCCAGTCGATAACCCGCTTCCTCCACCGTCGGCGCCTCGTCGATGCCGTAAAAGGCATTGAAAGGAAACGGCCGGGTGATCATCGACGCGGGATAGGTCGGCGCCAGCGCATTGGGGTTGAACAACCAGCCCTGCACCCGATCGTTGAACCGGGACATGGAGGACAGCGCGGTCTCGACGCTTTCGTTGTCGGTGAGGTTGCAGCCGGACAACATCGCCACGCCGCCGAGGGTCAGGCCACGCATCAGGAAGGCGCGGCGTGAACGGTCCTCGATCTGTGGGGCGATGATTTTCCTGGCGTCGGTCAGGATGGATGATTCGTCCAGCCCAGAGCCTTCGATGCGCTTTTTCATACCGGCTCCTTGCGACCGACGATCATCGCCAATAAGGTTTTGGGCACCAGCGCGACCATCACCAGATGCACCGCGACGAAGGCCACCAACAGCGACATCGCGATGAAGTGCACCTGCCGCGCCCCTTCGTAGCCGCCCAGCAGTTCACGCAACAGCGGGAACTGCACGGACTTCCACAGCACCAGCCCGGAGACCACCAACAGCGTGATATCGAGCATCACGAACAGGTACGCCAGCCGTTGCACCTGGTTGTAATGACTCAGATCGGCATGCCCCAACCGCCCTCTCAACGCTGCGCCCAAGTCATGCAGAACACCTGATGGCGAAACCGGGAAAAAGCGCCGTTTCAGACGACCACTGAAGAGGTTGATGATCAAATAGACGAGCCCGTTGGCGGCCAGAAACCACATCGCCGCGAAATGCCATTGCAGCGCACCGCCGAGCCAGCCGCCCAGCGTGATCGATTTGGGAAAACTGAAGTCGTACAGGGGCGAGGCGTTGTAGATGCGCCAACCGCTGGTGACCATGACCAGCACCGCCAGGGCGTTCAGCCAATGGGTCAACCGTAGCCAGCGCGGATGACTGGGCTTGGGTGAAGCAGCTGACGTCGACATGGCTGGCTCCCGGTTGTTGTTCGTTGGAGCCGAGTATGGGGGCCGGTAGATCGCCAAATCCTCACGCAGAGTTAAATTAATCGTGATAACTAAGCGCAAAAAAATCCTGTAGGAGCGAGCTTGCTCGCGAAGGTGTGTCAGATACGGCGTGGTGACTGACACTCCATCGCGAGCAAGCTCGCTCCTACAGGTTTTGTGTAATCCGTTTTTGGCCCGATTGTGGTTAAAATGCCGCCCCTTCACATTGCCGACGCTGCCCGATGAACTCAGACGCCCTCTCCACCCTCAACGCCCATTTGCTGACGGCCCTGGCAACGGCCCCCGCAGAAACCCGCCGGCTGTTCCACGGTCGCGGCCGCTGCTGGCCGGGACTGGAGCAATTGACGGTCGACTGGCTGCAGGGTGTGGTGCTGGTGTCGCTGTTCAAAGAGCCTGAACCTGCGCAACTGCAAGCGTTGAAGCAGCAGCTGATGGACCTCACTCAATCGTCTGAGTGGGAGAAATCCGCCGCGCACACCTTGGCCCTGCAACACCGCTACCTGTTGCAAAGCACCACCGAGTGGTTGTTGGGCGAAGAGATCGACGAACTGACGATCACCGAGGGCGGCCTGAAGTATCGGGTGGACCTGGGCCGCAAACAGAACACCGGCCTGTTCCTCGACATGCGCTACGGCCGCGATTGGGTGCGGGCCAATGCCGAAGGCAAGCGGGTGTTGAATCTGTTTGCCTACACCTGCGGATTCTCGGTGGCGGCCATCGAGGGTGGCGCGACGCATGTGGTCAATCTGGACATGTCCAGCCCGGCCCTGAGCCGTGGCCGCGACAACCACCGCCTCAACGGGCACGATTTGGGCAAGGTCACGTTTCTCGGCCACGACCTGTTCAAATCCTGGGGCAAGGTGATCGGCAAAGGCCCTTATGACCTGGTGATCATTGATCCGCCGTCGTTTCAGAAAGGCAGTTTTCTGCTGACCAAGGACTACCAGCGCGTGTTGCGCCGCCTGCCGGAACTGCTCAGCCCTCAGGGCGCGGTGCTGGCCTGCATGAACGACCCGGCGTTCGGTTCGGACTTCCTCATCGACGGCGTCACCCGCGAAGCGCCGAGCCTGCGGTTTGAGCAACGGCTGGAGAATCCGCCGGAGTTTCCGGATGCGGATGTCGAGGCCGGGTTGAAGGCGTTGGTGTTCTCGCTGGCGGATTGAGCACCAGGCGACTGTGTTTCAGATGGACCGAGGCGCTGCCTTCGCGAGCAGGCTCGCGAAGGCGGTGTGGCAGGTTGAATCGATGTTGGATGCACCGGCCTCTTCGCTGGCAAGCCAGCTCCTACAGGGGATTGGGGGATCAGCGTGGCTGCAACACCAGGGCAAATAACTCGCCGTGGCCATTCACGTTGAGCTTGTGATAGAGGTTGCGTCGATGCACCTTCACTGTCTCCGGGGAGATGCCCATTTGCTGGGCGATGGCTTTGCTGGAGAAGCCCTGCAGAATCAGCCGCGCTGTTTCGATTTCCCGGACCGACAGGCGTGCGTCGAAGCGATCCAAAAGGGTTGCCAGGTCACCGGCCACTGCCTCGGCGACCGGCCCGTCCGGCGGCAGCAATTGCAGGTGTCGGCGCATCGCCGCCAGCACCCAGTCGCGCACGCACAGCAGACGACCCTGCTCTTCAAGGGTGAAGCGCGTTGAGCGACCGAGGGATAAACCCAGTACAGCGCCATCGACATTGACCATGAACTGCAACTCGTCACCGCCGACCACGGTGCGGAAGTAGCTCAGGTAATACTCGCTGTGCTGGAACTGGTCGGGGGCGACCGATTCGAGGCTGTGCAGGCCGTCGGCAATGCCGGCGCACGCCGCCTGATAAAATGGATCGAGCAGGTACATGCCGGCGCTGTAGTCGGCCAGTTCTTCATGCTCGTCGCCGCTGCCCTTGGAGTCGAAATCGATCAGCAGGCGTGGCACTCGCCCCGACCGCATTACCGCGACCAACGCGTTGTCCAGCGGCACCAGCAACCGCAAGGTGTCCACCAGCGCGCGCCAGAATCCGTCCTGGCCCACCGCGGCAAATACCCGCGCCAGCCCTTGGTGCACCGGTAACTCTTTCAACAACGCGTCCACGCACTACCCCTTTCGAGTAACCCATGATGGGAATGGGTGAATCCAGCCCCTGCCGATACGCTGCAAGCACCTGTTCATCACCGGCCTGCAGCAGGCCAGGAGTGCCGCATCATGAGTCGTCACCGCTCGTATTTCAATCTGGGGATGGGCGCCTGCCTGGCGGTCTCGCTGTCGGCGGTTGCCGCCGAGGGCCCGACCGTGCACGTCTACAACTGGTATGACTACATCGGCCCGACCACCCTCAAGGACTTCCAGCGCGACACCAACATCACGCCCGTGTACGACACCTTCGACAGCGGCGAGGTGTTGGAAGCCAAGCTGATGACAGGCCATAGCGGTTACGACGTAGTGGTCGCCAGTAACTTCATTCTGCCGGCTCTGATCAAGGCGGGCGCCTTGCAGAAACTCGATCGCAGCCAACTGCCCAATCTGAAGCACATCGACCCGGTGCTGTTGGAAAAACTTCGCGCGAACGACCCCGACAATCAGTACGCCATACCCTACCTGTGGGGCACCGACGGGATTGGCTACAACGTTGACAAGGTCCGCGAAGTCCTCGGTGATCAGGCACCGGTGAACTCCTGGGATTTGCTGTTCAAAGAAGAGAACCTGGCCAAACTCAGCCAATGTGGCGTGGCAATTCTGGACGCGCCCGCCGAGATCATGCCCATAGCCCTGCACTACCTCGGTCTGCCACCCAACAGCAGCAACCCCGAAGACTATAAAAAAGCCGAAGCGCTGATGCTCAAGTTGCGTCCGTACATCACCTACTTCAATTCGTCGAAGATCGGCAGCGACCTGGCCAATGGCGATATCTGCGTGGCGCTGACGTGGTCAGGAACAGTGTTTGGTGCAAAGCAAGCCGCCAACGAAGCCGCGAAGGGGGTGAACATCGAGTACAGCATCCCTGTCGAAGGCGCGCCTCTTTGGTCCGACAACCTGGTCGTCGTAAAAGACAGCCTCAACCCCGAGCAGGGGCTGGTGTTCATCAACTATCTGCTGCGTCCCGAAGTGATAGCACCTGCCACCAATCTGGCGCTCACCGCCAACGCCAACATGGACGCGACTGCACTGCTCTCGGCCGAGGTGCATGACTACGCGAATATCTACCCCACCGCCGAGGTGATCGCCAAGCTGTTCATCTTGCAACCGCAGCCCCATGCAATCGAGCGCGTCCGCACGCGGATCTGGAGCAATGTGAAAAACGGCCAGTAAACCCACCGCAAAACCCCCTGTAGGAGCTGGCTTGCCAGCGAAGGCGATGTGTCAGTCGACAGCAATGCTGGATGTGCTGGCGTCTTCGCTGGCAAGCCAGCTCCTACAGGTTGCGTCCGGGGCTGTAATCCCTTGTAGGAGCTGGCTTGCCAGCGAAAGCGGTGTGTCAGTCGACATCCATGCTGGATGTGCTGGCGTCTTCGCTGGCAAGCCAGCTCCTACAGGTTGCGTCCGGGGCTGTAATCCCTTGTAGGAGCTGGCTTGCCAGCGAAGGCGGTATGTCAGTCGACATCAATGCTGGATGTGCTGGAGTCTTCGCTGGCAAGCCAGCTCCTACAGGTTGCGTCCGTGGCTGTAATCCCTTGTAGGAGCTGGCTTGCCAGCGAAGGCGATGTGTCAGTTGACATCAATGCTGGATGTGCTGGCGTCTTCGCTGGCAAGCCAGCTCCTACAGGTTGCGTCCGGGGCTGTAATCCCTTGTAGGAGCTGGCTTGCCGGCGAAAGCGGTGTGTCAGTCGACAGCAATGCTGGATGTGCTGGCGTCTTCGCTGGCAAGCCAGCTCCTACAGGGGGCGAGACCACTTTTTTCTGCCAGGAATTGAAGATGAGAAAACCTATGAAACCACGTGCCCGCGACCTGAACATTCAGTTCGGCCAACTGCAACCCGGCCCGCTCAACGCCATCACCGATGTACCTGGCGTACGAGTCGGCCACAGCAATGTGCGAGGACGCACCGCCAACGGACGCGACATCCTCACCGGCGTCACCGTGATCGAGCCGCGCGCCGGTTCAACCAGCCAACAACCGTGCTTTGCCGGCGTCCACGTGCTCAACGGCAACGGCGACGCGACCGGTCTTGAGTGGGTCCGTGAGGCCGGCCTGTTGACCAGCCCGATCGCCTTCACCAACACCCACAGCCTGGGCGTGGTGCGTGACGCGCTGATCGTGCTGGACCGTGAGCAGCAGCCGGACGACGGGCGGCTCTACTGGAACATGCCCGTGGTGCTGGAAACCTTCGACGGCCTGCTCAACGACATCAATGGCTTCCATGTGAAAATCGAGCATGTGGCCGAAGCCCTGCGCACAGCGGTGGACGGCCCGGTGACGGAAGGATGCGTCGGTGGCGGCAGCGGGATGATTTGCCATGAATTCAAGGGCGGCATCGGCACCGCTTCGCGCCGGCTGAACAGCGCTCAGGGCGGCTGGACCGTCGGCGCGATCGTTCAGGCCAACCACGGCATCCGCAACGAATTGCGCGTCGACGGTTACCCGGTCGGGCGCTACATGGAACAGGCTGACTCGCCGTTCCTCAAGGCTTCGCTGCCGCATCCCGGCATGGGCTCGATCGTGGTTTGCCTGGCCACCGATGCACCGTTGTTGCCGCATCAGTGCACGCGTCTCGCGCAGCGTGCCAGCCTCGGACTCGCGCGCACCGGCGGCGGTAATGAAGACCACAGCGGTGACATCTTTATCGCCTTCGCCACCGGCAATGATGTGCCACCCGCCGCTTATGAAAGCAAGAAGGCGCCGACAACCGACAACCTGAGCATGGTCAACAACGACCACATCAGCGAATTGTTCCTCGCCGCGACCGAAGCCGTGGAGGAAGCGATCATCAATGCCTTGCTGGCTTCCGACACTGCCGAGGGTAATGGCCATGCGGTGCCGGGACTGGATGCCGAAACGCTGCTCAAAGCCCTGCGTAACGCCGGCTGGCGGGGGGATTCGACTAGCGGTACTTGAGCACAAAACCTCACTTTTCTACGATAGAACTACGCAGCCGCTTGTTTGCTCAAGCCGTTGCGTAAGTGGTGAGTGCACTGAACCCCTACCAAGCTCACCACTTGCTTCATGCGCATCTTGAGCCTCGAAGGCTCTACTTCCTCCCCATCAAAGAGCTTTGAGGCTCTTTTTTTATCTGCGTGAATCCCAGACAAGAAAAAGCCCGGCATTTGGCCGGGCTTTGCACATTCGAAAAGCCAACATAAATCCCCTGTGGGAGCGGCGGTGCGACGATTCGACTTGCCCGCGATGTGGGTGTGTCAGGCGACATCATTATTGGATGTGATGGCCTCATCGCGGGCAAGCCCGCTCCCACAGTTAATCAAGTTGGCCCAATCGTTGGCGGACAAATTCATTGGCCTTGCGCGTCATCTGGTCCAGATGCCGGTCACGCTGTTTTTCCGCATCGAGCATCGCCCGCTTGCCGTTTTTTTGCAGCAGGTACGTATGAATCTGCCGCACCTCCAGCGAGCTGTAGATCGACGCCACGTCCAGCAGGGCCCTCAAGCCATCGGTGCCGTGATCGCGGGTGTTCATCAGCACTTGAGTACCGCGCACGCCCAGCACCTGAAAGCCCATCGACTCAAAATACGGCACCTTGGCCACGGCACAGGTCAGCTCGGCATGCGGATAGCGACCGACCATCTCCCGCAACATGCGCCGGGCAATACCCTGACGTCGATGACCGGCCTGCACGGCCATATAGGCCACGGCGCAGGCGTCGGGATCGTCCTTGACTGGCAGGTACAGCAAAAAGCCGACGACCTTCTCCGGGTCGTCATCGTCGGTCGCGACGAGCAGCTCCACGGCAAGCCCTTTCGCCCCGTTCAACGCCTCCAGATAGAGGTGAACCTCGTAGCCGATCGCGTACTGGTACACGTTGTACAGCAGGTTGCTCGGCGGGATAGCGACCAGGCTGATGTCGGTCAGGTAGTCGACCACCATCTGCAGGATCTGGCTATTGATGTGCTCGGGGCACGGGGTTTTGAAGTGGGTGATCTGGGGCATTGCGGGGGCTGACTCCGGGGGGGGCGGTGGCCGCCTATCATAG
>NZ_LHPC01000031.1 GCF_001297125.1 Pseudomonas sp. RIT-PI-q
TAAAACGCGTCATCGTTAACGTCCTTCGCGAGCAAGCTCGCTCCTACAGGCGATAGGTGTGTGAAATGAATAGGCGGACACACACGCTCAACGTAGGAGCTGGCTTGCCAGCGAAGATCTCAATGCACCCCGTTCGTCCTGCTTAAACGCGTCATCGTTAACGTCCTTCGCGAGCAAGCTCGCTCCTACAGGCGATAGGTGTGTGAAATGAATAGGCGGACACACACGCTCAACGTAGGAGCTGGCTTGCCAGCGAAGATCTCAATGCATCCCGTTCATCCTGCTAAAACGCGTCATCGTTAACGTCCTTCGCTCACCCACCAAACAGCCGCGCGTCTATGATCTCAGTTGGTATCCAGATCCACATTCTTGGTCTCACGCAAACAGATCATCCCCACAATCAGGCTGACCCCAGTAATCACCACCGGATACCACAACCCGTAAAAAATGTCCCCGGTATACACCACTAACGCAAACGACACCGTCGGCAAGAACCCACCAAACCAGCCGTTGCCAATGTGGTAGGGCAAGGACATCGAGGTATAGCGGATGCGCGTCGGGAACAGCTCGACCATCAGCGCCGCCAGCGGGCCGTAGCACATGGCGGAAATAATGATCAGCGCAACAATCAGCGCCACGATCATGGGTTTGTTGATCAACTGGGTGTCGGCCTGTGACGGATACCCCGCCAGAGTCACCGCGCCACGCAGCGCCGCTTCGTCATAGCCATCGATCTTCACTTCACCGACGCTCACTTGCACCGCGCTACCGGCCGGAGCGGCTTGGCTGGTGTAGGGCAGGCCCTGTTTCACCAGGAAAGTTTTGACCTTGTCGCAAGGGCTATCAAATTTCGCCTTGCCCACCGGGTCGAACTGAAAGGTGCAGGTGGCCGGGTCGGCCAGCACGGTGATCGGGGCCTGGCGACTGGCCTGGTCGATCGCCGGATTGGCATAGTGGGCCAGGGTCTTGAAGATCGGGAAGTACAGCGCAGTCGCCAGCAGCAGGCCGATCATCAACACCGGTTTGCGCCCGACCTTGTCCGACAGCCAGCCAAAAAAGATGAAGAACGGCGCGCCAATGATCACGCTGACGATCAACAAGCTATTGGCCAGGGCCGGGTCCATTTTCAAGAACTGGGTAAGGAAAAACAGCACATAAAACTGCGCCGCGTAGAAGGTCACCGCTTGCCCTGCGTTGATGCTGAACAGGGCGATCAAGACGACTTTAAGGTTCTCCCACTTGCCGAAGGAGTCGCGCAGTGGCGACTTGCAGAGTTTGCCTTCCTCTTTCATTTTCACGAACGCAGGCGACTCGTGCAGGCTCATGCGAATCCACGTCGAGATGCCCAGCAGAACGATCGAAAACAGAAACGGAATGCGCCAGCCCCACACTTCGAACTGGTCACCGGTGAAGTAGCGGCAACCGAGTACCACCAGCAGCGACAACAGCAAGCCGAGGGTCGCAGTGGACTGAATCCAGCTAGTGTGGAAACCGCGTTTGCCCATCGGCGCGTGTTCCGCGACATACGTCGCCGCACCGCCATATTCACCGCCCAGAGCCAGACCCTGCAGCATACGCAGCACCACAAGGATGATCGGCGCGGCAATGCCGATGCTGGCGTAAGTCGGTAGCAGCCCGACGCAGAAGGTCGCCAGGCCCATCAGGATGATGGTCGCGAGGAAGGTGTATTTGCGCCCGATCATGTCCCCCAACCGACCGAACACCAACGCACCGAACGGTCGCACGATGAAGCCGGCGGCGAAGGCCATCAGGGCGAAGATGAAGGCCGTGGTGTCGTTGACCCCGGCGAAGAATTGTTTACTTATCACCGCCGCGAGGGCGCCATAAAGGAAAAAGTCATACCACTCGAACACCGTCCCGAGCGATGAAGCGAAGATGACTTTGCGGGTGTCGTGGCTGATTTCCGCGACCGGCGCGGCTTGCAGAGGCTGAACATGTTCTGACATATCGGTATCCCTCACAGTGATTGTTTTTGTTGTTCCACTGTCGGCGCCGACCTTGTGGGCTGGCGCCGCTACTACGATGTATCGGGGTGAAAACGTCCTGTAGGAGCTGGCTTGCCAGCGAAGGCGGTGTATCAGGCGACATCAATATTGACTGATCCGCCGCTTTCGCTGGCAAGCCAGCTCCTACAGGGGTGTTCGTGTTCAGGGGTTCGTGACCAGTTCCATGGGTGGGGTGAGGCTCCTTGTCGAGGGGTTAAGAATGAGTTGTGCGGCCTTTTCGGCAATCATCAGCGTAGGCGAACAGGTGTTGCCCGAGGTAATGCGCGGCATGATCGAGGCGTCGGCGATGCGCAGGCCGGGGATCCCGTGGACTTTAAGCTGCGCATCGACCACCGCGTCCGCGTCGTTGCCCATGCGGCAGGTGCCCACCGGATGGAAAATCGTCGTGCCGATCCGCGCCGCGGCTTCCTGCAATTGTGCTTCGCTCTGCAAGCTGTCACCGGGCAGGTACTCGACCGGTTTGAATGCTTGCAGGGCTGGCGCGGCGACGATGCGTCGGGTCAGGCGAATGGCATCGGCCGCAACCCGAAGATCCTCGGGATGGCTCAAATAGTTGGGTTGAATCAACGGTGCTTCCTGCGGATCGGCGGAGCGAATTTCGATACGGCCACGGCTTTGCGGACGCAGATCGCAGACCGACGCGGTGAAAGCCGGGAACGCGTGCAATGGCTCGCCGAAGCGCTCAAGCGACAAGGGTTGCACGTGGTACTCAAGATTCGCCGAGGTCTGCTCCGGCCCCGACCGGGCAAACGCGCCAAGCTGGCTTGGCGCCATGGACAGCGGCCCACTGCGGTCATACAGATAACGCAGGCCCATGCCCATCTTGCCCCACAGGCTGCCGGCAATCTGGTTGAGGGTGCGCGCGTTCTCCAGTTTGTAGATCAACCGCAGTTGCAGGTGATCCTGCAGGTTGCCGCCCACCCCGGGCAGTTCATGCGCAACACCGATCCCCAGGCGTTGCAGCAGCGGGCGAGGGCCGATCCCGGAACGTTGCAGGATGCTCGGCGAACCGACGGAGCCGGCGCACAGCACGATTTCCTGGCGCGCCTTGAAGGTTTTCGCCTGACCCTGCCAACGTGCGCTGACCGCGCAAGCACGCCCGTTTTCCAGCAGCACACGGTCGACTTCGACGTCGGTCAGTACGGTGAGATTGGGCCGATGGCGGATCGGTTTGAGAAACGCCTTGGCCGCGTTCCAGCGAATTCCGGCCTTCTGATTGACCTGGAAGTAGCCGCAGCCTTCGTTATCGCCCTGGTTGAAGTCATCGATGCTGGCGATCCCGCTCTGCGCGGCGGCCTGTTGGAAGGCATCGAGAATCGGCCACGACAAGCGCTGACGCTCAATCCGCCATTCACCGGCAGCGCCGTGAAATTCAGAGTCGCCGGCAAAATGGTTTTCGCTTTTCTTGAACAGCGGCAGCACGTCGTTCCAGCTCCAGCCGGGATTGCCGTCGGCCGCCCAGCCGTCGTAGTCGCCGGCCTGGCCACGCATGTAGATCATGCCGTTGATCGAGGAACAGCCGCCGAGCACCTTGCCTCGTGGATAACTCAGGGCGCGCCCTTGCAGGCCAGGTTGCGCCTCGGTCTTGAAGCACCAGTCGGTGCGCGGGTTGCCGATGCAGAACAGGTAACCCACGGGGATGTGAATCCACGCATAGTTATCGCGACCGCCAGCTTCAAGCAGCAGCACTCGATGTTGTGGGTTAGCCGACAACCGATTGGCCAGCAAACACCCGGCTGGCCCGGCCCCGACCACGATGTAGTCGTATTCATCAAGGGAAGTCTGCATCCCTGACCTCGTATTGTTGTTCTTGTTGTCGGTCATCCTAGTTGTTAGCTTTCGTCAAAAGAATGTTAGTTTTTGCGCAGCCGCTGTGCGTTTTTAGACAGCCTCACCTCAAGGACGATTCATGTTCGACTGGAATGACCTTCGGTTTTTTCTCGAATTGCAGCGTAGCGGGCGTTTGCTGACCGCTGCCCGCCGTTTGAACACCACCCACGCCACGGTGGCGCGGCACATCGAGGCCATCGAAAAGAGCCTCGGCACCGCGCTGTTCGTGCAGCACGCCCAGGGATATGAGCTGACCCCGGCTGGCGAAGCGCTGCTCAAGCACGCTGAAGCGATGGAAAACGTCGCGTTGCTGGCCCAGGAAGAAATCACCCAATCGACGGCGCCGCTGGGCAAGATCCGCGTCGGGGTCACGGAAGGGCTGGGCATCATGTTCCTCGCCAGTCGCATGAACGAGTTGTTCGAACGCTATCCGGGGCTGGAAGTGGAACTGGTGGCGGTGCCGCGTTTCGTCAGCATCCTTAACCGCGAAGCCGAGATCAGCATCCACCTGGAGCGCCCGTCCGCCGACATGCTGGTCACGCGCAAACTCACCGACTATCGCCTGGCGCTGTACGCCAGCCAGGATTACCTGGACCGCTCGCCACCGCTGAGCAGCCGCGAAGACCTCGGCCGCCACGCCTGGATCGGTTACGTCGACGACTTGCTGTTCAGCCAGGAACTGATGTTCCTCAACAGTTTTTGCCGCAACCCGCAGGTGGTCTTCCACAGCACCAGCGTCATCGCCCAGCAACAGGCGGCGCGCTCGGGTTTGGGCATCGCCGTGCTGCCGTGCTACATGGCCAGCGCCGACCCGGGGCTGGTGGCATTGTTGCCGGACGAGAGCATCCAGCGCAGCTACTGGATCAGCACCCGCCGCGAGCTGCACAAATCCGTGCGGCTGCGGGTGTTGTGGGATTACGTGGTGGAGTTGTGTGAGCATGAGCAGGATCTGTTGCTCGGCCCCAATCCCCTGTAGGCGCTGAGCTTGCTCGCGAAGGCGGTGTGTCATCCACACACATACTGGATGTGCCGCCGCCTTCGCGGGCAAGCCCGCTCCCACAGTTATCTGTGTTGATCACAAAATTTGCCTACAGCCATTAGCCCTGTAGGAGCTGAGCTTGCTCGCGAAGGCGTCAGATCTGGCACATCGAATCATCGGTCAACCGAGGATTTCGAATTGCGTACTGGCCAGGCGTTCGCCGTTCACCAGAATGTACACGGCGTGCTTGCCGGCGTAATGCTTGCGTGTGGTCAGTTCCTTGATGTGCTGGCCACGGAAGATGGATTCACTGGCCTTGCCGGCAAGCGTCAACGCCTTGAGCTTGAACACCTTCGCCGAGGTGCTGCCGTTGGCTTTGACGTAATCGATGGCGTAGTCGATCACCAGTCGCTGACTGTCCGGCACCGTCGATTTCACAGTGAACGACAGGGTGATTTTCTCTCCCAGAGCAATCACCGCCGGTTCCACCTGCACATCGATAATCTCGACCTCAGGCTTGCCGCTTGCGCCAATGATCGCCAGCGCTCGCTGATTACCCTGTTTGATCAGGCTGCGCAGGGCATGTTTGGCGATCCACGCGGTGTGCTTGTTCTCCAGTGACCAACCTTCGATCACGTCCAGCACCCACTCGGGATGGTCCTTGGTGATGTCGTTGAGGTGGTTGGCCACGGACTTGCGCACGTAAAGGCTGCTGTCTGCCTTGAGGTTGTCGAGGATCGCAGCCGCCAGGGTCGGGTCGGCCTGGATCTGCTCCAGACGAAACGACCAGGGCAGGCGCGGTCGACTGCCTTCGCTGGCCAGGCGTCGAACGTGGTCATTTTCGTCCAGGGACCAGTCGTGCATGACGGCCAGTGAGCGCTTGAGGTCGCTGCGCAGGAAATAACGAATCGCAAATTCCGCTGAGCCGAAGGTGGTGAAGTATTTCAGCGCCTCCATGGATGGCTCGAAGGCATGGGCGCCGTAGGTCGCGACGTAATGCGGCAACGAGATGCTGACGAAGCCGCTGTTCAGGCGCGGCGCGAGGGCGCGCAGGACGTCGAGCGATTCTTCATAACCCAGCGGCAATACGGCGTGCAGGCATTCGCTGACCCGGGCCATGCGCTGCATGATCGATAGGTCGGCAAGCCCGTCGTTGGCCAGTTTCAGGAAGGTCTTGGCGTTGAACTCTGGGTAAACGGCGCTCATCTCGGTGGCGATGTGCTTGAGGCGCTCGGCGTTGAAGATTTCCTTGAGGGCGGGGGAGGGTTGGTCAGCAGCCATTGTGGGTTCCTTTGAAGTTGTCATTTATCCAGTGCACTGCGTCATCGTTCATCGCGGGCAAGCCCGCTCCCACAATGGTTTCGGGTGACCCCGATTCTGTGAACACCCATTGACCCTGTGGGAGCGGGCTTGCCCGCGAAGAGGCCCTCTAATTCACCTCAATTTTTACCCGCTTCCTCTTCCATCTGATCCGCCTCAAACAACCGCGCCAATTCCGCCCGGGCTTCCTGGGCCGTCTGCAACACCTTCGCCGCATCGTCATAAATCGCATGCTGGGCTTCCAGCACTTGTTCGTCGTGATGCTTGAAGCGCTTGATCCGCGCATCCGCCTGAGCCTGGGTCAGCCCCAACCCGACCAACGTACGCCGGCTCATTTCCAGGCTCGAATAATAGGTTTCCCGAATCGCCTCGGCACCGATGTCAACCAAGCGGTGAACGTGCTGACGGTTACGCGCCCGGGCGATGATTTTCATGTGCGGGTACAGCTTGTGCACCAGCTCGGCGGTCTTGATGTTGGTGTCTGGATCGTCAGTGGCGATCACGAAATACTCTGCCTGCTCGACCTTGGCCGCACTGAGGATTTCCGGGCGCATCGGGTCGCCGTAGAACACCGGCACGCCGCCGAAGCTGCGGGACAGCTCGATGGTTTCGACCGAGGTGTCGAGGGCGACGAACTTGATGTTTTGCGCGCGCAGAATCCGCGCCACGATCTGCCCCATTCGCCCCATGCCGGCGATCACCACGCGCGGCGCGTCGGTATCGATTTCACGGAATTTCTCCGGCACCACCACCGGCTGAACCTTGGGGCTGACCAGTCGTGCGCATAGCAGCAACAACAACGGGGTCACGGCCATCGACAGGGTGATCGTCAGCACCAGCAAGTCATACAGGCGCGGCTCGAACAAGCCTTGGTCGCGGCCGATCTTGAACACCACGAAGGCAAACTCACCGCCAGCGGCCAGCACGATGCCTAGGCGAATCGCGCTGACTTTGCTCAAGCCGCCCGCCACGCGGCCCACAACAAACAACAGCGGCAGCTTGATGGCGATCAGCAGCAGGGTCAGCCCCAGCACCACGATCGGCGCGCTCAGCAGCAGACTCAGGTTCGCGCCCATGCCGACGCTGATGAAAAACAGCCCCAGCAACAGGCCCTTGAACGGTTCGATCTGCGCTTCCAGTTCATGTCGGTATTCGGAGTCCGCCAGCAGCAAACCGGCCAGAAATGCCCCGAGCGCCATGGAGACGCCGACCAGATCCATCAACCACGCGGTGCCGATCACCACCAGCAACGCGGTGGCGGTGGAGACTTCCGGCAAACCGCTCTTGGCCACCACCCGGAACACCGGGCGCAGCAGATAGCGCCCGCCAATCACCACCACCGCGATGCTGCCCAACACACGTAGTCCGTGGTTCACATCCTCGGCGGCCGTGCTGGTGTGATCGCCGCCGGCCAGC
Source organism: Pseudomonas sp. RIT-PI-q (assembly GCF_001297125.1). GTDB lineage: Bacteria > Pseudomonadota > Gammaproteobacteria > Pseudomonadales > Pseudomonadaceae > Aquipseudomonas. The sequence continues at coordinate 7,573 of NZ_LHPC01000031.1, forward strand.
AGCGGCACCATGGCGATCAGCGGGATTGCGGCGATGTCCTGGAACAACAGAATCGCGAACGCCAACCGTCCATGAGGGCTGGTCAGTTCCTTGCGCTCGGCCAGGCTCTGCAGGCCAAACGCGGTGGACGACAGGGCAAGACCCAGGCCCAGGACAATCGCGCTATTCAACGATTGCCCAAAGACAAACAACGCCACCACGCCAATCACCGAGCCCGTCAGCAGCACCTGCGCCAGACCGACGCCGAATACTGATCTGCGCATCACCCACAAACGCCGTGGCGACAGCTCCAGGCCGATGATGAACAGCAGCAACACCACCCCCAGTTCGGAAATGTGGCTGACACTTTGCGGATTGCCAACCAACCCAAGCACCGACGGGCCGATGATCACCCCGGCAAACAGATAACCCAGCACTGCCCCCAGTTGCAGGCGTTTGGCCAGGGGGACGGTGAGCACCGCCGCGAGCAGAAACACGACAGCGGCTTGCAACAGGTTGCCTTCATGGGGCATGACAAACTCCAGAACTCGGTACGGCGGGGCGACAAGGATAAAGGGTGATGCGGGATGCGTCAGCCTCGAACATAAAACGGTGTTGACTGATAGACCGCTTTCGCGAGCAAGTCGAAGGCGGCCTGGCTGGCGACAACCATCTCGTTAAACTCCGCATCAATTAGTTACATTCATAGGATAAGCTGATCAATCTGTCCCTTGAGCCCCCACCATGGCCATCAACTTCGACCTCAACGACCTGCAAGCCTTCCGCGCCGTGGTCGAACAGGGCAGCTTTCGCAAGGCTGCCGACGCTGTGCGCATCTCGCAGCCAGCGCTGAGCCGACGCATCGAAAAACTCGAAGACGCCCTTGGCGTCAGGTTGTTCGAACGCACCACGCGCAAAGTCAGCCTGACCCAGGCCGGACGCGGTTTCATGCCCAGCGTCGAGCGGCTGCTGGATGATCTGGACGTGGCATTGCTCGGCATCAGCGAAGTCGCCTCGACCCGGCTCGGTCACGTCACGGTCGCCTGTGTGCCCTCGGCGGCGTACTACTTCATGCCCCGGGTGATCGCGCACTACCACCGCCAGTTTCCGCGGATCAAGGTCAAGGTGCTCGACTCCAGCGCCCATGAAGTGCTGAGTGCGGTGGTCAACGGTGAAGCGGATTTCGGCCTGAGTTTCATGGGCACCCTGGAGGCCGAAGTGGATTTCGAGCCGCTGGTGCAGGAAGGTTATGTGGTGGCCTGTCGGCGCGATCACCCGTTGGCCGGGCGCAGCAGCGTGACGTGGGACGAGTTTTATCAGCAGGATTACATCTCGCTGGACAAGACGTCCGGCAATCGTTTTTTACTCGATCAGGCGCTCACGGGCATCGTGCCGCAACGGCCGAGCATCTGCGAAACCCGGCATGTGACAACAATGATTGGTCTGGTGGAGGCTGGGTTGGGTGTGGCGGCGGTGCCATTGATGGCGATGCCGGCGACGGATCACCCGATTCTGACGCGGGTGCCACTGACCGATCCGCAGGTGATGCGCAGCGTCGGTTTGATCAAGCGCCGGGGTCGTACCTTGACCCCGGCGGCGTTGGAGTTGGAACGCCTGGTGGTGGAAATGAAGGTTGAACAGCCTTCGGTCAGCGGCTGACCGAGTCCAGGCCGGTGGCTTGTACATCGGGCTGTGCCGCGGTGGAGGCGAGGTAGTCCAGCAACGCCCTGGCTTCGGCCGGATGCTGCGCACCCACTGGAATGCCGGCGGCGAAGCGGGTCACCGATTGCACCGACTCCGGGATCTTCGCGACAAAACTCACACCAGGGACCGGCAACAACTCGCTGACCTGCTGGAAGCCCAGTTGATAGTCGCCAGTAGCAACCACTGAACCCACTGGGATTTTCGGCACCATCGTTGACTTGGGTTTGAGTTGGTCTCCGATGCCCAGTCGCTTGTACAGCTGATTCTCGATGTACACGCCGCTGGCGCTGTCGGAATAGGCGACAGACTTCGCGTCGAGCAAGGTCTTTTTCAGGCTGTCGACGGAGCTGATGTCCGGCTTCGGCGCGCCTTCGCGCACGACCAGGCCGATTCGCGAATCGGCCAGTTCGACGCGCGACGCGGGGTCGACTTTACCTTGCTTGATCAGGTCGTCGAGGGCATAGCCGACCATGATCACCACGTCGGCCTTTTCACCGCGGGCCAGCCGATTGGGGATCGCTTCCGGCGCTTTGCCCATGGACGGGCCAAGTGCCGTATCCAGTGTGTTGCCGGTAGACTCGGCGAATTTCGGGCCGAGGACTTTGTAGGCAGCGGTGAAGCCGCCGGAAGTCATCACGCGGATCTCTTCGGCCTGGGCGACGCTGGTCAGACCGAGGCTGGCCACGAGGGCCAGGGCGGCGAAGTTGAATAGCTTTTTCATAGGCAGTTTCTCGAAAAGGACGGGTTCAGGAAATGGCCGGTTGCAGGCGTCCGGAGGCTCGGCGATAGAGGTACAACGTCGCGCACAACGCACAAAGCGCCGCAAAACTCATCCAGTAACCGGGGGCAGCTTTGTCGCCGGTGTACTGGATCAGGAAGGTCGACATCGCCGGGGTGAAACCGCCAAACACCGCCGTCGCCAGGCTGTACGCCAACGAGAACCCGGCGACTCGCACCTCGACCGGCATGATCTCCGTCAGCGCGGCAATCATCGCGCCGTTGTACAAGCCATAAATAAATGACAACCACAGCAGCACCAGCAGCATGTTGATGAAACTCGGCGCGTGCACCAGGTACGTCAGCGCCGGGTATGCGGTGGCGAGGGTCAGCAGGGCCATGGCGATCAACACCGGTCGACGGCCGATGCGGTCCGACAATGCGCCGCCAATCGGCAGCCAGAAGAAGTTCGAAACGCCCACCAGCAAGGTCACCAACAGCGCATCGGCGGTGCTCAAGTGCAGCACGGTTTTGCCGAAGGTCGGCGCGTACACGGTGATCAGGTAAAACGCGGTGGTGGTCAGGGCGACCATCATCATGCCAGCGAACACGATCACCCAGTTCTGCGCCAGGGTGCGGAACACGTCGCCCATGCTCGGGCGGTGTTTGCGGGCAGCGAACTCCTCGGTTTCCTCCAGGTTACGGCGCAGGAAGAAAATGAACGGTACGATCATGCAGCCAACGAAAAACGGAATCCGCCAGCCCCAATCGGCAATCATCGCTGGCGCCATCCATTGGTTCAGGCCATAGCCCAGCGCCGCCGCGACGATGATCGCCACCTGCTGACTGGCCGACTGCCAACTGGTGAAAAACCCTTTGTTGCCGGGCGTGGCGATCTCCGAGAGATACACCGAGACACCGCCCATTTCCGCGCCGGCGGAGAAGCCCTGCAGCAGTCGGCCAATCAACACGATGGCCGGGGCAAACAGGCCGATGGTGTCGTAACCGGGCACCAGCACAATCAGTATCGTGCCGCTGGCCATGATCGACAGGGTGACGATCAGCCCTTTGCGTCGACCCACATCATCGATGTACGCACCTAGCACCACCGCGCCCAATGGACGCATCAGGAAGCCTGCGCCGAACACTGCAAAGGTCATCATCAGGGAGGCGAATTCGCTGCTGGCCGGGAAGAACACGGCAGCGATCTGCGTGGCGTAAAAGCCGAAAAGGAAGAAGTCGAACTGTTCGAGGAAGTTGCCCGAGGTAACCCGGAAAATCGCACTGGCGCGAGAGCGCCCGGAATGGATTGATGTTGTCATTGACCTGTACTCCACCGCTTTTATGACGTGCGCTGCCTGGACGCGGCGCACGGTTCTTATTGAGGCGAATGGTGGAGCAGGGCGATCGATATGATAAGTGCATTGTTGGCATGCATTAATGCGTGAAGCGGATCAATTGGGTCAGCTGTGGGAGCGTCCGGTTTGGCAACCTAAATGTCAGAGAAACGCCTCGATATGGGCCATCCCCCTGGCCACAGACTCATCCTTCTCGCCGACCGGCGCGAAATAGTGCAGCACTTCCCGCGCCGTCTCGGTGCCCTTGAGCCGGGCCAGCAACCACGCAGACAGGTACTGCGCCGACAAGCAACCTCCGGCGGTGGCAACATTGCCGTTGGCATAGAACGCCTGATTGACGACATTGACACCCGCCGCCTGCACCCAGGGTTTGCTGGTGGTGTCGGTGCAGGCTGGCGCGTCGCCGAGCAGTCCGAGTGTGGCCAGCAGGAAGGTTCCGGAACATTGCGCCGCCAGTAATTGGCGGGCCGGATCGAAACGCAGTTGCTCCATGATCGCGGCATCATTGGCCACTTCACCGGTCTTCATGCCGCTGCCCGCCAGCACCGCATCAGCCTGACAGGCCTCGGCGAGATCGATGTGCGCATCGATGGTCAAACCGTTCATGGACGTGACCCTGGACGTCGGCGAAGCGATGCTCACGCGCCAATCCTTGTCGCCGAGCAGGGAAATCCGGCTGAGCATGCCGTAGGCGATCAGAGAGTCCAGTTCGTTGAAACCGTCGAAGGTCAAAATGGCGATGTGCATGGCGAATCCCGATTGTTTTTTTCAGCCTACGCCGGCACTGCGTGAAGCTGCCCGTACAGTCCGCTACAGAATCGTCGCAACAGTCGCCGCCGAGGGGGCTATTCGCTGTGGGCGCGCGCCGGGCTTTCAGTGCCCAACCGATACTGATTATTCCCGCTGCGCTTGGCTTCATACATCGCCAGGTCGGCAATGTGAATCAACCGGTCCATGCTCGGCGCGTGGTCCGGGAATACCGCCACACCGAGGCTGCTGCCGATGTGGCGCTGGTCGTTGCCGATGCTGATGGGCGGCGAGAGTTCGACGAAGATTTTCTGGCAGATGCTGCGAGCCTCATCCTGCAGGCTGATGCCTTGGGCCAGGCCCTGCAGGATGACCACAAATTCGTCGCCGCCGATCCGCGCGACGGTGTCGGTTGAGCGCAGGATTCTTTTCAGCCGGGTGGCGGTGGTGATCAGCACCCGGTCGCCGGCGGCATGCCCGTAGACATCGTTGATCGCCTTGAAACCATTCAGATCGACGAACACCAATGCCACTCTCGTAGCGCTGATGCGCGCCTGTTCCAGCGCCTCGGACAGACGCTCTTCGAGCACCAGGCGATTGGGCAGACCGGTCAGTGGGTCGAAGTGGGCCAGGTGTTGCAGGTAGCTGGCGGAGGCTTTTTCCTCCGTGATATCGCGCACCACGCCCATCATCTTGATGGTTGCATCGTGGTCGTTCTTGACCACATTGCCGGTTTCCCGCAACCAGCGAATAGTGCCGTCGGGCCAGACGACCCGGTATTCCTCGTCATGATTTTCGCCGGTTTCCAGGCAACGCAGCTCACCGGCCCGGACCTTGGCCCGGTCGTCCGGGTGCACGCAGGCGCAAAACAATGCGTAGGAGGGCGTTACTTCACCGATCTTGAAACCGAACATGCCGTAGATCGCGTCCGACCAGTAGAGCTTGTCGGTGTCGACATCCCAATCCCAGGTGCCGATGCGAGCGAAGTATTGGCTGCGTTTGAAGCGCTCGGCATCGCCGTCCTGATGAATATTCTGCCCATCGGTCAGGCTGGCGATCAGCACGCGAGATTCGGCCAACTGCTTGCGCAACGAGCGCACGCGACAGATCAACGCGACGATCAGGGCAAGCATCACCGAACCGATGGCGGCGCTGGTCCAGGCCAGATTCATTCAGGGATTGCCATCATGGCGCATCAGCCGTACAGAAAAGATGCGCTAATGTTAGTTCACGTGGCCTGAAAACAGCAGGCTCATAACACCTCGCCTTTGTCCCACAGCAGCACCAATTCACCCGGTGCCCGATCCTCAGGCACTTTCATCACCATCCGATCGTCCTGTTCGCCGCTGCGAAAGTGCACCTCAATTTCAAAGAAACGCTGATCACCGCGACCCGAGGCGGAGTCTGCGAGCGGCAGGCAACCTTCCAGCAATGAACAGATGCGCGTGCGCTGATCGAGGTCGCATTGCGCGAATTCGATTCGACGAGGACGGGTCAACGCGTGGATCGCCGCCACACCGCCCTGGCGGGAAAGACGTACCACGGCATCATCACCCAGCATTGGCAAAGTTTTCATGGTTTCTCCTGAGTGACATCGACCCCCACTTCGGACCAGGCATGCTGCACCGCCTTGGCCTCATCGGGGCCAAAAAGTTGCCGGGCATGCACGATGGTCAGATCGGCGAATGCACTGAATGTCGCTTCGCTGCTCAGGCGCCTGTCGCACAGCGTGTCGTACCAGATGCGGCCGGCTTTCTCCCAGGCAAACCCGCCTAGTGCCTTGGCCGCGAGATAGAACGCGCGGTTGGGTATGCCGGAATTGATGTGGACACCGCCGTTGTCTTCCTGCGTGACGACGAATTTGCGCATGTGCTCCGGTTGTGGATCCTTGCCCAGCAGCGGGTCGTCATACGCCGTGCCGGGATGGGCCATCGAGCGTAGTCCGATGCCTTTGATCCGTGGCGTCAGCAGGTCGGCACCGATCAGCCAGTCCGCCTCTTTGGCTGTCTGGCCCAGTACGTGTTGCTTGATCAGCACCCCGAATACATCCGATATCGATTCATTCAAGGCTCCGGACTGGCCGGCGTACACCAGGCCCGCTTCGCTTTCGATCACGCCGTGGGTCAGCTCGTGTCCGATTACATCCAGTGAGCGGGTGAAACGCTCGAAAATTTCGCCATCGCCGTCACCGAAGACCATCTGTGCACCGTTCCAGAACGCATTTTCATAGTCCTGGCCGTAATGCACACTGCCGATCAGGGCAAAACCTTTATTGTCGATCGAGTCGCGGCCCAGCACCTTCCAGAAAAACTCATGGCTGGCGCCCAACGCATCATAGGCCTCGTCGACCGCTGCATCGCCCGTCGGCGGTTGGCTTTCAAGGCGCGCCGGCATTCCCGGCAGGAGCATTTTTCCCTGCGCATCATAGAGGCTGCGCTGTACCAGACCGGGTTGAGTGGAGGGCGGCAGGATCGTCGCCGCCGCGGAACGTACCGGTGGAGTCGGCGAATGACGAAGGGCGCGCACGTGGGTCAACGTGATCAGTGCGCTGGAGCGCTGCCGCTCGGAGCCGTGGGCAATAATGCGGTTGAGGATGTAGGGCGGAATGAAACTGCGCAGTGATCGTGAGTCGGTCATCAGAGCGTCCTTTCCTGAGTACGAAATCGATACTCATGTGAGCAGGCGGGCGACGTTTCGGTTCCATGGATTGCCATCAGCGCCGGATTCTGCGAAAACCACCGTCCGCGCCCTCATGAACGGGCGACAGTGAACGAGTAAGAAGTATGAACGACGAATTGCAAATCATTGACCTTGAACCAGGCGATGGCAAAGCCGCCGTCAAAGGCGCGCTGATCACCACTCAATACCGTGGCTGGCTGGAAGACGGCACCGAATTCGATTCTTCCTACAGCCGAGGGAAGCCTTTCCAGTGTGTGATCGGCACCGGTCGCGTGATCAAGGGCTGGGATCAGGGAATCATGGGCATGCAGGTCGGCGGCAAGCGCAAACTGCTGGTGCCCGCACATTTGGCATACGGCGAGCGTTCGATGGGGGCGATTACCCCCCATTCGAATCTGATTTTCGAGATTGAATTGCTGGAAGTGCTGACGCGGGATGATTGAGCCGTTGTGGTGAGGGGCAAGCTCCCTCACCACAAATCCCAGTATTCGAACGCTCGGCGGGTCAGGTGAATGCGTCAATATCGTCAAGCGTGTCCGCAACAATGCCTTCCAGCGAAGGAAATTTGTTCTTCACAGTTGCGAGTGCTGGAAGGACCCTGTATCTATCCAGTCGACTATGCCTGCGAGCTATGTGACCCAGCGCCGTGACGGCGGACGCTGCAACTGATTCAGTCTCACTTGCGAGGTAGTTGAGGCACGTGTTCTGAGCCCAGGTTCTATCGTCTTCATTCAGCCCGATAGAAACCAATGCCGCAATAACGTTCGTATCCACGCCGCTGGCCAGAAACTTCGTCGCTTCATCGTGGCTCATTGATGGATTTTGGTAGAGAAAGCTCACTTTTTACTCCTGGAATATTGCCCTTTCTTATGGGCATGCAGGCAGGCGGCAAGTGCAGGTCGCTGGTGACGGCGCATCTGGTGTGTGAAGGAGCGTTGTGGCCCGTTGTTTGCCTAGAGTTCCTGACTTCGCACTCGCCTACTCGCGCACACCTATGAAGAGGTCCAGTTCAGTCGGTAACCGCTCATTGAGAGCTATGGCGATTTGTTGGACTTGCTCGTCGGTTAGCAGCCATTCCCCATCCGCACTTTCATCGAGACTTTTCCAGCCAAGACAACCCATTACCAAGGCCTCAAACTGAGGTCGAACCGTAAGTTCGTATTTTAAGGAGTCATCCTCGACATCACCTTTTAAGAAACCGCTAATCCATAAAAACATAAATAGCCTCTTAATTTATTTTGGGGTGGTTCTACCAGGTTTTGCGGGGTCTATCTGTTCACCTGTTTCGTGGTTGAACTCGCCAATATGCTTACCTTGTTTATCGTAGATCTCTATTGCGCCCGTCTTGCTGTCCCATTCGTATATCCGCCCCTTCCGGTCTTTCCACCGGCTGCGCTTACTCCCTCCGCCCTGAACACTGCTTTTTGATTTAACAGGAAGGGCATCAGGAAATGCAGGTAATGCCAGCGGTGGTCGGTGGTACTTTATATCACCGCTGCCAGCAGTTCTTGAAACCACAACATACAGCGGCTGCACACCAGAATCAGCCGGGAAAACAAGGATGAAGTCCTTGTACTCAGGCGGGTAAATCGGATCGACGATGATGTTATCTGCCTGCTCGGTAGGCGGATAAATCCAGATGTGAGGGACTTGTGGGGCAGCTTCCAGCGCCGGGATTCCGAAAGTGTTAGATAGGGCATCGGCTGGGGTCCATATCAGCGTTCTCCCGTTGCCGAAATCAGCCACTTGCCGAGTGCCTTGAGCGACGAACTGCACCACAGGAATCATTTCCCAATCGCTGCGCTTCTGGGTGTTGTATCCGTATCCTTTCAAGGTGCCATCGGCCTGTTGTTCGATATGCAGTCGGACACGTGTGCGGCCTTCCTTGAGTGATTTGAGCTGTTCTTCTGTGTACAGAGAACTGTCTCCCAGACTCGACGGCCAGAGCAGTGCAAGTATTCCCACTAATATGCCAACAGCGACACCTCCCGCTACGACGCCGGCACCGCCAGCGGCAGTTGTCCCGGTGCCAGAAACACCGACCCCGCCTAAAACAAGCGTTCCCAAGGCTGCCGGTAGCGCACTACCACTGATTTTCTTGAGAGGGATGTTTCCCGCGGCGTCCCTTTCTCGGCCGCCTAGCAGAGAGAATTTTCCGTAATCGGCCAGTTTCTCGACGGGGACAAACCCGGTCGGGTTGACGTGATTGATTACGCCGTCGGGAAGGTTGCAACTTTTGGCGAACACGCAACCTTTGGGGGGCGGAGGGTCCTGTTGTTGAGGTCGCTTTATGGAACGGTCTTCATATGCCTGTTGCCGGGCCAACATGTCGTCAAAATTCTTTTGCCTGGCATCGCGCTCTGCCAGTTCGGTGGCGTTCATGTAGCGGCTGGTGATGTGATGCCCGTCGCCTGACGGTGGGTTTTGAACCCGAGGGATGTCTGTGTTACGAGGCATGAGCGTCCTTGTTTCATCTTCTGAAAGCGATGAGGACGCTATATCAACGGGCATTTGATAGATGTAGGACGGGTCTGAAACTCTGGCCGTTGTTACAAATGGAGTTCCTCGTTTTAGCTCAGCTTGTCGTCATCCGCTGAGCTGAAACGGGAAAACCCGGATTAACGCTTAGCCCTGAAACGTTTCCCGATAGGCATACAACCCCGGTGTGCCGCCGGTCATCACGAACAGCACGTTGTCCCCGGCGCGGAAATGTCCTTGCCGGAGGTCGGCCAGCAGGCCGGCGAAGGCTTTGCCGGAGTACACCGGGTCGATCAACAGGCCTTCGGCGCGAGCCATCAGGTGTACGGCGTCCTGCATGGCTGGTGTCGGCAGACCGTAACCGTTGCCCAATTGGCTGCCGTCGATGCTGATCTCGTCGGCCTGCACGATGGCGTTGCTGCCCAGTAACGCCAAGGTGTCCTGGGTCAATGTCAGGGTTCTGGTCGCTGACGTGGCTTGATCGGATAAAACCGAGTACGACTTGACGATCGATGTGCCTCGGCCCAGTAACTGGAAGCCAGCCGCGAGCCCGGCGTGGGTGCCGGCGCTACCGTTGGGCACAATGACTTGTTTGAAGGTGAGACCGAGTGCCGTTTCCTGCTGCGCGATCTCTGCTGCACAGCGCGCGTAACCGAGACTGCCCAGTGGCGTTGAGCCGCCCGTAGGAAGCACCATCACCTTGCGCCCCGATTCCCGAAGTTGCGCAGCCCGTGTCTCGGCTTTGGCGAGAGAGTCGGAGCCCCCGGCGAGCACGCTGATGTCTGCGCCGAACAACTGGTCGAGCAGCACGTTGCCATTGAGCTCGTAATCCACTTCGGTTTTGGGTACTGAGCGGGTCAGGATTAATTCGCAGGCGAGGCCCAGGCGCGCGCAGACAGCGGCGGTCAGGCGTGCATGATTGGACTGTAGGCCACCGATGGTAATGACCGTGTCGACCCCGGCCGCCAGCGCCGCACCGATATGGAATTCGAGCTTGCGCAGTTTGTTGCCGCCACCGCCAATCAGCATGTAATCGTCGCGCTTGAGAAACAGGCCGATGCCCTGCTTATCGAGGCCCAGCAGCCGTTCGAGGCGTTCGCCGCGTTGAATGGGTGTGGGGCCTTGCAGCAAGTCTGCGCGGGCAAAAGCGTTCAGTGCCGTGTCCAGTTGGGTTTGCATCAGTGGCGCCTCGGGGTCTTTTATTAGGGTGACTTTAGGGAGAAAGGCACTTTGGATATAGGCATTGCCGGTCATTTCAGTTGTTACTTGAGGTAATTAATACGATAGAGCTGGAAGATCAAAAGATCGCAGCCTTCGGCAGCTTCTACAGGTTTTGTGTGCGCCGAGCGCTTTGTAGGAGCTGCCGAAGGCGGCGATCTTTTGATCTATAACGCGGTCGATCAGGCTTAAGACAGATCAGCGAACAACGGAATCCGCCCATTCAGCGAAGGCCGGTAGCGCCAGGTCAATCGATCCAGCGCAGGTTTCATCTGCATAATCTGCATCACCGTAGCGCTGGCGATGCTCATGGCCAACACCTGCCCCGGACATTGATGCCGCCCCGCGCCAAACGTGAAACTGCGACGCTGCGGACGATCGAGCAGGTAGGCATCGGGATGGTCATTAAGCTGCGAGTCGCGATTGGCCGAGGCCAGCAGCACCAGAATCACATCGCCGGGGTTCAGGCTCACGCCGTCGATTTCGCAAGACGCGGCGACGAATCGCCGGGTGTTCTGCACCGATGGATCGAAGCGCTGGACCTCAGCCAACAGTTCATCGACACGAATCGGGCCGTTCGACAACGACGGGTTTCGTATCAGCGCTACCAACGCATTGCCGATCAGCCCGGCGGTGGCCTCATACGTCTGGGAGAACAGGCCGAGGAGGTTGGCGATCAACGCGTCGGGGTCGGTTGGTGTCGCCGCAAAGCGCTGGCGAATACCGCCGAGCAGGGCGCTTTGAGGGGCTGGGTCGTCCAGCAGCTCAATGAAATAACCACTCAACTGTTCCGCCGCCGCATGGGCAGCGTCCAGTTGTGCCTGATCGCTCAGCGGCGACAGGCACGCGACGAAATCTGCCGTCAGCTCGCTGATGACCCGACCCTGAGCCGGCGTGAACCCCAGCAACGCCGCCACCACGCACACCGGGCCACGGAACATCGCCTTGTACAGGCCGTCGGCGTCCGGGCTGAGCAACCGCGAGCGGACCAGCGCGTTGACTTCTTCGACATCAATCAACGCCAACCCCGGCTGAATCGCCGACCTCGGGCAACGCTGGCGCTCGCCTTCATTCATCCGCATCAATTGCCCGAAGACCTTACCGGCCATGCCGCCCGCAATCGCCTTGGGCACTGGCTCGTGGGCCGGTCGAACATGACAATCGGGATGCGCCAGCACGGCTGCCACGGCGCGGGCGCTAGTGGCCGCCCACAGTTTCAGCCCGTGGTGAAAAACCAGCCCGCCCTCGGCGCGCAATTGTGCGTAATAGGGATAAGGATCGGCATGAGTCGCAGCGATGATCGGGTCCATGGGTCGCAGCCTTGTTCGTGGTGGGGAAAGTGTTGCTACTATCTCCAGTCCAAAAGGGCCTTGATTCGTCCGGGAGCGAAGTATGAACGCAGAACAGCACGACATTGGCGTCTCTCAAGTCGCGGCGGCCATTGCGGAACCGGCCCGGACCAAAATCCTCTGTTCGCTGATGGACGGCCACGCCCGCACCAGCACCGAGCTGGCGGCGATTGCCGAGGTCAGCGCGTCCACCGCCAGCGCACACCTAAGCAAACTCAAGGAGTCGGCATTGGTGCGTTTACACGTCCAGGGCCGCCATCGCTATTACAGCCTCGCGGACAAACGGGTGGCCCAGGCATTGGAAGCGCTGATGGTCGTCGGCCAGAACGCCGCACCGATCTTCAACCCGCGCACCCCGGATCGTCTGCAATTCGCCCGCACGTGCTACGACCATATGGCCGGCACCTTGGCGGTGTTGCTGCATGACCGGATGCTGGAAAAAGGCTGGCTGCTGGAAACCGATGAACAGGTTTATCAGCTGAGCGACAGCGGCGAAGCGTTGTTTGAAGGGTTGGGGATCGAGGTCAAAGACCTGAATACGTTGCGCCGCCGCTTTGCCTGCCCGTGCCTGGACTGGAGCATGCGCCGCCCGCATCTGGGCGGCTCGTTGGGGGCGGCGTTGCTGCAAACGGCGATCAAGCGCAAATGGCTGACTCAGGATCTGGACAGTCGCGCGTTGACGTTGACGGCAACAGGCCGAAAGGAACTCAGTAGCCGGTTCGCCGTTGAACTGCCGGTTCAACTCACGACCGCCAAACCCACGTCCACTGGTGCCCGGATCACCAGTCCCGCACCTTAACGACTGGCCGAGGCCATCAGCACGCCAAAACCGGCGAAGGTCACGCCCGAGACTTTCGCCGCCACCCAGGAACCCTTCGGGCTCGACAACCAGCCTTTGGCCGCATTGGCGAGCAACGCGTAGCTGCCATGCACCAGCACCACGAGTACGGCGTAGGAGGCGACCAGCTTGAAAAACTGGCCGTAGAAGTGTGCCGAGGTGTCGATGAATTGCGGGAACACCGCCAGGAAGAAGAACACTGCCTTGGGGTTCAAAAACTGGATCGAAGCGGCTTCAAGGAAGCGATAGCCTGGGCTTGAGGGGCGTGTTTCAAGCAGCTTACTGAAACGATCCGAGCGCCAGCTTTTGAAGCCCAGGTACAACAAATAGGCGGCCCCTGCGTATTTCAACGCGGTAAAGGCGTTGGCCGAAGTGCTGAGGATCAGGCCAACACTGGTGGCGCTGATGGCGGCGACGATAAATGCCCCCGACGCGATCCCCAGAATGCCCGGCACCGCCCCGGTCCAGCCGTGGCGCGCCGCGTTGGACAGGGTCAGGAGCACGCCAGGCCCCGGGCTCAAAATGGTCAGGGTGGCAAACAGTAGAAAGAGTCCATAGTTGTTCATGTCTTGCTCCGTCAGGTGGCGCTGGCTGCGTGCGGGCAGATTGGCGTGGCGAGGAGGGCGTGACAAACGCTTTAATTGCGGCGCATATGTGACTAAATTAGACGCATGACTAATTCACTACCGCCGCTTAATGCTGTTCGCGCCTTTGCCGTTGCTGCCCGTCATCAGAGCTTCAGCCTGGCGGCCGAAGAGCTGCATGTCAGCCACAGTGCCGTCAGCCGGCACATCAAATTGCTTGAGGAACACCTCGGCGTGCTGCTGTTCGAACGGCGTATCCGGCAATCGCTGCTGACACCGGCCGGCCAGCGCTTTTATGAGCAGGTCAGCGCCGGCCTGGCGCAGATCGCCGACGCCGCTGCAGCGCTGAAGCAGCATGCCTCGTTGCCGACCGTGAAGATCAATGTCCGACCGTCGTTTGCCATGCTTTGGCTGGCGCCGAGGCTGGCGGACTTCATTGCGCAGCACCCGGAGATCAAACCGCAGGTCATCACCCAAACCCAGGCCCCCGATCATGCACGCGACGGCTTCGACGTCGTCATTCGTCGGGGTCGTGACGACTGGGCACCGGCGATTGAGGCGCGGGCGCTGTTCGAAGACGAACTGTTGCTGGTCGCGGCGCCCTTGCTGATCGAACGATTGCCGCTTGAAGACCTCACGGCCCTGAGCCGGCACACGTTGCTGACCGCCAAGGCGCGTCGCGAAGACTGGCACAACTGGGCCCTGCACTTTGGCCAAAGCCAGTCAGCCACCCAGGTCACCCGGCAGTTCGAGCACATGCATCGGGTGCTTGAGGCGGCCGTGGAGGGGCAGGGCATTGCCTTGTGCCCGACCTCGTTGCTGGGCACCCACCTGTCGAGCGGACGCCTGATCTGCCCGTTGCCCGAGTTGCGTATGCCGTTGCCGCGTTATTACTACGGGGTTGCGCCGGATGTGACGGAGGCCACGCGGGTGTTTGTGCAGTGGTTGTTTACCCGGACGGACCTGTAGGAGCTGGCTTGCCAGCGAAGGACTCAGGCGCGCAACGTTTATCCTGTTGCAACGCGTCATCGTTAACGTCCTTCGCTGGCAAGCCAGCTCCTACAGGGGAATGCTTGAGTTTGCCAATTTTGCGTGACCTAACAAAAAGCCCACCCGACGCGTTCGCGAGGGGTGGGCTTTTTTAGTGCCTGGAGCGCTGGATCAAACCTTGACGATCCAGCCCGCTGGCGCTTCGATTTCGCCAGTCTGTACACCGGTCAGCTCTTTGTAGAGCTTCTGGGTGATCGGGCCGACGTCAGTTTCGCTGTGGAACACATGCAGGTGATCGTTGTAGCTGATGCCGCCGATCGGGGTGATCACGGCAGCCGTACCGCACGCGCCGGCTTCCTTGAAGTCGGACAGCTTGTCGATGAACACGTCACCTTCGACCACTTCCAGACCCAGGCGCGATTTGGCCAGCTCGATCAGCGACAGACGGGTGATGCCCGGCAGCACCGACGGCGAGTTCGGGGTGACGAACTTGTTGTCGTGGGTGATCCCGAAGAAGTTGGCCGAACCGACTTCCTCGATTTTGGTGTGGGTCATCGGGTCCAGGTAAATGCAGTCGGCGAAGTGCGCTTTCTTGGCCTGGGAACCTGGCATCAGGCTGGCGGCGTAGTTGCCACCGACCTTCGCCGCACCGGTGCCTTGTGGGGCCGCGCGGTCGTAGCTGGAGATCAGGAAGTTGTGCGGGGTCAGGCCGCCCTTGAAGTAGGCGCCGACCGGGATGCAGAAGATTGAGAAGATGAACTCGGGCGCAGTACGCACGCCGATGTTGTCACCCACGCCGATCACGAACGGACGCAGGTACAGCGCGCCGCCGGTGCCGTAAGGCGGGATGAAACGCTCGTTGGCGCGAACCACTTCCTTGCACGCTTCGATGAACTGCTCGGTGGACACCTGTGGCATCAACAGGCGGGCGCAGCTGCGTTGCATGCGTGCGGCGTTCTGATCCGGACGGAACAGGTTGATCGAACCGTCCTTGCAACGATAGGCCTTCAGGCCTTCGAAGCACTGCTGGCCATAGTGAAGGGCAGTCGAGCCTTCGCTGATGTGCAGCACATTGTCTTCGGTCAGGGTGCCCTTGTCCCACTCGCCATTACGCCAGTGCGACAGATAGCGCTTGTCTGTCTTGATGTAGTCAAAACCCAACTTGTCCCAATTGATGCTTTCGTTACCCATGACACCCTCTATCACTGAACAACCGTCGAAACGGTTCAAGGCTTCTGACGTTTTTTTGGATGGGGACAACAATACTTCATTCCGGGGTGGTTTCGCAGCCCGCAATTCGATCTCTGCGACCATCGATACACCCGATGGATCCCCTGTAGCAGCTGTCGAGCACCGCGAGGCAGCGTTCGGCGACGAAGTCGTCGTAATCCGGCCGACGCGGTTTACCTGAAAGAACGCGATGGCCGGTTTTGCGACGACTTCGTCGTCGAACGCTGCCTCGCGGTACTCGTCAGCTGCTACAGGGGGTTTGCGTGTGACCTTTACAGGTGCAGCGCGTGGCCTAACGCACGCAACGCCGCTTCCTGGACGGCTTCGCCCAAGGTCGGATGCGCATGGATGGTGCCGGCGATGTCTTCCAGCCTTGCGCCCATTTCCAGGCTCTGGCCGAACGCCGTCGACAACTCCGAAACACCCACACCAACGGCCTGCCAGCCAACAATCAGATGATTGTCACGGCGCGCCACGACGCGCACGAAGCCGCTTTTCGATTCCAGGGTCATCGCCCGACCATTCGCCGCAAACGGGAAACTCGACACGATGCAGTCCAGACCCGCAGCCTTGGCCTCGTCCGGGGTCTTGCCGACCACCACCAGTTCCGGGTCGGTAAAGCACACGGCGGCAATCGCGGTCGGGTTGAACTCGCGGGATTTACCGCTGATCAGTTCCGCCACCATTTCACCCTGAGCCATGGCCCGGTGCGCGAGCATCGGTTCGCCGCTGAGGTCGCCGATGGCATAGACGTTGCGCATGCTGGTCTGGCAGCGGTTGTCGATCTTGATCGCCGAACCGTTCATGTCCAGGTTCAGCGCTTCGAGGTTCCAGCCCTGGGTGTTGGGTTTGCGCCCGACCGCCACCAGTACCTGATCGGTTTCCAGGTTCAACGTGTCGCCATTCGGGTCACGAACTTGCAGTGTATTTGCTTTTGAATCAAAGGCTTCCACGCTGTGTTTCAAGTAAAGCTTCATGCCGAGCTTTTTCAATTCGTCATGAACTGGCTGGGTCAGTTCAGCGTCGTAGGCTGGCAGGATGCGCTCCTGTGCCTCGACCACGCTGACCTCGGCGCCGAGCTTGCGATAGGCAATGCCCAGCTCCAGACCGATGTAACCGCCACCGACCACGACCAGCCGTTTCGGCACGGAGGTCGGCGCCAGGGCCTCGGTGGAAGAGATGATCGGCCCGCCAATTGGCAGCATCGGCAGGGTCACGCTTTTCGAACCGGTGGCCAGCACTAGGTGCTCGCACTGAATGCGCGTGTCGCCGACTTCTACGGTTTTACCATCAATAACCTTCGCAAAACCTTGAATAACCTGGATTTTATTCTTTTTCAGCAGCGCCGAAACGCCCGTGGTCAGGCGATCAACGATACCGTCCTTCCACTCGACGCTCTTGCTGATATCGAGCGTCGGAGCTGACACGCTGATGCCCAGCGCCGAATGCTGGCTGTGGTGCTGCGTCTGGTGGAACTGTTCCGCGACGTGGATCAACGCTTTCGACGGAATGCAGCCGATGTTCAGGCAGGTGCCGCCCAACGATTCGCCTTCCACCAGAATCGTCGAGATGCCCAGCTGACCGGCACGAATCGCCGTCACATAACCGCCAGGGCCGCCGCCGATGATCAACAGTGTGGTGTTCAAAGTCTGCATGCCTGCTCCAGTTAAAAAGAGTCCACGAATAGGGTAGCGGGTTGTTCGAGCAAGCCACGAATGGCCTGGATGAATTGCGCCGCGTCCATGCCATCGACCACGCGGTGATCGAAGGAGCTGGAGAGGTTCATCATCTTGCGAATCACGATCTGGCCTTTGACCACCATCGGGCGTTCGACGATTTTGTTGACGCCGACGATCGCCACTTCCGGCAGGTTCAGCACTGGTGTGCTGACGATCCCGCCCAAGGCGCCGAGGCTGGTCAACGTAATGGTCGAGCCGGACAGCTCATCGCGGCTGGCCTTGCCAGTGCGTGCAGCAGTGGCCAACCGGGAGATTTCCGTGGCGCTGTCCCACAGGCTGCGGGCTTCGGCATGACGCACCACCGGCACCATCAAACCGATATCGGCTTGAGTGGCGATACCCACGTGCACGGCGCCGAGGCGGGTGATGACCTGGGCTTCGTCGTCGTAACGGGCGTTGATCTGCGGGAAGTCGCGCAGGGCGACGACTAGCGCACGGACCAGAAACGGCAGCAACGTCAGCTTGCCACGGGTCGCGCCGTGTTTTTCGTTCAGGTGTGCGCGCAGCTCTTCCACGGCAGTGACGTCAATTTCTTCGACATAACTGAAGTGAGCGGCGCGTTGCGTGGCGTCCTGCATGCGCTGGGCGATCTTGCGGCGCATGCCGATCACCGGGATTTGTTCTTCGTCGTTACGCTGGGCGTAAGCGGCGGTGGCGGTCGATTGCGGCTGTTGACCCTGAGCCAGATAGGCGTCGAGGTCTTCATGCAAAACGCGACCGGCAGGGCCGGTGCCACGCACCAGACGCAACTGGATGCCGAGATCGAGCGCATGTTTGCGCACGGCCGGGGAGGCCAGCGGACGCTCATCAGCTTCGCGAGCCACCATCGGACCTTGGCAGACGGCCGCTCGTGGCGCTGCAGCAGCCATCGGTTTGCTTTCAGCAACAGCGGCCACTTTTGGTGCCGCCACTGGTGCTTCTTTCACGGCAGCGGCCGCCGGCTGAGCCGACTCTTTAACGTTGCCCGCGCCTTCGACTTCAATGCTGATCAGGATGCTACCGACCGCCATGACTTCGCCGGGCACACCGCCCAGCGCAATCACCTTGCCGTGGACCGGTGAAGGGATGTCGACCATCGCCTTGTCGGTCATCACATCGGCCAGCACCTGATCTTCGACGACCATGTCGCCGACCTTGACGTGCCACACCGACAATTCAACTTCTGCAATGCCTTCGCCAATGTCCGGCATTTTAATAACGTGCGTGCCCATTCAGACCTCCATAACCCGATGCAAAGCCGCGCCCACTCGGGTCGGGCCAGGGAAATACGCCCACTCTTGTGCGTGCGGGTAGGGAGTGTCCCAACCGGTGACGCGCTCGATAGGCGCTTCCAGGTAGTGGAAGCAATGCTCTTGCACCAGGGCGACCAGTTCGGCGCCGAAGCCGCAAGTGCGGGTCGCTTCGTGAACGATCACGCAGCGGCCGGTTTTCTTCACCGACTTGACGATGGTGTCCAGGTCCAGCGGCCACAAGCTGCGCAGGTCGATGACTTCAGCGTCGATGCCGGTTTCTTCCGCCGCGACTTGCGACACATAAACCGTGGTGCCGTAGGTCAGGATGGTCACGTCCTTGCCCGGACGGGCGATGGCAGCGACGTCCAGCGGCACGGTGTAGTAACCGTCCGGGACTTGCGCGGCCGGGTGTTTCGACCACGGGGTTACCGGGCGGTCGTGGTGGCCGTCGAACGGGCCGTTGTACAGGCGTTTCGGCTCAAGGAAGATCACCGGGTCATCGTTTTCGATGGAGGCGATCAGCAAGCCTTTGGCGTCGTAAGGGTTGGACGGCATGACCGTGCGCAGACCGCAGACCTGGGTGAACATCGCCTCAATACTTTGGCTGTGAGTCTGGCCGCCGTAGATGCCGCCGCCGCAAGGCATGCGCAGGGTCATCGGTGCGGTGAACTCGCCGGCCGAGCGATAACGCAGGCGCGCGGCTTCGGAAATGATCTGGTCCGACGCCGGGTACACGTAGTCGGCGAACTGGATCTCGGCCACCGGCCGCAGACCGTAGGCGCCCATGCCCACGGCAACGCCGACGATACCGCTTTCGGAGATCGGCGCATCGAACACCCGGGAGGTGCCGTACTTGTTCTGCAGGCCTTCGGTGCAACGGAACACGCCGCCGAAGTAGCCCACGTCCTGGCCGAACACCACGACGTTATCGTCACGCTCAAGCATCACGTCCATGGCCGAGCGCAGGGCCTGGATCATGGTCATGGTGGTCGTGGTCATGGCGGTTTCCGTGCTCAGCTCAATAGTGTTGTTGTGGTCGTTCATGTCAGATCCCCAACTCTTGACGCTGGCGCTTCAAGTGCTCCGGCATCTCTTTATAGACGTCTTCGAACATCGTCGCGGCGCTTGGAATCTGGCCGCCGGCGAGGGTGCCGTACTGCTCGGCTTCTTTCTGCGCGGCAATCACTTCGGCTTCGAGTTCGGCACTGACAGCGACGTGTTCCTCTTCGGACCAGTGGCCGATTTTCACCAAGTGCTGCTTGAGGCGCGCAATCGGGTCGCCCAACGGGAAGTAGCTCCAGTCGTCGGCAGGACGGTATTTGGACGGATCATCAGAGGTGGAGTGCGGACCGGCGCGGTAGGTGACCCACTCGAGCATGGTCGGACCGAGGTTGCGGCGCGCACGTTCGGCGGCCCAGGCAGAAGCCGCGTAGACCGCGACAAAATCGTTGCCATCAACCCGCAGGGAGGCAATTCCGCAACCGACGCCACGCCCGGCGAACGTCGTGGCTTCACCACCGGCAATTGCCTGGAACGTGGAAATCGCCCATTGGTTGTTGACCACGTTGAGGATCACAGGCGCACGGTAAACGTGGGCGAAGGTGAGGGCGGTGTGGAAGTCCGATTCTGCGGTGGCGCCGTCGCCGATCCAGGCCGAGGCGATTTTGGTGTCGCCCTTGATCGCCGAAGCCATGCCCCAGCCCACGCCCTGTACGAATTGGGTGGCGAGGTTGCCGGAAATGGTGAAGAAGCCGTGGTCTTTCACCGAGTACATGATCGGCAACTGACGACCCTTGAGCGGATCGCGCTCGTTGGACAGCAGTTGGCAGATCAGGTCTACCAGCGGCACTTCCCGGGCCATCAGGATGCTTTGCTGGCGGTACGTCGGAAAGCACATGTCGTCGATGTTCAAGGCCAGGGCCTGGGCGCTGCCGATGGCTTCTTCGCCAAGGCTTTGCATGTAGAACGACATTTTTTTCTGACGCTGGGCGACCACCATGCGGTTGTCGAAGATCCGCGTCTTGAGCATGGCGCGCATGCCTTTACGCAAGATCTCGACCGGCACGCCTTCAGCCCATGGGCCGAGGGCATTGCCTTCGTCGTCGAGCACGCGAATCAGGCCCTTGGCCAGATCAGCCGTGTCAGCCGGTTCAACGTCGATTGGGGGTTTGCGCACCGTGCCGGCGTCGGTCAGGCGCAGGTAGGAAAAGTCGGTTTTGCAGCCAGGACGGCCCGAAGGTTCGGGAACGTGCAGATGCAGCGGTTCGTACGCTTGGTTCATGGCTTCTACGCTCGATCTTGTGAATTTTTTGTAGTGAGCTGACAGATTTCCTTCGATAAAAGGAATCTTGTCCTACAACAATAATAGGCCCGGTCCAGAAGAATATTTATCTCTGTTTCGTTGCGCTGGAGATCATTTGAGGATAAATAATCTGCATAAACATAAAAAACAGGTGGTTTTGTCTCATGCGCAAACTGGACCGTACCGATATCGGCATTTTGAACAGCCTTCAAGAGAACGCCCGTATCACCAACGCCGACCTCGCACGCTCGGTCAACCTGTCGCCGACACCGTGTTTCAACCGGGTCAAGGCGATGGAGGAATTGGGGCTTATTCGTGAGCAGGTGACCCTGCTGGATGCCGATCTGCTGGGCCTGCACGTGAATGTGTTTATTCACGTCAGCCTGGAAAAACAGGTGGAGGAGGCGTTGCAGCATTTCGAAGAAGCGATCTCGGATCGCCCGGAGGTGATGGAGTGCTATTTGATGGCCGGCGACCCGGACTACTTGATCCGCGTGCTGGTGCCGACGATTCAGTCGCTGGAGCGTTTCATGATGGATTTTTTGACCAAAGTGCCGGGCGTGGCGAACATCCGTTCGAGCTTTGCGCTGAAGCAGGTGCGCTACAAGACCGCGCTGCCGTTGCCGGCCAATGGCTTGACCCTCGCCAACTGAAACATCACCTTGTAGGAGCGAGCTTGTTCGCGATGGACGTTAACGATAACGCGAGTTACCTGAATAAACGCGTCGCCCTCAAGTCCATCGCGAGCAAGCTCGCTCCTACAGGCAGGGTCAGAGTTTGTTCAGGGGGATTTTCAGGTACGTGACGCCGTTGTCCTCGGGCGGCGGCAGATTCCCCGCCCGCACATTCACCTGAATCGCCGGCAACAACAGCGTTGGCATGCCCAACCCGGCATCTCGCCCTGTGCGCATGGCGACGAAGGCGGCCTCATCAATACCGTCATGAATGTGAATGTTGCTTTTACGCTGCTCACCCACCGTACTCATGCACCGAGGCTCGCGGCCCTCGGGCGGGTAGTCGTGGCAGACGTACAGACTGACGCTGGCCGGAAAGGCCAGCAGTTTGCGGATCGAGGCAAACATCTGGTTGGCGTTGCCGCCGGGAAAGTCGCAACGCGCGGTGCCCACGTCCGGCATGAACAGCGTGTCGCCCACCAGAATCACGTTACTGTCGATCAAGTAAGCCATGTCCGCCGGGGTGTGGCCGGGTACATGCAGGGCCGTGGCTTTCAGATTGCCGATGCGGAACGATTCGTCCGGCGCAAACAGATGATCGAACTGCGAACCATCGATACAAAACTCCGGCTCAAGATTGAACAGGGTCTTGAACACGCCTTGAACCTTGCTGATCGACTCGCCAATGGCAATCTTGCCGCCCAGTTCCCGGCGCAGGTACGGCGCGGCGGACAGGTGATCGGCGTGGGCGTGGGTTTCCAGCAGCCATTGCACGTGCAGTTGATGTTGACGCACGAAGGCGATGATTTTGTCGGCCTGGGTGGAGGCGGTGCGCCCGGCGGCCGGGTCGTAGTCGAGTACCGGATCGACGATCGCGCATTGGCCGCCATCGGTTTCGTAGATCACGTAACTGTAGGTCGATGAGGCGGGGTCGAGGAAGGCTTCAATCAAGGCGGGCATGGTGGCCGTTTCTATTGGGACAAGTGTTGAGGGTAGTTTCATTTTCCCCGGGTTGACCAGCCCCGCCTCAATTCAATGAAGGAAAAAAGCTGTATGGGCTCTATCCTGTCAGTCATCGATACCGGGCGTTCCCGGCTTTTGCGGACCATGAGTGTTTTATGTTGCTGGCAAGTTTTTTTGGCGTGGTGATGGGACTGGTACTCGGTTTGACCGGTGCCGGCGGCGGCATTCTTGCCGTGCCGGCCCTGGTGCTGGGGTTGGGCTGGAGCATGACTCAAGCGGCGCCGGTCGCGCTGTTCGCGGTGGGCAGTGCGGCGGCTGTTGGCGCCATCGACGGCTTGCGTCACGGACTGGTGCGTTATCGCGCGGCGCTGCTGATCGCATTGTTGGGCGCGATTTTTTCGCCGATCGGCATCTACTTCGCCCATCAGTTGCCGGAAAAAATCCTGATGATCCTGTTCAGCCTGCTGATGGTCATGGTGGCGTGGCGGATGTTGCGTCGCGAGCGCCAGGACGAAGGGCCGAGCGACCACGGCCACGCCAACTGGGGCCAGAAAAACTGCATGCTCGATCAACAGACCGGGCGCTTTTCCTGGACCGCCAAATGTACCGCGACCCTGGCCGCACTCGGTGCGGTGACCGGCGTGGTCTCCGGGCTGCTCGGCGTGGGCGGTGGCTTTCTGATCGTCCCGGCGTTCAAGCAATTGACCGATGTGCAGATGCGCGGGATTGTCGCCACCTCCTTGATGGTGATCAGCCTGATCTCGGCCATCGGCGTGATCGGGGCGTTTCATGCCGGGGTGCGCATCGACGGTTTGGGCGTGACATTCATCCTCGCGAGCATCGTCGGCATGGTCATTGGCCGAAAACTTTGCGCACGCGTACCGCCCCGGGCACTGCAAACAGGCTTCGCGTCCATCTGTGTCGTGGTCGCCGCTTACATGCTGTTTAGAGCGGGCGTCTAGCCAGCAGGGGTTCCTCTGGACGCCAGTCCGCCGAGAAGGCGTACACCCTTAGTTCCGGGCCTTGCCGTGGCCCGGTCTTACACCGAACTTGCCGCGCACCAGCGGCCAAACCAAAGCACCTGCAAACCGCCTCCAAGGCAGCGTATGACGCCGCCGGTCAGCTTTCGATAATCGCCTCCGACATCCAGTCCCCCGCTGCGGAGCGCGTCATGCACAACAATAAGAACTTCAAGCATCGTTTCTTGCCTGCCTTCATCGCCAGCCTGTCGTCCCTTGGCCTGAGCTCAGTGGCCGAGGCCGAGATCATGCTGTACGACAAGGACCAGACCACGTTTTCCACCGACGGCTACATCAACGCCTTCTACGTGAACAGCGATGTCGACCGTGCCGGCGATCAATTCGATCGCAAGCAGGCGCGAGTGAAGATGGGGTACTTGCCCAACTACCTGGGCTTCAACATGGGCAAGCAAGTCGATGACCTCAAGCTCGGCGCCCGGGCGTCGTTCTGGGTGACCATCAATGACAGCCAGACTAACGGCACCGACACGGCCATCGACGTGCGGCAGTTCTACGGCACCGTGGCCAATCCCGAGTGGGGCGAGGTGCTGATCGGCAAGGACTTCGGCCTGTTTGCCCGCTCCAACATCTTGCTCGACGAGTTGCTCGCCGGCTACGGCCAGGTCAGTGACACCCTGGGGTTGGTGGACGGTGGCGGGGTGTCGTTCGGCAACATCGGCACGGGGTATCCGTACCCGTTCCCGACATCGCAGATCACCTACCGCACGCCGGTGATGGAGGGACTGCGGGTGGCGGTGGGGATCATGGACCCGGTGGACACCAACGACAGCAGCCCGGTGGGCAAGGCCTATCAGGAGAACCCGCGTACCGAGAGTGAGATCACCTACCAGTTCGACGTCGCCGGGGCGAAGATTTATAGCTGGGTCAACGGCAGCTACCAGACGTCGGACAATACCGATTCCACCGTCAACTCGGTGACTTCCAAAGGCGTCGGCTACGGCGTGCAGGCGAAAATGGGCGGCGTGACCCTCGTTGGTTCCGGCTTCCAGGCCAAGGGCATCAACCCGTTCTTCACCAACAATGCGGGCGAGCCGACCCTGCGCAACGTCGACAGCGACGGCTATCTGTTGCAGGGCTCCTACAAACTCGGCAAAAACCGTCTGGCTTTGTCTTATGGCAAGACCAACGACGATGGCAACGGCGTGGTGGGCAGCGGTGCGGACTATGAAACCCGGGGTGTCGCGCTGTTCCATGACATCAACGACAACCTCAAGCTGGTGGCCGAGTACAACCAGTTCGAAATCAACGGCCACGACACCAGCGACCAGAATGAAAACACCGATACCTTCGCAGTGGGTGCGGTGCTGACCTGGTAACCCCACGCCAATCCCTTGTAGGAGCGAGGCTTGCCCGCGAAGAGGCCGTCACATTCAATATCGATGTCGACTGACACACCGCTTTCGCGGGCAAGCCTCGCTCCTACAGAGGGTGCGGTGTTGAGCTGATTCTCATGCCAATCCCTTGTAGGAGCGAGGCTTGCCCGCGAAGAGGCCGTCACATTCAACATCGATGTCGACTGGCACACCGCTTTCGCGGGCAAGCCTCGCTCCTACAGTGGGAGCGGTGCTGACCTGGTAAC
Source organism: Pseudomonas sp. RIT-PI-q (assembly GCF_001297125.1). Lineage (GTDB taxonomy): Bacteria > Pseudomonadota > Gammaproteobacteria > Pseudomonadales > Pseudomonadaceae > Aquipseudomonas. The sequence continues at coordinate 32,973 of NZ_LHPC01000031.1, forward strand.
CCCACGCCAAGCCCTTGTAGGAGCGAGGCTTGCCCGCGAAGAGGCCGTCACGTTCAACATCGATGTCGACTGGCACAGCGCTTTCGCGGGCAAGCCTCGCTCCTACAGGGGATGTGTGGCGTTTTTTAGATCCGCGATAGATCGGCTCTCATCCCATCGAAGCGGCTACTCGCTACCCAAGTAGCATACGTCGCAGCCCTCAGCCTTCGTACACTCGTGCCTCATACACGCGCACCTGCGGGAGGCGACAATGCAGCAGGTCCAGAGTGAAGGGGTGGTCAGTGCGATGTCCCAGGCCACCGATGCACAGCAGGTGGCGCAGGAGCTGGCGCGGCAGTTGTTGCATCCGCATTTGGGCTTCGTGCTGTTTTTCTGTTCCGCCGAGTACGACTTGCAGGCGCTGGGCCAGGCCTTGCAACAAAGCTTCGGCGGCATTCGTCTGGTCGGTTGCACCAGCGCCGGGGAAATCACCCCGTTGGGCTACGGTCGCAATTGCGTGACCGCAGTGGGTTTCGACCATCGGCATTTTTCCATCGATGCCGAACTGATCTCCGAAATGGAGCACTTCAGCCTGATCGACGCCCAGCAAATGGTCGAGCGTCTGGTGAGTGGCTGTCGCAGCAACACCCTGGCGCCGATCAAGGGCAACAGCTTTGCCCTGACCTTGCTCGACGGCCTGTCCAGCCGCGAAGAAATGGTCCTCGCCGCCCTGAGTGCAGCGTTGGGCGATATTCCGCATTTCGGCGGTTCGGCCGGTGACGACAACCGACTGACCCACACCCACGTCTATTTCAACGGCGAGTTCCACCGCGGCGCAGCGGTGGTGGTGCTGGTCAACACCTGGCTGGATTTTGAAGTGTTCACCACCCATCACATCTTGCCAAGGGCGGAAAAACTGGTGGTGACCGGGGCCGACAGCGCCTCGCGCCGGGTCTTCGAACTGAATGCCGAACCCGCCGCCGAGGAGTACGCCCGCCACATCGGCGTGCCGGTGGCGGAACTCGATCACCGGGTTTTCGCCGCGCACCCCTTGGCCGTGCGGATCAACGATCAGTATTACGTGCGCGCGATCCAGCAGGTTCACCCGGACCTGAGCCTGAGTTTCTACTGCGCGGTGGAAAACGGCATCGTCCTCACGGTCATGACCCCAGGCCCGATGCTGCCGAACCTGCAAACCCTGTTCGAAGGACTTCAGGAACGCCTCGGCGACCTGTTGCTGACCATCGGCTGCGACTGTTTTCTCAGGCGTCTGGAACTCGAAGACGGCGGCAGTCTAGAGCAGATCGGAAGTTTTTTGCGTGACCAACGGGTGATGGGTTTCAACACCTACGGAGAACAGTTCAATGGCATGCACATCAACCAGACCTTCACCGGGGTCGCCATTGCCCGAGACCGGTCCCCCGGACATCGCTGAGCTTCAGGCGCAAGTCGCCAGCCTGCGCCACGACAACCAGAAATTGCAGCGCATCAATAGCGCGCTGATCGAGCGGATCGAGTCCGGCATCACCCGTGGCAACGACCCGTACGCGGCGTTCCAGCATTCGGTGGTGCTGGCTGAACAGGTGCGCGAACGCACCGACGCCTTGAACCAGGCCATGGCCGAACTCAAGTCGGGCAACCACTTGCTCAGCGAAGCGCGGCTGCGCGCGGAAACTGCCCATCAACATTTGATCGATGCCATCGAGAGCATTTCCGACGCCTTTGTACTGTTCGATGCCGACCAGCGAATCGTCTTGTTCAACAGCCGCTTCAAGGCGTTCTGGGGCAACAGCCGGGTGCGGATCAACGCCGGCATGCGCCTGGCCGAGGTCAAGCGGTTGATGTCTTCCACCGGGCTGTTCACCGAAGAACCCCGTGGGCATGCCGACGAAAACCTGCTCTATCGATTGCAGAACGGACGCTGGCTGCAAGTCAGCGAACGGCCGACCCAGGAAGGCGGGCGGGTGATCCTGTTCACCGACATCACCGACGTCAAACTCAGCGAAACCGTGCGCCGTGAACAAGCCGTGGCGCAGAAATCGCATTTATTGCAGCGGGCGGTCGACAACCTGTCCCAAGGCGTGGCGATGGTCAACGCCGAGGGCATTCTGGAGCTGTGGAACCGGCGCTTCCTCGAACTCAGCGGGCTCGCGCCGGTGGCCGCGCATCGGCCGTTCGCCGAAGTGATCGCCGACAGCGAATTGAACCTGCTGACCCCGGCCAGCCGCGATCCTAACGGGCGCCACGTGCAGGAATGCGAACAGCGCCTGTACGATGGCCGGGTGCTGGAAATCCGCACCCATCCGCTGCCCACCGGTGGCTTCGTCAACACCTTCACCGACATCACCGAACGTTATCAGCACGCCGAAGCCCTCAGCGAAAGCGAGCGCTGGATTCGCCTGATCACCGACCATGTGCCAGCGTTGATCGCCTACCTCAACGCCGATCTGGTCTACGAGTTCACCAACAAAGTCTACGAAGAATGGTACTGCTGGCCGCGCGGCGTGATGCTCGGGCAGAGCCTGCGCGAAGTGCACAGCGAACAGCATTACCAACGCCTGGAAGCCTACGTGGCGCGGGCCCTGGCCGGTGAGAGCGTGACGTTCGAGTTCGCCGAAACCAACATCAATAATCAGGAGCGCTACATGCTGCGCTCTTACGTGCCCAATCGCCTGGCCACCGGGGAAGTGGTGGGGATTTTCGTGTTGATCCGCGACATCACCGAACGCCGCCGCACCGCCGAGGCGCTGCACCAGGCCTATCAGAACCTTGAGCTGCGGGTGCGTGAACGCACGGCGGAGCTGACCACGCTCAATGACCAGTTGCTGCGCGAGATCGATGAACGTCGACGGGTGGAATCGCGCTTGCGCGAAGCCAAACTCGAAGCCGAACAGGCCAACCTGTCGAAGACCAAATTTCTTGCGGCTGTCAGCCACGACCTGCTGCAACCGCTGAATGCTGCGCGGCTGTTTACCAGCGCGCTGATGGAGCGCCGCGAGCCGGTGGCCAACGCGATTCTGGTGCGCAATGTCAGCAATTCCCTGGAAGACGTGGAAAACCTGCTGGGCACCTTGGTGGACATTTCCAAACTGGATGCCGGGGTGATCAAGGCTGACATTGCGCCATTCGCCCTCAGCGAGTTGCTGGAAAACCTCGCCGCCGAATACACCCAAGTGGCCCGCAGCGAAGGCCTGCAACTGCATTTCATCCCGTGCTCGGCGCTGGTGCGCAGCGACATCCAGTTGCTCGCGCGGATTCTGCGCAATCTGTTGAGCAACGCCATTCGCTACACCTACAGCGGTCGGGTGGTGCTCGGGTGCCGGCGTCATCATCAGCGGTTGTCGATTGAGGTGTGGGACAGTGGCATGGGCATTGCGGAAGACCGGCTGGAGGAGATTTTCCAGGAGTTCAAGCGCGGTGATGTGCAGCGTCCGGATCAGGATCGCGGGTTGGGTCTGGGGTTGGCGATTGTGGAGAAGATTGCCGGGATTCTCGGGCACCGGATTCATGTGCGTTCGTGGCCGGGCAGGGGCTCGATGTTCTCGATTGAGGTGCCTTTGAGCGCGACCGCACCGAAGGCGCTGCCGAGTCTGGTCATGAGTGAGCCGATGCTTGAACGTCTGCGCGGCGCGCGGGTGTGGGTGCTGGACAACGACGCGGCGATTTGCGCCGGCATGCGCACCTTGCTGGAAGGGTGGGGGTGTTTGGTGGTGACGGCGTTGTCGGAGTCGGACCTGGCTCGGCAAGTGGACAACTACCATGAAGAGGCCGACCTGCTGATCGCCGACTATCACCTGGATGACGATCAGAACGGCGTGGATGCCGTGGCCCGGATCAATGCCCGGCGAGGCTCAGCGATCCCGGCGATGATGATTACTGCCAATTACAGCAATGAGCTGAAACTGCAGATTCGCGAGCTGGGGCACACGTTGATGCATAAGCCGGTGCGGCCGATGAAGCTCAAGACGGCGATGAGTCATTTGCTCGGTCGTCCTTGAATTTTCTGGAGTATCTACTGTCGCCATCGCGGGCAAGCCCGCTCCCACAGGATCTCCACAATCCTGTGGGAGCGGGCTTGCCCGCGATGGGCGCGACACGGTCTCAACGTCGTAGATAGGAACCGAAATCAATATCCCCGGCGCTCAAAATCGCCTGCACCCGGTTGTGCACATTGAGTTTGCGCAGGATCGCCGAGACATGCGCCTTGACCGTGGTTTCGGCGATTTCCAGGGTGTAGGCGATCTGCTTGTTCGACTCACCCTTGGTCATGCGCTCAAGCACCAGCAACTGCTTGCGGGTCAGGGCCTGGAGCAGTTCCGCAGGGAAGCTCGGGTTGTCGTTCATGCGCCGGTGAGTGCCGGGTTTTTGCGTGCGGATGATGTCCGGCGGCAAGTAGACATTGCCATTGAGAATTTGCTGGATGGCTTCGGTCATCTGCACCCGTGGCGAGGATTTGGTGATGAACCCCACCGCGCCGTAGGTAATGGCTTGCAGCACGATCTGTTTGTCCTGCTCGGCCGAGACGATCACCACCGGAATGGTCGGCGCTTCGTTGCGCAGGTTGATCAGGCCATTGAGGCCGTGCATGCCGGGCATGTTCAGGTCGAGCAGGATCAGGTCCAGGTCGTCGTGATCCTGAGTCAGCGCCAGGGCGCTGTCGAGGTCGGCGGTTTCCATCACTTCGCTGCCGGGGAAACCGTCGCTGATGACGTTATGGATGGCTTCGCGAAACAGCGGGTGATCGTCGGCAATCAGAATTTTGTACATAGCCTTTCACCTCATTATTTTGATTATGGTGTGGCAACAACTCGCACGCGTAAAGCTCAGGGGAAGGGCTCGGGCTGGGCCGGCACCACGGGCAGGTTCGCCGCTTGCCAGGCGTCCAGGCCATCGCGATACCAATACAGGGTTTTATAGCCCATGGCGGCGGCGCGTCTTGCCGCGTTCCAGCTCAACCAGCAATCGGCGCGGCAGTAGAAGACCAGCGGTTGCGCGCGATCGCCAGCGGTCAATGCATTCAGCTTACGCGCAAAATAGTCGCGCCAGTCGGGCGTCAGGTCACCGTCGCCGGTATTGGCCAGCCAATGGCTGCCGGGCAGGTTCTCGTGGGGCTGGTCTTCGATGAAACGGCCTTGCAGCCATTGGCGGCGGTAGACATCGATCAGCACCGGATGCGGTGTTTGGCTCAGCAGGGTTTGCAGGGCGGCGGTGTCGACGATGGCCGCACCGTCCAGTTGATTCGGCGTTGGGCTGCGGTACAGGCCGATGCGATAGCCGTCGGGGGAGAACAGCGGGGTTTCGGCGTGTGCGACGCCCAGCAACAGGCTCAGCGACAGCACAGCGAGAGAAGGGCGCAGCAGACGGCGTCGGGCACGCGGCATGGGGTTCAATCCTTATAGTTATGAACCCATTACATGCCAGTCGCGGTGCGATTGGAATGCGACGATAGACAGGTAAACCGGTACTAAAGTAGTAATTTCACCGTATTCAATGGAGATCCCTGTGGGAGCGGGCTTGCCCGCGATGAGGCCGGAACATTCAATATTGATGTCGACTGAACTGACGCTATCGCGGGCAAGCCCGCTCCCACAGGGGGCATGGTGATCAGGTGGATTTGCGCAGGGCGGCATGTTGCGGGTTGAAGGTGAGCACGGCGAGCAGGGTGAACAGCAGCGTCAAAGCCACGCAGACCCCGAGCGCCAACAGGTTGAAGCGCTCATACAAGGCAAACCGCACCAGCTCCACCGCATGGGTAAACGGATTCACCGCGCATAACCCGTACAACCACTCACTGGACTCACGCATTTTCCACAGTGGGTACAACGCCGACGACAGGAAAAACAGCGGGAAGATCACGAAATTCATCACCCCGGCAAAGTTCTCCAACTGGCGGATCGCGTTGGACAGCAGCAGGCCCAGGGCGCTGAGCATCAACGCCACCAGCAGCAACGCCGGCAAGGCAATCAACAAACCCATGGCCGGCGGTTGCACGCCGTACAGCCAGGCAATCGCCAGAAAGGCATACACCTGCAACAGCGAAATCAGCGAGGTGGCCAACAACTTGCTGCACAGCAGAAACGTCCGGGGCAAAGGGCTGGTCAGCAGCACGCGCATGCTGCCCATCTCGCGGTCGTAGACCATCGACAGCGAACCTTGCATGCCGTTGAACAGCAGAATCATGCAGGCAAGGCCCGGGATGATGTAGACCTCGTAGGGAATGTAGGTGTCGTAAGGCTCGATGATCGCAATCCCGAGGGCCGCGCGAAAACCGGCAGCGAACACCAGCAGCCACAGCAGCGGCCGCACCAGCGCACTGAGAAACCGCGTGCGCTGCAGCACAAAGCGCAGCCATTCGCGCAGGACGATGCCGCTGAAACATTGCCAATAAGCGTTCATCGGGCGGCTCCAGAGGTGGTCAGGCGAGCGAAGGCCGAGCCGAGATCGCCACCGTGTTCCAGGCTCAGCGCATCGGCCTGTCCGCTGGCGACCAAGCGGCCCTGATGGAGAATCAGCAAGTCATCGCTGGGCTGCACTTCATCGAGCAAATGCGTGGTCCAGAGCACACTGATGTTTTGCTCGCGGCACAGGCTGCGAATGTGTTGGTTGAGCGCCAACCGACTGGCCGGGTCGAGGCCGACACTGGCTTCGTCGAGCAGCAACAGGCGGGGTTCATGCAGCAAGGCGCGGGCGATTTCCACCCGGCGACGATGACCGCCATTGAGTTCGCGCACCCGCTCGCGACGGCGTTCAGTCAGCGCTTGGCGGGCCAGTTCAGCCTCGACTCGCAGGCCAGTCTGGCGCCGCGACATGCCATGCAGCGCGGCGTGATAACGCAGGTTCTGCTCGACGCTGAGGTCCAGGTCCAGAGTGCTCTGCTGACACACTACGCCCAATTGCCTGAGCGCCGGCCGCGCCGCGTTGCGCGGCGACCAACCGCCAACCCGGATGTCACCGCGCTGCAAATCATACAGCCGGGTGAGCAGGGCGATCAGCGTCGATTTACCCGCGCCGTTCGGCCCCAACAGCGCCGCGAAGCGCCCCGGCGCCAGGCTGAAATTCCCCTGACGCAAGGCCTCGCGCGCGCCATAGGCGAAGCTCAGGTCGCTGACTTCCAGTGCGTTCATGGCGTCACCACCACGCCCCACGGATAACGCCCGACCTTGATCGATTTGGTCACCTTGAGGCTGTCGACATCAATCACTGACACATCGCCGCTGTCCCCATTGGTCGCGAGCAATTGCTTTTGATCCGGGGTGAATGACATCTGCCTCACGCGTCGACCGACCAGCAGGTAATCGAGAATTTCGAAGGTCTTGGCATCGATCACCGCCACATGATTGGCGGGGCCGAGCGCGACGAAACCGTACTTGCCGTCGGCGCTGAGCTTGATGCCCACCGGCTGGACTTTGTCCGGGTGCACACCCTTGATCTGGAAGGTCAGGGTCTTGAGGATCTTGCGTGTCGCCACGTCAAGAATGGTCACCGTGCCGCCGATCTCCGCCGAGGCCCAGAGCTTCGAACCGTCGGGAGTGAACTCGACGAAACGCGGGCGCTGATCCACCAGGGTGCTGTCGGCCAGGGTCTGGGTGCTGGTGTCGATCCAGTGCAGCATGTTGGTGGTTTCGCTGGTGTTCACCGCCCATTTGCCGTCGGGGCTGACGGCCATGCCTTCGGGCTCGACGCCGACGTTGATCTGGCTCAGCACCTTGGAGGTTTCGGTGTCGATCACCGTCACCAGCGCATCGTCCTCGTTGGACACGTACAGCCAACGGTTGTTGGGGTGCAGGGCGAATTGCTCGGGGTCCTTGCCGGACGGCAGTTCCTTGATGATCTTGCGCGTGGCCACGTCCATCACCTGCACCCGGTCCGAGTCACTGGCGCAGATGTACAGCAGCTTGTTGTCATGGGACAGCAGCAGGCCGCGCGGGCGCTGGCCGACGGGCAGGGTGTCGGTGACTTGCAGGGTTTGCAGGTCGATCAGGCTCAGGCTGTTGTCCTTTTCGTTGGAGACCCAGGCGGTGCTGGCCGCGGCATGCCCGGCGGCGAGCAAGAGGGCGCAAGAGAGCAGGGTGCGGCGCATGGCGGATTCCTTGTTGTTGTTATGGATCAGGGACTAGGGAAAGCGGCAACTGACCTCGGGCTTGTCGTAACCCAGGCTGTCCATCTCGTTGAAGGGGTGCAGGAAACCGTCCTGGGGCGAGGTGCTGACCAGCGCGCGGGGCTGGACGATGGGAATCGGTTGGCGCAGCTGGCCGTTCCACGGCCGATAACTGAGCTTGCGACCCTTGAAGCCATCCAGCGGCAATTGATCGCTGATCTCAAGCGTACGGATCGCCATCGGATCGACCTGGCGCAGCTTGCTCACCGCGCTGGCGATGCTGCGCACGGCGATCCATGCGGCGAAATCGCGATCGTTCATCCAGCGTCCGGCCATGGCTTCGAAGCGTTTTTGCAATTGCGCGGCGCCGTAGGTTTCCACGGTTTTGTGCCAGCCCACCGGGGTCAGGCCCTGAGTGCCGGCAACCGGCCGTGGATACCAGGTCTGGTAGGGCACGTATTCACCGAAATCGCCGCGCTCATCGGCCACCAGCACCACGTCGTACTCGGCGGTCTGGGTGAACAGCGGCATGTCGGCCTGGGCGCTGCGGCGCTGATCGTTGTCGAAGCTCCAGGCTTTTTCCGCCACCAGTTTCAGCCCGAAGCGTTTGGCGGCGCGGCGCAGGGCGGCGGCATAGGCTTGATCGTCAGGCGTCGGGCCGACGATCAGCAGCGCCCGTTGCCATTTGCGCACCACCAGAAATTGCGCCAGCGCATCGGCGAGCATCGCCCGGCTCGGCAGACTGTGCAGCACGTTCGGCAGGCAATCGGTGGTGCGCAGGCTGTCATCGGGGCTGCCGGCGTTGAACAGCAAACTGTCGGGCAACGCGGCACTGAGCTGACGCAGGCTGGCGGCCGGTGCGTTCACCACAAACAGGCGCAGACCCTGTTCATGCTGGGCCTTGGCCGCATCGAGCAGCGCATCCGGGGTGTCGACGTTGGCGCCGACCAGGCTGTAACTCTGATTGAGAAAGCGCCCGGGGCTGTTGCTGTCAGTGACCGCCAGTTCGGCGCCACGCAACCCGGCATCCACCGGCTCGGGAATGATGTTCGACAGCAATGGGCCTGGATCGGGGCGATAACCCAGGTAGCCGATCTGCACCTGCAACGGCGCGTCGGCGGCCTGGCTCTGGGGCGCCAGCCCGGCGGCGCCGGCAATCGCCAGCAGGTAGATCAGGGCGTATGGGGCAAGCTGGCGCATAAGGCACTCCATGACAGGTAGCGCCAGCATAGGAACCCTGGGACCGGGATGAAATATGCAGAAAGTACCAGTGAGCCAGTACCAAGGTAGTAACTCATCTCCGGCGGCGCGGTTTTAGCATGGGTTTCAACGGCCATTACTGTGGAGGAGATCGACCATGCGTATTCTCAAAGCGCTGCTCCTGCCGTTGTTGCTGATCCTGACCCTGATCGGCATCGATAAATTTCACGGCCCGCGCCCGGCTCTGGTACAGCTCGCGCCCATGACACCGGGGCGCTAGGCGTGTCGGCCCTGTGGCGGATCAACCTCTGGGTGTGCGGGTTTTTCGCCCTGGTCACCTTGGCGTGCATGGGTTTGCTGGTGCACCAGGCGGTAGAGGATGTGGAGCGCGAGCTGCAATCCGCCGAAGCGGTGGTCGAGTACCTGAGCGAAACCGCCGAGCGCGACCCCGCCAGCTTGCAGCCGAGGCTGACAAGTAGCCTGCGGCATGTGCGGGTGCGCTGGCTGGAGTCGGGCGAAGCGGCACGGCTGCCGGTGCAGGATGGGCTGGATGCCTGGCTCGGGCGCTTGTTGTTCGCCGAAGCCCGGCACAGTGCGCGGGTGCTGGATTTACAGGATGGCCGCAGGGTGCAGATTGCGGTGGATCCGCGAGATGAAATCGACGAAGTCTGGGACTCCTTGCAGCAGCTGCTGAGCCTCTGCGGGTTGGCGTTGTTGTTGAGCCTGTTGACCATCCGCTGGGCCGTGCGCCGGGGCATGGGCTTGCTCGATGAGTTGTTGCGGGCGTTGCAACAGGTCTCGGGCGGGCAGCTTCAGGTGCGATTGCGTGCCGAAGGATTGCCGGAGGCGCGGCAACTGGCGACGCATTTCAACCGTATGACCGCTGCGCTGGAGCAGGCTCGTGCCGACAACACCCAATTGACCCAGACGCTATTGGCGGTGCAGGAGCAGGAACGCACTCATCTGGCGCAGACCCTGCGCGACGGCCTCGGCCAATACCGGGCGGGCATTCGCGCGCAGGCTTGTCTGCTGCGGTTGGTGGCGGATCAACCCTTGGTGGTCGAACGCACGGTGCGCGAGCTGGAACATAACTGCGAACACTTGCAACAGGGCTTTCGGGCGCTGGTTCACGACCTCTATCCGGTGGTACTGCAACATCTGCCATTGGCCGAAGCCTTTGGTTTGCTGGTTGAGCAGTGGCAGGGCCGGCAGGGGATCGATTGCCGGTTACGGGTCAGCTCTGAGTTGCCGGCGCTGTCGGTGGCGGACAAAACCCACCTCTATCGCTTGTTGCAGGAAGCCCTGACCAACATCGCTCGCCACGCAGACGCCAGCCGAGTGCGGGTTCGCCTGCAACATCGTGGCGGGCATTTGCGTTTGCTGATTCGCGATAACGGTCGCGGTGCACAGCAACCTCAGCGACCGGGCGTGGGTTTGTATTCGATGTTCGAACGCGCCCGCAGCCTTGGTGGCGAGTTGCGGATCATCAGTCACCCCGGTGCCGGTTGGGCGCTGGCCTTGAGCGTGCCTTTGGAGGTGTCATGAATATTCTGTTGGTCGATGACCATGCGGTGGTTCGCCAGGGTTATGCCAGTCTGTTGCGGGCGCTGCTGCCGGCGATGGAAGTGCGTGAGGCGGCCACGGGGGAGGAGGCGTTGTTGCGGGTTCAGGAAGCGGTGCCGAATCTGGTGATCATGGATTTCGGCTTGCCGGGGATCAGTGGCCTGGAGACTACGCGGCGGTTGCGTCAGCGCTTGCCGCAGTTGCGGGTGTTGTTTTTCAGCATGCACGATGAGTTGCCGTTGGTGCGCCAGGCGTTGGATGCCGGGGCTTCGGGGTATCTGACCAAGAGTTCGGCGCCTGAGGTGCTGATTGAGGCGGTGCGGCGGATTCTTGCGGGGCATGCCTATATTGAACAGTCGCTGGCTACTCAATTGGCGTGTCATCCGCGGCAGGATGCCAGTGATCCGCGTTTGCAGAGCATGACTCAGCGTGAACTGGAGATTTTTGTGATGCTGGCCAAGGGTACGCCGGCGCGGGTGATTGCTGAGCAGTTGAGTATCAGCAACAAGACGGTTTCGAATCACCTGACGTTGTTGAAGAGTAAATTGCAGGTGACTTCGCACACTGAGCTTGTGCATTTGGGGATTGATATGGGGGTGGTGCGGGTGGCTGGCTGAGTGGCCGCACACGGTAAATGTAGGAGCTGGCTCGCCAGCGAAGGCCTCAAATGCGCCACGTTTACCCTGATGAAACGCGTCATCGTTAACGACCTTCGCTGGCAAGCCAGCTCCTACAGGGGATTGGTGTATGAAACGAAGAGGGGCCGCGCACGGTAAATGTAGGAGCTGGCTTGCCAGCGAAGCATTCGAATGCACCACATTTATCCTGATAAAACGCGTCATCGTTAACGACCTTCGCTGGCAAGCCAGCTCCTACAAGGGTATGCGTAAGGTGAGTTATTTATCCCAACTCGTTGGACACCCCGTGCACCCCTCCATATTCGCATCCTGAAAATTCGCATAATGCTGCCGCGCACCACTCAGGTTTGCGTGTTCCAGATTGCTTTCGCCAAACTTGGCCTCCTGCAAATTGGCATCACTTAGATTGGCCCCCATGAGATCAGCCTTGCTCAACCAGGTCATCTCCAGATCCGCCGCCCGCAGATTGGCGTTGTGCAATTTAGCCCCGGAGAGCCGGGCGAATTGCAGGTAAGCGCCACTGAGATTGGCATCCTGAAACTGCGCACCCTGAGCAAACAGCCCCCAACCCTGGATCGCCATCAACGTCGCGCCGGTAAAGTCGGCCAAACGCAGATTGCTTTGCTGCAGACTGGCCCGAGTCAGGTTGGCACCTTGCAGCTGGGCCTTTTCCAGATTGGCGAGGTCCAGTCGAGCGTGACGCAGGTCGGCATCGCGCAGGTCGGCGCCGCTGAGGTTCATGTTGCGCAGATCCTGATTGCTCAAATTGGCGCCTTTGAGATTGGCACCGGGGCATTGGCTGTGATCGGCGATGGTGCAGCCGTTGATGATCAGCGGCGCGTCGTCGCCATCGTCGTCGGCATGGGCCAGGAAGCAAGTCAGCAAAAGAAATAGAGGTATGTATTTCATGGCGCGATTCTCGGGTGGGTTGAGCGAGTCTTCGCGGGCAAGCCCGCTCCTACAGGGTATGCAGCGTCCCTGTGGGCGTGGGCTTGCCCGTTGGAGGGGCTACTTCTGCGCTTTCTTGTTATCCCAGCTCGGAATCTTGAACACCCAGAACGACCCGCCCTGAGCCACCGGTTTGGTCAGCTCGGCCATGTCGCCACCCCACAACGGCACCGCGCCGCCGTAGCCAACGGTCACGCCGACGTACTGCTCGCCATCCTGTTCCCAAGTGATCGGCGGCGAAACGATGCCGCTGCCGGTCTGGAACTTCCACAGCTCCTCGCCGGTTTTCGCGTCGAACGCCTTGAAGAAACCGTCGCCAGTCCCGGTGAACACCAGGTTGCCCTTGGTCGCCAACACGCCGGCCCACAACGGCAGCGCCTCCTTGTGTTCCCAGACGACTTTGCCGGTGGTCGGGTTCATCGCGCGCAGGGTGCCGACGTGATCGTCGTACATGCGCTTGATGCGGAAACCCATGCCCAGGTACGCCGAGCCTTTCTTGTAGTTGACCTCTTCGGTCCAGTATTCCTCTTTCCACTGGTTGCCCGGAATGTAGAACAGGCCGGTGTCCTGGCTGTACGCCATCGGGTTCCAGTTCTTGCCGCCGAGGAATGGCGGCGAGACTTCCACCGACTTGCCCTTGGTTTCGCCCGGCAACGGTTTGGCCGGACGCTGGCCCGGATTCTCCACCGGTTTGCCGGTCTTCAGATCGATGTGGCTGGCCCAACTGATGTTGTCGACGAAGGGGAAGGCGTTCTGCAATTTGCCGTTGTTGCGATCCACCACGTAGAAGAAACCATTGCGGTCCGCGTGGCCGGTGGCTTTCACCGTTTTGCCGTCCTTGTCCTTGTAATCGAACAGCACCAACTCGTTGTTGCCGGAGAAATCCCAGGCATCGTTCGGCGTGTGCTGGTAGAACCATTTCACCTCGCCGGTGCTTGGATCGACGCCAACCTGGCCCGAGGTGTAGAGGCTGTCGTAATCGTGCGGGTTGCCGTCCTTGGAGGTGCGGGCCCAGGTATTCCACGGGCCAGGGTTGCCGGCGCCGACGATGATGGTGTTGGTTTCCGGATCGAAACTGGCGCTCTGCCAAGGGGCACCGCCGCCGTGGCTCCAGGCTTCGACCTTGCCGGTTTCGGTGGTCGGGTCGTTCGGCCAGGACGGCGCCTTGACGTCACCGGTGGTGGTGCTGTCCTTGCCGTTCAACCGGCCCATGTGGCCTTCGACGAAAGGCCGCATCCAGACTTCTTCGCCGGTGTCCGGATCGCGGGCGAAGAGTTGCCCGACCACGCCGAACTCATCGCCGGAACTGCCATGAATCAGCAGCACCTTGCCGGTGGTTTTGTCTTTGATCAGCACCGGGGCGCCGGTCATGGTGTAGCCGGCGGCGTGGTCGCCGAATTTCTTGTTCCAGACCACTTTACCGGTGTTCTTGTCGAGGGCGATCAGTCGCGCATCGAGGGTGCCGAAGTAGATTTTGTCGCCGTAGATCGCGGCGCCGCGATTGACCACGTCGCAGCACGGACGAATGTTGTCCGGCAGGCGATGGTTGTAGGTCCACAGGCGTTTGCCGGTCTTGGCGTCCAGGGCAAATACCCGCGAATAGGAACCGGTGACGTAGACCACGCCGTCGCTGACGATGGCTTGGGATTCCTGGCCGCGCTGCTTCTCGTCACCGAACGAGTAGGACCAGGCCGGCGTCAGCTTGAACACGTTCTTGTCGTTGACCTGGGCCAACGGGCTCCAGCGCTGGGCGTTGGTGCCCATGCCGTATTGCAGCACGTCCTTGGTGGTCAGGTGATCGTTGGCAATGTCTTCCCAGGTGACGTTGCGGGTCGTGGCCGGTGCGGTTGCGCCGTAGCTGACCGCGCTCAGGGACAGGCTGCCCACCAGCAGAAAAGCCTGCACGGCGATAGACAGAGGGGAAAGGGCGGGGAGCGATCTTATTGTCATGGTTGCAGTTCCCAATGGAGGTTTTGGCCTGCACAGGGTGGTGCGCGCAGCCGTTGCCGGATACGGAAAAAGTCCCGCTGTTGCCGGGAAGAATTCCCAACAGGCAGCTGATTTGGGTGTGCGCCACAAGCCCTACTACCAAGGGACTAGATGGCGGCCACCAAAGCAGCATGGGGCTGGCGCGAAGTCGTTCCTAAGATGGGTGCCTTAGCCTCTTCGAAGAGGTTTTGCGTGCAATCCAGAGGGCATAACAATGACAACAAAACGCAACGCCTTACTCGTTGCCGGACTGCTGGCCGGTTTTATCAGCGCAGGTTCTGTCTGGGCCCACGGCAACGTAGTCCCGCAGGCCGTCGAAACGCCGGGCCTGACCCCGATCAAGGATTCCGGGGTGCCGGTCGATGCCGATGGTTGGGCCTCGGTGAACCCGTACCGCAGCTCACCGGAACATGACAAGGCCGTGGAAATCGGCTCCTCGGCATACAACCAGAACTGCGCCGCGTGCCATGGCCTGGAAGCCAAGTCCGGTGGGATTGCCCCCGATTTGCGCATGCTCGACGTCGCTGACGCTGGTGACGAGTGGTTCGTCGAGCGGGTTCGCCACGGCGCGGTGCGTGACGGCCGGGTCTACATGCCGAAGATGGCCGACTACTTGAGCCAGGAAGCCTTGTGGGCGGTGCGCACTTACCTGGATAGCGTTCACGTCGAGGAGTAATTCATGCGCCTGCTCGCTGTGTTGATCAGCGCCGTGTTGCTGTGCTGCCAGGTCGTGCAGGCGCAGGTTCGCACCTATGACGAAATGATCGCCGCCGGGGAGCTGAAAGTGGCGGTCTACAAGGACTTTGCCCCCTACAGTTTTGAAGACGCTGGCCAGCCACGGGGCGTTGACGTCGAACTCGCCCAGGCGCTGGCCAAGGCCCTTGGCGTGCAGCTGAAACTGATCTGGGCACCGGCCGGCGAGAAGCTCGACGATGACCTGCGCGATTACATCTGGCGTGCCAGTCAGTTGCACGACCAGCAATTGGCCGACCTGATGATGCGCGTGCCGTACGACCGCGATTACGCGCAAAAACGCAACGAACTGGGTGAGTTGGAAAACGGCCACGTGGTGATGTTCGGGCCGTACCAGAACGAACAATGGCAAGTCGCCTATGACCGCCGTCGACTGGACAAGGTCGGCAGCGTCGCCGTGTTTGAACAGCACCCGATCGGCGTTGAAGTCGACAGCGTGCCGTCGTTTTACCTGACTTCGGTGTTCAGCGGCATGCTCGCCGCCAAGACTCACCATTATCCCGGCGTGCCCCAGGCCTTTGCCGCGATGAAGGCCGGTGAAGTCGACGCCGTCATGGCGATGCGCGGCGAGATCGACTGGCAAGTTCACGAAGCGGCGGACCCGCAAGTAGCGCTGGCGGAAAACGCCTACCCGAACATGGGCAAGCAGCTTTGGGAGATCGGCATGGCGGTGCACGAAAGCAACCGTCAGCTGGCGTATGCCGTGGAAGAGGCGCTGGAAGGCCTGATCCGCGAGGGCTCGGTCAACACCATTTATAGCCATTATGGCCTGCGCTATGACGTGCCCGAGATGTATCAACAGTGAATTGGCCAGCGATGTGTCTGCTCTGCTGGTTGCCCATTGCCGCGCACGCGGCGGACATCGAACCGGGCAAGGACCCGGTGCCGTCGGTGATGTGGGACTTCTATCACAAGCAAATGCTCGGCGACGCACCGTTCGTGTTCGATGAGCGGGTCAAGCTGCTGGCGCCGCCGTTTGCCGAAGACGCCCGGCAAGTGCCGCTGGAAATCGACGCCCGGGCGTTCAAGGGCGAAGTGGTGAAAATCCTCGCCTGGGCCGAACTCAATCCCTTGCCGAAAATCGTCGACTTCCAGCCGCTCGACCGCGTACTGCCATGGTTGTCGATCCGCATCCGCATCGAACAGGCCACCCCGTTGCGCGCCGCAGTGCTGACACGCGACGGCTTGTGGCATGTCGGCTCAACCTTGATCGATGCGGCGGGCGGTGGCTGCACGGCACCCAGCGTGGTGCGCACGCAACCGGGCTGGGAAGAGCACATCGGCGAAGTGCTTGGCGGTCGTTATCCCCGTGGCGAATTCAGCCGCGTGCGCTTGCAGGTTGCGCACCCGATGGACAACGGCATGGTCAGCGGCATTCCTGAGTTCTTCATCAACCATGCCGAACTGCGCGATCAAAACGATCAAGTGCTGGCCCGTCTTGAGCTGTTTCCCGCCGTCAGCGAAAACCCCAACCTGACCTTCGACATCGAAGGGGCAGGGCAGACGCGCCTGTTGTTGCGCGACAACAGCGGCAATCAATTCGATGCGGCCATACCCTGACCCAAGGAGCGCGTGATGCGCTGGATGCTGCTGTTGTGCCTGAGCCTGAGCCTTCCCGTCTGGGCCGACCTCGATTACTCGCTCAAACCCCGACAGATCGCCGAAGACACCTGGCTGCTGGAAGGCAGTACCGACAATTTTGCCAAGGCCAACGGCGGCAACATCGTCAACACCGCGTTCATCGTCACCGAGCGCGGCGTGGTGGTGATCGATACCGGGCCGTCGAAGCGCTACGGCGAAGCGATGCGCAAGGCGATTGCCGCGACCACCGATAAACCGGTGATTCAGGTGCTGCTGACCCATCACCACCCTGACCATGTGCTGGGCAATCAAGCCTTCAGCGACGTGCCGATCGGCGCGCTGGCCGGCACCACTGAACTGTTGCATCAGCAGGGCGATGGCATGGCCGAGAACCTGTATCGACTGGTGGGCGACTGGATGCGCGGCACGGAAGTGGTGTTGCCGACCGAGACGCTGACACCTGGCGTGCGAAGTTTTGGGAATCACGATTTGCGCCTGCTGAGCCTGGGTGGGCACACGGGCGCGGACCTGGCTATTCTCGACCAGAAAACCGGCGTGTTGTTTGCCGGGGACCTGGTGTTTTATCAACGGGCGCTGACCACGCCGAACAGTCCGGGGTTGTCGGTGTGGCTGGCGGACATTGCGACCCTGCAAGGCTTGCCGTGGACGTTGATTGTGCCCGGCCATGGACCGGTGGCCAGCGATCAGCAGCCCTTCGAACAGATGCGCGACTACCTCACCTGGCTCGACCAGCTCATGCGCGATGGCGCCGCCAACGGCAGCGACATGGCGGAGATGATCCGCAGCCCCATCCCCGAACGTTTCGCCGGCATCAGCCTGAGCCGCTACGAACTGATCCGCAGCGTCAGCCACCTGTACCCGCGTTACGAACACGCAGAAATGACCCGAGTCGATTCCAGCGCGAACAAATGAACAACACGTTGCCCCCTGTGGGAGCGGGCTTGCCCGCGATGAGGCCTTAACATTCAATATTTATGTTGGCTGATACAACGCCATCGCGGGCAAGCCCGCTCCCACAGGGGACGGGTGTCGATCATACTCTCTGGGGTTCATCCCCTCCGACCCGGTACTAAGGAACTAGCAATCTCAGCACTGCGGGCAATTGTTGCAAGGGCGGTGGCGGCGAAGAATCTGCACCAGACCGGGAAAATTTCCCGGGTATAACAAAAACCGCAGAGGTAGCCGTCATGACCCAACCCGCACGTCGCCAGCCCTTCGTCTTGAGTGTGCTGCTCAGTGCCATGCTGTTGTCCGGCCAGGCATTGGCCGGCGTCACCGACCAGGACATTCTCCAGGACCCCAAGAACCCGGAGCAGATCGTTACCAACGGTCTGGGCGTCCAGGGTCAGCGCTACAGTCCGCTGGACACCCTCAACGTCGACAACGTGAAGGACTTGCGGCCCGCCTGGGCGTTCTCCTTCGGCGGTGAAAAACAGCGCGGTCAGCAAGCCCAGCCGATGATCAAGGACGGCGTGATGTACATGACCGGTTCCTACTCGCGGGTGTTCGCGGTGGACGCGCGCACCGGCAAGAAACTCTGGCAATACGATGCGCGCCTGCCCGATGACATCCGTCCGTGCTGCGACGTGATCAACCGTGGCGTCGCGCTGTACGGCGACCTGGTGTTCTTCGGCACCCTCGACGCCAAACTCGTGGCCCTGAACAAGGACACCGGCAAAGTCGTCTGGAGCAAGAAAGTCGCCGACCACAAGGAAGGCTATTCGATCAGCGCCGCGCCGTTGGTGATCAACGGCAAACTGATCACCGGCGTGGCCGGGGGCGAGTTCGGGGGGGTCGGCAAGATCGAAGCCTACGACCCGAAAAACGGCGACCTGCTGTGGACCCGACCTACCGTCGAAGGCCACATGGGCTACGTCTACAAGGACGGCAAAGCGGTCGAGAACGGTATCTCCGGCGGTGAAGCGGGCAAGACCTGGCCCGGCGATCTTTGGAAAACCGGCGGCGCCGCGCCTTGGCTCGGCGGTTATTACGACCCGGAAACCAATCTGTTGCTGTTCGGCACCGGCAACCCGGCCCCGTGGAACTCGCACCTGCGTCCTGGCGACAACCTTTATTCCTCGTCGCGCCTGGCACTCAACCCGGACGACGGCACGATCAAATGGCACTTCCAGAGCACGCCTCACGACGGTTGGGATTACGACGGCGTGAACGAGCTGGTCTCGTTCAACTACACCGAAGGCGGCAAAGAGATCAAAGCCGCCGCGACTGCTGACCGTAACGGTTTCTTCTACGTGCTGGACCGCACCAACGGCAAGTTCATTCGCGGCTTCCCGTTCGTGGACAAGATCACCTGGGCCACCGGCCTGGATAAAGATGGCCGGCCGATCTACAACGAAGCCAGCCGTCCCGGCGCGCCGGGCACTGAAGCCAAAGGCAGTTCGGTATTCGTCGCCCCGGCGTTCCTCGGCGCGAAAAACTGGATGCCGATGGCCTACAACAGGGACACCGGGTTGTTTTATGTGCCGTCCAACGAGTGGGGCATGGACATCTGGAACGAAGGCATCGCCTTCAAGAAAGGCGCGGCGTTCCTCGGTGCCGGATTCACCATCAAGCCGTTGAACGAAGACTACATCGGCGTGCTGCGGGCGATCGACCCGAAAACCGGCAAGGAAGTCTGGCGCCACAAGAACTACGCGCCGCTGTGGGGCGGGGTCCTGACCACCAAGGGCAACCTGGTGTTCACCGGCACACCGGAAGGTTTCCTCCAGGCGTTCAACGCCAAGACTGGCGAGAAGGTGTGGGAATTCCAGACCGGCTCCGGCGTACTCGGCTCGCCTGTGACCTGGGAAATGGACGGCGAACAATACGTCTCGGTGCTCTCCGGCTGGGGTGGCGCTGTACCGCTGTGGGGCGGCGAGGTGGCCAAGCGCATCAAGGACTTCAACCAGGGCGGCATGCTCTGGACGTTCAAGCTGCCTAAAGAGCTCGTGGCCAAACACTGACCGCCCCCGTAGGAGCTGGCTTGCCAGCGAAGGCGCCATCAGAGGCGATGCATGCCTCAGGGGCCTCTTCGCTGGCAAGCCAGCTCCTACAAAAAACGCGTCGTGCGCGATTTCAGTCACACCCGCTACCCCTTGTAGGAGCTGGCTTGCCAGCGAAGGCGCCATCAGAGGCAACGCATGCCTCAGGGGCCTCTTCGCTGGCGAGCCAGCTCCTACAAAAACCGTGTCGAGCACGATTTCAGCAACCCCGGAACCCCCTGTAGGAGCTGGCTTGCCAGCGAAGGCGTCATCAGAGGCGACGCATGGCTCAGGGGCCTCTTCGCTGGCAAGCCAGCTCCTACAAAAACCGCGTCGAGCACGATTTCAGCAACCCCCGCTACCTCCGTAGGAGCTGGCTTGCCAGCGAAGGCGCCATCAGAGGCAACGCATGGCTCAGGGGCCTCTTCGCTGGCAAGCCAGCTCCTACAAAAACCGCGTCGTGCGCGATTTCGGAAACACCCGCAACCCCTGCAGGAGCTGGCTTGCCAGCGAAGGCGTCCGCGACATCGCCATCGCCAGCAAGCCGGCGCCTACGACCAAATAACGAGAGTCCTCCGGCCAACGCCGCATTCGTCTGGCGCGCGGGGCTCTCTACTATCGGTTCATCGCCTGTTTGCCCGACAGGCATCGACCCAGACAGAGGCCCATCATGATCTACGCACAACCTGGAACACCTGGCGCCATCGTTTCGTTCAAACCGCGTTACGGCAACTTCATCGGCGGCGAGTTCGTGCCGCCGGTCAACGGTGAGTACTTCACCAACACCTCGCCGGTCACCGGTGAAGTGATCGCCGAATTCCCGCGCTCCAGCGCCGCCGACATCGACAAAGCCCTCGACGCCGCCCACGCCGTTGCCGACGCCTGGGGCAAGACCTCGGCGCAGGATCGCTCGCTGGTGCTGCTGAAAATCGCTGACCGCATCGAACAGAATCTGGAAATCCTCGCCGTCGCCGAAACCTGGGACAACGGCAAAGCCGTGCGTGAAACCCTGAATGCCGACGTGCCGCTGGCCGCCGACCATTTCCGCTACTTCGCCGGGTGCATCCGCGCCCAGGAAGGCGGCGCCGCCGAGATCAACGAGCTGACCACCGCCTATCACTTCCACGAGCCATTGGGCGTGGTCGGGCAGATCATCCCGTGGAACTTCCCGCTGCTGATGGCCGCGTGGAAACTCGCCCCGGCCCTGGCCGCCGGCAACTGCGTGGTGCTCAAGCCTGCCGAGCAAACGCCGCTGTCGATCATGGTCTTCGCCGAGCTGGTCGGCGACTTGCTGCCGCCCGGTGTGCTCAATATCGTTCAGGGCTTCGGTCGCGAAGCCGGTGAGGCGCTGGCCACCAGCAAGCGCATCGCCAAGATCGCTTTCACCGGTTCCACCCCGATCGGCTCGCACATCATGAAATGCGCCGCCGAAAATATCATTCCAAGTACCGTTGAACTGGGCGGCAAGTCGCCGAACATCTTCTTCGAAGACATCATGATCGCCGAGCCGCAGTTCATCGAAAAGGCTGCTGAAGGCCTGGTGCTGGCGTTCTTCAACCAGGGCGAAGTCTGCACCTGCCCGTCTCGCGCCCTGGTGCAAGAGTCGATCTACGACGACTTCATGAAAGTGGTGATGCAGAAGATCGTCAAGATCAAGCGCGGCAACCCGCTGGACACCGAAACCATGGTCG
Source organism: Pseudomonas sp. RIT-PI-q (assembly GCF_001297125.1). Lineage (GTDB taxonomy): Bacteria > Pseudomonadota > Gammaproteobacteria > Pseudomonadales > Pseudomonadaceae > Aquipseudomonas. The sequence continues at coordinate 54,415 of NZ_LHPC01000031.1, forward strand.
GCGCCCAGGCGTCCGAGCAGCAATATGACAAAATCCTCTCGTACCTGAAAATTGCCCAGGAGGAGGGCGCCGAGCTGCTCACCGGCGGTGCGGCCGAGCGTCTTGAAGGCGACCTGTCGACGGGTTATTACATCCAGCCGACCCTTCTCAAGGGCCACAACAAAATGCGTGTGTTCCAGGAAGAAATCTTCGGCCCGGTGGTGGGCATCACCACTTTCAAGGACGAAGCCGAAGCCCTGGCGATTGCCAACGACAGCGAGTTCGGCCTCGGCGCCGGCCTGTGGACCCGCGATATCAACCGCGCCTACCGCATGGGCCGGGCGATCAAGGCCGGACGTGTGTGGACCAACTGCTACCACCTGTACCCGGCCCACGCGGCGTTCGGTGGCTACAAGAAATCCGGTGTCGGCCGTGAAAACCACAAGATGATGCTTGATCACTATCAGCAGACCAAAAACCTGCTGGTGAGCTACGACATCAACCCGATGGGGTTCTTCTAACCCCGCAAGAACACCACAAAAACCTGTGGGAGCGGGCTTGCCCGCGATGAGGCCAGAACATTCGACATTGATGTTGAATGTGAGACCGCCATCGCGGGCAAGCCCGCTCCCACAGTGTTTTTTGTTGTTTTCGAGGTTGTGTAACACCCCCTACCAACGCACGCCGCCACTTCGTTCGAAAGTAGCATTCGGCCGCCCGGCGCCTCGTGCATTAATGGCTTTACCGGAATCGCCCGGCACAAGAAGAGGATTGACCCATGTGGACTAAACCCGCGTTTACCGACCTGCGCATTGGCTTCGAAGTGACGATGTATTTCGCCAACCGCTGATTGTTCACCCGGCCAGCCGTTGCGTTGGCCGGGCCTGCCTTCTGGAGCACACCCATGCACATCCGCGTTCTCGGTTCCGCCGCTGGCGGTGGTTTTCCGCAGTGGAACTGCAACTGCCGCCAGTGCGCCGCGATGCGCAACGGCAGCCTGCGCGCGCAACGTCGCACGCAGTCGTCGATTGCCCTGAGCGACGAGGGTGTGGAGTGGGTGCTGTGTAACGCTTCACCGGACATCCGCGCGCAGCTCGAAAGTTTCCCCGCGATGCAACCGGCCCGCCAATTACGCGATACCGCCATCGCCGGTGTCGTCCTGCTGGACAGCCAGATCGACCATTGCACCGGCCTGTTGAGCCTGCGCGAAGGTTGCCCGCATCAAGTCTGGTGTACCGAGCGGGTGCATGAGGATTTGAGCAGCGGCTTCCCCTTGTTCACCATGCTCAAGCACTGGAATGGTGGCTTGCAGTGGCAACCCATCGGCCTGGACCGCGAGCCGTTCAGCATCGCCGCTTGCGCGCATCTGCAATTTCGCGCGATCCCCTTGGTGAGCAACGCACCGCCGTACTCGCCCAATCGGGGTAACCCGCAGCCGGGCGACACCATTGGTTTGTTTATCGAAGACCTGCGCAGCGGCGCCTCGGTGTTTTATGCGCCGGGCCTGGGGCAAGTCGACGATGAAGTGCTGAGCTGGATGCAACGCGCCGATTGCCTGTTGCTGGACGGCACGCTGTGGCGTGACGACGAAATGCGCGTGTGCGAAGTCGGCCAGAGCCTGGGCAGTGAAATGGGGCACCTGTCGCAAAGCGGCCCTGGCGGGATGCTTGAAGTGCTGGAGGATTTCCCCCGCCAGCGCAAGGTGCTGATCCACATCAACAACACCAACCCGATCCTTGATGAAGATTCGGCGGAGCGCGCGTTGCTGGAGCGGCGGGGGATTGAAGTGGCTTATGACGGCATGAGTCTTGTGCTGTAGCTCATGGCCCCATCGCGGGCAAGCCCGCTCCCACAGGTTTTGTGTACGCCACAGATCCTTGTGGGAGCGGGCTCGCCCGCGATAGCGCCAGACCAGACATCGCCGTTTCCCCGGAGAACCGCAATGAACAAACCACCGATGTCCCCCAGCGAATTCGAAGCCGCCCTGCGCGCCAAAGGTGCCTACTACCACATCCATCACCCGTTCCACCAAGCCATGTACGCCGGCCGCGCCACCCGCGAGCAGATTCAGGGCTGGGTCGCCAATCGCTTCTACTACCAGGTCAACATCCCGCTGAAAGACGCCGCAATCCTCGCCAACTGCCCGGACCGCGACGTGCGCCGGGAGTGGCTGCAACGGATTCTCGACCACGATGGCGTACCCGGCAGCGAAGGCGGAATCGAAGCCTGGCTGCGGCTAGGCGAAGCCGTTGGGCTGGACCGCGAACAAATTCTCTCCCAGGAGCTGGTACTGCCCGGCGTGCGTTTCGCCGTGGACGCCTACGTCAATTTCGCGCGTCGCGCCTGCTGGCAAGAAGCGGCAAGCAGCTCCCTGACCGAACTGTTCGCCCCGCAAATCCACCAATCCCGGCTCGACGCCTGGCCGACCCATTACCCGTGGATCGACGTTGCCGGCTACGACTATTTCCGTACTCGCCTGAGCCAGGCGCGGCGCGATGTCGAGCACGGTTTGCGCATCACCCTGGCGCACTACGTCACGGTCGAGGGCCAGCAGCGCATGCTGGAAATCCTCCAGTTCAAACTCGATGTGCTGTGGAGCATGCTCGACGCCATGAGCATGGCCTACGAGCTGGAACGCCCGCCGTATCACACTGTCACCCGCGAAAAGGTCTGGCACCGGGGGATTGCCCTGTGAGCCTGATCAACCGCCAGCAATCGCCGTCCTTGCGCCAGGGTTTCCGTCTGCAATGGGAGCCCCGTCAGGATTGTCACGTGCTGCTGTACCCCGAAGGCATGATCAAACTCAACAACAGTGCCGGGCAGATTCTCGATCTGGTGGACGGCCGGCGCAGCGTCGCGGTGATCATCGATCTGCTGTCCGCGTGCTTCCCCGGCGAGCCCGATATTGACTTGGACGTGCTGGCATTTCTGGAGGTGGCCCATGCTCAATTCTGGATCGAATGACTCACGTCCGGGGCCGCCGTTGTGGCTGTTGGCGGAGCTGACCTATCGCTGCCCGCTGCAATGCCCGTACTGCTCCAATCCGCTGGACTTTGCCCAATCAGGCGAAGAGTTGAGCACCGAAGAATGGATTCGCGTATTCCGCGAGGCCCGCGACATGGGCGCGGCGCAACTGGGCTTTTCCGGTGGCGAGCCGTTGGTGCGCCAGGACCTGGCCGAGCTGATCAAAGCCGCGCGGGACATGGGTTACTACACCAACCTGATCACCTCGGGCATCGGCCTGACCGAGCAAAAGGTCCGCGATTTCAAGGTCGCCGGGCTGGACCACATCCAGATCAGCTTCCAGGCCGCCGATGAAGCGGTGAACAACATGCTCGCCGGGTCGCGCAAGGCCTTCGCGCAGAAACTGGCCATGGCCCGGGCGGTGAAAGCCCAGGGTTATCCGATGGTGCTGAACTTCGTCACCCATCGGCACAACATCGACCGGATCGACCGGATCATCGACCTGTGCCTGGAACTGGAGGCGGATTTCGTTGAATTGGCCACGTGCCAGTTCTACGGCTGGGCTGAACTCAACCGCGTCGGCCTGTTGCCCACCCGCGAGCAATTGCAGCGCGCCGAACGCATCACCAACGAATATCGCGAGCGGCTTGAGGCCCAGGGCCACCCGTGCAAGCTGATCTTCGTCACCCCGGACTACTACGAAGAACGCCCCAAGACCTGCATGAACGGCTGGGCGAATCTGTTTCTCGACATCACCCCGGACGGCACCGCGTTGCCTTGCCACAGCGCCCGCCAGTTGCCGGTGCAGTTTCCCAACGTGCGCGAGCACAGCATTGAGCACATCTGGACCGACTCGTTTGGCTTCAACCGTTTTCGCGGTGACGACTGGATGAAAGAACCGTGCCGCTCCTGCGATGAAAAGCACAAGGACCTGGGGGGCTGCCGCTGCCAGGCGTTCATGCTCACCGGCGATGCCGAAAACGCCGATCCGGTGTGTAGCAAGTCGCCGCACCATGGCGTAATTCTCAAGGCCCGCGAAGAAGCCGAGGCGCCGGGGCAGGGCATGGAGCACCTGACATTGCGCAATGAAAAGGCTTCGCGACTGATCTACCGCGGATGAACCGAGAAGGTGCATCCGACACAGATCCCTGTGGGAGCGGGCTTGCCCGCGATAGCGGTCTGACAGTCAATATCAATGTTGAATGTGCTGGCCTCATCGCGGGCAAGCCCGCTCCCACAGGGGATCTGCGGTGAATACAAAACGGGCAATGCTGTCCTTTGGTCTGATTGCATTCGCAGCCGGATGCTTTAGTGTGGGTTCTACCTTCCAAAACAATAAAAACAGGCTTTCCAATGAGCCAGAGTCTCAGCCAGCTGCGTAAATTCGTTTCGCCTGAAATCATCTTCGGTGCCGGTTGCCGGCACAACGTCGGCAACTACGCCAAGACCTTCGGTGCCCGCAAGGTGCTGGTGGTCAGCGATCCCGGGGTGATTGCCGCCGGGTGGGTGGCCGATGTCGAGGCCAGTCTGCAAGCCCAGGGTATCGATTACTTCTTGTATAGCGCCGTCTCGCCCAACCCTCGGGTCGAAGAAGTGATGCTTGGCGCTGACCTGTACCGGGAAAACCACTGCGATGTGATCGTCGCCGTCGGTGGCGGCAGCCCGATGGATTGCGGCAAAGGCATCGGCATCGTCGTCGCCCATGGCCGGAGCATCCTCGAGTTTGAAGGCGTGGACACCATCCGCGTGCCCAGCCCGCCACTGATCCTGATTCCGACCACCGCCGGTACTTCGGCGGACGTCTCGCAATTCGTGATCATTTCCAACCAGCAAGAACGCATGAAATTCTCCATCGTCAGCAAGGCCGTGGTCCCGGACGTGTCGCTGATCGACCCGGAAACCACCTTGAGCATGGACCCGTTCCTGTCGGCCTGTACCGGCATCGACGCGTTGGTGCACGCCATCGAAGCCTTCGTTTCCACTGGCCACGGGCCGTTGACCGATCCCCATGCGCTGGAAGCCATGCGCTTGATCAACGGCAACCTGGTGCAAATGATCGCCAACCCGAACGACATCGCCCTGCGCGAAAAAATCATGCTCGGCAGCATGCAGGCCGGGCTGGCGTTCTCCAACGCGATCCTCGGCGCGGTGCACGCGATGTCCCACAGCCTGGGCGGCTTCCTCGATTTGCCCCATGGTTTGTGCAACGCGGTGCTGGTGGAGCACGTGGTGGCGTTCAACTACAACTCGGCACCTGATCGCTTCAAGGTGATCGCCGAGACGTTCGGCATTGATTGCCGAGGCCTCAATCACCGGCAGATTTGCGGGCGTCTGGTCGAACACCTGATTGCCCTGAAACACGCGATCGGCTTCCATGAAACCCTCGGTTTGCACGGGGTCAGCATGGCGGACATTCCGTTCCTGTCACAACACGCCATGCACGACCCGTGCATCCTCACCAACCCGCGCGAATCCAGTCAGCGTGATGTCGAGGTCGTCTATGGCGAAGCCCTCTGACGAACAGCAACGGGCGCTGGCCGGGTTACTCGGATTAGGCAGCCATTCGGCGCGCAAGAGCCATTACCCGGAACTGGCCGCGCGCCTCGATGAGCTGGAAGCCGAGCGCAATCGCTATAAGTGGCTGTTCGAAAACGCGGTGCACGGAATCTTCCAGGCCAGCCTGCTCGAAGGCATGCGCGCCGCCAACCCGGCGCTGGCGCGGATGCTCGGTTATCAAGACCCGCAGGAGGTGTTGTTTTCCCTGGCGGATCTGGCGAGCAACCTGTTTGTCGGCGGTGCAAAAGAACTGGAAAACATCGGCGAAATGCTCAGGCACCAAGGCAGCCTGCATGGCTATGAAACCCAATTGCGGCGCAAGGACGGCAGCAGCCTCGACGTGTTGATGAACCTGTTGCTCAAGCCCGATCAGGAAGGGCTGGTAGAAGGTTTTGTCGCCGACATCACCGAACGCAAACTCGCTCAGCAACACCTGCAGCAACTCAACGACGAACTGGAGCAGCGCGTCACCGCGCGCACCGACGAGCTGCTGGAAGCCAACCGCAACCTGCAACAGCAAATCACCCAGCGTAAACAGATCGCCCAGGCCTTGCGTGATGCCCGTGACGCCGCCGAAGCCGCCAATCGCAGTAAGGACAAATACCTCGCGGCCGCCAGTCATGACCTGTTGCAACCGCTCAACGCCGCACGGTTGCTGATCTCGACCCTGCGCGAGCGCAAACTGCCCGACGTTGAACAAGTGCTGGTAGAGCGCACGCACCAGGCGCTGGAAGGCGCCGAAGATTTACTCACCGATTTGCTGGATATTTCCCGGCTCGATCAAGCTGCGGTGAAACCGGACATTGCCTTGTATCGCCTCGACGAATTGCTCGGGCCGTTGGTGTCGGAGTTCCAGTCAGTGGCCGAAGCGGCAGGTTTGAACCTGCGAGTGCACATGGGCGACTACGCCATCAGCACCGACTTGCGGCTGATGACGCGCATCCTGCGCAACTTCCTCAGCAACGCCTGTCGCTACACGGACGAGGGCAGCATTCTGCTGGGTGCCCGGCGCCGAGGTGAAATGTTGCGCCTGGAAGTCTGGGACACCGGGCGCGGGATTGCGGCGGATCGGCTGGACTCGATCTTTCTCGAATTCAATCAGCTGGACGTTGGCCGCGCATCCGACCGTAAAGGCGTGGGTCTGGGGCTGGCGATCGTCGAACGAATCGCCAAGATACTCGGCTATAAAATCCGCGTGCAGTCGCGGCCGGGACGCGGGTCGATGTTCAGCATCGACGTGCCGATATCCCATGACATTCCGTTGCCCATCAGCCAGGCTGCGCCGTTGCCGGGCACTGGAAATCCGCTGCCAGGCCGGCGTTTGCTGGTGCTGGACAACGAAGTGAGCATTCTCGACAGCATGAGCGCGCTGCTCGGGCAGTGGGGCTGCGAAGTGGTGATCGCCACGGATGAATTCTCTGCGCTGGCTGCTTTGCAGGGGCGCGCGCCAGAATTGATTCTGGCGGACTATCACCTCGATCACGGGGTGGTGGGCTGCGATGTGGTGCGGCATTTGCGCGAGCATTTCAAGCAGAGGATTCCAGCGGTCATCATCACGGCAGACCGTACCGACCAGTGTCGGCGATCGCTGCAAAGACTCGAAGCACCGCTGCTGAACAAACCGGGGAAACCCGGCAAGTTGCGTGCGGTGTTGAGTCAGATGCTGGGTTAAGTCAGTTCGCGGTATCGCAGACTGAAACCCAATTCAGCCGACTGGCCTTGCTCCAGCAAACGCAACCCCGGCCGCCCCGGCAAGTGGTGCGCGTTGACCGGGTGACTCACCGGCTCGATGCAGAAAAACCCCAGGTCCACCGGGCAGTACAGCAGGTAATAATCGCTGCCGGTGGCCTGGCATTCCAGTTCATAACCCAGGTCGGGCTGCTGGATCAGGCAGCGGCCATCCCAGTGGCAGAAACCGTTGTCGACCAGTGTCGCGGGCAACGCCTTGGTTTGCTGGAAGTCCCATTCAGCGGGCAGGGCGCTGAGTTGTGTCGGCAGTTTAGACGTGTCACACAACCAGACCTGCTCGGCCTGAACCTGCAGCCGCGTGTTGGCTCTACGCGGGAAGTAAGGGTGTAAACCGAGCCCATGCCACGCAGCGCGTTCGGCCAAATGCGTCACCTGCAAATTGATGCTTAATCGACCTTCACGCAGATGGAAGCGTTGCCGGGCGCGATAGGCGAATGGCGTTGCGCTGTCGAGTTGCAGGACGATTTCATCACGGCTCTGCGAAACCACCTGCCACGCCTGTTGCCAGGCGCTGCCGTGAATTGGTAGCGGATCGGTGAGGCTGTTCGGCGTCAGGGCCAGCCAGCCATCGGGGCAGTCAAAACCCCCTTCGGCAATGCGGTTCGACCACGGCGCCAAGGGAAAACAGCCGAGCTTGCCCGGCATGCCGGTGTTCAGCGCGTGGGCGTCACTGTGGCGCAGCAGCGGCTGGCCGGTGCTGCGTACCGTCCAATTGACGATACTGGCGCCAAGTTCGGGGGCGAGGGTGAGGCGGGTGTATTTGTCTTCGAGTTCGAGAAGTGTCATGGTTTTTCATCTTGCGTTGAAGGGATGAAAAGATCGCAGCCTTCGGCAGCTCCTACAGAGAAACGCGTACCGCTGTAGGAGCTGCCGAAGGCTGCGATCTTTTGACGTTACACCACTACAAATCCTTGAACTGCGGCTCCGGCAAGCCTTTGACGCCTGGATTGAGCGCGAACACGCCACCCGCCAACGACTGTTCGTCATGGTCATCACCAGGACGAATCGAGGTCACGAACAGTGTGTCCAGTCGGCTGCCACCGAAGGCGCACATGGTCGGCTTTTTCACCGGCACGGCCACGGATCGGTCCAATCGGCCATCCGGGGTAAAGCGGTGAATCAACCCGGCGTCGTTGGCGCAGATCCAGTAGCAGCCTTCGGCATCCACGGCGGCGCCGTCGGGGCGGCCGGGGAACTGATTCATGTCGACAAACAGTCGACGGTTGGAAGGTGTGCCGCTGTCGAGGTCGTAGTCAAAGGCCCAGATCTGCTGGGCCAGTGGATGGGAATCAGACACATACATCGTGCGCCCGTCCGGGCTGAAACCCAGGCCATTGGGCACGATGAATCCGCCGAGCTGAGCGTCAATCGGCCCGCGTTGACCGGCGCTGTAGCGATACAGCGTGCCGTCGGCCGCGTTGGCGCCCATGTTCAGCACCATGCTGCCGGCCCAGAAACGCCCCTGACGATCGCAACGACCGTCATTCAGACGCATGTCGGGGCGGGCGTGATCAACGCGGGCCAGCAGTTCGCTGTCGAGGCTGCCATCATTGTGCGTGTGCAGATGAAAGAACCCGCTTTCCATCCCCGCCACCCAACCACCGTCACGATGACGGGTGATGCAGGCGAGCATTTCCGGCGCGGTCCAGGCGTGAACATGACCGCTGTCGGCACTCCAGCGCTGAAGTCCACCGGCAGGAATGTCGACCCAGTACAGGGCGTTTTCCTCGGGGACCCAGACTGGACTTTCACCAACCGCGTTACGGGCATCGACAATCAATTCGGCTTGCATGCAACGCATTCTCTTGGGGGCAAGTGAAGGAAGAGGGTTCAGTCGCCGAACGGGCCAGAAGCGACAAACGCGCCACCCTGGTAAACCATCGCCGGGTCATCGGCGGCCGGCATCGGTTGGGCTTCGACCTTCTCGCGGAATACTTCGGAGTTGTCCTGGGGTTTATAACCCAGGCCGGCGGCGAAACGGTTATCCCACCAAACGTTCTTGTTATCGGACACGCCGTAGACCACGGTGTGGCCGACGTTCGGGGCGTACAACGCGCATTCGAGCAGTTGCGTCAGGTCACCGAAGCTCAGCCAGGTGCTCATCATCCGGCGGTTTTGCGGTTCCGGGAACGAGGAGCCGATACGCACGCTGACGGTTTCGATGCCGTAGCGATCGAAGTAGAAACTCGCCATGTCTTCGCCGTAGGATTTGGACAAGCCGTAGTAGCTGTCCGGGCGGCGCGGGGAGTGGGCGTCGATTTTTTCATCTTGCTTGTAGAAGCCGATCACGTGGTTGGAGCTGGCGAAAATCACTCGTTTCACGCCATGCCGGCGCGCGGCTTCGTAGATGTGGAACACGCCGCAGATGTTGGCGCCGAGGATGTCTTCGAACGAATGCTCCGTCGACACGCCGCCGAAATGCAGGATCGCGTCCACGCCTTCGACCAGTTGGTGCACGGCTTGCTTGTCGGCGAGGTCGCAGATCACGACTTCTTCGTGATGATCCTGGGCAGGGGCGATGTCGGCGATGTCCGACAGGCGAATCACGTTGGCATAAGGCCGCAAGGTTTCGCGCAGGACTTTGCCAAGGCCTCCGGCGGCACCGGTCAGCAGCAGGCGATTGAAAGGGGCTGGGGGAGTAGTGATCATGGAAGTCCCTGAAACGCAGTTATTGTTAGTTGTTGTAAGTTGTCGTACGACCAAGGCGAAGTATCGTTAGCCTTTCCGGTCGTTGTCAACGCGTCATCACTCGAAATTGACGAAGGGTCCGGCCCCCCCCCACATTCCATGTAGCAGCTGGCGCAGCCTGCGTTCGGCTGCGCAGCAGTCGTAAACCCTGCGCACGCGATTTTCCTGATACACCGCGCCGGCTGATTTTACGACTGCTTCGCAGCCGAACGCAGGCTTCGCCAGCTGCTACAAAGTTGACGCGAGGTCGCCAGCGGCTACACGTTGTGGTGCCTTACAACAGCGAAATCGGGTAGTTGATGATGATGCGGTTTTCGTCGAATTCGTTGGTGCTGAAGTCCTTGCGGATGCTCGCGTTGCGCCATTTCACGTTGAGGTTCTTCAACGGGCCGCTCTGCACGGTGTAGGCCAGTTCCGATTCGCGACCCCACTCCTTGCCGTCGGTGATCGTACCGGTGTGCACGTTATCACCGCTGATGTAGCGGTTCATCATCGTCAGGCCGGGAATGCCGAGCACGACGAAGTTGTAGTCGTGGCGCAGCTGCCAGGATTTTTCCTTGGCGTTGTCGTAGCTGGAGTTGTAGCTGTCGTTGGCCAGGGTGCCGCCGCTGGTGCCGTTGACCCGCATCCAGAGATCGTCGCCGGTGAGTTTTTGCAGGCCGACGAAGAAGGTGCTGCCGCCGTATTTGGCCGAGAGCATGGCGAACGCGGTTTTGTTGTCGAGGTCGCCCGCCAGGGCGCTGCCGTCTTCCTTGCCGATGAAGTAGCCGAGGTTGGCGCCGAGGGTCCAGTCGCCGAGAGGCTGGCTGTGGCTCAGGTTGAAATACTGCTGCTGGTAAATGTCGCTGAGTTCCGCGTACCAGACGCCGACCTGGGTGCGCTTGTCGTTGAACGTGTATTCACCGCCGCCGAAGTTGAAACGGTCCGAGGCGAAGGCTGCCGATTTGCCGTTCATGAACATGTCTTCCATGCTCGCATCGTTGCGCGGGCTGTTCTTGCGGAACTGGCCGCCGTAAAGCGTCAGGCCGCTGATCTCGGTCGAGGTCACCTGACCACCGCTGAAGGTTTGCGGCAGGGAGCGGCCATCATCCGAGCGCAGGATCGGCAACACCGGCATCCATTCGCCGACCTTCACTTCGGTTTTCGAGATTTTGCCTTTCAGCGCCACGCCCAGGCGGCCGAAATTGTCGGCAGGGCGGCCATCGTCATGGATCGGCAGCAAGCTGGTGCCCCCCGTGCCTTTGCCGCCGTCGAGCTTTTGCGAGTACAGGCCCAGCACATCCACGCCGAAGCCGACCGGGCCTTGGGTGAACCCGGAGCGGGCGTCGAGGATGAAGTTTTGCGTCCACTCTTCAGCCTTGCCCTGGGGGTAGGCCGGGTTGGTGAAGTTGCGGTTGATGTAGAAGTTGCGCAGGCCCAGCGTGGCTTTGGCGTCATCGACAAACCCTTCGGCGTTGCCGGTCATGGGCACGGCGAGTGCCAGGCCGCTGAAGCCGATCAGGCTCAGGGTATGACGGCGTGCGAAGGATGGGCGAGGGGTACAGGCGGAGGAATTACGGACGAGCTTGCTCAAAGTGACGCTCCCTTGAATCTTGTTGTTTTTATTTTTGTTATACGTCGTCGTACAACATGGTGGCGATTATTTGCGAGGGATTCAGGGATTGTCAATCAGAAGTTGTACGATGACTTGGTGGGGTCGTTGATTTCGGATAAGCAGCATTTAGATCAAAAGATCGCAGCCTTCGGCAGCTCCTACAAGGGATCGCATTTCCATGTAGGAGCTGCCGAAGGCTGCGATCTTTTGATCTTTAGCGGACTTTCAACCAGCAATCATCGGCGGCAGGGTCCCCAACAGAGAAACCGCCGCCACGGCACCCATTCCCAGCAACCATTCCACGATCACGCTGGCACGCAATGTGGTGAGGCGTTGATCGCAGTCGTTGATCCGCAGCCGGTTGAACAACGCAAGCCCGAGCATCCCGGCGACCAGCACCACCTTGATCAACAGAATCAAGGCGAACCCGGACAGCAACGGCGTCGGCCAAAACGCCCCGGTGAGCACCCGCACATTGATCAAACCGGTCAGCACCAATCCCGCCACCAACACATAGCCGACCCCGCTGAAGCGTCGCAGGATTGCACCGATGGCATGGCCGGTCGGGTGCCGAAGGATCATCACCAACAGCATCAAGCCGCCGAGCCAGGCGCCGACGCAGGTCAGGTGGACGATCTGATTGAGGATCAGCAATTGACCGCTGAGGCCGTCGAGCATGGCGCCATGACCGACCGGGGCGAGGGTCGCCAGCAGCAGACTGGCGAGGCCAATCCGCAAGGGTCGGTTCGAACGCAAGGGCGACATCAGCAACGCCACCAGCAACACATTGAGCAGCAAATGCCAGCCCCAGACCTGGCCGAAAAACGTGTTGCGCAACACCAGTTGCAGGGTCGGCAGGTCGAATGCTGCGGCCCAGGTCCCGGCCATGCTGGCGGTGATCAGCAGTAACCAAGCGACCCCGCTGAGCAAGGCCGCCGCCGCAAGCCATCGACTCAGGCGCGCCAGCGGCTCATCCAGCGCCGTCTCCCGGCCCAACAGCAGAGGCTTGAACACCCAGGCCCCAAACAGCATCAACACCACGGTGAAATGCAGGAAGCGGCACAGCACCATCGCGTCTGTCATGAATTATTGGCCAACCTTGAAGCTGTAGGCGCCTTCGCTTTTGTGGGTGTCGACCGACACGGCATGCCACTCGACTTTGTAGGTGCCCGCCACCAACGGTGCGGCCGGCGTCACGATCAGGGTTTTCTTGTCGCTGCCTTCGGTGGCCAGGCTTTTCACCGGGACATTGCTGCCGTCCTTGCTGATCGTGACTTTGGTAAAGGTCGCTTCAACGCCTTCGGAAAACCCCAGCCGCAACTCCGACGGCGCGCTCACGGTGCTGTCGGCGGCCGGCGTCTGGTCTTTCAGATGGGCGTGGGCAAACACCGACGAAGCGGCGAGCAGCGAGCCGAGCAGGGCGGCGGTGGTCAGGGTTTTCTTGAGCAGCATCGTGGATACCTCGCGGGCAGGTTCAAAGTGTGGTCAGTTTAGCGGCGAGCGGTGTTGTGTACGAAGTTTCGTTTTCCCCTGTCGCCGCGATGTAGAGCGGATGCTAGTCTTGATCAACGTTGTTGTCAGGGAGCCCTCATGGGCAATCACAAGATCGAGATTCGTCGCAGTAACGTCGAGAAAATTCTGCTGGGGGCTGAAAAGGTCTTCGCCGAGAAAGGTTTCGGCAGCACCGCCATGGCCGACATCGCCGCCGAAGTGCAACTGCCGCGCTCCAACCTGCATTACTACTTCAGCACCAAGACCGAGTTGTACAGCGCGGTACTGTTCGACTTGCTGGAAGTCTGGAAGCAGGACGCGCTGTGCTTCGAGATGTTCGACGACCCGCGCGTGGTACTCAGCAGCTACATCCGCGCCAAGATGAACCACTCCCGCAGCCGGCCTTACGGCTCGAAAGTCTGGGCCAACGAAATCATCCACGGCGCGCCGACCCTGGGTGAGAAACTCGACGTCAGCCTGTACGACTGGGCCAAGATGAAAGAAGCGAAAATTCGCCAATGGGTGGACGACAAACGCATCCTGCCGGTGGAACCGTCGAGCCTGCTGTACATGATCTGGGCCTCGACCCAGCACTATGCTGACTTTGATCATCAGGTGAATATCCTGAACGATCATCAGCCGTTGTCGGACATGCAGTTCGAGCGGGCGGTGCAGACGGTGACCAGTGTGATTTTGCGCGGGATTGGGTTGGAGCCTTGAGATCGTCGTTATGGCTTCCGACGCCATCGCGGGCAAGCCCGCTCCCACAGTGGTTTTGGTCGTACACAAATCCCGTGTACACCAGAGAATCCTGTGGGAGCGGGCTTGCCCGCGATGGCGTCAGCCCAAACGACGCATCACTCAAACGGCAACATGGTACGGATTCCTCGGATCATGATTCCAATCCAGAAACGGCTTCCCATTCTCCATCGGCACCATCTCGATGCAATCCTGCACCGGGCACGTAATCTGGCACAGGTTGCAGCCCACGCACTCCTCGTCGATCACTTCATACTTGCGCGTCCCGTCCGCCTGCTTGAGGCTGGCAACCGCCTGGTGCGAGGTGTCTTCGCAAGCGATGTGACAGCGACCGCAACCGATGCAGGCCTCCTGATCAATCTTGGCAATCACTTGATAGTTGATGTCCAGGTACTTCCAGTCCGTGGTGTTGCCCACCGCACGCCCGGTAAACTGCGAAATACGGGCGTAGCCCTGACTGTCCATCCAGCGTGACAAGCCGTCCTTCATCTCCTCGACAATCCGGAAACCGTGCAGCATCGCCGCCGTGCACACCTGCACCGAGCCGCTGCCCAGCGCGATGAATTCCGCCGCATCACGCCAACTGCCGATACCGCCAATGCCGGAGATCGGCAGGCCTTGGGTCTGCGGGTCGCGGGCGATTTCGGCGACCATGTTCAGCGCAATCGGCTTCACTGCCGAACCGCAATAACCGCCATGGGTGCTCTGGCTGCCGACGGCGGGATTGGCGACCATGCGCTCCAGGTTGACGCTGGTGATCGGGTTGATGGGGTTGATCAGCGACACGGCGTCGGCGCCGCCACGTTGGGCCGCACGGGCGGCGACGCGGATGTCGGTGATGTTCGGCGTAAGCTTGACGATCACCGGCAGCGAGCAATAAGTCTTGCACCAGCGGGTGACTTGCTCGACATATTCCGGCACCTGACCGACCGCCGCGCCCATGCCGCGCTCCGGCATGCCGTGGGGGCAACCGAAGTTCAGCTCAATGCCGTCAGCACCGGTGGCTTCCACCAGCGGCAGGATGAATTTCCAGGACTCTTCGACGCAGGGCACCATCAGCGACACGATGAGTGCACGGTCCGGCCAGTCCTTTTTGACCTGGGTGATTTCCCGCAGGTTGATTTCCAGCGAACGGTCGGTGATCAGCTCGATGTTGTTGAAACCCAGCACTTCGCGGTTGGCACCGAAGTGCGCCGAGTAACGCGACGACACGTTGACGGCCGCCGGGTCTTCACCCAGGGTTTTCCAGACCACGCCGCCCCAACCGGCCTCGAAGGCGCGGACCACGTTGTAGGCTTTATCGGTGGGCGGCGCGGAGGCCAGCCAGAACGGGTTGGGGGCTTTGATACCGGCGAAGACAATCGAGAGATCGGCCATTTACGCAGCCTCCACGTTGAGCTTGAGTTGGGCGTTGATGGCTTCTGCCGCCAACTTGCCGTGCTGCACCGCTTGCACGGTGAGGTCCTGATCGAGGCTGGTGCAGTCGCCGCCGGCATACACGCCGGGGATGCTGGTGCGCAGCTGTTCGTCGACTAGGATCCGGTCGCCCTGACGCTTGAGTTCACGAGCCAGCGGATCGGCGAGGGCGCTGCCGTCGAAGGCCTGGCCGATGGCTTTGAAGATCGCATCGGCGGCCAGCTCGAAAGTTTCGCCGGTGGTTTGCAGACGACCTTCGACCAACCACGTACGCGCGAATCGCATACCGCGCACCTGGCCTTGTTTGTCGAGCAGCACTTCTTCGGGTTGCGCCCAGGTCAACAGCCGCACCTGATTGGCCTTGGCAATGTCCTGTTCGTGGCCGGTGGCACCCATTTCCTCGACACCGCGGCGGTACACCAGATTGACGTCGTGAGCCCCGAGACGGGCCATTTGCACGGCCATGTCGATGGCGGTATTACCGGCGCCGAGGACAATGCAACGGTCGGCGAGAGGGAGTTGCGTCAAGTCATCGGCCTGACGCAGCTCGCGGATGTACTCGGTGGCGGCCAGCAGACCGGGTGCATCCTCGTGAGCCAGGCCCAGTTGTTTGCTGGCGGCCAGGCCCAAGCCGAGAAACACTGCGTCGAACTGCTGATGCAGGTCGCTGAGAGTCAGGTTTTCACCGAGTTTCTGGCTGTGGCGGATTTCGATCCCTCCGATCTCCAGCAGAAAATCCAGTTCCTTTTGCGCGTAGTCGTCCACCAGTTTGTACTTGGCGATTCCGTATTCATTCAGGCCGCCAGCCTTTTCCCGTGCCTCGAAAATCACCACGTCATGGCCATGCATGGCGCTACGGTGCGCACAGGACAGCCCGGCGGGACCGGCGCCGACCACGGCAATACGCTTGCCGGTGGCGGCTGCGCGCTGGAACGGGTGCTCGCTGAAATGCGCGTTGTCCACTGCGTAACGTTGCAACAGACCGATCAGCACCGGTGCGCACTCGTGATCGTTGTTGCGCACACAGGCTTGCTGGCACAGGATTTCCGTCGGGCACACCCGGGCGCAACTGCCGCCGAGGATATTGGCCGAGAGGATTTTCTGCGCCGCACCTTGAACGTTTTCCTGATGGATATTGCGGATGAACGACGGGATGTCTATTTCGCTCGGACAGGCGTTCACGCACGGCGCGTCGTAGCAATACAGGCAGCGAGAGGCTTCCAGATGCGCCTGACGGTCGTTGAGTGGCGGCGCCAGATCGGTGAAATGGCCGGCGAGGGCGGCCGCATTCTCATAGGGATGCGGGAGGTGGGTCAGGGTCTTGATCACGGTGTTGGCCTCACGGTTATTTGAGGTGTATGCCTCTGTCGGGCATTGATTTTGTGCTGCCTGGGCCGGCCTCATCGCGGGCAAGCCCGCTCCCACAGCTCTTGTGAACGCCTAAGATCCCTGTGGGAGCGGGCTTGCCCGCGATAGGCCGAAGGCCGCTCTTAGCGTTTCACTGCCACAGGCTTATTCAACTCAGCCCGCTTGCTCAACAAATCAAACACCGCCGGATACGCCGGCCGTTCGACATACCGCCCGGCACCCCGCTCGGCGCGCAAATCACCATCGGCCCAGACCACACGACCCTGGCTGATGGTATGGCTGGGTACGCCACGCACGGTCTTGCCTTCGAAGATGTTGAAGTCGACTTGCTGGTGATGAGTCGCCGCCGAAATCGTCCGCGTGCCCTCCGGGTCCCACAGCACCAGATCGGCATCGGCACCGACGCGGATCGCACCTTTGCGCGGGTAGAGGTTGAAGATCTTCGCGGTGTTGGTGGAGGTCAGCGCCACAAAGTGCTGCATCGACAAACGCCCGCTGTTCACCCCTTCATCCCACAACACCGCCATGCGGTCTTCGATCCCGGCGGTGCCATTGGGGATCTTGCTGAAGTCGTCCTTGCCGGCGGCTTTTTGCTCGGCGCAGAAACAGCAATGGTCGGTGGCGGTGGTGTGCAGGTTGCCCGATTGCAAACCATGCCAAAGCGCTTCCTGATGGCCGCGCGGACGGAAGGGCGGGCTCATCACGTAACCGGCGGCGGTCTGCCAGTCCGGGTGTTGATAGACGCTGTCGTCCAGCAGCAGATGCCCCGCCAACACCTCGCCGTAGACTTGTTGGCCCTTGCTGCGGGCGTAGGTGATTTCGTCGAGGGCTTCCTTGGTCGAGACATGCACCAGGTACAGCGGCGTACCCAGGGTTTCGGCGATACGGATCGCCCGACTGGCGGCTTCTCCCTCAACCTGAGAAGGGCGCGACAACGGATGCGCTTCCGGGCCAGTCATGCCTTGGGCCATCAACTTGCGTTGCAGGTGATACACCAGTTCGCCGTTTTCCGCGTGCACGGTCGGCACCGCACCGAGTTCCAGGCAACGCTCGAAACTCGCCACGAGCGTGTCGTCGGCCGCCATGATCGCGTTCTTGTAGGCCATGAAATGCTTGAAGCTGTTGACACCGTGCTGGCTGACCAGCTCAGCCATTTCCTCCCGGACCTGTTCGCTCCACCAAGTGATAGCGACGTGGAAACCGTAATCCGACGCCGACTTTTCAGCCCAGCCGCGCCACTGGTGAAACGCTTCCATCAGCGATTGCTGTGGGTTGGGAATCACGAAGTCGATAATCGATGTGGTGCCACCGGCCAGTCCTGCCGCCGTGCCACTGAAAAAATCTTCGCTGGCCACGGTGCCCATAAAGGGCAGTTGCATGTGCGTGTGCGGATCGATGCCACCCGGCATCAGGTATTGGCCACTGCCGTCGAGCACTTCGGCACCCGCCGGAATATCAAGGTTTTCACCGATGGCCTTGATCACGCCGTCGGCGCAATAGACGTCGGCACGATAACTTTCATCATGGGTAACAACGGTGGCGCCACGGATCAACAGAGACATTCCGAGTTCCTCGCAGGCAATGACCGACTTGTGCCGGTTCTAAATGTTTTATATGAAGCCAGTGCAAACAGGTGTATTCCTGTCAGTGCTGTCAAGAATAGACGCTAGCTGCAGTTTGCCGATTGAGCAAGAATATTTTTTATAAGCTTATATCTGTTTCAACCTATTGAAATATAAAGATTAAAATCAACAATCACCAAAATGGTGAGGCCTCTCACCATTTTGACGCACTTGACAGGTTCCAAAAATAGACGAGATTTCCTATGTGAAATCAGCCGCTTGAGGATGGTCTATGGTTGATGCGCAACTTTGAAAAAAAGCGACATGCACCAGATTGAGTCCTGACTGTTCGGACAACTTGCCTGGCATTCGGCCTGAGTGAACAGGCAAGTCACCGAGGACTTATTGGATAAACAAATAAAACTGATAAACATCAGTTGGTTATAAATGTTTTATGGAACTGCCCGATGCGCAAAAGGGGTGCCCGGCACGTTTATTGATGCCGCCAGCCCTTGATGAGCAAAAAATAATTCAAAGAACAGTGGAGCGGCCATGCAACAGATCAGATCGCAAGTGACCGAGCGCGACGGCTTGTTTGAGCTCGAAGCCGGCAGCGATGTCCTCGACAGTCCCCGTTACAACCACGACATGGCACCGACCAAGGTGCACGAACGGACCTGGAACAAATGGCACATCACTGCGCTGTGGATCGGCATGTCGATCTGCGTGCCGACTTATACCCTCGGCGGGGTGTTGACCGCGTACTTCGGGTTGAGTGTCGGCGAAGCGCTGCTGGCCATCCTGTTTGCCAACCTCATCGTGTTGATCCCTCTGACGTTGAATGCCTTCGCCGGCACCAAGTACGGCATCCCGTTTCCGGTGTTGCTGCGGTCGTCGTTCGGCGTCCTCGGCTCCAACGTGCCGTGTCTGATTCGGGCGCTGGTGGCCTGTGGCTGGTTCGGCATCCAGACGATGTTCGGCGGGCTGGCCATTCACCTGTTTCTGGGGTCGATTTTCGAAGGCTGGAAGTCGCTCGGTGGCACTGGTGAGGTGATCGGCTTCATGATTTTCTGGGCACTGAACCTGTGGGTGGTGCTGCGCGGTGCCGAGTCGATCAAATGGCTGGAAACCCTGTCCGCACCGCTCTTGGTTGCGGTGGGTGTGGGCCTGTTGGTGTGGGCCATGCCGAATGTGTCGATGACCGAGTTGCTGGCGATCCCGGCCAAGCGTCCGGAAGGCGCCAGCGTGGTCAGTTACTTCGCTGCCGGGCTGACCGCCATGGTCGGATTCTGGGCCACCTTGTCCCTGAACATTCCCGACTTCAGCCGCTATGCGAAAAGCCAGAAGGATCAGATTCTCGGGCAGATTTTCGGCCTGCCGCTGACCATGTTCCTGTTTGCCTCGCTCGGCGTGGTGATGACTGCCGCATCGGTGAAACTGGTGGGCGTGACCGTCTCCGATCCGGTGACGCTGATCGGCCATATCCAGAGCCCGGTCTGGGTCGCGCTGGCGATGGCGCTGATCATCATCGCCACGCTGTCGACCAACACTGCGGCGAACATCGTTTCGCCAACCAATGACTTTCAGAACATCGCGCCGAAGGTGATCAACCGGACCAAAGCGGTGTTACTGACCGGATTGGTCGGGTTGCTGCTGATGGGTCATGAACTGCTGAAAAAGCTTGGGTTGATTGTCTCCGACGTTAGCCTGGAAACGGTCTATTCCAACTGGTTGCTGGGTTATTCCAGCCTGCTGGGACCGATCGCAGGGATCATGGTGGTGGACTATTTCCTGATCAAGAAACAGCAACTGGACCTGGCCGGGCTCTATCGCGACGACGTGTACCCGGCGTGGAACTGGTTCGGGTTTATCGCGTTTGGCGTGCCGGTGGTGTTGACGCTGTTGTCGCTGGGTAGCGATGCGTTCAGCTGGTTCTACAGCTATGGCTGGTTTACCGGCTCGGCGCTGGGTGGGCTGATTTATTACGGGTTGTGCTCGATGCGGCCCAGTCCGTCTGTTGTGAAGTCTTCGGTGTGAGCGAGGGCCTCTTCGCTGGCAAGCCAGCTCCTACTGGAGCATGCATTCCCCTTGTAGGAGCTGGCTTGCCAGCGAAGACGGCCGCCAAAACACCAAAAGACCGCCTGAAGAAATCCATAAGAACTGCCTGAGGAAATCATCATGAACGCTGCCGTAGACGTTCTGCAGTCCAGCCATCAGCACATCAACCGCGACCGCCTGTGGCAATCGCTCATGGACCTGGCCAGGCTCGGCGCCACGGTCAAGGGCGGCGTCTGTCGACTGGCCCTGACCGACCTCGACCGTCAGGCCCGGGACATCTTCGTCAATTGGTGCGAGGAGGCCGGCTGCACCGTCAGCATCGACGCCGTCGGCAACATCTTCGCCCGACGCCCCGGCCGCAACCCGAACCTGCCCCCGGTGATGACCGGCAGCCACATCGACACCCAACCCACTGGCGGCAAATTCGACGGTTGCTTCGGCGTGCTCGCGGGCGTCGAAGTGCTGCGCACCCTCAATGACCTCGGCGTGGAAACCGAGGCGCCGCTGGAAGTCGTGGTCTGGACCAACGAAGAAGGTTCGCGTTTCGCCCCGTGCATGATGGGTTCTGGCGTGTTCGCGGAAAAATTCACCCTCGAAGAAACCCTGGCCAAGGTCGACGCTGAAGGCATCACCGTTGGCGAAGCCCTGAATGCCATCGGTTACGCCGGCCCGCGCAAGGTCAGCGGGCATGCCGTTGGCGCCTATTTCGAAGCCCACATCGAACAAGGCCCGATCCTCGAAGATGAGCGCAAAACCATCGGCGTGGTGATGGGCGCCCTCGGCCAGAAATGGTTCGACCTGAAACTGCGCGGTGTCGAAGCCCACGCCGGCCCGACCCCGATGCACCTGCGCAAGGACGCGTTGGTCGGCGCGTCAGTGATCGTCGGCGCCGTCAACCGCGCGGCCCTCGGCCATCAACCCCACGCCTGCGGCACCGTCGGTTGCCTGCAAGCCTATCCGGGTTCACGCAACGTCATTCCCGGCGAAGTGCGCATGACCCTGGACTTCCGGCATCTGGAACCGGCGCGCCTGGATTCAATGATCGCCGAAGTGCGCGAAGTGATCGAAACCACCTGCGAGGAACACGGCCTGACCTTCGAACTGACACCGACCGCCGACTTCCCGCCGCTGTACTTCGACAAGGGTTGCGTCGAAGCGGTGCGCGGTGCGGCCCAAGGTCTGGGCCTGTCGCACATGGACAGCGTCAGCGGGGCAGGGCACGACGCAATCTGCCTCGCCGAACTGGGCCCGGCCGGGATGATCTTCGTCCCGTGCGAAGGCGGCATCAGCCACAACGAAATCGAAAACGCCGCGCCGGATGATCTGGCAGCCGGGTGTGCGGTGTTGTTACGGGCGATGCTCGCGGCGTCGGCGGCGATTGCCAACGGTGAATTGGCGGCTTGAACTATCTGGCGTGCGCTGAAGGGGCGGCGCACGCCACGCGGTAGCTTCCAAGGACTATCAGAACTGCTAGGTAGGCAGCACTCGAAAGATTAACCATGCTGAAACTTCGAATCTTTCGACCTTGCATGGAGTTTTTTCAATGTCCATTACCCCTCGCCAAACCGAACTGTGCCGCTACCACTACGATCCACTGGACCAACAGTCCGGTTGCACATTGGCGCAGCAAGCTATCCTCCAGCGTTTTTACTGTAGAAGCCGCTGGGTTACGGAAGTACAAGGTGCGGTACAAACCAGTCTCTTCCAGCACGATAATCAACCGCTTGCGCAACGCCGACAGCAGAGCGGTAAAGTCGAGAGGTCGCTGCTGGCTATCGATCAGAAAAATTCGGTGCTGAGCGTGCTCGATGCCACTGGGCCTCGTCATCAACTTGCCTATGCCCCTTATGGTTATCACCGACCGGAAAACGGACAGCTCAGCCTGCTCGGGTTTAACGGCGAACGGCGGGACCCGATTACGGGTTCCTATCACCTGGGTAATGGTTATCGCCAGTTCAATCCGGTTTTGATGCGGTTTAATAGCCCGGATAATATGAGTCCGTTTGATAAGGGTGGGGTGAATGCGTATGCGTATTGCGAGGGGGAGCCAATACTGAGAAGTGATCCGGATGGTCGTTTTTTCCAGTCTGCGTTAATTAAACCGCTCCAAAATGCTTTGCATCTTCGGCAGTCGTCGAGTTTTCTTGCCAAGCAGTTGCGCGTTGTTAAAGTCGTGCGTCTGGACGGCGAGCCTATCAAAAAGCCATTTGATGGGGATGACGCCGTTCTGCCTGGGGCTGATTTGTATAAGCATGAATATAAAAAGCTTAATAAGGTAAAGATGAAAGTAGACAGGTACACAGCGCAACTTGAAAGAGAAAACTTGAATAGAGTGATGGGGTCTGGCTTTGATATATCGTCGGCCCAGTCGAGAAGTAACCTAGGGCAAACTGATGTTTCAAGAGGTTCTAAGTATCTGTTCAATACTGCTAATAGTGCACCCATGCGCAATTTGTTAAATTCAATCAAGGGCATGGACAATGCCATCGAAGCAAATAAAACACTCTCGGACCAGCTTAAGTCAATCGCTGAGCAGGCCCGGACTGTTAGAGGGTAGTCTCTCTCGTGCATCGTGGTGGCACGACTTCAAAGGCATGACGTGCGCTGACAGTCAGCGCATGTCACAAAACCGTATCCTCAATCGTCATCCTGTTGAATCCCTCTAATTGCGGAGCAACACGATGTCGTCCAATACCCAACCGGTCAATCTGCTGCAATCGATGCCCCAGGTGTTTGAAAGCCTGACCCAGGTCCACGTCACCCTCGACAGTCATGATCTGAATCCGACGCTCAAACACCTGCTGCACCTGCGTGCCTCGCAGATTAACCGATGTGGTTTCTGCGTGAAGATGCACACCCGCGAGGCTCGCGAAGCCAATGAAACCAACGAACGCCTGGACCGCTTGATCGTCTGGCGTCATGTCAGTGATTTCACCGCCGCCGAACGTGCGGCGCTGGCCTGGACCGAAGCCCTGACCATCCTTGATGAAAAAACTGACTACGCCAGCCTGCGCGGCGACTTGCGCGAGCACTTCAACGACGCGCAGATCGCTGCCTTGACGGCCGAGATTGGCATGATCAACCTGTGGAACCGTTTGCAAGTGTCGAGGCACTGATCGATGAATTCCGCTGAAAACGCCGCCGCTGTGTTCGAGCAGCGTCGGCCCTTTTTGCTCGGTCTGGCGTATCGCATCCTCGGTTCGCGCGCCGAAGCCGAGGATGTCGTGCAGGAACTGTTCATCAAGTGGCTGGAGGCCGACCGCGCCAGCATCGCCACGCCGGCGGCCTGGCTGACCACGACGTGCACGCGGCAGTGCATCGATCTGCTGCGCTCGGCGCACACATCGCGAGTCGACTACATCGGCACCTGGCTGCCGGAGCCGATTCACACTACGCACCAGGACTCACCCGAACACATGCATGAACTGGCCTCGTCGTTGTCTACCGCATTCCTGTTGATGCTGGAACGGCTGACCCCCAAGGAACGTGCGGCGTACCTGCTCTACGAAATCTTCGACATGGAGTACGCGCAAGTCGCCGAAGCCGTCGGGGTGCAGGAGGCGGCCTGCCGCAAACTGGTGTCGCGCGCCAAGGCCAGCCTTGGCAGTGGGCAGGTCCGTTATCAGCCTGAGGCGGCACGTCAGGATGAATTGCTCAGCGCTTTTCACAGTGCAATCGCCAGCGGTTCTACCGTTTCCTTGACTGCCATGCTTGCTGAAGACGTTGAACTCTGTGCGGACAGCGGCGGTAAGGCTTCGGCGATCCGCGAAACCTTGTCGGGTGTTGCCAGGGTGGTGGATTTCATTGGCCGGTCATTGCATACGTATTGGCAGGCTTGTGAGTGGTTGCCTACGGAGATCAATGGTACGCAGGGTGTCATCATCAAAGCGGACGGCGGGATTACTGCGTCGATGACTTTTGGGTTTGATGGGGCAGGGCGGGTGAGCCGGATTTTCATTATGCGAAATCCGGATAAGTTGGCGGGGTTGCACGGGGCAATGGACGTGCAGTGACTCGGGCTTTGCCTTTGGCAAGATCAAATGCGAACGAGACCTCTAAAAAGCACCGTTCACCCTGTAGGAGCAAGCCTGCTCGCGATGGTTTTGAATGCACCGCGTTTACCCTGTTGAAACGCGTCATCGTTAACGTTCTTCGCGAGCAAGCTCGCTCCTACAGGTGAAGTTATTGACTGCCCCCATCAGGCCTTCACCACCACCGCATCTGCACTATCCCACCCCTGCGCGGTCGACATCTTCACTGGCCGGCGCGTAAATGCCCCGGCCGCACCCGTGGAGATCCAATGAGCCAGGACGTCCTGACCACCGAAACCAATCGCCGCCAGTTGCAGCAGATCATCGCCGGCCTGTCCGACGGGGTGATTCTGCTGGAACTCGACCAGACCCTTCTCTGGGCCAATGACGCCGCGCTGGCGATGCACGGCGTCGGGCAGATAGGCGACCTGGGCGCAAATGCCAAGGAGTACGCCAAGCGCTTCGCCCTGCGCTATCGCAACAATCATCCGGTGCCGGTCGATAACTACCCGATCAACCGCGTAGCCCGTGGCGAGACGTTTAGCGATGTGCTGGTCGAGGTGACGCCAATAGATGACGAAGACCGCACCTGGGTCCACAACGTGCGCAGCATGGTGTTGGCCGACAGCAGTGGCGAGCCGGAGTCGCTGGTGCTGATCATGGACGACGTCACCGAGTGGGCCAGCGCCGAGCAGCGTTTCGAGAAGACCTTCAACGCCAACCCGGCCCCGGCGGTGATCTGTCGCCTCAGTGATTTGCGCTACATCAAGGTCAATCCCGGCTTCCTGGAAATGACTGGCTACGCCCGAGATCAGGTGATCGGTTGTTCGACCTATGAACTGGACGTGCTGGAGGGCGCCGAGAACAAAGACCTGGCCAAGCAGCGATTGCGCGAAGGGGCCACCATCCCGCAAATGCAGGCCGAATTGAAAGTGGCCGAAGGCGGCACAAAACAGGTGATCGTCGCCGGCCAACCCCTCGAGCTCAATGATGAGGCTTGCATGCTGTTTTCCTTCGTCGACATGGAGCCTCGGCACAAGGCCGAAGTCGCCCTGCGTCAGAGCGAGGAGCGTTTTGCCAAAGCCTTTCGCCTGACTCCGGTGCCGATCCTGGTGTGCAACGCCAGTGATCAGGTGGTGATGGATGTGAATGAGGCTTTTCTCGACACTTTTGCGTATCCCAGCGAAGAAGTGCTCGGCAAGACACTCATGGAGATCGATTTCATCCATGACAAAGCCGCTCGAACGAAGCTGTTCGCCGCGCTGGAAAAAACCGGAAGCCTGGATCGGGTCGACGTTCGCATGCGTAAAAAAGACGCCGAAGAGATCGATTGCGCCGTCTCCGCCGACACCGTGAACATCCAGAACAATCCTTGCTACTTGCTGGTGTTGATGGATGTCACCGAGCGCAAACGCACAGAGCTGGAATTGGTGTCGGCGATTGAAGAGGTGATGAAAGACGCCTCATGGTTCAGCCGTACGCTGATCGAAAAACTCGCCAACGTGAAGCACGTCAACTCGCCGAAGTTGCCCAGCGTGTCCTTCACTGACCTGACTGCCCGTGAGCGCGATGTGCTCGGCCTGATCTGCGAAGGCCTGGCGGACAAGGAAATCGCCGCCCGCCTGAAACTGGCGCCCAATACGGTGCGCAATCACGTCTCGACGGTGTATTCCAAACTCGATGTGCACAGCCGCAGCGAGGCGATTGTCTGGGCACGCGAACGTGGATTGTTCTCCAGCGAGTGGCGGCCCAAGAGCCAGCGGTAAGGTGCAAATGCACTAGTGCTGGAGGTGCATATTCATGTTCTGGGCGGGTGCGCCAATTCTTAATCTGTAAGGGTGCGATACAGGTCTTTGAGCCGCATCGCGTCCCCTTCGAAACAGCTAAAGGAACAGCCACATGGGTCACGTACACCTCACCGTCGCGATGCGCTGTCGTCCGGGTCGATCACAATGATTTACCTGACACAACTGCGGCTGCAGCTGGAGCGAAGTTTTTCGCCGCTGGCTTGTGAGTGCAATGTCACCGGCGATCATTCGTTGACCGTGAAGCTCTACCATCCGGTGTCGGGGCAGGTGGACCTGGTGGTCAGCGGATTGAACCTGGGGAAGCTCAAAACCCCCGAAGCAGTGGCCGCCCTGATTGAAGAACTGCGTTACGAACTGCAGAGCAGCACTTTGCATAGCCGCGAAACTTCATAAACGGCGTACTAACGGCCGCCAGGATCGCAGCCTCGTTTCACTCGACAGCTCCTACACGGGACGTATTCCCCCTGTAGGAGCTGTCGAGTGAAACGAGGCTGCGATCTTTTAATCTTGCTTTTTGGCACAAAGCTGTCTTTTCTGTGGCCAACCCGTGGACTTTCCGGCGTTGTTTTGTTGTCACAAAACTGTGTACAACAATAATCGCGGGTCAACCTATGAAAAGTCTTGGGAAACGCATTTTCGCGCCACTGCCGCTTGCACTCTGCGCGGCGATTCTCGGTGGTTGTGCCAGTCCTCCGCCACCACCACCCCTAGCTCCGCCGCCGCCACCGGTGCGTACCTGCCAGACCAGTGAAAACACTGATGTTCAAGGCGATATGCGAGCTGAAGGGCAGGTGACCCGCAACACCACGCTGACTCGCTGCATCACTCAGTAGGCAGTAAGCGCGGTTCAGTTTGTGTGTACCGCCAGCAGCGCTGTGCTGCTGGCGGCTACCGCTCGTTCAGACTTCCTCGATCCGCACCCACCGCGACTCCCGCGCCGCCAGGCGAATCGCCGTTGCCAGGCGTTCAACTTCCCACGCCTGTTCGAAATCCGTTCCACCCTGATCAACCCCGGCCAACGCCATTACCAGATCATGCACTTCCAGGGTCTTGAGTTCGTTGTAGCCCAGTTGGTGCCCGGCTGCTGGGCTGAACGCCGCGTAGCCCGGCAAATTCGGTCCCGCCAGCAGGCGTTGGAAACCGTCCTGCCCGGCGCGATACAGCCGCAGTTCGTTCAAGCGTTCCTGATCGAACGCCAACGTCCCGCGCGTCCCGCTGATTTCAAAACTCAGATGGTTCTTGTAGCCGTGTTTGAGCCAACTGCTGCTGAACGTCCCGCGCGCGCCATTGGCAAACCGCAGCAGCGCGTGGACCTGATCGTCCACCGCGATGGTGCGTTGTTCCTGGCTGCCCGCCGTGGCGGGACGTTGCCCGTGCACCGTTTGGGTGTCGGCGCAGACCGATTCGATGTCGCCCAGCAGATAACGGGCCATCGCCAGCAGGTGACTGCCCAGGTCCGCCAGCGCACCGCCGGCGTGTCCGGCTTCGCAACGCCAGGACCAGGGTGAAGCGGGGTCGGCCATGAAGTCTTCGCTGAACTCACCCTGGAAGCTGATGACCTGCCCTAACTCGCCGTTCTCGATCAGCTCACGAGCCAACCCGATGATCGGGTTGTGCTGATAGTTGTAACCCACCCGCGTAACTACACCGGCCGCTTTGGCGGCGAGTCGCATGGCGTTGGCTTGCTCCAGACTGACCGCCAGGGGCTTTTCGCAATACACCGGTTTGCCGGCTGCCAGGGCGGCCATGGCCATGGGGTAGTGCAGGTGGTTGGGCGTGGTGATGGCGATCAGATTGACCTTGGGGTCATCGATCAGTTTTTGCCAGTCGCTGTGGGCGGTTTCAAAACCCCAGGCATCGGCACAGTGACGGGCACGCTGTGGGTCGGCGTCGGCCAGGGCGGCGAGCCTGAGCTTGAGGGGCAGTTCGAAAACCGCACTGACATTTCGAAATGCCAAGGCATGGGCACGGCCCATGAAACCTGTGCCGATGAGTCCGATACCGAGTTCGCGCATAGCCGGGGTCCTTTTGAATTTTTGTTTTCAAGAGGACTATTTATGGAATAAATATTCACGCAATGCAATTAATAGAATAAATATTCTCTAGGCGGGCGAATACCCTGTAGGAGCGAGCTCGCTCGCGATGAACCCGAGAACGACGCGTTTTACCAGCAAACACGCGTTATCGTTCACGACCATCGCGAGCAAGGGTTGGGTCAGGACAGGAAACCGCCATCCACATTCAAGGAAACACCCGTGGTGTAGCTCGAAGCATCGCTGGCAAGGTAAAGCACCGCGCCCGCCATCTCGCTCGGGTCCGCCACGCGCTTGAGCGGAATCTGCGCCAACGCGGTGTTCAAGATCGCCTCGTTCTTCACCAGTGCCGACGCAAACTTGGTATCCGTCAGACCCGGCAGCAGGGCATTGCAGCGGATGCCGAACTGCGCGCATTCCTTGGCGAACACTTTGGTCATGTTGATCACGGCGGCTTTGGTCACCGAATAGATGCCCTGGAAGATCCCCGGCGAAATGCCGTTGATCGACGCCACGTTGATGATGCTGCCGCCGCCGTTTTCGCGCATCAGCTTGCCGGCTTCCACCGACATGAAGAAGTAGCCGCGGATGTTCACATCGACGGTTTTCTGGAAGGCGCTGAGGTCGGTGTCCAGCACGTTGCAGAACTGCGGGTTGGTCGCCGCGTTGTTGACCAGGATGTCGAGGCGCCCGAACTGTTCGCGGATGCCAGCGAAAACCTGGCTGATCTGTTCCATTTCTCCGATGTGGCAAGCGACGGCGGTGGCTTTGCCGCCGGCCGCGATGATCGCGTCGGCCACGTGTTGGCAGCCGTCGAGCTTGCGGCTCGAAACGATCACATGGGCGCCTTGCTGGGCCAGCAGTTTGGCGATGGCTTCACCGATGCCACGGCTGGCACCGGAGACAAAAGCGATCTTGCCGTCGAGGGCGAACAACTGAGTCTTGGACATGGGGTTCTCTTATAAAAAGTCTTGTTATTGGGCTAGGGGCGGTATCAGAGGCTGGATTTCGAAATGACCTGCAAGCTCATCTGCTCCAGCAGTTTGTTCATGTGAATGAACTGCGCGAAGCGTTTGTCCTGGGTCTGGCCATGGAAGAAACGGTAGTAGATCTGCTGCACGATGCCGGCCAGGCGGAACAGGCCGTAGGTGTAGTAGAAGTCGAAATTGTCGATCTGGATGCCGGAACGTTCAGCGTAATAATCGACGAACTCGCGACGGGTCAACATGCCCGGGGCGTGGCTCGGCTGGCGACGCATCAGTTGCACCGGCGCCGGGTCACCGGCCTCGATCCAGTAGGCGAGGGTGTTACCCAGGTCCATCAGCGGGTCGCCGAGGGTGGTCAGTTCCCAGTCGAGCACGCCGATGATTTGCATCGGGTTGTTCGGGTCGAGGATGACGTTGTCGAAGCGGTAATCGTTGTGGACGATGCTGGAGGTCGGGTGATCGGCCGGCATCTTGTCGTTGAGCCAGGCTTTCACCGCGGCCCATTGCGGCGCGTCCGGGGTCAGGGCTTTCTCGTAACGGTCGCTCCAGCCTTTGATCTGCCGCGCCACGTAGCCTTCGGGTTTACCTAGGTCAGCCAGGCCATAGGCCTTGTAGTCGACCCGGTGCAGTTCGACGAATTTGTCGATGAAGCTCTTGCACAGGGCTTCGGTCTTTGCCGAATCCAGCCCCAGTTCCGGTGGCAGTTCGGAGCGCAGGATGATCCCGTTGACCCGCTCCATCACATAGAACTCGGCGCCGATCACCGCTTCATCGGTGCAGTGCACGTAGGCTTTCGGGCAGTACGGAAAACCGTCCCGCAGCTGATTGAGGATGCGAAATTCGCGGCCCATGTCATGGGCGGACTTGGCCTTGTGGCCAAACGGCGGCCGACGCAGGACGAACTCCTGTTCGGGGTATTCCAGCAAGTAGGTGAGGTTCGACGCACCGCCGGGAAACTGGCTGATCTGCGGCAAGCCACTCAAGCCCGGAATATGCGCCTTGAGGTACGGATCGATCAGGCTGGCATCGAGTTCTTCGCCGGAGCGGATACGGGTGGACTGATCAGTAAGCGCCATGCTTATCCCTTCTGCTTATTTTGGAGGCCTGAAACTATTGGCTAATCTAATGCGCGCACCCGCCACCCACAACCACGATCGGCCCTTATAGGTGAGCGTGTTGCTGGCCAATCATTGCTTTTGATACAGCTGTTTGAATGGCCCTTAGAGCACTGCCTTGATCTCGCTGGCGGGCAGGTCGATAGGCGTGAGTACCGGCTCACCAGAAAAGAACGCCACCAGATTGCGACCCACCAACTCCACGGTGCCTTGAGTGGCTTCCGGGGACAGCCCGGCGACATGCGGGGTGAGGATCACGTTGGCCAGTCCCTTGAGTGCATCCGGCACGTGGGGTTCGGCATCGAAGACATCCAGCGCCGCGCCGGCGATCCTGCGTTGCTCCAGCGCGCTGATCAGGTCTGTGCTGACGATCACGCTGGCCCGGGCGATGTTGACGACGAACCCCTTGGGGCCCAGCGCGTCGAGCACGTGTCGGTTGATCAGGTGTTTGGTGCCCAGGCCGCCAGGTGTGGCGACAATCAAAAAGTCCGAGGCGCGTGCCAGTTCGGCGGGCGTCGAGCAGAAGCTGTAGGGCACGTCGCTGCGATGCTGGCGATTGTGGTAACTCACCGTCATGTCGAAACCGTTGGCGGCGCGTTTGGCAATGGCCATGCCGACGGCACCGAGGCCGAGGATGCCCAGGCGTTTGCCGGCCAGGGAAGGGCGCATGATTTTCGGCCACTCGCCCCGGCGCACGGCGGCGTCGCAACGAGGAATGTCACGCACCAGCGCCAGCAACATGGCCATGGCATGGTCAGCGACCGATGAGGCATTCACCCCGGCGCCATTGGTGACGGTGATACCGCGGTCGGCTGCCGCTTGCAGGTCGACGTGCTCATAACCGGCGCCGATCACGCAGATGATCCTGAGATGGGGCAGGGCGGCGATTTCATCGGCATACAGGCCCAACGGGCCACGGGTCAGTACAGCGTTGATCTGGTCCCCGTGCCGTGTAATGGCGGCGGCACGTTCGGCAGGAGTGGGGGCAAGAATCAGGTGAAAGCCCTGATGTTCGAGAATCGGCAGGTAATCATTAATGGTTTCAACCAGTACCAGAACGGTTGCGGGCATTGCTAGGCTCCTGTTGTCGTCGGCGTCGGGCGCAAAAAGTAATTTCAGGGTGCTGATACCAGAGTTGTTTGGCAATGGTCGTCAATCGCAGAACGGTACTTTTTAGTCTGGACTGGTTCTCGGAAGAAGCAAGCTATCGGTTCAGGGTCGTGAGGCGGTGTCACCTCACTGTGCAGCACAGTGCAAATACAGCGTGCTGCTGTTAAGTGTCACTGGGCCGTTTGTGCTTGTTGTGCCTTGTTTTGTTCCGCCAGCGCTATCGCCTTGAAATCATACGTCGGATAGAACTCGGTCCTGTAAGTCCCCCACGCCGTATTTTCCAGTGCAAGGTTTACTTCCGCCAGGCGGGACGCCGGAAGGCGCAGTGTGACGACCTGTCCGATGCCCATCATTATGTTCCAGCTAACAACCTCTACTCCCGAAGGTGGAAATGTTTTATAGAATCCTTGCTTGGCTAGCTGAGCCTTTAGTTCGCCCAGCGGTCTTGACTGATCATGTTTTAAAAATACAGTGAGCATGACGGCATTATCTGGTGTGGCAACGGCATTTTTTGCCGGGGGCGAGGTTGTGGCTTGCGCACTGACAACTCCGCAGAAGGCCGAAGATGTCAGTAAGGTAGATGTCAGCAATATTTTTAGTGTTTTTTGCATATTGAAACTCCGTGTTTTTATTGGAAGATTTAATTTGGCTAAAGCGATAGCGCTAATAAAGCGAAGTTGGCTGGAGTCGTTAGTGTTCGACGGGCTTCATGTGTGTGATGTTTTAATGGGGCGTGATGGCAGGTGTTGTGTTCACTGTTCCAGTATAAGGGGTGTGGACGACATATATGCGCACAAGCGGGTTGTTGGCTGCCATGTCGCGGGGCACTTCGCGAGAATAAGTGAACTCACTTCGATTTAATGTTTCCAGCTTCCTGATCACGGTTTTGGTCGGCCCTATATCGGGTATCAAAATATGGGTTTTATTATCGCCAGTGACAAAGAAGTAACCTCCGCCGCCATTGTTGTACTTTGATTCTCCCGTATCAGCGTAAAAAAACTCATAGCGATTGCGTTCGGGATCCCACGTCGATATTCCAACCACGCCAGGATAATTGGCTTTTACGTCTGTTTGTGGTGCCCCCTCTATATAGACCTTGGTTGTCAGCCATCGAGGCGAGGATGCCAGATCTCGAACGTCGGCAGTGGCGGGGGCTTGCTGCGCAAAGCTACCGAGAGGAAACAGCAGTGCCGCTAGAAGCAGGCCTGTAGAAGTAATAGTGTTTTTCTGCATGCGGATAACCCCTTATCAACGTCGTTGGTCGCTAGCTAGCTCGCTATCAATCATTGAGATTGAAAACGTAAAAAACTATAGGCTTGGAGTTGGGGGTGTTCAATAGCAAGGTGATTGCTTGTAACAATTAAGTGCTTTTTTGATATCGGGTAATATTCTGTCGTACATGTTTTTAACGTTTCCGCTGTCGGACTTTTCCTACATGTCCAGATGACAATGCGATCGATATTGTTCGTCGGTGCGCGCCATATTGGCTAAAGATCACCTCCGCCAGGAAAGAAGGGCGCTACGGCGATTGCTTACACAGCATATATATATACGCCGAGTTTGTAAGTCGGATGATGAGGTTGCAAACTACTCGTTGACGCGAGGGACTTTATGAGGTGATAGAAAAGTATCGTTGGATCGATTGTGACACGCAAGAAACGGATTCAAGTTCGAATCAGAAAGCTCGTCGCTGCCTCAAGGATTTCATCGGATAACGGTTCGCCCTGAGTGGCTCGGGCCAGCGTCAGGGCTCCGACCATCAAGGAATATTGCACCAGCGCCTGTTGCCGGTCGCGGGCGTCATCGCCGCTGTCCATCAACGAGCCAAAGCTGTCGAGCAGTTTATTCAGGCCTTCCATAAAGGTTTCGCGCAAACCACTCTCGGTCGCTTCGTGGCACATGTCCCCGGCGAAGGCCACCACCGGGCAGCTGTCGCCCGGATTGTCGCGGCTGGCGGCAGACAGGTATGGCGCGATCAAGGCCTGGCGGGCGGCGGTTTTATCGTCATGTTCAGCAATTCGTTCCTTCCAGCGTCCTGCGGCCTGCGCGAATGCCCGGCCACTGGCCTCCTGTGCCAAGGCTTCCTTGGACTCGAAGTGCCCATAGAAACCGCCATGGGTCAGGCCTGCAGCCCCCATCACATCGACAACACTGATCCCGTGCAGGCCCCGCTCACGAAACAGCCGCGTGGCGGCCTCGACGATGATCTCGCGGTTGAGGTCGGCTTGCTTGCGGGAAACTCGAGGCATTGGGGGCTCACAGGTAGGTAAAGGGTGGGAATCAAAGGGCGTACTGGGCAATGCCATTGCCGAAGGACCAGTTTTCTTTCTTCACTTCCACCAGATTAATGAAGACGTCCTCCAGGCGCACCGCCAGTTCTGCGTTAAGGCTCTCGGCGATGGTTTTGTAGAGGAGTTTTTTCTGCTCGACGGTCCGGCCTTCGCTCAGGGAGATCTGGATCACCACCAGATTGTCGGTGCGATCAATGCCAAGGTAGCCGGGATCAAAGATGAAATGCT
The DNA here is from genome assembly GCF_001297125.1 of Pseudomonas sp. RIT-PI-q. Taxonomy (GTDB): domain Bacteria; phylum Pseudomonadota; class Gammaproteobacteria; order Pseudomonadales; family Pseudomonadaceae; genus Aquipseudomonas. The sequence continues at coordinate 88,201 of NZ_LHPC01000031.1, forward strand.
GTTCATCGTGTTCGGCAAGGATCTGGAAATTATCGTTCTTCGGCACGCCAATCGTGCTGTGCATGGCGGCATAAATCAGCTGCCCGACGCGCTTGGCGAAAGTGGGGTCCTGATGCTTTTTGATGTCGACGCGAACCAGTGGCATGGGTTGACTCCAGAAGAGAGGCAGGACACTTCAAAATACATGATGGAAAACCTTTATCAAGCGGGGATTGCTGTTCAGCGATGAACTGCGGGTCCAAGCACGTTTTCGACAACACCTGATATCCCTGTGGGAGCGGGCTTGCCCGCGAAGACGTCGGCCCATTCGGCATCAATGTGGCTGACAGACCGCTATCGCGGGCAAGCCCGCTCCCACAGGGGGGTTGTTGCTCACTATCATCTGATCCGCACCACCGCTCTTCAGCTAAGTCTTTGCTTCTGTTGATTAATCCCGGACAATCGCGCCCCTGTTTCGGCCAGGGCGCTGCCTGTCGGATTTTTCCGACTCGTCCTGACCGAGTGGCAAGTGACCGGAATGCGGAGATCCTACCGGATGAATGATCAGGCCAATAGCGTCGACGAACGCTATGTAGCGGCGACACCAGCGAGCCTCGCGAGCTGGAATCGCCATGACACCACCTGGATGCTGGGCCTGTTTGGCACGGCCATCGGGGCCGGCACCCTGTTTTTACCGATCAATGCGGGTCTGGGCGGCTTCTGGCCGTTGCTGGTCCTGGCGGTGTTGGCGTTCCCCATGACCTTCTACGCACACCGTGGCCTGACCCGCTTCGTATTGTCCGGTCGCGAAGGCGCGGACATCACCGAAGTGGTGGAAGAACATTTCGGGATCAAGGCCGGTGCGTTGATCACCTTGCTGTACTTCTTCGCGATCTTCCCGATCCTGCTGATCTACAGCGTGGCGCTGACCAACACCGTGGGCAGTTTCCTCGAGCATCAACTGCACATCATGCCGCCACCGCGCATCGTGCTGTCGTTGGTGCTGATCCTCGGCCTGCTGGCCGTGGTGCGTTGTGGCGAGCAAGCGATCGTCAAGGCGATGAGCCTGATGGTGTATCCGTTCATCGTGGCGCTGCTGTTTCTCGCGGTGTTCCTGATTCCACACTGGAACGGCGGCATCCTGGCCACCGCTTCGACACTGCCTGAGCCGTCGGCGCTGCTGCACACCTTGTGGCTGGCGATTCCGGTGATGGTGTTCTCGTTCAACCATTCGCCGATCATCTCGGCGTTCGCGGTCGACCAGAAACGTCGCTACGGCGATCACGCTGAAGAGCGCAGCTCGCAGATCCTGTCCCGCGCCCACGCCTTGATGGTGGTGATGGTGCTGTTCTTCGTCTTCAGTTGCGTGCTGACCCTGTCGCCGGCGCAATTGGCGGAAGCCAAGGCGCAGAACCTGTCGATCCTGTCGTACCTGGCCAACCACTTCAGCAACCCGACCATCGAGTTTGCAGCGCCGTTGATTGCGTTCGTGGCGATCTCCAAGTCGTTCCTCGGTCACTACATCGGTGCCAGCGAAGGCCTTAAAGGCCTGATCGTGAAAAGCGGCAAGCGCCCGGCGCCGAAGACCCTGGACCGCATGACCGCTGCTTTCATGCTGGTGGTGTGCTGGATCGTTGCCACGCTGAACCCGAGCATTCTGAGGATGATCGAAACCCTGGGTGGCCCGATCATCGCGGCGATTCTGTTCCTGATGCCGATGTACGCAATCCGCAAGGTTCCGGCGATGGCGCGTTATCGCGGTCAGGCGTCCAACGTCTTCGTGACGGCGGTGGGCCTGGTGGCGATTTCGGCGTTGATCTATTCGCTGACCGCCTGACGCATCTCCCTGTAGGAGCGAGGCTTGCCCGCGAAGAACGATAATGCGGACAACCTGCAAGACCGCGTTATCGTTGTTCGCGGGCAAGCCTCGCTCCTACAGGGGTGAGGCGTTTTTTATTGCGCTGAAAACACCCGACACCTGACCCAGAGCCGACATAGCGGGCGATTAGCGATTAAGCTTGCGCTGCATAAACGCGTAGTAGAGCGTTTGCCGGGGAATCGCCCCGGCCAGTCGATCTTTCTCTGGAGACGCTTCATGGCTCATGCTCACGGTGCATCGGCGCAACCCCGTGCCGCTTCGCCTAACCGTTGGCGGGATGTGTTGGCCGGGTTGTCGATTGCCGGATTGTTGTTGCCCGAGGCGGTCGCGTATTCAAGCATTGCTGCGTTGCCGCCACAGGCCGGGGTGATTGCGTTGTTTGCCGGTCTGCTGTGCTACGGGCTGTTGGGCACCAGTCGTTTCGCCATTGTCTCCGCGACCTCGTCTTCAGCGGCGGTTCTGGCCGCCGCCACCGCCACGCTGGCCAACGGTGATTCAGGCCTGCGTCTGTCCCTGGCGATCGGCCTGGTGTTGGTGACCGGTGGTTTCTTCCTGCTGGCCGGGCTGTTCAAGCTCGGCAGCGTTACCTCATTCATCGCCAAACCGGTGCTGCGCGGCTTTGCGTTGGGACTGGCCGTGACCATCATCCTCAAGCAAGTGGCGACCATCGTTGACGTGCACTTGAGCAACGGCAACCTGATCCGGTTCATGCCTCAGCTGCTGGAGCAGTGGCCGCAGTGGAACTGGATCGGTGCGCTGGTCGCGGCGGTGGCGCTGCTGGTGTTGTGGTTGTGCGCGCGGATCAGGCGTTTGCCGGGAGGTTTGCTCGTAGTGGCGCTGGGTATCGCGGCGGGTCAGTGGCTGAACTTGCCGGCGTACGGGGTGAAATTGATCGGGGTGATCGATCTGAGCCTCGAAGTGCCCCATCTTCCGGTGTTGCCGTTCGCCGACTGGTTGCACCTGGGGGAGTTGGCGTTTGCGATGGTGATGATTCTGTACGCCGAATCCTACGGCTCGATCACCTCGTTCGCGCTCAAGCATGGCGACCGGGTTTCCTCGAACCGTGACCTGCTGGCACTCGGCGCAGCCAATCTGCTGTCGGGCCTGTTTCATGGCATGCCGGCGGGCGCCGGTTATTCGGCAACTTCGGCCAATGAGGCGGCGGGTGCCGGGTCGCGAATGGCCGGCGCGGTCGCGGCGGGGGTGGTGTTGCTCATCGTGTTGACCGTTTTGCCCTGGATTGCCCTGACCCCCGAGCCGGTCCTGGCGGCCATCGTCATTTTTGCCTTGGCGCGTGGCTTGAGCCTGCAGCCATTGGGGCGCTATTTCATCTGGCGCCGCGACCGCCTGCTGGTGATCTGCGCGGTGGCGGCGGTGCTGGTGTTGGGCGTGCTGGACGGCTTGTTGGTGGCGGTGGTGATCAGTGTGGTACTGATGTTGAAGCAGATGTCGTCGGCGGATATTCAGGTGCTTGGGAGAATCGGCGACGGGCATGATTTTGTCGACATGCAACGCCATCCCGAGGCTCAGGAAATACCCGGCGTGCTGATCGTACGGCCGAGCGAGGCGCTGTTTTTCGCTAACGTGGAGCGCATTCTCGGTGGGGCGTTGCGCCTGGCCCGACATGCATCACCGCCGATTCATACAATTATTCTCAGTCTCGAAGAGTCGCCCGATCTGGACGGCACCAGCATCGAAGCACTGGAAGCATTCTTTTTACAGGTGCGGGCCGAGGACAAGTTGCTGATCCTGGCGCGGCTGAAACACGAGGCAAAGGCGGTGCTGTCGAAGTTGCCGACGCGGGAGCTGGATCAGGTAATACTCAGCGGTTTGAGCGTCGACGGCGCAGTGCAACAAGCCCTCAACCCGAACACATAACGTGTAGGAGCGAGGCTTGCCCGCGAAGGCGGTGTGTCAGCAAAACAATCGTTGGATGACACACCGCCTTCGCGGGCAAGTCGAATCGTCGCACCGCTCGCTCCTACAGGGGTTACAGGCATAAAAAAACGCCGCTCATCTCGCGATGGGCGGCGTTTTTTATTGCGTTGCTACGTTAGGCTTGAACGACCGGGATGTTGGCGTTCGCAGCAGCTTCACGGAACTCGGCGATCTGGTCGAAGGACAGGTAGCGGTAAACATCAGCCGCCATGCTGTCGATCTTGCCAGCGTATTCCATGTACTCCTCGACGGTCGGCAGGCGACCCAGGATGGACGCAACGGACGCCAACTCAGCCGAAGCCAGGTAAACGTTCGCGCCGTCACCCAGACGGTTCGGGAAGTTACGGGTCGACGTCGACACCACAGTCGAGTTCGGCTCTACACGTGCCTGGTTACCCATGCACAGCGAGCAGCCCGGCATTTCCATGCGCGCGCCGGCCTTGCCGTAGATGCCGTAGTAGCCTTCTTCGGTCAGTTGGTGAGCGTCCATCTTGGTCGGCGGCGACAGCCACAGACGGGTTGGCAGCTGACCCTTGACCTGATCCAGCAGTTTACCGGCAGCGCGGAAGTGACCAATGTTGGTCATGCACGAACCGATGAACACTTCGTCGATCTTCTCGCCAGCAACGCTGGACAGCAGACGGGCGTCGTCCGGATCGTTAGGCGCGCAGAGTACAGGCTCTTTGATGTCGGCCAGGTCGATTTCGATGACTTCAGCGTATTCCGCGTCAGCATCGGCAACCATCAACTCAGGGTTGGCAACCCAGGCTTCCATCGCTTGAGCGCGACGTTCCAGGGTACGTGGATCGCCGTAGCCTTCGCCGATCATCCAGCGCAGCAGGGTGATGTTGGAGTTCAGGTACTCGGTGATCGACTCTTTCGACAGCTTGATGGTGCAACCGGCAGCCGAACGTTCGGCCGAGGCGTCGGACAGCTCGAAAGCCTGTTCGATGCTCAGGTTGTCCAGGCCTTCGATTTCCAGGATGCGGCCGGAGAAGGCGTTCTTCTTGCCTTTCTTCTCAACGGTCAACAGGCCAGCCTGAATCGCGAAGTAAGGAATGGCGTGAACCAGGTCACGCAGGGTGACGCCCGGTTGCATTTTGCCTTTGAAGCGCACCAGGATCGATTCCGGCATGTCCAGCGGCATAACGCCGGTGGCAGCGGCGAACGCCACCAGACCAGAACCGGCCGGGAACGAGATGCCCATCGGGAAACGAGTGTGCGAGTCACCACCAGTGCCGACGGTGTCCGGCAGCAGCATACGGTTCAGCCAGCTGTGGATGATGCCGTCGCCCGGACGCAGGGAAACGCCGCCGCGGGTCATGATGAAGTCTGGCAGGGTGTGGTGGGTGGTCACGTCGATCGGCTTTGGATAAGCCGCGGTGTGGCAGAAAGACTGCATTACCAGATCGGTCGAGAAGCCCAGGCACGCCAGGTCTTTCAGTTCGTCACGGGTCATAGGACCGGTGGTGTCCTGGGAGCCGACGGTGGTCATCTTCGGTTCGCAGTAAGTACCTGGACGAACGCCTTTGCCTTCCGGCAGGCCGCAGGCCTTGCCGACCATTTTCTGTGCCAGGGTGAAGCCCTTGCCGGTGTCGACAGGTGCTTCAGGCAGTTTGAACAGGTCGGTTGGGCCCAGGCCCAGCTCGGCGCGGGCTTTGTCGGTCAAACCGCGACCGATGATCAACGGGATACGGCCGCCAGCACGAACTTCGTCCAAAAGAACCGGAGTCTTCATCTGGAAGGTGGTCAGGACTTCGTCGGTGCCGTGTTTGCAGACTTTGCCAGCATGCGGGTACAGGTCGATCACGTCGCCCATGTTCATGTTGGTGACGTCGAATTCGATCGGCAGTGCGCCGGCATCTTCCATGGTGTTGTAGAAGATCGGAGCGATCTTGCTGCCGAAGCAGAAACCGCCAGCACGCTTGTTCGGCACGAAAGGAACGTCGTCGCCGAAGAACCACAGTACCGAGTTGGTTGCCGATTTACGCGAAGAACCAGTACCGACCACGTCGCCGACGTAGGCGATCGGGAAGCCGCTGTTGCGCATTTCTTCGATCTGCTTCATCGGACCGGTAACGCCTTGGGCGTCAGGCACGATGCCTTCACGGGCCATTTTCAGCATGGCCAGGGCGTGCAGCGGGATGTCCGGGCGGGACCAGGCATCCGGGGCAGGGGACAGGTCGTCGGTGTTGGTTTCGCCGGTGACCTTGAACACGCGCAGGCTGATCTTGTCGGCCAGTACAGGGCGGTTCTTGAACCACTCGCCGTCAGCCCAGGATTGCAGCACGCCTTTAGCGTGAACGTTACCGTTCTTGGCTTTTTCAGCGACGTCGTGGAAGGCGTCGAACATCAGCAGGGTGTGCTTGAGTTCTTTGGCAGCGACAGGCGCCAGTTCGGCGTCGTCCAGCAGGTTGACCAGGGTGACGATGTTGTAGCCGCCTTGCATGGTGCCGAGCAGTTCAACAGCGCGTTTCTTGTCGATCAGAGGGGAAGTGGCTTCGCCTTTGGCCAGAGCAGACAGGAAGCCGGCCTTTACATAGGCTGCTTCGTCCACGCCAGGCGGAACGCGATTGGTGATCAGGTCAACGAGGAAAGCTTCTTCGCCAGCCGGGGGATTTTTCAGCAGCTCGACCAGGCCTGCAGTTTGTTCGGCGTTAAGCGGCTGGGGAACGATACCCAGTGCTGCACGCTCTTCGATATGTTTGCGGTAGGCTTCAAGCACAGTTATTACCCTCATCAGTGGTCCCAAATGGGTGTCCGGGACGCTCATCCCGAAATTGCCGTACTCATGCGCTGCATGGCGTTGTGCGCCACTTAGCCAGAATTACCGACAATTCCTTACAGAAGCTGCTTTCAAAGTTTTACGCCTGCAGAACGGGAGCTGATGAGGGTTGGCGTTGGGCTTTTCCCCGCTGGAAAAACCCCTCGCCAACACCGCTCTGAAGGAACGACTGTGCTCGTGACGCTTTGAAAACAGCTTCTAACGGACATTGGCGCCTTAAAAGGCTGGCTGATTCTACGGCAAAAAAAAATTAAAGGTAAGTCAGGGTCTATTGGACTTTGGTGGCGGACCGCGTTGCTGGGCCAATGTGTGCGAGGCAAGGCGCGGGATGCCGCCCATGGTTGTTCCCTTGGCAAATCCTGCAACGCAGCCTCGCGCACATTGGCACGCAACCCGAAGGGACGGTGCCCGCTTGGTGCAGGGCTGCGTTGCTCGGAACTTATTTGGAACAACCAAACCACGTTCCTCGCGCCTTGCCCTGCACCAAGCGGGCCTCCGTCGCGGCCGTCACCAAAGTCCAATAGACCCTGAGCCCTTTAACTTTGAGGGGTGATCAATGTTAGACAAAGGGCTAACATGCCGGCCTGTTCTGCTTTCCCGTATTTTGCCTACCTATGCCCAATCAGACCATCAAGACCCCCTGCGTCGGCCTCTGCTCCACTGTTTACGGTGATCTGGTGTGCCGTGGCTGCAAGCGTTTCCACCATGAAGTGATCAATTGGAATGGTTACAACGAGGAGGAAAAGCGTGCCGTATGGCTGCGTCTTGAGCTGCTGCTGTCCCAGGTAATGGCCAGCAAGCTGGAAATTTTCGATCCCCAGCGCCTGCGCTTGCAGCTGGAACAGCGCAAGATCCGCTTCGTACCGCATCAGTCGGAATACTGCTGGGCCTATCAGCTGATCGCCCGTGGGGCGCGGGTGATCAATAACCTGGAAGCCTACGGAATGGTGCTGATGCCGGAGTTTCGCGACTGGAACCTGCCGGAATTGCGGGATGCCATTGATCGGGAGTTCTTTTTGCTCTCCGAGGCGCATTACCAGCGCTACATTGCGCCGGGGTTCCTGAAAGACGCCTTCGGCGCCTGACAGCATCGCGGGCAAGCCTCGCTCCCACGGGTTTTATGTTGATCACCACCGTTGTGTACGACACAAAAACTGTGGGAGCGGGCTTGCCCGCGATAGCGTCCGTCCAGACACTACAAAACTCAATGCTGGGTCACGATCTCCTCCAGATGATCCATGATCGTATCCGGCTTGAGCACCAGCACATCGCTGTCCACCGCATCCAGCACCACCTCCGCGGTATTGCCGATCAACGCCCCGGACAACCCGGTTCGCGCAACCGTGCCAATCACCGTCACGGCTGCCTGCAGCTTGTGCACCATGTACGGAATCAACACATCCGCCGGGCCTTCCTCGATGTGCAGGTGGTCATCGTCAATGTCGAACTCGGCCTGAAACGATTTGCACTGTTCGCGATAACGCGCCTCGATGGTTTCGCTGAGTTGCAAGGTCGGATCGGCTGCCGAGAGCATCGGCGACGGATGGGCGCTGACCACGTGCAACTGGGCCTTGGCCAGGCTGGCAATGTCGAAACCATGATCGACAATGCAGGCATGCAACGTGCGGTGTTCGCCGTCGGTGCTACCGACGTCAATGGCCGCCAGAATGACCCCGCCGGTCCAAGGCTTCGAGGTTTTCACCAGCAGCACCGGCGTCGGGCAATAGCGCAGCAGTTTCCAGTCCGCCGGGGTCAGCAGGGCCTTTTTCAGCGGGCTGTCGGGGTAGTGCTGCTTGACCACCAGCCCACAGCCTTCGGCCTGCTGCACATCGACGATGGTTTCATGCAGGCTTTGATTCCAGGCTTGTTCCGTGGTCACGCTGTAGCCGTCTTCCAGCAAAGCGGCCTTCAGCACGCCCAGCATGCCGCTGTGGTCATGCTTGGGATCGCAGACCAGCAGGTGCAGATGAGCCTGGGTCACGCCAGCAATCAGTTTGGCCCGCTTGAGCGCCAGGCTTTCCGAATGTTCGGGCTCGAGGACCACCAGGATGCTGCGTATGGCTTGCATGATCGGGATCTCCTGAAAGGTAAAAAATACTGCGTGGGGACAACTATAGTTGCTGGTCGGCCATCCGGGACTTGATGCATATCAACGGTCGCGACTGGTGGTCTGCCGGCAGGCCGGTATAATCGGCGCCCTTCGTTTTGAACCTCTTATCCGTGAGCCCCATGATCCTTCCCGAAATCCACGAGTTCCTCGGCTGCCGCACGCCCGATGGCTGGGTCCAGGCCGCGCTGGCCGATCAGGAAACCCTGCTGATCGACCACAAGAACTGCGAATTCAAGGCGGCCAGCACGGCGTTGAGCCTAATTGCCAAGTATCACTCTCACGTCGACCTGATCAACCTGATGTCACGCCTGGCTCGGGAAGAGCTGGTGCACCACGAACAGGTCATGCGCCTGATGAAAAAGCGCAAGATCGAGCTGCGTCAACTGTCCGCCGGGCGTTACGCTTCGGGCCTGCGCAAAGTGGTACGTAGCCACGAGCCGGTGAAACTAGTCGATACGCTGGTGGTGGGGGCCTTTATCGAAGCACGCAGTTGTGAACGTTTCGAGGCGTTGGTGCCACATCTGGACGAGGAGCTGGGAAAATTCTACTTCGGCCTGCTGAAAAGCGAGGCCCGGCATTTTCAGGGTTATCTGAAACTGGCCTACCAGTACGGTGATGCCAAGGACATCGCCCAGGTGATCGACCGGGTTCGTACCGCCGAGCAGGAACTGATCGAATCACCGGACGTGGAATTCCGCTTCCACAGCGGTGTGCCAACCGCTGCATAAACCTGGGGAGTACGGCTTGTGTCGTTCTTGAGGACGCCTTCGCGGGCAAGCCTCGCTCCTACAGGGATTCGGCCGTTTGCAAAATCGACGCGGTCCTGTAGGAGCGAGGCTTGCCCGCGAAGAGGCCATCAGCAACACCTCACCCGTCCCATGAACAGTGTTAGCAGCTCAACCCCAGGCGTTCATGCCACTCGGCGATGGACTCTTCGGGATACTCATCGAACTGTTTGTCGCCAGGCTGCACCTCTGCCTCTACCCACGGCGCCTTGGAATCCAGCAACAAATGCGTGTGTTCCGGCGGCACCGGCAGCGGTGTGTCGATGGCCGAGGCAAACGGGTGAATCAACTCCGGCCATTCCGGGCTGAACAGCCATAAACCCGAGCCACATACCGAACAGAAATGCCGCTCGGCCGTACTGCGGTGGGCGCGTTGAGCGCCTTCGTCCTTGAGTAACGCATGGTAAATCGCAATGTGCTTGCGCCCGCGCACTTTCAGGCTGTTGGCATCGCCCGCAATATTGATCGCATAGCCGCCACCGCCCTGGGTCTTGCGGCAGATAGAGCAATAGCAGCGCTGATACGGGTAGGGGTGGGCGCTGGTCAAACTGAACGACACGGCGCCGCAATGGCAGGAACCTTCGAGCTGCATGGCAACCTCCGACGGGTCTTGGCTGATCCAGACAGCCTAGACCGGCACCAGAATCGCATCGCCGGTGGCCACCAGTTTCAATTGATCGCCGGTTTGCGCGAACAGCTCGGCGCGGGCAAACACCTGCTTCTTGCCGGCCTTCACCACCCGACCCCGGGCGATGAACACTTCACCGATGGCGGGCGCCAGGCAGTTGACCGAAAAATGTGAAGCCAACACGTTACCGGCGACCGTTCCCGCCGCAAAGCCGCACGCCGTGTCGAGTAGTGCGCCGATCAGTCCGGCGTGCAGGAAACCGGCGTACTGCGCCATGTCAGCCTCGCGAAACGCCATTGTCAGTTCGGCTTCACCGCTCTCGGCGCGAGTGACTTCGAAACCGGCCCAGCGGTTGAAGGCTGAGGTTGAGTTGATCTGTTTGAGTGTGTTGAGCATGGCGAATCCCTCCGATTGAAGGTTCAACATGCGCCCGGTTCGGGGGGAAGTCATTGTCCATAACTGAGGCTGATGAAGCTGGATTTGTGGTGAATGTGCTGGCCTCATCGCGGGCAAGCCCGCTCCCACATTTTATCTGTGGCGTTCACAAGTCCCCTGTGGGAGCGGGCTTGCCCGCGATGAACGATAACACGGTCCCACTGGACGCCCACCGCCCGCCGGGTCAGCATGTGTGCCTCGAAATCGGGGTCTCAAGTCATGCGGCGTCTACCTTCACTGGCAGCACTCAGAACCTTCGAATGCGCCGCCCGCCACGCCCACTTCGGCCGGGCGGCGGCGGAGTTGTGCGTCACCGACAGCGCCGTCAGCCACCAGATTCGCCAACTCGAAGAGCAACTGGGCGTGTCGCTGTTCATCCGCGAAGGCCGGCAGATTCGCCCGACGATGGCGGCCGGGCGTCTGATGCAGAGTTTGCAGCAAGCCTTCGAACTGATCGGCGATGCCTGCGATGAACTGCGCGACCCGTCATCCCTGGCGGTCTTGCGTTTGGCGGTCACCGCCGAACTCGCGCAAAAATGGCTGATGAGTCGCCTCACGGATTTCTACGCCCGTTACCCGCACATCACCTTGCACCTCTACGAACAACCGATCGACGCCACGGCGCCGGGGGAAGACATCGACCTGGCGATCACCTACGGCACCGGCCCGGTGGACAGCAGCGCGTTCTTTGTCCGGCCGTTGCCGGCGCTGCAGTTCTTCCCGGTGTGCAGCCCCGGTCTGTTCAACCAGGGCACCCTGAAAACCCCGAAGGACCTGGCGCGCCACTGTCTGTTGCACGACGATCAGGACGGCAAGACCTGGACCGCCTGGCTCACCAGCCATGCCGGCGATCAGCGCCCGGAACGCCAGCTGTATTTTGCTCACGCAGGCCTGGCGCTGGAAGCCGCGGCCCAAGGGCAGGGTGTGGCCATGGGCGACAACCTGACCGCTCAGGAAGACTTGCTCAGCGGTCGGCTGGTCCGGCCCTTCACCTCCAGCATGACCGCGTTGGGCCAATATGCGCTGGTGTGTGAACGGGTACGGCTGGAGCGTCCGGCGGTGGCGCAGATGCTGGAGTGGTTCAACGATCAGCTGATCGATTGATGAGTTGAATTCAAGTATTCCGAAATAATCATCGTTGGCGAGCAGGGCGCTCACGCACTTAGCCTGTGGTCATTCCAATCCCCGCTGATGAGGTTTGACCATGGCACGTTTGCTCGACACCACTCCCAAACTCGACGGTTTCCGTTTGCCCGGCGAATTCGAAACCAAGTCCGGCTGCTGGCTCGGCTGGCCGGAGCGCACCGACGTCTGGCGTAACGGCGCCAAGCCTGCGCAGAAAGTCTGGGTGCAGATCGTCACCGCCATTGCCCAGAGCGAACCGGTTACCGTGTGTGCCTCCGCCGCACAATTCGCCACCGCCCGCCGCCAGTTGCCGCCGCACGTGCGCGTGGTGGAAATGACCTGCAACGACACCTGGTTTCGCGACAGCGGGCCGTGCTTTGTGGTCAACGATGACAGCGGCGAAGTACGCGGTGTGGACTTCGAGTTCAACGCCTATGGCGGCCTCGACGGTGGCTTGTATTATCCGTGGGACAAGGACGACCAGATCGCCAGCAAGATCCTCGAAATCGAACGTTTCGACCGCTACCGCGCGCCACTGATCGCCGAGTTGGGCGGCATCCAGAGCGATGGCCAGGGCAGCATCCTCACCACCGAGCAATGCCTGCTCAACCGCAATCGCAACCAGCATCTGGGCAAGGAAGAAGTCACTCGCCGATTGACCGATTACCTCGGCGCCGAGCAAATCATCTGGCTGCCACGCGGCTGTAAATTCGACGAAACCGACGGCCACGTCGACGATCTCGCCTGCTTCGTGCGCCCCGGTGAAGTGGTGCTGCAATGGACCGACAATCGCGATGACCCGCAATGGGAAATCTACCAGGAAGCCTACGACATCCTGCGCAGCACCCGCGACAGCCGTGGTCGCGAGTTGATCGTGCACAAATTGCCGCAACCGGACGTGCTGGAATGGACCGCCGAAGAGGCCGAAGGGCTGGACCAGCTCGATAGCACCCATGTGCGTCAGGCCGGGACCAAAATCTGCGCGTCGTACATCAACTACTACGCCGGCAACACGTCGATTGTGGTGCCGCTGTTTGGCGATCGCCATGATCAGGCGGCACAGGCGACCCTGGCCGAACTGTTCCCGCAGCACACAATCGTCGGCATCGAAAACTCCCGGGAAATCCTCCTCGGCGGCGGCAACGTCGCGTGCATCACCATGCCGCAATACGCTGGCACTGCCTGCAACAAAAAGGGAGTTTAATCATGGGCCTGCACAAACTGACTCAAGCGTTATTGCTGGTGCTTGCACCCCTGTGTGTGCAGGCCGCCGACACCGCCAAACCGGTGGTGAACCTGTACATCTGGGGCGAGTACCTGGCCCCGGATACCTTGAAGAATTTCGAGAAAAAAACCGGCATCCACGTCGTGGCCGATCACTTCGACTCGCTGGAAACCGTCGAGACCAAACTGCTCACCGGCCGCAGCGGCTACGACCTCGTGCTGACTGCCGGGCAGCACCTGTCCCGGGCGATCCAGAGTGGGGCGATTCAAGCGCTAAACCCGCAATTGCTGCCGCATTTTGCCGGGGTTGGCGAGGAGTTTCGCCAGCACATGGCGGTGTTTGATCCGGGCAATCGTTACGCCGGGATCTACGCTTGGGGCACCACGGGCGTTGGTTATCAGGAGGAGGCGGTGAAACAGCGCCTGCCCGATGCGCCAACGGACAGTTGGGCGATGCTGTTCGACCCGGCGGTGGTGGCGAAATTCGCCGATTGCGGGGTCAGCCTGCTCAATGATCCCAACGAGGTGTTCGCTGCCGTCATGAAATACATGGGGCTGGACATCAACCGGCAGAACCTCGATGACTTGAAACTGGCCGAGCAGCAACTGGCGAAGATTCGGCCCTACATTCGATATTTCGACAACGATCTGAACATCAGCGACCTGGCCAACGGCAACACCTGCGTCGCCATGTCGTGGAACGGCAACGTGGCGATTGCCGCCGGGCAGGCCGAGGCGGCGAACAAGCCGTTCAAACTGAGTTACCGGATACCGAAAGAGGGTACGTTAATCTGGTTCGACGCCATGGTCATCCCCAAGGATGCACCGCATCCCGAGGCTGGATTGGCGTTGATGGATTATTTGATGACGCCTGAGGTGATTGCGCCGATTACCGACACCATTCATTACGCCAATGCGATTACGGCGGCGGATGGTTTGATTGATCCGGCGATTCGCGATGATCCGGGGACGTATCCGTCGGCGCAGGTGCGGGCTTCGCTGTATAGCAAGAATGACAATGGCAAGGCGTTCAACCGGGCGCTGATTCGGGCGTTCAGTCGGTTGAAGTCGGGGTTGTGATTAGGTTTGAGTTTGGGTGATGTGGTGAATGGAATGACGCCATCGCGGGCAAGCCCGCTCCCACAAGGATCGGTGTGTGTGCTCGACACAAAACCTGTAGGAGCGAGGCTTGCCCGCGAAGAACGATAACGCGGTCTACTTGCCGGTCATCCGCCACAAATACCACGATGCCACCGTCCGATAAGGACTCCACGCCATCCCGATTTCAATCATCTGCTTACGCGTCGGCTGTACCTCCAACCCCTTGAGCCGCCGATACCCTTCACGCACACCAAAGTCATCGGCCGGCAAAATATCCGGCCGCTCCAGGCTGTAAATCAGCAACATCTCCACGGTCCAGCGGCCAACCCCGCGCAAGGTGATCAGGCGCTCGATCAACGCCTCGTCATCCATGGCCAGCGCCGTGGCGTAGTCAGGCACGACAGCGTCCAGCGCGGCCTGGGCGATCCCCTGAATAGTCGCAATTTTGCTGGCGGAAAACCCGCAACTGCGCAGCCGGTCAAAGTCGGTGGCAACAATCTGTTCCGGCCTCGGAAACCCGCCCGCAGGGAACAGTGCCAACAGCCGGCCGACAATCGCATCCCCGGCCTTGGCGTGCAGTTGCTGGTAGGCAATCGCCCGCACCAGCGACTCATAAGGATCACGCGCCGCATGGGGCTGATGCAGGCACGGGCCGATAGCGGCGATGTGGCGCGCCCAGTCCTCATCGATGGACGATAGAAATTGGGTAGCGGGCAGATAGCGGTCGGGCATGGGCTCAGATTTTCCCGGACGTTGCCAGCAGGGCGTTCACTTCGCCATAGGTGAAAGCCTTGAGTTCGCGGGTGTCGAACGTGCCGGTTTCCAGGAAACTCTTGGTCACTGTCGCCATGGCGCCATACAGAAACTCGGCGATGCGAGAACCCGCGCTCAACCGGCGTACGCCGAGTGCCTTCAGTGCTTCAGGCGATGGCAGGCCCGGGAGCCCGAGAACGTTGACGGGCAGGGTAGTGCCTTGGCACAGCGCCGCGATCTCGTACTCGGCGGTGACCCCGGCCGCAAACAGCCCATCGGCACCGGCGGCTTGATACAAAGCAGCGCGCTTGAGCGTCTCGGCCACGCGGTCTTCGGCGGGCACCAGGCTTTTGAGGTAGACATCGCTGCGGGCATTGATGAACAGCTTCACGCCGCGACGTTCCGCCACCTGACGCGCGATTTCAATCTTGCGCACCAGCAGCTCGGGCGGTGACGCGCCGTCCTCGATATTGATCCCTACCGCGCCGGCGGCGATGACCGCATCAATCACGTCGGCCACCCGCGCCAGGTCATCGGAATAGCCGGCTTCGATGTCCACGGTCAACGGCACCGTGATCACCCGGGCGATGGACTCGACCGTCGACACCAGGCGTTCGAGGGGCAGGGCGTTGCCGTCCTGATACCCGTGAAGCCAGGCCACCGCTGCGCTGCTGGTGGCCACGGCTTTGCAGCCCAGTTGCTCGACCAGCCGCGCCCCGGCGGCATCGGCGACGTTGGTGAGGATGAGTAAGCCATCGTGGTGCAACTGCTGGAATTGGTTGTCGAGCGTGTCCATCAAATGTCCTTCCTTATGACCTTTTGAGAAAACCGAGGGTGTTCAGAATGCGAGTTGTCGTGTGAGCTGAATCGCGGCGTTTTCCAGCCTGAGCAAAAACGCCTTGCGCGGTTGTCCTCCACCATAGCCCGTGAGCGAGCCGTCCGCACCGATCACCCGGTGGCAGGGCACGACGATCGAAAGACGGTTGTGCCCGTTGGCCAGGCCCACCGCGCGACTGGCGCCGGGCTTGCCCAACTGTGCGGCGATGGCGCCGTAGGTGCTGGTCTGGCCGTAGGGGATTTGCGCCAGTTGCGCCCAGACCTGCCGCGCGAATTCGCTGCCGGGCAAGTGTAGTGGAACATTGAACTCGGTGAGTTTGCCGGCGAAATACTGCGTCAGTTCAGCTTCAATTTGCTGCAAATGCCCGTTGTGCCCCGGCGCGATCGCGTAGCCATAACGGTTTTGCAATTCTTCGACTTCACGGGTCAGCGCCGGCCGGTCAAGAAACTCCAGCAGCACCAACCCACGACGTTCGGCCATGGCGATCATCGGCCCCAATGGCGTAGTTAACCGGGTGAACAGCAGCGGCTCGCTATTGGCGGCCCGGCCCGGGGTGATGTTGAAGGACTTTTGAAACGCATCGCGAAAACCGCTGAGGGATTCATAACCCGAGTCGTAGGCTGCGTTGTCGATCGACTCGCCCTGTTTGATCCCGCCCAACGCCATGCCGAGGCGCCGGGTGCGCAGCCAGGCATGAAAGGTCATGCCGAAATGCTGTTTGAACCAGCGCCGCAGTTTCAGCGGCTCGATGCCCTCGGAGAGCAACTGGGCATCGGTCCAGCGCTGTTCGGGGTCGGCGTCTACCGATTTGAGCAGTTGCTGCACCCAGTCCGGCGCAATGGCTGCGGCGTCCAGTGGCTTGCAGCGCAGGCAGGCGCGGTAGCCTGCGGACATGCATTCATCGGCGTGGGCGAAGAACTCGACGTTCTCCGGCTTCGGTTTGCGCGCCGTGCAACTGGGGCGGCAGAAAATGCCGGTGGTTTTCACCGCAGTAAAGAACACCCCCTCGTAGGCGGTGTCTCGTTCGAGCATGGCGCGAACCATCTCGGCGTGGGGCGGAAGCACTGCGTTTTGTAGGTTCATGGACTGAGCATAAGGCCCGAAGGCCACAGCCTCCACCGCAAAATCGACAAAGAATTCCTGCACCGCCCCCCTTGTAGGAGCTGGCTTGCCAGCGATGGACTCAAGGCCGCCGCATCGATTCAGTAAAACACGCGTTATCGTTGACGACCTTCGCTGGCAAGCCAGCTCCTACAGGGTTGTGCGAAATTATTCAGGCGCTGCGATGCGGTCCAGTTCGGTTTTCAGTTCGGTGTCCGACAGGCTGTTCAGATCCAGGGCGAAGAAGGCTGCAAAGCGTGTTTTGATCGTTTCGACAGTGCTGTCGAAAGCCGCCTGGATTTGCTGCTCAGTGCCGTGGACGTCCGATGGATCGGCCAACCCCCAGTGGCTTTTGATCGCCGGGCCGAAGTACACCGGACAGGCTTCCCCGGCTGCCTTGTCGCACACGGTGATGACGATATCGGGCGGGGAATCGGCGAAGGCCGAGGAGTCTTTGCTGTACAGGCCTTCGGTGGAGATGCCGAGGTTGTGCAGGGTTTGCACGGCGTGAGGGTTGAGCCGGCCGCTGGGGAAACTGCCGGAACTCACCGCTTCAAAACCTGCTGGGGCCAAGTGATTGAACAGGGCTTCGCTCAACACGCTGCGGCAACTGTTGGCGGTGCACATGAAGAGAATTCTGATTGGGGCAGGGCGTGCGTTCATCGGAGCGGCTCGTATATATGGATATCCGAATATACGTAGGCCAACTGAAAATGCCAATGCTCTGAGTACGATCGAAAGGGCACCGCAGGGCCAATGTGGGAGCGGGCTTGCTCGCGAAGGCGCCGTGTCAGTCGACATCACTTTGACTGACAGACCGCTTTCGCGAGCAAGTCGAATCGTCGCACCGCCGCTCCCACATTAGTTAGGGGGTGTCTCAGGCCCGGCGCGCCATCAGCAACACCGAAGCCGCCGCCGACAACAATCCCGCGCAGCAACGGTTGAATATCCGCTTGCCCCGTGGCTCGGCGAACCAGCGGCGCATGTGCAGGCCCATGTAGGCATAGGCACCGATGGCGATCCATTCCAGTACCAGAAACAGCGCGCCCAACACCGCAAATTGCGGGGTTATCGCTCGGGTCGAGTCGACGAATTGCGGGAGGAATGCGGTAAAGATCAGGATCGCTTTCGGATTACCGGCCGCCACCAGAAACTCCTGGCGCGCCAACGCCAGCATGCCCACCGGCGCACCCGCCACCGCGTTTTGTGCGCCCGGATCGGCACGCCACAATTGCCAGGCGAGATAGAGCAGGTACATCGCCCCCAGAATCTTGATCCCGTAGAACAACAACTCCGAGGTTTGCAGCACCACCGCCAACCCTGCCGAGGCGAGGGCAATCATCCCGGCGAACGCCAGCAGACGACCGATCCCGGCCAGGCAGGCCGTGCGGTAGCCGTAGCGGGTCGAGTTGCTGACCGACAGCAAATTGTTCGGGCCGGGCGCCATGTTCAGGGCGAAGCAGGCGGGAAGAAATAGCGTGAGCGTGGCAAGGTCCATAACGGGGCTCCTGGTACGAGAGCCGTATTTTTATCATGGATGGCGGGTGGCTTGGCCCATACAGCGGCGCATTCAAGTCGCCGTACACTTGCCCCGGCACGTCAAAAACAGATCTATGACCTACGCTTGTTCACAGACGCATGCTCAGTGAGCAGGGCTTGCTCCTGAGCGGGATTCACCGGCACCTAAAAAAACAATATCGGGAGACTACTCATGCAGGCTTTGTTCCGTCGATTCACTCGTTCCATGGCCATTGGCATCACCGCTGCCGCGCTCACCACACCGGCGTTCGCGCTGGACACCGTCAAGTTCATGGCCCCAGGTTCCGTCGGTGGGGGATATGACCAGACCGCACGGGATTTGGGCAAAGCCTTGATCGAAGCCAAGTCGGCCAAAGCCGTGACCTTCGAAAACAAAGGTGGGGCAGGCGGGACGTTGGGGCTGGCGCAGTTTGCCAACAGCACCAAGGGCGACCCGAATGCGCTGCTCGTTGTCGGCGCGATCATGGTAGCGGGCATTGAACAGAACAAGCCGCAAATCACCTTGAAGGATGTCACGCCGATTGCCCGGCTTTTTACCGAGTACAACGTGATTGCCGTGCGCAAGGAGTCCGAGTTCAAAACCCTGGAGGACTTGCTGAAAGCCTTCAAGGAAAAACCCTCCAGCATTACTTGGGGCGGGGGTTCCAAGGGTTCGATCGATCACATTGGCATCGCCGATCTGGCCGGCAAAATGGATATACCCGTGAACAAGGTCAATTACGTCGCCTTCGCCGGTGGCGGTGAAGTCGTTGCGCAGGTACTGGGTGGGCAGATCAAGGTGATCACCGGAGGCTATGCCGAGCTGGGCCAATACATCAAAAACGGCCAGTTCCGGGTACTCGCCATCGGCGCGCCGGAACGCGTTGAAGGCATCGACGCACCCACGCTTAAAGAGAAAGGCTACGACGTGATCATCGGTAACTGGCGCGGCGTCTACGGTGCGGCGAACCTCACGCCCGAGCAACGCAAAGAAGTCACCGACGCCGTGCTGGCCGCCGCCGATAGCAACGTCTGGAAGGACAATGTCAAAACCAATGCGTGGTCACCGAGCATCCTGACCGGGGATGAGTTCGGCAAATTCGTCGACGCAGAACACGTGCGCCTGCACGCGATGCTGGTCGAGGTCGGGTTGATTGCCAAATGAATGAGCCGCGCAAAATACTTCCGGCGCAACTGGCGATTGGCGTCGGTGTGATAGTGATCGCCGCCGTGTTGGCGGTCGGGGCCTTTCGGTTTCCGGCCGAGATGGGTTTCGTCATCCTCGGCGCCCACGTTTACCCCTACGCCTTGGCCGGGTTCCTCGGCATCGTCGGTCTGTTGCTGAGTATTCAGGCCGCCACCGGAGGTTTTCGTGAACTGGCGGATCACAGTGATGAGAGTGAAAAAGCGCTCCCCGGCGGCAAACTCGGTGCTACTTGGGTCACTGCGGGGCTGGTGGGGGTGGCGTTGCTGATCAACTTGATCGGCTTCGTGCTGGCGGCAGGGTTGCTGTTTGCCTGCTCGGCACGGGGTTTTGGCAGTCGCCGCCCGGTGCGCGACCTGGCCATCGGCATTGCCTTGACGCTACCGATCTACTGGCTGTTCAACGCCGGGCTCGGGGTCTCCCTTCCGCCCCTTATCAACGCCTGGATCTGATCCGGGCCGAAGGAGGTCAATAAGGTGGACATTCTCTCAAGCCTGGCAATCGGTTTTGCCGCGGCGCTGACACCGATCAACTTGATGTGGGGCTTCATCGGCTGTTTGCTCGGCACCGCGATCGGGGTCTTGCCGGGAATCGGGCCGGCGCTGACGGTGGCGTTGCTGCTGCCGATCACCGCCAAGGTCGATCCTACCGGTGCGTTGATCATGTTCGCCGGGATCTATTACGGCGCGCAGTTTGGCGGCTCAACCACGTCAATTTTGCTCAACACGCCAGGGGAGTCGTCCTCCATGGTCACCGCCCTGGAAGGCAACCTCATGGCTCGCAACGGACGCGCAGGGCCGGCGCTGGCCACGGCGGCGATAGGCTCGTTCGTGGCCGGCACCATCGCGACGATCTTGCTGACCCTGTTTGCCCCGATCGTTGCCACGCTGGCGCTCAAGTTTGGCCCGGCGGAATATTTCGCGATTCTGGTGCTGTCCTTCACGACGGTATCGGCGGTACTCGGCGCGTCGATGCTGCGCGGTTTCGCCTCGTTGGGGATTGGCCTGGCGGTGGGTTTGATTGGCCTGGACGCGACGTCGGGCATTGCTCGCTACACCCTGGGGGTGCCGGAATTGGTGGATGGCATCGAAGTGGTGCTGGTGGCCGTCGGGCTGTTTGCCGTGGGTGAGGCTTTGTACAGCCTGCTGTATCAAAAGGAAGAAGCATCCGGTCGGCACCGCTTGACCTCGTTGTGGATGACCAGGGCCGACTGGAAACGCTCGGTCCCCGCCTGGTTGCGAGGAACGCTGATCGGATTTCCCTTTGGTTCGATTCCGGCAGGCGGCGCTGAGATTCCGACCTTTCTGTCTTATTCGGCCGAACGCAAACTGAGCAAGTTTCCGAAAGAGTTTGCCGGCAGCAAGGGGCAGGGGGCGATAGAAGGTGTTGCCGGCCCTGAGGCAGCCAACAACGCGAGCGCGACGGGTTCGCTGGTGCCGTTGCTGACATTAGGCATACCGACCTCCGCCACGGCCGCGATTCTGTTGGCCGCTTTCCAGAACTACAACCTGCAACCGGGGCCGATGCTGTTCCAGACCTCCGGTGAACTGGTCTGGACGCTGGTGGCCTCGTTGTACATTGGCAACGTGATTCTGCTGGTGTTGAACCTGCCGTTGGTGGGCCTTTGGGTCAAGCTGTTGCAGATCCCCCGACCCTACCTGAACGCCGGCATCCTGGTGTTTGCCACCATTGGTGTGTACGGCATGCGTCATTCTTCCTTCGACCTGCTGCTGATGCTGGCCATCGGCTGGGGCGGCGTGCTGATGCGCCGTTTCGATTTTCCCGTCGCCCCGGTGATCGTCGGCATGCTGCTGGGGCCAATGGCTGAAAAGCAGCTGCGCAATGCCTTGTCGATTGGCGAAGGAGACTGGTCGATATTTATCACGCAACCCATTGCAGCCTCGTTCCTCGCGCTGACGCTCCTGGTTCTGCTAGTGCCCCACCTGCTGCACGCCCGCGGCATCAAATTGCATGAGGACGATTGAACGCGGGAGACCACCACCCCTGTACTTTCCGCTCCGTAGCAGCTGTCGAGCCTGCGAGGCTGCGTTCGGCTGCGCAGCAGTCGTGAAATCAGGCAATGCGGTGTATCAGGAAAACCGTGTGCTCAGGTTTCACGACTGCTGCGCAGCCGAACGCAGCCTCGCAAGCTCGACAGCTGCTACGAGGTGTGTGTAGCCGTTGAAACTCGTGTTGGGCAGTTTTCTTCAATACGTGGGCAGGGGGGCTCTTTACCTTGAGCACTGTTTCCACTGACTTGAAGAAGGTATGCGATGAGTCTGATTATCTCCATGGCGGCGTTTGCCCTGGTGGCCTCGATTACACCGGGGCCGGTGAACATTGTGGCGTTGAGCGCCGGCGCGCAGTTCGGTTTTCGCGCCAGTCAACGGCATGTGGCCGGGGCGACGCTGGGTTTCGTGTTGTTGCTGGTGTTGATGGGCCTGGGCTTGCATGAGGTGTTGCAATTGTGGCCGGCGCTGACGCAGGTGGTGCAGTGGGCCGGCGTGGCGTTTCTATTGTTCATGGCCTACAAGTTGGCCGCCGACAACGGTCAGCTCGATGCGAAGGAGTCTGGCCGGGCACCGTCGATGCTCTACGGCGCTGTCATGCAATGGCTCAACCCGAAAGCCTGGCTGGCCTGCGTCGCCGGCATGGGCGCGTTTGTCGCCGATGGCGAAGCGCGGCTGGTCTGGCAATTTGCCGCGGTGTATCTGGTGATTTGCTACGTGTCTGTCGGCTGCTGGGCTTATGCCGGGACCTTTTTGCGCGGCTATCTGAACAACCCGGCGGGGATGCGCGTGTTCAACCGGACCATGGCGATGTTGCTGGCCATAAGCGCGGTGTATCTGCTGCTGCCTTAGCCGCGATATTGCCCCGGTGTCGCGGCCAGGTGCTGTTTGAACACCCGCTGAAAATGCGCCTGGTCGGCAAACCCCGCTTCCAGTGCGACATCGGCGATCAGCTTGCCGCTGCGCAATTGATCCTGGGCGAACTGGATGCGCCGGTTCAGCAGAAACGCGTGGGGCGTCATGCCGTAATGTTGCTTGAACGCGCGGATCAGGTAGGACGGCGACAGCTGCGCCGCCTCGCAAATATCTTCGAGCTTGAGCAGGTGCGTGCAGTGATCGCGGATGTAATCGGCGGCGCGCTCCAGTTTGAAATTGGGTTCGCGCAGCGGTTGGTCGACCGGATTCAGCCGTAGTTGCACGTCGGTGAAAAACTCCACCGCCGCGCTGTGTTTAGCCAGCACGTCTTGCTGCTGATCGACCAACACTTCATACAACGCCTTCAAGCCTTCAAACAGGCTGGCGTCGTGAGTGTGCGTGATGGAAAAACGGCGAAACGCCAGGTCCTGGCTGAACCCGAGCTGGTGCTGCAAGTCGGTGAGCCACGCCGTATCGACGTAAAGCATCAGGTATGACCAAGGCTGATCGTCGATCGGGTTGCAGGCGTGGACATCGCCAGGGTTCATCAGCACCACGGTGCCGGCGCTGACCTGAAACTGCGCATGCTCATGAATATAAGTGCTGCGCCCGGCCGTGATCGCACCGATGGAAAAGTGCTCGTGGGAATGCCGGGTGTAGCAGACCTCGCGACCATCGGCGATGGAGCGGGCTTCGATGAAGGGCAGGGCGTCGTCACGCCAGAAGCGCGGGGCCTTGTCGGCGTTTTTGGCAACGGTGTGCTTCATGGTCAGTCCTCGGCAGGTCAGCGTCGGAGTGTATTAGCTCTCACCGTTAAAGGCTCGTTGCAGCTCGGCGATGTCGAGTTTTTTCATCTGCATCATCGCTTCCATGGCGCGCTGGGATTTTGCCGTGTCGGGGTCTTTGATCATGTCCATCAGGGCAATCGGCACAATCTGCCACGACAGCCCGAACTTGTCCTTGAGCCAGCCGCATTGCTGGGCCTGAGGGACGCCGCCGGCGGACAGGGTTCCCCAGTAGTGATCGATTTCTTCCTGGGTCTGGCAATTGACCTGGAACGAAACCGCCTCGCTGAACTTGAACAACGGACCGCCGTTCAGGCCGGTGAAACTATGCCCGTCGAGTTCGAAGCTGACCGTCATCACCGAGCCTTCGGGCCGACCGTGGAATTCGAAACCGGCGTGGCCGTAATAGGTGGTGGCGGTGATTTTCGAATGGTCGAAGATCGAGCAGTAATACTTCGCGGCCTCTTCGGCCTGATCGTCAAACCATAGGCAGGGGGTAAGTTTTTGCACACGTTGCATGGCGCTGCTCCTCTACGGATTACTCATGCTGAGTTTCAGCGTAGTCAGCCTGTGCTCGTCTGGTCGTACCGTAGATCGACAAGTGCGCCGGGTTTGTCAGGTGAAATGGAGTCGATATGACCATCTTTAAGTCTTAACGACTAAGTCAGTGAGGAGTCTTTTTGACTCGGTGAGTTACAGGGCATTGATTTACAACGACTAAATATATGGCATGAGACTTGATGTACCAGACGTACAACTGACCCGCTTCAGGAGTACGAAAAAATGTTCAATTTCTTCAACAATCCTCAGAGTTTGCTGCACTTGTCGAGCCGCGTGCTCGTGACTGGCCTGGTGATGTTTTTGGCCGGTATATACGGTGCCTATCTCTACAACGGTCATATGCCGATTGCGGCCCTGGTGTCGATGCATGCCATGACCATCATCGGGCCGACCTTCCTTAAAATCGGTTATGTGATGCGCTTGCTGGCGCAGCATCGTTTGACTACGCATCCGGTGGCGGTGGCGGTGGCGGTGGCGGTGGTGGTCTGACACGCTTTGGCGGACGTACACAGCCCAAATGTGGGAGCGTGTTCCTCCAGACAACCCGATCAACTGTAGGAGCGAGCTTGCTCGCGATGAACCCACAGGCACCGCGTTAATCCTGGTAACACGCGTCATCGTTGACGACCTTCGCGAGCAAGCTCGCTCCTACGGCTCTTCCAAGTGATCCGCCGTAGTGGTGAAACCAACAGCTGCAACAACGGATATACACCTCATCTACCGAGCCCACTTTGGCTCGCAATCCACCCCGTAGCTAAATCAATAAACGCCCGTAGTTTTGGCTGCGACTGCGTCCGGCCGGGAAAATACAGATACAACGCCGAACTAAGCGGCACAAACGCTTGCAGCACTCGCTCAAGGCGCCCATCCGCCAACTCGTCGGCAATCTCCAGATCACAGGCATACGCCAAACCCGTACCACTGCGAGCAGCCGCCACCAACAGGCGCCGATCATTGACGATCACGCCACCCTCGACGCCGACGGTAAAATCCCGGCCCTCGCGGCGAAACTCCCAGCGATGGGCGCTGCCCGATGTCGAGAAGCGAAAGCCGATGCATTCATGCCGAGTCAATTCCTCAGGGCTGGCCGGTCTGCCAGCCTTGGCGAAGTACGCCGGGGAACCCACCACCGACCATTGCAGATCGGGCGTCAGGCGCACCGCGATCATGTCTTTTTCGATCGACTCGCCCAGGCGAATCCCGGCGTCAAAACCGCCGGCCATCAGATCGACCGTGGCGTCGTCCAGGGAGATGTCGAGGGTGACTTGCGGATACGCCTGGCGGTACAGCGCAATCAGCGGCTCCATCAATAAACTGCCGGACAGCCGCGGTGCCGTGAGCCGCAAGGTGCCCATGGGCTGATCGCGAAAACCGCTGAGCACCGCCAGGGCTTCGTCGATTTCACTGGCCGCCGGGCGCAAACGGGCAAACAGGCTGGCGCCGGCCTCGGTCAGTGCTACTCGGCGGGTGGTGCGCTGAAACAGCAGCACGCCGGTGCGACGCTCAAGCAACTTGATCGCATGGCTGACTGCCGTGGGGGGCACCGCCAGTTTTGTCGCGGCCAGGGTGAAACTTTTGTGTTCGGCCACCGCCAGAAACTCGGTCAAGCCGTCGAATGGGTCGTGGGTCATGTCAGCGCCATTATGAAAGAGCGTTTCATAGTGCTTGTAACACGAGGGCATTTTTCCGGCCAATCATCCTGCGTACCTTGTGCTTACCCCAACTGCACAAAAGGAATCACGCTCATGACCACTGCCCACAGCTTCAAACGTGTCTGGCTCATCACCGGTGCTTCCCGTGGCATTGGCGCCAAGATCACCGCCGCCGCCCTGGCCAACGGTGACGCCGTGGTAGCCACCGCCCGTGACGCGAACACCGTCACCCAACGCTTCGGCACTCAACCCGCTCTGCTCGCCGTGTCCCTGGATGTCACCAACGAAGCTCAAGGCATTGCGGTCGCAAAAGCCGCCATTGACCACTTTGGCCGCATCGACGTGCTGGTCAACAACGCCGGTTTCGGTTTGCTCGGCGCGGTGGAAGAGGCCAGTGCCGATGAAGTGCGGCGCGTGTACGAAACCAACGTTTTCGGCTTGCTGAATGTCACTCGCGCCGTCCTGCCTTACATGCGTGCCGCTCGCAGCGGGCATGTGATCAACCTTTCGTCGGTGGGCGGCTACCGGTCGGGGCCGGGCTTTGGTGTCTATTGCTCGACCAAATTTGCCGTCGAAGGCTTGAGCGAGGCACTGCACGCCGAGCTGGCGCCGCTGGGTGTCAAAGTGACCGTGGTCGAGCCGGGTTACTTCCGCACCGAATTCCTTGAAGGCAATTCGCTGGTCGAATCGCCGTCCACGATTGCCGATTACGACGGTACGGCCGGTGAGGTACGGAAAATTGCCAAGGCAGTGACCCTGAATCAGCCTGGCGACCCGGACAAACTCGCTGACGCCATGATCACCCTGGTAGAAGCGGAAAAAGCCCCGCTGCGCTTGCCACTGGGCAGTGACTGCGTCGCGGCGATCGAAGCCAAGAACAGCTTCGTCGCCGAAGAGTTGCAGGCTTGGCGCGAAGTATCGGTCTCCACCGATTTCTAAAATCACCACGGACCTGTAGCAGCTGCCGAGCCTGCGAGGCTGCGTTCGGCGGCGAAGCCGTCGTGAAATCAGACACCGCGGTGTTTCAGGAAAACCTCGCGTGCAGGGTTTACGACGGCTGCGCCGCCGAACGCAGCCTCGCAGGCTCGACAGCTGCTACAGGTGGTACAGGTCTTACAGGTTCACCGAAGGCCGCCCATTGAGGCGGCCTTTGTGTGACCGGTGGTCGATGAACCTGTCCGTTGGATCAAATTGCGCTTAGCTGTAGGGATAACCCCAATCCTGCAGGAGCGAGGCTTGCCCGCGAAAGCGTCCATGCTGACACCCCGCGTTACCGTTCTTCGCGAGCTTCGCTCCTGCAAAAAACAATGGCATCACCGTGAGTCTGAGGAAATTCGCAATGCTGACCCTTAACATCAACGGCAAGGACCAGGAGCTGGATGTCCCTGCGGACATGCCGCTGCTCTGGGTGCTGCGTGATGTCGCGCACCTCACTGGCACCAAATTCGGTTGCGGCATGGCCCAGTGTGGCGCCTGCACTGTACACATCGACGGCGCACCACTGCGTTCTTGCATCACGCCCGCCACGGCCGTGGCCCATGGGCAGAAAATCCTCACCATCGAAGGCCTGTCCACCGACGGCACGCACCCGGTGCAACAAGCCTGGGCTGAACTCGATGTGGTCCAGTGTGGTTATTGCCAGTCCGGGCAGATCATGTCGGCGGCGGCTTTGCTGGCGAAGATCCCCAAGCCCACCGACAGCGACATCGACCAGGCACTGTCCGGCAATATCTGTCGCTGCGGCACTTATCCAAGGATTCGTGCAGCGGTCAAACGCGCCGCCGAACTCGGTTGATGGGAGGCTTGGCAATGAACAGCATCAATCGATTGTCACGCCGTGGTTTTCTCAAGGGCAGTGCCGTGCTGGGCGGCGGGCTGGTGGTGGCGTTTGTCATCCCCGGCGCGCATCGCTTTGCCGTCGGCGCCGAGAATCAAGGCAACGTGTTCGCGCCCAATGCGTTCCTGCGAATTGGCAACGACAACAGCGTCACCGTGCTGCTCGGCCATTCGGAAATGGGCCAGGGCATCTGGACCGGCCTGACCATGCTGATCGCCGAGGAGCTGGACGCCGACTGGTCGAAAATCCGCGTCGAACATTCACCCGCGTCGGCCGCCGATTATGGTCTGGCGGCGTTTGGCGGGATGCAAATTACCGGCGGCTCGACCTCAACCTGGATGGAGTTCGACCGCTACCGCCAGGCCGGTGCGGCAGCGCGTCTGATGCTGATCGACGCGGCCGCCCAGCGCTTCAACGTCGCGCCCTCGGCGATTCGCACCGAGTCGGGCGTGGTGATTGCCGGCGACCACCGCGCAACGTACGGGGAACTGGCCGATGATGCCGGTAAGTTGCCGGTGCCGGATCCAGCCTCGATCAAGCTCAAGGACGCCAAGGACTGGACACTCATCGGCAAACCCACCAAGCGCCTCGACACGCCGGAAAAAATCACCGGCCGGGCCAAATTCGGCATGGATGTGCAATTCGAAGGACTGATGACCGCCATGGTCGCCCGTCCACCGGTGTTGGGCGGCAGCGTCAAATCCTTCGAAGGCGCTCAAGCGCTGGCCGTACCGGGCGTCCACAAAGTGGTGCAGGTGCCCACGGGCGTGGCGGTGATTGCCGATCATTACTGGGCGGCGAAGCTTGGGCGCGATGCGCTGAAGGTTGATTGGGACCTGGGGCCAAACGCCGGGCTCGACAGTCAAAAACTGCTGGAAAGCTTCCGCAAACTCGCCGCCACACCCGGTACGTCCGCCAGCAAGGCCGGCGATACCGAGGCGACCCTGGCCAAAGCGGCAAAGATCATCGACGTCGAGTACAGCGTTCCCTACCTGGCGCACGCGCCGATGGAGCCGCTCAATTGCACGGTGAGCATCACCAAAGACAAATGCGAAATCTGGACCGGGACCCAGTTCCAGACCCTGGATCAAATGATCGCCGGGAAAATCACCGGGCTCAAACCCGAACAAGTCGAGATTCATACCGAGTTTTTGGGCGGCGGCTTTGGGCGCCGGGCCAACCCGACTTCGGACTTTGTCAGCGAAGCCGTGTACGTCGCCAAAGCTGCCGGCGGGCCGGTCAAAACCGTCTGGTCCCGTGAGGACGATATCCGTGGCGGGTACTACCGCTCGGCGTTCCTGCATCAGGCGCGCGTGGGTCTGGGTGCCGACGGCCTGCCATTGGCCTGGAAGCATGTGATGGTCGGGCAATCGATCATGGCCGGCACCATGCTTGAGGCGGCCATGGTCAAGGATGGCATCGACAAAACCTCGGTCGAAGGTGTGGCCGACAGCCCTTACCTTGACGGGCTGGCCAATCACCAGGTGGAACTGCATTCACCGAAAACCGGTATCAGCGTGCTGTGGCTGCGCTCGGTCGGGCACACCCATACCGCGTTTGTCATGGAATCGTTGATCGATGAACTGGCTGAGGCTGCCGGCAAGGATCCGGTGGAGTACCGACGAACCTTGCTCAAGGCGCACCCGCGGCATCTCGGGGTGCTGAACCTGGCGGTGGAGAAAGCCAACTGGGATGCGCCTTTGCCCGACGGCCACGCGTTGGGCGTGGCGGTGCATGAATCGTTCGGCAGTTACGTGGCCCACGTCGCTGAAGTGTCGCAGGACAACCTGGCGATTCGCGTGCACCGGGTGGTGTGCGCGGTGGACTGCGGGATCGCGGTCAACCCGCAAAGCATCGCGGCGCAGATGGAATCGTGCATCACCTTCGGCCTCGGATTTACCTTGCACAGCAAACTGACCTTCAAGGACGGGCAGGTGGTGCAGTCCAACTATCACGACTATCAAGTGCTGCGGCTCAACGAAATGCCGGTGGTTGAAGTGCATATCGTGCCCAGCACCGAAAAACCCGGCGGCATCGGCGAGGCCGGTGTACCGCCCACGGCACCGGCAGTGGCCAACGCAGTGTTCGCCCTGACCGGGCAGCGCCTGCGGGAACTGCCGCTGCAACTGTCGGGGGTGTGAGATGAAACGACATCTGCTGCTTGGCGCGGTGGTGTTGATCGGCCTGGTCGGCTACGCCGAGGATTTATTCGCTGACGACAAGGAGGCGTTGAAGGCTTTCGCTACCGTGCAGAAAGTCTTCCAGAGCCCACGTTGCCAGAATTGCCACATCCCCGGTGACTCGCCGTTGCAGTTCGACGCCGGGATTCCCCACGCGATGGACGTGGTGCGCGGAATGGACGGCAAGGGCGCAGCCGGTTTGCCCTGCGCAACTTGCCACGCCGAAAGCAATCCACCGGCCAGTTATGGACCGCACGCTCCGCCGGGGGCCCCGCACTGGAGCCTGCCACCAGCGGCGCACAAAATGGCCTGGATCGGCCTGCCCGCCAACCGGTTGTGCGCCATGATCAAGGACCGCTCCAGCAATGGCGATCGCGATTTCGCCGCGCTGATCAAGCACGTCAGCGATGACAAACTGGTGCTCTGGGGCTGGAATCCGGGCGGTAATCGGGCGCCGGTGCCGGTGCCGCATGACATCTTCGTCAGCCAGTTTAAGCTGTGGGCGGACGCTGGCGGGCCGTGTCCCGTGGAAGGGATCTGACCAACGGTAAGCTTATCAGGAGTCAAACCGGGTACGGACGTCTCTAACGTACATACCCTTCACAGGAGTGAGTGATGCAGGTTCCAGGAAAACCGGTCAAACCCGGTGCTTGCGCAGACACACTGCGTGGGCCTAAGGTTCTCGACACTGGGGTGCATGAGCGCGAAATGATGCGCAACCTGGCACGCAAGTTCGAGCAGCAGCTGACGGCGGTGCAAATGGCAAGCATGGATGAGTTGACACTGTTGACCAATCTTCATGGCTTCCTGGTCCTGGCCCAGTTGTGGCTTGACGCCTGCCTGGAGTTGGGCAAACCGGTCAGTCTGTTGTTATTCGACCTCGATTACTTCAACCAGATCAATGAACTGTATGGCCGCTCCGAAGGCGACGATGCCCTGAAAACCTTTGCCGACGTGCTGCGTATCGCCTTTCGCGAGAGTGATGTCGTCGGGCGCGTGGGTGGCGATGAATTCGCGGTGTTGCTGACCGGTTCAGCCGCAGTGGAAGCTGCGGGCATCAGGGCGCGGCTCGAAGAGATGCTCGACGAACGTAATTCCACGGTGCATCGCTGCTACGACATTCGCTTCAGCATCAACCAGATCGAGTTCGATGCCGAAACCCACAAAACCGTAGCGGGGCTTATGGCCGACATCGAACATGCGCGCCATCAAGGGGCAATGCGGTTTTGATCGCTGCCCGACAAGACACTCGCCACCCGCTCGGCGGCGTTTAATAACTGCCCATCGTGTCTGAATCGACCCATCATCTGTAGCCCGATCGGTAGCTGTGCTTGAGTGCGGGTCAGCGGGATATTCACCTGCGGCCAGCCGAATGCTCCCCAGAACTTGATGAAGTCTGACGGCCCGGTGCCTTCCAGGCCCAGTGGCGCGACCATTGCGCAACACGGGCCGAGCATGGCGTCGAACGGTTGGCAACGCTCATTCAGGCGTGGAGCAAGCTGCGCCAGACGCGTCTTGGCAGCGGATTCCTGCTCCCAGGTAGTCGCGGCTGCGCGCTCGAACATGGCCAGTGTCGAAGGGCTCAGTTGCGTGCGGTGCTGTTGAAACTCCTTCGCCAGCGAGCGGGCGCCTTCGCAATCGTTGATCAACTGGTGATCGTCGAACACCCCGGAAAATTCATCCGGCAACTGCAATTCGCTGACGTGATGGCCAGCGCTGCGCAATTGATCAAGTGCTTCCTCCAGCGCGTGGGCCACTTCCGGCTCCACGTGATGCCAGCGCGAGGTGCGATGGAAACCCAATCGCAAGGGCTGCCGGCCAGCTTCAGGCACCTTGAACCCGGGAATCAGCACTTGCGCCACCAGGCTCAGATCCCGCACGGATCGACCGTACCAGCCCACGGTGTCGAAGCTTGGGGCCAGCGGCTTGACGCCCTCCAGCGATACCAGTCCCAACGATGGCTTGAAGGCAAACAGGCCGCAGTAGGACGCGGGCTTCAGCAGCGAGCCGGCGGTCTGTGTGCCCAGCGCCAAGGCAAAGAAACCCGCCGCCATCCCGGCCGCCGAGCCCGCGCTGGAACTGCCGGGCGTGCGGGCGAGATCGTGCGGGTTTCGAGTCGGACCAGTGTGCATGTAAGCAAATTCGGTGGTGTGGGTCTTGCCCATGATCAGCGCCCCGGCCTGACGCAGCAGCGTTACCACATGGGCGTCACGGGACGGCTGGTTTGCGGCATAGATGGGCGAGTAAAACTGCGTGGGATGGTCCGCAGTGTCGAAAATGTCCTTGATGCCCACTGGCACCCCGGCCAGTAAGCCACGGCCGCTGTGTTGTGCCGCCTCGGTGCGCACTTGCCGGGCGTCGAACGAGACGAAAGCCTGTATGTCCGGCTCGTGGGCCTGGATACGCTCAAGGAAGGTTTCGGCGACGTCGGCCGCTGTCGTTTCACCGGTGACCACGGCCTGACTGAGGGCGGTGGCATCCAGGGTGGGACGGATCATTTGGCAAACAGCTGGTTGATGTCCTTGAACGCCTTGAATTCCAGCGCATTGCCGCAGGGATCGAAGAGAAACATCGTCGCTTGCTCACCGACCAGACCCTGAAAGCGAATCCCTGGCTCGATCACGAATTGCGTACCGCGCGACTTGAGCCGCTGCGCCAGCGCCTGCCATTGTTCCATGCCCAACACCACACCGAAATGCGGCACCGGCACGTCATGACCATCGACGGCGTTAGTGTGGGCGGCTTCCTGAGAGGCGTTTTTTGGCGCCAGGTGAATCACCAGTTGATGGCCGAAAAAGTTGAAATCGACCCAATGGTCGCTGGAGCGGCCTTCTTCCAGGCCGAACACTTCGCGATAAAAATGGCGTGCGGCTGCCAGGTCGTAGACCGGGATGGCCAGGTGAAAAGGGCAGAGTGGCATCGTGAGTTCCTTGGTTGTCGGGCGTTGAGGTTGAGTTTAGTCCTGTGCTTTTTGATTAAAAGACGATAATTTTTGCATCGAGCTCAAATTATTTCGATCAATCGAGAACGCCATGCTGCGGGAACTGAAAACCTTCATTGCCGTGACGCGCTACGGCACGTTCGCGGCGGCCGGGATGCACATTGGCCTGACGCAGTCGGCGGTCAGCGCGCAGATTCGTAATCTGGAACAGGCGCTGGGCATTCGCTTGTTCGATCGCACCGGGCGTCAGGCGCTGCTTAATGCGGCGGGGCAACGCGCGTTGCCGATGGCCAGGGAAATGCTTGAAACCTTCAGCCGCATGGCCGTCAGCGATGATGTCAGCGAGTATCGCGGCGAGTTGAAAATTGGCGCGGTGGCCACGGCGCAAACCGGGCTGCTGCCCCAGGCGTTGTTGCGCTTGCGCCAACAGGCACCGCTGCTGGAGCCGAAACTGGTGCCTGGCGTGTCGTTGAATCTGTTGAGCCAGGTGGACACCGGCGAAGTGGACCTGGCAATCCTGATCAAACCGCCGTTCGACTTGCCCAAGGAGTTGTCGGCGCAGGTGATTCGCCGCGAGCCATTCGTGCTGATTGTGCCGGCTGACCTTGAAGGCGATAACCCGTTGCAGCTGCTGGCGGAGCATCCGCACGTACGCTACGACCGCAACTCGTTCGGCGGACGCTTGGTGACGCGCTTTTTGCGCGAACAGCAGCTCGACGTGCATGTGGCACTTGAACTGGACGAGCTGGAAGCCATCGTGAAAATGGTCGAATGCGGATTGGGCGTGTCGCTGCTGCCTGAAGCGGGGCTGTGGCTCGAACATGGCGCAAAGGTCAGGATCATCCCGCTGGGGGAGTTGACGTTCTACCGCGAAATTGTCCTGTTGCAGCGCTACAGCCAGCGCACACAGCCAATCCAGCAGTTATTCGCCAACTGCCTGAACACCCAATAACCCCTGTAGGAGCTGGCTTGCCAGCGAAAGCGGTTGATCAGTCGACATTTGCAGTGAGCCGGACATCGCCTTCGCTGGCAAGCCAGCTCCTACAAGGGATTGCGCGCGAAGCCGCTATCCAGAAAGCCACATAAAACCTGTAGGAGCTGGCTTGCCAGCGAAGGCGGTCGAACAGTCGACATCCGCGGGGAGGAGGACATCGCTTGCGCTGGCAAGCCAGCTCCTACAGGGGACTGTGCCGCGTGTGGAATGGCGGGCATAAAAACCCCGCCTATCGAGGCGGGGTTTTTGTTGCGACCCGAAGATTACTCTTCCAGGCGGCCCATGGCCGTGGTGTTGAAGCCACCGTCCACGTACATGATTTCGCCGCTGATGCCGGACGCCAGGGCCGAGCACAGGAACGCGCCGGCGTTGCCGACTTCGTCGATGGTGACGTTACGACGCAGCGGGGTTTGCGCTTCGTTGGCGGCCAGCATCTTGCGGAAGTTCTTGATGCCGGAAGCGGCGAGGGTGCGGATCGGGCCAGCCGATACGCAGTTCACGCGGGTGCCGTCCGGGCCCAGGGAGCCGGCCAGGTAACGTACGCCAGCTTCTAGCGAAGCCTTGGCCATGCCCATCACGTTGTAGTTCGGCATGGTGCGCTCGGCGCCCAGGTACGACAGGGTCAGCAAGCTGCCATTGCGGCCTTTCATCATTTCGCGACCAGCCTTGGCCAGGGCCACGAAGCTGTAGGCGCTGATGTCGTGAGCGATGCGGAAACCTTCACGGGTGGTGGCTTCGGTGAAGTCGCCGTCCAGTTGGTCGCCCGGGGCGAAGCCGACGGAGTGCACGATGCAATCCAGGCCGTCCCACTTCTTGCCCAGCTCAACGAAGACCTTGGCGATTTCTTCATCGCTGGCCACGTCGCACGGGAAGCACAGGTCAGGGTTGGAACCCCAGCTTTGTGCGAACTCTTCGACACGACCCTTGAGTTTGTCGTTCTGATAAGTGAAGGCAAGCTCAGCGCCCTCGCGATGCATGGCGGCAGCGATGCCGGATGCGATGGACAGCTTGCTGGCGACACCGACGATCAGTACGCGCTTACCGGCGAGAAAACCCATGTGTTGCTCCTCTCTTTCAGGTTATTGCGCAGTGGCTGGAGCCAGGAAAGCGGCTTCCAGCAACTGCTGTGTATACGGATGTTGGGGGGCGGCAAAGATACTTTGCGCGTCTCCCTGTTCGACCACTTGGCCATGCTTGACCACCATCAGCTGGTGGCTCAGCGCTTTGACGACAGCCAGGTCATGGCTGATAAACAGATACGTCAGGTTGTACTTGGTTTGCAGTGAACGCAGCAGCTCCACCACTTGGCGTTGCACTGTCCGGTCGAGGGCCGAAGTCGGCTCGTCCAGCAGAATCAGCGCCGGTTTTAACACTAATGCCCGGGCAATGGCGATTCTCTGCCGTTGCCCACCGGAAAATTCGTGGGGGTAGCGGTGCCGGGTTTCCGGGTCCAGACCTACCTCCTTGAGTGCCGCAATAATCGCTTGTTCCTGTTCTGCCTCGGTGCCCATCTTGTGGATTCGCAGGCCTTCGCCGACGATCTGGCTCACACACATCCGTGGGCTCAAGCTGCCGAACGGGTCCTGAAACACCACCTGCATCTCCCGCCGTAGCGGTCGAACCTGTTGCTGCGTCAGGCAGTCTAGCTGCTTGCCTTCAAAACGGATCGCGCCTTTGCTGCCGATCAGCCGCAAAATCGCCAAACCCAGTGTCGACTTGCCCGAACCGCTTTCTCCCACAATCCCCAAGGTCTGGCCTTGAGGCAGGCTGAAATTGATCCCGTCCACCGCTTTGATGTGGTCGACGGTCTTTTTCAGAAAGCCTTTCTTGATCGGGAACCAGACTTTCAGGTCCTCGACTTGCAGCAATGGCGGGCCAATTACATTGGTCGCCGGTTTGCCGCTGGGCTCCGCTGCCAGCAGTTCCCGAGTGTACGGATGCTGCGGCGCGCGGAACAACTCTTCGCACGATGCCTGTTCGACGATGCGACCGCGCTGCATGACACATACGCGATGCGCAATTCTTCGCACCAGGTTCAAATCGTGACTGATCAGTAGCAATGCCATGCCCAGGCGGGCCTGTAATTCCTTGAGCAATTCGAGGATTTTAAGCTGAACGGTCACGTCCAGGGCCGTGGTCGGTTCGTCAGCGATCAGCAATTCCGGCTCGTTGGCCAGGGCCATGGCAATCATCACCCGTTGCCGCTGGCCACCGGACAATTCATGGGGCAGGGCCTTGAGGCGTTTTTCGGGCTCTGGAATGCCGACCATCTCCAGCAGTTCCAGAGTGCGCTTGGTCGCCACTTTGCCGACCAGGCCTTTGTGGATGCCCAACACTTCGTTGATCTGCTTTTCGATCGAGTGCAGCGGATTGAGCGACGTCATCGGCTCCTGGAAGATCATCGCAATCCGGTTGCCGCGGATGTGGCGGATGGTTTTCTCTTTCAGGCTCAGCAGGTTTTGCCCGGAGTATTCGATGGTCCCGGACGGATGCCGGGCAAGCGGGTAGGGCAGCAGGCGCAGGATCGAGTGAGCGGTCACCGATTTGCCGGAACCGCTTTCGCCCACCAACGCCAGGGTTTCGCCACGCTTGATGTCGAAGCTGACGCCCTCGACCGCTCGCTGACAGCGATTGCCGACGACGAAATCGACGGCGAGGTCGCGTACTTCGATCAGATTGTCCTGATTCATTTCACTTCCTCGGGTCGAAGGCATCGCGAGCGGACTCGCCAATGAACACCAGCAAACTCAACATCAGCGCCAGCACCGCAAACGCGCTCATACCGAGCCACGGCGCTTGCAGGTTGGACTTGCCCTGAGCCACCAACTCACCCAGCGACGGCGCGCCCGGTGGCAAACCGAAGCCCAGGAAGTCGAGCGCGGTCAGGGTGCCGATGGCGCCGGTCAGGATGAACGGCATGAAGGTCATGGTCGAGACCATCGCGTTGGGCAGGATGTGGCGGAACATGATCGCACCGTTCTGCATCCCCAACGCCCTGGCCGCACGCACGTATTCGAGGTTGCGCCCGCGCAGGAACTCGGCGCGGACCACGTCCACCAGGCTCATCCACGAAAACAGCAGCATAATCCCCAGCAGCCACCAGAAGTTTGGCTGGACGAAACTGGCGAGGATGATCAGCAAGTACAGCACCGGCAACCCGGACCAGATCTCCAGGAAACGCTGCCCGGCCAGGTCGACCCAGCCGCCATAGAAGCCCTGCAAGGCGCCGGCAATGACGCCGATGATCGAGCTGAGAATGGTCAGCGTCAGGGCAAACAGCACGGAAATGCGGAAGCCGTAGATCACCCGCGCCAACACATCGCGGCCCTGATCGTCAGTGCCCAGCAGGTTATCGGTCGAGGGCGGTGCCGGAGCCGGGACTTTCAGGTCGTAGTTGATGCTCTGGTAACTGTAGGGGATCGGCGCCCACAACACCCAGGCATCCTTGGCCTTGAGCAGTTCGCGGATATACGGGCTCTTGTAGTTGGCTTCCAGCGGGAACTCACCGCCGAACACGGTTTCCGGATAACGCTTGAGCGCCGGGAAGTACCAACCGTTGTCGTAATGCACCACCAACGGCTTGTCGTTGGCGATCAGCTCGGCGCCGAGGCTGGCGCCGAACAGGATCAGAAACAGCCACAGCGACCACCAGCCACGCTTGTTGGCCTTGAACAGCTCGAAGCGTCGGCGATTGAGAGGGGACAGATTCATCTCAATGCTCCCGGCTTTCGAAGTCGATGCGCGGATCGACAAAGGTGTAGGTGAGGTCGCCGATCAGTTTCACCACCAGCCCCAGCAGGGTGAAGATGAACAGCGTGCCGAAGACCACCGGGTAATCGCGGTTGATCGCGGCTTCGAAGCTCATCAACCCGAGGCCATCCAGAGAGAAAATCACTTCCACCAGCAACGAGCCGGTAAAGAAGATACCGATAAACGCCGACGGGAACCCGGCGATCACCAGTAGCATGGCGTTGCGAAACACATGGCCGTAGAGCACGCGGTGGTTGGTCAGGCCCTTGGCTTTGGCGGTGACCACGTACTGTTTGTTGATTTCATCGAGGAAGCTGTTTTTGGTCAGCAGGGTCATGGTCGCGAAGTTGCCGATCACCAGTGCGGTCACCGGCAATGCCAGGTGCCAGAAGTAATCGAGAATCTTGCCGCCCATGCTCAATTCATCGAAGTTGTTGGACGTCAGGCCGCGCAGCGGGAACCAGTCGAAATAGCTGCCGCCAGCGAACACCACGATCAGCAGGATGGCGAACAGGAACGCCGGGATCGCATAGCCGACGATGATTGCCGAACTGGTCCAGACGTCGAAGTGGCTGCCATGCCGTGTCGCCTTGGCGATCCCCAGCGGGATCGACACCAGGTACATGATCAGCGTGCTCCAGAGCCCGAGCGAGATCGACACCGGCATCTTTTCCTTGATCAGGTCGATGACCTTGGCGTCGCGAAAGAAGCTGTCGCCGAAATCCAGGGTCGCGTAGTTCTTGATCATGATCCACAAGCGTTCCGGCGCCGACTTGTCGAAGCCGTACATGTGCTCGATTTCTTTTACCAGCGCAGGGTCCAGACCTTGCGCGCCGCGATAAGCGGAACCGGCCACCGAGACTTCGGCACCGCCACCGGCGATACGGCTGGTGGCGCCTTCGAAGCCTTCGAGCTTGGCGATCATCTGCTCCACCGGCCCACCGGGGGCGGCCTGGATGATCACGAAGTTGATCAGCAAAATGCCGAGCAAGGTCGGGATGATCAGCAGCAGTCGCCGAAAAATATACGCCAGCATCTGATTACTCCGTGCCCGCAGGGTCGGCTTGCAGTTTGGTTTCGACTTCTATCGCCGGTGTAGCATCCGGCTTGACCCACCAGGTATTAATGCCGATGTCGTACTTGGGTGAGATTTTCGGATGACCGATGTGGTTCCAATAAGCCACGCGCCAGGTTTTGATGTGCCAGTTGGGGATCACGTAATAACCCCATTGCAGCACGCGGTCCAGTGCGCGGGCGTGGGACACCAGGCTTTTGCGCGACTCGGCGTTGATTAGTTGCTCGACCAATTGGTCCACCACCGGGTCTTTGAGGCCCATGGAGTTACGGCTGCCGGGCTTGTCGGCGGCGGCAGACATCCAGAATTCGCGTTGTTCGTTGCCCGGCGAGTTGGACTGCGGGAAGCTGCCGACGATCATGTCGAAGTCCCGTGAACGCACGCGGTTGATGTACTGCGAAACGTCAACGCGGCGGATCACCAGGTCGATACCCAGGTCGCTGAGGTTACGCTTGAACGGCAACAGCACCCGCTCGAACTCGGTCTGGGCCAGCAGGAATTCGATGTTCACCGGTTTGCCCTGGGTGTCGACCATCTTGTCGTCGACGATCCGCCAGCCGGCTTCTTGCAGCAGTTGATAGGCCTTGCGTTGCTGGGCACGGATCATTCCGCTGGCATCGGTCACCGGGTTCTGGAACGCCTCGCTGAACACCTGCTCGGGAATCTTGCCGCGAAACGGGTCGAGGATCGCCAGTTGATCGGCGTCCGGCAGGCCCGAGGCGGCCATCTCCGAATTCTCGAAGTAACTGCGGGTGCGTGCGTAGGCACCGTTGAACAGTTGCTTGTTGGTCCATTCAAAGTCCAGCAACAGCGTCAACGCCTGACGCACGCGCACGTCCTGGAACACCGGGCGGCGCAGGTTGAACACAAAACCTTGCATGCCGGTCGGGTTGCCGTTGGGGATCTGTTCCTTGATCAATCGGCCTTCGGTCACGGCAGGAATATTGTAGGCGTTGGCCCAGTTCTTCGCGGCCATCTCCAGCCAGTAATCGAACTGCCCGGCCTTGAGCGCTTCCAGCGCCACGGTGTTGTCGCGGTAATAATCGGTGGTCATCACGTCGAAATTGTAGAAGCCGCGGTTGACCGGCAAGTCCTTGCCCCAGTAATCCTTGACCCGCTCATAACGCACCGAGCGTCCGGCCTTCACCTGGCTGACCTTGTAGGGGCCGCTGCCCAGTGGCAGTTCCAGGTTGCCCTTGTTGAAATCACGGGTTGCCCACCAATGCTTGGGCAGCACCGGCAACTGGCCGAGAATCAGCGGCAGCTCGCGGTTGTTGCTGTGCTTGAACTTGAACAGCACCGTCAGCGGGTCTTCGGCGATCACTTCGTCGACATCGTTGTAGTAGCCGCGATACATCGGCGCGCCGTCCTTGATCAACGTCTGGAAGCTGAACACCACGTCCTCGGCGCGGATCGGATGACCGTCGTGGAAGCGTGCTTCGGGACGCAGGTAGAAACGCACCCAGTCGTTGTCCGGGGCTTTTTCGATCTTGCCGGCGACTAGGCCGTACTCGGTGAACGGTTCATCCAGGCCCTGTTTGGCCAGGGTGTCGTAGATCATGCTGATGTCGTCGGCGGCGACACCCTTGCTGATGAACGGGTTGAGGCTGTCAAAGCCACCAAAACCGGCCTGACGGAAGATCCCGCCCTTGGGCGCATTCGGGTTGACGTAATCGAAGTATTTGAAATCGGCCGGGTATTTCGGCGGCTCGTTGTACAGGGTCAGGGCATGTTGCGGGGCGGCGCAGGCCAGCCCGGCGAACAACAGACCGCTGGCCTGCAGGAGCAGGACGCGTACGGGTTTCATTGATCTTTCTCCGAAGATTTCAGCCACCACGCGCTCAGGCCCAGGGTGTAGGGCGGCGTGGTGACGAAGGCGAACCGGTTGCGGTAGGCCAAACGGTGATAATTGAGATACCAATTGGGAATGATGTAGTGCTGCCACAGCAGCACCCGGTCCAGCGCCTTGCCGGCGGAGACTTGTTCATCGCGGGTCTGGGCGGCGAGCAATTGTTCGAGCAGGTAATCGACCACCGGGTTGGCAATGCCCGCGTAGTTCTTGCTGCCCTTGATCCCGACCTGGCTGGAATGAAAATACTGCCATTGCTCCAGTCCCGGGCTGAGGGTCTGGTTGAGGGTCATCAGGATCATGTCGAAATCGAACTGATCGAGGCGTTGTTTGTACTGGGCGCGGTCGACGGTACGCAGGCGTGCGTCGATGCCGATACTGGCAAGGTTCTCGACGTAAGGCTGAAGGATGCGCTCCAGGTTCGGATTGACCAGCAGGATCTCCAGACGCAACGGTTGCCCGGCAGCGTTCTGCAGCCGCTGACCACTGAGCTTCCAGCCGGCCTCGGCAAGCAGGCCCAGGGCCTTGCGCATGGTTTCCCGTGGAATGCCGCGCCCTTGGGTCTGCGGCAGGCTGAAGGCCTCGGTGAAGAGCTTGGCGGGCAACTGCTCGCGATAAGGTTTGAGCATCAGCCATTCATGGCCGACCGGCAGGCCGGTGGCCGAGAACTCGCTGTTGGGGTAATAACTCATGGCGCGCTTGTAGGCGCCGCTGAACAACGTGCGGTTGGTCCACTCGAAGTCGAACATCAGCCCCAGCGCTTCACGGACCCTGGTATCGGAAAAAGTGGCGCGGCGACTGTTCATGAACAGCCCTTGGCTCTGGGTCGGGATTTGATGCGGGATCTGCGCCTTGATCACATCACCGCGTCTGACGGCCGGGAAGTCGTAGCCGTTTTCCCAGTTCTTCGCCTGGTGTTCGATGTAGATGTCGAACTCGCCAGCCTTGAAGGCTTCGAACGCGACATCGCTGTCGCGGTAGAACTCGACTTCCATGCGGTCGACGTTGTACTTGCCGCGATTGACCGCCAGGTCCTTACCCCAGTAATCCTTGACCCGTTCGAACACAATCTGGCGTCCAGGTGTTACCGACGTGATGCGATACGGGCCGCTACCCAGTGGCGGTTCGAAGGTGGTGGCCTTGAAATCGCGACCTTTCCAGTAGTGCTGCGCCAGTACCGGCAACTCACCCAGGCGCAGGATCAGCAGTGGATTACCGGCACGCTTGAAAACGAAGCGGATGCGATGCGGGTTGAGCACGTCAACCCGCAACACTTCCTGAAGACTGGTGCGGTATTGCGGATGACCTTCCTTGAGCAGCAAACGGTAGGAAAACGCGACGTCGTACGCGGTAATCGGCGTGCCATCGTGGAAACGCGCTTCGGGGCGCAGGTTGAACACCACCCAGCTGCGGTCTTCGGTGTATTCCACCGATTGGGCGATCAGGCCATAACTCGACGTCGGCTCGTCTCCGGAAGGTGCGTATTGGCCGGTGCCGACCATCAACGGTTCATTGAGCTCGTTGATGCCGTACTGCAGAAAGTTTGGGGTGGAAACCGGGCTGGAGCCCTTGAACGTGTACGGGTTGAGCGTATCGAAGGTGCCAAACGCCATCACCCGCAACGTACCGCCCTTGGGCGCTTGCGGGTTGACCCAGTCGAAGTGGGTAAATCTGGCCGGGTACTTGAGCGTGCCGAACTGCGCATAACCATGGCTTTCGCTGATCGTCGCGCTTGCGCAAGGGCTCAAGGCCAGGCTGATCAGGAGCAGGAGGAGGGGACGCTTCAAGTCAGAGATCCGATCCAGGCGGCTTGGGCTTTGTGGGCCGTACAGTAACAGCTTGTATCGACAGGAAAAAGACGGGGGGTTAATGCGCTCGTAATTGTGCCGGCAGACTCCCTGTAGCAGCTGGCGAAGCCTGCGTTCGGCTGCGAAGCAGTCGTGAAGTCAGGCAATGCGGTGTATCAGGAATACCGCGTGTTCAGGGTTTACGACTGCTGCGCAGCCGGACGCAGCCTTGCAAGCTCGACAGCTGCTACAGAGCCGATCGCAGGCTGCTACACGAGTTTGGGTGAGCTTCTTGGGCGAAAAAAAGCCCCTGAAATCAGGGGCTCTTTTTAGTGCGGATTGGCAACCGTCAGCATCTGGCCCGGCTTCAGCGCCTGGCCAAGTCGAGGATTCCAGCGCTTGAGGTGTTGCATTTCAACGTTGAAACGCTTGGCCACCATGTACAGCGAGTCGCCTTGCTGGACCTTGTATTGGGTCTGCGTCTTCTTGTCACTGGTCTTGCTGTTCGCTGCCACCACGGTGTTGACGCGCCCGGAACTGCGCTTGGTGGTGTCCTGCATCACCAGCACCTGGCCGGCTTTAAGGTTCTTGCCGGTCATTCTGTTCCAGCGCTGCAGGTCTTTGACGTCGACTTTGTTAGCCTTGGCGATACTGGCCAGGTTGTCGCCGCGTTTAACCCGGTAGGCACGCTTGAGGCTGGCAACTTCGGTCTTGTCCACGCCTTCGAACACGGGCTTGAGCGACTTCTTGCTGATCAGCTCCTCAGGACGCATGGTCTGCAGGCTAGTGGTCAGCAATTGCGCCTTGGACGTTGGCACCAGCAAATGCTGGGGGCCGTCGATGGTGGTGCGCTGCTTGAAGGCCGGGTTGAGCTGGAACAGCTCGTCTTCGTCGATGTTGGCCACCGCAGCCACCTTGGACAGGTCCATGCGCTGGTTGATTTCGACGACCTGGAAATACGGTTCGTTGGCGATCGGGTTCAGGTTCACGCCGTAGGCTTCGGGGGCCAGTACCACTTGCGACAAGGCCAGCAGCTTCGGTACGTAAGCCTGGGTTTCGGCCGGCAGTGGCAGGTTCCAGTAGTCGGTCGGCAGGCCAAGCTTTTCGTTACGCTCGATGGCTCGGCTGACGGTGCCTTCACCCGCGTTGTAAGCCGCCAGGGCCAGCAGCCAGTCACCGTTGAACATGTCGTGCAGACGGCTCAGGTAATCCATGGCCGCGGTGGTCGAAGCGGTGATATCGCGTCGGCCATCATAGAAACGGGTTTGACGCAGGTTGTAGTAACGCCCGGTGGAAGGAATGAATTGCCAAAGACCCACCGCGTCGGCCCGGGAATAGGCCATCGGGTTGTAGGCGCTTTCAATCACTGGCAACAGCGCCAGTTCCAGCGGCATATTGCGTTCTTCAAGGCGTTCGATGATGTAGTGAATGTACAGGCTACCGCGTTCGCCGGCGTTTTCGAGGAAGGAAGGATTACTGGCGAACCACAGGCGCTGTTGCTCGATGCGCGGGTTGACGCCTAGACCGTCCTGCAACTGGAAGCCCTGGCGCATGCGCTCCCAGACATCCTGTGGAACTTGCGGGGTTGGTTTTTCGGTGAGCCAGACAGGTTTCTGTTTGGCTCGTGCAGCGATGTTCGGGGTGTGTGCCGCTTCGGTTTGCGGCACATGGCTGGAACAGCCCGCCAAAGTGGCGGACACAGCCACCGCAATGGCTTGAGCCAAGCGGGTCAATGCGTCTGAATTGATGGCTTTACGAAATGATGACGACATTGGCTGGAAGTAAGTTCCGGGCAAAAATGTCGGGCGATTCTAGAAAGCGCACCCCCTGCGGTCAACCATTCAGAATTTTTGTACCAACGTTCAGACTACTTAGAACTTATCTTTCCAAGCACGAAG
This sequence comes from Pseudomonas sp. RIT-PI-q, assembly GCF_001297125.1. Lineage (GTDB taxonomy): Bacteria > Pseudomonadota > Gammaproteobacteria > Pseudomonadales > Pseudomonadaceae > Aquipseudomonas. The sequence goes on from NZ_LHPC01000031.1 coordinate 131,837, forward strand.
GGCAGCAAAAACCGCACTCGGAGCCCGGATATCGGATCCGTTCCGTTCGTCCACTTTTTCTTTAACGGATGTTTCACCGGTACGCAAAAACGGGTTTGTGAGCTTTTCAAGGGCCAGAGTGGACGGTAGCGTCATGATACCGGCTTCGCGTTGCCGGGTGACGTTGGCCAGGCGTTCGGCCGTGTCCGGATTGTTCGGTTCGACCGCTGCGGCAAACTTCAGATTGCTCAATGTGTATTCATGGGTGCAGTAGACCTGCGTGTCTTCCGGCAGCGCGGCGAGGCGAGTCAGCGAGGTGTGCATTTGTTCGGGCGTGCCTTCGAACAACCGGCCGCAACCGGCAGCAAACAAGGTGTCACCGCAAAACAACAGGCCCTGATGGTAATAGGCAATATGCCCCAAGGTATGACCGGGCACGGCGATGACGTCAAAGTCGCAGCCCAGCACAGTGACACGGTCATTGTCCTTGAGCGCCACGTCCCGGCCCGGGATGGTTTCGCTGGCGGGGCCGTAGACCTTCGCGTCTGTCGCTTTTTTCAGCTGCTCGACGCCGCCGACATGGTCATGATGGTGATGAGTGATCAGAATATCGCTCAGTATCCATTCAGGATTGGCCGCGAGCCACGCCTGCACCGGCGCGGCATCGCCCGGATCGACGACCGCGCAGCGCCGCGTGTCGGGGTCTTGTAACAACCAGATGTAGTTGTCGGTAAAGGCGGGCAGGGCCCTGATCTGTATCATCGTCGGATTCGCCAAGCGGAAAACAATGGCGCATCTTAGAACTTCCTGACGCGTTGGAGAATGCAATGACCGATAAAGCGTTCGCTCAGGCTGATCCTGACTGGCTGGCGTTGATCAGCGCAGCCCGTGAATGGCTGTCCGGCCCGCTCGGGCAATTTCTGCTGGATGAAGAACGCCGCATGCTCGAAGACGAGCTGGGCCGGTTCTTCGGCGGCTACCTGGTGCATTACGGTCCGTCCGCGCAGACACCGCCGTCGGCACCGCAAGTACAGCGCAATGTACGCCTCGGCGCGCCGTTGCCGGGGGTCGAGATTGTCTGTGAAGAGCAGGCCTGGCCCTTGAGCGAGCATGCCGCCGATGTGGTGGTGTTGCAGCACGGGCTGGATTTCTGCCTGTCGCCCCACGGTTTGTTGCGCGAAGCAGCGAGCAGTGTCAGGCCCGGCGGGCATCTGGTGATCATCGGCATCAATCCCTGGAGCACCTGGGGTTTGCGCCACGTGTTCGCCCATGACGCCTTGCGCAAGGCCCGTTGCATTTCCCCGTCACGGGTCAGCGACTGGCTGAACCTGCTGGGCTTCGCGCTGGAGAAACGCCGCTTCGGGTGCTATCGTCCGCCGCTTGCGTCACCCGCCTGGCAAGCGCGTCTGGCCGGTTGGGAGCGCAAGGCCGGTGACTGGCAATTGTCTGGCGGCGGCTTCTATTTATTGGTGGCACGCAAGATCGTGGTCGGCCTGCGTCCGGTCCGTCAGGAACGACGCGAACCGATGGGCAAGCTGATTCCGCTGCCGATGGCCAAGGTCAACCGTCGCAACATCGAGCCGTAATACACTTTTTATTTCCCGGCCGGGTTCGCCCCGGCCTCGGGCATCGTCGATCACGGATTGGCGAGCCACCGCATTTTCTGGATAGATTGGCATGAGCGATAGCGTAGAACTCTTCACCGACGGCGCCTGCAAAGGCAATCCTGGCCCAGGCGGCTGGGGCGCATTGCTGGTGTGCAAGGGTGTTGAAAAAGAACTCTGGGGCGGCGAAGCCAACACCACCAACAACCGCATGGAGCTGATGGGCGCGATCCGCGGCCTGGAAGAACTCAAGCGTTCCTGCGACGTACTGCTGGTCACCGACTCCCAGTACGTGATGAAAGGCATCAACGAGTGGATGGATAACTGGAAGAAGCGCGGCTGGAAAACCGCGGCGAAAGAACCGGTAAAAAACGCCGATTTGTGGAAGCTGCTCGACGAGCAGGTCAACCGCCACAACGTCACCTGGAAATGGGTGCGTGGGCACATCGGCCACCACGGCAACGAACGCGCCGACCAATTGGCCAACCGTGGCGTGGATGAAGTGCGCGGGTACAAGCAGGCTTGAGCACTCACCAACCCCCTGTGGGAGCCGGGCTTGCCCGCGATGAACGATGACGCGGTTTTGCTGAAAGTCCGCGGCGTCTGCATCGCGGGCAAGCCCGGCTCCCACCTTGTACGCGGTGTTTCTGAAAGCCCCGACGAGCGTGTTAACATCGCCGCTTTTGCACGAATGACCCGTTGAGAGCTGAGCACTGATGGCCACCAGATCCGTTGTACTCGATACCGAAACCACCGGCATGCCGGTGACCGACGGCCACCGGATTATCGAAATCGGTTGTGTCGAGTTGATCGGTCGGCGCCTGACGGGCCGGCATTTTCACGTTTACCTGCAACCGGATCGCGAAAGTGACGAAGGCGCCATCGGCGTCCACGGCATCACCAACGAATTCCTGGTGGGCAAACCGCGTTTCACCGAAGTGGCCGATGAGTTTTTCGAATTCATCAAGGGCGCACAGCTGATCATCCATAACGCGGCGTTCGACGTTGGTTTCATCAACAACGAATTCGCCCTGATGGGCCAGCACGATCGTGCGGACATCACCCAGCACTGCTCGATCCTCGATACCCTGATGATGGCCAGGGAACGTCACCCCGGGCAGCGCAACAGCCTCGATGCGTTGTGCAAACGCTATGGCGTCGACAACTCCGGCCGTGAACTCCACGGCGCCTTGCTCGACTCGGAGATTCTCGCCGACGTTTACCTGACCATGACCGGCGGCCAGACCAGCCTGTCCCTGGCGGGTAATGCGTCCGATGGCAACGGTTCCGGTGAAGGCGCGGACAACTCGGCGACCGAAATCCGCCGCTTGCCGGCTGACCGTCAGCCGACGCGGATCATCCCTGCCAGCGAGGACGACCTGGCCCAGCACGTGGCCCGTCTGGAAGCCATCGCCAAATCGGCCGGCGCTCCGTCGTTGTGGCAGCAATTGGCCGAGGCCAAGGCTCAGGCGTAGACCCTTCGAAAAGATCGCAGCCTCGTTTCACTCGACAGCTCCTACAACGGAATGCGAAACCCCGTAGGAGCTGTCGAGTAAAACGAGGCTGCGATCTTTTGACCTTAAGCGTGCCGCACACCCTACGACCCATTTCAGTGCATGACACTCGCCACATCCGCCTCAACCCTCTACCCTGAGGTGATTGGCAGGCCACAACCTGCCGCCTCAGGACACTGAGCCTCATGTATAAAGATTTGAAATTCCCGGTCCTGATCGTCCACCGCGACATCAAGGCCGACACCGTTGCCGGCGATCGTGTGCGTGGCATCGCCCGTGAGCTGGAGCAGGAAGGCTTCAGCATCGTCTCGGCGGTGAACTACACCGAAGGGCGCCTGGTTGCGTCGACCCATCACGGCCTCTCCTGCATGTTGATCGCCTCCGAAGACGCCAGCACCCACTCGCATTTGTTACAGAACATGGCCGAGTTGATCGGCCTCGCGCGGGTTCGTGCGCCGGATTTGCCGATCTTTGCCCTGGGCGAGCAAGTGACCCTGGAAAATGCGCCCGCCGACGCCATGGCTGAGCTCAATCAGCTACGCGGCATCCTTTATCTGTTCGAAGACACCGTGCCATTCCTCGCGCGTCAGGTAGCCCGCGCCGCGCGCAAATACCTGGACGGTCTGCTGCCGCCGTTTTTCAAGGCGCTGGTGCAGCACACGGCCGACTCCAATTACTCGTGGCACACGCCCGGCCATGGCGGCGGTGTGGCGTACCACAAGAGCCCCGTGGGGCAGGCGTTTCACCAGTTCTTCGGCGAAAACACCCTGCGTTCGGATCTATCGGTGTCGGTGCCGGAACTCGGTTCGCTGCTCGATCACACCGGGCCACTGGCAGAAGCGGAAGCCCGTGCGGCGTGTAACTTCGGCGCTGATCACACCTTTTTCGTGATCAATGGCACCTCGACCGCGAACAAGATCGTCTGGCACTCCATGGTCGCTCGCGATGATCTGGTATTGGTGGATCGCAACTGCCACAAGTCGGTGTTGCACTCGATCATCATGACCGGCGCCATCCCGTTGTACCTGTGTCCCGAGCGCAATGAACTGGGGATTATCGGCCCGATCCCGCTGAGTGAATTCAGCCGCGAATCGATCCAGGCCAAGATCGACGCCAGCCCGCTGACCAAAGGCCGTGCGCCCAAGGTCAAACTCGCGGTGGTGACCAATTCGACGTATGACGGCCTGTGCTACAACGCTGAGCTGATCAAGCAGCAGTTGGGCAACAGCGTCGAAGTGCTGCATTTCGACGAAGCCTGGTACGCCTATGCGGCGTTCCACGAGTTCTTCGCCGGGCGTTATGGCATGGGCACCTCGCGCAGTGACGACGGCCCGCTGGTGTTCAGCACCCATTCCACGCACAAACTGCTGGCTGCGTTCAGTCAGGCCTCGATGATTCATGTCCAGGACGGCGGCGCGCGGCAACTGGACCGAGATCGCTTCAACGAAGCGTTCATGATGCACATCTCCACCTCGCCGCAGTACAGCATCATCGCTTCGCTGGATGTGGCATCAGCGATGATGGAAGGCCCGGCCGGGCGTTCGCTGTTGCAGGAAATGTTCGACGAAGCCCTGAGCTTTCGTCGGGCCCTGGCCAATCTGCGTCAGCACATCGCCGCTGACGACTGGTGGTTTTCCATCTGGCAGCCACCATCGGTGGAGGGCATCGACCGCGTTATTACCGAAGACTGGTTACTGCAACCCGAGGCCGACTGGCACGGCTTTGGCGGCGTGACCGACGATTACGTGCTGCTCGATCCGATCAAGGTCACCCTGGTGATGCCGGGGTTGACCGCCGGCGGCGCCTTGAGCGAACGAGGGATTCCGGCTGCAGTCGTCAGCAAATTCCTTTGGGAGCGTGGGCTGGTGGTCGAAAAGACCGGTTTGTATTCGTTCCTGGTGCTGTTTTCCATGGGCATTACCAAGGGCAAATGGAGCACGCTGCTCACCGAATTACTGGAGTTCAAGCGCAGCTACGACGCCAACGTCAGTCTGGCGAGTTGCCTGCCGTGCGTGGCGCAGGAAAACGTCGCGCGATATCAAGGCATGGGGTTGCGCGATCTCTGCGATCAATTGCACGCCTGTTATCGCAGCAACGCCACGGCCAAACACCTCAAGCGCATGTACACGGTGCTGCCGGAAATCGCCATGAAGCCGGCGGACGCCTATGATCAATTGGTGCGTGGCGAGGTTGAAGCGGTGTCGATCGATGCTCTGGATGGGCGGATCGCCGCAGTGATGCTGGTGCCGTACCCGCCGGGGATCCCGTTGATCATGCCCGGCGAGCGTTTTACCGAATCGACCCGCTCGATCAACGATTACCTGGCGTTTGCTCGTACGTTCGACAGCAGCTTTCCAGGGTTTGTCGCCGATGTGCACGGCTTGCAACACGAAGATGAGGGCAATGGGCGGCATTACACCGTCGATTGCATCAAGGAATGAGGACCTTTCCCAGTATGCAACCGGTTATGAATCCGAAATACCCAGGGCTGTCGGTGCGCGTTGCCGACGACGGCTTCGCGGCCTACATCTGGGGCAGTGATTTCAGTTTTGAAGTCGCCGCCTATGGCGCCGCTGAAATCGGCAAGCCGGTGGAGCAGTGGCCGGTCACGCCGATCACACCTTATCGAAAGTGCTACGGCATCGATCCTGAGGAGTTCAGCAGTTTTCGCGATGCGGCCGACAGCGAGATCTTCATGGCGTATCTCGATGATGAGCCGGTGGGGCATCTGGTGGTCAGCACCAACTGGAACGGCTTTGCCCATATTGACGAGTTGGCGGTGCACGCACCGGCTCGCCGGCATGGCGTGGCCAAGGCGCTGCTGGACGTGGCGCAGTTCTGGAGTCGCAAGAAAAAATTGCCGGGCATCATGCTCGAAACCCAGAACAACAACCTGGGCGCCTGCCGACTGTATGAGCGTTGCGGCTATGTCGTGGGCGGGGTCGATCATCTGCGTTATCGCGGCATCGACCCCAACACCGCCGAAGTGGCGCTGTTCTGGTATCGATTGTTCGATAACCCGCTGGAAAACCCGCTCAGCTCGCCAGCATCGCCGCGGCTTGTTCCGTGACGATGTCCAGCAAGGCCTGAACGGCCGGTGATGGCTCGCCGTTCTTCAGGGTCAACGCATAGAGGCTGATCGGCACTGCCGGCGCGAGCGGGCAGGCGTCCAGTCCGGCCGATTTGGCGCCGAGTGCAGTGAAAGGGTCGACGATGGCCAGGCCTTCGCCGGCTTCGACCATGCTGCGCATCATCTGGTGAGTCTGGACCCGGGTCTGGATGACCGGGGCTGGGCGCAGGGTGTGAAGTTTGTGGTCGAGCGCGGGGCTCAGCGGATCATGACCTTCCAGTCCGACCATCGACTGGCCGGCGAGGTCTTGCAGCGAGATGTACTTCTGTTTCGGTTGCAGCCAGCCGTGGGGCGCCAGCAGCTGAAGTTTGCCCTGGGCAATTACCTGGCAGTGAATGTCGGCGTGATCGGGATCATGCAGGCTCAGGCCCAGATCGCTTTCGCGCAGCAGCAGGCTTCTGACGATTTCACGGGTGGGTTGGCTCAGGAGGCTGCAAGGTACGTCCGGCAAGCGTCGACGTAGCGCCGCGATGCTCTGTGGTAGCAGTTGTTGTGCCAGAGGTGGCGTGCAGATGATTCGTAACGGCGGGGCCTGGTATTGCTTGAGGCTATTGGCCAGGCGCTGCACCGGTTCGAGCGCGTCATAGACGTGGGCGATTTCAACCTGCAACTCCCGCGCCTCGCGCGTGGCCTGCAGGCGTCCACGCACGCTGGAAAACAGCATGAAACCCAACTGATCCTCAGCGTCGCGCAGAATGCGTTCGACCTCGGTCACCGGCAACTGCAGCCATTCGGCGGCGGTGCCCAGGTGACCGGTCTGCAAGAGCGCCTGGATCACTTCGATATGACGTAAACGCATGCGTGAAGTCCATGTTCAGCAGGTGAGGGAGTCAGTGGCTGAATCCTACCCCAAGTCCGCGCATATGACTTCTGCTCATAACACTGGGTTATGAAGCGACGTTGGTTTCCGGCACACCTGTGACGTAGGTATCGGGTTCGCGCACAATCGTGACGTCCGATTGAACCAGCAGAAACTGGTTGTCATCGAGCTTCCTGACGCGATCGCCAATGGCCAGCTTATAAGTGGTGACAGGCACCGAGCCGGTGAGACCGTCTGCCGACGGGGTGGATTCCTGGAACTCATGCACGGAATAAACGCGGCCTTCCGCGTCTCTTGCATGGAACTGACCGACGAGTACTGCTGCCATCTGTTTAGAACCTCTGGAGATAAATCACTCAATTTGCGGCTCTGTAGACCGTGGTTGGGCGAGGTAAGTTTTCCTACAGGAAAAAAATAGTCAGGGGCGGTGATTTTAAGCCGTCCACTGGGTGAATCGTCATCTATAACTACAAGTTCTTTCTATTCGAACAGTCGAGAATCTTCCATGAGCAATGTCTATACGATCGCAGTTCTGGTCGGCAGCTTGAGAAAGGAATCGATCAATCGCAAGGTGGCGCTGGCCCTGGCCGAACTGGCGCCTGCCAATCTTAAGCTCAATATCGTCGAAATTGGTGATTTGCCGCTCTACAACGAAGACATTGATGGTGCTTCACCGCCGGCAGCCTACAGCACTTTTCGGCAACAGGTGAGCTCATCCGACGCGGTGCTGTTTGTGACCCCGGAATACAACCGTTCGGTGCCGGCGCCCTTGAAGAATGCGATTGACGTGGGTTCGCGCCCCTACGGCAAAAGCGCCTGGAGCGGCAAGCCCGGCGCAGTGATCAGTGTTTCACCGGGAGCGGTCGGCGGTTTTGGCGCCAACCACCATCTGCGTCAGTCGATGGTTTTCCTCGATGTGCCGTGCATGCAGCAACCTGAAGCGTACATCAGCGGTGCCGGTACAGCGTTCGACGAGGCGGGCAAGTTGTCCGAGGCGCTCAAACCGTTCTTGCAAAAATTCATTGATGCCTATGGGCAGTGGGTAGAACAGCACAAAAAAGAGTGAACAACCCTGTATCTGTAGGAGCCGAGCTTGCTCGCGAAGAGGCCATCACATCCAACAACTATGTTGACTGATACACCGCTTTCGCGAGCAAGCTCGGCTCCTACAGGGGCAGGGTTATGGGTTATTGGGGGTGAGCAAGCGGCTGCAGATCGTCGTTTCCACTTCCGACAGCCAGGCGGCGGCTTGTTCCGTCGTCGCTTGTGTGACCACGCAATAACGACGCCCGCCCCAGGCCATGATCACCCAGGCATCGATGGTTGCTGTGGACGGTTGTGTGGGCAAGTCGCTACAGGCTGCGAAGGCTTCACGCCATTTTTGCGCCAGCTCCTGGAACACCCGTCGATGATGTTTGGATTCGGCGATCTGGTGTTCGATAGCCAACACGTCATGGTTAAACAGTGGTTGCCCGGCATCGCTGGGGTCGCAGGTCAGGCGGATCAGACGCTTGATTCGGGTTGGCCAGTCCAGGTCGTTTGCTTTAATGACCTGTTCATCCAGGTGCTGAAGCAAGGTATCCAGACAATGCCGGATGTACCCCGACAATAAGGCTTCCTTGCTCGGGAAATAATCGTACAGCGTGCCGATGGCAACACCGGCTTCCAGCGCCACCTCGCGAGTGGTCAAGCCCGACCAGCCGTCGCGCCGCCAAATCCGAACAAATGCCTCGTAAATCGCCTCCACGGTGAAAATCGCCCGCGCCTGGCTCGGCCGTTTCAACGGCTTCGCGCGGGGATTGAGGGTGTGGGCGCTGACCCTGGAGTTTCCGAACCCGCTCTTCATCGGCTGCCACTACTCTGGTGCTACCCGCCACATCGTCATAGCAGGAGTCTGAAAGATGCAAAGCCCAGGCACGGTAACACGACTGATCACGCGCAAAAACGCCCTCGACGAAAGCCGAATCGAGCAGGAGCAACGTAGCCTGATTCCGAATGCCGGAGAGGTAATCGTGAAGATTGACCGGTGTGCGTTGACCACCAACAACATTACCTACGCCGCTTATGGCGATTCGATGAACTACTGGGAGTTTTTTCCTACAGGGCTGGCGGATTGGGGGCACGTCCCTGCGTGGGGCTTTGCCGATGTCGTGGCGTCCGCTGTTGAAGGCATCAAGGTAGGAGAGCGCTTCTACGGGTATTTCCCGATTGCCAGCCATCTATGGATGCGCCCGGAGCGGGTGACTGAGCGTGGGTTCTACGACGCTGCCGAGCATCGGCTAGAATTGACGTCGGCTTACAACCAATACACCCGTTGCAGTTGGGATTCGTACTACAGCCCCGAAACCGAAAACCTGCAGATCTTGCTCAAGCCACTGTTTCTGACCTCGTCGATGCTGGCGGACTTCCTGCAGGACAAGGAATTCTTTGGCGCGACTCGGTTGGTATTTTCCAGCGCATCGAGCAAAACCGCCTATGGCACGGCGGTGTGCCTGGACAATCGGCCCGGTCTGGAGCGCGTGGCGCTGACGTCTGCGGGTAACAAGGCGTTTGTCGAAAAGCTCGGGTGTTATGAGCGAACGGTGTCGTATGCGGAGTTGGCGAGCCTGGAAAATGACCGTCCAACCCTTTATGTGGGTTTTTCCGGCGACCTGGATCTACGTGACCAGGTGCACCAGCACTTTGCCGGGCAATTGGTTTACAGCTGCTTTGCCGGACCGGCGCAAAGTACCGGTGAAGCTCGGCTGACAGCCATCGAGGGGCCTCAACCGGTGTTCTTTTTCGCGCCGATACAAATCCGCAAGCGCAATGCCGACTGGGGTCCGGAAGGCGTCAGTCAGCATATTGGCGAGGGCTTGCAGCAGTTTTATCGACAGGTGACTTCGGTAGAAAACCCATTGCTGGAAGTGGTTGAGAGCAAGGGCTATGAAGCGGCGCAGAACGTCATTTCCCGACTGTTTCATGGCCAGGTCGCCCCGGTGGAAGGGCACGTAATCCGCTTATAAACCCAAACAGGTCCCCTGTAGCAGCTGCCGAGCCTGCGAGGCTGCGTTCGGCGGCGAAGCCGTCGTAAATCCTGTGCGCGAGGTTTTCCTGACACACCGCGTTGCCTGATTTCACGACGGCTACGCCGCCGAACGCAGGCTACGCCGCCGAACGCAGGCTTCGCCAGCTGCTACATAAGGCACGGTGTTTGCGAGACTTCGCTTTACTGTATATTCGAAATTCCATATATTTCACGCCTCGTTTGTCCAGAGGCGTGTTCCCTATGTCTGACCCCCGTGGTCCCGTCGATATTTTCAAGGCCCTGGCCGATGACACGCGCAGTCGTATCGCGCTGCTGATCGCCCGCGAGGGCGAGTTGTGCGTGTGCGAGCTGACCGCCGGGCTCGACCTCAGCCAACCGAAGATCTCGCGTCATCTGGCGCAATTGCGCAGCAACGGGTTGCTGGCGGATCGCCGTCAGGGCCAGTGGGTTTTTTATCGCCTGCACCCACAACTATCACCTTGGGTCATCAGCCTGTTGCAGGGCGCGCTGGCCGCCAACGTTGAATGGCTCGCCGCCGATGTTGACCGTTTGCAAGCGATGGCTGACCGGCCGGTTCGCTGCTGCTGATGTTTTCTCCACTTTTTGAAGGCTGCCCCGGATGCTCGTAGCGTCGTTGATTTTCTTGCTGACCATCACCCTGGTGATCTGGCAACCCAAAGGCCTGGGCGTTGGCTGGAGTGCGGTGCTCGGCGCGGTGTTGGCGCTGATTTTCGGGGTGGTGCACCTGGCAGACATTCCGCTGGTGTGGCAGATCATCTGGAATGCGACCGGCACCTTTGTCGCGTTGATCATCATCAGTCTGTTGCTGGACGAGGCGGGTTTTTTCGCCTGGGCGGCGCTGCATGTGGCGCGTTGGGGGCGGGGCAGCGGACGCAAACTGTTTGCGTATATGGTGCTGCTCGGTGCGCTGGTTTCGGCGTTGTTCGCCAATGACGGCGCGGCGCTGATTCTCACGCCCATCGTGATCTCCATGTTGCTGGCATTGCGTTTTTCTCCGACCGCGACCCTGGCGTTCGTGATGGGCGCCGGGTTCATTGCCGACACCGCGAGCCTGCCGCTGGTGGTGTCGAACCTGGTGAACATCGTTTCCGCGGACTTCTTCCACATCGGTTTCAATCGCTATGCGGCGGTGATGATCCCGGTCAACCTGGTGAGCGTCGCAGCCACCCTGGCCATGCTGATGTGGTTCTTTCGGCGTGACATCCCCAAGGCTTACGACCCCGAACAACTCGAGCACCCCGAAACCGCGATCCACGACAAAGCCACGTTCTACGCCGGTTGGGCGGTGCTGGTGATTCTGTTGCTCGGCTGCTTTGCCCTGGAACCGTTGGGCATACCGATCAGCGCGATCTCGGCGGTGTGCGCCGCGTTGCTGTTGGCCATCGCCGCCCGTGGTCACAAGATTTCCACGCGCAAGGTGATCAAAGAAGCGCCGTGGCACATCGTGATTTTCTCGCTGGGCATGTATCTGGTGGTCTATGGCCTGCGCAATGCCGGGCTCACCGGGTATCTGGCCGGTTGGCTGGACGGCTTTGCCGGTTACGGCGTCTGGGGCGCGGCCATGGGCACGGGCGTGCTGACGGCGTTGCTGTCGTCGATCATGAATAACCTGCCGACGGTGTTGATCGGTTTGTTGTCGATCGATGCCAGCCAGGCGACGGGGGTGGTGAAGGAGGCGATGATCTACGCCAACGTCATTGGTAGCGATCTGGGGCCGAAAATCACCCCGATTGGCAGTTTGGCGACGTTGCTGTGGTTGCATGTGCTGGAGCGCAAGAGCATTCGGATTGGCTGGGGGTATTATTTCAAGGTCGGGATCGTGTTGACGGTGCCGGTTTTGTTGGTGACGTTGGCGGCTTTGGCGGTGCGGTTGTCGTTCTAGACCGAGTTGGCCCTATCGCGGGCAAGCCCGCTCCCACAGGGATCTTCGACGTAAGAAAATCCTGTGGGAGCGGGCTTGCCCGCGATGGGGTCCATCCAATCACCACAAAACCTCAACCATTGCCCGGCACATTCGGCCAAAGATCCGCCACCAGAAACAGCCGCTCCGCTTCCTCCCAATCACCATCGGCATTCTCGGTCAGTCGCACCAGCAATTGCGCTGGTGCCAACGGTTCCAGATCGCTCAGCCAGGCATTCAGTTGTTCCATGCTCCAGGTCTGCTCGACCGGATAATGCGCCGGCGCCAGCCAGGCGTGGCGGGGCAGGGGCTGCCAGCGCCCGAATGGTCGCTGCACCACAAACGCCGCCCAGTCTTTCTGATGCAGCCAACTACCGCGCAGGTGCTGCGGATGCGCGCCGTTCGGTGGCTCGGCGGGTCCCGGCCATGGATACAGCAAATAGCCGCCTAGCCACAAATGCGCACTGAATTGCTGGATATCCAGCGCCGCCAGCACTTCGCGACTCTCCGGGCGAGCGGAAATCGGCAATTGATGCTGAGCCAGGTGCGCCAGCTTGCGGTCCAGCCGGTCATGGCAGCCGGGGCCGAGCCATTGCGCGGTGTCGTGGCCATCGCCGTTTTGTGGTCCGAGGTAAAGTTTGATCGCCAATTCCAGGTGATGCACGCCGTCGCGATCCCGCAGCAGCATGTCCAGCTCGCCCAGCGTGTGGCCTTCGCGGCGGATCGGCATATTGGCGGCAATCAGGTCGATACCCGGCGCGTGGCGCACGGCGTATTGCCACAGCCGTTCATAGTACAAACCCAGGCGCCGGGTTCTGGCCTGAGCCAGCCAGTGCAGCAAGTCATAACTGTCGCGGTCGAGTTGCCGAAGCCAGTGTTCCAGCCGCTCCGGCGCCTGCACCCAATCACTGCCGGCCAACGGATGACGCTGCGGCCACGGGGTTTCGCCCAGCATTGGCGGCGCGAGGATTACCCACGCCAGATCACGCACTTCGGGATGGCGTAACTGGTGGGGCAACTGGAGCAAGTCTGGAAATAGGATCATCTTGCGAGCATAGCCTCAATCGTGAGTACACCGTTGTGGCTGAAAGGATTTTGTCTATCCCGCGCTTTCGCCCATAATCGTGTTTTTCGTCGCCGCAGACTGTAGGGACACCATGGAGCAATTTCGTAATATCGGCATCATCGGTCGCCTGGGCAGTTCCCAGGTGCTGGATACCGTCCGCCGACTGAAACGGTTTCTGCTCGATCGTCACCTGCATGTGATCCTCGAAGACACCATCGCCGAAGTGCTACCGGGTCATGGCTTGCAAACCTCGTCGCGCAAGATGCTCGGCGAAGTGTGTGACATGGTGATTGTGGTCGGCGGTGACGGCAGCCTGCTGGGCGCCGCTCGCGCGCTGGCTCGCCATAACATTCCGGTGCTCGGCATCAACCGGGGCAGCCTGGGTTTCCTCACCGATATCCGTCCGGATGAACTGGAAGTCAAAGTCGCCGAAGTGCTCGACGGCCATTATCTGGTGGAAAACCGCTTCCTGCTGCAAGCCGAAGTCCGCCGCCACGCCGAGGCCATTGGTCAGGGCGATGCGCTGAACGACGTGGTGCTGCACCCCGGCAAATCGACGCGGATGATCGAGTTCGAGCTGTACATCGACGGCCAATTCGTCTGCAGCCAGAAGGCCGACGGCCTGATCGTCGCCACGCCCACCGGTTCGACGGCCTACGCGCTGTCGGCGGGCGGACCGATCATGCATCCCAAGCTCGACGCTATTGTGATTGTGCCGATGTACCCCCATACCTTGTCGGGTAGGCCGATTGTGGTCGATGGCAACAGTGAGCTGAAAATCGTCGTGTCCAAAGATATGCAGATTTACCCGCAAGTCTCCTGTGACGGGCAGAACCACTTCACCTGCGCGCCCGGTGACACCATCACCATCAGCAAGAAGGCGCAAAAGCTGCGGCTGATTCACCCGCTCGACCACAACTACTATGAGGTCTGCCGGACCAAGCTCGGCTGGGGCAGTCGGTTGGGTGGTGGAGGCGACTGATGCTCGATCCCGCGCGAGGCTACGACCTGATCGGTGACGTGCACGGTTGCGCTCTGACCCTTGAGCACCTGCTCGACCGGCTCGGCTATCACAAGCAAGGTGGCGTCTGGCGGCATCCGTCGCGTATGGCGGTGTTTGTCGGCGACATCATCGACCGCGGCCCGCGTATTCGCGAGGCGCTGCACATCGTCCACGACATGGTCGAGGCCGGCCAGGCGCTGTGCATCATGGGCAACCATGAATTCAACGCACTGGGCTGGAGCACCCCGGCGCCTCCGGGCAGCGGTAAGCAATTCGTGCGTGAACACACCCCGCGCCACGCTCGCTTGCTGGGTGAAACCCTGACCCAATTTGAAAACCACCCAGGCGACTGGCATGACTTTCAGCAATGGTTCTATGAATTGCCCTTGTTTGTGGATGCCGGACGCTTCCGGGTGGTGCACGCCTGTTGGGATTCCGGCCTGATCGAACCGCTGCGCGCACTGTTCTCCGATGGCTGCGTCGATGAACATTTCCTCCAGGCCTCCGCAATACCGGGCAGTTTCGCTTGCACCGTGTTCGACCGCCTGCTGCGCGGCACCGACATGCGCTTGCCCCATGGCTTGACCATGACCAGCGGCGATGGCCTGACGCGTTCGTTCTTCCGCACCAAGTTCTGGGAAGACGACCCGCAAACCTACGGAGACATTGTGTTCCAACCCGACGCCTTGCCCGATCCAGTGGCCCGTACGCCGCTGTCGTCCACCGAAAAAAACACCCTGCTGCGCTATGGCGTCGACGAGCCCTTGTTGTTCGTTGGCCACTACTGGCGCAGCGGCAAACCGGCCCCGATCCGTCCGAACCTGGCCTGCCTGGATTACAGTGCGGTGCTCTACGGCAAACTGGTCGCCTATCGTCTGGATCAGGAAACCCGTCTCGATCCGCATAAATTTGTTTGGGTCGATGTCGAGCGACCGGAGGTGCTGCAATGAGTACCGTAGCGGTTTTGCGCCTGCCGTTGGCGGTGGACCTGAGTGGGTTCGTCAAACTGCTGCAACGCATGCAGGTGCCGCATCGGGTCAGCGAAGAATCGGGCGAACAAGTGCTCTGGGTGCCGGCCAATATCAGCGAAGACGTCCGTTCGTTGTACGAGCGTTTCCCGGCGGGTGATCCCGATCAGCAACTGGACATACCGGTGGCGCAAACCCAGCGCCGTCCCGGGTTTGTCGAGCAGTTGCGCTACGCCAAGGCGACGGCACTGGTGCTGTTGCTGAGCTTGATTGTCGGCGCGGTGACGCTGTTGGGCGAAAACCTCGACACGATGCGCTGGCTGACTTTCCTCGATTTCCGCGTTGTCGGCGAGTACATCCACTTCGTGCCGTTGGCCGACAGCCTGGCGGCGGGGCAGTGGTGGCGTCTGGTGACGCCGATGCTGATTCACTTCGGCATCCTGCACTTGGCCATGAACGGCATGTGGTACTGGGAACTGGGGCGGCGCATCGAGTCGCGTCAGGGCAGCATCAACCTGGTCGGCCTGACCCTGCTGTTCGCCCTGGTGTCCAATTACGCCCAATATTATTTCAGCGGCCCGACCTTGTTCGGCGGGTTGTCCGGCGTGCTGTATGGCTTGCTCGGGCATTGCTGGATTTTCCAGATATTGTCGCCGAACCCGGCTTATCGCCTGCCGCGCGGCGTGCTGGTGATGATGCTGGTGTGGCTGTTGCTGTGCCTGTCGGGGCTGGTCTCGATGATCGGCTTCGGTGAAATTGCCAATGCGGCCCACGTCGGCGGGTTGCTCGTCGGATGCTTGACCGGTTTGTTGGGCGGTTTGTACAACCGCCGTAAACTGGCCGTCTAAAACAGTTACGTAAATCAAAGAGCGCGGAGCCCTTGATGTCCTCTTTTAACGAAATGATCCAAAACATCACCCCCGATATCTACCAGAGCCTGAAGCTGGCGGTGGAAATCGGTAAATGGTCCGACGGCGGCAAACTCACCGCCGAACAACGTGAACTGTCGCTGCAAGCGATGATCGCCTGGGAAATCCAGAACCTGCCCGAAGAACAGCGCACTGGTTACATGGGCCCGCAGGAATGCAGTTCGAAGTCGATCAGCGTGCCGAATATTCTGTTCAAGTCGGATGCCGTCCATTGATTGAGATTGGCCGTGGTGCAATCAGTAAAATGTCGGCGCGCCTTGACGGGCCGAACGTGCAATACGCGTTTCGCCTGGGTGACACTGAGGTCCCGGTCAATCCATTGATCGGCAGCACAGTGCGACTGGAATACCTGGGGGCGATTTTTTGCTCCCATTGCGGACGCAAGACCAAAACCAGTTTCAGCCAGGGTTATTGCTACCCGTGCATGACCAAACTGGCCCAGTGCGACCTCTGCATCATGAGCCCGGAGCGTTGTCACTACGACGCCGGCACCTGCCGTGAGCCGGAGTGGGGCGAGAAGTTCTGCATGACCGATCACATTGTGTATCTGTCCAATTCGTCAGGGGTGAAGGTCGGGATTACCCGCGCCACCCAGCTGCCGACCCGCTGGATCGATCAAGGCGCCCGTCAGGCCCTGCCGATCATGCGCGTCTCGACCCGTCAGCAGTCGGGTTTCGTCGAAGACCTGTTCCGTAGCCAGGTAGCCGACAAGACCAATTGGCGGGCGTTGCTCAAGGGCGATGCGATTTCGGTGGATCTGGCGCAGGTTCGCGATCAACTGTTTGAAAGCTGCGCCGAAGGTTTGCAAGGTTTGCAGGAACGATTCGGCCTACAGGCAATCCAGACCATTGCCGATGTCGAACCGCTTGAAATTCGCTATCCGGTCGAGCAATACCCGGCCAAGATTGTCAGCTTCAACCTGGACAAGAATCCGATTGCCGAAGGCACGCTGTTGGGGATCAAGGGCCAATACCTGATTTTCGACACCGGCGTGATCAATATTCGTAAATACACGGCCTATCAGCTCGCCGTGCATCAGTAGAAGGACTCCAGCATGCGCACCGAACAACCGAAGATGATCTATTTGAAAGACTATCAGGCGCCTGAATACCTGATCGACGAGACGCACCTGACCTTCGAGTTGTTCGAGGACCACAGCCTGGTCCATGCGCAACTGGTGATGCGCCGCAATCCTGAACGCGGCCCGGGCCTGCCGCCGCTGGTGCTGGACGGCCAGCAACTCGACCTGCTGTCGGTGACGCTGGCCGACCGCGAACTGAGCGACGCTGACTATCAGCTGACCGAGAACCACCTCACCCTGCACCCGACCAGCACCCGCTTCACGGTCGATACCAGCGTCAGAATCCACCCGGAAACCAACACCGCGCTGGAAGGCCTGTACAAGTCCGGCACGATGTTCTGCACCCAGTGCGAGGCCGAAGGCTTCCGCAAGATCACTTATTACCTCGACCGCCCGGACGTGATGAGCACGTTCACCACCACAGTGGTCGCCGAGCAGCACAGCTATCCGGTGTTGCTGTCCAACGGCAACCCGATTGCCAGTGGTCCCGGCGAAGACGGCCGGCACTGGGCGACCTGGGAAGACCCGTTCAAGAAACCGGCGTACCTGTTTGCGTTGGTGGCCGGTGATTTGTGGTGTGTCGAAGACACGTTCACCACCATGACCGAGCGCTCCGTGGCGCTGCGTATCTACGTCGAGCCGGAAAACATCGACAAGTGCCAGCACGCCATGAACAGCCTGAAGAAGTCGATGCGCTGGGACGAAGTGGTCTACGGTCGCGAGTACGATCTGGACATCTTCATGATCGTCGCGGTCAACGATTTCAACATGGGCGCCATGGAGAACAAGGGCCTCAACATCTTCAACTCCAGCGCCGTGCTGGCCCGCGCCGAAACCGCGACCGACGCTGCGCACCAGCGCGTCGAGGCAATTGTCGCCCACGAATACTTCCACAACTGGTCGGGCAACCGCGTGACTTGCCGCGACTGGTTCCAGCTGTCGCTGAAGGAAGGCTTCACCGTGTTCCGTGATTCGGGTTTCTCCGCCGACATGAACTCGGCCACGGTCAAGCGCATCCAGGACGTGGCCTACCTGCGGACCCACCAGTTCGCCGAAGACGCCGGCCCGATGGCGCACGCCGTGCGCCCGGACAGCTTCATCGAGATCTCCAACTTCTACACCCTGACCGTGTACGAAAAGGGTTCGGAAGTGGTCGGCATGATCCACACCTTGCTCGGGGCGGAAGGTTTCCGCAAAGGCAGCGACCTGTACTTCGATCGCCATGACGGCCAGGCCGTGACCTGCGACGATTTCATCAAGGCGATGGAAGATGCCAACGGCGTCGACCTGACCCAATTCAAACGCTGGTACAGCCAGGCCGGTACACCGCGTCTGGCGGTGAGCGAGTCTTACGATGCTGCGGCGAAAACCTACAGCCTGACCTTCCGCCAGAGCTGCCCGGCCACCCCGGACAAGGTTGAAAAACTGCCGTTCGTGATTCCGGTCGAGCTGGGACTGCTGGACAGCAAGGGCGGCGAGATTGCCCTGCGTCTGGACGGTGAAGCCGCGGCTGGCGCTGCTTCCCGCGTGATCTCGGTGACCGAAGCCGAGCAGACCTTCACCTTCCTCGACATCGCTGAAAAGCCACTGCCTTCGTTGCTGCGTGGCTTCTCGGCACCGGTGAAACTGAGCTTCCCGTACGACCGCGACCAGTTAATGTTCCTGATGCAGCACGACAGCGACGGCTTCAATCGCTGGGATGCCGGTCAGCAATTGTCGGTACAGGTGCTGCAAGAACTGATTGCCCAGCAACAGAAGGGCGAGGCGCTGGTGCTGGATCAGCGTCTGGTTTCAGCCTTGCGCACGGTGTTGGCCGACGAGACGCTGGATCAGGCCATGGTCGCAGAAATGCTGTCGCTGCCGGGCGAGGCGTATCTGATTGAAATCAGCGAAGTGGCTGATGTCGATGCCATCCACATTGCTCGCGAGTTCGCTCGCAAGCAGTTGGCCGATGGTTTGTTCGAGGCGCTGTGGCTGCGTTATCAGGCAAACCGCGATCTGTCGAAGAAGACTCCGTATGTGGCTGAGGCGGAGCACTTTGCCCGTCGTGCGTTGCAGAACATTGCGTTGTCGTACCTGATGTTGAGCGGCAAGCCGGAAGTGTTGGCGGCGACCCTTGAGCAATTTGAAACCAGCGACAACATGACCGAGCGCCTGACGGCGTTGGCGGTGTTGGTCAATTCGTCGTTCGAAGACGAGAAGGCCAAGGCCCTGGCCAGTTTTGCCGAGCACTTCAGCGACAACCCGTTGGTCATGGATCAATGGTTCAGCGTCCAGGCGGGCAGTGTCTTGCCGGGTGGCCTGGATCGAGTGAAGGCGTTGATGGCGCATCCGGCGTTCAACATCAAGAACCCGAACAAGGTGCGCGCGTTGGTCGGTGCATTTGCCGGGCAGAACCTGATCAACTTCCACGCGGCGGACGGTTCCGGGTATCGCTTCCTGGCGGACCTGGTGATCGAGCTGAACGGGTTTAACCCGCAGATCGCTTCGCGCCAACTGGCGCCGCTGACTCGTTGGCGCAAGTATGACGATGCTCGTCAGGCGTTGATGAAGGGCGAGCTGGAGCGGATTCGCGCTTCGGGTCAGTTGTCGAGCGATGTGTTTGAAGTGGTCAGCAAAAGCCTGGCTTGAATCTGCTTTGCTCCTGCGGGGGTCACTCGAACCCTGTAGGAGCTTGGCTTGCCAGCGAAGGCGGACTGATAGCCAACCTGTTTTTTTTGAATGAGTACATATCCATTGCTTCGGTAACGGCTGCTTATGGTTTCGCTCTTACAGCGACTCCCTTTTGCAGACGCCCAAAAGGAAGCAAAACGCTTTGCCCCTCCATTCGGTGCCTCGCTTAGGCTCGGCATGCCGTAACGAAGGCATTGCTCCGGGGGCCCGCCGCCATCGGCCATCCCTGGCCCAGAGTGTGCAAAAACGTGGAAACAAACCCTTGCTATGATTTCCCAGAATTTATCGCAAGGGTCGCCCATGAAACGCTTCATCCAAGGTGAACATCGAGGTCAAAGCACCTTGCTCCCCGAGAGCCTGGACGATTACGTCAGCGACACCAATCCGGTGCGTGTTGTCGATGTCTTCGTGGATGAGCTCGACCTTATCACCTTGGGTTTTGAAAGCGCTGTTCCGGCTGAAACGG
>NZ_LHPC01000053.1 GCF_001297125.1 Pseudomonas sp. RIT-PI-q
TGTCGAAGCGCACAGTCACGCCCGCCCCCCGCGGCCGGGCGTCTGTGTGCGACAGAGCCCGCGGCGCCAAATGCCGCCGCGCTGCTGCGGTTTCTCCCCCTTGCCCCCCGCTAAATCCCCTTGTAGGAGCTGCCCGCGCGGCGAAGGCGGTCGGTCCTTCGTACGTCTGTCCCGGACCCCCCGCCTTCCGTGGCAAGCCAACTCCTACAGTTCACCGTGCACCTCTCATCGGCAAGGAGCGCCACATGACACAGAACAGTCCGGCCTGGATTCTGCCGGGCACAGCGATTCCGCCGATCGGTGGCGTGATCATGGCGGATTTTTTCTTCCGCTATCGTGGTCAATATCCACGTCCGCTGGCAGGGATTGCCGCAGCCGCGCTAACGTATGTGTTACTGACTGGCGTATCGGGTGCCCGCACCGCCAACGCACCTTTACAAGATCTATAAAAGGATTCACCTGATGCACATCATCAACGCCCGCCTGCGCAACCAAGAAGGCCTGCATGAGTTGCACCTGGAAAACGGCCTGATCAGCAGCATCGCCCGCCAGACCGAGGCCCCAACCCTGGGGCCCGACGATCTGGACGCTGGCGGCAACCTGGTGGTGCCCCCCTTCGTCGAGCCGCACATCCACCTCGACGCCACGCTCACCGCCGGCGAACCGCGCTGGAACATGAGCGGCACGCTGTTCGAAGGCATCGAATGCTGGGGCGAGCGCAAGGCGACCATCACCCTGGAAGACACCAAGACCCGGGCCAGGAAAACCATCCAGGCCCTCGCCGCCCACGGCATCCAGCATGTGCGCACCCATGTCGATGTGACTGACCCGACCTTGACCGCCCTCAAGGCGATGCTCGAACTGCGCGAGGAAAGCCGTCACCTGGTCGATATGCAAATCGTCGCGTTTCCCCAAGAGGGCATCGAGTCGTACCGCAACGGCCGGGAGTTGATGGAAGAAGCGATCAGCATGGGCGCCGATGTGATCGGCGGGATTCCGCATTTCGAGTACACCCGCGATCAGGGCGTGAGTTCGGTGAAGATCCTGATGGTCCTGGCCGAGAGCACGGGATGCCTGGGGGACGGACATTGCGATGAAACCGACGGCCCGCACTCACGTTTCCTTGAGGTGCTGGCCGAAGAGGCCCGCAGCCGCGACATGGGTTCGCGAGTCACGGCCAGCCACACCACGGCCATGGGCTCTTACGACAACGCTTACTGCGCCAAACTGTTTCGCCTGCTCGGGCACTCGGGGATCAGTTTTGTCTCGTGCCCCACCGAAAGCATTCACCTGCAAGGGCGCTTCGATAACTTCCCGAAACGCCGTGGCGTGACCCGCGTCAACGAGTTGCTCGAAGCGGGAATGAACGTGTGTTTCGGTCAGGACTCGATTGTCGACCCGTGGTATCCGCTGGGTAACGGCAACATCTTGCGGGTGCTCGAAGCCGGCCTGCACATCTGCCACATGCTCGGTTACCGCAACTTGCAAAGTGCGCTGGACCTGGTCACCGACAACAGCGCCAAGGCCATGGCCCTGGGTGACCGATATGGGCTGGAACGCGGGCGGCCGGCGAATTTGCTGATTCTGTCGGCGGACAGCGATTACGAAGTGATCCGCAGCCAGGGCTTGCCGTTGTATTCGGTTCGCGAGGGCAAGGTGTTGATGAAGCGGCAGATGCCGGTGGTGGAGTTTTTCGGCGATCAGGGTTGAAGTTTGCGTTGACTGGGCTGGCCCCATCGCGGGCAAGCCCGCTCCCACATGGGTTTGTGTCGTTCGCAAAATCCTGTGGGGTGGTGGAGTTTTTCGGCGATCAGGGCTGAAATTTGCGTTGACTGGGCTGGCCCCATCGCGGGCAAGCCCGCTCCCACATGATCGAGGCCATACACAAATATTGTGCCCACTGAAGATTACTGTGGGAGCGGGCTTGCCCGCGATGGCGATCTGACAATCACCCCATCAACCGAGCCGTACCAAACAGGCTGACCCGACTCAACTCACCGTCCGATTCTTCCAGCAAAATCGGCGCCGTTCCGCCTGGCATGACAACTTTCACTTCACCCGCCGCCACCCATCCCACCCGCCAAGCCGCACACGCCACCGCGCTGGCGCTGGTGCCCGACGACGCTGTCGGCCCTTCGCCACGCTCAAACACCCGCGCCACCACTCGCCCTGCGGACTCAAGCAGCGCCCATTGCAGATTGATCCCCGCCGGGCACGGCCGCCCTGCCCCGGTCGGCATGGCATAAGCGATGCGCGTCAGCCCTTCGGCCAATTCCGCTTGGCGCATCTGCTCATTGCTCGGCAAGGCACCCGCGTTATCCACAAGGGTCACGCAATGCGGATTGCCCACCCGCACGAACTGACTGCGCGACCACGCGGCATCCAGCAACGCCAACGGCTGCACATGGCTGAGTTCGCGGCCGTTGAAGGCCACGCCGTCAACCCCTTCAGCACTGACCGCACCCGGCCCGAAGCCAGGCTTGCCCAAGTCCAGCCAGAACCCCTGCACGCCTTCGACCTGCGCCGGTTTCACCGAAGTTTCTCCCGGTGAAGGCACATCGGCCTTGTCGTGATGAACCCTGAGCAGGCAAGCCTCGTCCCTCGGCAAAAGCCCCAGGTCACTCAGCGCCTGGGAAAAAATCGTCAGCCCGTTGCCGCTACGCTCGGCCAGGGTGCCGTCAGTGTTGACGATCAACAGATCAAACGGGTGCGACGACTGGAACGGGCCGACCAGCAAACCATCACTGCAATGGTCCTTGCTGCCGGGCTGTTGAGTACCGGGGGCCCAGCCACAGCAAGCTTCGATGGCCGCCAACGCCCAGGCCTCACGGGTTTTCGCGGCGTGGCTGGCCTGATCGGGTATGTCGATACCGTCACGGCGCAAGTCCTCAGGCGCCACAACGATGTAGATATTGCCTCGTGCATCGTACCTTCGCGCCATGGCGCTCTCCCTGATGAGATCATTGGTCTGGCTCAACATATCGCGAAACACCGTCAGGCTGTGCAAGGATGTCACCCTGCCTCACCGCAACTCGCCCGGACGCTGATCGAACCCACACCGGTCAATCACTGTCCCTTGGGGACGCGACGTTTTTTGCCAAGGATTGATATGACTAACCTCAACACCCAAACCTCATTCGTTCCCGGGCGCCTGGAACAGATGTCCACGCGTATCGCTTTTTTCATCGCAGGATTCGGGATTGCCGCGTGGGCGCCGCTGGTGCCGTACGCCAAGGCTCGGGCCGGGCTGGATGAAGGGACGCTCGGTTTGCTGCTGTTGTGCCTGGGGGTGGGGTCGATTCTGGCAATGCCGATGGCCGGTATTCTGGCCACGCGCTTTGGCTGTCGCCGGGTAGCGACCGGCGGCACGTTGCTGATCTGCCTGGCCCTGCCGTTGCTGGCGACGGTGTCTTCGATTCCGGCGCTGATCGTCGCGCTGTTCCTGTTTGGCGCCGGCCTTGGCACGGTGGATTCGACGGTGAACCTGCAAGCGGTGATCGTCGAACGGGCCAGCGGCAAAACCATGATGTCGGGGTTCCACGGGATGTTCAGTCTCGGCGGGGTCGTCGGTGCAGCGGGGGTCAGCGCCTTGCTCGGCCTGGGGGTTTCGCCGCTGGGGGCGATGCTGGTGGTGAATGTGTTGTTGCTGATCGCACTGTTTAAAGCGGCGCCGCACCTGTTGCCATATGGCAGCGAAAGTTCCGGCCCGGCGTTTGCCGTTCCCCACGGCATTGTGCTGTTCATCGGAGGGATGTGTTTCATCGTGTTCCTCGCCGAAGGCGCGGCGCTCGACTGGAGCGCAGTGTTCCTGGCGCAGGAACGCGGGATCGATACGGCCTATGCGGGACTGGGATATGCGGCGTTTGCGCTGACCATGACGGTTGGACGGCTGACCGGTGATTCAATCGTGCGGCGTCTCGGCGCTACGCGGGTGATTGTGTTCGGCGGGCTGACGGCGGCGACCGGCCTATTTCTGGCGACATTCGCACCGAACTGGGAAGCGGCGCTGGTGGGTTATGCATTGCTCGGTGCCGGCTGTTCGAACATCGTGCCAGTGCTGTACACGGCGGTCGGCAAGCAGACCGTCATGCCGGAAAGCATTGCCGTGCCGGCCATTACCACCCTGGGTTATGCGGGGATTCTTGCGGGGCCTGCGGTGATCGGCTTTATCGCCCACGCCAGCAGCTTGAGTTTTGCATTCGGGTTGATGGCGGTGTTGCTGGTGGCGGTGGCCATTGGCGGGAAGGTGTTGTAGGAGCGAGGCTTGCCCGCGAAGGCGGTGTGTCAGGCAATAACCCTGTCGAATGGGCCGGCCTCTTCGCGGGCAAGCCTCGCTCCTACAGGGATTTGTGAGCGTCGCAAATCCGGTGTGGGAGCGAGCCTGCCCGCGAAGGCGGTGTGTCAGGCAATAACCCTGTCGAATTGGCCGGCCTCTTCGCGGGCAAGCCTCGCTCCTACAGGGATTTGTGAGTGCCGCAAATCCGGTGTGGGAGCGTGACTGTCTATCAGAACCCGACGCTGGCCTGCACGAAGAACGTGCGCGGCGCACCGACGTACATGCCCGAGTTGTTGTCGCTGGAGCGGGTGAAATACTGCTTGTCGAAGATGTTCTTGATCCCCGCGCCGACTTTCAGGTTCGACACCTGCGGACCGAAGTCATACCCGCTACGTACGTTCCAGGTGACGTAACCCGGAATGTCGCCGTATTGCCCGTCTGCGGTGCCTTCGGTGATGTAGTTGTTGGTGAAACTGCCGTCGGCATTCACAGCGACGCCCGGCGAGCGCTGTTTGGACTGGGCGAAGGCGTCGATGTTGTAGGTCCAGCGGTTGATGTCATAACGCAGACCCGCAGTTGCCACCTGACGCGAGTAGAACGGCAGGTCACGGCCCTTGAAGTCTGGAATCTCACCTTCATAAACGGCGCGGGTGTAGGTGAAACCGGCGTTGGCGGTCAGGCCGTCGAGGCGTGGGTCCAGTGCCGCCATGTCATAGTGCACCGAGGCCTCGATGCCCCGGTGCGTAGTCGCGCCGAGGTTGGTCCAGCCCGCATCGTTGCTGATGTATTGCAGCTCTTTATCGAAGTCGATGTAGAACAGCGTCACTTCGCCGCCCCACACATCATCGTTGTAGCGTGTGCCGACCTCATAGGTCTTGGCCTTTTCCGGCTCCAGGCCATTCGCGGTGTCGTTACCCGAACCACCCTGACCGAGCTGGAAATATTGCAGGCTGCCAAACGAGGTTTCGTAGTTGGCAAACAGTTTCCAGGCATCGGAGATGTGATACATCACGCTCAGGGCCGGCAGAGGCTCGTTGCTTTCGATGCTGCGGTTCTTTTCCGGCACAGGCTTGCCGGCGGTGTCGAGCACCGGGCGGTCGTGCCAGTCGGTGCTGATATGTTCGAAACGGATGCCGGGCGTGACGGTCCAGTTGCCGACGTCGATCTTGTTGTCGACGTAGACCGAGTTGGCTTCAGTGCCGCCGGTGCGGTCCTGATAGATGTGCCCGTCAGAACCCGGACGCACCACCGGTTCGTTGCTGCTGTTCAGCGCCAGGCGGCTGGCCGATTCGTGCATGCCTTCCTTGAGGTAGCGATAACCGACACTGACTTCCTGGGTCGTCGGACCGACATCGAACACATGGGACACGCGCGGCTCGATGCCGAAGGTGTAGTAGGTGCGCGGGAACGAGCCGAGGGTCTTCTGATCGCGGGCGGCGATGTTGCTGCCACGGAAGCTGTCGGAATAATAGGTCAGCACTTCGGCCTGGGTGCGGTCGTCGATTTGCCGGGCCCACTTGAACGACACGTCCTTGCGGCGGCCACTGAAGTTGTCGTTGTTGCGGTCGGACTGGAACGGGTCTTCGTCGTACTGCGCCTGCGTCAGGCCGCCGGGCATGTCGGCGCTGGCGTCGTAGTAGTGAAAATTGAGGCTGAAATCGTCGACATCGGTGGGTGCCCAGTGGGTCTTGAGGATCACGTCGTCGATGTCGTTGCCGTTGTTGCGCTCACGGTAGCCGTTGCCGTTCACGCCGGAGTACAACAGCGCTACGCCGATGCCGTTGTCGGCGGTGCCGCCGACAAATGCCGTGTCGATGTGCTTCCAGCCGCCGTGCTGGGAAGTTTCCAGGGTCGAACCGATTTCAGCCGAGGCTTTTTCCGGAATCGCGCGGGTCACGAAGTTGATCACGCCGCCGACGTTCTGTGGCCCATAACGCACGGAGCCAGCGCCACGAACCACGTCGATGCTGTCGAGGTTGCCGGAGGAAATCGGCGCCATGGACAGTTGCGGTTGACCATACGGGGCGAACGCTGCTGGCACGCCATCGATCAACACGGTGGAGCGTGGCGACAGACGCGACGTCAGGCCGCGTACGCCGACGTTGAGGGAAATATCGCTGCCGCCCGTACCGTTGGCGTCCTGCACTTGCACACCGGGCACGCGCTTGAGCACGTCGCCGACGTTCATCGCGCCCTGCTCGACCATCGCTTCGCGGCGGATCACGGTCCGCGCGCCAGGGTGGTTCTGCACCACGGCGGCATCGGCGTCACCGAGCCAGTCGCCGACCACTTTGATGTCGGTCACGCCCAGTTCCAACGGACCATTCGAGGCGGAGGTCGGAGCAGGCGTCAGGGTCACCGAACCTTGATCGATCTGATACTGCAAGCCGCTGCCTTGCAACAACTGGCGCAGGGCTTCTTCCGGCGAGAGGTTACCGTCCACCGCTGGGGCCTGTTTGCCGGCCACCAACTCAGGGCTGAAAAAAACCTGCAACGAGGTTTGCTGACCCAGCTGGCTCAAGGCCTGACCCAACGGCTGCGCCTGGATATGGATGGCGTCGGCGGCGAATGCCTGGGGCAGTGCCGAGCTGACGGCCAGGGCCAAGGCGAGCCGCAACCAAGGGGATTTGTTGTTTTTAGCGGTGGATTTATTCACGTCGAACGTAGTCCTGTGGATCGCAAGAGTGTGCGCTTGTTAATGCAAACCAGTTGCAGTTGGACAGGAAGACGATCAACTCGAAAAAAACCTGAATTTATTTTGAAATTATTTCCTGACTGCCGTCATCGAGGGTGCGCACGGCCACCGGCAGGATGCTTGGCAAGGCCTTGAGCAACGCGTCGGTGTTGTCGGATTTGAACACGCTGGTCAGGCGCAGATTGCCCACTTTGTCGTTGCCGACCGTGAGTGGCTTTTCCCGGTAGCGCGAGACTTCAGCGGCGACTTCGGCAAGGCTGGCGTTGTTGAACACCAGTTTGCCGCTGCGCCAGGCGGTCAGTTCTGCCGGATTGATTGCGTAGGCTGCCGCCCCGTTGCCTTGGGCATCGATATGCGTACCGAGGCCGGCAGTCAGGCTGACGAAATCACTGTCGGCCGCATCAAGGCTCTGGACCTTGACGGTGCCCTGCTCCACGGCGACCCGGGTTTGGGCGGCGTCGCGGCGCACATCGAAGCGGGTGCCGGTGACCGTGACCTTGCCGTTGCCCGCCTCGACCACGAAAGGCCGACTGGTATCGTGCTCGACGCTGAACATCGCCTCGCCTTCAGTCAGCTCGATGCCCCGCTGATTCTTTTCAAAGTGCACTTGCACCCGGCTGCGGCTGTTGAGGTCGATCACCGAGCCATCCGGCAACGCCACATGGCGACGCTCGCCCAACGCGGTTGCGAATTCGGCGGTGTACGTCGCCGAGGGATTCAAGCCGCTGAACAGCCCCCAACCAACCGCCACCGCCAACACACTGGCGGCCACCGCATAACGCACCATCGGCCGACGCTGGCTGCGGGCCGGCGGGGTTTCCCACAAGGCCTTCCGCCCCGCGGCAGGCAGCAGATCGGTCGCCGTCCACAAGCCCTGAAGCAATTGAAATTCATCTCGATGCTGAGGGTGTTCGGCCAGCCAGGCTTCGAAACGCCGATATTCTTCGACATCCACCGCCGGTTCCTGCAAACGCACAAACCAGCGCGCCGCATCGTCGCGAACCGTTGTTTGCCCGCACGCACAATCACGAGTATCCATCATGGAAGTTCCTGTTTGGCTGGGGATGAGAAGGCGCGGCCAATCATGGGTGCAGTCCGTCCAGACGATCACGCAAATGCCGCAGCGTGCGGATCATATACTTTTCCACCATGTTCTTGGACAGTCCCAGGCGTTCGGCGATTTCAGCCTGGGTCAGGCCTTCGATTTTCTGCCAGACAAAGACCTTGCGGCAGTTGACCGGCAGTTCGGTAAGTGCCCGTTCGATGGAATCAGCCAACTGGATCGCATGCATGAAATGCTCCGGGTCGCCGGAAGACGACGCACTGTGATCGATCGCCTCCGACTCCATGGCGCCCCGTCGATCCTCACGCCGATAACCATCCACCGCGATATTGCGGGCGGTCTGGTGCAAATAGGCCCGAGGTTGCTCCACCGCCGCCGAATCGGACTCAAGCACCCGCACGAAGGTGTCGTGGGCCAGATCCTCGGCCTGCTGACGGTTTCTCAGGCGACGGGTCCAGGTGCCAACCAACTCTTCGTAATGCTCGAAAAAGCCGTGTCTGCGGGGCAACTTGGGGGTCATTGCGGTGTGCTGTGGAGACGGGGCGTGAATAGTAATGCTTCCTATTAACCGGAAGCAATGGATTCCAGACCGGTGCCCGTCTGTCGCGACTCAACACCAGGCTTCGCCGCAAAGAGCGGGCACCGGCCTAGCTGACTCGCTCGTAGCCGCCCAACACACCTTTTTTCGAGAGCACCCACTGCCATAGCTGAATATCCCTGGCTCTAAAAGCGCCGGCACAGGACAGCAGATAATACTTCCACATCCTATAGAACCGCTCGCCGAGTTCGGCTGCGAACACGCCCCAGTTCTTTTCGAAACTGTGGAACCATGCCATCAGCGTTTTATCGTAGTCGGCACCAAAATTATGGAGATCCTCCGCGACGAACAAACCCTCTATGGACGCAGCAATCTGAGCAATGGACGGCAAGTCGCCGTTGGGGAAAATGTACTTATCGATCCACGGATCGGGTGCGGTTTTGGTGATGTTTTTACCAATGGTATGCAACAAGAACAAACCGTCATCCTTGAGGCAACGATTCACAGTCTCCATGTAGACCCGATGATTTTTGCGTCCTACGTGCTCAAACATCCCGACACTAACAATGTGATCAAACTGCTCATCCAGATCCCGATAATCCTGCAACCTGAATTCGACGGGCAGATGCCGATACTGGTTTTTTGCCCAGTCACACTGCTCTTTCGAAATGGTCACACCGACACACTCGACACCATAGTGCTCGGCGGCATAAGACATGAAGCTGCCCCAGCCGCAGCCAATGTCCAACACTCTCATGCCTGGCTGCAAATCAAGCTTTCTGCAGATCAAATCCAGTTTCGCGGTTTGCGCTTCTGCAAGCGTAGTCGCCTCCTTCCAGTAACCACAGGTATAGGTCAAGCGACCATCCAACATTCCCGAGTAAAAATCATTGCCCAAATCATAATGCCTCTCGCCGACTTCCCAGGCTTTGTCTTGAGTCTGGCGGTTTGTGAATCTTGCCGATAAGGCATGAAAAATGATCGACAATGGATTAACCGTTTCCGTGACCCCGGAACGTAGCAGCCGAGCGAAAAACTCATCGAGTTCCTCGCACTCCCACAACCCGGCCATATAGGCTTCACCCAAGCCCAGGTTACCTTTTGATAACGCCAGCTCGGGAACGCCGTTACCCAGGAGCTTCATATCAAATGGAAAACCGCCATTGATAGACAATCCTGCGGTTTTCAATAAATCCTTTATAAACTGATAAGCCTTGGTTTTACTTATCTCAATATCCGAGCAGCCAGTTAATTCAGTCCGCATAATAAACCCTTACCCATCAAGTGTATTTTAGATTGAACGCATCGCTATTAAGGACATGTATCTGTAAAACGTTTTCCAGCTCCTTCCTTACGAAAGCCGATGAAATAGAGTCAAGGTTTGCATTGAGTTTCTTGATCACCCAGCGTTGCCCCCGATCAATAAAAAACAACCGTTCGAGCACATCTTCAATGCTCATGGCCTTCACATAGAACTCACCGACTGTCAGGCTCGGCTCACCTCCAAGGTATTTGATACAGTCGCGAATGCGCCTGCAACTTTCAGCCTCTCCAATCTGAATCTGATTCAATAATATTTTCTGCTTGTCGTCAGTGGCTTCTTTCATCGTATCCAAAGCCAATCGTGCACCTGCCCTTTCGGCTTCGAGCAACTCTTGAAGCAGACTGATCGTGTCGTACTTTACTGACTCATTCATCTTCATGACCTTTCCAGACAGGATCTGCGATAGAGCATATCGCCAGCGTTTTGGAAAAATTAATGAATAATGGTGAGCTTACGTAGCAATAAAAATGATAGATACAGCGTTGTCCGATCGCTGAAGCTGAGAATTTGATATCAATAAAAATGCTTTTAAGTAGCAAAAATATGACTTTGTCACGCCCGGAACCCGACGCCACAATGCGCACCTGCAACTCTGCCCCCTCGCGTTCAACGGATTTGTGATGAACAGTACAATAATGTCCCACGAAACGACGCCTGCTGATGTGAACGCGGTCTACAACTATTCCATCGTCCGGAAATTCACCTTGGCAACGCTGATGTGGGGCATCCTGGGAATGACAATGGGGGTCTTTCTCGCGGCACAACTCGTCTGGCCCGAATTAAACTTTAGTCTACCCTGGACCACATTTGGCCGACTCCGGCCGATTCACACCAATCTTGTGATTTTTGCTTTCGGTGGCGGCGCATTATTCGCAACCTCCTTGTATGTTGTTCAACGAACGTCGAGAGTCAGGCTGATTTCTGATGGTTTGGCCAACTTTGTTTTCTGGGGTTGGCAGTTGTGCATTCTGGCGATGATCATCAGTTATCCGCTTGGCTATACGACATCGAAAGAATACGCAGAGATGGAATGGCCTATCGCAATTTTTGTCGGGATAGTCTGGGCCGCCTATGCCTACTTATACTTCGGAACAATCGCGGCGAGAAAAGTCAAACATATCTATGTCGGGAACTGGTTCTACGGCGCCTTCATTGTCGTCACCGGCATGGTCCATATCATCAACCACTTATCGACTCCTGTCAGTTTCCTCAAGTCTTACTCAGCCTACTCGGGTGCCACCGATGCAATGATTCAATGGTGGTACGGCCATAGCGTTGTCGGCTTTATTCTATCCGTAGGTTTTTTAGGCATGATGTATTACTTCGTGCCTAAACAGGCGAAAAGACCCATTTATTCGTACCGTCTTTCAATCATTCATTTCTGGGCAATTATCACGTTGTATATCTGGGCCGGTCCTCATCACCTGCACTACACCGCATTGCCGGACTGGGCACAGTCACTGGGCATGGCGATGTCCATGATTTTGCTGGCGCCCAGCTGGGGCGGCATGATCAACGGCATGATGACGTTATCCGGCGCCTGGCATAAATTAAGAACTGATCCCATTTTGCGCTTTCTGGTGGTGTCCCTCGCCTTCTACGGCATGTCGACGTTCGAAGGTCCGATGATGGCCATTAAAACAGTCAATTCGCTATCGCATTACACCGATTGGACTATCGGGCATGTACATGCCGGCGCACTGGGTTGGGTAGCCATGATTAGTATTGGTACGCTCTATCACATGATTCCCAAGCTGTATGGTCGCGAGCGGATGTATAGTACCGGACTAATCAATACGCATTTTTGGCTGGCAACGATCGGCACCGTGTTGTACATCGCATCCATGTGGGTTAACGGAATTACTCAAGGGCTGATGTGGCGTGCGATCAATCAAGACGGGACGTTGACTTATTCGTTTGTGGAGGCTTTACAAGCCAGCCACCCCGGTTACGTCGTCCGACTTATCGGCGGCTCTACTTTCGCCAGCGGCATGTTGATAATGGCGTTCAACACATGGAAGACCATTCGGTCCGGTGTAAAAATTGAAAACTCGCCTATCGCCGTTCCCGCCGTTTAGGGCTCGAGCGAACCACATTATGTTGGCGGTTCCATAGACAGTTTAATAGCGTCACCCAGTTTCCATATCCAAGGACGGTCTTTTATGTGCCTTTGCTCAGGTACGCGGCTCATTAATCATTGATGAGCCGTTTTTTTTTGCAACCGCACACCGATCAAATGATCGGATCCCATCTTTGCGACCAGTCACTGTCCGCAGCCACGACGTCCTTCAACAACCCGATTGCCATTTGCAGTTCAGGCGTGGACCTGTCACGAGAATAGACCAGGTAAGTGGGGTAGCTAAACTCTGGCGCTGAAACGACACGTTCCAGGATTCCACTTTCAATATAGGACTGGACCACTCGAGTTCGAAAATACCCTGAGCCTCCATTATCCAGAATATATTGCAGCGCCACAGGGCCAAGATTAAAGGAAATAGCGGCTCGGGCGTTTTCCGGTAATGCCGCATCATGCGCCTTTCTAAAACCGTCGCCCCAATCGATGTACACATACGGTTCAGGCTTGCTGACCAGACGAACAAGGATCAATTTTTCTTCAAGAATCTGTTCGACTTGCAAGCCTGGCCAATAAACGGGTTGATAGACGAGCACTGCATCCAGAAAGCCCAGTTCCAACTGGCGCAACAATGAAGCCCCCTCTTTTATTTCGGTCTTGACTGCGTGCGAGGGTATATTTTTTTGTACCTCGTACACCCAGTTCAAAATAATCGGATTACATAAGCTGACCTCTCCCCCAAGGTGAAGTATTTTATGAAAGCCTTCTGGCAATGGTAGATCCCTGACCGCCGCATCCCAGGTTTGCACCAATTGATTAGCGTAGACAACAAAGGCTTCTCCATCCGAAGTCAACTTCGCACCGGTTCTATTTCGCACGAATAGTTTACTGTTCAGACTGCTTTCCAGCTTTTGCACCCGAGCGGTAATGGCCGTTTGCGTTACATGCAATCTATTGGCCGCGGCAATCAGACTGCCCGCCCTGACTATTTCCAGAAACGTTCTTGCAAGTTCAATGTCCACCTGTTTCGACTCCGTAAAAAAAGCATTATGACAGATCAATAGCAGCTCAATCAGAAGCTGTTTCATTTCCGGCTGAAACTTTCGTCCTGGTGAACTCACCTTCCACACTATGAATCCTGGCACTAAAACGATTAGTGCGGCGCCCGAAGCCTCTCTTTGCCGGACCACTGAGCGAACGCAGTGATTCAGGCACAGATCCAAAGGATTTTGGCAGGATTCCCAATGCAGCCATTCACTGGCTGTAGCAAAGTGTTCGCATGCCAGCCACCCGCTTTTCCGAAGGAACCCAGGATGTTCACCTCCATTGCGTTGC
This sequence comes from Pseudomonas sp. RIT-PI-q, assembly GCF_001297125.1. Taxonomy (GTDB): domain Bacteria; phylum Pseudomonadota; class Gammaproteobacteria; order Pseudomonadales; family Pseudomonadaceae; genus Aquipseudomonas. The sequence goes on from NZ_LHPC01000053.1 coordinate 13,306, forward strand.
GAAACAGAAACCCGCTTGCCCGGCTCGCGCTGGCGATCACCCTGAGCACATTTGGCCTGCCTTACTGGGCGGGCAATGCCGAGGCCCACGGTGGTCACGCCGAAATGGTGCCGCTGCAAGCAGGCCTTGAAGCGTTTGGCGCCACGGTCAAATGGGACGACTACGCCGACCTGTTCGTGATTGCCAAGGACGGCGTTTACCTCAAGGTCAAACCCGGCAGCAAAGTCGCGATGCTCAACGGCAAACGCATGGAGCTGAGCGTGCCGGTGGTGTTCAAGGGTAAGACCGCCTACATGTCCAAGGACTTCATCAACCAGGTGTTCCAGTCCGGCCTGGACAAAACCTTCGTGATCGAGACCCGCCCTAATCCGCTCAACCCATTGAGCGCGGACGAAATCACCGCAGCGGTGAACATCGTCAAGGCATCCGAGCACTACAAGCCCGGTTTTCGCTTCACCGAAGTCTCCGTCAATGAGCCGCCGAAGGATCAGGTCTGGAACTTCGTCTACACCGGCCAGAACGTCACTCAGCCACGTCAGGCGAACATCGTGGTGCTCGATGGCAAGCACGTGATCGAGGCGCTGGTCGATCTCGACAGCAAGACCCTCAAGTCGTGGAAACCGGTTGAAGGCGCTCACGGCATGGTCCTGCTCGACGACTTCGCCACAGTGCAGTCGGCCATCGAGGCGAGTCCCGAATATGCGCAGGCGCTGGCCAAGCGTGGCATCACCGATGTGAAAAAGGTCGTGGCCACGCCGTTGACGGTCGGCTATTTCGACGGCAAGGACGGCCTGGCGCAGGATAAACGCCTGCTGAAAATCGTCAGTTACCTCAACACCGGTGACGGCAACTACTGGAGCCATCCGATCGAGGGTCTGGTCGCGATTGTCGACCTGGAGCAAAAGAAGCTGATCAAGATCGAAGACGGCGCGGTCATTCCGGTGCCGATGAAGCCGACGCCGTATGACGGGCGCGGACGCAAGGGCACACAGGTCAAGCCGCTGGAGATCATTGAGCCGGAGGGGAAAAACTACACCATCACCGGCAACAGCATTCATTGGCAGAACTGGGACTTCCACGTCCGCCTCGATTCGCGGGTCGGGCCGATCCTGTCGACGGTCACTTATGACGACAAGGGCAAGAAACGCAAGATCATGTACGAAGGCTCGCTGGGCGGGATGATCGTGCCGTACGGCGATCCCGACGGTGGCTGGTATTTCAAGGCTTACCTTGATTCCGGCGATTACGGCATGGGCACACTGACCTCGCCAATCGCCCGCGGCAAAGACGCCCCGGAAAACGCCGTGCTGCTGGACGCCACGATTGCAGACTACACCGGCGCCCCGACGTCGATCCCACGCGCCATGGCGGTGTTCGAGCGTTACGCCGGCCCGGAATACAAACACCAGGAGATGGGCCAACCCAACCTCAGCACCGAGCGCCGTGAATTGGTGGTGCGCTGGATCAGCACCGTCGGCAACTACGACTACATCTTCGATTGGGTCTTCCAGCAAAACGGCACGATCGGCATCGACGCTGGCGCCACCGGGATCGAAGCAGTCAAAGGCGTGCAATCGAAAACCATGCACGAAGCCACAGCCAAGGAAGACACGCGCTACGGCACCCTGCTGGACCACAACATCGTCGGCACCACCCACCAGCACATCTACAACTTCCGTCTGGACATGGATGTGGATGGTGAGACCAATTCACTGGTCGAAGTGAACCCGGTGGTGCTGCCCAACGACCGTGGCGGGCCGCGCACCAGCACCATGCAGACTGAAAACAAAGTGGTCAGCACCGAACAGCAAGCCGCACAGAAATTCGACCCTTCGACCGTCCGCCTGCTGACCAACTTCAGCAAGGAAAACAAAGTCGGCAACCCGGTGTCCTATCAGTTGATTCCGTATGCCGGTGGTACGCATCCGGTGGCCAAGGGTGCCAACTTCGGCAAGGACGAATGGCTCTATCACCGCTTGAGTTTCATGGACAAGCAACTGTGGGTGACGCGCTACAACCCGGATGAGAAGTACCCGGAAGGCAAGTACCCGAACCGCTCGGACAAAGACTCGGGGCTCGGGCAGTTCACCCACGACAACCAGTCCATCGAAAACACCGACGATGTGGTCTGGTTGACCACCGGCACCACGCACATCGCACGGGCCGAAGAGTGGCCGATCATGCCGACCGAGTGGGTGCATGTGCTGTTGAAGCCGTGGAATTTCTTCGATGAAACGCCGACGTTGAACCTTAACAGTCCGCAGTAAGGTAAAGATCAACAGATCGCAGCCTCGTTGCACTCGACAGCTCCTACAGGATTACGCGATCCCCTGTAGGAGCTGTCGAGTGCAACGAGGCTGCGATCTGTTGATCCTCAGCTCAAGCGTGCTTCTTGCGGTACTCCCCCGGCGCAATGCCGAAGCGCGATTTGAACGCGGTGGAAAAGTAGCTCGAATCGGAAAACCCCCACGAATAGCCGAGCACCGACAACTTCTGCTCCGTGCCTGAGCGACGCAAAGATTCCGCGCACAAATCCAGACGCCGGTTCTTGATGTAGCGCGCGACCACCAAACCCTTCTTGGCAAACATCCGGTACAGCCCACGGGTCGACATGCCCACCTCCCGCGCCAGCCATTCCGGGCAGAGCTCTTCCGAGCGGATGTGCTCGTCGATAAAGCTCAGGGTCTTGCGGAAGATGCGCTCATGCACATCGCCGCAGTCGTCGGTCTGACTGATCGCCGGGCGCAGCAGGCTGACTATCGCCTCCAGGGTCGCTTCACTTTCCTGGCGGCTGAGGTTTTGCTGCGAAGTGGCGTCGAGGATCAAACGGTGGGAAAGCATCGCGATCGGCGATGTCGCGGCAATCCGGTGACCGCATTTGACCTGATTGAAGCGCAGGGTTTGCTCGACCAGTTGATACGGCAGAATCAGCGACAGCTGCCGCGAGTTTTCGCTGTAGGTGAAGTCGCTGGGGCGCGAAGCATCGATCAGCGTGATGTCACCGGCTGACAGTAAAACTTTGTTGTCGCCCTGGGCCATGCCGGCCGTGCCGTCGAGCTGGAACACCGCAAAGTATTTACCGCCCTCGCCGGCGGCGACTTCCTGAGGCGTGCGGTACAGCCGCGCCTGGCGGGCATCGACAAAACTGAGCTTCAGCGCGCCGTCCTGGTGCTCGCGGATCCGCCCGGCAAACTCGGCACCGAGGGGTTGTGCATTGAAGGCGCCACAGATCTGATTGATCTGATGGATCCACTGATCAAACCCATCATGGCGCTGTGCAGTTGAAGAAATCATGTCGGGCCTCACGCAGGCTTATTTTTATTGTCTACGCCAATCCACAGGTTCTCCGTAACCGTAATGCTCCCGGACAACGACGGGCTATTTCAGCCCGCCAAACCGCCGATAGAAACTTTCCCCCACGTCCGGCAACGGGCCATCGGCGGTTTCCAGAGCACTGTTCAACCACTCCTCGGCTTTGGCGTAGATCAACCGATAAATGTTGCGGCACAGCTGGCGTGCGGCACGACCTTCCCAGTCCCCGGGCAGCAACTCGTCCGGCAGTTGCGGGTCGCGCAGCAGCAATTTGCGGTACTCATGAATAAGCAGGACGCGTGCCAGGAAGCAGTCGGCCGGCTCCAGGTTCTCCTGCTCGCGAAGCGCTTGCCAGAGCGGTCGGAACAGTTGAATGAATTCGCTGTAATGGGTCGCCAGTTCCTCGATGTTCCAACTCTCGCGCACTTGCAAACGCAAGGCCTTGGAGGCCAGTACATCCTGTGCAGTGGTTTCGAAGACGATGGTTTCTTCCTGGGCGCCAAGGTCGAGCAAGGTGGCGTTGAGGTCGGAACGGTCGCTGCGCGGACAGGCCAGCACGGCCGGCGAGATCGCACCAAAACCTTGCCATTCCAGTTCTTCGCGCACTTGTTTGCGCTTGTCCTGGGTCAGTTGCGTCAGCATCACCAGGCACCAGGAACCGTCCCACGCTGGCACGGTGGAGCTGTAGACCCGTTTGAACGCCTTGTCGAAACGCCGGCGACCGGTGCCGGTCAGGCTGTAATAGCTGCGACGCCCGACCTTCTCGGCGGTCAGCCAGCCTTCCTTGGTCAGGCGAAAGATCGAGGTGCGGATCAGCCGTTCGTTGATGCCGATGGGCTCGAGCAATTGAATCAGGCTGCCCAGCCACACCGTCCCGCCATGGGGCTCGATGGCATCGCCGTACAAGGTGATGATCAGGGAGCTGGCGCGGATCGGCGTCTGTTCCTGGAAGCGGGTGATCAGATGGTTTAACGGTGTCAGGGACGACATGGGCGTACCGAGCTGAAAAAAAGAAAGGAATATACCGAATACACATTCCCCTGTGGGAGCGGGCTTGCCCGCGATAGCGGTGTGTCAAATTACATGTGTGTCCACTGACACTACGCTATCGCGGGCAAGCCCGCTCCCACAGGGTGTTGTGTTTATAGAGAACTGCCTTTGGGGCGCAAGCCGCTGTCGCTGATGCGCGGGCGGTCCGCTTCCGGTTCGCTCAGGGGTTGGCAAACCTGCATCTGTTCAAGGCAACGCTTGGCCAGTTGCTGGTATTCGCGGGTGCCGGCCTGCTTCCACGCCACTTCTTCATCGCTGAGCGTGCGCTTGACGCTGGCCGGGGCGCCCATGACCAGCGACTGCTGCGGGCATTCGAAGCCGGCTTTGACGAAGGCCGCCGCCGAGACGAATGAACGCGGGCCAATGCACGCGTTATCCATCACCACGGCATTCATGCCCACCAGCGCATCGGCGCCGATCCGGCAGCCGTGCAGCACCGCGCCATGGCCGATATGGCCGTTGCGCTCGACCACGGTGTCGCTGTCCGGGAAACCGTGCATCACGCAGGTGTCCTGCAGATTGGCGCCCTCCTCCAGCACGATCCGGCCAAAGTCCCCGCGCAAACTCGCCAGCGGCCCGACGTAGCAATGGGGACCGATGATCACATCGCCAATCAGCACGGCGGACGGATGCACGTAAGCAGTGGGATCAACCACCGGGGTCAAGCCATCAAGGCTGTAGCAGGTCATGGGACGTTCCTTTAGGCGCAGTGCCGGGTGTATTCGCAAAGCGATGCCGATGCAGGCACATTTTGTATCACATCGCTTTTATAATCACAAAGACAAAAAACCGTATCGCTTAATTCTACGCTTTCGAGATCGCTTCTCGACGGTGCTTCATTCGCCATCTAAACCAATAAAATCAGGATAAATCCGGCAAAAACCGCCTTCATAAAACCAACCACCCAAAACAAACCGATGACCAATAAGACACATTAATTCTGTTTTGCTATTGTATTTACGTATCGCGTTGTAGGTATACTCAGACAAAACCGGCCCACCTGGCCGATCCAATAATCAGCCGGCACCCCAGCCGAGCGTGCACCGTGAGGGCAACCGCCATGCCTCTAACCCTTGCTGTCGAGTTTCTCGAGCCGGGCGTTCGCCTGATTACCCTGCAGCGCCCGCAAGCACTGAATGCCCTGACCACCGAATTGCTCGGCGAACTGGCGGACGAACTGACCGCTGCGCAAGCCGATCCCGATACCCGCGTCGTGGTCCTGACCGGCAGCCGCAAAGCCTTCGCGGCCGGTGCCGATATCAAGGAAATGGCCGAACGCAACCTGGTCGGCATCCTCGATGACCCGCGCCAGGCGTCATGGCAGACCCTCACCCGTTTCAACAAACCGCTGATTGCCGCCGTCAATGGCTTTGCCCTCGGTGGTGGCTGCGAGTTGGCGATGCACGCCGACATCATCATTGCCGGTGAAGACGCGCGCTTCGGTCAGCCGGAAATCAACCTCGGGATCATGCCCGGCGCCGGTGGCACCCAACGCCTGCTGCGTGCCGTCGGCAAATCCATGGCCATGCAAATGGTCCTGACCGGCGAGCCGATTGACGCTCGCCAAGCCCAACGCGCCGGGCTGGTCAGTGAAGTGACTCAGCCGGAATTCACCGTCGAACGTGCTTTGCAGATTGCTCGCGCCATTGCCGGCAAGGCGCCGCTGGCCGTGCGTCTGGCCAAGGAAGCACTGCTCAAGGCGATGGACACCGACCTCGCCAGTGGCCTGCGCTTCGAACGCCATGCCTTCACGGTACTGGCCGGCACCCGCGACCGTGACGAAGGCATTCGGGCCTTTCAGGAAAAGCGCACGCCTACGTTTACCGGCGAATAACTGCCGAAACGCCAACGAATTCGAACGACCTCTCAGAGAGCGCCATGACCATGAACTTCGAACACATCCTGTTTTCCATCGAGGCCGGCGTCGCCCTGCTCAGCCTCAATCGTCCGGACCAACTCAACAGCTTCAACGCGCAGATGCATGGCGAAGTGAAGGAAGCGTTGAAACAGGTTCGGCAAAACCCGGACGTGCGCGTCCTGCTGCTGACCGGTGAAGGCCGCGGCTTCTGCGCCGGGCAAGACCTCAGCGACCGCAATGTCGCACCCGGTAGCGCCGTGCCGGATCTGGGCGAATCGATCGAGAAGTTCTACAACCCGCTGATCCGCCAATTGCGCGACCTGCCACTGCCGGTGATCTGCGCAGTCAACGGCGTGGCCGCCGGGGCCGGCGCCAACATTCCGCTGGCCTGCGATTTGGTGCTGGCGGCGCGCTCGGCAAGTTTCATTCAGGCCTTCTGCAAAATCGGCCTGATCCCCGACTCCGGAGGCACCTGGACCTTGCCGCGCCTGGTTGGCATGGCCCGCGCCAAGGCGCTGGCCTTGCTCGGTAATCGCTTGAGTGCCGAGCAAGCCGAGCAATGGGGGTTGATCTACCGTTGCGTGGACGACGCTGAACTGCGCAATGAAGCCTTGACGCTGGCTCGCCATTTGGCCACGCAACCGACTTACGGCCTGGCACTGATCAAGCGCAGCCTCAACGCCAGCCTGAGCAACACGTTCGACGAGCAGCTGGAGCTGGAAAAAGACCTGCAACGTCTGGCCGGGCGCAGCGAGGATTACCGCGAAGGCGTCAGCGCTTTCATGGAAAAACGCAGCCCAAGTTTCAAGGGGCGCTGAGCCATGACTGCACTGAACACCCACGCACGCATCGCGGTGATCGGCGCCGGTGCCATGGGCGCCGGCATTGCGCAGGTCGCCGCACAGGCCGGCCATCCGGTGCTGTTGCTGGACAATCGCCCCGGCGCTGCGGCGCAGGCCATCGATGGCATTGACCGGCAACTGGGTAAACGCGTTGAAAACGGCAAGCTTTCCGCCGAAGCACGCACTGCAACCATCGCCCGCCTCCAGGCTGTGGAAGCCATCGAAGCCCTGGCCGATTGCGAGCTGATCATTGAAGCCATCGTCGAAAACCTCGAGGTCAAACGCGCCCTCTTCCGTCAGTTGGAAAGCATCTGCGGTGAACGCTGCATTCTCGCCAGCAACACCTCGTCGCTGTCGATTACCAGCATCGCCGCGCAACTGGATCATCCGCAACGCTTGCTTGGCCTGCACTTCTTCAACCCGGCGCCGGTCATGGCGCTGGTGGAAATCGTCTCGGGCCTGGCCAGCGATCCAGCGTTGGCCGAGTGCCTGTATGACACCGCCAAGGCCTGGGGTAAAAAACCGGTGCACACCCGCTCCACGCCGGGCTTCATCGTCAACCGCGTGGCCCGGCCGTTCTACGCCGAGAGCCTGCGCCTGCTGCAAGAAGGCGCCGCCGATTGCCCGACGCTGGATGCGCTGATGCGCGATGCCGGCGGATTTGCCATGGGCGCTTTCGAGCTGACCGATCTGATCGGCCATGACGTCAACTATGCGGTGACCTGTTCAGTGTTCGACGCCTATTACGGCGACACCCGTTTCCTGCCGTCGTTGATTCAGAAAGAGTTGGTCGACGCCGGGCGGCTGGGACGCAAAAGCGGTCAGGGCTTCTATAGCTATGCCAACGGCATCGAGCGTGCGCAACCAACATCTATCAGCAGCGAACGGTCCGTTGAAACCTGCGTCGTGGAAGGCGATCTGGGCATCGCCCAAAACCTGATTCCACGCTTGCGCGAGCATGGCGTCGAAATCATCCAGCGCGATGGCCAAGGCTTGCTGCGGGTCGGCGACGCGGTGCTGGCGTTGAGCGACGGGCGCATGGCCAGTCAACGGGCCAATGAGGACGGCCTGCGCAATCTGATCCTGCTCGACCTGGCATTCGACTACGCCAAGGCCAGCCGCATCGCCATCAGCTGCTCGGCGGGCATCGATCCAGCCGCTCTCGAACAAGGCGTCGCCCTGCTGCAACGTGCCGGATTCAAGGTAAGCCTGCTCAGTGACAGCCCGGCCCTCGCCGTGTTGCGCACCGTCGCCATGCTCGCCAATGAAGCCGCCGACGCCCTGCTGCAAGGCGTTGCCTCGGCCGCCGACATCGATCTGGCGATGCGCGCCGGGGTCAATTACCCCCAAGGCCCGCTGGCCTGGGCCGATGCCATCGGGCTGTCGCAGATCCTCACCGTGCTGGAAAACCTGCAAGCCGGCTACGGCGAAGAACGCTATCGGCCGTCGCTGCTGTTGCGCCGTCGGGTCGCTGAAGGAAGGACATTCCATGACAAACCATGAAGCAATGAATCTGGCCAGCACCTGCGCGCAAGCAATGTTCAAGCGCGATGCCGCCAGCCAGGCCATGGGCATGCGCCTGCTCTCGGCCGCACCCGGCTGTGCCCGCGTGGGCATGAACGTGCGCGCCGAGATGATTCAGGGCCACGGCACGTGCCACGGCGGCTACCTGTTTGCGCTGGCCGATTCGGCGTTTGCCTTTGCCTGCAACAGCTACAACGAGGCCACGGTGGCCATCGGTTGCAGCATCGACTACATCGCCCCGGCGCGCCTGGGCGACACCTTGACCGCCGATTGCACCGAGCAAAGCCGTTCAGGTCGCACCGGTAACTACGACGTACGCATTGAAAACCAACAGGGCCAGCTGATCGCCCTGTTCCATGGCAAATCCTACAAAGTGCGCGGCGCTGTGCTGACGCAGGAGAACCCGAATGAATGACGCCTTGATCATCGATGCGGTGCGGACCCCGATCGGCCGCTACGCCGGAGCCTTGAGCAGCGTGCGCGCCGACGACCTCGGCGCGGTGCCGCTGCGCGAACTGCTGCGCCGTCACCCGCAAGTCGACTGGAATGCCGTGGACGACGTGAGCTACGGCGGCGCCGACCAGGCCGGCGAAGACAACCGCAACGTCGCACGCATGTCGGCGCTGTTGGCCGGGTTGCCGGTCAGCGTGCCCGGCCCCACGCTCAACCGTTTGTGCGGTTCCGGGCTGGATGCGATCGGCACGGCGGCGCGGGCGATTCGCTGCGGCGAGGCCGGGCTGATGCTGGTCGGCGGCGTCGAATCGATGTCCCGCGCGCCACTGGTGATGGGCAAGGCCGAGCAAGCGTTTTCCCGCGACGCGCAGCTCTACGACACCACCATCGGCTGGCGTTTCGTCAATCCGCTGATGAAAAAAGCCTACGGCATCGACTCGATGCCGGAGACCGCCGAGAACGTCGCCGAGCAGTTCAACATCTCCCGCGCCGACCAGGACGCCTTCGCCCTGCGCAGCCAGCAGCGCGCCGGTGCAGCCCAGGCCAGTGGACGGTTTGCCAGGGAAATCGTCGCGGTGGAAATTCCCCAGCGCAAAGGCCCGGCCAAAGTCGTCGAGCACGCCGGGCCCCCGCGCGGCGACACCACGCGGGAACACCGGCAGAAGCTCGGCACGCCGTTCCGCGAAGGCGGCAGCATTACCGCCGGCAATGCGTCCGGGGTCAATGACGGCGCTTGCGCGCTGTTGCTGGCCAGCCCGGAAGTCGCCAAACGCTATGGCCTGAAGGCCCGTGGCCGGGTCGTCGCCATGGCGACCGCAGGCGTCGAACCACGGATCATGGGCATCGGCCCGGTGCCGGCGACGCGCAAGGTGCTGGAACTGGCCAACCTGAGCCTGGCCGACATGGACGTGATCGAACTCAACGAAGCCTTTGCCGCACAAGGCCTGGCGGTGTTGCGCGAGCTGGGCCTGAGCGACACCGATGCGCGGGTCAACCCCAACGGCGGCGCGATTGCCCTCGGCCATCCGCTGGGCATGAGCGGCGCACGCCTGGTGACCACCGCCCTGCATGAACTGGAAGAACGTCAGGGCCGCTACGCCTTGTGCACCATGTGCATCGGCGTCGGCCAGGGCATCGCGCTGATCATTGAGCGCCTTTGCGACTAAAGAACCGCGATTCCCGAGGAGCCGAGAGGTATCCTTGGGGCATGCACTCAAAGCCCTTGTGCAAAAGGGCTGGAACACAAAAATAATTCGAGTGAAGTTATGAACATGCCAATTGCCAACGCCGTGCTTGACCCCGTGCTGGACCCGATGGAAACCGCCAGCATCGACGAACTCCGTCAGCACCAGCTGGAACGCCTGCGCTGGAGCCTGAATCACGCCTACAACAACGTGCCGCTGTACCGTCAACGCTTCGATGCGCTGGGCGTGCACCCGGATGACATCAAGTGCCTGGAAGATCTGGCGAAGTTTCCCTTCACCACCAAGTCCGACCTGCGCGACAACTACCCCTACGGCATGTTTGCCGTGCCGATGCACGACGTGGTGCGCCTGCACGCGTCCAGCGGCACCACCGGCAAACCGACCGTCGTCGGCTATACCCAAAATGACATCGACACCTGGGCCAACGTGGTCGCGCGTTCGATCCGCGCGGCGGGTGGCCGGCGTGGCGACAAAGTGCATATTTCCTATGGCTACGGCCTGTTCACCGGTGGTCTCGGCGCGCATTACGGTGCCGAACGCCTAGGTTGCACGGTGATTCCGATGTCTGGCGGGCAGACTGAAAAACAGGTGCAACTGATCCGGGATTTCCAGCCGGACATCATCATGGTCACGCCGTCGTACATGCTCAACATCGCCGATGAAATCGAGCGTCAGGGCATCGATCCACACAAACTGGCCCTGCGTTTGGGCATCTTTGGCGCCGAGCCGTGGACCGCCGAACTGCGCAGCGCCATCGAGAACCGTTTGGGCATTACTGCGCTGGACATCTATGGCCTCTCGGAAATCATGGGGCCGGGTGTCGCCATGGAATGCGCGGAAAGCAAGGACGGGCCGACGATCTGGGAGGACCACTTCTATCCGGAAATCATTGATCCGGTTACCGGTGAAGTGTTGCCGGATGGGCAGATGGGTGAGTTGGTGTTTACCTCACTGAGTAAAGAAGCGTTGCCGATGATTCGCTATCGGACTCGCGACCTGACGCGTTTACTGCCGGGGACTGCGCGGCCGATGCGGCGGATCGACAAGATCACCGGGCGTAGCGATGACATGCTGATCATTCGCGGGGTCAATGTGTTTCCGACGCAGATTGAGGAGCAGGTGCTGAAAATCAAACAACTTTCAGAGTGTTATGAGATTCATCTGTATCGCAATGGCAACCTGGACAGTGTGGATGTGCATGTGGAGCTCAAGGCTGAGCATCAGCACCTGGGGGATGATCAGCAGAAGGCGGTTTGTGCCGAGTTGAGTCGGCATATCAAGACGTATATCGGGATCAGTTCGCGGATTGTTTTGCAACCAGTGCATTCGATCAAGCGCTCTGAGGGCAAGGCTTGCCACGTGATGGACAAGCGCCCGAAAGCATGACTGCTGCACCCCTTACGGCCCCGCTTCGGCGGGGCTTTTTTTTTGGATTTTTACTGGATTTTGAACCCACCCCTGTAGGAGCTGGCTTGCCAGCGAAGACGCCCTGACAGCCAACCAAGCCCTCACAGGTATGACCCATTCAATTGTGGGAGCGAGCCTGCTCGCGAAGGTCATCAACGATGACGCGTTTCATCGGGATAAATGCGGCGCATTTGAGTGCTTCGCTGGCAAGCCAGCTCCTACAGGGGGTGGGTGGATTCAGATGTCGCGGTCGCTGGATAGCCGAAGACAACGCCACACCAGAGTTTGGATATCGGCCGGCTTGGCGTGCCCTCTGTAGGAGCTGGCTTGCCAGCGAAGGCGTCCTCAACCCAGAGAAATGCATTGCCTGACACGACCCTTTCGCTGGCAAGCCAGCTCCTACAGGGGTGGTGTTTCAAATGTTTTGATTTTGCGGTTGCTTTGCTTGGGTTTCAGATCTGCCGCACCCAAAGCTCCCGCTCATCCAAAAGCGATACAAAAACACATACGACACGATATTTTATGTTTGATATTAGTTTCTGTATCGCTTATAAAGTTCTCCATGCCCTCGACAAGATTCAAGGCGGGAGACCCCCCATGTACGCACAGCTCGTAGAAACAGGCGTAAAGCGCATCAAAGACCTCTCGGAGATGTCCGACCAGGAACGCGCCTTCCAGGAAAAAATCGATTCAGAAATCAAGATCGAAGCCAAAAACTGGATGCCTGATGCCTATCGCCAAACCCTGATCCGGCAGATCTCCCAGCATGCCCACTCGGAAATCGTCGGCATGCTGCCCGAAGGCAACTGGGTCACCCGCGCGCCGTCGCTCAAACGCAAACTGCAATTGATGGCCAAGATTCAGGACGAAGCCGGCCACGGCCTGTACCTGTACAGCGCCATGGAAACCCTCGGTGCCGACCGCGATGAAGAAATCGCCAAGCTGCACAGCGGCAAGGCCAAGTACTCGAGCATCTTCAATTACCCGACGCTGAACTGGGCCGACATGGGCGCGGTGGGCTGGCTGGTGGATGGTGCGGCGATCGTCAACCAGGTGGTGTTGCAGCGCACGTCTTATGGCCCCTATTCCCGGGCCATGGTGCGGATCTGCAAGGAAGAAAGTTTCCACCAGCGCCAGGGCTACGAAATTCTCCTGACCATGATGCGCCACGGTAATCAGGCGCAAAAAGACATGGTCCAGGACGCGATCAACCGCCTGTGGTGGCCGTCGCTGATGATGTTCGGCCCGAGCGATGAACACTCGCCGAACAGCGCCCAATCCATGGCCTGGAAAATCAAGCGCCAGAGCAACGACGAACTGCGCCAGCGCTTCATCGACCAGACCATCCCGCAACTGGAATTGCTGGGCTGCACCTGCCCCGATCCGGAATTGAAGTGGAATGCCGAGCGCGGCCACTACGACTTCGGCGAAATCCAGTGGAGCGAATTCTACGAAGTGCTCAAGGGCAACGGTCCGTGCAACCAGGAACGTGTGGCCACCCGCCGCAAAGCCATTGAAGACGGTGCCTGGGTCCGCGAAGCCGCGGTCGCCCACGCGCGTAAAAAACAGAACAAGAACGCCGCCTGATCGGCCCAACAAAATCGTAGGAGCTGCCGAAGGCTGCGATCTTTTGATCCTGATCTTCAGCGATTTCAACGCCGCCAAAAGATCGCAGCCTGCGGCAGCTCCTACAAAAGCAAACAATGTGGAGTGAACGTCATGTCCGAATGGACCCTTTTTGAAGTCTTCGTGCGCAGCAAGCACGGCCTCAACCACAAGCATGTCGGCAGCGTGCATGCCGCCGACCCCACCATGGCCATCGAGACCGCGCGCGAGTTGTACACCCGCCGCAGCGAAGGCGTGAGCCTGTGGGTCGTGCCTTCGGCGTTGATCACCGCCTCCTCCCCGGATGAAAAAGACCCGCTGTTCGACCCGGCGGACGACAAGGTCTATCGCCACGCCAGCTTCTACGAGCTGCCGGCCGAAGTCGGGCACATGTGAGGTCGACCATGAACACTAAGACTGATCTGATCGAATACCTGCTGCGCCTCGGCGACAGCGCCCTGATCCAGGGCCAGCGCCTGTGCCAATGGTGCGGCAAGGCCCCGGCGCTGGAAGAAGAGCTGGCGCTGATGAACGTCGGCCTCGACCTCGTCGGCCAGGCCCGCAACTGGCTGGACTACGCCGCCGAACTGCTGGACGACGGTCGCGATGCCGATCACCTGGCGTTCCGCCGCGATGAGCGCGCCTATCGCAACTTGCTGCTGGTAGAACAACCCAACGGCGATTACGCGGTGACCATTCTCAAACAATTCCTCTACGACGCCTGGCACCTGCAAGTGCTCAGTGGGCTGAGCCAGTCCAGCGACGAGCGCATTGCCGGGATCGCCGCCAAAGCAGTGAAGGAAGTCACCTATCACCTGCGCCGCTCCGGCGAGTGGGTCGAGCGTCTGGGTGACGGCACCGAAGAAAGCCACAGACGCATGCTCGCGGCCATCCCTGAGGTCTGGCGTTTCACCATTGAACTGACCAGTGCCGACGACAGCGAACAACGTCTGGGCGAGGCCGGCATCACCCCGGATACCGCGCAAGTCGCCGCGGCGTGGCAAGCCAAGGTCAGCGAGATTTTCGCCAGCGCCACCCTGCCCGTGCCCGCCGCACCGAGCTATTTCTACCTGAACGCACGCAAGGGCCTGCACACCGAACACCTGGGTATTTTGCTGGCCGAGATGCAATTCCTGCCGCGAGCGTACCCCGATGCGACCTGGTGAGCTGATCGCCAGCGACCAGGGTGCACGGCCGGCACAACCGACCGACCTGGCCGCCGCGTGGGCGACATTGGCGCAGGTCATGGACCCGGAAGTGCCGGTAGTCAGCGTGGTCGACCTCGGCATCGTTCGCGATCTCGACTGGCAGGCCGGTCATTTGCACGTGGTGGTCACGCCGACCTACTCCGGCTGCCCCGCCACCGAAGTGATCGAAAGCGATATCCGCGACGCACTGGAACTCGCCGGGTTCAGGGCCCCGCAACTGGAGCGCAAATTGACCCCGGCCTGGACCACTGACTGGATCACCGACATGGGCCGCGAACGCCTGCGTGCCTACGGCATCGCCCCGCCCGACGGCAGCACCAGCAAACGCAGCCTGCTCGGCGAAAGCCCGGTGATCGCCTGCCCGCAATGCGGCAGCACGCACACCGAAGTGCTCAGCGAATTCGGCTCCACCGCCTGCAAAGCGTTGTACCGCTGCGTCGATTGCCGCGAACCGTTCGACTATTTCAAGTGCATCTGAGCGGCGATCGGCCGTCCCAGCTGGAGAATAAAAATGAGTAAATTTCACAGCCTGACCATCAAGGACGTGCGCCCCGAGACCCGTGACGCGGTGTCCATCGCCTTCGAGATTCCGCAGCACCTGCAAGACAGTTTTCACTTCACCCAGGGCCAGCACCTGGTGATGCGCACGCAGATGGACGGCGAAGAAGTGCGCCGCTCCTATTCGATCTGCACCGGGGTCAATGACGGTGAACTGCGCATCGCCATCAAGCGTGTGGCCGGCGGGCGTTTTTCCGCGTTTGCCAACGAACAGCTGAAGGCCGGGCACAGCCTGGAAGTGATGCCGCCGGCCGGGCACTTCCATGTCGAACTCGACCCGACTCGTCATGGCAACTACCTGGCGGTCGCGGCGGGCAGTGGCATCACGCCGATCCTGTCGATCATCAAGACCACCCTGCAAACCGAACCGCACAGCCGCGTCACGCTGCTGTATGGCAACCGTTCCAGCTCCGGCGCGTTGTTTCGCGAGCAACTCGAAGACCTGAAAAACCGCTACTTGCAGCGCCTGAACCTGATCTTCGTGTTCAGCCGTGAGCAGCAGGATGTCGACCTGTACAACGGCCGGATCAACGCCGAGAAGTGCGAGCAATTGTTCAGCCGCTGGCTCGACGTCAAAGCCCTCGACGCGGCGTTCATCTGCGGCCCGCAGGAGATGACCGAAACCGTTTGCGACAGCCTCAAAGCCAAAGGCATGCCGGCAGAGCGCATCCACTTCGAATTGTTCGCCGCTGCCGGCAGCCCGCAAAAACGCCAAGCCCGCGAGGCGGCACGCCAGGTTGATGCGGCAGTCAGCCAGATCACCGTGATCAGCGACGGTCGCGCCCTGGCCTTCGACCTGCCGCGCAACACGCAAAGCATTCTCGACGCCGGCAACGCCCAAGGCGCCGAACTGCCCTACTCGTGCAAGGCCGGCGTGTGCTCGACCTGCAAATGCAAGGTCATCGAAGGCGAAGTGGACATGGACAGCAACCACGCCCTGGAAGACTACGAAGTGGCCGCCGGCTATGTGCTGTCGTGCCAGGCATTCCCGATCAGCGACAAGGTCGTCCTTGACTTCGACCAACTCTAAAGCACCACACCCCCTGTAGGAGCTGGCTTGCCAGCGAAGCGGCCAGTGAGATCACCATCGATCTTGAGGCCGCCTTCGCTGGCAAGCCAGCTCCTACAGGGGGATCGCAATTCAGATTTACCCACAACAAAAACAACAAACGAGAGCGCGCCATGACCCCCAAAGACGTAGAACTCATCCGCCAGCACCCCGACTTCATCCAGTTGGTTCGCCGCAAACAGAACCTGTACTGGTCACTGTCGCTGATCATGCTGGTGATCTATTTCGGCTTTGTCCTGCTAGTGGCGTTCTCCCCCAGCACCCTCGGCCAATCCCTGAGTGGCGGCGTGACCAGCGTGGGCATGCTGGTCGGTGTGGTGATCGTGGTGTTGGCGTTCGCGCTGACCGGTTTCTACGTCTATCGCGCCAACAACGTGATCGATCCGCTCAATGAAAAGCTGAAACAGGAGTGCGCCCAATGAGCCGTTTTCTGGCGTTGTTCCTGTTGCCTCTGGTCTTTGTCGCGGACTTTGCGGCCGCAGCCGACGGCGCATCCCGTCCACTGAACTGGAACGCCATCGGCATGTTCCTGGTGTTCGTCCTGTTCACCCTCGGCGTCACGCGCTGGGCCGCGTTGCGCACCCGTTCCGCCAGTGATTTCTACACCGCCGGCGGAGGCATGACCGGTTTCCAGAACGGCTTGGCGATTGCCGGCGACATGATTTCCGCAGCGTCCTTCCTCGGCATCTCGGCGATGATGTTCCTCAATGGCTATGACGGTTTGCTCTACGCACTGGGCGTGTTGGCAGGCTGGCCGATCATTCTGTTCCTGATCGCGGAACGCCTGCGCAACCTCGGCAAATACACCTTCGCCGACGTGGTCTCCTATCGCCTCGAACAAACCCCGGTGCGCCTGACCTCGGCCTTCGGCACCCTGACCGTAGCCCTGATGTACCTGGTGGCGCAGATGGTTGGTGCCGGCAAGCTGATCGAGTTGCTGTTCGGTATCGATTACCTCTACGCGGTGATGCTGGTCGGCGTGTTGATGGTGTTCTACGTGACCTTCGGCGGTATGCTCGCCACCACGTGGGTGCAGATCATCAAAGCGGTGATGCTGCTGTTCGGCACCACCTTCATGGCGTTCATGGTGCTCAAGCATTTCGGTTTCAGCACTGAAGCAATGTTCGCCGGCGCCACCGCCGTGCATGCCAAGGGCAATGCGATCATGGCGCCCGGCGGATTGCTGTCGAACCCTATCGATGCAATCTCGCTGGGCCTGGGCATGATGTTCGGCACCGCCGGCCTGCCGCATATCCTGATGCGTTTCTTCACCGTCAGCGATGCCAAGGAAGCGCGTAAAAGCGTGTTCTACGCCACCGGTTTCATCGGCTATTTCTACTTGCTGCTGATCATCGTCGGCTTCGGCGCGATCGTCATGGTCGGCACCGATCCAGCGTTCCGCGATGCCAGCGGCGCAATCATCGGCGGCGGCAACATGATCGCCGTGCACCTGGCGCAAGCCGTCGGCGGCAACCTGTTCCTCGGCTTCATCTCGGCGGTGGCCTTCGCGACCATTCTGGCGGTGGTTGCCGGGTTGGCGTTGTCCGGCGCGTCGGCGGTGTCCCACGATTTGTATGCCTGCGTGATGCGCAAGGGCCAGGCCTCCGAGCAGCAGGAAATTCGCGTCTCGCGGATCGCCACGCTGTGCATCGGCGTACTGGCGATCATCCTCGGCCTGTTGTTCGAATCGCAGAACATCGCGTTCCTCTCCGGGCTGGTCCTGGCCATCGCCGCGTCGGTGAATTTCCCGGTGTTGTTCCTCTCGATGTACTGGAAAGGCCTGACTACTCGTGGCGCGGTCACCGGCAGCCTGGCCGGGCTGACCTCGGCGATTGTCTTGCTGGTGCTGAGCCCGGCGGTGTGGGTCAACGTGCTGCATCACGACAAAGCCCTGTTCCCCTACTCCAACCCGGCGCTGTTCTCCATGAGCCTGGCGTTCTTAAGCGCCTGGGTGTTTTCCGTCACCGACACCTCGCCTCGCGCAGCCCTTGAGCGCGGACGTTATCTGGCGCAGTTCATCCGTTCGATGACCGGAATCGGTGCCTCCGGCGCCAGCAAGCACTAAACAACGATCGATCTGATGGCAGGGAATAAAAATAATGAAGCCCGCACGTACCGCACCTTACGAATCACTGTTTTCGCTGGCCGCCGCATTGAGTCTGCCCATGGTCGCCCCCGTTGCCATGGCCGACTTCATCGACGACAGCAAGGCCCGTATTGAAATGCGCAACCACTACATCAACCGCGATTTCCGTCAGGACAACGCGCCGCAATCCAAGGCCGAGGAATGGGCGCAGGGCTTCACCGCCCGCGTCGAGTCAGGGTTCACCGATGGCACCTTCGGCTTCGGTTTGGACGCGCTGGGCGAGCTGGGATTGAAACTCGATTCCAGCGCGGATCGCCGTGGCACCGGGCTGTTGCCCTTCGGCCCGACCAGCCATGAACCGGCTGACGAGTTCAGCCAGCTGGGGCTGACCGGCAAGCTGCGGGTATCCAAAAGCGTGTTGAAACTCGGCACCTTGCAACCGTTGCTGCCGGTGGCGACCTACAACGACACCCGCCTGCTGGGTTCGACCTTTGAGGGCGGCTTGCTGACCAGCCAGGAAATCAGCGGCCTGACGGTCAATGCCGGGCGCCTGACCAAGGCCAACCTGCGGGACTCTTCCAGCAACGATGACATCGGCTTCGGCGCCGCCAGCAGCGATCACTTCGACTTCGCCGGCGGCAGCTACGCCTTCAGCCCGCAACTGAACCTGAGCTACTACTACGGCAAGCTCGATCAGATCTATCGCCAGCAGTTCGTCGGGCTGGTGCATACCCAGCCGCTGGGCAACGGGTTCAACCTGCGCAGCGACATTCGCTATTTCGACAGTCGCGGCGATGGCGCCGAGCGGGCCGGGCGCATCGACAACCGCAACTTCAACAGCATGTTCAGCGTGTCCCACGGTGCGCACAAGGTCAGCGCGACGTACCAGCAATTGTCCGGCGACAGCGCCTTTCCGTTCCTCAACGGCGGCGATCCGTACGTGGTCAACCTGGTGACCTTCAACACCTACACCCGCGCCGACGAAGACTCCTGGCAACTGCGTTACGACTATGACTTCGCGGCGCAAGGCATCCCCGGCCTGACCTTCATGACCCGTTACACCGACGGCAACCACGTCAAGGCCGGCAGTGTCGACAACGGCCGCGAGCGGGAACGCGACACCGACATCAGTTACGTGATCCAGAGCGGCGTGTTCAAGGACGTCAGCCTGCGCTGGCGCAACGTGACCTTCCGTTCCGGCAACGGCTTGACCACCGACCTCGACGAGAACCGGCTGATAGTCGGTTACACCTTGGCACTTTGGTAATCCCTGAATGGCGCGGTCACGGTCGCGCCAAAACCTTTCACAACCAGGAGCAATCGTGATGTCTCACGCCCCTACCCTGCAAAGTTTCATCGCCGGTCGCTGGATCGGCCAACACGGTGCCCAAGTGCTGCGCAGCGCCATCGACGGCCATGAGATTGCGCGTACTCACGAAGAGCGCCCGGACTTCGCCGAAGCCATCGAGCACGGTCGCCGCCAGGGCGTCAGCGGACTGATGGCGCTGGACTTCCAGCAACGCGCCCAGCGCCTCAAGGCGCTGGCCTTGTACCTGAGCGAACGCAAAGAACAGCTCTACGCGATCTCCCACCACAGCGGCGCCACCCGCGCCGACAGCTGGATCGACATCGAAGGCGGCAACAGCACGCTGTTCACCTACGCCAGCCTCGGCTCGCGGGAATTGCCATCGGGCAACATCGTCCACGAAGGCCCGGCGATGCAACTGAGCAAACTCGGCACCTTCGCCGGCACGCATATTCTGGTGCCCCGTGGCGGCCTGGCCGTGCACATCAACGCCTTCAACTTCCCGATCTGGGGCATGCTGGAAAAATTCGCCCCGAGCTTTCTCGCCGGCATGCCGTGCATCGTCAAACCGGCCAGCGCCACCAGCTACCTGACCGAAGCCGTGGTGCGGCTGATGGACGAATCCGGTTTGCTCCCGGCGGGCAGCCTGCAATTGATCATCGGCAGCACCGGTGACTTGCTCGATCGCCTGCAAGGCCAGGACGTGGTGACCTTCACCGGCTCCGCCGACACTGCCGCCAAGCTGCGGGTCAATCCGAATCTGATCCGCAACTCGGTGCCATTCAACGCCGAGGCCGACTCGCTGAACTGCGCGATCCTCGCCCCGGACGTGACCCCGGACGACGAAGAGTTCGAGCTGTTCATCAAGGAAGTCGCCCGCGAGATGACCACCAAGGCCGGGCAGAAATGCACCGCCATCCGCCGCGCCATCGTTCCGGCGAAACACATCGACGCGGTCGCCACTCGCTTGCGCGATCGACTGAAAAAAGTCGTGGTCGGTGACCCGTCGGTGGAAGGCGTGCGCATGGGCCCATTGGCCTCCCACGATCAGCAAACAGACGTCGCCGAGCGCCTGGAAAGCCTGTTGCAGAGCAGCGATCTGTTGTTCGGTGCCCGCGACGGTTTTGAACCGCGCGGTGAAAACGTCAGCCAGGGTGCGTTCTTCGCGCCGACGCTGTTGCAGGCTCGCGACCCACACGCCGAAGGTGGCGCCCATGACATCGAAGCGTTTGGCCCGGTCAGCACCTTGATGGCCTACGGCGATCTGGATGAAGCACTGGTCCTGGCCGCTCGCGGCAAGGGCAGCCTGGTGGCCAGTCTGATCACCAAGGACCCACAAATCGCCGCCAAGGCCATTCCGGTCGCCGCTGCCTGGCCCGGCCGCTTGCTGGTGCTGGACCGCGAATCCGCCGCCGAATCCCCCGGCCGCGGTCCGCCCCTGCCACACCTCAAACATGGCGGCCCGGGCCGTGCCGGCGGCGGTGAAGAACTTGGCGGCTTGCGCGCGGTGAAACACTACCTGCAACGCGCCGCCGTGCAAGGCTCACCGACCATGCTCGCCGCCGTTACTGGCGAATACGTGCGCGGCGCCAAGGTCATCGAAACCGAAGTGCACCCGTTCCGCCGCTTCTTCCAGGATTTGCAGATCGGTGAATCGCTACTCACCCACCGCCGCACCGTGACCGAGGCCGACCTGGTGAACTTCGGTTGCCTGTCCGGCGACCACTTCTACATGCACTTCGACGACATCGCCGCCAAGGAATCGCAATTCGGCAAACGCATCGCCCACGGTTACTTCGTGCTGTCGGCCGCCGCCGGCCTGTTCGTGTCCCCGGCGCCCGGCCCGGTCCTGGCCAACTACGGCCTCGACACCCTGCGCTTCATCAACCCGGTCGGCATCGGCGACACCATCCAGGCGCGCCTGACCTGCAAACGCAAAATCGACCAGGGCAAAAAGAGCCCGCAAGGCATTCCGCAAGGCGTGGTGGCGTGGGATGTGGAGGTCACAAACCAACTGGGCGAACTGGTTGCCAGCTACGACATTCTGACCCTGGTGGTTAAACGCGAGGATTAACGCCCCCTCCATAGGAGCCGGCTTGCTGGCGATGCAGACAACGCGGTGCAACGGGATGACCGCGGCGATGCTATCGCGAGCAAGCTTGCTCCTACAGAATTTCAGGTTGAACGCAAACCCTGCGTCCGGCCCTGTAGCAGCTATCGAGCCTGCGAGGCTGCGTCCGGCCCTGTAGCAGCTGTCGAGCTTGCGAGGCTGCGTTCGGCTGCGCAGCAGTCGTAAATCAGACGAAGCAGTGTTTCAGATAGACCTCGCAGCCAGGTTTTACGACTGCTGCGCAGCCGGACGCAGGCTCCGCCAGCGGCTACAGGGTCTGTGATTCCCGAAGGATTTTTCACAGCGCTTGCCAGTGAACAAAACGCCAAATATGATAATCATTATCATTTATAGTTTTTTCATCTGTGCGAAACCCAATGCCTTCGACCCCTTCAGCAAGCCACCACGGCCTCGCGACCCTTTACCGCGAGCAGCATTCCTGGCTGCAACGCTGGCTGCGGTGCCGTCTCGGTTGCTCCCACAGCGCGGCGGATCTGGCGCAGGACGTCTTTGTCCGCTTGCTGGCCAAGGCTGAGTTGATTGAGCTCCACGCACCCCGCAGCTTCCTGGTAACGGTTGCGCAAAGTGTCTTGTCCAACCATTACCGACGGCAGAAGCTTGAAAAGGCTTATCTGCAAGTCTTGGCGACACTGCCGGAAGCGGTTGTGCCGGACCTCGAGACCCAGGCCATCATGCTGGAAACCCTGTTGGAGCTGAACGCCGTGCTGGAGCGTCTTGACCTGCCCGTGCGCAGGGCTTTTTTGTGGTCGCAACTGGACGGCCTGAGTCACGGCGAGATCGCACAACGGTTGCAGGTTTCGATGGCCACGGTAAAACGCTACATCGTAAAGGCCGGTGCTCAGTGCATCGTGCTTGATGGCAGCCTGGCTTGATGAAGTCGCAGACAGCTTCGGTGAGCCAGGGATCGATTCCTCTGCCCGTGGCCGAACAGGCCATGCATTGGCTGCTGGAGCTGCAAGAGCCGGAAGTCGACGCGCAAACCCGTGCTGACTGGTTGAAGTGGCGACAGGCCGACGCGCTGCACGAAATGGCCTGGCAACGGGCGCAAGCCTTTTCTTCGCGCATGAACACCCTGCGTTCACCTGGCCAGCAAGCGCTCGCCAGTGCCGTGCTGTCGCCGATGCTCTCGCGCCGCAGCGCGCTGAAAAACCTCGCCCTACTGTTGGCCGCCGCCGGTTCTGCCTGGACCGCCAAAGACACCTCGCTGGTGCAAGACTGGACCAGCGACTTCAGCAGCGCCGTCGGCGAGCGCCGCAGCGTGCAGTTGGCCGAACAGGTGCAGGTGCAACTCAATACCGACAGCGCCATCGACGTGCGTTTCGATCAGCAAGCCCGCTTGATTCACCTGCTGCGAGGCGAGATTCTCGTGGACGCACCACCCGGCCGGCCACTGTGGGTACACACTGCGCAAGGCCGGATTCAACTGCTGGGCCAACGTGTTGCCGTGCGCCAGCGCCAGGGCTTTACCCAGGCCAGCAGCCTTGCCGGAATAATCGGCATTTATCCGCTGGATCAACGCGACGGCTTTGCCACTGTGGCGCAAGGCCAAGTGGTCAGTTTCGATCACCGCCAGTTGCTGTCGCAGCGCCCACGTATCGGCACCGAGCAGGCCTGGAGCCACGGCATGATCATCGCCCAGGGCCAGCGCCTGGAGGATTTTCTGGCCGAACTGGCGCGTTACCGTCGCGGGCATCTGGGCTGCGATCCGGGCCTTGCCGATTTGAAGGTTTCCGGCACCTTTCCACTGGATGACACTGACCGAGTGCTCGCGGCCGTGAGCGATACCTTCAGCCTCGACGTGCACCACATGACGCGCTACTGGGTAACGCTAAAGTCGAAACGCGTCCACAGCTGAATCTTTTTTCCGTTCGGGTGAGCCGTTTTCGTTTCTCGCGAGACTTGTATCCCCAAAGATCACTTTCATTGGGGAATGACACATGCCGCACTCGCATCACATACGCCAACGGCGCCCACACCTGATCAAGCAGCAACTCGCCGCCGCCGTCCTGCGGGGCATGGCATGCATGAGCGTTGCCGGTCCATGCATGCTGGCTTCGAGTTACCTCCAGGCGGGGCCATCGCAGGTTGACTTCACCATCCCGGCCGGACCGTTAAGCACTGCCCTGGCGCAATTGGGTGAAACCGCTCATGTGCTCATCAGCTATCCGGCGCAATTGACCGAAGGCCTGAGCACCCGTGGTTTGCAGGGTCGTTTCGACGTCGGCAGCGGGCTCGCGACGCTGTTGGCCGGCACCGACCTTGAAGCGTTGCGCGGCACCAATGGCTCGTATCAGATTGCCCGGCGCCTGGGCACCGACGCCTTGCAACTGGACGCGCTGAGCATTTCCGGCAAAGCGCCCGGCTCGACCACCGAAAACAGCGGCTCCTACACCACGCTGTCGTCCAGCAGCTCGACGCGTCTGAACCTGACACCCCGCGAAACCCCGCAATCGCTGACGGTGATGACCCGCCAGCGGCTCGATGACCAACGCCTGACCACCTTAAGCGACACCCTGGACGCGACACCCGGGATCATTGTGCTGCGCGACGGCCTGGGCGCGGAAAGCGACAGTTTCTGGTCCCGTGGTTTCGAGATCCAGAACTTCGAAATCGACGGCGTGCCGACCGTCACGCGCATGGATAACTACGCCCAGAGCATGGCCCAGTACGACCGTGTGGAAGTCGTTCGCGGGGCCACGGGCCTGATCAGCGGCCTGGGCAACCCTGCCGCCACCATCAACCTGATCCGCAAACGCCCGACCGCGCAGGCTCAGGCCAGCGTGACCGGCGAGGCGGGCAACTGGGATCGTTATGGCACTGGCTTCGACGTTTCCGGGCCGTTGACGGAAAGCGGCAACGTTCGCGGGCGTCTGGTGGCCGACTACAAAACCGGCGGCGCCTGGATCGACCGTTTCAAGCAGGATTCGCAGTTGTTCTACGGCATTACCGAGTTCGACCTCAGCGAAGACACCCTGCTGACCATGGGCTTCAGCTACCTGCGCACCGATGTCGAAGCGCCCTTGCGTTCGGGCTTGCCGACGCGTTTCCCGAATGGCGAGCGGACTCACCTGAGTCGCTCGACCAACGGCTCCCCGGACTGGTCACACAATGATCATGAGCAGTCCAGTTACTTCACCTCCATCGAACAGCAACTGGGTAACGGATGGAGTGGAAAAATCGAGTTCACACACACCGAAAACAAATTCGATGAGGTGTTCACCTACCTCAATGGCACGCTGCAAACCGATGGCAGCGGCACCAATCTGTTGCCGGTCAAGTTCACCGGCACACCGCGCCAGGACAATCTCGACGTCTACCTGACCGGGCCACTGAACCTGTTCGGTCGCGAACATGAGTTGATCGGCGGCCTGACGCTGTCCAGGTACAACGAGAGCGTCCCGAGTTACGGCGGCTGGCGGTACGACTATTCGGGGTCTGCCGAGGGTGCCATCGACAACCTGTTCGACTATGACGGCAATAACCCGAAACCGGACTTTCCGGTCACCGGCAAATCGTCGATCGATGAAACCCAATATGCCGCCTACCTTACCGGGCGCTTTCACCTGACCGACGACTTGAGCCTGATACTGGGGGGCCGCGTCGTCGACTGGAAACGCGATACCGAAGACCGGCCTTATGCCGGCGATGAAACCGAGACCCACTCCAGGGAAACCGGTGTGTTCATTCCCTACACCGGCGTGGTCTACGACCTGACCGACGTCTGGTCGCTGTACGCCAGCTACACCAGCATCTTCAACCCCCAAGCCTCGTGGGTGCGTGACGAAAACAACAAGCCGCTGGACCCGATGGAAGGCAAAGGCTACGAAGTCGGCATCAAGGGCAGTCACTACGACGGAATGCTCAATTCCAGCCTCGCCCTGTTCAAACTCAAGCAGGACAACCTGGCCGTGTGGCAGGCCGAGGCCCCGGGCAGCAACGTCTACAAAGCCGAACAAAACACCACCTCCAAAGGCGTGGAGATGCAACTGGACGGTGAACTGGCCGAAGGCTGGCAACTCGGCGCTGGCTACGCCTACACGGTCACCACCAATGCTGACGACCAGCGCATCAACACCACCCTACCCCGCCACAGCCTCAAAACCTTCACCACTTATCGACTGGGCGGCGAGCTCGACAAGTTGACCGTGGGTGGCGGCGTCAACTGGCAAAGCAAAGTCGGCAGCGACCTGCACACGTTCACCCAAGGCAGCTATGCGATTACCAATCTGCTGGCCCGCTATGACATCAGCAAAAACCTCAGCGCCTCGGTCAACCTGAACAACCTCTTCGACCGTGAGTACTACAACTTCGCCGGCTACACCGGTAACTACGGTGCCCCGCGTAACCTGATGACCAGTTTCAAATACACCTTCTAATCTCCCCTCCACTGTAGGAGCTGGCGCAGCCTGCGATCTTTTGACTTTGCTTTTAAAAAACAAGATCAAAAGATCGCAGCCTGCGGCAGCTCCTACAGGGGGACGGGGTTGATGATTTTCTCGCGCAACTGGTCGCAATCCATCAATCCCGCCCCTGCCTCGCGCCCTAGATTAACTCCCAGAACACGTCGCCGTGCCGTGCGGCCAGTCACTGTGGAGATCGCCCCATGCAAAACTTCCAAACCCGCAAACAGCAAAGCCCCGTCGAGGGTTGGGACCATCAGGATCCGGAAGAAGCCTTCACCCTGCCCTCGCGCTACTTTTTCGACGAGACCCTGTTCAAGGCCGAGCGCGACAATATCTTCATGCACGCTTGGCACGTGGCCGGGCACGTCAGCGAGTTCGCCGAGCCGGGCCAGTACGTGGTGACGGATCTGTTCGACCAGAGCGTGGTGGTGGCAAAAAATCGTCAGGGCCAGATCCATGCGTTCCACAACGTTTGCCAGCATCGCGGCAATCGCCTGCTCGAAGCGCGTCGCGGCACCACGGGCGGCGTGGTGCGTTGCGCCTATCACTCGTGGTGCTACGAAATGGACGGCAGCCTGCGCAGCGCGCCGCGTTGCGAGAAGATGAAGAACTTCGAATTGCAGCAGTTCAACATTCCGCAGATTCGCACGGAGGAACTGGGCGGGTTCATCTACTTCAACCTCGACCCGGCAGCGCCGTCGTTGCGGGACTTGTTCCCCGGTGCCGATGAGGAAATGCGCCGGGTGTTTCCCGACCTCGAGAACATGCGCCTGATCGAGGAGCAGGACGTGATCGTGCCGGCCAACTGGAAGGTGATCATGGACAACTCCATCGAGGGTTATCACTTCAAGTTGTCCGGGCCGTGCCATATCGACCTGGCCAAGCTGATCGACTTCAAGGGCTATCAGTTGACCAAACGCGACAACTGGTGGACCTACGTTGCGCCGGCCAATCTCGCGGCGACCGAAGCCTACGGTGTGCCATTGAAAAGCGAGGTGAACGCGGACGAATGCTTTTTCAACATCGGCATGTGGCCGAACAACACCTTCTATACCTTCCCGTTCTCGGAGTTTCTCGGTTCGTTCATCATGATTCCGCTGGACGCCGAGCGCTCGCTGCTGCGCTTCGGTTACTACTCCACCAACAGCGAAACGGCGCCGGTCACCGAGTCTTGCATGAAGTGGATGAACGAGGATTTGGGGCCAGAAGACATCGCGCTGAACATCTCGGTGCAGAAAGGCCTGCATTCCCTCGGCTACGACCAGGGCCGCTACATGATCGATGCCCAGCGCAGCAATGAAAGCGAGCATTTGGTGCATCACTTCCATCGGTTGGTGTTCAACGGGATTCATGGGCCCTCCGCCGCCTGAGTCTATACACAGAACCTGTGGGAGCGGGCTTGCCCGCGATGAGGGAGTACCAGTCGACATTTGTGCTGCCTGATACACCGCTATCGCAGGCAAGCCAGCTCCCACAGGTTGCGTGCCGTAACCGACTGATCCGTTTTTCATTGATGGAGCACAGCGAACCATGACCGACCATGAGTTTGATTACCTGATTGTGGGCGCAGGGTCAGCAGGCTGCGTGCTGGCCAACCGTTTGGGCGAAGACCCGGCGGTGCGGATTCTGCTGCTGGAAGCCGGCCCGGCAGACAAGAGCTGGACCATCGACATGCCGTCCGCGGTGGGCATCGTGGTGGGCGGGACGCGCTACAACTGGAGCTACAACTCCGAGCCGGAACCGTATCTGGAGGGCCGCCGGATCGGCACGCCGCGAGGCCGGACGCTGGGCGGTTCATCGTCGATCAATGGCATGGTTTACATCCGTGGCCATGCCCGGGATTACGACGGCTGGGCCGCGCAAGGCTGTGACGGCTGGAGCTATCAGGAGGTGCTGCCGTACTTCAAACGAGCACAAACCCATGCCGATGGCGCCGACGATTACCGAGGCGCGACCGGGCACCTGCACGTCACGCCCGGCGATACGCAAACGCCGTTGTGTGCGGCATTCCTGGCGGCGGGCGCCGAGGCCGGATATGGCTTGAGCGATGACTTGAATGGCTATCGTCAGGAGGCATTCGGGCCGGTGGACCGCACCACCCGCAATGGCCGTCGCTGGAGTACCTCGCGCGGATATCTGAGCGAAGCACTGGCTCGCGGCAATGTGCGGGTGGCCACTGATGCGCTGGCGTTGCGCATCCTGTTTGATGGGAATCGCGCCATCGGGATCGAGTACGAACAGAGCGGTGAAATCCATCAAGTGCATGTCCGGCGCGAAGTGTTGCTGACCGCCGGGGCGATCAATTCGCCGCAGCTGTTATTGCTCTCGGGCATCGGTCCGGCGGCTGAACTGCGCGACTTGGGGATCAACGTGAAACTTGACCTGCCCGGCGTCGGCCGGCGGCTCAACGATCACCCGGACACCGTCGTGCAGTACCTGTGCAAGCAACCGGTGTCGCTGTATCCCTGGACCACCGCTCCGGGTAAATGGTGGATCGGTGCGCGGTGGTTCGCCACCCATGATGGCTTGGCGGCGAGCAATCATTTCGAAGCCGGGGCGTTTATCCGTTCCCGAGCGGGCGTAGAACACCCTGACCTACAGCTGACCTTCATGCCACTGGCCGTGCAACCCGGCAGTGTCGACCTGGTCCCGGGCCATGCGTTCCAGATCCACATCGACCTGATGCGCCCCACCAGCCTGGGCAGCGTCACCCTGAACAGCGCCGACCCTCGACAGCCGCCGCGCATCCTGTTCAATTACCTGGAAACCGAGCAGGATCGAGCTGACATGCGCGCGGGTGCGCGGCTGGTGCGCGAGATCATCGATCAACCGGCCATGGCCGCGTTCAAAGGTGAAGAGTTGGTCCCCGGCCCCGCCGCACAGAGCGACGAAGCGCTGGATGCCTGGGCCAGGCAGGTCACGGAAACCGGCTACCATGCCAGCGGCACCTGCAAGATGGGGCCGGTGGGCGACGCGGAAGCGGTGGTCGATCCGCAGCTGCGGGTGCATGGCATCGACGGCTTGCGGGTGGTGGACGCCTCGATCATGCCGGTGATCGTCAGCGGCAACACCAACGCGCCGACGGTGATGATCGCGGAAAAGGCCAGTGACATGATTCGCGGATTGACGCCTATAACGGCTACCAAGGCGCCGGTATGGATTCATCCGCAGTGGCAGACACGGCAACGGTAGAGATCACTGATGAGTCATCAATCGTCCAATAATGCAGAAACCCGCTTCACCTGGCAGCGTGGCGATGTTGCGCCGCTGCGGGTGGCGGTGCTGCTGTTGCCGTCGTTTTCCAATTTCGGTCTGGCCGCCGTGCTGGAACCGTTGGCCATCGCCAATTGGCTGACCCAACGCCAATTGTTCGAGTGGTCGCTGTTGTCGCTGGACGGCGAACCGGTGCAGGCCAGCAATGGCCTGAGCACCGTGGCCAACGACGGGCTGCGCGCCGACCAGGGTTTCGATGTGTGCCTGGTGATCGCCAGTTTCGATGTGCATAAACACAGCCGCAACCTGGCGCTCAAGAGCTGGTTGCGCAAACAGGCGTTGTTCGGCGCGGTGCTGATGGGCGTGGAAACCGGCACTGAATTGTTGGCTGCGGCCGGTGTGCTCGACGGCTATGAAGCGGCCGTGCATTGGGACAACCTGCAAGGCTTTCAGGAAAGCTATCCCCGCGTTCACGCCAAGCCGCAGCTTTATACGCTTGAGCGTCAGCGCATGACCTGCGCCGGTGCAACCACCACGCTGGACATGTTGCTCGGCTGGATCGGCCAAAGCATCGACAGCGATCTGGCACGGGAAATTGGCATGCACCTGTTGATGGGCCACGTGCGCGCGCCGGCGGACAATCAACTCGATAACGGCTTGACCCATAACGGCCTGTACGGCAGCAAGATTCGCCGCGCGGTGCAGTTGATGGAAAAGGCCCTGGAGGAGCCACTCGATTGCGAAGCGATTGCCAGCCAGGTCGGCCTCTCGCGCCGGCAACTGGAGCGGCAATTCAAACATCAAACCGGCCTGTCACCGCTCAAGTACTACATCACGTTGCGGTTGGCTAAAGCCCACAGCCTGTTGCAACAAACTCGCCTGAGCGTCGCGCAAGTGGCGGCCTGTTCGGGGTTTGGTTCGCTGGAGCATTTCTCCCGGACCTATCGCGCGCGTTTTGGTTGCCCGCCCAGCGAGGACCGCAGCCAGGTCTGGACCGCCCCGGTGATGCGCCAGCCGTTGCGCAAGGAGCACCGGCCGACCGAGGCCGATTGATCTCACAGCCGATAGCCCGGCTCTTCTTCGTCGAGAATGCCCATCAGTGCGTTGAAATGCTTGTCGGCAAAACCCGGATAATCGAGCCACTGCCGGCAGGTCTTGCGCGCGATCTCATCGCTGGCGATGCGCAACTCGCGACCGGTTGAAAGCGCGGTGATGTAGGTCTCGCAAGCCCGCTCGAAGTAGTACAGGTCATCAAATGCCTGGGCGATGGTTGGCGCCGCGACCAACAGGCCGTGGTTGCCCATCAGTAGAATCGGTTTGTCGCCCAACAGGTGGCTGACCCGCTCGGCCTCCTCCCCCAATCCCATCCCGTCGAACCCGTCGTCAATGGCCACACGTTCGAAAAAGCGCATGCCATTCTGCTCGATCGGCGGCAGCCGCGAATCCGCCAGGCAGGCCAGCGCCGTCGCGTATTTGGAGTGGGTATGCAGGATGCAACGGGCGTGGGGCTGGTTGCGGTGCAAGGCGCTGTGCAAGGCCCATGCGGTGATGTCCGGCGCGTCCGGCCGGTCGAGACTGGCCGGGTCATCAGCGTTCACCAACAGCAAGTCACTGGCCATGATCCGCGAGAAATGCTTGCCGTAGGGGTTGATCAAAAACTCCCGACCGTCCCCCGAAACCGCGACGCTGAAGTGATTGGCAATCGACTCGTGCAGGTTCAGCCGCGCGGCCCAGCGAAAGGCGCAGGCCAGGCGGATTCTCAGTTGCTCGACAGGTTGATTCATCGCGTCCCCCACAGATCGCTTATCGGATGGTTGGCAGTGTAGAGAGACGCCGTGCGCGCACTTGACGGGAAACGACATTGGCTGCCGTTATCCCGCGGCGTTGCAGCCGTGGGAAAACGGCGTGGTTATGCCGCGTTTGATCAAGAGCAGCGCTGCCAACGCCGCCATAGTGACCGCCACGACCCACTTGGCTGGAGACGCAAATGCTGCAGATTCCATTGTTCATCGCAGGTGTTTGGCAGGCGCCACAGGCGGCGCGTTACCGCGACGTTATCAACCCCGCGACCGAAGAAGTGTTGGCGCACGTCGCCGTGGCCGCGGCTGTCGACGCGCAACGGGCAGTCAGTGCCGCGCGCGAAGCATTTGATGCCGGGCCGTGGCCGACGATGGCGGTGACCGAGCGCGCCCAACTCATGCAACGGATTGCCGAACTGATCGAACGGGACAGCTCGAATCTCGCGCGCCTGGAAACGCTCAACGCCGGCAAGACCCTGGGCGAAAGCCTGGGCGATGTCGGCAATGTGGTGGCGACGTTCCGTTATTACGCCGCATTGCTGGAAGCCGACAGCGCCAGCGTCAACAGTCATGCACCAGCCCATGTGATCAGCTTCAACCAACGCGAACCAGTGGGCGTGTGTGCCTTGATCGCACCGTGGAATTACCCGTTGCTGCAAGCGGTATGGAAGATCGCCCCGGCCCTGGCCGCTGGCAACACCGTGGTATTCAAACCCAGCAGCCTGACGCCGATGACGGCCCATCGTTTGACCGAGTTGTTGGACGAAGCAGGCCTGCCCGACGGCGTGTTCAACCTGCTCTGCGGACCGGGTGACGTCGGTGAGTTGCTTGCCGCCAGCCATGAGGTGGATTTGGTGTCGCTGACCGGTGGCGCCGGTGCCGGCGGCAAGGTGATGCGCGCGGCCACCGGCAACTTCAAGCGGGTGGCGCTGGAACTCGGAGGCAAGAATCCGAACATCGTGTTCGCCGATGCCGACTTTGAGGTGGCACTGGATCAGGCACTGAACGCGGTGTTTTTCAATGCCGGGCAAATCTGTTCCGCCGGTTCCCGGTTGTTGGTGGAGGACGACATTCACGATCGATTCATCGCGGCGTTACAGCAACGCATCCTGAAGATTCGCTTGGGTGACGGCCTCGATCCGTTGACACAAATGGGCCCGCTGATTTCCGCCAGCCAGCGCGACCAGATTCTAACGA
Source organism: Pseudomonas sp. RIT-PI-q (assembly GCF_001297125.1). Classification (GTDB taxonomy): domain Bacteria; phylum Pseudomonadota; class Gammaproteobacteria; order Pseudomonadales; family Pseudomonadaceae; genus Aquipseudomonas. Next base: position 45,532 of record NZ_LHPC01000053.1, read on the forward strand.
TGATTGCCGGCGCCCTCGAACAAGGCGCGACCTTGCTGGCCGGCGGGACGATTCCCGAGCAGTTCGAACGCGGCTTCTGGTTGCGACCAACCTTGCTCGGCAACGTCACCGCCAACATGCGCATCGCCCATGAAGAAGTGTTCGGGCCGGTGATCACCGTCGAGCGTTTCAGCGGCGAAGCCCACGCGCTGCAACTGGCCAACGACACGCCTTACGGTCTGGCGGCGGGCGTCTGGACCCGCAACATTGGCAAGGCGTATCGCATGGCCAAGCGGCTGCGGGTCGGCACCTTGTGGATCAACGACTACAACGCCGCGTTTCCGCAGGCGCCGTGGGGCGGCTACAAATCCAGCGGCATCGGTCGTGAACTGTCACGGGCCGGGCTGGATGAGTTCACCGAACTCAAGCACATCTATCTCAATACCGATCCGGCGGCGCTGAACTGGTTCGGGGTCGATCAGCCCTGACCCGGCCTGGGTCAACGCGTTAAAGCAGGTTTTGCTGCACCTCTAACAACAAGAAAACCGAACACCCAAACCGCTGCCGACGTTTACCTTTGAGGAGTTGATCCATGAAAGCCTTGCTCTTGCTTGCAACACTCAGCCTGCCGTTGCTGGCCCAGGCCGTCGAACCGGAATCCTGCGCCACGGTGCGTTTTTCTGATGTCGGCTGGACCGACATCACCGTCACCACGGCCATCGCCAGCGAGGTGCTGGAATCCCTCGGCTACACAACCAAAACCACGCTGCTGTCGATCCCCGTGACCTACCGCGCCCTCGCTTCGGGCAAAGACCTGGACGTGTTCCTCGGCAACTGGATGCCCACCACCGAAAACGACATCAAACCCTTCCGCGACGCCGGCACCGTGGAAACCGTGCGCGCCAACCTGCACGGCGCCAAATACACCCTGGCGGTGCCCGACTACGTCTACGACGCCGGACTGCACGACTTCGCCGACATTGCCAAATTCAAGGACAAACTCAATGGTCAACTCTACGGCATCGAACCGGGCAATGACGGCAATCGCCTGATCCAGAGCATGATCGACAAGGACGCCTTCGGCTTGAAGGACTTCAAAGTGGTGGAATCCAGCGAAGCCGCCATGCTCTCGCAACTCAAGCGCGCCACGCGCAAGCACGAATGGATGGTGTTCCTCGGCTGGGAACCGCACCCGATGAACACCCGCAACAAGATGAAGTACCTCAGTGGCGGTGATGACTACTTCGGCCCGAATTTCGGCCAGGCCACGGTCTACACCAACGTGCGCAAGGACTACCTGAAGGAGTGCAGCAACGTCGGCAAATTGCTGCAAAACATGGAGTTCAGCCTGGCGATGGAGAACCAGTTGATGGACGCGGTGTTGAACCAGAATCAGAAACCAAGAGCGGCGGCCAAGGCGTGGTTGAAGGCTAATCCGGCGGTGTTGGAGGCTTGGCTTGCCGGCGTCAGTAGCCGGGATGGGCAAGATGGAGTGAAAGTCGCCAGCGCCAGGTTGGCCATTCAATAACCGACACTCTGAGTGAAAACACAAAATCCGTATCCAACAACAATTAAATGTGGGAGCGAGCCTGCTCGCGATTACGGTGGAACAGGCGACATATTTATCGACTGAACGACCGCTTTCGCGAGCAGGCTAGCTCCCACAGTAGTTTTTCAACTACCACAAAATCTGATCCACCCTCAGCCAGCACCTGACGACCGGCAGAAAAAATCAATTGCTACTAAATATGACATGCGTCATATTACGTGCGTAATTAAACGCCGTTCCTACAGGTATTTCTCAATGACCAGCATGCCCAGCCTCGAATCCGACCTTGCTGTCCCGGTGAGCACACCCAAGCCTCCCCTGCTCAAACGGTTGATTTTGCTGACTGCAGTCATCGCTGGCCTGGTGTTCGCCGGGCTGTATGCGACCCACTGGTGGACCGCCGGCCGTTTCATTGAAGAAACCGACGATGCCTACATCGGTGGCGACGTGACAGTGATCGGGCCGAAGGTGGCGGGTTACATCGAGGAAGTGCTGGTCACCGACAACCAGAAGGTCAAGGCCGGGGATGTGCTGATTCGCCTCGATTCGCGCGACTACCGCGCCAACCTGGCCAAGGCCGAAGGCGCGGTGGCCGCTGAAGAAGCGTTGCTCGCCAACCTTGACGCCACAGAACAGCTGCAACAAGCCGTTATCGGCCAGGCCCGCGCCGGCATCGATGCCACCAATGCCGAAACTACTCGTTCACGGGACGACAATGCTCGCTACAAACGCCTGGTCAGCACCAACGCTGTCTCGGTGGAAAGCGCCCAACGCGTCGACGCCACGTTCAAGACGGCCCAAGCCCAAGGCGCCCGCGCCCAGGCTGAATTGCTGGCGGCGCAACGGCAATTGAACGTCATCGCCACCCAGAAACAGCAAGCCCGCGCCGCGCTGGTCCAGGCCAAGGCCGAGCGCGATCTGGCGCAATTGAACGTGGCTTACACCGAATTGAAAGCGCCGGTGGACGGCGTGATCGGCAATCGCCGGGCACGGGTCGGCGCTTATGCCCAGGCCGGTTCGCAACTGCTGTCGGTGGTGCCGTCCAGCGGTTTGTGGGTTGATGCCAACTTCAAGGAAGATCAACTGTCGCGCATGACACCCGGCCAACGGGTGATCATTCATGCCGACGTGCTTTCTGGACAGGAATTCCACGGCCACCTGGACAGCCTCGCCCCGGCCAGTGGCGCGCAGTTCAGCGTGCTGCCACCGGAAAACGCCACCGGCAACTTCACCAAAATCGTCCAGCGCGTGCCGGTGCGGATCCTGCTCGACCCGGCCGATGGCGTGCTCGGTCACCTGCGTCCAGGCCTGTCGGTCACAGCACAAGTGGACACGCGCAAGGAGCCTGAAACCCCAGCCGTGGCCAGCACGCCATGAGCCGCGCCCTCGCCGTCCCCGCGCAATCGTTCAATGCCGCCAACCTGGCGACGGCGACCAAGGTGTTCGCCTTCGCCAGCATGTGCATCGGCATGTTCATTGCGCTGCTGGATATCCAGATCGTTTCGGCGTCGTTGCGTGACATCGGCGGCGGGCTCTCGGCCGGTACTGACGAAACTGCGTGGGTGCAAACCAGTTACCTGATCGCCGAAATCATCGTGATTCCGCTGTCCGGTTGGCTCTCACGAGTCTTCTCGACCCGCTGGCTGTTCTGCGCTTCAGCGGTGGGTTTCACCCTGGCCAGCCTGCTGTGCGGCGCGGCCTGGAACATCCAGAGCATGATCGCCTTCCGCGCCCTGCAAGGGTTTCTTGGCGGTTCGATGATTCCGCTGGTGTTCACCACGGCGTTCGTTTTCTTCACCGGTAAACAACGGGTGATTGCAGCCTCGACCATTGGCGCAGTGGCTTCATTGGCGCCAACCCTGGGGCCGGTGATTGGCGGCTGGATCACCGACGTGTCGTCCTGGCACTGGTTGTTCTACATCAACCTGGTGCCGGGAATTTTCGTCGCCGTGGCGGTGCCGATGCTGGTGAAGATCGACCACCCTGAATTGTCCCTGCTCAAGGGCGCTGACTACATCAGCATGGTGTTCATGGCACTGTTTCTCGGCTGCCTGGAATACACCCTCGAAGAAGGCCCGCGCTGGAACTGGTTCAGCGACAGCACGATCCTGACCACCGCGTGGATCAGCGGCCTGGCCGGCCTGGCCTTCATCGGCCGGACTTTGCACGTGGCCAACCCGATCGTCGATTTGCGCGCCTTGAAAGACCGCAACTTCGCCCTTGGCTGTTTCTTTTCGTTCGTCACCGGGATCGGCCTGTTCGCCACGATTTACCTGACGCCACTGTTCCTCGGCCGGGTGCGAGGCTACGGTGCGCTGGACATTGGTCTGGCGGTTTTCTCCACCGGCGTGTTCCAGGTCATGACGATTCCGCTGTACGCCTTTCTGGCCAACCGCATCGATCTGCGCTGGATCATGATGACCGGCCTTGGGCTGTTCGCCTTGTCGATGTGGGATTTCAGCCCGATCACCCATGTCTGGGGAGCTAAAGAGTTGATGTTGCCGCAAGCCTTGCGCGGGATGGCCCAGCAATTGGCCGTGCCGCCAGCGGTGACCCTGACCCTCGGCGGGCTGGCGCCAGCGCGGCTCAAACATGCGTCAGGGTTGTTCAACTTGATGCGAAACCTGGGAGGAGCCATCGGCATCGCCGCGTGCGCGACCATCCTCAACGACCGCACCAACCTGCACTTCACACGATTGGCAGAGAACCTCAACAGCACCAACGAAGCACTCAATCAGTGGCTGTCCCAGGTCGGCAACAACTTCGCCGCCCTTGGCCAGAGCGGCGATGCCGGTGTCACCGCGAGCCTGCATCAGCTCTGGCTGCTGACCTATCGCGAAGCCCAGACGCAAACCTATGGCGACGCGTTCCTGATGATCGGCGTGTGCTTCGTCATCGCCACGGCGATGGTGCCCTTGATGCGCAAGGTAAAACCACCGGCCGCGCCGTCAGCAGACGCCCATTGATCAGGCTTGAGGCATTTTACGGAAGCCGACGGCCAGGCGGTTCCAGGCGTTGATGGTGGTAATGGCCACGGTCAGGTCGACCATTTCCTTGGGGCTGAACTCGGACGCTGCCAGTTCGTAGTCCTCATCCGGCGCATGCGTCTGGCTTAGCAGCGTCAAGGATTCAGTCCAGGCCAGCGCCGCACGTTCACGCGGGGTGAAGAACGGTGTTTCACGCCAGGCCGACAGCGTATACAGACGGCGCTCGTCTTCACCGCCCTTGCGGGCATCGGCGCTGTGCATGTCGAGGCAGAACGCGCAGCCGTTGATTTGCGATGTGCGCAGTTTGACCAGTTCGATCAGGGTCTTTTCCAGCGGCAGCTTCGACACAGCGCTTTCCAGCGCGATCATCGCTTTGAGCGCGTCCGGGGAAGCGGTGTAGAAATCGATACGAGGTTTCATGGTGGGTTCCAGGGCAAGTGGGTGTGGGGGATACGTTAGTCCCGCCTGCCCTTCTGACAAATAGCCAATATTTCAGAAGTCGAGGAGGCCATTGGCGGATGCCCTGAAAGAAAGTGTGATTTGAGAATTGCCAGCGCTCGGTCTGCGCCACTAGAATGCGATCAATTCTTAATTGCACTCACGCCAGGATGGCGCACCGAGTATCTGTCTCTCATGTCGTCCGCCAACCAGCCTTTAAACCAACAGATCCATACCCTTTACAGCGAACACCACGGGTGGCTGCAGGGTTGGCTGCACCGCAAACTCGGCAACCGCTGCGATGCGGCTGACCTGGCGCACGATACATTCCTGCGCCTGTTGACCCGACAAGTCGTCAAACCCTGGGGCAGCGAACCCCGAGCCCTGCTGACGCACATTGCCAAAGGCCTGGTGATCGACCGCTGGCGCCGCCAGGACATTGAACGCGCCTACCTGGAAACCATCGCTCATCTGCCGGTCGCCGAAGTGCCTTCGCCGGAAACCCGCTTGCTGATTCTCGAAACCCTGTGGCGCATCGAAGCGTTGCTGCGGGAGTTACCGGCGCAAACCCGTGACACGTTTTTACTGTCGCAGATCGAAGGCCTGACCTACGGCCAGATCGCCACACGCCTGAGCGTGTCGCTGATCACCGTCAAACGGCACATGCGCGCCGCGTTCATTGCCTGCTTGAGTGTCGCCTGATGAACGCGTCGATGATCAATCCGCAAATATTGGGCGAAGCCGCCGACTGGCTGGTGCAGCTGCATTCAGGTACGGCGACCCCATCGGACCACCAGGCGATTGCCCTGTGGCGCAATCGCAGTGCCGAGCATGCCCAGGCCTGGCAACGGGCCGAGGCGCTGCTCGGCGAATTTCGCAGCGTACCGGCCCATCTGGCGATCCAGACCCTGCAACGGGCCGCGCGCAAGGAAGGTCTCAGTCGCCGCCAGACCCTCACCCGTTTGGGCTTGCTGCTGATGGCCGGACCGCTGGGCATCGCGTCGCAACATGTGCCGTGGCAGCAATGGACCGCCGACCAACGCACAGCGGTAGGCGAACAGAAAAACCTGCAACTGCCCGACGGCAGTCAGGTGCTGCTCAATACGGAAAGCGCGGTGGACATCGCCTTCAACCTGCATGAGCGCAGACTGGTGTTGCTGAATGGCGAAGTCATGATCAACACCGCCAAGGACCCCGGCGCCCGGCCCTTTATTGTCGAAACGCCCCAAGGCATCGCGCGTGCGCTGGGCACGCGTTTTTGTGTTCGCATCAACGGCTCCAGAAGCCTGGTCTCCGTTCTCGAAGGACGGGTGGAAATCACGCCAGAACTGCTGCAACAGGGCACGACCCTCAATGCCGGCGAGCGCCAGAGCTTCAAACTGAACCGCTTCGACGCCCCGGAAAGCTTCGACAGCAGCGCGCTGGCCTGGGACAAGGGCATGCTGCTGGCGAACAACATGCGCCTGGATGAATTGCTCGGTGAATTGAGCCGATACCGGCCTGGCGTATTGCGTTGCCATGCCGAAGTCGCGGGGTTGCGGGTGTCGGGGGCGTTTTCCCTGCGCGACACCGACGCCAGCCTGCGCCTGCTCAGCGACACGCTGCCACTGAAAATCAGCAGCCTGACCCGTTATTGGTTGTCGGTCGAACCGCGGGTTTGACTGCGCTGCGAATTATTTTCAATGTCCCCTGATACCTTTGCGCGTTTCGTTCGGTGTGTGGATAGACCTCTTCAATTCCACGCGCTCGACAGGAACGCCGAATGACTTCAACGCCGCTGCACCGCCCCGCCGATTTCCCGCTCAAGGCCTTGAGCCTGAGTGTTGCCCTGGCTTTCACCGCTTGGCTGCCGCTGAACGGCCAGGCCGCCGACGCCGTTAACGAAAGTGCCAGCCGCACCGTCAACATCGGCCCGGGTTTGCTCAGTCACACACTGGCGCAATTCGCCGTGAGTGCCGGGGTGCCGTTGTCGTTCGATCCGGCACAGCTGGGCGATCGCCAGAGTCCGGGATTGCACGGCAACTACAGCGTGCAATCGGGTTTCGCGCAGCTGCTGGAAGGCAGCGGTTTCGAACTGATGAGCACGGGCGGCGGCTACACATTGGCGCCGAAAGTCGCGGCCAACGGTGCGCTGGAACTCGGCGCCACCAGCGTCAGCGCCCTGCGCGACGACAACGCCGAGACCTACGGCGGCGGCCAGGTCGCCAAGGTTGCGCAGGTCGGCATGCTCGGCAATCAGCTGTTGAAAGACCTGCCCTTCAGTGTCACCAGTTACACCGCCAAGACCATCGCCGACCAGCAGGCTCAGACCGTGGGCGATGTGTTGCTCAACGATGCTTCGGTGCGCCAGTCCGCCGGTTTCGGCAACTTCTCCCAGGTGTTCATGATTCGCGGCTTGCCACTGGCCTCCGATGACATTTCCTATAACGGCCTGTACGGCGTCTTGCCCCGGCAGATCATTGCCACCGAAGCACTGGAACGGGTCGAGTTGTTCAAGGGGCCCAACGCGTTCATCAACGGCGTGACGCCCAGCGGCAGCGGCATCGGTGGCGGCGTCAATCTGCAACCGAAGCGGGCCGGCGATGTGCCGACCCGCAGCGTCACCCTGGATTACAGCGCCGACAGCCGCGTAGGTGGGCACCTCGATCTGGGCCAGCGTTTCGGTGAAGACAACCGCTTCGGTGCCCGCATCAACCTGCTGCAACGTGAAGGCGATACCGCCGTCGATGACGAAGACCAACGCTCGTCGCTGATCAGCCTGGGCCTGGACTATCGCGGCGATCGTCTGCGGCTGTCGGCCGACCTTGGCTACCAGAAACAGGTGATCAACCAGGGTCGGTCGGTGGTTTACGTCGACTCCGCCCTGCAGAAAGTGCCCAAGGTGCCGGACGCCAACGCCGGTTATGCGCAGAGCTGGAGTTACTCGCAGCTGGAAGACACTTTCGGCATGGCTCGCGCCGAGTATGACCTCAGCGACAACTGGACCGCGTACGTCGCCGGCGGCGCCAAGCACACCCGGGAAAACGGCGTGTATTCGTCATTGACCCTCACCGATCTCAATGGCAACGCCCGTGGCGGCATGCTTTACCCGCCTCACGATGAGGACAATAAAAGCCTGATGGCCGGCCTCAATGGTCACCTTGACACCGGCCCGGTCAGCCATCAACTGAACCTCGGACTGGCCGGCATCTGGGGCCAGCAGCGCTCGGCCTTCGAAACCATCGGCACGGCCGGGCGCTACAGCACCAACATTTACGACGTCACCGACAAACCGCGACCACCGGCTACTTCATTCGGCAGCGACATTCATGATCCACGGATTGTCGGCAAAAACACTCTGCGCAGCGCTGCAGTGTCCGACACGTTGGGCTTTATCGATGATCGCGTGCTGCTGACCCTCGGCGTACGGCGCCAGACGCTGAACGTCGATGGCTGGAACACCACCACCGGCGCGCGCACCTCCAGTTATGAAGAGTCGATTACCACGCCGGTCTACGGGCTGGTGATCAAGCCTTGGGAGCACGTTTCGTTCTACGCCAACCGCATCGAAGGCCTGGCCAAAGGCCCGACACCGCCGACCAGTGCAATCAACCGTGACGAAACCTTCGCCCCGGTGCGCAGCAAGCAGATCGAGGCAGGCGTGCGTCTGGACATGGACAGCTACGGCGCTAGCCTGGGCGTGTATCGCATCGAACAGCCGTCGAGCTACACCCAGGACGGCGTCTTTCGGGTCGACGGCCAGCAGCAAAACAAAGGCGTGGAGCTGAACCTCTACGGCGAACCGCTCGATGGCTTGCGCCTGCTCAGCGGCGCGACGCTGATGAAGACCGAAATCGAAGGCAGCACCAACGGCGTCAACGACGGCAACCGCGCCGTCGGCGTGCCGCGCTTTCAGCTCAACGTGGGGGCCGACTGGGACGTGCCAGGGATTGAAGGCGCGGCACTCAGTGCGCGGATGTTGCGCACTGGCGGGCAGTACCTGAATGCCGCCAACACCCAAAGCATTCCGGCGTGGAACCGGTTTGATGTGGGTTCGCGGTATGCCTTCAAGCTGGATGAGAAGGAAATCACCTTGCGCGCCAATCTGGAGAACGTGGCGAACAAGGCTTACTGGGCGTCGGCGAATGGGGGGTATCTGACGCAGGGGACGCCGCGGACGTTGAAGGTTTCGGCGACGGTGGATTTCTGATTGTGTGGCATGGCCGCTGCGCGGTTCGCGGGCAAGCCTCGCTCCTACAAGGTTTGCGCCCCCCTGTAGGAGCGAGGCTTGCCCGCGAACCGCGCAGCGGCCATCCACCAAAAACCGTTAAGCCCGATTACGCAACCACTGCAAAAACCCCTTCTTCTCCACCACCTTCGGCACTTCCTGAGTCAACGACTGAGCCTTGTTCAAGCGGAAATCCAGCAGCGCCTTCATCGCTTCGCTGATGTCATGCCGCGCATCCAGGCACGGTTTGAGGTATTCCTTCTCGATCCGGTACAAGCTGCAGAACGTCTTGGCGCTGAAGTCCGCCGGCAGCGCTGTATCGGACAATATCCCGCCCTCGCCGATCACCTCGCCCGGCCCCATGCGCCCGGATTCGAACTTGACCCCGCCACGGCTCAGCTCCACCGACACCACGCCTGATTCGATGATGAACAAGTGATCGCTGATCTCCCCCGCCGGCAAGATCATTTCGCCCGCGCGGAAGGTTTGCAGGGTCATGTTCTGGCTGAAGGTTTCTTTCTCTTCCTGACGCAGGGTCGAGAAAATGTTCGAGGCGTCCAGCAATGCCCGTGGCCGTGACAGGCCGGCCGGTGTGTTGGGTTCGACGCTCGACAACTGGGTCACGCCGGAGGCCTGCAAGTGCCGGAACGCTAGGTCGAACAACAGATTGCGCACCATGCGTTTCTGATCCATCGAGACCACGAAGCCGCTGATTTCATATTCCACGCCGGCAGCACTGGAGCCTTTGAGCGCGACGCACGGTGCCGGCTTATTCAACAGATAGCGGCAGCCTTGCATCGCCCGTTCCAACGCGTCGATTACCGTTTGCGGGCGCGCGTGCGGGCTCACTTGCAGGCTGATCGAGACACCGAAGATATCGCTGGGCCGACTGAAGTTGATGATTTTGGCCTTGGCCGCCAGCGAGTTGGGAATCACCGCCATGCTGCCCTGGGAGGTTTGCAGGCGCGTGGCGCGCCAGTCGATGTCGATCACCCGGCCTTCGGTGCCGTCGATGGAGATCCAGTCATCGAGTTGATAGGGTTTGGTGGTGTTGAGGACGATCCCGGAGAACACGTCGCTGAGGGTGCTTTGCAAGGCCAGGCCGACGATGATCGCCAGTGCGCCGGACGTCGCCAGCACACCTTTGACCGGCAGATCGAGCACGTACGCCAGCGCGGCAATGACCGCGATCAGGAAGATCACCGCGCCGAGCAAATCCTGCAGCAGGCGCCCGGTGTGCCCGACCCGTTGCATCATCACCGCGCCAATCAATACCGTCAGCGTCCGTGCGCCGAACAGCCACCAGCCAATCTGCAATCCGGTGGCAGCGAGGTGCAGCGGGACGTTGTCAGGCCAGGGCGCGGTTTCCAGGGGGTTCAAGCCTTCGTTGAACAGCAGGACGCTGAACAACGAGAAAATCACCAGCCGCACTAATAGCTTCCAGTTGCTGCCACTGGCTGTGATCAAGCGCCACAACACCAGATCGATCAGGATCAGGACCAGCGCGCAAACCAGTGGGTGATCGGTGAGCAATGACAGCATCAAGCAACTCCAGCAGGGGCCATTGGCGCGAAGATCGCACAGATTGGGCACAGTGTAGGAGCAATTGATGACTTCAGAACAACACAAAACACTGTGGGAGCGGGCTTGCCCGCGATGGCGGCCTGACAGTCAACATTGCAGTGACTGGTCGATCGCTATCGCGGGCAAGCCCGCTCCCACAGGTTCAGTGTGTTGCCGAAGTTACTTTGTGTTGGTCAGGGCGTTGTAGCTGGTAAACAGGTTGCGATAATCCGGGATGTGGTTGGAGAACAACGTGCCGAGGCCTTCCACGTCATTGCGCCAGTCGCGGTGCAGCTCACACGCCAGGCCGAACCAGGTCATCAGTTGCGCGCCGGAGGCCGACATGCGGTCCCAGGCCGATTGGCGGGTCAGTTCGTTGAACGTGCCGGAAGCGTCGGTCACCACGAACACCTCAAAGCCTTCGGCCAGGGCCGACAGCGCCGGAAACGCCACGCACACCTCAGTCACCACGCCCGCGATGATCAGTTGTTTCTTGCCGGTGGCCTTGATCGCCTTGACGAAGTCTTCGTTGTCCCACGCGTTGATCTGCCCAGGGCGGGCGATGTACGGCGCATCCGGGAACAGCGCCTTGAGTTCGGGCACCAGCGGGCCGTTGGGGCCGGTTTCGAAACTGGTGGTGAGGATGGTCGGCAGCTTGAAATATTTGGCCAGGTCGGCCAGCGCCAGCACGTTGTTCTTGAAACGGTCCGGTTCGATGTCGCGCACCAGAGACAGCAGGCCCGCCTGATGATCAACCAACAGAACGGCGGCGTTATCCTTGTCGAGACGTTTGTAAGAAGTAGTCATTGCAGTAGTCCTCGCGTGTTATCGATGCCGAAGGGAAATCGGCGTGGGGGTAACCGGTTAGCGCTGGGAATCCAGTACTTCGTGTTCGTTCGCCACTTGTTGAGCCTTGATGTAGCTTTCGATCAACAATTGATAATGCGGCATTGCCTGGGCATAGACGGCTGCCCACTGCTCGGCGTCCGGGCGGTTCCACGAGCCTTGCAGCTCAGAGAGCGTAGCCATGATGTCGATCGGCACCACCCCGGCTTGTGCCAAACGGGCGATGGTCAGATCAGTGGCAAGCTTGGAGTGGTTACCGGAAGCATCGACCACCGCAAACACTTTGTAGCCTTCATGCACGGCCGCAATGGATGGGAATGCCAGACAAACACTGGTCAGGGTGCCGGCAATGACCAGGGTTTTCTTGCCGGTGGCTTTGACCGCTGCGTGAAACTCAGGATTGTCCCAGGCATTTATTTCACCTTTGCGCGCCACGTATCGGGCGTGCGGTGCGGCCTCGTGTATCTCCGGGATCAGTGGCCCATTCGGCCCTTGCGGAACAGACGCGGTGGTGATCACCGGCATCTTCAACAGCGTCGCGGCTTTGGCCAGGGCAATGGCGTTGGCGCGCAGTTGTGGTACGTCCATGTCCTTGACGATCTGGAACAATCCGCTCTGGTGATCGATCAACAGCATCGCGGTATCGTTGGGGTCGATGGTGGGTTTCAAGCCGTTGAAATTGGCCGCGTGGGTAGTAGTCATGTGCGTTTCCTCTGGTTTTCAGGCAAAAGCCATCCCTGGCCTGGTCACCGGCCTACGCATCCTGTGTAGAGCGGGTTGCTGAACCGTTACGAATTAACCGTGCATCCGGCCGAACCGGCCCGACTGGAAATCGGCGAACGCCTGGTGAATCTCTTGCTCGCTGTTCATCACGAACGGGCCATGGCCGACGATCGGTTCGTCGATCGGCTCGCCGCTGAGCAACAACACGACGGCGTCGTTGTTGGCTTCCAGGCTGATTTGTTGGCCGTTGCGTTCGAGCAATACCAACTGCCCTTCGCGCACGAGTTCCAGGCCGTTGACCTGAACCGTGCCGCGCAGCACCACCAGGGCGGTGTTGCGGCCTTCATGCAGATCCAGGGTCAACAACTGGCCGCCATTGAGGCGCAGATCCCACACGTCAATCGGGGTAAACGTGTGCGCCGGGCCGGTCTGGCCGTCGAACTCGCCGGCGATCAAGCGCAGGCTGCCGGCCTCGTCCTTGAGCGGGATGCTCGGGATGTCAGCGTCGAGAATCGTCTGGTAGCCGGCGTCGGCCATTTTGTCCTTGGCCGGCAGGTTGACCCACAGCTGCACCATTTCCAGGGTGCCGCCGGTTTTGGCGAAGCCTTCGGAGTGGAACTCCTCATGGAGAATCCCCGAGGCGGCGGTCATCCATTGCACATCGCCGGGGCCGATCTTGCCGCCGCTGCCGGTGGAATCGCGGTGCTCCAGTTCGCCCTTATAAACGATAGTCACGGTTTCGAACCCGCGGTGTGGATGCTGACCAACGCCACGACGCTCGGTGGTTGGGGTGAATTCAGCGGGACCGGCGTGATCCAGGAGCAAAAACGGGCTGATGTGTTTGCCCAGGTTGTCGTAGGAAAACAGCGTGCGAACCGGAAAACCGTCGCCGACCCAATGGGTCCGTGGGCTGGTGTAGATACCGATGATTTTTTTCATGCTGCCTCCGAATCAGGTGTTTGACGCGATGGACAAAGCTTAAAACTGAACCCTTTGATGCACTAGACTGCAAAAATCAGCCTTAGCGTTCTATTTGGAGAACGATGGTGGAAGACCTCAACACCCTTTACTACTTCACCCAAGTGGTGGAACACCACGGTTTCGCCGCCGCCGGGCGAGCACTGGACATGCCCAAATCAAAGCTGAGCCGGCGCATCGCCGAACTCGAAGAACGCCTCGGCGTGCGCCTGCTGCACCGCACCAGCCGGCATTGTTCATTGACGGAAATCGGCCAGGCCTACTACCAGCGTTGCCTGGCCATGCGCGTCGAAGCGGAAAGCGCCGCCGAACTGATCGAACGCAACCGCTCCGAGCCCCAGGGCCTGGTGCGTATCAGTTGCCCGACCGCGCTGCTGAACTCCTGGGTCGGGCCGATGCTGACCCGCTACATGCTCAAATACCCGTTGGTGGAGCTGTTCATCGAGAGCACCAACCGCCGCGTCGATTTGATCCACGAAGGTTTCGACATCGCCTTGCGGGTGCGCTTTCCGCCACTGGAGAACACCGACATGGTGATGAAGGTGCTGTGCAACAGCACCCAGAGCCTGGTGGGCAGTCCGGCGTTTGTGCCGCGCCTGTCGTCCCCGGCCACCCCGGCCGACCTCAGCGGTTTGCCGAGCCTGCACTGGGGTGCGGCGCAGCGAGAATATCAATGGGAACTGTTCGGCGCGGACGGCGCCAGCGCGGTAATTCGCCACGCACCGCGCATGGTTACCGATGACTTGCTGGCATTGCGTCACGCGGTCGTTGCCGGGATCGGCATCGCCCATTTACCTAAAGTGGTGGTGCGCGATGACATCACCGCCGGACGTCTGGTTGAACTGATGCCGGGCTGGGCGCCCAAGTGCGGGATCGTCCATGCGATCTTCCCCTCGCGGCGTGGGCTGCTGCCGTCGGTGCGAGCGTTGATCGACTTCCTGGGCGAAGAATTCAGCCAAAGCGACATCGCCTAGCCGCTGCTTCTGTAGCAGCTGTCGAGCCTGCGAGGCTGCGTTCGGCCCTGTAGCAGCTGTCGAGCTTGCGAGGCTGCGTTCGGCTGCGCAGCAGTCGTAAACCCTGAGCGCACGGTTTTCCTGATACACCGCGTTGCCTGATTTTACGACTGCTGCGCAGCCGAACGCAGCCTCGCAAGCTCGACAGCTGCTACAGGTCGCGTTAAGGGTGGCGAAGTTTTTATTTCGGACATAATATCGGCAGGGATTACAACCATAATATCCGCTCCCGTCCGAGGACATGATCATGCAAAGCCCACCCCGCGACGCCCCGCCCGCCCAATGGGTCGCTCAGGAACACGCCATGCGCCCCCGCCTCGCCGGGCCTGGCAGTTTGTCCATGGCCGAGGTCAGCGCCCTGTCCCCCGCCGAGTTTTTCGAAGGCATCGGCAACGGCGAACTGCCCTCGCCGCCCATTGGCTCGCTGATGGATTTCATCCCTATCGAATGGTCGGCCGGGCTGTTCATCTTCCAGGGCACGCCAGATTCGCGGCACTACAACCCGCTGGGCAGCGTGCATGGTGGCTATGCCGCGACGTTGCTGGATTCGTGCATGGGGTGTGCGATCCATACGCAGCTGAAAAAGGGTCAGGGCTATACGACGCTGGATTTGCGCATCAGCTACGTTCGCGCATTGACCGGCGCCAGCGGACCGGTGCGGGCCGAGGGCAAAATTGTGCATCTGGGGCGCTCGACGGCGTTAGCCGAGGGGCGGATTTATGACGTGGATGGGCGGTTGTATGCGACCGGCTCGACGACTTGCATGATTCTTTAAGAGCAAAAGATCGCAGCCTCGTTGTACTCGACAGCTCCTACAGGGCAATGCGTCCTCTGTAGGAGCTGTCGAGTGCAACGAGGCTGCGATCTTTTGATTCATGACTTTCGGTAAACATTGCTTTGACCATTACACTGTTTTTCTCAAGGGTACAGCCGGGGATACTCCTGCCCATTCCCACTGCAACCCTGGAGTCATTGATGTCTATTCCCGCATTCGGTCTTGGTACGTTTCGCTTGCAAGGCCAGGTGGTCATCGATTCGGTGAGCACTGGCCTTGAGCTCGGCTACCGCGCCATCGACACCGCGCAAATCTACGAAAACGAAGCCGAAGTCGGCGAAGCCATCGCCGCCAGTGGCATTGCCCGTGAAGACCTGTTCATCACCAGCAAGATCTGGGTCGCCAACTTCGCCAGGGACCGCCTGATCGACAGCCTCAAGGAGAGCCTGCAAAAACTGCAAACCGACTACCTGGACCTGACCCTGATCCACTGGCCGTCCCCGGAAGACCAGGTGCCGGTCGAAGAATTCATGGGCGCCCTGCTCGAAGCCAAACGACTGGGTCTGACCCGGCAGATCGGTGTGTCCAACTTCACCATCGACCTGATGAAACAGGCGATCGCCGCCGTCGGTGCCGAGAACATCGCCACCAACCAGATCGAACTGCACCCGTACCTGCAAAACCGCAAAGTCGTCGAGTTCGCGCAGAGCCAGGGCATGCAGATCACTTCGTACATGACCCTGGCCTACGGCGAAGTGCTGAAAGACCCGGTCATCCAGAAAATCGCCGATCGCCTTCAAGCGACACCGGCACACGTCACCCTGGCCTGGGCCATGCAACTGGGTTATGCGGTGATCCCTTCGTCCACCAAACGCGCCAATCTCGCCAGCAACCTCAAAGCCTGCGCAATGAAGTTGAGCGAGGCCGACATGGCGTTGATCGCCGGTCTTGATCGCGGCCAACGGTTGACCAGTCCCAAAGGCATCGCCCCACACTGGGATTAAGCGTCAGCCCTGCCCAAGGTTCTGGTCCAGGCGCGTCATGGCTAGCTGCAACTGATCGACGGCTTCGTCGATCAGTGCCGCGCGGCCCTCAGCGCATGCGTGCTCAAGTTGTTCGCAACACTCGATCAGGCTGACCGCCCGGACCATCAGCGCGCCGCCCTTGATGCGGTGCGCCAGCACCTGAAGGACCTGTCGATCACCACTTGCATGCGCCTGAAGCAGGTCATCCCGATCACTGCGGTTGGTCACGGCCAGATCGCGCAACAATTCATCGATCAACGCACGATCCGCCCCGACGTATCGCTCCAGACCGCTCAGGTCAATCTCAGAGTTTGAAGGTTGTTCGATCACGGCAGGCGATTCGCTGGCAAACCGTGATGCCAGCCAAGTGCTCAGATCTGCCAGCCGGATGGGCTTGAACAGGCAGTCGTCCATGCCCGCCTCCACACAGCGGATCTTCTCCTCGGGCTGCGCATTGGCGGTAAACCCCAGGATCAACGTCGGCGATGCTCCGTCGAAGCGCTCTGCATCGCGGATCGCTCCCGCCAATTCATAGCCACTGACCACCGGCATGTTGCAGTCGGTGATGACCAGATCGAACGCATGCTCGTGCCACTGCGCAAGACCCTGCTCGCCATCCTCAGCCTCGACAACACGATGCCCCAGATAGCTCAGCTGCCGTGAGAGCAACAATCGATTGGCCGGATAATCGTCGACCACCAGAATCGTCAATGCCCGGCCGGGCACCTGCAACCCGATCCCCGGCAACTCACTGCGGGTCAACGGTTGCAACGCGATCAGATCAAGGCTGATATCGACCTGCGTACCCCGGCCGAGGACACTGCCAAGCTGCAATCGACCGCCCATCATTTCGCACAGCGTGCGGCTGATCACCAACCCTAGCCCAGACCCGGTCCGGGCTGATTGCCGGCTATTGCCGGCTTGCACAAACGGGCTGAACAGTCGCTGCTGATCGACCTCGCTGATGCCGATACCGCTGTCTTCAACGCGCACACTCACGGCCAGATGTTCCGGCAAACCGGGCTCCACCCGCAGCGTAAGGCTCACCTCGCCTTCACCGGTGAACTTGATTGCATTGCTCAACAGATTGGACAGCACTTGCTTGAAGCGCGTCGGGTCGATCAACACGTCGCAGTCGCTGTGCTCGCCCAGTTCGACTCGCCACTGCAACTGCTTCTGCCGTGCCAGCCCTTCGAACACCCGGCACACCGATTCGACCAGCGCTCGCAGGTTGGCCCGCTCAGGCGTCAGCGATAAATGCCCGGACTCAATGCGCGCGATGTCCAGGATGTCACCGATCAATGCCAGCAACTGCTGCCCGGCATTGGCCGCCACCTCAATGGCGGAACGGTCGGTGACGCCCTCGTCCGCGCGTTTCTGTGCCAGTTCGAGCATGCCAAGCAAGGCGTTCATCGGCGTGCGGATCTCATGGCTCATGGTCGCCAGAAACGTGGTTTTGGCCCGGTTGGCGTCGTCGGCGGCGTCCTTGGCGTCCTGCAATTGGCCCAGCAAGTGTTGGCGCAGCCGGATCTGCCGGCGCTGATAGGCGATCCAGCCCAGCGCGAGCAACAGCAAGGCGCCGGCCGCCGCGAAGGCCTGGAAAATCTCCTGACGGTGACGCAGCCAATAGCTTTGCTCCACCATCCGGTCATTGCGCCAATACTGGGTTATCTCATCGACTTCATCGGGTGCCAGGCTGAGCAACGCCTTGTCCAGGATCGAGTGCAACTCAGGCGCGTCGCGACTGGTCGCCAGGGTACTGCGGGCGGGGTCGGTGCCGACCGTACTGGTGACTTGCAATCGATCCCGGTATTGCCGGGAAATCATGTAGCGCGCGCCGATCAATGAGTTGATGCCACCGTGTGCCTTGCCTTGGGCGACCATGTCCATGGCCTCTGCCGTCAGCGGTGCATTGACCAGCCTGATCTGTGGGTAATGCTGGCGAATGTATTCGCCGGCACTGTTGCCCTGGGTGACCGCCAGGGTTTTGCCGGCCATTTCATCCAGGGTCGTGGGACTGTCCGGCGCCACGCGAGTCACCAACACATTCGGGCTGGTGAGGAACGGCCGGGTGAAACGCAACTCGGCTTCACGCTCGATACTAGGGCTTATCCCGGCCACCAGGTCGACTTGCCCGGTCCTGATCCACTCCAACATCTCGGCGACTGATTTTGTCGGCCGAATGTCGAATTTCAATCCGGTGCGCAGGCTGATTCTCTCCAGTACATCAGCGCTGATCCCGCGAAATTGGCCTTCTGTGTCGAAGAACGAAATCGGCATCAAATTTTCGTTGATCGCCACCCTCAGGCGCGGATGTTGATCGAGCCAGTGCTGCTCGGCCACGCTGAAGTGCAGCGGTAACGCACCCGCGATGGACGTACCGCTGGCCCCCCATCGACGCAGAATGTTCATTTGCTCGTTGGTCGTTACCGCCGCCAGTGCCCGGTTGACGATCCGCTGCAATTGTCGGTTATCGCGGGCCATGGCAAACGCGAAACGACCGGGCTCCATGCGCGAAAAATCGGCCAGCTGGACGTTGTTGAGGTAGTTTTTACTGATCAGGTAATGGGCGCTGATAGCATCGCCCAGATAGACATCGGCCTTACGAAAGGCGACAGCCCCGACGGCCCCCAGCGTCGACGCAAACAGCTGAACGTCAGCCTGTGGATAAAACTGCTGCACGTTCTGTTCAGGTAAATAGTGGTACAGCATTGCCACTCGCTTGCCAGACAAATCCGGGGCGAGCACCTGAAGTGAATCGGTGCGTGTCACCAGGACCGGTTGATCAATGGCATAGCCACTGGACAGGCATAACTCCGGGTCTTCGGCCTCGTAACTGTTGGCCGTGCCCAGCAGGTCTGCCGTGCCTTGCTTGATCGCTTGTACCGCATCCTTTCGCGATGGATAGCGTTGGACGTCGATCTCCACGTGCAGCAGCTGCTGGAGTAGACCGGCATAGTCTGCCGTCAGCCCCTCGAACGCGTCACCCGAGGTGGTGATGTCGAACGGTGGATAATCCGGAGCAGAAACAGCGAGCACCAATCGGCCCTTTTGTTGCAGCCAACGTGCATCGGCGACCAACAGACTGGCGTGGTAACCCTCCACACTGGAACGTCCCAGCAACGTCAGGGCTTGCGGCTGCGCGCAGACGCTCGATACCCAGAGGCAAAGCCCCGGCAACAGCCACTTTGTCAGGCTGCGCAGGCCTGCGACGATGTTCATTCAGATCAGGTGATTGCGTAGGGCGAAATCCCTCAGGTGCACCGCAGACTTCACTTTGAGTTTGTCGATGACGCGGGTCTTGTAGGTGCTGACGGTCTTGTGGCTCAGGTTCATGGTCTCACCAATCAACTTGTTACTGATGCCACGGGCCAGGTATTGCAGGATGGTCAATTCGCGGTCGGAGAGCGTGTCGACCATTTGCTTTTCGCTGTGTTGCAGCGCGTTCAGCGACACCGAGCTCGAGGGCAGCTGGGCGAAATAGGTATAACCGGCCATGACCGCGTGCACGGCCTTGTGCAAATGCTCCAGGTCATTGGTTTTGGACACATAGGCGGCGGCGCCGGCCCGCATGCAACGTTCCTGGAAAAACAACGGTTCCTGGGACGTAAAGACCAGGACGCGGCACGGCACGTCACTGCTTGCGATGCGTGCCAGTACATCGAGCCCATCGAGCGAAGGCATGACCAGATCCAGCACCACCAGGACCGGCGCATGTTCGCGGATCGTCGGCAGGACCTCGTTCCCGCAGGACGCTTCGTATATCCGCCTGAACCCCTCTTTCATGAGGACGAGTTTGACTGCGGCGCGAACCACCGGATGATCGTCCGCAATCAGCACTGACTTCATGGCAACTCCCTGTGCATAAACACGACATTTTGGGCGATCAATGCCCATGGGGCTGACCCAGGTTAGACGCAGCAGCTGCGCGAAGACTCTTGCATGGAAATCCGGGCGGTTCTACCTGACAGAAATGACAGTAGCGACGAACGGTAGCGGAGGATCAATGATCGCCATCAACCGCTGGACACTTGGCAAATCAGGCAGCGCTCCATGACTCACCTCGACGTTCTGTTCAACACAGATTGGCAGTCGAGCCTGTTGCCCGTGGTAGATCAAGGCGTGATGAACCTGCGGGTGATCGCGCAGAAAATCGAGCAGGTTCAACACCTCGCCCCCGAGCGATGCATTGATCACCACCGCATCGAATGGCTCACTACCGTAGTCGACCAGCGTCAACAGCTCTTCGAGACTGTTCACCGGTGCTATCCGATAGTAGCCGAGGTGGTTGAACAGTCGCTCGACCTTCATTCGGTGAAAATGCTGCTCGTCCGCGATCAGGATACGTAAGGCTTTGTTCGACAACGTGGGCCCCCAGCAGGGTGTCGGATTCGTAGGGGCGCAAGGCTACGGAAGACTCACCGGGCTTGATGTAGGACATTTCCTAAAAATCTGGAGGCTTTATCCGCTGGCCGGCTGCACTTGTAGGAGCTGGCTTGCCAGCGAAGAGGCCATGAGATTCAACATACATGCTGGCTGTTACGCCGCCTTCGCTGGCAAGCCAGCTCCTACAATTGGCAGGATTACTGCCAACCAAACCGGCGGATGTAAAACCCCTTCACCGCCTGGGTCAGTGCCATGTACGCCAGCAGAATCACCGGCAGGAACACGAAGTACAGCGACGGCAGCGCCTGCAATTTGAAGTAGTGCGCCAGCGGCCCCATCGGCAGGAAAATGCCCACGGCCATGATGATCCCGGTCATCACCATCAGCGGCATCGCCGCGCGGCTTTGCAGGAACGGAATCTTCGGTGTGCGGATCATGTGCACGATCAGCGTCTGGGTCAGCAGGCCGACCACGAACCACCCGGACTGAAACAGGGTCTGGTGGTCCGCGGTGTTGGCGTCGAACACGTACCACATCAAGGCAAACGTGGTGATGTCGAAGATCGAACTGATCGGCCCGAAAAACAGCATGAAACGCCCGACATCCGCTGGCTGCCAGCGCTGGGGTTGCTTGAGCATTTCTTCATCGACGTTATCGAACGGGATGGCGATTTGCGAAATGTCGTACAGCAGGTTTTGCACCAGCAGGTGCATCGGCAGCATCGGCAGGAACGGGATGAACGCGCTGGCCACCAGCACCGAGAACACGTTGCCGAAGTTCGAACTGGCGGTCATCTTGATGTACTTGAGCATGTTGGCGAAGGTCCGCCGCCCTTCCAGCACGCCCTCCTCCAGCACCATCAGGCTTTTTTCCAGGAGGATGATGTCCGCCGCTTCCTTGGCGATGTCCACCGCGCTGTCCACCGAAATGCCGATGTCGGCGGTGCGCAGGGCCGGCGCGTCGTTGATGCCGTCGCCCATGAACCCGACCACATGGCCGTTGGCTTTCAGCAGCCGGACGATGCGTTCCTTGTGCGACGGCGTGAGTTTGGCAAAGACGTTGGTGGTCTCGACCGCCACCGCCAGTTGCGCGTCACTCATGCGCTCGATGTCGTTGCCCATCAGCAGGCCTTGTTGCTCGAGGCCGACTTCGCGGCAGATCTTCGCGGTCACCAGTTCGTTGTCGCCGGTCAGCACTTTCACCGCCACACCGTGCGCAGCCAATGCCTTGAGGGCCGGTGCGGTGCTTTCTTTTGGCGGATCGAGGAACGCCACGTAGCCGATCAGCGTCAGGGCCTGTTCATCCGCCAGGCTGTAAGTGTCGCGCCCCTCAATCATCGGCCGCGCGGCCACGGCGACGACCCGCAAGCCTTCGGCGTTGAAGGTGGCGGTGACCTGACGAATCCGCGCCAGCAATTCATCGCTCAGCGCTTCATCGAGTTCGCCGTGACGCACCCGGGTGCACACCGCCAGCACTTCTTCCACCGCGCCTTTGCAGATTAACAGGTGCGACTGATCGCGCTCGGCGACCACCACTGACATGCGCCGCCGGGTGAAGTCGAACGGGATTTCGTCGACCTTGCGAAACGCCGTGCCGACTTTCAGTTCACGGTGGATTTCCACGTGTTCGAGCACGGCGACGTCCAGCAGGTTTTTCAGACCAGTCTGGTAGTAGCTGTTGAGGTAGGCCATTTCCAGTACGTCGTCGGAGTCGTTGCCCCAGACGTCGACGTTACGTGCCAGGAAAATCTTGTCCTGGGTCAGGGTTCCGGTCTTGTCGGTGCACAGCACGTCCATGGCGCCGAAGTTCTGGATCGCGTCGAGGCGTTTGACGATGACTTTTTTGCGCGACAGGAACACTGCGCCCTTGGCCAGGGTCGAGGTGACGATCATCGGCAGCATTTCCGGGGTCAGGCCCACGGCAATCGACAGTGCGAACAGCAGCGCCTCGGTCCAGTCGCCCTTGGTGAAACCGTTGATGAACAGCACCAGCGGCGCCATCACGAACATGAAGCGGATCAACAGCCAGCTGACTTTGTTGACCCCGGTCTGGAACGAGGTGGGCGCACGATCGGTGGCGCCGACGCGCTGGGCCAGGGCACCGAAATAAGTGCTGTTGCCGGTGGTGAGAATCACCGCCAACGCTGTGCCGGACACCACGTTAGTGCCCATGAACAGAATGTTGTCCAGGTCAAGCGGGTTGCGGGTGTCGAGGTCTTGCTGCCGGGGGAATTTTTCCACCGGCATCGATTCGCCGGTCATGGCCGCCTGGCTGACGAACAGGTCCTTGGCGCTGAGCACCCGGCAATCGGCGGGGATCATGTCGCCGGCCGAGAGCACGATCAGGTCGCCCGGCACCAGTTGCTTGATCGGCAATTCGATACGCTGCGCATCCCGACGCATCACCGTGGCGGTGTTGCTGACCATGGCCTTGAGGGCATCAGCCGCTTGGTTGGATTTGGTTTCCTGCCAGAAGCGCAGCAAGGTCGAAAGCACCACCATCGAGAAAATCACAATGGCGGCTTTCATGTCTTCGGTCAGCCAGGAGATGACCGCGAGCAAGGTCAGCAGCAGGTTGAACGGGTTTTTGTAGCAGTGCCACAGGTGGGTCCACCACGGCAGTGGCTGTTCGTGCTCGACTTCGTTGAGGCCGAACTGCGCGCGCAAGGCATCGGCTTCGAGTTCGCTCAAGCCGTCGGTGTGGCTGCCGAGTGTGTCCAGCAGTTGGCCGGTGTCGCTGTTGGCGGCGCTCACCAGGGTTTGCGCCAGGGTGGGCGGCACTTCACGGCTGACCGTGGTGTCGGTGAAGTTTTCCAGCAACGCCAGGCGCCGGAAGTGTCGGGCGATGTGGCGGGTGCGCAGGAATCCGGCGAAGAATTCTTTGAGCAGGGTCAGGTTCATGGCAGTTCCCCCTGGGTCAGCCGGGAAACCGTCGAGCAGGCGTGTCGAAGCGCCGCGATGACGACACACAGTCGAACATCACGCACGGTTCAGCGTCGATGAGAAGGACGTCGGGACACGGACCATGACTGGCCGCGATCGGGATGCCGCTGCTCGCTATTGGGCGAGACAACGGCACAAAAGGCTGCGCGTTATCTTGCCGGGAAGGTGCCGGTTACTGAAACCGGCCGACTACTGTCACTCGAACAAGTACCCACTGTGGGTCTCCGCTATTGATTGAAAACGCGCGAAGCTTACGCCCCGATTTCTGGAGAGTAAACGAAGAAACGGCGTGTGATGGGGGAATCGCGGGGTTCTTCAGGGAGGGTTCAGAATTCTGGTTTTTGAGTGTTATTGAGGGCCTCTTCGCCGGCAAGCCGGCTCCTACAAGGATCCTCGTTTGTAGGAGCCGGCTTGCCGGCGAAGGCGGCCTCACAGCCACCGAAAATCTCAGCTCGCTGTGGCCAACAACAAATCCATCACCGAACGCCCATGCCCCCGCGCCTTGCCATGTTCATACAACGAACCGGCAATCTCATCGGCACGGATCGGCAGGATCGACAACAACGTATCGCTCAAGCCATGGCTCGCCTGGCAGAAGCCCTGCATATAAATGCCGGCCTTGCAGCGCTCGTCCGTGATCAGTTTGTAATTGCGATCCACCTCGAAATCGCCCAGGTACTGCTCCAGCGGCGCCAGCAGTTTGCGGTGCATCTGACGCTCGTAACCGGTGGCGAGCACCACGGCGTCGTAATGACGAACCGTGACTTCACCGGTGGCGTTATTGCGCACCGCCAGTTCGATGCCGCGCTCGGTGGCGGTGGCCTTTTCGATGGTGGTCAGGGTGCGGAACGCATGACGTGCAATGCCCGAAACTTTCTGCCGGTAGAAGATCCCGTAGATGCGTTCGATCAGGTCGATGTCCACCACCGAATAGTTGGTGTTGTGGTACTCGTTGACCAGACGCTCACGCTCGCTGCTCGCCTGCTGGAACACCAGGTCGGTGAACTCCGGCGAGAACACTTCGTTGACGAACGGGCTGTCGTCCGCCGGCTTCAGCGCCGAACCGCGCAGGATCATGTCGACCTGCACCGACGGGAAACTGTCGTTCAAATCGATGAACGCTTCCGCCGCGCTCTGCCCGCCGCCGATGATCGCGATGCTCATCGGCTGGTTGTTCACGCACGGCTGCTGGGCCATCTGCGCCAGGTACTGGGAGTGGTGGAACACCCGGCTGTCACCCTTCAGCGCCTTGAACGCTTCGGGAATGCGCGGCGTGCCGCCGGCACTGACCACCACCGAACGGGTGGTGCGCACGTGCTGCTGACCGTGGCTATCACGGGAAATCACCCGCAGCGCTTCGACCTGCTGGTTGTGCAGCACCGGTTCGATGGTCAGCACTTCTTCGCCGTAACGGCTCTGCGCTTCAAATTGCCCGGCGACCCAACGCAGGTAGTCGTTGTACTCCATGCGGCACGGATAGAAGGTGCCCAGGTTGATGAAGTCCACCAGACGACCGTGGTGCTTGAGGTAATTGACGAACGAATAAGGGCTGGTCGGGTTGCGCAGGGTCACCAGGTCCTTGAGGAAAGAGATCTGCAACTCGCTCTGGGTCACCAGGGTGTTGCCATGCCAACGGTAGTCGGCCTGCTTGTCGAGAAACAGAACATCCAGTTCGCCCTGGCTCGGCCCGCGCTCTTGCAGGGCGATGGCCAGCGCCAGGTTGGAAGGGCCGAAACCGACGCCGATCAGGTCGTGAACGAAGGGCGATGCAATTGCCTGTGTCATTTCCAGTGTCCTCTGGATGAACCCCCGAGCAACGGGGAGTAAGCCTAAGTGACCTGACCGGCCTTGAGCAGGACAGCAGATCGTCTGTTGCTATGGAACGAGGACAATGAAACAAAATTTAATACTGTTTTTTACCCATCAGAACGGATCAATGCGCATCCCATTGCAGCATCCGCACCCGGCAATGCTTCATCGCATTGACGATGTGCTTCTCCACCAGGGCCCGGGAAATACCCAGGTGTTCGGCGATTTCCGGGTGCGACAGGCCGTCGATCTTGCGCAGCAGGAAACTCTCGCGGCACAGCCGTGGCAATTCCGCCAGCGCGCGCTGAAGCATTTCCAGGCGCTGGCCGTGATCGAGGCAGTGATGGGGCGAGGGGGTGAAGTAGCGCTCTTCGTTGTCGAGCACTTCCAGCGATTCCACCTGACGCAGGGCATTGCGCCGATGGTCGTCGATCACCAGGTTGAGCGCGGTGCGATAAAGGAAGGCCCGGGGTTGCTCGATCGGCGTGTCGCTGGAACGCTCCAGTACCCGCAGATAAGCGTCATGCACCACATCTTCGGCCACCTGACGGTTGCCCAGCTTGGCGTTCAAAAAACACACCAGCTCGCGATAGTAGTTTTCCAACATGACTCCCGGCCGCACAGGTGCGGTTTCAATCCTTGAGCCACCTGAACCACCGCCGAAATAGGCAGTGGCACGATAGTGGCAGTTCGAGGCGCGTAATTTATAGTAATTCTCATATAGATTTAAAGTGTTGCTTTGTCTTACCCGATAAATAGTCACCGTTTCACCTGTGGGACCTGTGGGAGCTGTAGGAGCTGTCGAGTGAAACGAGGCTGCGATCTTTTGATTTTAAAAAGACCAAGATCAAAAGATCGCAGCCTTCGGCAGCTCCTACAGGTGTTACGCCATATGTCCGGGGCTAAATTCCCCACTCCTTTTCTCGTTTACAGGACAGCTCCCCGTCCCTATTCATCTGTTTTGAACGACGGGCCGATATTCATTGGCCGGAACCCTGCATGAAACGTCCCCGACAGACCCGACGCGCCCTGCTTGTAGCACTTTGTCTGATCCCCGTTATCGCCGTCGCCGCCTGGCAGATCATCCCGCCCGGCCGCGGGCAATTCGCCACCGTGCAGGTCAGCCGCGCCGACATCGAAAACAGCGTCACCGCGTTGGGCACCCTGCAACCGCGACGCTATGTCGACGTCGGTGCGCAGGCGTCCGGGCAGATCCACAAGATCCATGTGGAAGTCGGCGACGTGGTCAAGGAAGGCCAGCTGCTGGTGGAAATCGATCCCTCGACGCAACAGGCCAAACTCGACGCCGGGCGTTTCTCCATCGAAAACCTCAAGGCGCAGCTCCAGGAGCAACGGGCGCAGCACGACCTGGCGAAGCAGAAATACCAGCGCCAACAGAACCTCAAGGCGGGTGGCGCCACCCGCGAAGAAGATGTGCAGACCGCCGAGGCCGAACTGCGCGCCACCCAGGCCCGCATCGACATGTTCCAGGCGCAGATCCGCCAGGCACAGGCCAGCCTGCGCAGCGATCAGGCCGAACTGGGTTACACGCGGATTTACGCACCGATGTCCGGCACCGTCGTCGCCCTCGACGCCCGTGAAGGCCAGACCCTCAACGCCCAGCAGCAAACGCCGTTGATTCTGCGCATCGCCAAATTGTCGCCCATGACGGTTTGGGCCGAGGTTTCAGAAGCGGACATCGGCCACGTCAAGCCCGGCATGACGGCCTGGTTCACCACCCTCAGCGGCGGCAACCGGCGCTGGAACAGCACCGTGCGGCAAATTCTGCCGGTGCCGCCCAAGCCGCTCGACCAGACCAGCCAGGGCGGCGGCAGCCCGGCCAGTTCGAGCAAAAGCGGCAGCGCCCGCGTGGTGCTGTACACCGTGTTGCTCGACGTCGATAACGCCGACAACGCGTTGATGGCGGAAATGACCACGCAAGTATTTTTCGTCGCCGATCAAGCGAAAAACGTCCTCACCGCGCCGATCGCTGCTTTGCAAACCGGTACTCAAGCAGATATCCAGACCGCGCAGGTCGTCGCCAAAAACGGCCGCATCGAACAACGTGTCGTCCGCACCGGCATCAGTGATCGCTTGCGCGTGCAGATCCTCGCGGGCTTGCAGGAAGGCGATCACTTGCTGATCGGCCCGGCCGACGGGAGTGGCGGCTGAATGCTGACGCCCCTGATCGACCTGCAGGACATCCGCAAAGCCTACGGCGGTGGCGACGCCCCTGAAGTTCACGTGTTGCGCGGCATCGACCTGTCGATCCACGCCGGGGAATTCGTGGCGATTGTCGGCGCCTCCGGTTCCGGCAAGTCGACGCTGATGAACATCCTCGGCTGCCTCGACCGCCCGACGTCGGGCGAATATCGCTTCGCCGGGGAAAACGTCGCCGCCCTCGACAGCGACGAACTGGCCTGGCTGCGCCGCGAAGCCTTTGGTTTTGTGTTCCAGGGCTATCATCTGATCCCGTCCGGCTCAGCCCAGGAAAACGTCGAGATGCCTGCGATTTACGCGGGCTTACCGGCGGCCGAACGCCACGCCCGCGCTGCCGCCCTGCTCAATCGTCTCGGGCTGGCTTCGCGCACCGGCAACCGCCCGCACCAACTCTCCGGCGGCCAGCAACAACGGGTTTCGATTGCCCGCGCCTTGATGAACGGCGGCCACATCATCCTCGCCGACGAACCCACCGGCGCCCTCGACAGCCACAGCGGCGCCGAGGTCATGACCCTGCTCGACGAACTGGCGAGCCAGGGCCACGTGGTGATCCTCATCACCCACGACCGCGAAGTCGCGGCCCGGGCCAAACGCATCATCGAGATTCGCGACGGGTTGATCATCAGCGACAGCGCCCGAGACAACCCCGACGTACAAACCTCAGCCAATCCCGGCGCCCTGCAAGCAGTGGACCTGCGCAAGCGCCTCACCGAAGGCGCCGAAGCCACCGGGGCCTGGAAAGGCGAACTGGTCGATGCCGTGCAAGCGGCGTGGCGGGTGATGTGGATCAACAAGTTTCGTACCGCGCTGACCCTGCTCGGGATCATCATCGGCGTTGCGTCGGTGGTGGTGATGCTGGCCGTCGGTGAAGGCAGCAAGCGCCAGGTCATGGCGCAAATGGGCGCGTTCGGTTCCAACATCATTTACCTCAGCGGCTCGTCACCGAACCCGCGCACACCGTTGGGGATCGTCTCCCTGGACGACGTCGCGGCGGTGGCGAGTTTGCCGCAGGTCATGCGCATCATGCCGGTAAACGGCCAGGAAGCCGGGGTGCGTTTTGGCAACCTCGACCACTTGAGCTACGTCGGCGGCAACGACACCAACTTCCCGGCCATCTTTAATTGGCCCGTGGTGGAAGGCAGCTACTTCACCCAGGACGATGAACGCAACGCCGCCGCCGTCGCAGTGATCGGGCACAAGGTGCGGACCAAGTTGCTCAAGGACGTGGCCAACCCGATTGGCCAGTACATCCTCATCGAGAACGTACCGTTCCAGGTGGTCGGCGTGCTCGCGGAAAAAGGCGCCAGCTCCGGTGATTCCGACAGCGACGACCGCATCGCCATCCCCTATTCCGCCGCTAGTGTGCGGCTGTTCGGCACGCACAATCCGGAATACGTAGCGATTGCCGCCGCCGACGCGCGCAAGGTCAAAGAGACCGAAAAAGCCATCGAACAGTTGATGCTGCGCCTGCACAACGGCAAGAAGGATTTCGAATTGACCAACAACGCGGCGATGATTCAGGCCGAAGCGCGCACGCAAAATACCCTGTCGCTGATGCTCGGCTCGATTGCCGCGATTTCGCTGCTGGTGGGCGGCATCGGCGTGATGAACATCATGCTCATGACCGTGCGCGAACGCACCCGCGAGATCGGTATCCGCATGGCCACCGGTGCCCGCCAACGCGACATCCTCCGCCAGTTTCTCACCGAAGCGGTGATGCTCTCGGTGGTCGGCGGGCTGGCCGGGATTGCCCTGGCGCTGATCGTCGGCGGCGTGCTGATTCTCAGCGAAGTCGCCGTCGCGTTCTCCTTGATGGCGGTGCTTGGCGCCTTCGGCTGCGCCCTGGTCACCGGTGTTGTCTTCGGCTTCATGCCGGCCCGCAAAGCTGCCCGACTTGACCCGGTCACGGCCCTTACCAGTGAATGATCTCTTGATGAAGCCGCAACTGAGTTTGCTGACCCTTTGCCTGTTGCTCGGCGCCTGCGGCAGTCCTGCCCAGCGCCCGGACAGCGGCCTTCAACCGCCCTCCTCCTGGCAATCGCCGCCCCCCGAGAACGCCACCCGCAGCAACCTGCAATGGTGGACGCGCTTCGGCAGCCCGCAGCTTGATCTATTGATCGAACAGGCCCGCGTCGGCAGTTATGACCTGGCCGCTGCCATCGCCCGGGTACGCCAGGCGCAGGCCGACACGGTGATTGCCGGCGGTTCGCAGCTACCGGAAGTGACCGCTGCTTTAAAGGCCAACCGCCAGAAACTGCTGCGCGGCAACGGTTACAGCCAACTCGATGCCGACAGCAGTAATAAGGCGGTGGATTACTTCGACGCCAACCTCAGCGCCAGTTACGAAATCGATTTCTGGGGCGGCCAGCGTGCCTCCCGCGACAGTGCGCAATTCGGCTTGCAGGCCAGCGAATTCGATCAGGCCACGGTGGAGTTGACGCTGCTCAGCGGCGTCGCCAATACCTATGCGCAAACCCTGTCGCTGCAGGAACAAAGTCGCATTGCCGGGTTGAACCTGGCCAATGCGCAGAACGTTCTGAAACTGGTGCAGACTCGTTTTGACTCGGGCTCGGCGACGGCGCTGGAACTGGCCCAGCAGAAAAGCCTGGTGGCCGCGCAGCAACGGCAATTGCCGCTGGTGCAGCAACAGGCGCAGGACGCGTTGATCAGCCTCGCCGCCCTGCTCGGTCGACCGGTGCAGGAAGTGCGCCTGGGGGGTGAGCGCTTTGAGCAGTTGTCATGGCCAACCATCGCCGCCGGCGTGCCCAGCGAGTTGCTCAGCCGCCGCCCGGACATCGCCCGTGCCGAAGCGCAATTGGCGGCGGCGAAAGCCGACGTCACCGTCGCCCGCGCGGCGATGTTGCCGACCGTGACCTTGACCGCCGACATCGGCTCCGGCGCCGACCGCGCCGGTGACATCCTGCGCAGTCCCTTTTACAACCTCACCGCCGGATTACTCGCGCCGGTGTTCAACAATGGACGCTTGGGCGCTGAACGCGACAAAGCCACGGCGCGTCAGGAAGAACTGCTGGAGGCGTATCGCGGGGCGATCATCAATGGCTTCGCCGACGTCGAAAAAGCCCTCAACAGCATTCGTGGGCTCGACGAACAGCGCCAGTGGCAAGGTGAAGAACTGAACCAGGCGCAGACCGCATTCAACATTGCGCAAAGCCGCTATCAGGCCGGGGCCGAGGATTTGCTCACGGTGCTGGAGACCCAGCGCACGCTGTATGCAGCGCAGGATTTGAATGTGCAGCTGCGGTTGTCGCGGTTGCAGGCGAGCATTGCGCTGTACAAAGCGCTGGGCGGCGGGTGGCAGGCGATGTAATTTGTGGTGTCTGTTCGGGCCCCTTCGCGGGCAAGCCCGCTCCCACAAGGTGTTGTGTTTGCCGCATGATTCGGGCACGACACAAAACCTGTGGGAGCGGGCTTGCCCGCGATTGAACGATTACGCGTTCATCAAGCCTGGCTTTGCTTAGGCTTCAAATGCCGCGCATACCACGGTCGCTGCGGCACCTTGCGGAACAGATCCGCCAGCTTCTTCTCGTCCTCGCCAAAGGTCATCCGCAGCGCCAGCTTCATGGTTTCCGGGTCCATTTCCACCGACTTGCCGTCCTGCAACCCCGGCGTGGTGCTGCAACCATGGGTACTCGGGCCGAGCCACGGGTCATCGATCTCGACCCAACGCCCCGGCGCAAACCATGCCACCCCATTGACCTCCAGCCGACTGACCTCCCCCGGATGAAAGCGCTCATGCGCACGAAACCAGTCTTCCAGACGATCATCAATCCAGCCATGAAAGTGCCAGAACACCGGGTTCACGTGGGAGGAAAACGGGTCGCCAAGGAAGTCGTTTTCCGGCGCAAACCAGCGCGCGGAAAAGTCTGCCGGATCCCGGGCGAATGGCACCGGATGGCCGTTGGACGGATCGCGCGGCACCGACGCCCAGCGCATGTGCAGCCAGTCGTGCAGGCCCAGTTCGACCTCTGAACCGAACTGGCCCAAGGTCAGTTTCGACAGGTAACGCGGATCGCGATACTGCGACTCCCAGACCTGGAAATTACTGTGATAGGTCTCGGCAGTCTTGATGTCGCTGACCCATTGCGAGTACTCGGCATCATCGTCAGCCAGCCAAGTGGGCGGCAGTGCCGTACCGTCGTGGTTGTCGAAGTAACGTGCAAACCCGACACGATCCCGAGCCAGTTCCGGTTGCGGCAACGGAAAGTGCGACCACGACGGCAAGTCCTGCATCGAACGCGCCTTGCCGAGCATGTGCCGGTGCATGAAGAAAAAATCCACACCCGAACCGTTGCGATCCTTGCGCGCACCGCGGGCATCACGCTCCTTGTCCCGTGGGCCGGGCTGCCAGCCGATACCACGCAGGGCACCGCGCTTGTCCTCGGACAAGCTGTGCCATTTATCCCGCGATGCATGCCAGAGCTGGTGAAACAGCCGATGCTCGGGAGAAATAAGCCAGGCCAGCAGCGTCCGGTTGAGACCGGTGCGCTCGCGGGCTTCAGGGAACACGCGTTTGACGGCAATGAAGCGATTGTCCTGCGCGGTCAACATCAGTGGGCGATCCAGGTTCAACACCCGACCACTGAGCGTGCCGCTGCCAGCGTTACCGAAACCGGCCCAGACTTCGTCCAGCGCCATGCTGAATTCGTAATCGGGCGTGCCGTTGGCGCTGAGCAGGCGCCAGCTCAATTGCGCCGGTTTGGCCCCGGCCAGGTCGCCGAGTACGCGGTAGCGAGGTTCTTCGCCAGAACGCAAACGCTCGGCGGTGTCGAGAAACCCGCACACGCCGCGCCCTTTGTGGCCGATGTCGAGAAACACCTCCAGCCCGTCCTGTGGCAGGCCTTCGATGCCGGCGTCACGCCCCTCGAAACGAATCTGCCAGACACCGCGCAAGGTGTTCGCCAAGTGCTGGCCGGCGACGTCGGCGACATCGAACGAGGCTTCGCCGGGGGTGATCGTCGGATCTGCTTTCGTCCATTGGCGATGCCCATAAAAAGCCGCAGGCACGGCGGCGCCCGTCAGCGCCAGGCCTGCCATGAACCATCGTCGAGAAATCGTCATTGCCCTACCTGTGTCAGCCTTGAAGCAGGCTTTATCCAAGCTAGAACGTTTGTTGGGTCTGAAAATTTAAAAGCTTCGCGGGCAAGCCTCGCTCCTACGGGTTAGCGCAAAACCTGTAGGAGCGAGGCTTGCCCGCGAAGAGGCCCTCAGCCCCACCCTAAATTTCCAACCGGATGACTCGTCCATCCCAGATAGCAAAGCCCCCCACACCGGGGCAACGAACCTGACTGAGATGAACATGACAAAACCACGTTCGAAAAAGGCGCTTTACCTCGGCCTGCCGCTGGCGCTGGCGATCAGCGCCGGTGCGGGCTTTGCGGCCTGGGATTACGGGTTCAAGGACAACCCAGGCTACCCGGTCAAAGTGATGAAACAGGCCGATGAACTGCACGAGCGGATGCTCTCCTTCGACAGCCACGTCACCGTGCCGCTGGACTTCGGCACCGCCGGCAATGAAGCCGACAAAGACGGCACAGGCCAATTCGACCTGGTCAAGAGCGGGCGCGGACGCCTCTCCGGCGCAGCCCTGACGATTTTCGGTTGGCCGGAAATCTGGAACGGCGCCAACGCCCCGCACCGCCCCACCGCCGGCTTCGTCGACGAGGCACGGTTCGAGCAGGAAACCCGCTTCAAAATCATCAGCACCCTGGTGCGTGACTTCCCCAACCAGGTCGCCATCGCCTACACCCCCGACGATTTCCGCCGCCTGCACGGCGAAGGCAAGTTCGCGATCTTCATGAGCATGCTCAACGCCTACCCGCTGGGCAACGACCTGAACGCCCTGGACAAGTGGGCTGCCCGGGGCATGCGCATGTTCGGCTTCAGTTACGTAGGCAATAACGCCTGGGCCGATTCGTCGCGACCGCTGCCGTTCTTCAATGATTCGCGAGACGCCCTCGGCGGCCTGTCGGAGATCGGCCAGCAGGCCGTGCACCGCCTCAACGACCTCGGGGTGATCATCGATGTGTCGCAGATGTCAACCAAGGCCCTGGAGCAAGTCGCCCAACTGAGCCGCACCCCGATGGTCGCGTCGCACTCGGCGCCGCGTGGGCTGGTGGACATCCCGCGCAACCTCAGCGACCAGGAAATGCAGCTGATCAAGAACAGCGGCGGCGTGGTGCAGATTGTCGGTTTCCCGACCTACATCCGCCCGCTGAGCCAAGCCACCCAGGACAAACTCAACGCCCTGCGTGCACGCTTCGACCTGCAACCGCTGCAAGGCCTGGAAATGGCGCTGATGCCGGGAGACCCGATCATCACCGTCTGGTCCGAACAGCGTTTCGGCGAATACGCCAGCCAGCTCTACGCCATCGTCGATGAAGAACCGAAGGCAAACCTCAAGGACTACGGCGACGCGATTGACTATGCCGTGAAGAAAATCGGCATCGACCATGTCGGCATCAGCTCCGACTTCAACGATGGCGGCGGCCTCGATGGCTGGAAGGACGTCAGCGAAGCACGCAACGTGACCGCCGAGCTGATCAGCCGTGGCTACAGCGAAGCCGATATCGCCAAGCTCTGGGGCGGCAATTTCCTGCGGGTCTGGGACCAGGTGCAGCAGTCGTCCAAACCAGTGGCGAAAAACTGATCCCTACTTTTGCAAAAGCGAATCGAGCTCATGACCAACCGTCGTTCATTCCTCAAGCAGGCCGGCATTCTCGCCGCCGGCCTGCCCCTGAGCAGCGCTGTGAATCTGCCGGCGCTGGCCGCCAGTCCGGCAGCGCTGCCCAAGGACAAGTGGGCGCAACTGCGCCTGCTGTTCAATCAAGACCCGGACTACCTGCACTTCGCCAATTTCCTGGTGACCTCGCACCCGAAACCCGTGCGGGACGCAATCGAAATGCACCGCGCCAACCTTGACCGCAATCCCGGTCGGGCCATGGATTGGGACCTGGGGGAAACCGAAAAGCGCGAGCACGCCGTGCGCGTCTGGGCCGGTCGTTATCTCAAGGCCACGCCTGAGCAGATCGCCCTCACCGGCAGCACCACCGAAGGTCTTTCGCTGATCTACGGCGGCATTCATGTGCGCCCCGACCAGGAAATCCTCACCAGCGAACACGAACACTACGCCACCAACTACGCACTGGATTACCGCCAGCAAAAGGACGGAGTGAAGATTCGCAAGCTGAAACTGTTCGAGAACAGTCGTGATATGTCGGTGGAGGAGGTGCGCGGTTCGATCGCCCAAGGCATTCGCCCGAACACCCGCGTGCTCGGCATGACCTGGGTGCAAGCCGGCAGCGGCGTGAAGCTGCCGATCGGCGAAATCGGCAAACTGGTGGAAGAACAGAACCGCCACCGCGAAGACAAGGACCGCATCCTTTATGTGGTCGACGGTGTGCACGGTTTCGGCGTCGAGGATCTCGACTTCCCCGACATGCACTGCGACTTTTTCATTGCCGGCACCCACAAATGGATGTTCGGCCCGCGCGGCACCGGGATCATCTGCGCACGTTCGGCCGAGCTCAAGGACGTGACGCCGACCATTCCGACCTTCTCCGAAGCGACCTCGTTCTCGACCATCATGACCCCGGGCGGCTACCACAGCTTCGAACATCGCTGGGCCCTGGACGAGGCCTTCAAGTTGCATCTGGAACTGGGCAAGGCCGACGTGCAGGCGCGCATTCACGCCCTCAACACCTATACGAAAAATCGCCTGCTGGAACAGCCGCAGATCGAACTGGTGACGCCAAAGAGCCCGGACCTGTCGGCCGGTTTCACCTTCTTCCGGATCAAGGACCGCGACTGCGAAAAAGTCGCCGCCCAGTTGATGGCGAACCGCGTGGTCTGCGACTCGGTGGAGCGCGACGTCGGCCCGGTGATCCGCATCGCCCCCGGCCTGCTCAACACCGAGAACGATATCGACCGCTTCATGGCCCTGCTAACCAAAACCACCTGACACAAACCCGCTTTTTGTAGGAGCGAGGCTTGCCCGCGAAGGCGCTCTCAAGGACGCCTTCGCCGGCAAGCCTGGCTCCTACAGGTTTGGTTTTCACCCGGATTTTTCTTTAATCGAGATGACTCATGAACAGTGATCTGCTGACCCTCGCCTTGGCCGCACTTATCGCCGGCCTGCTGCCGACCGCCGCGCAGGCCGCCACTGCCCCGCCTGCGGGCAACGTGTTCAAGGACTGCCGCGACTGCCCGGAAATGGTCGTGCTGCCCGCCGGCACCTTCACCATGGGCACGCCAGACGATGAAGTCGGGCGCGAACCCGACGAAGGCCCGATGCACGAAGTGACTTTCGCCAAGCCGTTCGCCATGAGCCGCTTCCAGGTCACTGCCGGTGAATGGGACAGCTACGTGCGTGAGAGCGGCGTGACCATCGCCAACGGTGACGCCCGGCCGGGCCGCGAGTGCGTCGCCAGCAAGCCACGTTATCCGCAGAGCCCGCGCCAGCCAGCGGTGTGCATGAACTTCGACGACGTTAAAAACTACGTCGCCTGGCTGTCGAAAAAAACCGGGCAGAAGTACCACATGGTCAGCGAGGCGCAACGCGAATACGCCGCGCGCGGTGGCAGCAAAGGTCCGTTCCCCTTCCCGTTCGATGCAGGCAAGGAATACAGCATCGCCAAGCACGCCAACACTTATGGCCCGGCGGACGGTTACAGCTACAGCTCGCCGGTGGGCAGCTACCCGCCGAACGCCTTCGGCCTGTACGACATGCACGGCAACGTCTACGAGTGGGTCGAAGATTGCGAACACCCGGACTACGTCGGTGCGCCCACCGATGGCAGCGCCTGGGTCGAGCCCAACTGCGAAGCCGTGCGCATTCGCGGCAACGACTGGGGTGAAGCCCCGGTGTTCTCCCGCTCCGGCAACCGCAACAGCCAATACCCGCAAGAGCGTGGCGACTGGATGGGCTTCCGCATCGTGCGCGATCTCTAACCCGGCAAACGCCCCCCCTGTAGGAGCTGGCTTGCCAGCGAAGAACGATCACGCGAACCCAGCATGTGATGATGGGGGCTGTGAGGGTGCCTTCG
The DNA here is from genome assembly GCF_001297125.1 of Pseudomonas sp. RIT-PI-q. Classification (GTDB taxonomy): domain Bacteria; phylum Pseudomonadota; class Gammaproteobacteria; order Pseudomonadales; family Pseudomonadaceae; genus Aquipseudomonas. Next base: position 82,034 of record NZ_LHPC01000053.1, read on the forward strand.
CTGGCAAGCCAGCTCCTACAGGGGCGGCGTGGGTCGGTGTTGCCGCCAGTCGGCGACCTTCTAAATTAAGCCCCCGACCAGACGTTCTACTGGGTATCTGCCTTTACGACCCAAGGAACTGTCTTCCATGACCCAGCCAACCCGTGGCGCCATCGGCGAATTGTTCGCCCTGTTGAAACCCTTTCGGCTCATCGTCGCCGCGTCGATCTTCCTGGGCATGGTCGGCGGCCTGAGCGTCACGGTATTACTGGCGACCATCAACAACGCCCTGCACTCGGAAACCGGCCTGACCCAGGGCGTCGTCGCGCTGTTCGCCGGCCTGTGCCTGTTGGCCCTGGCCAGTTCGATCTGCTCGGACATCGGCACCAACTATGTCGGCCAGCACATCATTGCCAAGCTGCGTAAACAGCTGGGCGAAAAGGTCCTGTCGGCGCCGATCGAACAGATCGAACGCTACCGCAGCCACCGGTTGATTCCGGTGCTGACCCACGACGTCGACACCATCAGCGACTTCGCCTTCGCCTTCGCGCCCCTGGCGATTTCCGTCACCGTGACCCTCGGTTGCATGGGCTACCTGGCGATTCTGTCGTGGCCGATGTTCCTGATCATGGTCGCCGCGATCCTGATCGGCACCGCAATCCAGGCCTACGCCCAGAGCAAAGGCGTGCAAGGTTTCATGGCCGCCCGTGATGCCGAAGACGAGCTGCAAAAGCACTACAACGCGATTGCCGAAGGTGCCAAGGAATTGCGCATCCACCGGCCACGCCGCCAGCGCATGTTCGTCTCCGGCATCAAGGCCACCGCCGAGTTCATCTGCAACACCCAGGTGCGCTCGATCAACACCTTCGTCATCGCCAAGACCTTCGGCTCGATGTTGTTCTTCGTGGTGATCGGCCTGGCGCTGGCGCTGCAAACCTTCTGGCCGAGCGCCGACAAAACCGTGATGAGCGGCTTCGTGCTGGTGCTGCTGTACATGAAAGGCCCGCTGGAACACTTGATCAGCACCCTGCCGATCGTCAGCCGCGCGCAGATCGCCTTCCGCCGGATCGCCGAACTGTCCGAGCAGTTTTCTACTCCGGAACCTCATCTGCTGCTCAGCGATAAGGGCAACGTCAAACACACCGTGCACGAACTGAAACTGGCTGATGTGCGCTTCAGTTTTCCGGCTGCCGAAGGTGCCGCGCCGTTCCAGTTGGGCCCGGTCAACCTGACGATCAAGCACGGTGACATCACGTTCATCGTCGGCGAAAACGGCTGCGGCAAAACCACGCTGATCAAGTTGCTGCTGGGCCTGTACACGCCGCAACAGGGGGAAATCCGCGTCAACGGCGAGGCGATCGACGCGCAGAATCGCGATGACTATCGCCAGTTATTCACCACGATCTTCGCCGACTACTACCTGTTCGACGACGTGGTGCAGGGTGATACGCACATCCCCGAAGACGCCAACCAATACCTGCAACGGCTGGAGATCGCGCACAAGGTCAGCGTCAAGGACGGCAACTTCACCACCACCGATCTCTCCACTGGCCAACGCAAACGCCTGGCGCTGGTCAATGCGTGGCTGGAGGAACGCCCGGTGCTGGTGTTCGACGAATGGGCGGCCGACCAGGACCCGACCTTCCGTCGCATCTTCTACACCGAGCTGCTGCCGGACCTGAAGCGCCTGGGCAAGACCATCATCGTGATCTCCCACGACGACCGTTACTTCGACGTGGCGGACCAGCTTGTGCGCATGGACAGCGGCCGCGTCATCACCGAACTCGCCCCTGCCTGAAACACCGCCCTGTAGGAGCCAGGCTTGCCGGCGAAGGCGTACTCAAGATCGCCTTCGCCGGCAAGCCTGGCTCCAACAAAAACGCGACCACATCCCCCTTCTTCCATCACTCACTAATTTATTTTTCCGGTTTCTTTCCGGTTTCTCGTTCGTGCCGCGTCTAATAATCATTCTTATTAACAAAAACTCTGCCCAACACTTTTTCAGGAGCTCAGGTAAGTAATGCGACCTCAAACACGCCGCACACCTCTCTCGTTGGCCGTACAGCGCCCGACTTTGCACCGTACCCTGTTCACCAGCGTACTGCTGACCGCCACCTTGCTGGGGAGCTCGATGGCCAATGCGGCACCTGTAAAAGTGAATATCCCTGTTCAGCCGCTTTCCAACGCGTTGACCGAACTGGGCATGCAGACCAACCTGCAAATCCTGTACAGCCCGGACCAGGTGGCCGGGATCAAGTCCCGCGCGGTGTCCGGTTCTCTGGAACCGTCCGACGCCCTCAAGGCCCTGCTGCAAGGCACCGGCATTTCATTCCAGATCAACGGCAATAGCGTGACGCTGGTGTCCGGCGGCGGCTCGAGCCTGCAACTGGGCGCGACCACTATTTCCGGCCAGGCCCTGGGCCTGACCACCGAAGACACCGGCGCCTACACCACCGGCGCCACCACCACTGCGACCAAGCTGCCGCTGACCCTTCGTGAAACCCCGCAATCGGTGACTGTGGTCACTCGTCAGCAGATGGACGATCGCGGCGTCACCAGCGTCGCCGACGCGTTGCGCAACACCCCCGGTGTCACGACGCAGAAGTACGACAGCGACCGTACCGAGTTTTCCGCCCGTGGCTTCGCCATCACCAACTTTCAGTACGATGGCGTCAACATTCCCTACGACGGCGTGTACGGTGAAAACCCGAACAACAGCGATGACGCGGCCAGCCTCGACCACATCGAAGTCATCAAAGGCGCTACCGGCCTGATGACCGGCGCCGGTGACCCGTCCGCCACGGTCAACCTGATCCGCAAGAAACCGACCAAAGACTTCAAGGCGTCGGTCAGCGCCACCGCCGGTTCGTGGGACAACTACCGCACCGAAGGCGACATCTCCGGCTCGCTGAACGATACCGGCAGCGTACGCGGCCGCTTCGTCGGCGCCTTGCAGGACAAAGATTCATACATCGACCACTACAGCCAGAAGAAAGACCTGTACTACGGCGTCCTCGAAGCTGACCTGACCGACGATACCCTGTTGACCGTCGGCGTCGACAAGTCCAGCGCCACCCCGCGCGGCAGTTCCTGGACCGGTAACTCGCCGTACTTCGCCGACGGCGGCCGTACCGACTTCACGCGCAGTTTCAACCCGGGTGCCGACTGGAGCCGTCGTGATTTCGACAGCGTCACCTATTTCGCATCGTTGGAACAAGCACTGGCCAATGGCTGGAAATTCAAAGCCAGCTTCGATCAGAAAACCACCGATCACGACACCCAACTGGCCTCGGCCAGCGGCGGTTACCCGGACCGCGCCACCGGCGAAGGCATGTTCTTTTACTGGGGGCGCTGGGAAGGCCATCGCGTGCAGAACACGGCTGACGTCAACGTCTCCGGCCCGTTCAGCCTGGGCGGACGCGAGCATGAACTGGTGGCAGGTTTCATGACCTCCCACTCCCGTCAGACCGGCGCGACCTACGACTCCACCGCCTTCGGTCAGGTCACGGGCAACATCTTCGACTGGGAAGGCCACCTGGCGAAACAGGACTTCCCGAAAAACGGCAAGTACGAGCGCACCCAAAGCCAGAACGGCGCTTACCTGGCCACGCGCCTGCGTCCGACCGACGACCTGTCGTTCATTCTCGGCGGCCGTGTCAGTACCTACAAGTACAACGAGGATTACTCCTACTATCCGGGCTCAGGCTTTGCCGACACCCACGCCAGCTACAAGGAACATGGCGTCGTCACGCCTTACGCCGGTGTGGTTTACGACCTGGACGATACGTACTCGGTCTACGCCAGCTACACCAGCATCTACCAGCCTCAAATCTACAAGGACGCCAGCGGCAAGACCCTGGAGCCGGTTGAAGGCAACAGCTACGAGACCGGTCTGAAAGCGGCCTACTTCGAAGGCAAGCTGAACGCCAGCCTGGCCTTCTTCCGCATCGACCAGGACAACGTCGCCCAATACGTCACCACCAACGTCGACAACGGCCAGGACGTCTACAAAGCCATCTCTGGCGCGACCACCCAGGGTGTGGAACTGGAAATGGCCGGTGAGTTGGCGCAAGACTGGAACCTCTCGGCCGGCTACACCTACGCCCGTACTCGCGACGATGACCATCAACGCATCTTCGGCTTCCCGCTGGCCACCAGCAAACCGGAACACGTGGTGCGTACGTTCACCACCTACCGCCTGCCCGGCGCGCTGGACCAGTTCACCGTCGGTGGCGGTATCAGCTGGCAGAGCGCTTTCTACGGCCAGAGCTTCAGCCCGAACGTGGGCAACGGCGAAGGCGGCAGCACCATGCTCAAGCAAGGTGGCTACACGCTCGTAGACCTGATGACCCGTTATCAGTACGACGAACACCTGAGCTTCACCGCCAATGCCTACAACGTCTTCGACAAGAAGTACCTGACAGGCCTGGGCAACTTCGGCACCACGTTCTACGGCGAGCCGCGTAACTTCCAGCTCACGGCGAAGTATGATTTCTGAGCGGTAAGTTGAAATGAAAATGCCCGTGTCGTGAGATGCGGGCATTTTTTATGGGCGGTGGATTTGTGGTGAATGGCAGGCCGCCTTGGCGGGCAAGCCTCGCTCCTACAGATCGACACCAACCCTGTAGGAGCGAGGCTTGCCCGCGAAGACAATAGTCGAGCCACCAAAACCCCTCTTCCCCGACACAAAAAAAACCGCCACCCCCAATCCAGGAATGACGGTTTCTGCCACCTCAACTCACACCCGCGAACGCACCCACCCCGCCACTTCCGCGTGAATCCCCGCCACTTCGCTCAACAACCCGCCCATGCGCATAAAGTCATGGGTCATGCCCGGTTGCTCCAGCAACGTCACGTCAGTACCGGCTGCACGCAGGCGCTCGGCATACGCCAGCCCTTCATCACGCAACGGGTCATGCCCGGCCAGATACACCAGCGCCGGGGCCACGCCGGACAGATCCTGCGCCAGCAACGGCGAGCAGCGCCAATCCGCCAGGTCCTCTGGCGTGCGTGCGTAGTGGGCGTAGAACCAATCCAGCGTCGGCGTCTCCAGCAAATAACCTTCGGCAAAATCCCGGTGCGAGGCGCGTTTGGTCGTGGCGTCCGTCACCGGGTACACCAGCAATTGCGCCTTGGGTTTCAACGCCAGTTCCTCAGGTTCTCGCACTGCCATGATCGACAACACCGTAGCCAATGTCGCCCCCACGCTGTCTCCGGCCACGGCCACCCGAGTCGCGTCCAGGCCACGTGCCGCACCCTCACGGACCAGCCAGTTACCGGCATCGCAGGCGTCCTGCACCGGGGTCGGGAAACGCCACTCCGGCGCCAGGCGATAATCCACCGTCAACAAGGCAAAACCACCCTGGGCCGCCAGCCGCCGACACAACGCATCATGGGAATCGAGACTGCCCACCACGTAACCGCCGCCATGGAAATACAGCACCACCGGCTGCAACCCGGCAACCGAATTCACATCGCGATACACCCTTGCCGACAAGCTGTGGCCGTCCCGTGCGGCGATGGTGAAATCCTCGCAGGCAACACTGTCCAGTGGCACATCGAGAAATCCCGACGATGCTTCAAAATCGATCCGCGCCTGTTGCGGAGTCTGCTCATGCATCGCACGGCTTTTGCCGGTCAGGCGGCCGAACTCGGCGAGTTCGAGGAAAGCTTCAAGTTCTGGCAAAATAGCCATGGGACGAATCCTTTAAACAAAGAGATCAATAATCAAGAAACGAGCGACGCTCCCCTGTAGGAGCTGGCTTGCCAGCGAAGCACCTGAGAGCGCCGCGTTATCCTGGTTAACACGCGTTATCGTTAACGTTCTTCGCTGGCAAGCCAGCTCCTACAGGGGGTTATGCGATAGCTGGCCTGCGCTCCAACAGGTCTTCCAGCTCGTCGAGCAATTCGTCGCCGCGCAGCAACTCGTAATGTCCGCCGGCCAACAAGCGATCGATGCCATGGCTGCCCACCTGCGCCTCGAACACCCGACGCTCATCGTCACGCCCGGCCACCCACCAGCGATGGGCTGAGGCCTGAATCGACGGCAGTTGTCGATGGGCCAGCGCCAGTTGCTTGAGCGATGAGCCGGTGGCGAAGATCTGCGTGAGTTCACCCGCACCCAACGCCGCATGGCCATTGGAACCGTGCATGGCGGCCTCGATTACGGCGGCGGCACCTTCGCGTTCGTTCAAGTCAGCGGCTTTTAGTGCGATCAACACTTGAGCCTCCTCGGCTGGCAGCCCCAGTACAAACTTCAGGAAGTCCCCCAGATCCTCACGCCAGTCCCCCGCTTCCGCCGTGCCCGCCACATAGCTGTCGACCAACCCGGCAAAAGCTACCGTCTCACCCTGACGTTCCAGTTCATGCGCGACCAGTTGCGTCAACGCACCACCCAACGACCAGCCCAGCAAGTAATACGGGCCTTCAGCCTGCTGCACACGAATCCGTTGCGCGTAGGCCTGGGCCATCGCCAGCAACGACTCATCCTGCCAGTGCGGGTCGAGCAGCATCCGGCATTGCAAACCGTACACCGTGCGCCGGCCTTCCAGACGTCGCGCCAGCGGTTCGTAGTCGAACACCGTGCCGAAACCGGCGTGCAGGCAGAACAGCGCCGGCACGTTGGGGATCCGCGCATTCAGCGCCAATAACGGGTCCGGCGCTTTCGCAGGTTCGGCAGCCTGATAGCCACTGAGTTCGGCGATGCACGGTTTCTGCATCAAGTCGCGCAGCTTCAATTCAAAGCCCAGTTGCGGCTGGCTGCGCACCCGCGAGATGACTTTGAGCACTTGCAACGAGTCGCCGCCGAGTTCGAAGAAGTTGTCGTCGACGCCCACTTGCGGCACGCCGAGCACCTCTTGCCAGATCGCCGTCAGCGCCGTTTCCAGTGCGTTGCGCGGCGCGCGATAACCGCCGAGCGCCCATTCAGGCTGCGGCAGTGCGCGGCGATCGAGCTTGCCGTTGGCCGACAGCGGGAAGCGCTCCAGCACCATAATCCGCGCCGGCACCATGTAGTCCGGCAGTTGCGCTTGCAGTTCAGACTTCAAGCGACGATCAAACCCGACAGCGCCGGCAGCCACCACATAACCCACCAATTGCTTGCCGGTTGGCGTGTCGTGCACCACCACGGCGGCATCCTGCACGCCGACGCAATCGCGCAGACGCGCTTCGATTTCGCCCAGTTCGATGCGGAAACCACGGATCTTCACTTGCTGGTCAAGACGCCCCAGATAGTCGATCAAACCGCACTCGCGCTGGCGCACCAGGTCGCCGGTGCGGTACATGCGGCCACCGGCCTCGAACGGATCGGGGATAAAGCGCTCGGCGCTCATACCTGGACGCTGGTGATAACCACGGGCCAGGCATTCGCCGCCCAAGTACAGCTCGCCACTGACGCCGACCGGCAACGGATTGAGGTCGGCATCCAGCACGTACAAACCACGCCCGGCCACGCCACGACCAATCGGCGCGTACGCCGCGTCGCAGGTTTCGCTGGCTTCGGCACGCCACAACAGCGGCGTGACCACGGTTTCAGTCGGGCCGTAACCGTTGACCAGACGCTGCGGACGCAGAGCCCGTTTGACCTGCTCGAAACTGGCCTCCGGCACCGCGTCGCCGCCAAAGCAATACACCTCGACCGCCGGCGGATTGCCCAGACGCTCCGCCACTTCGGCCATCTGTTGCAGGTACGCCGGCGGGAAGCAGGCCACGGTGACGGCATGACGATGCAGCACTTCCAGGGTTTGTTCGGGCGTCCACAAACTGTCATCGCGAATCACCAGGCTGCCGCCCGCCAACATCACACTCAGCCAACGCTCCTGGGCGCCGTCGAAAGCGAACGACATGAAGTGCAACTCGCGGCTGCGCGGTGCCAGTTCGTAGAGCTCGATGATGCCGCGGCAATGCCGGGCGATCGGACCACGCGCCACGGCCACGCCTTTCGGCTGGCCAGTGGAACCGGAGGTGTAGATCAGGTACGCGAGGTGCCCCGGCAGCGGATTGGAAACCGGGCACTCGACACTGAGATCAACGGATAACTGATCGAGCAACAAGCGTGGCGGGCTATTGGCCAGGGCCAATCGCTCGCACAGATCGCTATCGCAGAGCAACAGGCTCGCCGCCGAATCGCTGAGCATGTACGCCAGTCGTTCGGCCGGGTACGCGAGGTCCAGCGGCAGATACGCCGCGCCGGCTTTCAGGACCGCGAGGAACGCAATGAGGGTGCGCTCGGAACGTGGCAGCGCCACCGCCACCAGACTTTCCGCGCCGATACCGCGACTGATCAATTGCTGCGCCAGCCCATTGGCCTGAGCCGCAAGCTCGGCATAACTGACGTGCCGATCTTCACAGATCAAAGCGATTTTCTGCGGCTGCGTGCGCACATGCTGATTGAACGCGTGCAGCAAATCGGCGTTGTCGTCGGACACCTGCGGCAGGCTGACAAGCGCTTGCGGCAAGCCGATGTTGCCGAGCAGGCGCGTGGCATCTTCCGGCAACGCACGCAGCAGGCCTTCCAGCTGTGCACGAATCCGCTGCACTTCTACTTCACTGAAGCGATCACGCAGGAACAGGTATTCAACCTCCAGCCCTTCTTCGTTGGCGCTGACCATCAAGTCCATCGGGAAGTTGGTCCCCCCGCCGCTGCCGACTTCGGCAAAGCGCAGCTCACCCTCCTCGCCTCCTTTCAAGGCACGGTCCACCGGATGGTTTTCGAACACGATGATGCTGTCGAACAAGCCCTGGCCACCCTGCCCGGCCCAGCGCTGAATGTCCGACAGCGGTGTGTGTTCGTAGTCGCGGACCATCAGGTTGTAATCCTGCAAATCGCGCAACCACTCGCCCAACGGCTGTTGCGGATCAAGCGTCTGGATCACCGGTAACGTGTTGATGAACAAACCCAGCATGTCCTGGGCACCGGCCAACCCGGTCGGACGCCCCGCCACCGTGGCGCCGCACGCGACGCTGCGGTGGCCGCTGCGGCGTTGCCACAGCAGCAGCCACGCGCCTTGCGCCAGGGTGTTGAGCGTCACGCGCCGACGCGTCGCGACCGTGTGCAGCTTGCGCGTCGTCTCGGCATCAAGGTTGCTGTACATCACGCCGTGACCGGAACCCGCCGCACCCGAAGCCTTGGCCAGAATGGTCGGTTCTTCAAGCAAGGCTAGACGTTCGCGCCAGAAGCCTTCGGCCTGCGCGCCGTCCTGACGTTGCAGCCAGGCGATGTAATCGGCGTAACGACCGGTCAGGGTCGGCAGGCTGTCGTGGTGGTACAGGCGCAGCATGTCGCCCAACAGACGCGAAGCACTCCAGCCGTCCAACAGCAAGTGGTGGTAAATCCAGATCATCTGGTAACGGTCGTCACCCAGGCGCACCAGAATAAAACGCATTAACGGCGGGCAACTCAGGTCGAAGCCCTTGGCCTGCTCCGCTGCCGCCAGTTCGCTCAGCGCCTGTTCGGTGTCGGTGCGGTCGCGCCAGTCGATTTCTTCGATCGGCAACTCGACATCGGCGAACACCGCTTGCAGCGGATCCGCCAAACCATCGCGCCAGCGGAACGCCGCGCGCAGCACTTCATGACGCTCTACCAGGGTTTGCCAAGCGGCGCGGAAACGCGGCACCTGCAAACCGTCCACCGCCACGCTCAACTGGTTGACGTAGGGGTTCAGCTCCGGCGAATCGAGGCAATGGAACAGCATGCCTTGCTGCATCGGCGACAGCGGATACAAGTCTTGCAGACCCTCGCGGGCGGCAATGTCGATGTGTGGCACCAGGGCAAACGCCTCGATTTTCGGCGCATCAACCAACGCCGCTTCACGGCTGCTGGCCACTGCGGCGAGGGCACGAATGGTTTGCTGTTCGAACAGTTGCTTCGGACTGAACACCAGCCCGCGCTGCCCGGCACGACTCACCGCTTGCAGCGAGATGATCGAGTCACCGCCCAGCTCGAAGAAGTTCTCGGTGACGCCCACCGACTCCAGCCCCAGCAATTCCTGCCAGATCTCCACCAGCAGCGCTTCGGCCGGCGACGCGGCGGCGACTTGATCGTGGCTCTGACGCGACGCTTCAGGCGCTGGCAGACCTTGACGGTCGAGTTTCCCGTTCGGCGTCAGCGGCAACGTGGCCAGGCACATCAAGTGCGCCGGCAGCATGTGCGCCGGCAGACGGCTGCGCAGGTGCAACGTCAACGCTTCACGCAAATCGTGCTCGTTGGCGAGCGGATCGCGCGGCACCACGTAGCCGACCAACTGCCGGCTCACCGGGCCTTCGCGGTCGATGACAAAGGCTTCACGCACGCCTTCGTGTTCGAGCAGGCAGGCTTCAATTTCGCCGAGTTCGATACGGAACCCGCGAATCTTCACTTGCTGGTCGATACGCCCGAGGTATTCCACGACGCCGTCGGCACGGAACCGTGCGAGGTCGCCGCTGCGATACAAACGGGCGCCCGGCACAAACGGGTCCGGCACGAAGCGTTCGGCGGTCAGGTCCGGTCGCTGATGGTAACCGCGCGCAACGCCTTCGCCGCCCAGGTACAACTCGCCCGCCACGCCGACCGGCAGCGGTTGCAAGCCGCCGTCCAGAATATAGGCGCTACGGTTGCCCACCGGACGACCAATCGGCATGAACGCCGAGTCGAATTCGGTCTCCGGATACGCCAGCCAGATCAGCGGCGTGATCACCGTTTCGGTCGGGCCGTAGCCATTGATCATGCGCTTGGGTTGCAGCACCTGCTGGACTTCATCGAACGCATGCTTGGCCATGCCTTCCCCGCACGGGGTGTAGGAACGGATCGGCAAATCACGCCCCGCTTCGCCCATGAAATCGGCGATCTGCACCAGGTAGCTCGGGGTGAAGCAAGCGATGGTGATGCCGTGCTTTTCGATCTCGGCGCAGGTGCGCTCCACGCTCCACAACTCGTCGTCACGCGGCATCACCGCCGAACCGAACACCAGCGGCGTCAGCCAGCGTTCGTGGGCGCCGTCGAAGCTGATCGAGGCAAATTGCAGTTCGCGGTCGTCCGGGGTCATGCCGTACAACTCGCCGATCGACAGGCAATGCATGGCCAGCGGACCGTGGGCCACGCTGACGCCTTTCGGGCGCCCGGTGGAACCCGAGGTGTAAATCAGGTACGCGAGGTTTTCGCCGCAGGTCAGGTTGACCGGGTTGGTCTCGGCCATGAACTCCAGTGGTTCACGATCGACTTCCAGCACCGGCAAGCCTTGCGGCAATGGCAGCTTTTCCCGCAGCCACGATTGGCTGAGCAGCAGCGAAATCCCGCTGTCTTCCATCAGGTAGCGCAGGCGTTCCGCCGGGTAGGCCGGGTCCAGCGGCACGTAGGCGCCGCCAGCCTTGAGGATCGCCAGCAGGCCAATAATCATCTCCGGCGAGCGCTGCATCGCCAAGCCAACCCGCACTTCCGGGCCGATGCCCAGTGCGCGCAGGTGATGGGCCAAGCGGTTGGCGCGACGGTTGAGGTCGTCGAAGCTCAATTCCAGATCGTTGAAGATCAGCGCCGTGGCGTCCGGTCGGGCAACGGCCTGGGCCTCGATCAACTGATGCACGCACAGCGGGTTTTCCGCCGCGGTGAACGGCGGGTTCCATTCGAGCAATTGCTGTACGCGTTCCGGTGCGGTCAGCAGGTCGAGTTCGCTCAATGCTGCGTGTGGCACGGCGACCATCGCCGCCAGCAGCGCAGCCAGATGCTCGCTCATGCGGGCAATGGCTTCGCCGCTAAAGTGCGCGCACTGGTAGCTCCAGTTCAGGCTCAATTGAGCTTCAGCAGTGGCCGCCAGGGTCAGCGGGAAGTTGGTGCGTTCGTGGTTCTGCGGGATCGAGAAGCTCAAACCCGCCGGCGCGCCTTGTTGCAGCGCTTCGGCCACCGGGAAGTTTTCGAAAACCAGCAGGCTGTCGAACAGCGGCTCGCCGGCACGTCCGGCCCAGCGCTGAATGTCGCCCAGCGCCGTGAACTCATGCTCACGCAATTCCAGGTTCTGTGCCTGCAAACGGCTCAGCCAGTGCCCGACACTTTCGACTGCGTCCGGGCTGCTGATCACCGGCAAGGTGTTGATGAACAAACCGAGCTGGCTTTCAGCCCCCGGCAAGTCCACCGGACGCCCCGCCACGGTCGCGCCGAACGCGACGCTGCGCTGGCCACTGTAGCGTTGCAGCAACAGGGCCCAGGCACCTTGGACCAAGGTGTTGAGCGTCACTTTTTGCTGACGGGCAAACTCGCTGAAGCGTTGGCTGGTGGCGACATCGAAGGTCTGGCGATGGTCGGCAAATGCCGTTGTCGTCAGGTTTTTCAGGTTGCCATGGGCCAGGCTTTGCGCCAGCAGGGTCGGGTTGTCCAGCGTCGACAATTGCTCACGCCAGAACAGCTCATCCGCCTGCGCATCCTGACGTTGCAGCCAACCAATGTAATCGGCGAAACGCCCGGTCGGCGCCTGCACGTGCTGCCCGGCATAGCGCTGCAGGACTTCGCTCAACAGCAGCGAATTACTCCAGCCGTCGAGCAACAGGTGATGGTGGGTGTAGATCAGTTGCTGTCGCTCATCGTCGAGGCGCACCAGGGTCAGACGCATCAACGGCGCCTGGGTTGAATCGAGTTGCAGGCGCTCGGTGTCGATCAGCTGCGCCAGCGCTTCGGCCTGATCGCTGCGGTTGCGCCAGTCGAGGCAGGTCAGCGGCAATTGCAGGTGACGATGGACCAGTTGCACCGGCGCTTCGAAGCCATCGGGGAAGTGGAAACTGCTGCGCAGGATCGGATGGGTGTCGAGCACCGCTTGCCAGGCGCGGCCCAGCCGTTCGGCATCGAGCCCACGGGCTTCGACGCTGAGCTGGTTCACATAGGCGCCGGATTCGGATTCGTAGAGGCTGTGGAACAACAAACCGGCCTGCATCGGCGACAGCGGATACAGGTCCTCGATCTGCGCCGGGGGCACGGGCAGGCCATCGAGTTGTGCTTGGGTCAGGCGCGCCAACGGGAGGTCCGCCGGGGTCACGCCGCCTGCGCCATCGCTCAGGCAATGGGCGATCAGCGCCGGCAACTCGCGCTGGTAATCGGCGGCCGGCGCTTCGATATCGCGCAGGTCAAAGCATTTGCGGCTGAAGGTCCAGTCGAGTTTCAGGTCACCGCCATAGACCTGACCGTCCACCGACAGCCAGTTTGGCAACGGTGCATCCGCCGATTGCGCGGCACCGCTGGACTCGGCAGCTGGAGTGAACAAAGCGTCCTCGGCAAAGCTCTGGTCGAACTGGCCGAGGTAGTTGAAGGTCACGCGCGCTTGCGGCAATGCAGCCAACGCGGCTTGGGTCGAGGCATCGCCCATGTAGCGCAGCAAGCCAAAGCCCAGGCCTTTGCCGGGAATTTCGCGCAGTTGCTGTTTGACCGCCTTGATCGAACCGGCGAGGTCTGCGGTCGGTGTCAGGCGCACCGGGAACAGGCTGGAGAACCAGCCGACGGTGCGGGTCAGGTCAATGTCGTCGAACAGCTCTTCGCGGCCATGGCCTTCGAGCTGAATCAGCGCCGAGTCGTGGCCAGTCCAGCGGCTGAGGGTGCGGGCCAGTGCGGTCAGCAGCAAATCGTTGACTTGCGTGCGGTAGATCGCCGGCGCCTGTTGTAGCAGTTGACGGGTTTGCTCGCGGTCCAGACCAATGCTCACGCCTTGGCGCAGATGCCCGGCCTGACTGGCCTCGGCATTGGCCGCAGGCAGCGAATCATCTGCGAGACTCAGTTGCGCCTGCCACCAGCTCAGTTCGCTGGCGGCCGCTTCGGAGCGTACATACGCGTCGAGTTTGTCGGCCCAGGCCTGGAAGGCGCTGGTCTTCGGCGGCAGGTCATGGCCCTGATAAGCAGCCTGCAAATCTTCCAGCAATACCCGCCAGGAAACACCGTCCACCGCCAAGTGATGGATCACCAACAGCAAACGCTGCGAGCCATCGGCCTGAGCAATCAATGCCACCCGCAGCAACGGGCCGTCTTGCAAACTCAGGCTGCGTTGCGCTTCATCGCACACCGATTCCAGCGAGGCAGCGCTGGCCACACGAGCGGTCCAGAGCATGTCGATAACGTCGGCGCTGTCGGCTCCGACATACCGCGCCGACCATTGGCCGTCGACCTGACTGAAACGCAAACGCAGCGCGTCGTGTTGCTTGAGCACCCGTTGCAACGCGGCTTGCAGACGTGGCAATTCGAGGGTTTCACGCGGCACCAGCAAGACCGCCTGGTTCCAGTGCGCACGTTGCGCAATCGGCTCGTCGAAGAACCAGCGCTGGATCGGCGTGAGTTTTTGCAACCCGTCCACCGGCCCTTGTTGCGCCAGCGGCGCGGCCTGCTCTTTCACAACGGCGGCCAATGCTTGCAGGGTCTGCTGCTGGAACAGGTCGCGCGGTTGCAGGCTCAAACCGGCACGACGGGCGCGGCTGACCACTTGAATCGAAATGATCGAGTCGCCGCCCAGTTCGAAGAAGTTGTCCTGACGCCCAACCTGCTCGACGCCCAACACGTCCTGCCAGATCTGCGCCAGCAGTTGCTCATGTTCGGTTCGGGGAGGTTCGAAAGCGCGCTGGCTGACCTGCGCGGTCGGCGCGGGCAGGCGCTTGCGGTCGAGTTTGCCGTTGGGGCTCAGGGGCATTTGCTCGATCAGCACGGTCTGTGCCGGCACCATGTAATCCGGCAGGCTGGCGAGCAAATGGCTTTTCAGGGTTTCACGCCACACACCTTGTTGCTCGGCATCGGCGCTGACCAACGCGCGGTCCTGCGGCACGATGTACGCGACCAGTTGCATGCCGCTCGGGCCATCGAGGGCCAGCACCACGGCTTCCTGCACGTCGGCATGTTCTTGCAGGCGCGCTTCGATTTCGCCCAGTTCAATGCGCAAACCGCGAATCTTCACTTGATGGTCGATACGCCCGCAGTAGTCGATGGCGCCGTCGGCACGGTAGCGCGCCAGGTCACCGGTGCGGTACAGGCGCTCGCCGCTGCCGAACGGGTCGACCACGAAACGTTCAGCGGTCAGCGCGCCACGACGGTGATAACCGCGAGCCAGGCCGACACCGCCGAGGTACAGCTCACCCACCGCGCCCAGCGGCAACGGTTGCAGTTCGCTGTCGAGGATGCAGGTGCGCAGGTTGGCGATCGGGCGGCCGATCGGAACGCTGTCGCGGCCTTCTTCGACGCAGGTCCAGTGGGTGACGTCGATGGCCGCTTCGGTCGGGCCATAGAGGTTGTAGAGATGGGCTTGCGGCAGGCTGCGCATGGTCTGGCGTTGCAGTTCCATCGGCAGCGCTTCGCCGCTGCAAATGATCCGTTGCAACGACGTGCAAGCGAGCGTCTCGTCGGCAGCGATGAACGCCGAAAGCATCGACGGCACAAAGTGCAGCGTGGTGATCGCCTGTTCAACGATCAGCGCGGCAAGACGTTGTGGATCGCGATGCTCGCCCGGCGCGGCGATGACCAGCGTGGCGCCCTTCATCAGCGGCCAGAAAAACTCCCACACCGACACGTCGAAACTGAACGGCGTTTTTTGCAGCACGCGGTCGCTCGGCAGCAAGTTGTAGGCGTGCTGCATCCACTCCAGACGGTTGTGCAGCGCCACATGGCGGTTGCCCGCACCTTTGGGTTTGCCGGTAGAACCGGAGGTGTAGATCACGTAGGCGAGGTTTTCAGCGACGGAAAGGTTCGGCAAATCAGTCCCTGGCAGATCGCTCAACCAGTCAGCCTCGGCGTGCAGGCACACGGTGCGCACGTGGTCCGGGGTCGGCAATTGCGCCAGCAAATGCTCCTGGGTCAGCAACAGCGAAATGCCGCTGTCTTCGATCATGTAGCTCAGGCGATCAACTGGATACTCAGGGTCCAACGGCACATAGGCGCCACCCGCCTTGAGAATCGCCAACAGGCCGACGACCATTTCAAACGAACGGTCGCAAGCAATCCCCACCAGCACTTCCGGGCCGACACCTTGAGCTCGCAAGTGATGGGCCAGGCGGTTGGCGCGCAGGTTCAGCTCGGCGTAACTCATGGACTGCCCCTGGAACACCAGCGCAGTCGCCTCACCGTTTTCAATCACGCGCTCTTCGAAATGCCGCTGTACGCAGACTTCGCCCGGATACGCCTGAGCCGTGTCATTGAGGTCATCAAGAATACGCAGGCGCTCGTCGGCATCCAGCAGCGGCAACTCGGCCAGTGGGCATTGCGGATTCGCCAGCACCCCGGCCAGCAAGTTGCGCCAATGTTGAGCGAGGTGCTCGATACGCTCGGCGTCGAACAGGTCGGTGGCGTACGTCAGGCTGGCGAACAGCTTGTCGCCCTCCTCCTGAGTGTCCAGTTGCAGGTCAAATTGCGTGGTGTGCGCCGTGGCATTCAACGCTTCAACGCGCAGGCCGGCGAGTAAACCGCTGACCGCCGCCGGTTTGGCTTGCTGGTGGTTGAACATCACCTGGAACAATGGGCTGTGGCTCAGGCTGCGTTCACCTTGCAGCGCTTGCACCAGCCGCTCGAACGGCAGGTCCTGATAACCCTGGGCATCCAGCGACGCGGCGCGGGTCTGGTCGAGCAACTGGCTGAACGACAGGCATCCATCGAGCTTGGCGCGCATCACCTGGGTGTTGACGAAGAAGCCGATCAGGCCACGGGTCTCCGCGCGATTGCGGTTGGCAATCGGCACGCCAACGCGCAGGTCGGACTGGCCGCTGTAACGGTAAAGCAAAGCCTGGAAGCTCGCCAGCAACAGCATGAACGGCGTGACGCCGCGCTGTTTGGCCAATGTGATCAGGCCGCTGGCCAGGTGTTCATCGAGGGCGAAATCCAGCCGCGCACCGCGCTGGCTCGGTTGCGCCGGACGCGGGCGGTCGGTGGGCAATTCGAGCAGCGGTTGTTCGCTGCCCAGCGTGTCACGCCACCAGTTGAGCTGACGCTCCAGCTCACCCGCGTCCATCCAGCGACGTTGCCACAAGGCGTAGTCGGAATACTGAATCGGCAACGCTTCCAGCGCCGCGTTCTGTCCTTGGCAATGGGCGGCGTAAAGTCGGGAAAACTCCTCGACCAACACGCCCATTGACCAGCCATCGGTGACGATGTGGTGCAAAGTCAGCAACAGCACATGGTCGTCGGCATCGAGCTGCAACAGGCTGACCCGCAATAGCGGACCGTGCTGCAGATCGAACGGGCGAGCGATGTCCTGCTCGACGGTTTTCATGGCGAGATCGAAACGCTGATCCTGAGGTTCGGCACGCAGGTCGACCTGCTCGATCGGCAGCGAAGTGAATGCAGCCAAGGTCTGCAGCACTTGACCGTCGTCCTCGACGAAACGGCTGCGCAAACTCTGATGACGCTCCAGCAGCACATCGAAACTCTGCTGCAACGCCGCGACATTCAGCGGCCCGTGCAAACGCAGGGCGGCGGGAATGCTGTACGCCGAACTCTGCGGATCGAGCTGCCAAAGAAACCATTGGCGCTGCTGCGCGTACGACAGTTCAAAGGTCGCTTGCGGCTCGGCAGCGGGCGGAATCGGCAGTTGGCCGAAGCTCACGCCCTGCTCCTGCATGCGTGTCAGAAACTCGCGGCGCTTGTCGGCAGGCAGGCCGGCGAAGCGGCTGGCGATACGCTGGGCAGTGGTGTGTTCCATCAGTTGATCTCCATCTCGTCGAGAAGCGACTCAAGCGCATCAAGACGTGCATCGTTGTCAGCCGGGGCGTGTTGCCCGGCCATGGCGGCATAAGCCTGAAGGTCGGTGGATTCGAACAGCGCGCGCAGCGGCAGCTCGATGCCCAGTTCCAGTTCCACGCGGGCACTGGCCTGGGCGGCGAGCAACGAGTGCCCGCCCAGTTCAAAGAAGTTGTCGCGCCGGCCGATCTGCGCCACGCCCAACACGTCGGCCCAAATCGCCGCCAGTTGCCGTTCGAGATCGCCTTCGGGGGCTTCGAACGGTCGTTGCCAGTCTTCGGCATCCGGCAGCGGCAAGGCCTTGCGGTCGAGCTTGCCGTTGCCGGTCAGTGGCAAGGCATCCAGCAGCAGCCAGTGGCTCGGCACCATGTAATCAGGCAGATCGACCTTGAGCGCGGCGCGCAGGTGGTCGCGCCAGGCAATCGGGTCGTGCGGGGTTTGTTCGGCGACGACGTAGGCGCACAACTGCGGACCGCCCTCGCTGGAATGCACGCTCAACACCGCTTGGCGCACACCCGGCTGGGCCAGCAATGCGGCTTCGATTTCGCCCAGTTCGATACGGAAACCGCGGATCTTCACTTGCTGGTCGATTCGTCCGAGGTAGTCGATGCTGCCGTCGACACGCTGGCGCGCCAGGTCGCCACTGCGATAGAGGCGCTGCGCGGCATCGAACGGGCTCGGCACGAAGCGCTCGGCGGTCAGGCCGAATCGCCCGTGATAGCCCCGCGCCAGACCGGCACCAGCGATGTACAACTCACCCGCCACACCCACCGGCACCGGTTGCAACTGGCTGTCGAGCAAGTACCAGCGCAGGTCGCGGATCGGCAGGCCGATCGGGCTTTGGGCCTTGCCGTCGAGGTCGGCCAGGCGGATGGCGCGGTAGGTCACGTGCACGGTGGTTTCGGTGATGCCGTACATGTTGACCAACGTGGGTTGCTGGTCGCCGAAGCGTTCGAACCATGGACGCAGACTGGCGACTTCCAGGGCTTCGCCACCGAAGATCACCTGACGCAGCGCCAGGTTTTTTTCGCTGGCGCAGGCAATCGGCAACAACTGACGGAACGCGCTCGGGGTCTGGTTCAACACCGTCACGCCTTCATCACAGAGCAAACGGTGAAACGCTTGCGGCTCGCGGCTGATGTCATACGGCACGATCACCAGACGCCCGCCGGTGCACAGCGAACCAAACAGCTCCCACACCGAGAAGTCGAAGGCGTAGGAATGGAACAGCGTCCAGACATCGTCCGGGCCGAAGTTGAACTCGGTTGCTGTAGCGCTCAGCAGACGCCCGATGTTGCCATGGCTGAGCAAGGCGCCTTTCGGCCGACCGGTGGAACCGGAGGTGTAGATCACGTAGGCGAGGTTGTCCGGGGTCGCCAGCGCCGTCAGGTTGTCGGTGCTGTAAGCGTCCAGCTGCAACGACTCCAGGCTCAGCACTTGCACGCCGTGGCGGGCCGGTAAACCGTCGATCAAATGGTGTTGGGTCAGCAGCAGCGTGATGCCGCTGTCTTCGATCATGTAGCTCAGGCGTTCGGCCGGGTACTGCGGGTCCAGCGGCACGTAGGCGCCACCGGCCTTGAGAATCGCCAGCAGCCCGATCACCAGCGGCATCGCCCGTTCGGTGGCGATGCCGACCCGCACTTCCGGGCCGACGCCCTGCTCGCGCAGTTTGCGCGCCAGTCGGTTGGCCTGAGCGTTGAGCGCGGCGTAGGTCAGTTGCTCGCCTTCGTAGACCAGCGCAATGCTGTTCGGCCGTTGTGCGGCTTGAGCTTCGAACAGCTGGTGCAAGGTGGGCGACGGCGCTTGCGCCTGGAACGCCGGGTTCCAATGCTCGATCAGCGCAGCCTTTTGCGGCGCTTGCAGCAACGGCAATTCAGCGACCCGCTGCTGTGGGTCTTCGACCACGGCGCGCAACAGGTTCAGCCATTGTTTGGCGAGGCGCTGCATGGACGCTGCGTCGTACAGGTCCGTGGCGTAAGTCAGGCTGGCGTCGAGTGCTTCGCCCTGCTCCTGAGTGTCGAGCACCAGGTCGAACTGGGTGGTGTGTTGCTGCCAGTGCAGGCGCTCGACCTGCATACCCGCGACGGTGCGTTCAACGCTGCCGCCCAACTGCTGCTGATGGTTGTAGAGCACCTGGAACAACGGGCTGTGATTCAGGCTGCGATCAGGCTGCAACGCGTCGACCAGTTGCTCGAACGGCAAGTCCTGATGGGCCTGTGCCGCCAATGCCACTTGCTTGACCTGTTGCAGCAAGGCACTGAACGGTTGCTGCCCGTCGATCTCGGCACGCAACACTTGGGTGTTGATGAAGAAGCCGATCAGGCCTTCGGTTTCAATCCGCGAACGGCCGGCGCTCGGCACGCCGACGTTGATGCTCGGCTGCCCGCTCTGGCGATGCAGCAAGGTCTGGAAACTCGCCAGCAACAGCATGAACAGCGTCACCTGTTGCTCCTGCGCACGTTGGCGCAAACCGGCCAGCAACGTGCGATCAACGTTCAGCGCCAGGCTGGCCCCGCGCTCGGTTCGACGCGCCGGGCGGGTCAGTTCACTCGGCAGTTCAAGCGGGGTTTGGCTACCCGCCAGTTGCTCGCGCCACCACGTCAGTTGACGCGCGCCCTCGCCGGCCTCCAGCCAGTCACGCTGCCAACGGGCGTAGTCGCTATAGTTCACCGGCAGAGTGACAAGGTTCGCCGCTTTGCCATCGACGGCAGCCTGATACAGCGCGCTGAACTCATCGACCATTACCTGCATCGACCAGCCATCGGCAGCGATGTGGTGCACGGTGAGCACCAGCACCTGTTCCTCGGTGCTGACTTGTAGCAGCAACACGCGCCACAGCGGACCGTTACGCAGGTCGAACGGCCGGGCGATTTCTTCGGCCACGGCGCTATTGATCGAGGATTCATCGACAGGCCGTTCGCTCAATTGCAAGGGCATTTCGGCGTGGACAAGCGGACGCGCTTGCTGACCATCCTGCTCGAAGGTCGTGCGCAGGGTTTCGTGACGGGCCTGCAACTGGTCGAAGGCTTCGCGCAGGGCTTCGCGGTGCAGCGGGCCTTTGAGGCGCAGCGCGGCGGGAATGTTGTAGGCCGGGCTCTGCGGGTCCAGTTGCCAGAGAATCCACTGACGCTGCTGGGCGTAGGACAGGATATGTGGTTGATCGACCGGCGCACGTTGCAGCAGCGGTTGGCCGCTGACATTCGCCAGCGCTGCACGCTCGGTAAATTCCGCCAGGTTCGCAGCGGAAAACAGGCTGCTCACGGACAGTTCAAGGTGCAGGTGCTGACGCACGCGAGAAATCACTTGAAGCACCAGCAACGAATGCCCGCCCAACTCGAAAAAGTTGTCGTCGCGACCCACGCGCTCGACTTGCAGCACTGCCTGCCAGATCAGCGCCAGTTGCGTTTCAAGCCCCTCGGCCGGCGCCACGAATGCCCGTTGAGCCTCGATGGCTTCAGCACGCGGCAACGCTTTACGGTCGAGTTTGCCGTTGTTGTTGAGCGGCAATTTGGCCAGCAGCACCAGATGGCTCGGCACCATGTATTCCGGCAGAGACTGGCGCAGAACGGCTTTGAGGTTTTCGAGATAGTCGGTCTGAGAAACCACTGCACTGCTGGCCACGATGTACGCCACCAGTTGCGTCCCGTCCTGAGCGATAACAGCCGCTTCGCGCACCTCCTCCCGCGCTTGCAGGCAGGCTTCGATCTCGCCCATCTCGATGCGGAAACCGCGAATCTTCACTTGATGATCGATACGGCCAACGTATTCCAGATCGCCCTCGGCGTTGTAACGCGCCAGGTCACCACTGCGGTACAAACGCGCACCCGGCTCACGGGCAAACGGGTCTGGCAGGAAGCGTTCAGCGGTCAGCGCCGGGCGATCGAAATAACTTTGCGCCAGGCTCGACGGCGCGCCGATGCACAGTTCACCGACGCCACCGTTTGGCAGCAGTTGACCGGCCGAGTCCAGCACATACAACGCGCGGCCCGCGATGGCACGCCCGATTGGAATGCCAAACGCGTCGCTGGCATCGATCAGGTGGCACTCGTGAACGCTGGACACCACCGTCGCTTCAGTCGGCCCGTAGGTGTTGAGCAAACGCACGTGACTCAAACCGGCCTGATGCCACAAGCGCAGACCTTCGACCGACATCGCTTCGCCGCCGACGTGAACCTGGCGCAAATGGCCCAGGCTACGCACGGCACCGCTGGCACATTCACGGGCCAGTAAATACCAGTAGGCGGCCGGCAAGTCCGCCACGGTCACGCCTTGAGCGACGATTTCGGCGGCCATTCGGCCGGCATCCCACAGCTCATCGCCGCGCATGACCAGCGCCGCACCGACGCACAGCGCCGGGAAGCATTGCTCGACGAAGCCATCGAAACTGAAGGTGGCGAACTGCAACACGCGGTCGGATGCCGACAGCCGCGAATAGTCGGCGGCGCTCTGGCAGAACTCACGCAGCGCGGCATGGGCGATGGCCACGCCTTTGGGCTGGCCGGTGGAACCGGAGGTGTAGATGACGTAAGCCAGATTGTCGGTGACCGCGTGATTGTGCGGATTGTGGTCGGGATAGCCGAGCGACGCGTCCAGGCTTAACAGACGCAGTTCCACCGGCAGCGGCAAATCGTCCAGCAGACCCGATTCGCACAGCAGCACGTTGAGGCGGCTGTCGTCGATCATGTAGCTCAGGCGTTTAGCCGGGTAGTTCGGGTCCAGCGGCACATAGGCCGCACCGCTTTTCAGTACCGCCAGCAGGCTGACGATCAATTGTGGACCACGACGCACCGCAAGGCCGACACGCTTGCCTGGGCCGGCACCGTTGTCGATCAGCCGATGAGCCAGACGGTTGGCCTGGGTGTTCAACTGGCCGTAGCTCAAAGTCTGACCGTCGACCTGCAACGCCAACGCATGCGGAGTGGCGGCAGCCTGAGCGGCGATTTGTTCGTGTACCAACAGCGTTGTGGATAACTCAACCGTGGCCGGTTGGCTGATCACGAGCACTGCTTTTTTGCCGTCGACATCAAGCAATTCCAACGCGCCCAATGCCGCGTTCGGCAGCGCCACCAATTGCGTCAGCAGATGCTGCAAATTGGCCGATAACTCAGCAACCTGAGCCGCACTGAACCGCGCCGCGTCGTAGCTGAAGTCCAGGCTCAGACCTTCGCCCAACTCGATGCCCAGGGTCAGCGGATAGTGCGTGCGCTCATGGTTGTGCAGGTTGGCAAACGACAACCCGGCCGGCGCGCCTTGCTTCAGTGCTTCGGCCACCGGGAAGTTTTCGAACACCAGCAGGCTGTCGAACAGCGCCGAACCTTGCTGCCCCGCCCAGCCTTGAATGTCGTAAAGCGGCACATGCTCAAACTCGCGCATGGCCAGGTTCAGCCCTTGCAGCTCGCCCAGCCACTGGCTGACGGTTTGATCCGGCCGCATCGCGCAGACCAGCGGCAGCGTATTGATGAACAGCCCAAGCTGCTCTTCGATCCCCGGCAGCGGCGCCGAACGCCCGGCCACGGTGGCCCCGAACACCACGCAATCCTGGCCGGTGTAGCGTTGCAGCAACAGACTCCAGGCCGCTTGCAGCACGGTGTTGAGGGTGACTTTCTGTTGGCGGGCGAACTCGGCCAGACGCTGGGTTGCGCTGGTGTCGAGGGTGACGCGGTGCTCTTCGGTGCCCTCGGCGCCAACCGGTGGCCTTAAAGCTTCGGCCAGTAGCGTTGGTGCTTCAAGCGGCGCCAACGCGGCTTTCCAGAAATGCTCGCTAGCCACTGCCGATTGCTGCTGCAACCAGCCCAGGTAATCGCGATATTGCCCCGACGGCGCCGGCAGCGACTGCCGGTTGGCGTAATGCTGGATCACCTCGGCGAGCAACTGCGCGTTGCTCCAGCCGTCCATCAAAATATGGTGGCTGGTGTAGATCAGGTGCCAGTCACCGGCGCCGGTACGAACCAGCTTCAAACGCAACAGCGGTGCGGTGCCCAGTTGGAAACCCTGGGCGCGTTCGGCGTCGGCCAGCGCATCGGTATCGGTCGCTTCAAGCACTTCAAGCGGCAACGCCACCTGACGCACAATCGCCTGGTGCACGGTGTCGAGCCCCTGCCAGTGGAAGCTGCTGCGCAGAATGTCGTGACGCTCGACGGCCGCTTGCCAGGCTTCAGCGAATCGCAACGGATCGAGTCCCTGAATGTCCAGGCGCAACTGGCTGATGTAGGCGCCCACCTGCGGCTCATACAGGGTGTGGAACAGCATGCCCTGCTGCATCGGCGACAGTGGGTAAAGGTCTTCAAGGGTCGAGGCGGCGACCGGCAATGCATCGAGTTGCGCCTGATTGATCCGCGCCAACGGGAAGTCCGACGGTGTCGCTTGCGGTGCTTCAACGGTGCAGCAATGTTCGATCAGCGCGTGCAATTCTTGCGCGTATTCGTCAGCCAGACGCTGGATGGTCGCGGTGTCGAACATCTCACGGCTGAAGCCCCAACTCAGGGACAACTCGCCGCCGTAGACCTGGCCTTCGATGGTCAGCCAGTTGCCTAGCGGTGCCGACGGGTCCTGTGCCACACCGTTGCCTTCGGTGGACGGGATGAACAGCGCGGCGTCGTCGAATTGCCGGTCAAACTGCCCCAGATAGTTGAAGGTGATGCGCGGTTGCGCCAATGCGGCCAGTTCGGCACGGATCGCCGGGCTGCCGAGGTAGCGCAGGGCGCCGTAGCCCAGGCCTTTGTCCGGCACAGCGCGCAGTTGCTCCTTGATGGTTTTGATCGACGCGCCGAGGTCGTTCGCCGGGATCAGGTTGACCGGAAACAGGCTGGTGAACCAGCCGACGGTGCGGGTCAGGTCGATGTCGTCGAACAGGTCTTCGCGGCCATGGCCTTCCAGCTGAATCAGCGTGCTGCCCTGCCCGCTCCAGCGGCAAACCGCCCGCGCCAGGGCAGTCAGCAGCAGGTCGTTGACCTGGGTGCGATAGGCCGCCGGGGCTTGTTGCAACAGCTTGCGGGTTTGCTCGGCGTCGAATTTGAGTTCGAGTTTCTGCTCGAAGCGGTTTTCCAGTGCGCCGTTCGGGCGGTCGCATGGCAGATCGGTCGGTGCTTCACGCAGCTGGGTTTGCCAGTGATCTAGGCTGTTTTCAAAGGTCGGCAGATGATCCTGCAGGCGTGCGACCCAGCGCTGGTAGCTGCTGGTTTTCGTTATCGCGACGACGTTGCCGCTGTAAAACTGCTGAAGATCTTCCAGCAGTACGCGCCAGGAAACACCGTCCACCGCCAGGTGATGAATGACCAGCAGCAAACGTTGGGTGCCGTCGGCCATCGCCACCAGCAGCGCACGCATCAACGGACCGTTCTGCAGATCGAGGCTGCGTTGGGCTTCGTCGCACAGAGCGTTGAGCCCTTCGATCGATTGCGCCTGACGCTGCCACAACACCGATTCAGTGGTCGGCGCTGTGTAGATTTGCTGCCAGCCTTTGGAAGTCTGTTGGTAACGCAAACGCAAACTGTCGTGCTGGGTGAGTAATTTCACCAACGCCTGATCCAGCGCTTCGACGTTTAGCGCCTCGCGCGGCACCAGCAGCAGCGACTGGTTCCAGTGCTGACGCTCGGGAATTGCTTGTTCGAAGAACCACTGTTGCACCGGCGCCAGCACCACCGTGCCCACCGCCGGACCTTGGTCGATCAGGTGTTGCTCACCGCTGCGAGCCGCTTGCGCCAGGCTGCGAATGGTCTGGTGCTGGAACAGGTCCTTGGGGCTCAACACGATCCCGGCCTGACGCGCGCGGCTGACCACTTGCATGGAAACGATGGAATCGCCGCCCAATTCGAAGAAGTTGTCTTCCAGGCCGACGTTGTCGATGGCCAACACGTCCTGCCAGATCGCGGCGAGGGATTTTTCCAGGGCGCTGCGTGGCGCGACGTGCTCGCGTTGTTGAGTGCCGTCGATGGCCGGCAAGGCCTTGCGGTCGAGTTTGCCGTTGGGGGTCAGCGGCAGCTGCTCGAGGAACAGCAGAAACGCCGGGACCATGTAATCCGGCAAGTGCCGGCGCAGTGCCGCTTTCAGGGTTTCACGCAGGCTCGCTTGCGCGTCGATATCGTCCAGCAACGCCGGAGCGGTCGGCACGATGTAGGCGACCAGTTGCTGACCGTTGACGCCGTCCTGCGCCAGCACCGCCAATTCACGCACGGCGTCCTGCTGCAACAGCCGCGTTTCGATTTCACCGAGTTCGATGCGGAAGCCACGGACCTTGACCTGATGGTCGATGCGCCCGACGTATTGCAGCGTGCCGTCGGCCTGATAACGGGTCAGGTCGCCGGTGCGGTACAGGCGTTCGCCGTTGCTGGCGAACGGGTTCGGCACATACTTTTCGGCGGTCAGGCTGGGGCGCGCCAAGTAGCCGCGCGTGATGCCGGCGCCGCTCAGGTACAACTCGGCCGACACGCCTTGCGGCACGGGTTGCAGATCGGCGTCCAGCAAATAACTGGCGGTGTGCTTGAGCGGACGGCCGATGTTGGCGCGGCCACCGGCCTCGCGACGGGTCCAGGTCGAATAGGTGGTGTCTTCCGACGGGCCATACAGATCGTAGACGTGCTCGACGCTCGACTGTTCGTACAGCGCGTCCACCAGGCTTTGCTTCAGCGGTTCACCGGCGAGGTTGATGATGCGCACGCTCGGCGGGATCTGCCCGTCGCGTTGCAACGCATTGATCGCCGACGGCACGCTGTTGATCAGGCGCACCTGATCCCGCGCCGGCAGCTGCGGCAACTCCAGGGCATTGCGGGCGATGATTACCGAGCCGCCGTTGGCCAGGGTCACGAACAGCTCCCACACCGACAGGTCGAAACACACCGAGGTCGAGGCCAGCACGCCTTGGATGTCGGCGCGGCTGTACACCGATTTCGACCAGTCGATCAGCGCCAGCACGTTGCGATGGGCGATGGCCACGCCTTTGGGCTTGCCGGTGGAACCGGAGGTGTAGATCACGTAAGCCAGGTTGTTCGGCGTGACGCGGGTAATCGGGGCGCTGCTCGGGTAAGCGGCCAGCGCCAGGTTGTCCATTAGCAACACTTGGGTGTCGACCGATACGCTCAATGTCGCAGCGACAGATTGCTCGGTGAGCAGCACCAGGGCGCGGCTGTCTTCGAGCATGTAGGCCACGCGTTCGGCGGGGTAATCCGGGTCCAACGGCACGTAGGCGCCACCGGCCTTGAGCACCGCGAGCAACGCCACCAGCAGTTGCTCGGAACGCGGCATCGCCACGCCGACGCGGACTTCCGGGCCTACGCCGAGTTCGATCAGCTTGTGCGCCAGGCGATTGGCCTGATTGTCGAGCGCCGCGTAAGTCAGCTGCTTCGTCGCGAAGGTCACGGCAAGTGCACTCGGGCTGGCGGTCGCTTGCTGGCTGATCAGTTCATGAATGCACAGGTCCAGCGGGAGACTTTCGTCGGCGCGATTCCAGTCATGGACGATGCGCTGATATTCGGCTTTTTCCAGCAGCGGCAAATCACTGACGCGTTGCTGCGAATCACTGACCATACCGCGCAGCAGGTGAGTCCAGTGCTGCGCCATACGCGCAATGGTCGCGGGGTCGAACAGGTCGTTGGCGTAGGTCAGCGCGGCGTGCAGTTTGCCGCCCTTCTCGTAGGTGTCGAGGGTCAGGTCGAACTGGGTGGTGCGCCCTTCCCACTCGATCACGCCCAGCGCCAGGCCGGATGCCGTCGTCACGGTGGAAATGTCCGCAACCTGCGGCTGGTGGTTGTACATCACCTGGAACAGTGGCGTGTGACTGAGGCTGCGCTCCAGTTTCAGCGCTTCGACCAGGCGCTCGAACGGCAAGTCCTGATGGGCCTGGGCGCCGAGAGCAGTTTCCTTGATGGCGCGCAGCAACTCGTCGACGCGGGTCTGGCCATCGAGCTGGGTGCGCAGCACCTGGGTGTTGACGAAGAAGCCGATCAGCCCTTCGATTTCTGCGCGGTTGCGGTTGGCGATTGGCACACCGACGCGCAGGTCGGTCTGCCCGGTGTAGCGGTGCAGCAGCACGTTGAACGCACCGAGCAAGAGCATGAACAAGGTGATGTTGTGCTGCTGCGCGGTGGCGCGCAGTTGCTCGGCCAGTTGCCCGTCGACGGCGAACTCGTAACGGGTGCCGCGATAGCTCGGCATCGCCGGGCGCGGGTGATCGGCGGGCAGTTCCAGCACCGGGTGCTCGGCGCCCAGTTGCGCTTGCCAGTAGTCGAGTTGCCGCGCCTGCTCGCCGGCCTCCAGCCAACGGCGCTGCCACAACGCATAGTCGCTGTACTGGATCGGCAGTGGCGCGAGTTGCGGTTGCGTATCGGCGTCAAAAGCGTCGTAGCAACGGATGAATTCGTCGACCAGCACGTTCATCGACCAGCCATCGGACACGATGTGGTGCAGGGTCAGCAGGAGGACGTGTTCCTGCTCGGCGAGCTTGAGCACGGTGACGCGCAGCAACGGGCCTGTTTCCAGGTCGAACGGCTGCACCGATTGTTGCTCGGCCGCTTTGGCGATGGCCGTCTCTCGCTCCGAGGCCGGCAATGCGCTGAAATCCACCTGATCGATCACCAGCGGCGCCGCGGCCGGCACTTGCAGCAAGGTGTCGTCGGCCTGGCGCTGGAACACTGTGCGCAGGGTTTCGTGGCGTGCCACGAGGCTGGCGAAGGCCTGTTCCAGCGCTGGCAGGTTCAGACGCCCGGTCAACCGCACCGCGCCCGGCAGGTTATACGCGCCGCTGTGCGGGTCCAGCTGCCAGAGAAACCACATGCGTTGCTGGGCGTACGACAGCGCCTGGCGATCCTCGGCTTCGACGCCGGCCGGAATCGGAAAACGGGCGAAATCCACGCCCTCCTTGTGCAAGGCCGCAAGGAACATCTGGCGCTTTTCCAGGGGCAACCCGATAAACCGGCGAGCAAGTTTCAAGGAGTCTTCAGCATTCATTTCTTAGCATCCGGATCGTTGGCAGGAAGCACAAAGGCACGTCGTCCCTATAAAACGAATGCAGACCGGAAAAATTAGCGAATGAGAACAACTATCAGAAAGGAGGGCAATACGCGGCGCAGACGGCCTTTGTAGGAGCGGGCTTGCCAGCGAAGGCGGCCTGACAGCCAACATCAATGTTGCCCGTCATGGCCTCTTCGCTGGCAAGCCAGCTCCTACAGGGGGTGTGTGATGGTTGAGATCTGTTAGCTGACGGCCATCAAGCCATGGCGCCGATGATGAACCTCAAGCTGATCCTTGATCACCCGCAGCACCTTGGCTTCATGCTCATGGATAAAGAAGTGCCCGCCCGCGAGCATGTCCACGGAGAAACTGCCGTGGGTTTCCTTGCGCCAGCCGATCAATTGCTCGGTGGTGGCGCGGTCAGCCTTGCCGCCGAGCACATGCACCGGGCACTTGAGCAATGGGCGCTGCTGCGGTTCGAAACGCCCGCACAGCAGAAAATCCGCGCGCAGCACCGGCAGCGTCAGGCTCATCAGCTCTTCGTTGGCCAGGACTTCCTCGCTGGTGCCGTTGAGGGTGCGCAATTGCTCGATCAGTTCGGCGTCGGTTTTCGGCTCGGCGAAACCCCGGTCGTAGTCGGCCCGCATCGTCGGCGCCGCCGTGCCCGAGGCGAACAGCGCCACCGGTTCCGGGCCACCCAGCGAGCGCAAGGCATGGGCCAGTTCACAGGCGAGCAACGCGCCCAGGCTATGGCCGAACATCGCGTATGGCGCCTTGAGCGTGGCTTTTTGTTCGTGGGCCAGTTGCAGCGCCAGACGCCGCATGTCGGTGTGCAACGGTTCGCCAAACCGCGCGCCACGGCCCGGCAGTTCTAACGGCTGCAGCTTGAGCCACTCCGGCAGTTTGCGCCGCCAGCGGCTGTAGACCATGGCACTCGCGCCCGAATAGGGCAGGCAGAGCAAAGTCAGCTGGGTCACCGGGTTTACCTCGAAAGTTGTCTGTATAAGAGAACGTATGAGGCACAACAATAATTAGTTGAATGGAGATCCCTGTGGGAGCGGCGGTGCGGCGATCCGACTTGCCCGCGATAACGGTGTGTCAGGCACCATCATTGTTAAATGACACTCCGTCATCGCGGGCAAGCCCGCTCCCACAATGGTTCTCTATTTCAAATGGCGATAGCTTTGCAGGGCAGAACCGAGGACCACGGCCCCGGCGGCAATCGCCACCCAAACCCCGCTGCGCGCGCCCAACGCATCCACCAGCCCCCCGGAACTCGCCGCGCCGATCGCCACGCCGATGCTCAACCCGGTGACCAGCCAGGTCAGGCCTTCGGTGAGTTTGGCCGGCGGTACGATTTGCTCCCCCAGCGCCATTGCCACGATCAACGTCGGCGCAAAAAACAGTCCCGCGACGAACACCGCCAGCGACAGCCCGAGAATGTTCGCCGCCAGCAGCAACGGCAACGTGGTCACCGCCGTCGCTACTCCGCCGTACAGAAACAATCGCGGCAACGGCACTTTCGAACGCAATGCCCCGAACGCCAGCCCGGCCAGGCACGAGCCGATGGCGTACACCGACAGCACAATGCTCGCCGCCGCCGGTTGCCCTTGCTGCTGGGCGAAAGCCACGCTGACCACATCCACCACGCCGACGATGGGGCCCATGGCGACCATCAACAGCATCAGCAACTGAATCTCGACCGAACGAATGATCGAGCGTTGATGGTGCTCTTCATGCGGATGCACCGGTGGCTCGGTGCCGCGCTGCAAGACAAACGTGGTGACCCCGATCGCCAGCATCAGCAACGCCGCCAACGGCC
Organism: Pseudomonas sp. RIT-PI-q; assembly: GCF_001297125.1. Classification (GTDB taxonomy): domain Bacteria; phylum Pseudomonadota; class Gammaproteobacteria; order Pseudomonadales; family Pseudomonadaceae; genus Aquipseudomonas. The sequence continues at coordinate 112,435 of NZ_LHPC01000053.1, forward strand.
CGGCCTCGGGGAACGCCACCACGCACAAGCCCACCGACAGCGGCGGCCCGACGATAAAGCACACCTCGTCCAGCACCGATTCCAGCGCATAGGCAGTTTGCAGTTGAGGCTGACCGCGATACACCTCGGTCCAACGCGCCCGCACCATCGCCGACATGCTCGGCATGCAACCGGCCAGCGCGGCGAATACAAACAACGACCAGTTCGGCGCCTGCAAGCGCGTGCAGAGCAACACCATCAGCAACGCCCCGCCGCCAAGCAGCGCCGACACCGGCAAAATCCGCCGCTGACCAAAACGATCGACCAGCCGGGAAACCTGCGGCGCACAAAATGCCGTGGCCAGGGCAAACGTCGCCGCCACCGCGCCGGCCAGTCCGTAGCCACCCTGTAACTGCGAGAGCATGGTGATCAGGCCGATGCCGGTCATGGAAATCGGCATGCGCGCGATCATCCCGGCCAGCACAAAGGCTCCGCTGCCTGGGGCGTTGAATAATTCGCGGTAGGGGTTTGCCATGGGGTGTGGGTCTCGACAATGGCCTGCAAGTGTCCACAAAGGCTGATCGCGAGGGAAGCCGCCAATTGTTGGTGGAATGTGAAGATCCCATCGCGGGCAAGCCCGCTCCCACAGTTGAGCGGCGTACACAAACAATTGTGGGAGCGGGCTTGCCCGCGATGAGGCCAGCAAAGCCACTGTGCTCGTTCCGACAAATGAACTCTCCACCGTCCAAACCAGTCAGCTAATTAGGCCCTCGACGCAAGGCTTCACCCTTCATGCAGAATTCCCACGATCATCACCCCGAACGACAAAGCGCCATCGACGCCCACGGCATCATCGGCGACATGCGCAGCGCGGCACTGGTCAACGACAAGGGCAGCGTGGACTTTTTCTGCTGGCCCGAATTCGACAGCCCGTCGATCTTCTGTTCGCTGCTGGACACCCCCGAGGCCGGTATCTTCCAACTGTCGCCGGACTTGCCCGACGCCCGTCGCGAACAGATTTACCTGCCCGACACCAACGTCCTGCAAACCCGCTGGCTCAGCGATCGCGCGGTGGTCGAGGTCACCGACCTGCTGCCCATCGGCGACACTGAGGACGATTTACCCATGCTGATCCGCCGGGTGCGCGTGGTCAGCGGCCAGGCGACGTTTCGCATGCGCTGCGCCGTGCGCCATGACTACGCTCGGGCCAAGACCCGCGCACGCATGGATGAACAGGACGTGACCTTTGCGGCCGCCGATCAGCCCTCGCTGCGCCTGTCTTCGGATCAATCCTTGAGCATCGACGGCAACGCGGCGATTGCCGAGTTCACCCTCGATCAAGACCAGAGCGCTGAGTTCCTGCTCGGCGGCATCGACGACCCACGCTTCAAGACCGGCGCTGCCACGCTGAGCCTGGAACGCACGCTGAAGTTCTGGCGCGACTGGATCGGCCAGTCCAACTACCGGGGTCGCTGGCGGGAAATGGTCAATCGTTCGGCCCTGGCCTTGAAGCTGCTGACCTCGCGCAAACACGGTGCGATCCTCGCCGCCGCGACCTTCGGCCTGCCGGAAACACCGGGCGGCGAACGCAACTGGGATTACCGCTACACCTGGATCCGCGACGCCTCGTTCACCGTCTACGCCTTCATGCGTCTGGGTTTCGTCGAGGAAGCCAACGCCTACATGCGCTGGCTGCGCGGGCGGGTCAGCGACTGCCAGGGCAAATCGAAGAAACTGAACATCCTCTACGCCATCGACGGCCGTCAGGAGTTGCCGGAAACCGAACTGCCGCACCTGTCCGGCCATGGCGGCGCAACACCCGTGCGCATCGGCAACCAGGCCTACGATCAGATCCAGCTCGACATCTTTGGCGAGCTGATGGACGCGGTGTACCTGGTCAACAAATACGGCGAGGCCATCTCCCATGAAGGCTGGAAACATGCGGTGGAAGTGGTCGATCAGGTCTGCGAAACCTGGGAGCAAAAGGACGTTGGCATCTGGGAAATGCGCGGCGAAGAGCACGACTTCCTGCACTCGCGACTGATGTGCTGGGTCGCCGTGGACCGGGCCATTCGCCTGGCGTCCAAACGTTCATTGCCCGCGCCTTTCGCCCGCTGGGACCAGACGCGGCAGGCGATCTACGTCGACATCTGGGAAAACTTCTGGAACGAAGAACGCGGGCATTTCGTTCAGTACAAGGGCGGCACCGCGCTCGACGGCTCGATGCTGTTGATGCCACTGGTGCGCTTCGTCAGCGCCAAGGACCCGCGCTGGCTCGCCACCCTGCAAGTCATCGAAAAAACCCTGGTGCGCGACGGCATGGTGTACCGCTATCGCAACGATGACACCCGCATCGACGGCCTGCCCGGCACCGAAGGCGCCTTCGCCGCATGTTCGTTCTGGTACGTCGAATGCCTGGCCCGGGCGGGTCAGGTGGAAAAGGCTCATCTGGAGTTTGAACAGCTGTTGAGGTACGCCAACCCGCTGGGTTTGTATGCCGAAGAGCTGGACAGTCACGCCCGGCATCTGGGGAATACACCGCAGGCGTTGACGCACCTGGCACTGATCAGCGCGGCGAGTTTTCTCGATCGGAAATTGAGTGGGGAGAAGAATTTCTGGCAGCCTTGAGACCGCGTCGCCTCAATCGCGGGCAAGCCCGCTCCCACATGGATTCTCGGTGTAAACACAATTGTGTGAACACCACCAAACCCTGTGGGAGCGGGCTTGCCCGCGATGGGACCATCAGCCACCCACAAGACCAACAGGCTGAATCTCTACCTACAACAATTAAACAAAACCCGTGAATGCCCTGCACTGCCACCCCGTAATCCCTTGTTGCCAGCCCTCAAATCCCCCCCTACCATCGACGGACAACGGGTGCAGCGGAGCTGCCCAAGAAAACCCGAATTCAAGGAACCCGAATGACCCAGCACATCCACCGCAGCATCGACACCCCATTGCGCTCAGGCCTGAACCGCGATGAACTGTGGGAAGCCGACGACAAGGGCCTGATCAAATGCTGGGAAATAGGCCGCCAACGCGCCGCCCGCTTTCCCGACCTCGCGCAACAGTGCCTTGCCGGCGAACTGCCGGTGCTGGGCTGGACAGGTGGCGTCAGCCGCAGCCTGAAGAAACTCGAAAAGTACGGTTCCCTCAAATACCTCGCCCAGTGGCAAGGGTTGCGCGGGGATGATCTGGATGTAGATTTGGCTGAAGAGCGGGCGTGGACCTGTTCACGGACCAAGATGGTGGTGACGTTCACGCCGGATCGATCGAAATACTTCAATCAGATGGCGGAAGTTGAAACCTGATATTCGTTGCGCTGCGGTAGCGGCGCGGCAAGGACCCGGGAGTAAAACGCACCCCCCTGTAGCAGCTGGCGAAGCCTGCGTTCGGCTGCGCAGCAGTCGTCAACCCTGTGCACACGGGTTCCTGATACACCGCGTTGCCTGGTTTCACGCCTGCTGCGCAGCCGAACGCAGGCTTCGCCAGCTGCTACAAGTAATGCGTGACAGCTGAAATCGCTTAATGAAGTCATCGTCCGGCATTTTAGAATGCCAACAACTCCTGGAGTTTGTCGTGACCGGCTACCCCATCAAAACCACTCAAACATCCTGTTTGACGCTCGCCTACGAAGAACACGGCCCCGCCACCGGCGATCCGGTCATCCTGCTCCACGGCTTCCCCTACTCCCCCCGCGCCTACGATGAAATCGCCCCAGTCCTTGCCGCAAAGGGCTATCGCGTGATCGTCCCGTACCTGCGCGGTTATGGCCCGACCCGCTTCATCAGCCCCGACACCCTGCGCTCCGGCCAACAAGCCGCGCTCGCCCAGGATTTGCTCGATCTGATGGACGGCCTCTCCATCAAACAAGCCGCCCTCTGCGGATATGACTGGGGCGGTCGGGCAGCGTGCATCGTCGCGGCGCTGTGGCCGGAGCGGGTCCGTTGCCTGGTTACCGGTGACGGCTACAACCTTCAGAACATTCCAAAATCAATCCAGCCGCGAGACCCGGAAACCGAGCACCGCCTGTGGTATCAGTTCTATTTCCACACACCGCGCGGTGTCGAAGGCCTGACGAACAATCGCCGGGCCTTGTGCGAATTACTGTGGAAGTTGTGGTCACCCACCTGGGCCAAGGGGCCTGAGTTGTATCCACTTAGCGCTCCTGCCTTCGACAACCCGGATTTTGTCGACGTGGTGATCCAGTCCTATCGCCACCGGTTCATGTATGCGCCCGGCGACCCGGCGCTGGAGTGGATGGAACAAGCGCTCAGCCAACAACCGCCGATCAGCGTGCCGACGATTTCCCTGTGCGGCGCCGACGATGGCGTAGGGCCCGCAGCCGAATTCGACGACGACATCGAGCATTTCACCGGTCCTTATGAGCGCCGAATGCTGGCGGGCGTGGGGCATAACATTCCCGAAGAGGCCCCGACGGCGACGGTCAAAGCATTACTGGATCTGCTGGAAGGCTGACGGAAAACCGCTCGCGATAGGCTTGCGGCGTTACGCCCATGGCCCGTAGAAAACTGCGGCGCAGGGTTTCTTCGCTGCCGAATCCGCATTGCATCGCCACCCGTTTGATCGGCACGCCGGTATCGCTGAGCAACCGGCGCGCTGTCTCGACCCGAATCAATTCGATGGCCCGCGCCGGGGTCTGGCCGGTGTCGGCGCGGTAGTGGCGGACGAAGCTGCGCTCGCTCATGCCGGCCTGCAGGGCAAGGGTCGGGATGCCCAGATCCAGGGTGAGGTTTTCGCTGATCCAGGCATGCAGATCGTCGAAACGGTTGCCTTCTTTCTGTAGCGACAGGGTCACGCTGAACTGCGACTGGCCACCGGGCCGCTTGAGGAAAACCACCAATTGCCGTGCCACTTCCAGGGCCATGCTGCGACCGAGGTCTTCTTCGACCATGGCCAGCGCCAGGTCAATACCGGCGGTGACCCCGGCCGAGGTCCACACCGGGCCGTCGTTGATGAAAATCGGGTTGGGTTCGACCTGCAGTTTTGGATGCTTCTGCGCCAACTGATCGCAACGGGTCCAGTGCGTGACCACCCGACGCCCATCGAGCCAGCCACTGGCCGCGAGCAAAAACGCCCCGGTGCACACCGACGCCACTCGCCGACAATCCGTCGCATGTTCACGCACCCACGCCACCAGCGACTGATCGTCCGCCGCCGTATAAACACCCCAGCCACCGGCGATAATCAAGGTGTCGCTGCCCTCCTCGGGTAACGGTTCAGCCAGCAGAGCCAGCCCCGCCGACGACATCACCGCCCCGCCGCCACTAGCAATCACCGTCGGTGCATAAGGCAGCGCCAGCCCTTGCTGGCGTGAGATATCGTTGGCCGAGGCAAACACTTGCAATGGCCCGGTTACATCGAGCAGTTGCACATTGGCAAACGCGAGCACGTGAATGGTCTTAGGCATCATTGGCGTAATTCGTGGGGATATTGGCGTATACGCCAAATCCTACGAGTCTACAGTGAAGTCGTCCACCCACTTCATGAGAAAAAAAGCCATGACGTTGCAGATCGGTTTTCTGTTGTTTCCACAGGTTCAGCAACTGGACTTGACCGGCCCTTACGACGTACTGGCCTCACTGCCGGACGTGAAAGTGCATTTGATCTGGAAGGACCTGGTGCCGGTCACCGCGAGCACCGGCCTGGTACTGAAACCCACCACCACCTTCGCCGATTGCCCGGCGCTGGATGTGATTTGCATACCCGGCGGCAGCGGCGTAGGGCCATTGATGGAGGATGACGAGACGCTGGCCTTCATCAAGATTCAGGCAGCCAATGCACGTTACGTCACGTCGGTCTGCACCGGCGCGCTGGTGCTCGGCGCGGCGGGTCTGCTGAAGGGCAAACGCGCCACCACTCATTGGGCCTATCACGAACTGTTGGCGCCGTTGGGGGCAACTCCGGTTAAGGATCGGGTGGTGCGCGACGGCAATCTGCTGACGGGGGGCGGAATTACCGCAGGGATCGATTTTGCCCTGACCCTGGCTGCAGAGTTGTTCGATAAGGACACTGCAGAACTGGTGCAGTTGCAGCTGGAATACGCTCCGGCGCCACCGTTTACTTCGGGCAGCCCCGAGACAGCGCCGGTCGGCGTGCTGGAGGAAGCACGCAAACGCTCCGCAGGGTCGTTGAAATTGCGCTCGGAAATCACCGAGCGAGTAGCCGCGAAACTAGACCGCTAAGCCACAACGCGAACCCCGTAGCAGCTGGCGAAGCCTGCGTTCGGCTGCGCAGCAGTCGTAAAAATCAGCACACGCGGTGTATCAGGAAAACGTGTGCTCTGGGTTTACGACTGCTACGCAGCCGAACGCAGGCTTCGCCAGCTGCTACAGGGTCGGTGTTGGTGCTTTATTCCGGGCGAAAAAAAACCCGCCTAAGCGGGTTTCTCAAGACCATTGCGACATCCTGTCAGCAGCCATCCTGGCCTATGGTCGATCATCCGTGATCCTGAGTGCATCCTGCGACTCAGTTGATGGATCCAGATTAACCACATCGGTTAAGGGTAAACAGAGGACATACCAGCGCCCCAGCGTAAGCCTTTGACCATTTAAGCCACAAAACCTCTCCCCTGTAGCAGCTGCCGAAGGCTGCGTTCGGCTGCGAAGCAGTCGTAACCCTATAAACACGGTATGTCAGAAGCACCGCAGTGTCTGTTTTTACGACTGCTTCGCAGCCGAACGCAGCCTTCGGCAGCTGCTACAGGGTGAAAATATGCCAGCGCTTTTCGATAGACGAAAAAAAACCCGCCGAAGCGGGTTTTCCCAAGACCATGTCGACTCCCTGTCGGTAGCGTTCCTTGCTGATGGTCGATCGTCCGTGATCCTGAGGCACTTCCTGTGCTTCAGTTGATGAGGCTAGATTACGCATCGGATCCAATCTGTAATAGGCGACATAGTTACCATTACATGTAAGACATTCGCTATACCACCCCTTCCGAAAACCCTTAGACGCGTAAGGTGTCGAGCATGGAAGCCGCGAGTTCCGCGACCTGCAGCTGACGTTGAGCAGCCAGGGCATCGTCATCCTCGAGAAACCAGGCCGCCGACAATCCGGCAAACGCCAGCACCCATTGCAGCAATCGCCGACGCTCAAGTCCGGCGGCTTGTGCCACCATTGCGACTTGCTGCTGAAAGCGCAGCGGATCCGTCGCCGTGGGCAGTTCGGGATTGCAGATAATGTTGGCGTAGTCGAAACCGCGTTCACCGATCACCCGTTTCGGATCGATGGCCAACCAGCCTCGCGGGCCGAAATCGAGAACATTGTCATGATGAACATCGCCGTGCAGCACCACGACGTCCTGCGGCTCGGCCAGCAAGGCTTCGGCAGCGGCGAGGCTCACGGAATAAGGGTCGCCATGCTGTTCGGCCGCCAGACGCAGCGACTTGAACCATGGCGCCAATGGCACCAGCGGAGGGGGTGACGAAGGTCGCGGCGCATGCAGCCGCGCCAATGCCGCACACAGGATCTGGCTGGCTTCGTCGTCCTGGCCGTTGAGCGCCATGTCCATCAATGACCGCTGCCCCATGGCACGCTCGATCAACAACCCGTCATCTTCATGGGCGTAGACGCGGGCAGCGCCCTCGCCTCCCCACCAAGTCATCAGCCGGTTGCCGAACTTTTCGTCGGTATCGACGGCGATTTTCAGCATCGCCGGCACATCACCCATGCGCACCGGCAGCAAGCGACTGCCGGGCGTGATGATCGGCTCGCCGTCCGGCACCAGCTCCCAGCGCGTTAACCAGGGCTCAAACATGCAGCGCTCACTCTTCCTGACGCTCGCGTGCCTTGGCGCTGGTTTTCAGAAACTCTTCGATGTTGCTCATCTGTTCATCCCAGCCCCGGCTGTCCATGCGGAACGCCTTGAGCCGGCGCGTCTGCGGAATGTGATCGAAACCGGACTCGGTGACCTTGAGTAAAGTGCCGTTGTCCATGTCTTCAAGCTCGAACAGCACCAGCGTGGTGGGCTCCTGGGAGTAGTCCATGTCGGGCTCCACCGCATACGGATGCCAGCGAAACGAAAACACCCGCTCCGGCTCGACCCGCTCAACCAGTACATTCCACAGCAAATGCTCATAACCGGGGTACGTAATCTGCCCCTGAGTCCACTCACCGGCGACAAAACGCTTGCCCTCCAGTGCCACGCCAAACCACTGCCCAAAGGCTTCGGCATTGGCCAGCACGCGCCAGACATGCGAACGCGGCGCTTTTAACAGGATCTTCCTTTCGATGCGATCTGATGCTGGGTTCATATGTCACCTCCTGTAATGAACAGTAGGCCTGTAAGACCACAAGACCAACCCTAAAGTTGTATCAATCGGGCTTTGCAATCAACCCTGTGTGAAATATTCGGCTGACTTTTTGACCCGTAGCACGGATTTGAAGGCAAGAGTCGGCGACCTGAAGCTGCTAACGTTTGCCCATCAGACAAGAAGATCGGCCCCCACACCCACTCATTCTCACGGGGAAATATCATGAATAGCCTGCACGGTAGCTGCTTGTGCAAAGCCATCGAATACGAACTCGATAGCCTCGACATGCCCATCAGTCATTGCCACTGCCAAACCTGTCGCAAGGCCCATGCGGCGGCGTTCGCTTCGACTGCCGGGGTCCTGCGCGGACACTTTCGCTGGACCAAAGGCCAGGACCGGCTCAGCAGCTATGAATCGTCGCCGGGCAAGTTTCGGCATTTCTGTTCGGTGTGTGGCTCACACTTGGTGGCAGAACGTTTGGCCCAGCCCCACGTTATCGTGCGTGTAGCGACGTTGGATGTTGACCCGAAAATGACGCCTCAAGCGCATATCTGGACATCTCATGACGTGCCCTGGCTTGAATATGAGGCGATTGAAAAACACCCTGAATGGCAGGCATAGATGACTGATCACGCCGCAGCGCTACACTGCACGTCAACTTTTCATGTCATAGCGAGAAACACCATGCACCCACGCTTTTTCCTGGCGCTGACGCCTCTGCTGTTCAGCACCCTCGCCCATGCCGTGGACTGCGAAAATGCCACCGATCAGACCACGATGAATCAGTGCGCGGCGCAGCAGAACAAGGCTGCCGACAAGGAGTTGAATGCGCTGTACCAGCAGATCACCACGCGTTTGAAGAGCAACCCTGACAGCAAAAAACTGCTGATCGGCGCACAGCGAGCGTGGGTGGCGTTTCGGGATGCCGAGTGCAAGTTCTCGAGCGCCGGGGTGGAGGGTGGAAGTGTGTATCCGCTGATCTACAGCAATTGCATCACTGAATTGACCAAGGCGCGGGTTGAGACGTTCAAGAATTACTTGAAGTGTCAGGAGGGGGATTTGAGTTGCCCGGTGCCGGGGGCTTGATGCTTTGGTGTGCTTGAGGGCCTCTTCGCGGGCAAGCCTCGCTCCTACAGAGTTGAGTCGTTCACAACACGGCGAACGACTCAAACCTGTAGGAGCGAGGCTTGCCCGCGAAGGCGTCTTTTCAGACGCCGGGATTACCGGACAAATATCTGCGCAGTCGTGATCGCCATATCCCCACCCGGCAACTTGATGCTGCCAATCTGTTTCATGCTCTCCGGATCAAAGATCGCCACGTCATTAAACGTCCCCGCCAGGTAGATCTTGCTGCCGTCCTTATTGAAGGAAATGCAGTAGTAGGAATGATCCAGCGTCGCCGCCTGGAGCATTTTCTTCTGCTTGATGTCGTACTTGGCCAAGCGGTTGAGCACGCCGAACATCAGGTTCGGGTCCTTGGGCGAGCGCATGCCGCTGAAGTAGATTTCCGTCAGAGGGCCGAAGTCGGTGGTTTCGGTCTTGCCGGTTTTCAGGTCGATGCTGAACAGCCCGTAGAGGTACTCGGCGGTCAACGGGTCCTGCTTCTTGTCCTTGAATTTCGCGGTGGTGTAGAGCAGCGAAAAATCATGGCGATAGGTCTGCTGGTTCCACACGTAGAGCACGTCCGGCGCGCTGTAGTTCGGGCGTTTCCAGTGACGGCTGGGGATCAGTACGTCGAACTTGCCGGTGTTCACATCAACCTTGTAGACATCCGCCCCCGCCACATACAGCGTGCCGTCGTCGCCACTCTGCATGATGGTCAGCTGCCGTGGTGCCGGGAAACTGCGCACGGGTTTGGCGTCCATGCCGGTGTCGGTGGCGTAGACATCCAGTCGAGGCTGCTGCACTTCGTAACGGTCGTTGAGCATCAACGTCGGGTTGGCGATGGCGAACAGTTCCTTGCCGTCATGACTGAGGGTGAAAGCGAACATCGACTTCGCTTTCTCCCCCGGTTTCTGGGTGATGCTGGCGTGGAACACCTGTTTGCAGCTGTCCAGCTCGACGCCGTAGACATCCGCGTAGTGGTTGTTCAACACGTAGGCGGTCTTGCGATCCGGCGACAACTGCACGGTGCCGGGACCAAAGGCATCCGGCATCTTGCAGGTCTTGAACAAGGTGTCGGTGGCCAGGTCGATGACGTGCAGGTTGTTCGGGTAATTGGTGGTCAACATGTACTCGTGACCGTCTTGCAGTGCAGTGTTTTCATCGGCCAGAACGTTGAGTGAACAGACGCTCAGGACGGCAAACGCGGCCAGGCCGCAGGCTTTTACAGTAAGCATGCTGAAATCCTTCTGTGTCCGATTACTTGTCTTTTGGAAAGACAGTCCCGAGGTTGCGCCAGTTTTCGTTGGACGCCTGGGCATCCTTGTTCCAGTCCGGGTAGGTACTCATCATGTCGGGCACCTGGGCCGGCCACCAGCAAGGGTCGGAGCAGCCATACAGGTCAGCTTCCATCGGCTGGCACAACGACGACACCCCGCCAAACGCATCGATCTCCCAACCCGGGTCGGTGGTCGAGGCACAACCCGCGACGGAGCTCATCGCCACCACTTCTTCGATACGGTTTTCGGCCGCGGCCTCATCGAGTTTCAACGCTTTATTATTGATTGCCTTGAGATGTTTCATATCAGTGAGCCTTGCGCGGAGTGATGTAGCTGCTGATAAACGCAGGGTTGTGGGCCATGATCCGGGTGTAGACCTCGATGCCGAAGTCGACCCAGTCACGCATCAGTTCGCAGTAGTGATAGGTCGGGTGGGTCGGGTCGCCGTAACGGGCGTAGCTCTCGTGGTAGCAGCCGCCGGAGCAGAGGTTGCGGATCTGGCAGTCCTCGCAACCGGTGTTGGTGCGGTCCAGGCGCTGGGACAGGAAGTCGTTCAACTCGACCTGCTTCACACCGCTGTGCACATTGCCGAAGGTCGGCAGGCTCGAACCGGTAAAGCGGTGGCACAGGTTCAATTCACCTTTGTGATCCACCGCCAGCATTTTCAGGCCCGCGCCGCAGGGCAGGGCTTTTTTGTGGCCTTCGTGGATGTCGGTGATCAACTGGTGCAGGTTGGAGAACCCGATGTTGCGGTGCTCCAGCGCCGCTTCCAGGTAACGCCGACCAAGTCTTTTCATGCTGGCAAAGACTTCGATCAGTTCGTCGCTGGACAGGTTGAAGGTGCTGATGTCGCCAGAGGTCACCGGGGCAAAGCCGACCTCGGCAAAACCCAGTTCGTTGAACAGGTGATCCCAGATGGTTTCCACATCGGTCACGCCGGTGGTCAACGTGACTCGCGCACCGACCGGACGGCTGTTGTAGCGCGACAGCAGCATCTCGGCCTTGCGCCGCACCACGTCATACGTGCCCTGCCCGCCCACGGTGATGCGATTGCGGTCGTGCACGGTTTTCGGCCCGTCGATACTGACCGAGAGGCCAAAACGGTGGGCATTCAGGTAGTCCACAGTCTCTTCGGTGAGCAGCGTGGCGTTGGTGGTCATGACGAACTCGACGAACTTGCCCGCCTCGCGGAAACGCTTCTCGCAATAGTCGACCATGTACTCGATGAGCTTGCGATTGCTCAGCGGTTCGCCACCAAAAAACACCACGGTGAAACGCTCTTCATCCGGCGATTCGCGCAGCAGCATTTCCACCGAGGCGACCGCCGTCTCGACGTCCATTTTCTTGCCGGCCGACGGCTTGTCGAGGTCTTCCTTGTAGCAGTACGTGCAGCTCAGATTGCAGCCAGTGTTGACGTTCAGCACCACGGTATTGATCGCCGTGCGCTCGACGCGCTTGGTGCCAATGTCCGGGGTCAGTGGCGAGCCGTCGCTGACCAGTTCCAGTGACATCAACTCGCGCAGGGTCTCGGTGATTTCTTCGCCGTTGAAGCGCGCGGACAAACGCTGGATCAGGTCGTCCGAGGAACAACCGGGACCGCGCAAAGTATCAATGATGGTGCCCGTCAGCTCATCGCTGGCGAACAGCGAACTGCTGGGAATGTGAAACAGCATGCGGTCGGCATCGACATGCACTTCGTGCAGGTTCCGTTCAACCAGATTCAAAATAGCGCCCATTGCAACCTCCTGTGCAAACCCCGTTTTACGGGGCCTGCGGTCATTCCAAAAAGATGTCTGAAACCGTGAGAGATCAGTCAACTCATGGAATGGGTGGATTGTTCCAGCGTTGCACGGTGACGATCATGTGGCCTTCGCCGGTCAGGGATTTCCCTGCGTCGTCGACGGCGGCAATCACCTTGAGGTTGCCGGCATTGTTGGTGGACATTTTGCGTTGTGGGTTCGGCCCGGCATCGCCCGGTGTGAACACGCCGCTGTCAGCCTGCATGGTGCCGGCGAACTTGACGTCCTCGTCTTCCTTGGCGCGGTCGTCGAAGGCTTCGACCGACCATTGCGCCGGGAACACGCCGATGCGATACGGCTTGCCATCGGCGCCTTTGCCCCAGGCTTCAGCGTCGAAACGGCCCTGGACTTTCGGCGTCGAACCACCGCCCTCGCCAATCCGTGCCACCGAGAATTCCGGCACGACTTTGACTTCGGCGATTTTGCTGTAGACCGACAGGGTCGGGCCTTTTAGCGTACCAACGGTGACGTTGCGCATGCCCGGTTGGGCATTCGCCGCAGCCTTGAGTTTGACTTTGATCCGCTCAGGGCTCTGCTCGACGATGGCGACCACTTCCACGCCTTTGCCGAAGTTCGGTTTGCCAGTCAGACCGCTACCTATCAGGGTCACTTCGGTTTCGGCGCCGGCCTTCAGATAACCCGGCTGCACCGCCAGCAAACGGCTGCTGCCTTGTTTGGCGGCGACGAAATCGAGACCGCGTTCGTCGTGTTCAGCCTCGAACATCCGGCCTTGCAGGGCGCTGCCTTGAGCGGCGAACACCTGGCGCATGGTCACGCCGTCGATGGTCACGTTGCCGCGCCATTCGTAGCCGCTGTATAGAATCGCGCTGCCGTCGCCGTTGAACGGGCTGCCGTCGGCGTATTGGCCTTTGACGCTGACCTTGAAGGTGTCGCTGCCGTCGGCAGTCACGCTCATCACCCCGGCCACTTCACCTTTGCCCGGCAGATGGCCACTGAAGCTCCAGTCACCCACCAGGGCCTCGGCCTTCGGTGCGGCTTTCAGCCATTTTTGCCAGGCCGGGTTGTCCAGCGGATAACGCTTGGCCAGCAGCGGCACCATGTCCTTGCGGGCAATGTCGAACCAGTCGCGGTCGCGCGCCAGGGCCTGGTATTCCAGCGACGGCCATTGGCCGAGGTGGAAATTCACCAGGCGTTCCCATTCCTGGGCCGGACGGCGTTGCAGGGCGACCCGCGCACCGGAGTGGCAGCGGCCGCACATCTGGCTGGTCTGGTCGTCGAATTTCTCGACGGTATTGAGTCGCCGTTCCAGCGCATAGCGCACGCCGTCGGTTTCGCTGGGCGCCAGGCCTTGGGTGTCGGCCAGGTATTTGACCAGGGTACGGCGGTCGTCATCGCTGATCTGCAAACCGTGCATGGTCTGCATGCGGGCGATGCTCATCAGCCAGCCTTCCGGCGTTTTGCGCTGGTGACTGATACGGCTCAGGGCGTTATCGGCTTCAGGGGTATGACAGCCCTGACAGGTTTCCTTGAGGATGGTCTGGGCGTCGCGGGCTGCCAGGCTGTAAGGCGAATGCAGCGCCACACAAGCGGCCACGGCCAGCAGACTGGCGCTCAGGCCTGATCGGAGTTTTCTCTTCATCAACGTCGAACCTCGCACGGTGCTTTCTTATTTTTGTGGCTTATCGTTTTTATGGTTTCTGCCGTCGGCGGCGCGCTGCTGACGGAGGCAAGAGAAACGTCTGCGATGAGCAATACACGGAGCGTGCCAGCTTGCCGATAAGCTTTTGAATCAATGAGTTGCGTGAAGATGACTGCCTTAAGCCCGTTCTGGACCCGATCGCCTGCGTCTAATATCGCGACAGGTGTTGCAGTCTGAGACAAGCATAGATGCCCCGGCCGAAACAGCTCATCGGCCGACGATTGACGAGGGTTGCCTGCCAGTGCGAAATGGTTGTTCACCGATTGCCAGTCGAGGATAAAAAAATGGCAAGCATCACTGTCCTGGCGGGGGACTTTCTGCAGGGTGACGGAGAGTACCGAGAGGGCGTTTTCACCCTCAGAACGCCGCTTCACCCATGGCCCGGCATCAACCTTCCACTCTCATCGTTCAAGCGCCTGGAAGTTGCCAACGAGGAGTCGATCAACAACATCAAGGACGCCATCGGCTTCGGCGTGGCCGGCGCCATGCTGCTAGGGCCTATCGGCGCGATTGCCGGATTCATGCTGGCGGGCAAGGAAACCGAAGTGACGTTTCTGGCAACGCTGAACGATGACAGAAAGCTGTTGGCTGCCGTAGATGGCGCCACGTTCGAAGAAATTTCCCGGCAAGTGGCGTCTTGATCAGTCGACGCTGGCCGCACCACCTCCGTGGTGCGGCGTGACGTCGGGTCAGATGAAAAAGGTCGGCTGAACGCCTTTGTGAGCTTCGATTTCCTGCCGCATATCGGCCACCAGCGAGGCAATGGCGTGGGGGCTGTCCAGCGTCCACAGGGGAACATGGGTCGCCACCAGATCAACTTTGCCAGTCATGCAGTCGCAGACCCGAATCGTCAGGGATTGGTCTGCTTCGACGCTGCATGTGCACACGGCAGGCAACATTTTATGCTCAATGATGCTTTGAATTTCCAGGGTTGAAAGGAACATCGCTACCTCCCTCGCGCCAGATGTGTGACGGGGTAAATGCTCCGTCATTTCACCCTCCGAGCCTGAAAATTCTAGTCCTCAATACTGGGGGGCTCAAGGTCGCAACCCGGTTGCTCGTCGTCTCAGCCGCTGTCGCGATTTGCGACAAAGCCTGCCCTGCATGGATGACTTCAGGTTAGCCAAAACCCCACCGACAAAGGGCTTTCCCGCCCCTTCCCGACACTTGGCACAGCCATTGCGAAACCCCTGTTCTCACGAACAACAAGAGGTTTCGCCATGCCCCTCCCTTACTTGCTTCCCGCCACCTCGGCGTTCATCCAGCGCGCCCCGCGCATGCTGATCGGCGCCGAATGGGTCGAGGCTGCCGACGGCCAGACCATGCCGCTGCACAACCCGGCCACCGGCGAAGTGCTGTGCGTGGTGCCACGGGCCACGCCCGACGATGTCGACCGCGCCGTACTCGCCGCCCGCCGGGCCTTCGATGATTCCGTCTGGACCCGCACCCGCCCCCGGGAGCGGCAGAACCTGTTGTGGAAACTCGCCGACCTGATGGAGCGCGATGCCGAACTGCTGGCGCAACTGGAATGCCTGAACAACGGCAAAAGTGCCGCGGTCGCCCAGGTGATGGACGTGCAGCTGTCCATCGATTTCCTGCGCTACATGGCCGGTTGGGCCACCAAGATCGAAGGCTCCAGCGTTGAGGTGTCGATGCCGTTGATGCCCAACGATCAGTTCCACAGCTTTATCCGCCGCGAAGCCGTGGGCGTGGTCGGTGCCATCGTTGCCTGGAACTTCCCGCTGTTGCTGGCCTGCTGGAAACTCGGCCCGGCCCTGGCCACCGGCTGCACCGTGGTGCTCAAACCCGCCGACGAAACCCCGCTGACCGCATTGAAACTCGCCGAACTGGTGCTGGAAGCCGGTTACCCGGAAGGCGTGTTCAACGTAGTCACCGGCACCGGCATCACCGCAGGCTCGGCCCTGACCCACAACCCGCTGGTGGACAAGCTGACCTTCACCGGCTCCACCGCCGTGGGCAAGCAGATCGGCAAGATCGCCATGGACTCCATGACCCGCGTTACGCTGGAACTGGGCGGAAAATCGCCGACCATCGTCATGGCCGATGCCGACCTCAAGTCCGCCGCAGCCGGTGCCGCCAGCGCGATTTTCTTCAATCAGGGGCAAGTCTGCTGCGCGGGTTCGCGGCTGTATGTGCAGCGCAAGCATTTCGACAACGTGGTGGCGGACATTGCCGACATCGCCAACGCCATGAAGCTCGGCAACGGGCTGGACCCGAGTGTCGAGATGGGGCCGCTGATCTCGGCACGCCAGCAGGAGCGGGTTTACGGGTACATCGAAAAGGGCCGGGAAAGTGGCGCGACCATCGCCTGCGGCGGCGAGCAGTTCGGGCCGGGGTTCTTCGTCAAACCGACGGTGATTGTGGATGTCGATCAGAAGCACTCGCTGGTCCAGGAAGAAATCTTCGGCCCGGTGCTGGTGGCGATTCCGTTCGATGACGAAGCCGATGCGTTGCGCATGGCCAACGACAGTCCTTATGGATTGGGGGCCAGCGTCTGGTCCAACGACCTGGCGGCGGTGCACCGGATGATTCCGCGCATCAAGTCGGGTTCGGTGTGGGTCAACTGCCACAGCGCCCTGGACCCGGCGCTGCCGTTTGGCGGGTACAAGATGTCGGGGGTTGGGCGGGAGATGGGGTATGCGGCGATTGAGCATTACACTGAGTTGAAGTCGGTGCTGATCAAGTTGTAATAGCAGCGTTCTTTCGGACGCCATCGCGGGCAAGCCCGCTCCCACAGGTTTTGTGTTGAAGCGACATCACACAAATCACCGTGGGAGCGGGCTTGCCCGCGATGAGGCCAGATTAGCCACCGCAAATCTCAAGGTTTAAATCCCTGACTCAACAACCACCCCCGAACCACCCGCCCCTGCTCCACCGTCAACCCGGCCAGCGCCTGTTCGGCCGACTCGGTCTGTAACCGCCGCACCAACGGCGCCAGTTCAACGCCCTGAACATGCCAAATCCCCAACGGCTGATCCGCCGTAATCACCACTTCAACCTCATCGACAAACCCATCCTTCAACACCGGTGCCCGCTCAATCCTCAGCGACGCAAAATCCGCCTCGGCATGCGCCACCTCAGCATCCGGCCAGCACCGCCGCGCTTGCCAGAACGGCTGATCCAGCCACCGCTGTTCATCCGCATAAAAATCCCGCCCAATCCGCGCGAAACGCAAAAATAACTGCTCCACCCGCTGCTGGTGAAAGCGCTGCGCCAGCGCCGCTCGTTCGGGTTTGCGCAACAGCGTGTTGATCACCGTCGGCGCCTGCAATGCCGAGGACAACGATTGAAAGATGCCATTGCCCGACAACGGGTCCACCGCCATCGCCGCATCTCCCACCCGAATCCAGTTATCGCCACACACCTGCGGGCACAGGATGGCGGTGCTGCTGCGCGCATGCAGTTGCAGATCCGTTTGCGGCCCATCAGCAAAAAACGCCCGGGCCAACGCCGAGCCCTGACGTCGCTGGCGACAGTAATCAAGCAACATCGCCTTGCCCGGCAACTCAGCGCTGGCCACGTCCACCGTCCATTGCCAGTAACACTGGCCGTCGGCCCGTCGCGCCATCCACGCCCAGCCGTCCTCAAGACTTTCCACCGCGCTGGCGGTGCTGCCCGGCGTGCCTTGCCAGCGATTGAGCAGGCTCACCGTTTCCGGCCCGCGCAGGCCTTTGCCGAGGGTCGGTGCCTGACGGCCACGGGCCTCCACTAGAAAATCTGCGAACAGCGTTTCGCGTCCTTCGATCTCGATCCGGTGTCCCGAAGCGGACGTCTGAACGGTCAACACCCGACCTTCGATCAGCTCGACGCCGGCAACACGCAGGTCCTCGCGCAAGCCGCGATCGAAGCTCGGGCGATCCAGCAGGAATTCGATATTTTGTGCATGCTGCTGGCCGTTCCACGACACTTGCCGCTGGGAAGGCAAGGCCGCGTCCGCCAGCGCTTGATGCAGGCCGGCGCCACGCAAGGCCTCCAGCACTCGCACGGAAACGCCCTCCAGCGCGGCAAACCGTCGCCACTCGCTGACCAGCGTCACCGGGTAACCGAGTCGGCGCAAACCCAAGGCCACCGCTGCGCCCGCAGGTCCTGCACCGAGAATAAAAATCATGGGCCGAAACGCCGTTCAGGGCCGCGATAACGGGCGTTTTCCCGCAGCCATTCAATGACCTGTTCGTTACACGCTTCGGGGTGTTCAGCCAGAAAGCCGGCAATGTGCCCGCTCAACGCCGCACAACCCAGACTGGCGCCGGACTGCCCCGGATACGTCCCGTGCACACATGCCGCGAAATCTGCCTGAGCGCTGTTGAGCCACGACCATTCATGCTCGCCGCAACGGGCATCGCCGGTGACGCGTAGCACCTGCGGATAATTCGCCGGAAACACGCCCTCGCCCTGCGCCGGGCTCGACGCACAGAGCAAAATGCCCTGTGCCACGGCTGCCGCGCAGGCTTCACGCAGCAGGCTACGGTCCTGACGTAAACCGAGGCTCAAATTGATCAGCCGCACGTCCTGCGCCACCAGCCAGTCAATCGCCGTAGCAATCTGCAACGCGCTAGTAACCCCACGCTGGTCGAACACCTGAGCGACGCAAAACACCGCCGAAGGTGCGCGCCGGCCGATGGCCTCGATCACCGCGCTGCCGTGGCCCAGCGGATCGTCGCGCAAGTCACTTTCGGCCAGCCCGTCATCCAGCAAGGAGAACCGCCGCCCGGCCACTACTTGCACCCGTTGCACCACCGAGTGGCCGCTGTCCACCACGCCAATCCGCAACTCAGGCTTCATGCAGCACCGTTTTTGAAATGAGCACGCCGTCGAGCAATTCAAAGCGCAGATCGGCATCGGCCAGGGTGGAAGGACGGTGGCTGATCAGAATCCGCGTGCGCCCGGCAAACAGGCGGTCGATGGCCTCGATCACTTCGCGCTCGGTGGCTTCATCCACCGCCGAGGTGGCTTCGTCCAGCACCAGGATCAACGGGTCCTGCAACAGCGCCCGGGCAATGGCGATGCGTTGTTTCTGCCCGCCGGACAACTGCTGGCCGCGCTCGCCCAAGGGGCTGTCGAGGCCTTCCGGCAAAGTGGCAATCAGGCTGTCGAGTTGCGCCAACCGCGCCACTTCGGTGATCGCCTCGCGGCTGGCGTCCGGTACGGCGTAGGCCAGGTTGTCGGCGAGGCTGCCGCGAAACAAAACAATGTCCTGACTGACCACGGCGATTCGCCGACGCAGTTGGAACAGGTCCAGTTCGCGCAAGTCGACGTCTCCCAGTAACACCCGGCCAGACTGTGGGTCGTGGTGGCGGTGCAGCAGATCAATCGGGGTCGATTTACCCCCCCCGGAACCGCCGCTCAGGGCGACTTTCAAGCCGTAGGGAATTCGCGCTTCGATGCCGCGCAAGGTGCTCGGGCGACCGGGATGGCTGAAGTGCACGTCGTCGAAACGCAGCTCGCCGGAGCTCGGCATCGGCTGCGGCGAAACCGGCGTGAGCACGGTCGGCTCCTCGCCGCGCAATTCCATCACGCGTCCGAGGCTGACGGTCATCCGCTGGATCGCCACATACAGCCCGAGCAGGCTCTGCACCGGTCCGACGGCCATGCCCAAATGGGTGGAAAACGCGATCAATGCGCCGAGTTGCCAGGTGCCCTGCACCGCCCAATACCCGCCAATCAAAAACGCACAGGCGCGGGACAGGGACGTCAACGTACCCGGCACGGCCTGGGTGAAAAACTCGGTGACTTGCAAGCGCAGCACCTGGCTCATGTGGCCGTGACCCAGGGTCTCCAGCCGCCGTGCTTCACGCTGTTGCTGGCCGGCGGACTGGATGAATTTCATCACCGGCAGCGTCTCGACCATGAACGAAGACATGTCCGCCGAGCGCTCGCGCAACTGCCGCACATCGCGCTCGACCTTGCGCCGCATCCAGCGCAACCAGAGTACGTCGAGGGGAATCAGCACCAGCGCCAGCAACGACAACTTCCACGACAGGGTCAACAACATGGCCACGGCGACCACCAGGCCGATCACGCTCGACACCGCCGAGAACAGCGAGTCCACGGCAAAGCGCTGGATCTCGGCGACGTCGCCATCCAGGCGCGACATCAGGTCGCCGATGCGCCGCTGGCCGTAGAAGCTCGGCGACAGGGTTTGCAAATGCCGATAAAGGTCGTCGCGCAGGCTGAACAAAATCCGCCCGGACAACCGCGTGTGCAGGTAGCGATTGATGCCCGACAGCAGCGTGCCGAGCAACCCGGCAACGATCATCAGCCCGGCGATCAGCACCAGCATCGGGAAGTTGCGCGCCAGCAGGCCGTCGTCGATCAGCAGCTTGGTCAGCCACGGTTGCACCAGCACCAGCGCTGAAGCACAGGCCGACAAACCGAGCAGCCCGGCAATCGCCAGACGATGGGGTTGCACAAAGCTGTAGAGCCAACGCAACGCCACGTGCAGGGCTTCGGGGTTCTGGCTGTGGATCAGCCGAACGATCAGGCGCTGCATCACGAGCGCAACTGTTTGAGCTTGCGGTACAAGGTCGCGCGGCTGATGCCCAAGGCGTCGGCGGCGGCCGAGACGTTGCCCTGATGGCTGTCCAGGGATTGGCGGATCAGCTCCAGTTCATTTTCACGAATGCTCCCGGCCTGAGGGCGTTCGGTGGCGGTCAGTTCGTCGAGCATGCTGTCGGGCAAGTGGTCGAGCGTGAGCACGGTATCGCCCGGTTCGCGCATGGCCAGCGCAGTACGCAGGACCATCTCCAATTGGCGGATGTTGCCTGGCCAGTGATAGTTGCCAAGCAAGCGGCTTAAATCGTCGTGCAGGACAGAGGTCGGTGCGTCGAGTTTGGTCAGCAGGCGCCCGACCAGAGCGGTGAAATCGTCGCGTTCGCGCAGGGCCGGGAGCATCACGCTGATGCCGTTGACCCGGTAGAACAAGTCCTCGCGAAAGTGCTTTTCTTCCACCAGGCGCTTGAGGTCGCGGTGGGTGGCGCAGATTAGCGCGACGTCGATGTCCTGTTCCTCGCCAGCCCCCAGCGGCGCGACTTTGCGGTCCTGCAGCACCCGCAACAGACGCGCCTGCAAGGCCAGCGGCATGTCGCCGATTTCATCGAGAAACAAGGTGCCGCCATGGGCCTGTTGCAAGCGGCCGATCATGCCGCCACGCCGGGAGCCGGTGAACGCGCCTTCGCGGTAGCCGAACAGTTCCGATTCGATCAGGCCTTCGGGAATCGCCGCGCAGTTCACCGCGACGAAGGGTTTGTCGCAGCGCGTGCCCGCCATGTGCAGGGCGCGGGCGATGACTTCTTTACCGGTGCCGGTTTCGCCCAGCAGCAACACAGGCAATTCATTGGCCAGGCCTTGTCGGGCCATGCGCAAGGCACGGGCATAACGGACATTGCTGCCGGCCAGGGCATCCAGGTCCGGTTGGGGTTTGGCGGTTTTGACCGTGCTGCGCGCAGGTGTACTGACGTTGATCGAGCGCTGTGGCGCGCGCAGGGTTTTGTAGAAGAATTCGCCTTTGGCGGTTTGCAGGCTGCCGATGCCGCCCTGATGCAGGCGCGATAACAATTGCAGGCCATCGACGCCGAGGAATTCTTCGCACCGTCTACCGACCAACGCCGAACGCTCGGCGTGCAGCAACTGGCAGGCCTGGGCGCTGACCGCGAGGATTTGTCCGCCGAGGCTGACTGCCAGCAAGCCCTGCCACGGCGATTCGAGGTACTGTCGGCGGCTGTGGAAGGCCAGGACGATCTGGTCCGGATAGCTGGCGTTGAACACCCGGCTTTCGATCTGGCTGACGGCCATGGCCAGTAATGCGGTGCTGTCGTGGACGCGGCCAAGCGGACCTTCGCGGGTCAGGTCGAGCACACCGAGGATGTCGCCCTGCGGGCAATGGATCGGCACCGAGGTGCAGGAGAAATCGGTCAGGCGATCGAGGTAATGTTCGCCGCAATCGATCATCGTTGGCCGGGCTTCGACCAGCGCGGTGCCCAGCGCATTGGTGCCGCGCGCGGCTTCGCTCCAGCAGGCACCGAGGGTGATGTCTTGCAGGCCGCTGCCCTTGAGGCGATCGGCGCGACCTTCGACGGCGAGAATGGTCGCGTCGGAGTTGGCGAGGATGATCAGGCCTTCCTTGCCCTGGCGTTCGGCCAGGTAATCAATGGCCGGCAAAGCGGCGTCGATCAGCAGCCGATTGCTCGACAGCAGCACGTCGAGCGTCGCACTCGATTCCAGCGCCAGCTCATGCTTGCCGTTGAAATGCACGCCATGGCTGAGGCTGCGCCGCCACGACGCATCGATTTCCGCGCGCAACACGCCATCGGGGACTTCGCCCTCCAGATGGAGTTTTTCCCGGGCCAGCCGGGCTTCGCGGTGCAGTTTGGGTGGAGTTGTTTTTATTAGCGTCATCAAGCGCTCCGGATCGGTCCGCTTTGCGCCTTTCAAATTCAGCGCCCTGGCGCAATCTTTACGTTAACGTCAGGGGGATGGCAAGTGTGTTTCATCCGTTGCACCGCGTTATCGTTCTTCGCTGGCAAGCCAGCTCCTACAGGTTCAAGGGTGACCGGTTCTTGTAGGAGCTGGCTTGCCAGCGAAAGCGCCCTCCCAGGCGCCACAAAACTCAGAGTTGCCACACCTCGGCATTCACAAAAAACGCCCGGGCATTATCCTCCAGGCTCTCCAGGTGATACCCGCCCTCCTGCACGATCAGACACGGCAACCCTAAACTGCGAATCCGCTCGCCCAGCAGCGCAAACCCTTCGCGCGTCACCGCCACTTTGCTCTGTGGATCCAGCTCGAAAATATCGAACCCCAGCGACAGCACCAACACCTCGGCGCCAAAATCCTGCACCGCCGCCAACGCGACATCCAGTTGACTTAGGAAATCCGCCTCACTCGAACCGTGCGCCATCGGCAAGTTCAGGTTAAAACCTTCGCCCGCCCCGACCCCGCGTTCATCGGCAAACCCGGCCACCCCCGGATAGAAATTAGTCGGATCGCCATGCACCGAGACGTAAAGCACATCATCGCGGTCGTAGAAAATCTCCTGAATCCCTTGCCCATGGTGCATGTCGGTATCGAGCACGGCGACGCGCGCAAACCCGCCGCGCAACACCTGCGCCGCCACCGCCGCATTGTTCACATAACAGAAACCACCCGCCGCTTCGGCCCGGGCGTGGTGCCCCGGTGGACGGCACAAGGCATACGCGGCCGGCTCGCCATCGAGCAACGCCTGGGCCCCGGCAATTGCGCTTTGCGCCGACCAATAGGTCGAGCGCCAGGTTTGTTCGCCCACCGGGCAACTGCCGTCCGCCAGGTAGCGTGCGGCCTGGGCGAGAATCCCGCGCAAGGCGTTGGGCTCGCGGACGAAGATGTTCGACATCACTTCGTCGCCCCAATCCTCGGGGATTTCCTTCCAGCGCTGATGTGCTTCCTCAAGGAATTCCAGATACGGCGCACCGTGGACCGCCAGCAACGGATCGAGCCCGGCATCGGTCGGTTGCTCGACGGTAAAACCCAGCGAGTGCGACGCCTGCACCAGGCGCTGCGCGCGCTCCGGCACTTCCTGCGGCGTGCGCATCTGCCCACGGGAGTAGTAGCTGCGTGGATGGTGGAGCAATTGTTCAGGATGGAAAAAACTGCGCATGGGGTAAACACCTGTCAGTTGATCTTGGTACGCCGGTAGGAGCGAGGCTTGCCCGCGAAGGCAGTGTGTCCGGCAACGTCGATGCTGAATGTGCTGACGCCTTCGCGGGCAAGCCTCGCTCCTACAGGGATGGCGGTTACTCGACTTGGCCGGCGCGGGACAGCACGGCGTTGAGCAACACATCGGTGCCCTGACGCACGTCTTCGGGCAGCACATCTTCGGCTTCGTTATGGCTCAAGCCGCCGACGCACGGGATGAACACCATGGCCGTCGGGCAGAACCGCGCCAGGTGAATCGCGTCATGCCCGGCGCCGCTGACAATCGATTGCTGAGCGTAGCCCAACCCGTCGACCGCTTGCTGCACCGCCGCCACGCAATCGACATCGAACGGCGTCGCCGGGCTGATCCAGTGCGGGGTGATCGTCAGGTTCAAGCCGCGACCGTCGGCGATTGCCTGTAGCCGTGCACGCACCTGCTGCTCCATCGCATCAATGGCTTCATCGCGGTGATGACGCAGGTCGACGGTGAAATTCACCAACCCCGGAATGGTGTTGCGCGAGGACTTGTTGATGCTCAACTCGCCGACGGTGGTGAGGCCTTCCGGTGCGAAATCGGTGGCCAGGCCTTCGATGGCCTGGATCATCCGCGCCACGCCGTACAAGGCGTCCTTGCGCAACGGCATCGGCGTGGTGCCGGCGTGCGCTGCCATGCCTTCGACCCGCACGTCGAGCCAGCGAATCGCCTGGCCACCGCTGACCACGCCGATGCTTTTGGCGTTGTCTTCGAGAATCGGACCCTGTTCGATGTGCGCTTCAAAGTACGCATCCACCGCGCCGCCCAACGGACGCTCGCCGGCATACCCGGTGCGCTGCAACGCCTCGGCGACACTGATGCCATCGATGTCACGCACCGCCAACGCCGCGTCCAGTGGCATGATTCCGGTGAACACCGCCGAGCCGAACCTCGCCGGGGTAAAACGCGCGCCTTCCTCGTTGGCCCACACCGCCACTTCCAGCGGCTTGCGGGTCTGGATGCCCAGATCGTTCAGGCAACGCACCACTTCCAGACCGGCGAGCACGCCGTACACACCGTCGAAACGCCCGCCCTCGGGTTGAGTGTCGAGGTGGCTGCCCATCATCACCGGCGCGGCGTCAGGATCAGTGCCAGCACGGCGGGCGAACAGGTTGCCGATGGCATCCACGCTCAAGGTCATGCCGGCTTCGCGGCACCAGTGGGAAAACAGTTCGCGACCGGCCTGGTCTTCATCACTCAGGGCCAGACGGCAGCTACCACCGCGTGCTGTAGCGCCGATTTCAGCCATGGCCATCAGACTCGCCCACAGGCGTTCACCATTAATCTTTAACATGAGTTACTCCACGAATTGAGCTCTGTGTAGGAGCCGGCTTGCTGGCGAAGGGGCCCTTGGGACGGGTATCAATCTTTCGGACGCCTTCGCTGGCAAGCCAGCTCCTACAGGGGTGCAGTTGTTTGTGATTGATCGGATTCAGGCATTGGCAAATTCGATGCGCTCGGCGCGGGCATGGCGACGCGCAAGGGACAGGACACAGATCAGCGACGTCGCGGCGATCAGGCTGTAGAACACCGCCATCGGCCACCATTGACCGGCGTATTTGTGCGCCAGCATCGTGCCGATCAGCGGCGTCAGGCCACCGGCCAGGGCTCCACAAATCTGGTACGCCAGAGAGATCGCGGTGTAGCGCACGCGGGTCTCGAACATGCCGCTGACGTAACCGGCGATCACCGCGTAAAACGACGCCATGCACACCACGGCCAAGGCGATGCCGAGGATAATCAGCGGCGCCTGGGCCGAGCTGACCAGCACAAACATCGGGTACGGCGAGCCCATCGCCAGCAACGACATCAGACACAGAAAACGCGTCGCACCAATTTTCTCGGCGACCCACGCCGCCAGCGGCTGGATGCAGAACTGAATGATCGCCACCACAAACAGGCACTCAAGAATCAGCGAGCGCGGCAGTTCGAGTTGTTGCGTGGTGTAGGCGATCATGAAGGTGTTGGTGAAATACACCCCGGCAATCCCGAGGGTATTAGCGCCGATGCACAGCAGCAGCGGACGCCACGCGGTGCGCAGGACTTCCATCACTGGCGCCTGCTCCTTGCGTGTGCTTTTGCTGGCCAGTTCGCGGCTGGCGAGGAACTCCGGCGACTCATTCACGCCCAGTCGAATCGCCAGGCCCACCAGCAGCAACAATGAACTGGCGAGGAACGGCAGGCGCCAGCCCCAGCTCATCAAATCTTCTTCCGGCAAACGGGTGACCGCGCTGAACGCCAGCAGCGACAGGATCAAACCGGCCGGGCTGCCCAGTTGCGCAAAGGAGGCGAAGAAATTGCGTCGACCTTTCGGCGCATGCTCACCCGCCATCAACACCGCCCCGCCCCACTCGCCACCGACGGCAATGCCCTGGACGATGCGCAGCAGAATCAGCAACACCGGCGCCGCTACGCCGATTTGTGCGTAGGTCGGCAACAAGCCGATGCACACCGTGACCACACCCATCATCAGCAAAGTAATGATCAGCGACTTCTTGCGGCCGATCCGGTCGCCGATATGGCCGAAGATAATCCCGCCCAACGGCCGCGCAAAGAAGCCCACGGCGAAGGGGCCGAACGCGGCCATGGTGCTGAACAGTTTGTCGTCGGACGGGAAGAACAACGCGCCGAACACTAGCGCGGCAGCGGTGGCATAAATGTAAAAGTCGTACCACTCGATCATGGTGCCGATGAAGGCGGCGGCTGCCGCACGGCGCGGCTGGGAAGAAGCTTGGGGCTTCATAGGTCGGGCTCCTTTGATTGTTTTTTTGGCAGGAGAGAAACGGCTGAATCAAGGCACTCTGACGGCGCCTGTCTAGGTGTGATTTATCGTCCCGGGGCTATGATTAGTCAATTTTCTATTTATTATGCGAAGTATTACGCCACCTTATAATCGAGTGATTTCATGGCCGAACGCGATGTGCAACGCCTGCTCAACGACCGCCTGGACTGGAACCTGCTGCGCACCTTTCGGGTGATCGGCCAGGAGCTGAGCATCAGCCGTGCCGCCGCCCGCCTGCACCTGACACAACCGGCGGTGAGCCAGGCGTTGAAGCGTCTGGAGGAGCAACTGGGTCGGCAACTGATCGCCCGCCGTGGGCCACGGTTTGCCCTGACCGAGGTCGGAGAACAGATCTTCGAACTCGCCGGGGAAATCTATGGGCAGATGTCCCAGGTCAGCAGCGTGCTGGAGCAGCCGGCCGACGAAGTGATCGGCAAGGTTCGGCTGTTGATCATCAGCCGGATCTTCTCGGACCGCTTCGATGACTTCCTCGCGGACTTTCATCGGCAGCATCCGCGTGTGGATCTGGAAGTGGATGTGATGCGCAGTTCCGACATCGTCAGCGCCTTGCAGGAAAAGACCGCGACCCTCGGCCTGAGCCTCAATCGTCGCCCGCAGCCGCGCCTGGAACAACGGCTGTTCCTGCGTCAGCGCTATGCGTTTTTCTGCGGCAAGCACCATGCAATGTTCGGCCGGCAGAACGTGGTCGAGGGGGATTTGCAGCGCGAGAATTTCGTCAGTTTCACCAGCGACCAGATTGGCGGCATGCTCTCGCCGCTGACGATATTTCGTGATCAGCAGGGTTTCAGCGGACGCATCGTCGCCTCGTCACCGAGCCTGGAAGAAGTCCGGCGACTGGTGATCGCCGGGTTCGGCATTGGCTGTTTGCCTGAGCACGTGGTGGCGGCGGACGTCGAAGCGGGTTTGCTCTGGCGCCTGCCGCCCCACGAAGGGATTGCCGATGTCGACATTCATTTGCTGTGGAACCGCGAGCAGCGCATGAGCCGGGCCGAGACGATCTTCCTTGAAAGTCTGCAACAACGGCTGACGGCCTAAACGCTCAATACCTGCGCCACCGGCTCCCCGGCGCGTAAACGTTCGAGCAAGCGTGGCTCGGCGCGATCCGAGGCCAGCGCGCGCTCGATGACGTTTTGCGCGGTGACCGGGTCGAGAAACAGCACGCCGTTGTCGTCCGCCAGCACCAGATCCCCGGGGTGCACCGTGACACCGGCACACTGAATCGGCTGATTGATCTGGCTGTCGCCACGGCCATGCAGCTTGGTGGTCAGCAGGCTGGTGCCGCGGGCGAAGACCGGCAGCCCGGCCTCGCGCAGTTCCAGCAGATCGGTGACCACGCCGTCGACCACAATGCCCACAGCCCCGGCACAACTCGCGGCGCAACTGGTGACGGCGCCAACCGGGGCGTGTTGCCAGTCGCCGCCAGTGTCGATTACCAGCACATCGCCGGGTTTGATCAACGCCAGTGCCTGATTGACCGCAATCGCATCAGCGCCGACCAGTTTCAGCGTCAGCGCGCGGCCGACGATTTTCACGCCGGGCACCATGGCTCGTAGCTGCGAGTCGGCAAAGCCCTCCTCGAGAAAATGCCCGAGGGTCGGAAAACTCACCGCGTTGAGCTGTTCGATCAGCTGCGACTCATCCATGCTGCGGCTCCTTGGCAATCAACTCGGCCACACAATCGATTTCCAGCGAAACACCCCACAGCGCCACACACACCGTGGTTCGCGCCGGCGGTGCATGGCCGAGGAACTCGCGATACACCGCGTTGAACGGCTCCAGTTGCGCCGGATCGGTGAGGTAGGCGTTGACCTTGATCACGTGGCTGAAGTCGGACCCGGCTTCAATCAGGATCGCCTCCAGGTTGCGCAAGGTTTGCCGAACCTGTTCGGTGAAATGGGCCGGCTGATCATCAAGCCCGCTCTGGGCCGGAATCTGCCCGGCGGTGAACACCAGATGCCCGCTGACCACCGCTTGGGAGTAAGGGCCGACCGGGCCGATGAAGCCCGGGGCCGATTGAATTCTGCGCATGGTGTTGAACTCCGTTAATCAGGCTGCAGCCGATTTGATTGATTTTCCGAGAACGGGATCAGCGGCCGGCACTGCCGTCGGGACTTCGCTGATGTCTCGCTTGAAGGTCTCGGTCAGCAGCAACAGCGCCACCAGCGAAATCAACGCCGCACCAATCATGTACCAGGCCACCGAAGAGCCTTTGCCGGTCGCTGCGAGTAAGGCGGTGGTGACGATGGGCGTCGCCGCACTGCCGAGCAGGCCGGACAACATGTAGCTGATCGACAACCCTGAGTAACGCACTCGTGTGCCGAACAGCTCGGCGAGGAACGTCGCAATCGGTCCGTAGTTGGCCGCGAACGCGGTCATCAACAGCAGGTAGCCGAAGATCACCAGCGGCAGCTCTTTGGTGTCCATCAACCAAAACAGCGGGAAAGCCACCAACGCTTCGGCGACGATGCCGGCAACGATAATCGGCTTGCGTCCGTAGCGGTCCGACAGCGCGCCGAACACCGGCAACATGACGATGCACCAGGCGCAGGACAGCAGCACCACGCCGAGCATCACGCTGCGGCTGAACCCGAGATTCTGCGTGCCGTACGTCAAGCCGAACGCGACGATGATGTTGAACGATGCACCGGTCGACATGGTGGCAATCCCGCCCAGCAGCACTTGTTTCCAGTATTTGCGGAAGACTTCGGCCAGCGGCATTTTGACCTGGACCTCGGCTTCCTTGACCTTGTTGAAGGCCGGGGTTTCAGCGATGTTCAAGCGGATGTACAAACCTACGGCGATCAACAGCACGCTGGCCAGGAACGGGATGCGCCAGCCCCACGCCAACAGGTCTTCGGGGGACAGCCACGCCGCGATCAACAGGAACGCCAGGTTGGCAATCATGGTCCCGGCCGGCACGCCGATCTGCACCCATGAACCATACAAGCCGCGTTTATTGGCCGGCGCATGTTCCACCGCCATCAACACCGCCCCGCCCCACTCGCCGCCCAGCGCCAGGCCTTGAATCACCCGGAGCAGCAGCAACAGGATCGGCGCCCAGATACCAATGGCCGCGTAGTTCGGCAATAACCCGATGGCGAATGTAGCCGCGCCCATGGTCAGCAGCGAAACCAACAACATCGACTTGCGTCCCAAACGGTCACCGAAATGACCGAACAGTGCCGCACCGACAATCCGCGCCAGGTACGCCGAAGCAAACGTACCGAAAGCCAGCAATGTACCGATCAACGGATCGAAGTCCGGGAAGAACACTTTGTTGAACACCAGCGCCGACGCGGTGGCGAAAACAAACAGGTCGTACCACTCCACGGTGGTGCCGATCACACTGGCCACGGCAACTTTCTTCATGCTGATTGCAACTTCAGGAGGTGCGCCGGACTTTTCTACAGGCGATAGATCGCTCATTACTGTCTCCAGGAGTTCTTCAAGAACTCGTATTTAATTGTTTTAACTGGCAGTAAAACGTTCGAAATGAGGAATTGTTGTTATAGATCGCCCAACTAAATGGGCGAATATGCAAGGCGCTTACTTATTAATAACCGAGTGTTCTGTCCGCACAATTCAATAGCGGCTCACCGGCATTCAATCGGCGGAAGTTTTCTGCTACTTGTTCGGCAATACAGTCGTGGGAGGCTGCCGAGGCCATATGTGGGGTGATGGTGACGCCGGGCATATTCCAGAGACGATGATCGACCGGCAGCGGTTCCTGTTCGAAAACATCCAGCAGAGCGCCGCGTAATTTTCCTCGGCTCAACGCTTGTTCCAGATCGTCGATATTGAGATGCCCGCCTCGACCACAATTGACAATGGAGGCGCCATTGGCGAGGTGCTCAAACGTTGCACTGCCGAGGATGCCGCGGGTTTCACTGGTCAGGGGCAACAGGTTGATCAGCAGCTCCAGGCCATCGAGAAACGGATTGAGTTTTTCCGCTCCGGCGAAGGTCTGCACGCCCGGCAAATCCTTGCTGCGACGAGCCCAGCCACGGACGTCATACCCGGCCGCAGCCAGGTCGAGGGCAATAGCGCTGCCCAACGACCCGAGGCCCATGACCCCGACTTTGAACTGCCCCGCCGCCCGTTGCAGCGGACGCTCCCAGCGCTGTTCCTGCTGCTGTAATAACACTTGATCGAAGCCGCGGTGAAAGTGGATCACTGCCCAGCGCACGTACTCGGTCATGCCTTGACGGTGGCCGGGGTCGACAACCCGGCACACGGGCAAATCCGGGCACGACGGGTCGTGTTCCAGGTGATCGATGCCAGCGGCCACTGAGTGGATGACCTGCAGGTTCGGCAACGCAGCGAGGCTGCCCGGCAAGGGAAACCAGCACGCGGCAATCTGCGCGTTCCTGGCCAACGGATCATCGGCCAGCACGGTGGTGAGCTGCGGCGCGCTGCGGGCAAACGCAGCTTGCAGTTGCTTGAGCAGCAGGGTATCGCGGGACAACAGAACCACGGTGTTCATGACAGATAGGACTCACGCTGGGATTCGATCAGGGTTAAAGCGGCCTCCCAGGCCAAGTCGATGATGT
This sequence comes from Pseudomonas sp. RIT-PI-q, assembly GCF_001297125.1. Lineage (GTDB taxonomy): Bacteria > Pseudomonadota > Gammaproteobacteria > Pseudomonadales > Pseudomonadaceae > Aquipseudomonas. Next base: position 143,604 of record NZ_LHPC01000053.1, read on the forward strand.
TGTCCTGCTCATCGCGGTCAAACTGTTCGGCGGTGTGCGCACAGACTTCCGGCGATGGGTAATGCAACGCCGAACCACCGGACAGTGCCGCCACTTGCGCCTGACAGGCACGCTCCAGAAAGTGAATTTCCTGGAACGCCTGGGCCACGCCCGAGCCACCGACCAGCAACCCGTGATTGCGCAGGATCATCGCCCGGTGCGGCCCCAGGTCGGCAATCAAGCGCTCGCGCTCATCCAGCGACAGGGCGATGCCTTCATAGGTGTGATACGCCAACTTGCCGTAGAACTTCAGCGCGTGCTGAGTGATCGGCAGCAAGCCTTGTTTCTGCGCAGCGACCGCCATGCCGGCAGCCGTGTGAGTATGGATCACACAGTTCAGATCCGGGCGGGCCATGTGGATCGCCGAGTGGATGACGAAGCCAGCGGCGTTGACCCGATGACCTTCATAAGCCGGGTCGACCACTCGCCCCTCTTGGTCGATACGCACCAGGTCCGAAGCGCGCATGCGGTCGAAAATCACCCCATAACGGTTGATCAGAAAATGATGCTCGGGCCCCGGAATCCGCAGAGTGATGTGCGTGTCGATCAAGTCGGTCATGCGAAAGTGCGCGACCAGTCGATACAGCGCAGCCAGTTCGCAACGGGCTTGCCATTCAACCGGGCCGATGTGTTCAGGTTTACTCACGAATACACCTCTTTAGCAGCGTGGGTGACGACCGGGTTGGCGCGCAGACGCGCCAGGCCGCAAACACCGATCAGGGACAGGGCTGAGAGCAAGGTGAAGAACACCGCCAACGGCAACCATTGTCCGGAAAACTTGCTCGCCAGCAGCGTGCCGATCAGCGGCGTGGTGCCGCCGGCCAGCGCGCAACTCAGCTGGTAAGCGATAGAAATGCCCGAGTAGCGCAGGTGCACCGGGAATGCCTGGGTCATGTAGCCGGCGATCACCGCGTACAGCGCCGAGAGAATCACCACCGCCAGCGCAATGCCGACGGTCATCAGCACGATGTTTTGCGTACCCACCAGCAGGAACATCGGATACGGCGTGACCATGCACAGCAGCGCAACCAGTTTGAGGAAGCGCCCTTCGCCTATGCGCTCGGCGAGCAATGCGGAAAGCGGTTGCGAGAGCAACTGAATGACGGTCACCAGAAACAGGCAATCGAGGATCGTCGAGCGAGCGATGCCTTGATACTGGGTGACGTAAGTGATCATGAAGGTGTTGGTGAAAAAGAATCCGGCCGAACCGATGGTCACCGCAGCGGCGGCGAACAGGATCTGCCGCCAGCAGGTGCGGATGACATCTTTCACCGGGTATTTGGCGGTCTCGTTGTTGTCCCGCGCCTTGGCGAATTCCGGCGACTCGTGAACGCCGGAGCGAATCATCAGGCCGACCATCATCAGCACACCGCTGGCGAGGAATGGCAGACGCCAGCCCCAGGCGAGGAAGTCTTCCGGTTCAAGGGACGTCACCAGGCGAAAGGCGATCAACGCCAACAGCAAACCGGCCGGGCTGCCGAGTTGGGCGAAAGACGCGTAGAAGGTTTTACGCTTGGCCGGTGCGTGCTCGCTGGCCATCAGCACCGCCCCACCCCACTCGCCACCGACCGAAATGCCCTGGATCAAACGCAGCACAATCAGACCGACCGGCGCCCAGATGCCAACACTGGCATAGCTCGGCAACAGGCCGATGCCAGCGGTCGCCAAACCCATCAGCGCCATGGTTACCAGCAGCATTTTTTTGCGGCCGAGGCGATCGCCCAGATGACCGAACACCATGCCGGCCATTGGGCGAGCGATGAAACCGACAGCGAAACTGCCGAAAGCTGCCAGGGTACTCATCACCGGGTCGCTGCTAGGGAAGAACACTTGCCCGAGCACCAACGCCGCTGCCGTAGCGTAAATGTAGAAGTCGTAGAACTCGATGGTCGTGCCAATGAAGGCAGCGGCCGCAGCTCGACGCGGTTGAGGGGTAGTGTGCATGCAAAGACCCTGTGTATTTATAGTTTTGGGCAGGTACTGAAGGCTGTTTACGGATTGCACTCTGTGGCGCTTGTTAGCTTTATCGCTTCCGTGCCAGGATTAGTCAATTTTCAAATTCTTATCTTTACTATTAGCAACGCTACTACCAGGAATGTTTATGCCCTCCACTTCGAACCCGTGGGTAGGTCGCCGGTTTCTCAATGACCGCCTCGACTGGAACCTGCTACGCACTTATCTGGTGATCGGCCAGGAAGGCAGCATGAGCCGTGCCGCCGCGCGTTTGCACATCACGCAGTCAGCCGTCAGCCAGGCCCTGAAACGGCTGGAAGAACAGTTGGAATGTGTATTGATTGCCCGTAGCGGACGACGGTTTGATCTGACGGAAACCGGAGAGGAAGTGCTGCGCATTGCAGCGGACATTTACGGGGATATTTCTCGCTTGGGTACGGTGGTAGAGAGTCGTAACGATGACGTGGTGGGCAAGATCCGCATCCTCACCGTCAGCGGCGTGCAAGCGCGGCACTACGATGAATTTCTTGCCGACTTCCACGAAACCCATCCGAAAATCGAGTTTGAAGTCGAGGTGATGGGGAGCTCGAACATCATCAGTTCGTTGCTGCAAAAGACCGCGACCGTTGGTGTTGGCTTGTGTCGTTTGCCGCAACCCCGGCTGGAGCAACGGGTGCTGTTTCGCGAGCGTTATGCGTACTTTTGCGGGCAGCGCCATCGACTCTTTGGGCAACAGAATCTGACACTTGAACAACTCTCTGCGGAGAACTTCGTCAGCTTCACCAGTGACCAGCTCGGCGGCAACCTTTCACCGCTGACGCTGTTTCGCGACGAGCAAGGTTTCACCGGCAAGATCGTCGCGTCATCCACCAGTTTCGAAGAAATTTACCGCTTGATTTGCGCAGGGTTTGGTATTGGTTGCCTGCCGACACACCTGGTGCGCCGGGATGTCGAGCAAGGGTTGCTTTGGCGTTTACCACCGGAAGACGGGGTGGTGGATTTCGATATCCAGCTGTTGTGGAATCGCGAGCAGAAGATGAGTCAGGCCGAAACGGTGTTCCTCGAAAGCTTCCAGCACATGCTCAGCATTCGTGAGCCTGTGCTGTGAAGCCTTGACTGTTTAGACGTGAGGATCGCCGGGCGCTTTGGCTGGCGTAGCGTATTGCGGCTTGAGGTGGCCGTCCTGATCGAGTAACCAGGCATCCATGATCTGCCGCACCACGGGACCGGCAACGCGACCACCGGCCTCACCGTTTTCGATCATCACCGAAATGACAATCTTCGGGTGCTCGGCCGGGGCGAAACCGACAAACAAGGCGTTGTCGCGGTTACGCTCCAGGGTTTTCGCCCGGTTGTAGCGCTCACCCTGCTTGATCGCCACCACTTGCGCAGTACCACTCTTGCCGGCGATACGGTATTGAGCCCCCAGCGCCGCCGCGCGGGCGATCCCGCGAGCGTCGTGCATCACCATCTGCATGCCGTGGTTGACCTGTTCCCAGTCATGCGGATTCTTCAGCAGGATGTTCGGCATCGGATGCTCATCCACCGGCGCAACACCGTCCACGGTCTTGGCCAGGTGCGGCCGGTTCCACACACCTTTGTTGGCGATCAGCGCCGTGGCCTGAGCCAGCTGCAGCGGTGTGACTTGCATGTAGCCCTGACCGATGCCGAGGATCACCGTCTCGCCAGGGAACCAGGCCTGACGACGGGTGGCGCGCTTCCAGGCCTGGGACGGCATCAGGCCGGCAGACTCTTCGAACATGTCCAGGGAGACCTTCTCGCCGAGGCCGAACATCGCCATGTAGTCGTGCAAGCGATCGATACCCAGTTTGTGGGCGAGGTCGTAGAAGTAGGTGTCGTTGGAGCGCATGATCGCCGCGTCCATGTCCACCCAACCGTCGCCGCTGTGGTTCCAGTTACGATATTTGTGGTCGTAATCCGGGAGTTGGTAATAACCCGGATCGAAGACGCGGGTCTGTGGGGTGACCACACCCGCATCGAGGCCGGCAATCGCCACCTCCGGCTTGATGGTCGAACCCGGCGCGTAGAGACCGCGCAGGACGCGGTTGAACAGCGGCCGGTCGATGGAGTCATGCAGTGCCGCGTATTCCTTGAAACTGATGCCGGTGACAAACAGGTTCGGGTCAAAGCTCGGTTTGCTGACCATGGCCAGCACTTCACCGGTCGACGGATCGAGTGCAACCACCGAACCACGGCGATCACCCAAGGCTTCCTCGGCGGCTTCCTGAAGTTTGACGTCGAGGCTCAGGACAATGTTTTTGCCCGGGATCGGATCAGTGTGCTTGAGCACCCGCAATACGCGGCCTTGGGCGTTGGTTTCGACTTCTTCGTAACCAACCTGGCCGTGCAACTCCGACTCGTAGAATTTTTCGATACCGGTCTTGCCGATGGATTGGGTGCCTCGGTATTCCACCGTGTCCAAGGCTTTGGATTCTTTCTCGTTGATACGGCCAACGTAGCCAATCGAATGCGCAAAATGCGCGCCCAGCGGGTAGTGGCGAACGAACTGTGGCTCGACATCGATCCCCGGCAGACGGAACTCGTTTACCGCGAGCACGGCGATCTGCTCTTCGCTGAGTTCATAGAACAGAGTGACGGGTACGAACGGATGGCGCGCCTGCTTCATCGCCTTTTCGAACAGCGTGCGATCCTCCGTCGGCAGATGCAGGAGAGTGACGACCTCATCCAGTTCTTCTTTGACATCTGAGGCGCGTTCGCGGGTGATCGTCAGGTTGAAGCTCGGTCGGTTGTCCGCCAGAACCACACCATTGCGGTCATAGATCAAACCTCGGGTGGGCGTGATTGGCAGGACGTGGACCCGGTTGTTTTCGGAGATCGTCGAGTGATAGTCGAATTCGACCACCTGCAGGACATACATGCGCACCACCAGCGCGCAGGTAATGGCGACGACGAAAAGAGCGCAAGCCATCAGTCTTTTATTGACCAGCCGCGTCTCTACTTCATGGTCCTTGATCGGTATGGGTTCGGGCATTTCTGCAGCAGCTCTTTGACTAAAAAGGAAGCACCGATCCGTGGGCTTGAAATCAGTCCGTTAAAAAACGAGCTGCACCATACCAAAAACCGCGCGGTCACTTTAGCGCGATTTCCTCGAACGGTTGTCCTTGAGGGCCAAAACGACGGTCGGCTTTTTCTTAATCGTGCGTTTTACGCAAGATTGATATTCCCATTCATGCATTTTTCTTGCGGGAGGGCCTGTAGATACTGGGTGTATGTCATTCCCTTTTTTGGAGTCTTTCATGCACCCACGTTTTCAACGATTGCTTGGCCCGAATGGATTTTCCATCGGGCTGGAACTGCCGCTCGATAATGATTGGTCCAGTGATGGCCAGCGGCTGAGGATGGCTGAGGATAGACCGTTTGGGGTGCCCGATCTGAAGCAGCACGCTGCCATGGCGCGCTTGGCCGATAAGGCGGGTTTGCGCGCACTGTGGGTTCGCGATGTCCCGGTTTACGACCCTCAATTCGGTGATGCCGCGCAGGTGTTCGAAACCTTTTCTTATCTTGGCTACCTGGCGGGGATTACCGACAACATCATGCTGGGTACGGCGGCCGTTGTGCTGCCGTTGCGTCAACCTTGGCTGACGCTAAAGGCAGCCAACAGTGTCGATGAGTTGAGCGATGGCCGGTTGCTCCTTGGCGTGGCCAGTGGCGACCGCCCGATGGAATATCCGTTGTTTGGCGTGGACTACGATCAGCGCGGCGAGATCTTTCGCGACACGGTCGAGTTGTTGCGCAGCCAAGGCGAAGGGCTACTGCCTGAAGGCGCTCGATTGCTTCCTGAGCGTGATCAACCGGTGCCGTTATTAGTGGCCGGGCTTGGTCAGCAATCCCCGGCCTGGATCGGTGAGCATATGGATGGCTGGCTTGCTTACCCCGGTACTCCGGACGAACATCGTCGTCGAGTCGGATTGTGGCGGGAGGTCGGTGGCGATAAACCCTACATCAGCTTCGTTCATCTCGATCTGGCAGCCAATCCTAATGCACCGATGCGACGCGTACGTTTTGGCGGCAGCAGTGGGCGGCTGGCATTAATCGACGAGCTTCATGCATTGCGTGAGGCGGGTGTACAGCACGTTGGTCTGCACCTGCGTCGTAGCGAGCGTCCTGTGGCAGAGGTTATTGAAGAGATTGCCGAACACGTTCTGCCGAAGTTCCACTGACGATGTTGCTGGAACCAGGGATCGCCATTGGGCGCTCCCTTTTTCGGAGCACTTTCCTGCGGGCAAAACAAAACCCCTACCTGCGTACGCAGATAGGGGTTTCGGAATTTAATCTTGACGATGACCTACTCTCACATGGGGAAACCCCACACTACCATCGGCGATGCATCGTTTCACTGCTGAGTTCGGGATGGGATCAGGTGGTTCCAATG
>NZ_LHPC01000055.1 GCF_001297125.1 Pseudomonas sp. RIT-PI-q
CTCAGGCATTGGTGATACTGGCTCGCAAGCTTGCTCGGATCGTATTCGCTCTACTGAAAGGACAGGGCGAATACCAACCCAAAGCTGGTTGAGGGCTTCCCCTCAACCATAGAATCTCCCACAGGTTTTTGCGTCGAACACACCATCGCGTTCCAGCAGAGAACCCTGTGGGAGCGGGCTTGCCCGCGAAGACGGCCTCAAAGGCGCTGAAGAACCCTCAGACCGCCACCTCAACCGTCCCAATGAAATTCGCCAGCTCCACTGTCTGCGGGTCAGCAAACAAAACTTTCGGATCCCCCACCTCATGCACCTTGCCCTGATGCATGAACACCAACTTGTCCCCGACCTCCCGGGCAAAGCGCATTTCATGGGTGACCATGATCAGCGTCATGCCTTCCCTGGCCAGTTGCCGAACCACGCTCAGCACTTCATTGACCAGTTCCGGGTCCAGCGCCGAGGTGATCTCATCACACAGCAATACCTTCGGCGACATCGCCAGCGCCCGGGCAATCGCTACCCGTTGTTGCTGCCCGCCGGACAGTCGATCCGGGAAGGCATCGAATTTCTCCCCCAATCCAACCCGCTCCAGCATCTGTCGCGCCAGTTCCGCCGCTTTGGCCTTGGGCACTTTCTGCACCACTTGCGGCGCGAGCATGACGTTCTCGCCCACGGTCAGGTGCGGGAACAGGTTGAACTGCTGGAACACCATCCCGACTTTCTGCCGCAAGCTGCGCAGGTCGGCGCGGGCGGCGTCGAGGTATTCGCCGTCGACCTCGATCACTCCGTCGTTGATCGACTCCAGTCCATTAAGCGTGCGCAGCAAGGTCGATTTGCCCGAGCCGCTGCGGCCGATGATCGCTACCACCTGGCCTTCCTCGACACTCAGGTCGATGCCTTTGAGCACATGGTGGTCGCCGTAATATTTATGCAGGGCCGAAATTCTAAGCAGAGGCATGCAGTCTCCTTTCCAGGTAGCGCGCACTGAGGGACAAGGGGTAGCAGAGCAGGAAGTAACCGAGGGCCACGAGGCCGTAGACCATGAACGGTTCGAAGGTCGCGTTGGCGAGCATGCCGCCGGTCTTGGTCAGTTCGGTGAAGCCGATGATCGAGGTGACAGCGGTGCCTTTGACCACTTGCACCGAGAAGCCCACGGTCGGTGCCACGGCGATGCGCAGGGCTTGCGGCAGGATCACGTAGCGCAGTTGCTCCAGCGGGTTCAGCGCCAGGCTCGACGAGGCTTCCCACTGGCCGTTGGGGATCGACTCGACGCAACCGCGCCAGATCTCCGCCAGGTACGCGCTGGTGAACAGCGTCAGGGCAATCGCCGCCGCCATCCACGGTGAAATCTCTACCCCGGCCAATGCCACGCCGAAGAACACCAGAAACAGCTGCATCAACAGCGGCGTGCCCTGGAACAGTTCGATGTAGGTGCGGGCAAAGCTGCGCGGCAGGGATTTTTTCGAAATGCGCATGACCATGATCAGCAACCCGATCAGCCCACCGCCGATAAACGCCACCAGCGACAGTGCCAAGGTCCATTGCAGGCCGGTGAGCAGGTTGCGCACGACGTCCCAGAAAGTGAAATCGCTCATTGGCTGCTCCTGGCAATGTAGCGGCGACCGATCCAGTTCAGTAGCTGGCGGATCAGCAACGCCATGCACAGGTAGATCAGCGTGGTCAGGGCGTAGGTTTCAAAAGCGCGGAAGTTGCGCGACTGGATGAAGTTGGCCGCGAAGCTCAACTCTTCAGTAGCAATCTGCGAACACACCGCCGAGCCGAGCATGACGATGATGATCTGGCTGCTCAACGCCGGCCAAACCTTGCTCAGCGCCGGCAGCAAGACCACGTGGCGGAAGGCTTCGAAGCGCGTCATCGCCAACGCAGCGGCGGCTTCCAGCTGCCCTCGCGGGAGCGCCTGGATGCCGGCGCGGATGATCTCGGTGGAATAAGCGCCGAGGTGGATCACCATCGCCAGCACCGCCGCCTGCCATTCGGAAATCTGCACGCCGAGGGACGGCAGGCCGAAGAAGATGAAAAACAACTGCACCAGAAACGGCGTGTTGCGAATCAACTCGACGTAGACCCCGAACATCGCCGAGAACGGGCGAATGTTCCAGGCCCGCACCAGCGCCCCGACGATGCCCAGCCCCACGCCGAACACCGCGCCAATGGCCGTCAGCTCAAGGGTGAACAACGCACCGCGCAGCAGCAGGTCGGTGTTTTGCACCACCGGTAGAAAGTCGAACTGATAGGCCATATCAAATCTCCCGAGCGTCGATCAGAGATCGGCCGGCAGTGGCTCTTTGAGCCAGGTCTGGGAGTTTTTCTCCAAGGCGCCGTCAGTCTTCGCGGTAGCCAGGATCTCGTTGACCTTGCCCAGCAGCGCCGGCTCGTTCTTGTTCACGCCGACGTAGACCGGCGAATCCTTGAGCTTCACTTTCAGCGCGGGCACGCGTTTTGGACTGCGCTCACTGATCGCCACCATCACCACGTTGCCGCTGGCAATCAGGTCGACTTGCCCGGCGAGGTACGCGGCGATGGTCGAGTTGTTGTCTTCGAAGCGCTTGATGGTCACGCCCTCGGGGGCGACTTTGCTCAGCTCGATGTCTTCGATGGCGCCACGGGTGACGCTGACGGTTTTGCCCTTGAGGTCGTCCAGGCTGTTGATGTTGGCGTCTGGCGGACCGAACACGGCGAGGTAGAAGGGCGCATAGGCGCGTGAGAAGTCGATGACTTTCTCGCGCTCGGGGTTCTTGCCGAGGCTGGAGATCACCAGGTCGACCTTGCCGGTGGTCAGGAACGGAATGCGGTTGGTGCTGTTGACCGGCGTCAGTTCGAGTTTGACCTTGAGTTGCTCGGCCAGCAGTTTGGCGGTGTCGATATCGAGACCACGTGGCTTCATGTCCGGGCCGACCGAGCCGAAGGGCGGGAAGTCCTGAGGCACGGCCACCTTGAGGACGCCGCGCTTGACCACATCCTCCAGACCGTCGGCATGGGCGGGTGCCTGGCTCAGCATCAGGCTGGCAAACAGGGCTGCGAGGAGGGCGCTGTAACGCTGGGTCATGGCAAATCTCCGAATCGGCGAGAAGTGAATTCTGCGGATCGACAGAGCACGGGCCATGCCAAGATTGGTTTTTAGGGGGTGCAGGCCACGGTTTTATTGGTGCTTTTCGGTCTTACTGGTCTGAACAGTCGGGTGACATTTCGCACCCCGATAGCGCATCCAGGAAAAACACCGAACCCCCATGGGGCACGACTTGCCGGGCGTCGCGAATAGCTTTACAACTAACCGCTCATTGGCCTGGTTCGTCTGAAAAACCATGAACTCTATCTCCCGCGCCGTACCTGAAGTGGCGCTGCAAGCCATCCGTAAACTGATCACCGAACAGGGTTTTGGACCGGGGGACGCCTTGCCCTCGCAACGGGACCTGGCTGTGCAATTGGGGGTGAGTCGGGCGTCGCTGCGCGAGGCTTTATCGTCACTGAGTGCGCTGGGCGTCATCAGCATCCAGCCGGGCAAGGGGGTGTTCGTGCAATCGCCGGTGGACTTGCCTCGGTCCGATGCCGCGCTGAGTTGGCCGTTCGCGGCCCAGGCGTCGCCGCTGGACATCTTCCAGTTGCGTTATGCCCTGGAAGGCTTTGCTGCGGGGCTGGCGGCCGTGACGTTAAGTACGTTTGAACTCGATGCCCTGGAAGACAACGTCGCCGCCATGCGTAACGAACTGAAGGCTGGCGACTTCGAGGCAGCGGCGCGGCTGGATTTCGACTTCCACCGCCGCATCCTGCTGGCCAGCGGCAATCAGGCGATGCTGAGCATCCTCACCGCGAGCGCCGACATCTTCCTGGAGAGCCAGAAGCTACCGTTCATCCGGGCCGAACGGGCCATGGAAACCTGGCAGGAGCACCGCAAAATCCTCCGTGCACTGGCTCGACGGGCGTCCGGCGCGGCGCAGAAGGCCATGCACGAACATGTGCGTAACGCCGCGTTGCGCACCGGAATTGCCTTCGTCGCTCCCGCCACCTCATGACTTGAGCTATACCCAAACTCATGGACCACCATAGCGAGACTCAATCATCTGCGGCTTCCTGAACGCGGGAAGGGCGGCTATGATGGGCCACGTTTTTTTGCTTACAACCTGGAGACTTCCATGAGCAGCGATCTTATCAAACACGTTAGCGACGCTAGCTTCGAGGCCGACGTACTCAAGGCCGAAGGCGCTGTATTGGTCGACTACTGGGCTGAATGGTGCGGCCCTTGCAAAATGATCGCTCCTGTTCTGGACGAAATTGCCGAGACCTACAAAGGCAAGCTGACCATTGCCAAACTGAACATCGACGAGAACCAGGAAACACCGGCCAAGCATGGCGTGCGTGGTATCCCGACTCTGATGCTGTTCAAGAACGGCAACGTTGAAGCGACCAAGGTCGGCGCACTGTCGAAGTCGCAACTGGCTGCTTTCCTCGACGCCAACATCTAAGCGTCGCTGTAAAGTGTCCGAAAAAAGGCCCCGCATATTGCGGGGCTTTTTCGTTATAGAGGGCTAGACGCTCCGAAACTCAGGTGGTACATTCGGCCCCGCACTGGTTTCTCCATTGCCCCCTGCTAGCCGTCGCCGACGCACTCCTTTTCGAATAAGTACGCGATCCTGTCGCCTTCTCTGCGGCGCGGCCTCATTAAGCCAAAAGCTTAATTTCCCCCCCTCCATAAATGATTACGTCATTCCTATATGAATCTGACTGAACTCAAGCAAAAGCCGATTACCGAACTGCTCGAATTGGCCGAACAGATGGGCATAGAAAATATGGCCCGTTCGCGCAAGCAGGACGTGATTTTCTCCCTGCTCAAAAAGCACGCGAAAAGCGGCGAGGAAATCTCCGGTGATGGCGTGCTGGAGATTCTCCAGGACGGCTTCGGCTTCCTGCGCTCCGCTGACGCTTCCTATCTGGCTGGCCCGGACGATATCTACGTCTCGCCTAGCCAGATCCGCCGTTTCAACTTGCGCACCGGTGACACCATCGTTGGCAAGATCCGCCCTCCAAAGGAAGGCGAGCGTTATTTCGCGCTGCTCAAGGTCGACACGATCAACTACGATCGTCCCGAAAACGCGAAAAACAAGATTCTCTTCGAGAACCTGACCCCGCTGTTCCCGACCGTGCGCATGAAGATGGAAGCCGGCAACGGTTCCACCGAAGACTTGACCGGTCGTGTCATCGACCTGTGCGCCCCGATCGGCAAAGGCCAGCGCGGTCTGATCGTTGCACCGCCGAAAGCCGGTAAGACGATCATGCTGCAGAACATCGCGGCCAACATCGCGCGTAACAACCCTGAAGTTCATCTGATCGTATTGCTGATCGACGAACGTCCGGAAGAAGTAACCGAAATGCAGCGCACCGTGCGCGGCGAAGTGGTTGCCTCGACGTTCGACGAGCCGCCAACCCGCCACGTGCAGGTTGCCGAAATGGTGATCGAGAAGGCCAAGCGCCTGGTCGAACACAAGAAGGACGTGGTGATCCTGCTCGACTCCATCACCCGTCTGGCTCGCGCCTACAACACCGTGATCCCGAGCTCCGGCAAAGTGCTCACCGGTGGTGTCGATGCTCACGCCCTGGAGAAACCGAAACGTTTCTTCGGCGCCGCGCGGAACATCGAAGAAGGCGGTTCGCTGACCATCATCGCCACCGCGCTGGTTGAAACCGGCTCGAAGATGGACGAAGTGATCTACGAAGAGTTCAAAGGCACGGGCAACATGGAACTGCCGCTGGATCGTCGCATCGCTGAAAAACGTGTGTTCCCGGCCATCAACATCAACCGTTCCGGCACCCGCCGCGAAGAGTTGCTGACGGCTGACGACGAGTTGCAGCGCATGTGGATCCTTCGCAAGCTCCTGCACCCGATGGACGAAATCGCTGCCATCGAGTTCCTGGTCGACAAGTTGAAAACGACCAAGACCAACGATGAGTTCTTCCTGTCGATGAAACGCAAGTAAGTCGATAAAGCCAAGAAGCCGGGGAAACCCGGCTTTTTGCTATCTGATTTTTGATCAATCGCCAGTTCGTGGTTCTGAATAGAGGGGTTCGGCGCTAAACTGCCACCCCCGAACGGCACGGCCAATACGAGGCTCACGCATGCAGTATCGCGACTTGCGCGACTTTATCAGCGGCCTGGAAAAGCGCGGCGAACTCAAGCGCATCCAGGTTCCGGTGTCCCCAGTGCTCGAAATGACCGAGGTCTGCGACCGCACGTTGCGCGCCAAAGGCCCGGCCCTGCTTTTCGAAAACCCTACGGGTTATGACATTCCGGTACTCGGCAACCTGTTCGGCACCCCCGAGCGCGTTGCGTTGGGCATGGGTGCAGAAGCGGTCAGTGAACTGCGCGAGATCGGCAAGCTGCTGGCCTTCCTCAAGGAGCCCGAGCCGCCCAAAGGCCTGAAAGACGCCTGGTCCAAGCTGCCAATCTTCCGCAAGATCATCGCCATGGCGCCGAAAGTCGTCAAAGACGCGATCTGCCAGGAAGTGGTCATCGAAGGCGACGACGTCGACCTCGCGATGCTGCCGGTGCAGACCTGCTGGCCTGGCGACGTCGGCCCGCTGATCACCTGGGGCCTGACCGTCACCAAAGGTCCGAACAAGGATCGCCAGAACCTCGGCATCTATCGTCAGCAAGTGATCGGCCGCAACAAGGTCATCATGCGTTGGCTGAGCCACCGTGGCGGCGCGCTGGATTATCGCGAGTGGTGCGAGAAGCATCCTGGCCAACCGTTCCCGGTGTCCGTGGCGTTGGGCGCTGACCCGGCGACCATTCTCGGTGCGGTGACGCCGGTGCCGGACAGCCTCTCCGAATATGCCTTCGCCGGTCTGTTGCGTGGCAACCGCACCGAGCTGGTGAAGTGCCGTGGCAACGACCTGCAAGTGCCGGCCACCGCCGAGATCATCCTTGAAGGCGTGATCCATCCGGGCGAGATGGCCGATGAAGGTCCGTATGGCGACCACACCGGCTACTACAACGAAGTCGACAGCTTCCCGGTGTTCACCGTCGAGCGCATTACCCACCGGATCAAACCGATTTATCACAGCACCTACACCGGCCGTCCGCCGGATGAGCCGGCGATTCTCGGCGTGGCGCTGAACGAAGTGTTCGTGCCGATCCTGCAGAAGCAGTTCCCGGAGATCACCGACTTCTACCTGCCGCCCGAAGGCTGCTCGTACCGCATGGCCATCGTGACCATGAAGAAGTCGTATCCCGGCCATGCCAAGCGGGTAATGCTCGGTGTCTGGTCGTTTTTGCGACAGTTCATGTACACCAAGTTCGTTATCGTCTGTGACGACGATATCAACGCACGCGACTGGAATGACGTGATCTGGGCCATCACCACGCGCATGGACCCCAAGCGCGACACGGTGATGATCGACAACACGCCGATCGATTACCTCGACTTCGCCTCGCCGGTTTCCGGCCTGGGTTCGAAGATGGGGCTCGATGCCACGCATAAATGGCCGGGCGAAACCACCCGCGAGTGGGGCCGGGTCATCGTCAAGGACGAAGCCGTGACCCAACGGATCGATGCCATCTGGAATCAGTTAGGAATAGATTGATGCGTGTAACCTTGCAGCCCTCCGGAGCAGTGCTAGAGATTCTGCCCGGCGAGCGGATTCTCGACGGCGCACGGCGTCTGGGCTATGAATGCCCGCAAAGCTGTCGCAATGGTAATTGCCACGTCTGTGGCGCACTGCTGGTGGAAGGGCGGGTCGAGCAGGCCGGCGATGTGCGTGACCATGGCGAGTTCTACACTTGCATAGCAGAGCCGCTGGAAGACTGCATTGTGCTGTGGGATGGCGTGCTCGCGCTGGGAGAATTGCCGGTGCGCAGCTTGTCGTGTCAGGTCATTGAATGCAGGGACGTCGGCGGCGATACCTGGCGCGTGCGTTTGCGCGCACCGGCGGGTAAGCCGCCGCGCTATCACGCGGGTCAGTATTTGATGATCGAACGGGAAAACGGCGAGAAATCCGCGTTCTCCCTGGCCTCGGCCCCGCATGGCGGGCGTGACCTGGAAATCCATGTGCTGGCGCGCGAAAGCAGTGCGCTGAACCTGATCGAGCAGCTTCAGCGCAACTCGATGGTGCGGATCGAAATGCCCTTCGGCGACACCCACCTGGCGGAACTGCCGGCCGGTCCGCTGGTGCTGATTGCCGCAGGCACCGGCATGGGCCAGATCCACAGTTTGATCGAACATTGCCGCGCTACCGGCTTCAAACATCCGGTGCATCTGTATTGGGGCGTGCGTCGTCCTGAAGACTTTTATGACATTGAACATTGGGATGAATGGCTGAAACTGCCCAACCTGTTCCTGCATAAAGTCGTCAGCGATCAATGCGGCTGGCAGGGGCGCTGTGGCATGTTGCATGAAGCAGTGTGTGAAGACTTCCCTGATCTGAAAGCCCTGCATGTCTACGCCAGCGGTTCGCCAGCGATGGTCTACGGCACGCTGGATGCCTTGGTCGAAGCCGGGATGGATGCCCATCAAATGCGCGCCGACGTATTTGCATACGCCCCTAGATCCTGAGGCTGCCCACCACACTGTAGGAGCGAGCTTGCTCGCGATGGACTCAAAAGCACCGCGGGAAAGCCTGACTTCCCGCGTAATCGTTAACGACCCTCGCGAGCAAGCTCGCTCCTACAGGTTATAACCCTCTATATAGCCGATCGGTATTTATAAATTTATATAAGTGCCGGTAGGTTATATGTCATCCAGGCAATCATTAAGAACTGTGCCGTGGCACTTAAATTGCCTTAAAACATATGTGCCTTATTGTTACAGCGGTGCGTTCTATTAAGTAATCTTTACCCGCGGGGAGCTGAACGCTATTCGCCATGAGCGCCATTGAATCTGCTTTTTTGAATCTGGCTTACCCTCCGCGGCTCGATCTGGGGCCGCAGCTTACGCACGAACAATTGCTCAGCTCGATGCAGTCGACCATGGCGCGCCACAAGGGCGGGCCGGTCTGGCTGTTCGCTTACGGCTCGCTGATCTGGAAGCCTGAATGCCCGACGGCGGAGCGTGTGCGCGGTCGTGTGCATGGCTACCATCGCGGTTTGTACCTGTGGTCCCACGAACATCGCGGCACGCCGGAAGTGCCAGGGCTGGTGTTTGGCCTGGACCGCGGCGGCTCTTGCAGCGGTTTCGCGTATCGCTTGCCCGAAGAACAACTCGACGCGTCGCTCTACGCCTTGTGGCAGCGCGAAATGCCCTTTCCGTCCTATCGCCCACACTGGCTCAACTGCCGTCTTGAAGACGGAAGCCAGGTTCAGGCGTTGGGATTCGTATTGGAGCGTCATCTGCCCAGCTATGCCGGCAACTTGCCGGATCACGTGCTGAGCCACGTGTTCGAAAACGCTTGCGGGCGTTACGGCACCACTCGCGATTATGTCGAGCAGACCGCCAACGCCCTGCGCAGCCACGCCATGCCAGACCGAAATCTGGAGGCGCGGCTCAAGCGTTGTAAATCAAAGTCTGATCAGGCGAGTGCTTCTTCGCGGGTCTGACTGGCGACGTTCTTGTGACCCAGCGTGGGTGCCAGGAACGCCATCGCCAGCAGGCACGCGGCGACCAGCAGGATGAAACCGCCATCCCAACCGAAGTAGTCCACCGTGTAGCCCATCAAGGCACTGGCCGCGACTGAACCACCCAGGTAACCGAACAGGCCAGTAAAGCCTGCCGCCGTCCCCGCCGCCTTCTTCGGCACCAGTTCCAGCGCTTGCAAGCCAACCAGCATCACCGGACCGTAGATCAGGAAGCCGATCGCGAACAGCGAGATCATGTCGATCATCGGGTTGCCGGGCGGGTTCAGCCAATACACGATCGTCGCGACGGTCACCAACGCCATGAACACCATACCGGTCAGGCCACGGTTGCCGCGGAAGACCTTGTCCGACATCCAGCCGCACAGCAACGTGCCCGGAATGCCTGCCCACTCATAAAGGAAATACGCCCACGACGTTTTGTCGAAGTCGAAGTGCTTGACCTCTTTGAGGTAGGTCGGCGCCCAGTCCAGGATGCCATAGCGCAGCAGGTAGACGAAGACGTTAGCCAGGGCGATGAACCAGAGCATTTTGTTGCGCAGCACGTATTTGACGAAGATGTCCTTGGCGCTGAATTCGTCTTCGTGGCTGGCGTCGTAGCCTTCCGGGTAATCGTTTTTGTACTTCTCGATGGGCGGCAGGCCCGTCGATTGCGGTGTATCGCGCATCACAATGAAGGCAAATACGGCGACCAGCAGCGCCACGGCGGCCGGTACGTAGAACTTGCTGTGCCAGTCGTTGAACCAGCCCATGCCGAGAATCGCCAACGGGCCGATCAAGCCTCCGCCGACGTTATGCGCGGTGTTCCACACCGACACCACACCGCCGCGCTCTTTCTGCGACCACCAATGCACCATGGTTCGCCCGCTCGGCGGCCAGCCCATGCCTTGCGCCCAGCCGTTGATGAACAACAGGATGAACATCATGGTCACGCTGGATGTCGCCCAAGGTGCGAAACCGAAAACGAACATCACCCCGGCGGAGACCACCAGGCCAAACGGCAGGAAGTAACGCGGGTTCGAGCGGTCGGACACAATGCCCATCAAAAACTTCGACAGGCCGTAGGCGATCGCAATCGCCGACATGGCCACGCCCAGCTGGCCTTTTGTATAGCCTTGGGCGATCAGGTCAGGGAAGGCCAGGGTGAAGTTCTTGCGCAGCAGGTAGTAACCGGCATAGCCGATGAAAATCCCGGCGAAGATCTGCCAGCGAAGGCGTCGGTAGGTGCTGTCTATTTTTTCTTCAGGCAATGGAGCCTGATGTGCGGCAGGACGAAAGAAAGCAAACATTCAAGAGCTCCAGATTTCTTGTTTTGACTGCGGATGCGAATGTTACAGTTTCGTTACCGAAAATAGCACCGGTTCGCATTGGCGAAACAGCGGAAACATTGGAGATCGCATGTTCTTTTACGAACATGTCGCTCAGGTATAAATGAAGGACGTTGTAGGAAGCATTACCTCTGTCGCTTTGACGCCCTTCGTCTGTCCGGAATAAGGCAGGGCTTTGGGAAATGTCCTTCGATTGAATGGGAAGTCGTGACGTTCTGTTTCAGGTCACCGCGCTTTAACCTTTGTGCGGGTGCCAGGGTTGGCATTGCAGTCGCGAAGGAGAGGGGTTATGCGGTGGTTAGCGTGTGTGCTGTTGCTGATGGTGTCGATGGATATCAGGGCGGGGGACGTGCTCCTGATACCTGAACATAATCCCAAGCCGATTTACCCCCGGGCGCTTTACAGGGCCGGGATAATCGGTGAGGTCCGGGTCGGGTTCACTGCCAATGCCGATGGTTCGGTCAGCAAAGTGAACATTTTGCAAAGCGACCATCCTGAACTGGCCGAAGCGTCCAGGGTCGCGATTGTACAGTGGCGATTCAAGCCGTGGGCGGTGGAGGGTGACACCCTTGCCGAACTGGACGTGGTTGCGCCCATGAGCTTCCGGCTGGATCTGGACACGCCCATCCACACCAACCAATGGCTCAAAAAACTGCGATGCCGTGACATCAATGAGGCTCTGGCCGATTTCCCGGAGCACGCGTGGGTGGATACAGCGGTGTTTGATTACACCCGGGCTTATCTGTCGAACGTGTTTCATATCACTCAGTTGCCAGACGAGAAGCGTCTGGCGCTGATCGCCACGCTCAACAGGCGTGTGCCTACCATCGTCCGGCAATGCCGTCGCGGCCCCGTCCTCAAATACATGAGTTTGCTGCCGAAGGACATTCGCGAGTTGCTTTAGTCCCGGCCAAAAAAAGCCCCCGATCCTGAGATCGGGGGCAATTTTATGCGTCGCACAACACCCGTAGGAGCCAGGCTTGCCGGCGAAGGCGTCATCAGCCGCAGCGCAGGCTCAGCGAACCTGAACCACCACTTTCCCGACCGCTTTACGCTGGCCCAGATCATCAATGGCTTGCGCTGCATTGCTCAGCGGGTACACCTGCGACACCAGCGGCTTCAACTTGCCCTCGGCAAACCAGCCAAACAACTGCTGGAAGTTCGCCGCGTTGTCTTGCGGCTGGCGCTGGGCAAACGAGCCCCAGAACACGCCAACCACTGCCGCGCCCTTGAGCAGGGCAAGGTTGACCGGCAGTTCCGGGATGCGTCCACTGGCGAAGCCAACCACCAGCAGACGACCATTCCAGGCGATGGCGCGGATGGCCTGGTCGAACAGGTCGCCGCCCACCGGGTCGTAGATCACGTCGGCGCCTTGGCCATCGGTGAGGCGTTTGATTTCATCCTTGAGGCTGGTTTCGCTGTAATTGATCAGCTCATCGGCGCCGGCCGCCTTGGCCACCGCGAGTTTTTCGGCGCTGCTGGCGGCGGCGATCACGCGGGCGCCCATGGCTTTACCGATTTCCACCGCGGCCAGACCGACACCACCGGAGGCGCCCAGTACCAGCAAGGTTTCACCGGGCTGTAGATTGGCCCGTTGCTTGAGCGCATGCATCGAGGTGCCGTAGGTCATGCTGAAGGCGGCGGCGGTGTTGAAGTCCATGGACGGGGGGATCGGCAGCACGTTGTAGCCCGGCACCGCGACCTGTTCGGCGAAGCTGCCCCAACCGGTCAGGGCCATGACCCGATCGCCGACTTTCAGGTGGCTGACCTTTTCGCCCACTGCACTGACCACACCGGCTGCTTCACCGCCAGGGGAAAACGGGAAGGGCGGCTTGAACTGGTATTTGCCCTCGATGATCAGCGTGTCCGGGAAATTCACCCCGGCGGCGTGCACGTCCAGCAGGATTTCATTCTTCTTCGCGACAGGACTGGCGACGTCTTCCAGCACCAGCGATTCGGCAGGGCCGAAGGCTTTGCACAGCACGGCTTTCATCAGGGCTATTCCTTTGGGAGTGATGGCCGATAAGTGTAGGTGTGTGAATCGACGGGTCAACGAGCATGCCCCGCCCTGATAGTCAGCCATAAGCTTGTGCTAACGCGGCGGGTCGTTATGCTAGGCCGCAAACCGGATAAGGAGCGAATTGTGAAAGCGTGGATCATGTTGTTGCTGGCCCTGTCTCTGCCCGTGGCAGCGATGGCCGAAGAAGCCAAAGAAGGTTCGGCGCCGAAGGTCAATTACATCACCCTGAGCCCGCCGTTCGTGGGCAACTACGGGCTGGACGGCACGCCGAAGCTTAAGGTCTACAAGGCCGATGTGGCGTTGCGGGTGACCGGGGAAGAGGCGACCAAACTGGTCAAGGCCAACGAGCCGTTGATTCGTAATCAACTGGTGGCGCTGTTTGCCCAGCAGACGACCGAGACGATGAACAACGTCGAGGCCAAGGAGAAGCTGCGTCAGGAAGCCTTGAAGCAGGCCCAGCAAATCATGAACGACGAAACCGGTCAGCCGGTGGTTGAGGATTTGTTGTTCAACAACCTGATCATTCAATAAGTCATTCGCTGTTCCGGTGGGCCCTATCGCGGGCAAGCCCGCTCCCACAAGGATTTTTGGTGGAACACGATCATGTTTTTCACCGCAGAACTCTGTGGGAGCGGGCTTGCCCGCGATAGCAATTTGAGAGGCGCCGCAATTCTTAGGGCTTGAGCGCGATCACCGCCGCCCACTGCTCCGCCGTAACCGGCATCACCGACAATCTCGAACCTTTCTGCACCAGCGGCATCTCCGCCAGCGCCGTCTGCTGTTTCAGGTAATCCAGTTTCAACACCCTGGAAAACGTCTCGACATGCGCGACATCGATCGCGCTCCAGGCGTTTTTCTCAGGGGTGGCCTTCGGATCGAAGTAATGACCCTCAGGCTCCAGCGCCGTCGGGTCTGGATACGCGGCTTCGACAATCTTGCCGATCCCGGCAATTCCCGGCTCAGGGCAGCTGGAGTGATAAAAGAAAAACTCGTCACCGACCGCCATGGCCCGCAAAAAGTTACGCGCCTGATAGTTGCGAACCCCGTCCCAGCGCGCTTTGCCAAGCTTCTCAAGACCGTTGATCGAGAGTTCCTCGGGCTCGGATTTCATCAGCCAATACGCCATGGTTTTTGCTCCTTGCGGGGTGAGTGGGCAAGTTGTCGGTCAATTTTATGACAAACCGACAGTCGGTTGACGCCAGCGTTTGCGTGTCGGTTCACGTTGTCGCAAAATGCCGGCCTTCTAAGCTTGACGCTGCTGCACGGCCTACAACGGAAACCGCTGCTGTCATCGTGTTGATGTGCCTTTGGGGGGGCAATCGATGAAACGCAAACCGGATTTACTATGGATTTTGGTTATTTTGTTCGGCCTCGGCGTCGTGACCACCGGCTATGCCCAAAGCTTGTGGAACAACAAGACCGACGCACCGATCGAAATCGCCCAGCAACAACAGCCGACAGCCTTCAAGCGCTGATCGGTCTTTTCGACGCCGCTGATTCCAGTGGCGTCTAGTCTGCGAAATACCACGCCTTGTCTGTCACCGTTCCTTGCAACGGCACGTCCCAGCTCGCCTGAGCCAATCGCTCGACCTTCTGACATTCATGGGCCAGCCCCAGCAACGTCGGCTTGCGCCAGTTTTTGCGCCGCGCCAGGTACGCCAGGCTCCGGTCATAGAAACCACCGCCCATGCCCAGGCGCCCGCCGACATCGTCAAACCCCACCAATGGCAGCAACACCAGATCCAGCGCCCAGACTTTGCGTTGCCGGGCGAGGTTGTGCACGGGTTCGAGAATACGAAAGCGATTGGGTTTGAGTTTTTCACCGGGGCGAATCCGCTGGAACACCATTTTGGTTCGCGGCCAGGCGCTGAGTACCGGCAGATAGGTAGCCTTGCCCCGACGTTGAGCGGCACGCAGCAGCACGCGCGGATCGATTTCACCGTCGGTGGGTAGATAAAGAGAGATGTGTTTTGCGCGGCGGAACAGCGGTTGCTGGGCCAATTGCTTGTACAACCCGCGAGCGGCCTGGCGCTGCTGACTGGGTGTCAGTGCGCGGCGGGCCTTGCGCAGCATGCGTCGAAGTTGCGGGCGGGGTAGCAGCGCAGGTTCGGTCATGAATCGGGGCTCGCGGGTTGGGTACATAAAGCGTACCCGTAAAAAAGCCGATGCCGGTATTTAAACCGGCATCGGACTGGAATCAGGCTCCCCGGATGAACCGCTGCTGACTTAGCCCTTGAACCCGAAAGTTCAAGGTGGAAGATGCAGTAGGCTTTAAGGCTTTCCGTCTAGC
The DNA here is from genome assembly GCF_001297125.1 of Pseudomonas sp. RIT-PI-q. GTDB lineage: Bacteria > Pseudomonadota > Gammaproteobacteria > Pseudomonadales > Pseudomonadaceae > Aquipseudomonas. The sequence continues at coordinate 15,216 of NZ_LHPC01000055.1, forward strand.
GGACATGCACACCAGCCCAACGTGCAACTTCCAGGGTAGTGCGAATCGGCTCAGGGACGTGGTCAACTGGCAAGCACCCCAGGGAGTGAAGCGAGTATACCCCAAGCCGTTTCACGTTTCAGCCCTTGGTGACGTCCGGATCGGTTGCGAGTACCAAATCGACCCGATCCAGCAGGTCGCGAACCTGCTCGCGAGTCGAGCCGCTGGCCTGTACATCCGGGCGTTCTTCCTTGTGCAGCAGGTCGTGGGTGATGTTCAGCGCGGCCATTACGGCGATGCGATCGGCACCGATGACTTTGCCGCTGCTGCGGATTTCGCGCATCTTGCCGTCCAGGTATCGGGCGGCGCTCACCAGATTGCTGCGCTCTTCCTGAGGGCAGATGATCGAATATTCTTTGTCGAGGATCTGCACGGTTACGCTATTGCTTGAACTCATGAGTCTTGCTCCAGGGCCTTGAGGCGCGAAATCATTGATTCGACCTTACGCCGGGCGATTTCGTTCTTTTCAATGAGGTGAGCGCGTTCCTCGCGCCAGGTCTTTTCCTGAGCTAATAGGAGTCCGTTTTGACTCTTTAGTTGCTCGACTCGGCTAATTAGCAGTTCGAGTCTGGCCATCAGCGCTTGCAGGTCGGTGTCTTCCATTGTCTTCACTGTCTGATGGGTGTTGGACTGTAGGAGCGAGCTTGCTCGCGATGAACCCGAGAATGCCGCGGGGTGCCAGGTGCCCAACGTTATCGTTGGTGACCATCGCGAGCAAGCTCGCTCCTACAGGGGTAGTCGATGTAGGATACAAGGCCTTCATTCTAGACATAGCGCCGTCTGGCGCCTAGCTGCCCATGCCCATTCAGAATTCTCCGTACCAAGCCTTCGCCACCCTGCTGACTTCCAGCGGTCATAACGTCTCGCCTGCCGAACTGCATGGCCTGTTGCTCGGCCGCAGTTGCGCCGGTGCCGGCTTCGATGCCGAAGGCTGGTTGATCGATGCCGCCGAGCTGCTCGAAAGCGAGCCGCAAGATAATGTCCGCAATGCCCTGATCGGCTTGCAGGAGATGGTCAAGGGTGAACTCACCGGCGACGACGTGACTGTCGTTCTGCTGCTGCCTACCGATGACGAGCCGCTGGCCGATCGTGCCGCCGCACTGGGCCAATGGTGCCAGGGTTTCCTCAGCGGTTTTGGCTTGAACTGCCGTGACAGCAGCATGCTCAGCACCGAGGCCACCGAAGTGCTGCAGGACCTGGCAGCCATCTCCCAGGTGCAAGACGCGCTGGAAGAGTCGGACGATGGCGAGAGCGACTACATGGAAGTCATGGAGTACCTGCGCGTCGCGCCGCTGCTGCTGTTCAGCGAAACCAGGAAGCCGGACGCGCCGGCTGCCGCCAAACCGTCGTTGCATTAATCGCGTGCCAGGAAAAGCCATCTGCCCATGATTCATATCCCGAAATCGGAATACAGCCGTCGCCGCAAGGCCTTGATGGCGCAGATGGAACCCAACAGCATCGCCATCCTGCCCGCCGCCGCGGTTGCCATCCGCAACCGTGACGTCGAGCACGTCTATCGTCAGGACAGTGACTTCCAGTACCTCAGCGGTTTTCCCGAGCCACAGGCCGTTATCGTGCTGATGCCCGGTCGCGAACATGGCGAATACCTGCTGTTCTGCCGTGAACGCAATGCCGAACGAGAGTTGTGGGACGGCCTGCGTGCTGGCCAGGAAGGCGCGATCCGCGACTTTGGCGCCGACGACGCGTTCCCCATCACCGACATCGACGACATCCTGCCGGGCCTGATCGAGGGGCGCGACCGGGTGTATTCGGCCATGGGCAGCAACCCGGAATTCGACCGGCACCTGATGGACTGGATCAACGTGATCCGCTCCAAGGCACACCTTGGCGCCCAGCCACCGAACGAATTCGTTGCCCTGGATCATCTGCTTCACGACATGCGCCTGTATAAATCGGCGGCAGAAGTGAAGGTGATGCGCGAGGCCGCGCGGATTTCCGCCCAGGCGCATATCCGCGCAATGCAGGCCAGCCGCGCCGGACTGCATGAGTTCAGCCTCGAAGCCGAGCTCGACTACGAGTTCCGCCGGGGCGGGGCGAAGATGCCGGCCTACGGCTCGATTGTCGCGTCGGGGCGCAACAGCTGCATCCTGCATTACCAGCAGAATGACGCGCTGCTCAAGGATGGTGATCTGGTGTTGATCGACGCCGGTTGCGAGATTGACTGCTACGCCAGTGACATCACCCGAACCTGGCCGGTCAACGGCAAGTATTCTGCGGAACAGAAGGCGATCTACGAGTTGGTGCTGGCGTCGCAAGAAGCCGCATTTGCCGAAATCGCCCCGAACAAGCACTGGAACCAGGCGCACGAAGCCACGGTTCGAGTGATTACGAGCGGTCTGGTGAAGCTGGGTTTGTTGCAGGGCGACGTCGACGAGTTGATCGCCAGCGAAGCCTACAAAGTGTTTTACATGCACCGCGCCGGCCACTGGCTGGGGATGGATGTGCATGACGTCGGCGAGTACAAGGTCGGCGGCGAATGGCGGGTGCTGGAAGTCGGCATGGCGCTGACCGTGGAGCCGGGCATCTACATCGCCCCGGACAACCAGAGCGTGGCGAAGAAATGGCGCGGCATTGGCGTACGCATCGAGGACGACGTAGTGGTGACCAAAACCGGCTGTGAAATATTGACCAAAGGCGTGCCGAAAACGGTCGTCGAGATCGAGGCCTTGATGGCCGCTGCACGGACTCAAGCGGCATGAGTCGAGTCAATCTGGCCATCATCGGTGGCGGTCTGGTGGGTGCAAGTCTGGCGTTGGCCTTGCAGGCCGGGGCCAAGGCTCGCGGCTGGAAGATCGTGCTGATCGAGCCGTTCGCTCCCGGCGACACCTACCAACCGAGCTATGACGCACGCTCGTCGGCGCTGTCCTACGGGGCCAAGCAGATTTATCAACGGTTGGGCGTGTGGCAGGAAATCTCCCGCCGCGCCGAGCCGATCAAGCAGATTCATGTGTCCGACCGTGGGCGTTTCTCCACGGCGCGACTGTCGGCGATGGAAGAGGGCGTTCCGGCGCTGGGTTACGTGGTGGAAAACGCCTGGCTCGGCCAATGCCTGTGGCAAGGTCTGGACAAGGACGTGATCAGCTGGCGTTGCCCGGCGGAAGTCACGCGCATGGAGCCGCTGACCGATGGCTATCGCCTGACCCTCAACGATGAAACCACCCTTGAATGCGACCTCGCGGTACTCGCTGATGGCGGCCGCTCCGGCCTGCGCGAGCAACTGGGGATCGGCATCAAAAAGCGCCCGTACAACCAGAGCGCGCTGATCGCCAACATCACCCCGAGTGAAGCGCATAACGGCATGGCCTTCGAGCGCTTCACCGACGACGGCCCGATGGCCTTGCTGCCACTGCCGGAAAACCGCTGCGCCCTGGTCTGGACCCGTCTGGGGATGGACGCGCAGCGACTGGCGGCCCTTGATGAAAAAAGCTTTCTGAGCGAATTGCAGGGCGTGTTCGGTTATCGCCTCGGCACGTTGAAGCAGGTCGGCGCGCGGCATTTGTACCCGCTGACCTTGATCGAGGCCGAAGAGCAGGTGCGTCCGCATCTGGCGATTCTTGGCAATGCCGCTCACAGCCTGCATCCGATTGCCGGCCAGGGTTTCAACCTGTCGCTGCGGGATGCCCAGGCGTTGGCCGACGCGTTGTTGGCCAGCGAAACATCGCCCGGCGACTTCGCGACCTTGCAGGCTTATCGCGCGCGTCCGCGCATGGATCAGAACCTGACCGTCGGCTTCTCCGATCAGGTCCCGCGTTTGTTCGGCAGCACCCAGCCGCTGGTGTCCCTGGGGCGCAATATCGGCCTGCTCGGCCTCGATCTGCTGCCCCCGGCCAAGCGTTGGTTTGCGCGGCAGGCGATGGGCTTGGGTACGCGTCCCGATGCTTGAGTGGCGGGGTGACGCGCACTCTCTGCCGCAATTGCAGCTCGATATTCACGACGGCGCGGGCCCCTTGGTGGCGCCGGTCGAAAAAACCCTTTACGTGCGGCGCAAGCCGCAAGCGAGACAGGCTTAAAGCATGGAAATGCGTGCAGATCTGCTGATTGTCGGGGCCGGAATGGTCGGCAGCGCCCTGGCGCTGGCGTTGCAGGACAGTGGGCTGGAAGTCCTGCTGCTGGACGGCAGCCCCCTGAGTGTCAAACCGTTCGATGCCCAGGCGACCTTCGAGCCGCGAGTGAGCGCCTTGTCGGCTGCCAGCCAACGGATTCTCGAGCGCCTGGGTGTCTGGGACGGCATCGCCAACCGGCGCAGCAGCCCCTACACCGACATGCAGGTGTGGGATGGCAGCGGCACCGGGCAGATTCATTTCTCGGCGGCCAGTGTGCATGCCGACGTACTCGGGCACATCGTCGAGAACCGTGTGGTTCAGGACGCCTTGCTCGACCGTTTGCACGACTGCGACCTCGGGATGCTGGCCAATGCGCGCCTGGAACAGATGCGCCGCTCCGGCGACGACTGGCTGCTGACCCTGGCCGATGGCCGCACACTGCGCGCGCCGCTGGTGATTGCGGCGGACGGCGCCAACTCGGCGGTGCGACGGCTGACCGGCGTGGCGACTCGCGAGTGGGATTATTTGCACCATGCGATTGTCACCAGCGTGCGCAGCGCCAAGCCGCATCAAATGACAGCCTGGCAACGTTTCACCGACAACGGTCCGCTGGCGTTCCTGCCGCTGGAACGCGACGGTCAGCAGGATTGGTGTTCGATCGTCTGGTCGACCACGCCAAGCGAAGCCGAACGCCTGATGGCGCTGGATGACGAGGGCTTCTGCAAAGAACTGGAGCGCGCCTTTGAAGGCCGGCTCGGCAGCGTGCTCAGCGCTGACCCGCGTCTGTGCGTGCCGCTGCGTCAGCGCCACGCCAAGCGTTATGTGGCGGAGGGCCTGGCGCTGATCGGCGACGCAGCGCACACCATTCACCCGTTGGCCGGGCAGGGCGTGAACCTGGGTTTCCTCGATGCCGCCGTCTTGGCCGAAGTGCTGTTGCAAGCGGCCGCGCGGGGCGAGTGTCTGGCGGATGTGAAGGTGCTCAGCCGTTATGAACGTCGGCGCATGCCCCACAACCTGGCGTTGATGGCGGCGATGGAGGGTTTTGAGCGGTTGTTCCAGGCGGATCCGCTGCCGGTGCGCTGGTTGCGCAATGCCGGGTTGAAGATGGTCGATCAGATGCCGGAAGCCAAGGCGTTGTTTGTGCGTGAGGCGCTGGGGTTGACCGGGGATTTGCCGGCGCTGGCCAAGGCTTGAGATTTTTGCTGGGGCTGATGGCCTCTTCGCGGGCAAGCCTCGCTCCTACAGGTTATGTGTCGTTTTCACGGCACCTGTAAATCCTGTAGGAGCGAGGCTTGCCCGCGAAGGCGTCAGCACATTCACCGCAAATCTCTGGCCATGCAACATCTGGTAACTCACCCGCAAACTGTTCGATTGAGAAGGTAAATGTGAGTCCTTATCATTTGGCCTCAATTTTCAATCGAGAGACCGCGCCCATGTTGGCACCGAAGCGTCTACTGACCGCACTGGCCCTGACCCTGATTGGCACCGCCGCCCAGGCCGCCGACGAAGTGGTGGTTTACTCCTCGCGTATCGACGAGCTGATCAAGCCAGTCTTCGATGCCTACACCGCAAAAACCGGTGTGCAGGTGAAGTTCATCACCGACAAGGAAGCGCCGCTGATGCAGCGCATCAAGGCCGAGGGCGAGAACGCCACCGCCGACCTGCTGCTCACCGTTGATGCCGGCAACCTCTGGCAAGCCGAGCAGATGGGCATCCTCCAGCCGTTCACCTCGAAAGTGATCGATGCCAACATCCCGCTGCAGTACCGCGCGTCCTCTCACGCCTGGACCGGCCTGAGCCTGCGGGCGCGGACCATCGCTTATTCCACCGATCGAGTGAAACCGGGTGAGTTGACCACCTACGAAGGTCTGGCCGACAAGCAATGGGAAGGCCGCCTGTGCCTGCGTACGGCGAAGAAGGTCTACAACCAGTCGCTGACGGCCACGATGATCGAAGTGCATGGCGCCGATAAAACCGAACAGATCCTCAAGGGCTGGGTGAGCAACCTGTCCACCGACGTGTTCTCCGATGACGTCGCGGTGCTGGAAGCGATCAACGCTGGCCAATGCGACGTCGGCATCGTCAACACCTACTACTACGGTCGCCTGCACAAGCAGAAGCCGGACCTGGCGGTGAAGCTGTTCTGGCCAAACCAGGGCGATCGTGGTGTACACGTCAATCTGTCGGGCATCGGCCTGACCAAACATGCGCCGCACCCGGAAGCGGCCAAGGCGTTGGTGGAGTGGATGACCACGCCGGAAGCGCAGAAGATTTTCGCGGATGTGAACCAGGAATTCCCGGCCAACCCTGCCGTTCAACCTTCCGCTGAAGTGGCGGGTTGGGGCAAGTTTGTCGCCGACACCTTGCCGGTGGAAATCGCCGGTAAGCGTCAGGCAGAAGCGATTCGCATGATGGATCGAGCTGGCTGGAACTGAGTCTGCTGCTTTAAAGATCAAAAGATCGCAGCCTTCGGCAGCTCCTACAGGGTGTACACCGTCCCAATGTAGGAGCTGCCGAAGGCTGCGATCTTTTGCGTTTCCCGACATTTCAAGACTTTCGCGAGAGTTTCTCTTTGGCCCACCCCGCCCAACGCCGCTGGTATCCCCTGGTCTTCGCCATTGCCGCGCTGGTCCTGCTGCCCCTGAGTGTGTTGTTTCTCTCCTGGCAAACCATCGATCAGCAAATCTGGTCCCACCTGTGGGACACCCAGATGCCACGCCTGCTGGGCAACACCCTGACCCTGGTATTCGGCGTCGGTATCGGCGTAACGCTATTGGGTGTCAGTCTTGCCTGGCTCACCAGCCTCTGTGAATTCCCCGGTCGGCGCTGGCTGGACTGGGCGCTGATGCTGCCCTTTGCGATTCCCGCCTACGTGCTGGCGTTTGTCTTCGTCGGCCTGCTGGATTTCGCCGGCCCCGTGCAAACCCTGATGCGCGAATGGTTCGGCAGCGGGCTGCGGCTGCCGCGAGTACGTTCCACGGGCGGCGTGGTTGTCGTTCTGGTGCTGGTGTTCTATCCCTACGTTTATCTGTTGGCGCGCACCGCGTTCCTGGCTCAGGGCAAAGGCCTGATGGAAGCCGCGCGTGTCCTTGGGCAATCGCCGTGGCAGGCGTTCTGGCGTGTCGCCTTACCCATGGCGCGCCCAGCCATTGGTGCGGGTGTGGCATTGGCGTTGATGGAAACCCTGGCGGATTTTGGGGCGGTGTCGGGGTTCAACTTCGACACGTTCACGACGGCCATCTACAAAACCTGGTACGGATTTTTCAGCCTCTCTACCGCTGCGCAACTGGCAAGCCTGTTGCTGCTGGTGGTGATGGTCGTGGTGTACGGCGAGCGTCGTGCGCGCGGGGCCAACCGGGCAAGTAACGAGCGGCCGCGAGTCAAGGCGCTGTATCACCTGCGCGGCTTCAAGGCGTTGGCGGCAATGAGTTGGTGCGGCCTGGTGTTCGCCTGCGCCTTCGTCATTCCGATGCTGCAACTGGTGGTGTGGTTCTGGCAGCGCGGGCGCTTCGATCTGGACGAGCGTTATGCCGGGCTGATCGTCCACACCCTCTATTTAGGCGGTATGGCGGCAGTGATTACGGTCTGCGTCGCCCTGGTACTGGCGTTTGCCCGCCGGTTGGCGCCGACGCGGGGCATCCGCACCGGTGTCAGCCTGGCCAATCTTGGTTATGCCTTGCCCGGTTCGGTGTTGGCGGTGTCGATCATGCTGGCGTTCAGCTACCTCGACCGCGAACTGGTGATCCCGTTGTCGGGATGGCTCGGCGGCGCGGGCAAGCCTCTGCTGTTGGGCAGTCTGTCGGCGTTGTTGCTGGCCTATCTGGTGCGTTTCATCGCGGTGGCTTATGGGCCACTGGAAAGCAGTCTGGCGCGAATACGGCCATCTTTGCCCGAAGCGGCACGTAGTCTCGGCGTCGGTGGGCCACGGTTGTTTTTCAAAGTGTATCTGCCGTTATTGCTGCCCGGCACATTGAGCGCCGCGTTGCTGGTGTTCGTCGATGTGCTCAAGGAAATGCCCGCGACCCTGCTGATGCGCCCGTTTGGCTGGGACACGCTGGCTGTGCGCATCTTCGAAATGACCAGTGAAGGCGAGTGGGCGAGGGCGTCGTTGCCGGCACTGACCCTGGTTTTGGTCGGGCTGCTACCGGTCATCGGATTGATTCGACGTTCGGCGCATCGAAACGCCTAGGTGCCAGTCCTACACCTTGAGGCTACAATGCGCGGCATTCGGTGCGGTCCGTCTGACAGACCCGGTAGCTGAAATCGGCTGGACGCCTTGTTTTTAAAGGCTTTCACCCCGTATAGCACCTGCCCGCACCTTCGCCACGCCCGGAAGGAGAAACCCATGGGACAGCGTACGCCTCTGTATGACCTTCATCTCGCCCTAGGCGCGAAGATGGTCGATTTTGGCGGTTGGGATATGCCTCTGCATTACGGCTCGCAGGTCGAGGAACACCATCAGGTGCGCCGCGATTGCGGGGTTTTCGATGTATCCCACATGACCGTGATCGATGTCGGCGGCCCCCAGGCGAAGGCCTGGCTCCAGCATTTGCTGGCCAATGACGTCCAGCGCCTGCACAGCCCCGGCCGTGCCTTGTACAGCACCATGCTCAACGAGCGCGGCGGCATCGTCGACGACATGATCGTCTATCGCCTCGACGAGGGTTATCGTCTGGTGGTCAACGCCTCCACCCGCAATCAGGACCTCGCCTGGATGCAGGCTCACCTCGATGGTTTCGATGTGCAGCTCAACGAACGCTCCGAGTTGGCGATGCTGGCCATTCAAGGTCCGCACGCCCGGCACAAGATTGCCGAACTGGTGACCCAGTCTCGCGGCAATCTGATCCAGCTGCTCAAACCTTTTGAAGGTCAGCCGGACGGTGACTGGTTCATCGCCCGCACCGGTTACACCGGCGAAGATGGCCTGGAAATCGTTCTGCCGGCCAGTCAGGCGCCAGGGTTTTTCAACGATCTGGTGGGGGCGGGCATTTCCCCTATCGGCCTTGGCGCTCGGGATACCTTGCGTGTCGAAGCCGGCATGAACCTCTACGGGCAGGACATCCATCAAGATGTGTCACCGCTGGCCTCCAACATGGCCTGGAGCATTGCCTGGGAACCGGCCACTCGTCAGTTCATTGGCCGCGCGGCCCTGGAAGCCGAGCGAGCGGGTGGCGTACAGCACAAACTGGTCGGTCTGGTCCTTGAGGAGCGTGGGGTTTTGCGCGCTCATCAAGTGGTTCGCATCGCCAATGTTGGCGAAGGAGAGATCACCAGTGGTAGTTTCTCTCCTACGCTTAGCAAGTCGATAGCACTGGCGCGCGTGCCGATGGCAACTGCCGACCGCGCCGAAGTGGAAATCCGTGGCAAGTGGTATCCGGTCCGAGTGGTCAAACCGACCTTCGTACGCCATGGCAAAACCTTGATCTAACCTTTTCTGGCGGACTACGACCGCTGACATTTTTCTTGAGGACACAGAACATGAGCGATATCCCTGCCGACCTGCGTTTTGCCGAAAGTCACGAATGGGCCCGTCTGGAAGCCGATGGCACCGTCACCGTGGGCATCAGCGATCACGCTCAGGAAGCCTTGGGCGATGTGGTCTTCGTTGAACTGACCGAAGTCGGAAAAGTCTTCGCCGCCGGTGATCAATCCGGTGTGGTGGAGTCGGTTAAAGCGGCTTCCGACATCTATTCGCCGATTGCCGGTGAAGTGATCGCAATCAACGAAGACCTGGGCGCTTCGCCTGAGTCGCTCAACACCGACCCGTACGGTGCCTGGATCTTCAAGCTCAAGCCAAGCAACACGGCTGACCTGGACAAGCTGCTCGATGCGGCTGGCTACAAGGCCGCCATCGGCGAGTAAGCTTTCAGCTTCATCCCAAAGCCCCGACTCGTCGGGGCTTTTTATTGCCCGCTGGATACCCCTTGTAGGAGCGAGCTCGCTCGCGATGGACCTGAGAACGCCGCGCAGTACCCGTCTTGCAGCGTTATCGTTGACGACCATCGCGAGCGAGCTCGCTCCTACAGGTTTCAACACTTTAGAACGGCCTTCACCGCTGCCACCGAGCGCTCGACGTCCGCTTTGCTCATGGCGGTAAACATCGGCAACGAAACAATCAGGCGACCCACCCGTTCAGCCACGGGAAACATCCCTTCCTTGAACCCGCGCTCGCGGTAAAGACTGAGCAGGTGAATCGGCGGGGAGCGATAGCCGATACCGACACCCAAAGCCTGCATCTGCTCCATGAACGTGGCCCGTGCCGGTTGGCCATCCTTACGCTCTGGCAGCACCAGTTGGAACAAATGCCAATTGCTGTTATGGAAATCCGCCGGGGGTAGCTGAGCCCCGTACTGCGCTTCGAAATCCTCGCCAAAGCAAGCGAAGTAGTGCCTGGCCAGTTCGCGCCGATGAGCGGTGATCGCTTCGATATGGGCAAATTGGCCCAGACCAATGGCCGCTGCAACATCGGTCATGTTGAACTTGCCGCCCAACACATCAACATCCAGCCCATCGAAGCCGTTGCGGGTCACGCCTTGCAAACGGTACTTCTCCGCCAGTCGCACTTCGTCGGCAGTGTTCAGCACCAGGCAACCGCCCTCAGACGAGGTGACGTTTTTGTTCGCCTGGAAACTGAAGGACACAAAGTCGCCGGTCGAGCCAATGCGTCGGCCGTCCCAGCTTGACCCCAGTGCCTGGGCGGCGTCTTCCAGCACTCGCAGGTTGTGCTTTTTTGCCAGTGCATACAGGCGCGTCATGTCCAGTGGCAGGCCGGCGAGAAACACCGGAATGATGGCTTTGGTGCGCGGGGTGATGGCGGCTTCGAGCTGCGTGAGGTCGATGTTGCGGGTTATCGGGTCGATGTCGGCAAACACCGGCGTGGCCCCGACTTCGAGAATGACGTTGGCGGTGGCGACCCAGGAAATCGGCGTGGTAATCACTTCATCACCCGGCCCGACTCCGGCAATGCGCAAGGCGATTTCCATGGTGCAGGTGCCGGAATTGAAGGTGCGCACCGGGCGCCCGCCGAAATAGTCCGAGAGCTGCGCTTCAAAGGCCTGGACCTTGGGGCCGCTGGTGATCCAGCCCGAGCGCAATACGTCACCGACAGCGGCAATCGTGGCTTCATCGATGGTGGGTTTGGAGAACGGCAGGAAAGGCAGTTGGCTCATGAATAAAGACACCTGATCAGCGGACATTAGGCATGCGTCGAGCATGATGATCGGGATTGGTCGATGGCGCCACGCCATCCGCTTGGGTATCGACTGCTATGCTGCTTTGACCGAGTTGCATCGACGTTGAGCGCCAGTCAAGAGAGAGCCCGTCATGTCCCAGTTGCCGTCCTTGAGTCAGTTACGCGACCCCAATGCCTTCCTTCGCCGCCACCTCGGGCCCGATGCCGCCGAGCAGCAGGCGATGCTCGACAGCCTCGGCCTCGGTAGCCGGGTCGAGTTGATCGAACAGACGGTGCCGCCGGGAATCCGCCTGAACCGGGCGCTCGACCTGCCGCCAGCCCTCGACGAAGAAGCCGCGCTGGCCAAACTTCGGGGTTACGCCGAGCAGAATCAGGTCTGGACCAGCCTGATCGGCATGGGCTACCACGGCACGCTGACGCCAACCGTCATCTTGCGCAACGTGCTGGAAAATCCCGGTTGGTACACCGCCTACACGCCCTATCAACCGGAGATCGCCCAAGGCCGTTTGGAAGCGCTGCTGAATTTCCAGCAATTAACCATCGACCTTACTGGCCTGGAACTGGCCAATGCCTCACTGCTGGACGAAGCCACCGCAGCGGCGGAAGCCATGGCCCTGGCCAAGCGTGTCGCCAAGTCCAAAAGCAATCTGTTCTTCGTCGACGAAAACTGTCATCCACAGACCATTTCCGTGGTGCAGACCCGTGCCGAAGGCTTCGGCTTCGAACTGATCGTCGACGCTGTGGATAACTTGAAACAGCACCAGGTGTTCGGCGCGCTGCTGCAATATCCCGACACCCACGGCGAGATTCACGACCTGCGCCCCTTGATCGATCACCTGCATGCCCAGCAAGCGCTGGCCTGTGTCGCCACCGATCTGCTGAGCCTGCTATTACTGACGCCGCCGGGAGAGTTAGGCGCCGATGTGGTGTTCGGTTCATCCCAGCGTTTCGGCGTGCCGATGGGTTACGGCGGGCCGCACGCGGCGTTTTTTGCCAGCCGCGATGAGTACAAACGGGCGATTCCCGGACGGATCATCGGTGTCTCGAAAGACGCTCGCGGCAACACCGCGCTGCGCATGGCCCTGCAGACCCGTGAGCAACACATCCGTCGGGAGAAGGCCAACTCGAACATCTGCACCGCCCAAGTGCTGCTGGCCAACATCGCCAGTTTTTACGCGGTCTACCATGGCCCGGAAGGGTTGAAGCGGATTGCCCAGCGAGTTCACCGGCTGACCTGCATCCTTGCCGCCGGCCTTGAGCGAAACGGTATCACCCGCCTCAATCAGCATTTCTTCGACACCCTGACTCTGGAAGTCGGTGGCACTCAGACGGCGATCATCGAAAGTGCCCAGGCGGCACAGATCAACCTGCGCATTCTCGGCCGCGGGCGACTGGGCCTGAGCCTCGACGAAACCTCTGACGAATCCACCGTGGCGAAGTTGTTCGATGTGTTCCTCGGTGCCGATCATGGGCTGAACGTCGACGAACTGGACGCTGACACCCTGGCCTCCGGCATTCCCAATGGGCTGCTGCGTACCTCGCCGTATTTGCGTCACCCGGTGTTCAGCGCCCATCACAGCGAAACCGAGATGCTGCGTTACCTCAAGCAACTGGAAAACAAGGACCTGGCGCTCAATCAATCGATGATCCCGCTGGGCTCTTGCACCATGAAGCTCAACGCCACCAGCGAAATGATCCCCATCACCTGGCCACAGTTCGCCAACCTGCACCCGTTTGTGCCGAAAGAGCAGGCGCTCGGCTATTCGCTGATGATCGAGGAACTGGAGCGCTGGCTGTGTGCGATCACCGGTTTCGATGCGATCTGCATGCAACCCAACTCGGGTGCCCAAGGCGAGTACGCCGGGTTGCTGGCGATCCGCAAATACCACGAGAGTCGCCATCAGGGCGCCCGGGATATCTGCCTGATCCCGTCCTCGGCCCACGGCACCAATCCGGCTTCGGCGCAGATGGCCGGCATGCGGGTGGTGATCGTCGAGTGTGATGAGGCGGGCAACGTTGATCTCGATGACCTGAAGGAAAAAGCGGCGGATGCCGGGGACAAACTCGCCTGCCTGATGGCGACGTATCCTTCGACCCATGGCGTCTACGAGGAAGGCATCAGCGAAATCTGTGAAGTTATCCACAGCCATGGCGGGCAGGTGTATATGGATGGCGCCAACCTCAATGCCCAGGTCGGGCTGGCGCGGCCGGCGGACATTGGCGCCGACGTGTCCCACATGAACCTGCACAAAACCTTCTGCATTCCCCACGGCGGCGGCGGGCCGGGCATGGGGCCGATTGGTGTGCGGGCCCATCTGGCACCGTTCGTGGCCAATCACCCGGTGGTGCCGATCGACGGGCCGTTGCCGCAGAACGGCGCGGTCAGCGCGGCGCCCTGGGGCAGTGCGAGCATCTTGCCGATCAGTTGGATGTACATCGCCATGATGGGACCGCAACTGGCGGACGCCAGCGAAGTGGCGATCCTCGCCGCGAATTACCTGGCGCAGCATCTGTCCGGCGCGTTCCCTGTGCTCTACACCGGGCGCAACGAGCGGGTGGCACACGAATGCATCCTCGACTTGCGGCCGCTCAAGGTGCTGACCGGGATCAGCGAGGAGGACGTGGCCAAGCGCTTGATGGACTACGGCTTCCACGCCCCGACCATGTCGTTTCCGGTGCCGGGAACGTTGATGGTCGAACCGACCGAGAGCGAATCGAAGGCCGAGCTGGACCGGTTTATCGGGGCGATGCTGAGCATTCGTGCAGAAATTACCGAGGTGCAGAACGGCAACTGGCCGGCGGAAGACAATCCGCTGAAACGCTCGCCGCACACATTGGCTGATATCACCGGAGTTTGGGAACGGCCCTACAGCATCGAGCAGGCAGTGACGCCGGATGCGCACACCAAGGCGCATAAATATTGGCCGGTGGTGAACCGTGTGGATAACGTGTACGGCGACCGGAATCTGTTCTGCGCCTGTGTCCCGGTAGACGATTACCGCTGAAACACACACGCCCCCTGTAGGAGCTGGCTTGCCAGCGATGGAGTGTCAGTCGACATCAATGTGGCTGACCCACCTTCGCTGGCAAGCCAGCTCCTACAGGGGCGTGTGTGTCGGGCAAAAAAATGCCGCTCATGTGAGCGGCATTTTGTTTAGCGGTAAGTCTTATTCGGAAGCGACGGCATTCTTCGCCAGGATCGCATTCGCCAATTCCATGTCCGTCGCCTGCAGGCCCGGGTTGTCGGCGCGGACTTTCTGCATCGCGGCTTCCAGGTACGGACCGCGGATGCCGCCGTCGCTGGCGACGAAGCTGCCGGCATCGTCCTGAGCAGCAACGATCAGTTTGTGATCCTTGAAGGTCAGGTAGGTCGAACCGGTGGTTGCACCGGAAGAGATGACGTTACGCCAAAAGCTATCGGCCATCGCCGAACCGACTGGCAGGGACAACAGGGCGAGGGTAGCGACAGCAAGTTTGAGACGCATGATGGGTGACTCCACTGGGTTATCTACGGCGTTGGATTGCCAATCACCCAGTCGAGTTCCATAGCGGCTTATTCAGCCGGTTCTACCAGCAAAATCGCCCCTTGCTGCCCGACCACACGAACCCGGCTACCCGGTGCAGCATCCGGGCCTCGGGCCATCCACACGCCATCGGCGACTTTTATCTTGCCGCGGCCATCGACAATGGCTTCATGCACCACGAAGGTTTTACCGATCAGTTCCTGACCTCGCAGGTTGAGGTTCGGCTGATCGCTCTCACGCACGGCGCTGCGTTGGCGTCGCCACCAATACAGCGCCGTGGCGATCGAGAGCAGGCCGAACAGCAGGAACTGCAATTCCCAGGACAGGTCCGGCGCGACAAAGGTCAGCACGCCAACAGCGGCGGCGGCCATGCCGATCCACAGCAGATAACCGCCGGCGCCGAATACTTCGAGAATCAGCAGCACCGTGCCCAGTGCCAGCCAGTCCCAGAAGGAAAGATGCTGCAGAAATGCCCACATAGCGTGCCTCAGGCTTTCTTGTTATCGAACGTGGCCTTGACGATTTCGCCGATGCCGCCGACTGCACCGATCATCGAACTGGCTTCGAGCGGCATCAGGATCACTTTGCTGTTGTTGGCCGAGGCCAGTTTGCCCAGCGCATCGATGTACTTCTGCGCGACGAAGTAGTTGACCGCCTGCACGTTGCCGCCAGCGATGGCTTCGGACACCACTTTGGTCGCCTGGGCTTCAGCTTCGGCCTGACGTTCACGGGCTTCGGCTTCGAGGAATGCGGCCTGCCGACCGCCTTCGGCCTCAAGGATCTGCGCCTGCTTCTTGCCTTCTGCGGTCAGGATGGCAGCCGCTCGCAGGCCTTCGGCTTCGAGGATTTGCGCGCGTTTGATCCGCTCGGCCTTCATCTGCCCGGACATTGCCGCCATCAGGTCAGCCGGCGGACTGATGTCCTTGATCTCGATCCGGGTGATCTTGATGCCCCACGGCGCCGTGGCTTCGTCGACGGTACGCAGCAGTTTTTCGTTGATCCCGTCGCGCTGGCTGAGCATCGCGTCGAGCTCCATGGAGCCGAGCACGGTGCGGATGTTGGTTTGCAGCAGGTTGCGAATCGCGTGTTCGAGGTTGTTCACCTCGTAGGCGGCCTGAGCGGTGTTGACCACCTGGAAGAAGCACACCGCATCGATCTGCATCGTAGCGTTGTCGGCGGTGATGACTTCCTGCGGCGGAATGTCCAGCACGCTTTCCATCACGTTGATCTTGCGACCGATGCGGTCCATCACCGGGATGATGATGTTCAGGCCTGGCTTGAGGGTGTTGGTATAACGGCCGAAACGCTCGACCGTCCATTGGTAACCCTGCGGCACGACTTTGAAACCCATGAACAGAATGGCGACCACGAGGCCGACAAAAAGTAAAAGCACGCTGCCGATCTGCATAACGATTCCCTGTTGATCAAATGAAATGGCGATCGCAGAAGTGTAGCGGCGCGGGTCGGGGATAAGTACCGATAGTCGGCCCTCGCATCATCAGGAGACACAATAGGTAAATGCCAGTCAGTTAAGCGATACGCAATTTATCGCAGCTGGCGAAGACTGCGTTCGGCTCTGTAGCAGCTGTCGAGCTTGCGAGGCTGCGTTCGGCTGCGAAGCAGTCGTAAAACCTGAACTTGCGGTTTTCCTGATACTCCGCGTTGTCTGATTTCACGACTGCTTCGTCCGATCGCGGCCCGAACCGAACGCAGGCTTCGCCAGCTGCTACAAGGCGCTATTTCTGCTCGCTCTGCGGCGTCACCCGCAGCACCTCCTCGATCGTGGTCAACCCCGCTGCGACTTTCTGCGCCCCCGACAGCCGCAAACTGCGCATGCCTTCCTTGAACGCCTGGCGCCGGATCGCCAGCAAGTCGGTGTCGGGATTGATCAGCGCCTTGACGCCGTCAGTCAGTTGCATGATTTCGTACACCCCGGCGCGGCCGCGATAGCCGGTGTCGCGGCATTCCAGGCAACCGATGGCGCGTTGTGCATTGCTCGGCAACGGTGCCTGCCAGGGCCGGGTCAAGGTTTGCCAGTCTTCTTCGCCCAGCGTCAACGGCGCCTTGCAGTGCGGGCACAAGGTGCGGACCAGACGCTGGGCCATGACGCCAAGCACCGTGGCTTTGATCAGGTAATGCGGCACGCCGAGTTCCAGCAGGCGGCTGATCGCGCTGGGCGCATCGTTGGTGTGCAGCGTCGACAACACCAGGTGGCCGGTGAGCGCGGCCTGAATCGCCATTTCGGCTGTTTCGAGGTCGCGGATCTCGCCGATCATGATGATATCCGGATCCTGCCGCATCAGCGCGCGCACACCGGCGGCGAAGGTCAGGTCGATGTTGTGCTGGACCTGCATCTGGTTGAACGCCGGCTCGACCATTTCGATCGGGTCTTCGATGGTGCAGAGGTTGACCTCGGGCGTCGCCAGTTTTTTCAGCGTGGTGTACAGCGTGGTGGTTTTACCGGAACCGGTCGGCCCGGTGACCAGGATGATGCCGTTGGGCTGGCTCGTCATGTCCTGCCAGCGACGCAGGTCTTCGGCGGAGAAGCCCAACTGATCGAAATTCTTGAGCAGCACTTCCGGGTCGAAAATCCGCATGACCATTTTTTCGCCGAAGGCGGTCGGCAATGTCGACAGGCGCAGTTCGACTTCGCCACCGTCCGGGGTCTTGGTTTTTACCCGGCCGTCCTGGGGTTTGCGCTTTTCCGCGACGTTCATTCGCCCCAGGCTTTTCAGGCGACTGACGATGGCCATGGTCACCTGCGGCGGGAATTGATAGACGTTGTGCAGCACGCCGTCGATGCGAAAGCGCACGGTGCCTTGCTCGCGTCGGGGTTCGATGTGGATGTCGCTGGCGCGCTGCTGGAACGCGTACTGGAACAACCAATCGACGATGTTGACGATGTGTGCGTCGTTGGCGTCGGGCTCCTGGTCGCTGGCGCCGAGGTTGAGCAACTGTTCGAAGTTGCCCAGGGTGTTCATCTGCTGATCGGCGTTGGTCGCGCCGCTGACCGATTTGGCCAGGCGAAAAAACTCCACACTGAAGCGCTGGATGTCGATCGGGTTGGCCACCACGCGCTTGATCGGCAGTTTCAGGACGTGGGTCAGGTCGGCTTCCCAACCGTTGACGTACGGCTGGGCGCTGGCCACGGTCACCGCGTCGCGATCGATGGCGACCGCGAGAATTTTGTGGCGCTGGGCGAAGGCGTAGGACATCAATGGGGTAATGGCCGCGACGTTGATTTTCAGCGGGTCGATGCGCAAGTAAGGTTGGCCGGCCTGCTGCGACAGCCACAGGGTCAGGCTTTCCAGGTCGAGGTGTTTGCCGGGGCGGCTGAGGTCGTCCAGCTGCTGGCTGGCGATGAACTCCAGCGGGTGCATCTGGCCATTGGCGGCGTGACGGCGTCGGGCATTCAGCGCGTGTTCGGCCGAGTCCTGGCTGATAAAGCCTTGGGCGACCAGTTCACGCAGCAAATCATTGAGATCCAGCCAGCGGTCCTGAATGGCAAGTTGAACGGACATGCGGGCTCCTCATGAACAACAGTCCGCAAAGGATAGTCGCGGACCCGCTGATCGTTGGGCCACTACCCGACGAAGCCGTTTCGAGTTCTTTCAGCCTGCCGCCTGAACCGGCTCATCCCACGCAGAATCGGCGGCTTGCAGCTCTACCGAACAGACGCTGATCAGGTTACGCAATTTTTCCGCGATGACCTGGGCGCGATGCCAGGTCAATCCGTCGATGACGATGTCTACCGACAGCAAATCATCCATGCGCTGCACGTTGACCTGTTGCGGCGTCAGGAATTGCATGGCGAACAGGTTCAGCGCCCGGCACAGCACATCCGGTTCGGCCTCGGCCAGCAGTTGGTAGTGAACGCGGCAGTGGCCGTTGCTGATGTTCCAGACATCGGCGCGGGCGGGCGGGGTGTTCACGGCTTCTAGATGCGGCATGGTCGGGTCTCCAAAATCACTGGAGGAATTTTTACATTCGGGGCGAGGCATTTCTTATCTATGATTGGCGTTATGGGCGATTTATCGAATTGCGCAATTCATGAAGCTATAAATCACAGGTTTTTTTATGCACAGCGAGCTGGACGGCTACGACCGCAAGATTCTGGCGTTGCTGCAAGAGGACGCTTCGCTCTCCAGTGCGCAGATTGCTGACCAGGTGGGGCTCTCGCAATCGCCGTGCTGGCGGCGGATACAGCGGATGAAGGAGGAGGGGATCATTCGCGGGCAGGTAACGTTGCTCGACCGCAAGAAAATAGGCCTGAACACGCAAATTTTTGCCGAGATCAAACTCAACGCGCACGGCCGTTCGAACTTCACCGAGTTCACCGAGGCGATTCGCGGTTTTCCCGAAGTGCTGGAGTGTTATGTGTTGATGGGGTCGGTGGATTTCTTGCTGAGGATTGTGACGGCGGACATCGAGGCGTATGAGCGCTTCTTCTTTGAGAAGCTGTCGATGGTGCCGGGGATTCAGGAGGTCAATTCGATTGTGGCGTTGTCGGAGATCAAGTCGACGACGAGTTTGCCGGTCTGAGGTTTTGTGGTGGATGGGCGGGCCTCTTCGCGGGCAAGCCCGCTCCCACAGGTTTTATCGTTGTACACATATTTTGTGTTCGCCGACGGTCCTGTGGGAGCGGGCTTGCCCGCGAAGGCGGTCTTACATGCGCAGCAGCATTTTCCAGGCACGGTTCTGATACACCGCAATCGCCTGCTGCTTACGCGCATCCAGCGATTCGTCGGTGATCGGCTCGTTAGCCAGTTGCGCCAGTTTGTTCAGCTCACCGTACAGGCGATCCATTTCCGGAATGTCCAGCACGTTACGCGCATGGTGCATCCAGGCCTGGATGCGCTCGATGCGCGGCAGTTGCTCGGCGAGGTCTTCCGGCTGTTGCTGGTAACGCTGCAATTGCAGGGACGTGGCTTCCTCGCCCAGCAGGCGCGGCAACCAGCTGCCCAATTGCGCGGCGCCCTGGCGATTGCCACGAACGTTGCGATCGGCAGCCCAGGTGCGGGCCAGCAACCAGCGCGAGGTGTTCAGGGAGAACAGGCCCCAGCGCGGGTCTTCGAGTTCTTCGAGAAACTGCTCCGGCGCGGCTTTGCGCACGTCTTCGTCGTCGATGCCGGCTTGTACCAGCGGGCGCCAGTCTTCCAGCAAGGCATCCAGTGCAACGCGCAGATCGTGAGTCGACTGACGCGGTGCGGCCTGGCCCAGGCTGCTGAGCAATGCGCGCAGTTCAGCGAGGTTTTCGACCCAGTCCTGCAATAGGCGCCAGTGACCATTGAAACGATACTGCTCGGCCAGACGCTGGCTGCTGCCCAGCAAGTGCCAGCTCAGGGCGGCGAAGGCGTCGTCCAGCGGCATTTCGGCGGTGATTTGTGGCGCTGGCAGGCTCAACGAGTAGCTGTTGGCGTCGTACAGGCGATAACCGCGCTCGGCCTTGCTGATGTCGCACGGCATCAGGGCCAGGGTTGCGGCCAACTCGGCGGCCAGCTCCAGCAACGCGGCCGGTTCGCCTTCGCGCAGTTCCAGTTCCAGCTCGCAGATTTCTTCTTTCTGTTTGCCGACGATGACGTGGCCCAGGTCCAGCGCGGCTTCGATGACCACTTTGGTCTTGCCACGGCCCCAAGCGATTTCCGCGCGTTCGCGGATGAAATCGGTGGTGAAGATCGGCTTCAGGGTTTTCTTGTCCAGCTCGGCCAGCTCTTCAGGCCAGCATTCGCCGTCGAGTTTCTTTACGTCGAGCTTGGCTTTGGGCAGGTTCCAGTCGTACTCGTTACGCTCGGACAGACCGGCGACACTATGGCCGCGAGTCTTGAGGGTCTGAATCACTTCTTCGCCATCGCGGCGCAGGCGCAGGGCAACCTTGGCGCGGGCCAGGTCGCGCTCAGGCGTGTCGAAGTACTGGTTCATCAACTCACGGCGTTCCCAGCCACTTTTGTTGCGTTTTTTCAGGAGCGGGTGTTCGCGCAGGGCGGCGAGGGTTTCGCGGCTGACGCGGAGTTTGATTTCGGTTTCTTTCTGCATGGCCGGAAAATCCAGGATCGGGAGCGCAGCCGGGGGAATGTGTGGCTGCCAAGGTCGTGCAGTGTACAGGACTCATTCGAGATAGGGTCTGTTGACGCTTGGCGACGAACCGCAACGGTTTATTCCTGTCGCCAGATGGTTCTATGATGGACTTCAATCCGGGAGTTGGAGTCAGCGATGCCTTTGCCGTCCATGAAAGATCAGTTCGCTGCGCTGATCGCCGCACCGTCCGTCAGTTGTACCCAACCCAGCCTCGATCAATCCAATCGTCCGGTGATCGACCTGCTGGCAACGTGGCTCGGTGACCTGGGTTTTGCCTGCGACATTCAGCAGGTCAGCCCCGGCAAATTCAACCTGCTGGCGAGTTTCGGTTCTGGTCCCGGCGGCCTGGTGCTGGCCGGACACAGCGACACCGTGCCGTTCGATGGCGCGCTGTGGCAGACCGATCCGCTGAAGTTGACCGAAGTCGATGGCCGCTGGATCGGCCTCGGCAGTTGCGACATGAAGGGTTTTTTCGCCCTGGCCATCGAAGCCGTCATACCCTTGCTCGACCAACCGTTCAAGCAACCGCTGCTGATCCTCGCCACCTGCGATGAAGAAAGCTCGATGTCCGGTGCCCGCGCCTTGGCCGCCGCCGGACGTCCATTGGGTCGCGCAGCGGTGATCGGCGAGCCGACCGGGCTCAAACCGATCCGGATGCACAAAGGCATCATGATGGAGCGCATCGATATTCTCGGGCAGAGCGGCCATTCCTCTGACCCGCGCCTGGGCCACAGCGCCCTCGAAGCCATGCACGATGCCATCGGCGAACTGCGGGGCCTGCGTCTGCTGTGGCAGCGTGAATTTCGCAACATGCAGTTTGGCGTGCCGACGCCGACCATGAACTTCGGCTGCATCCACGGCGGTGACAACCCCAACCGCATCTGCGGCCAATGCTCGCTGGAGTTCGACCTGCGGCCATTGCCGGGCATGGACCCTAAAGCCCTGCGCGCGGAAATTCTGCAACGGCTCAAGCCGGTTGCCGAACGGCATCAGGTGAAGATCGATTACGCGCCGCTGTTCCCCGAAGTGCCGCCCTTCGAGCAGGCCGAGGATGCCGAATTGGTCCGGATCGCGGAAAAGCTCACCGGCCATCGGGCCGAAGCAGTGGCGTTCGGCACGGAAGCGCCTTATCTTCAGCGTCTTGGCTGCGAAACACTGGTGCTCGGCCCGGGCGACATCGCCTGCGCACACCAACCGGGGGAATACCTCGAAATGTCACGTTTGCAGCCTACGGTGCATCTATTACGTCAGTTGATTGAACATTACTGCTTGACCCCGGTGTTGTAGGAGGTAGGAGCGAGCTTGCTCGCGAAGGACGTTAACGATAACGAGGGCTGCCCGGATGAACGCGGTGCCCTCACGTTTTTCGCGAGCAAGCTCGCTCCTACAGGGATCGCGTTTAAATTGCCGGTGTCTTAACCCGTATTCATGAGGAGAGCGCGCGTGTCGCCAAGCCTGTTCCGACGATAACCATCAGCCCGCTGTGCATTTTCTGTTCGCCCATTTTTTGGCTGCTATTTATTACAGGCCCAGGTTCATGCCCGAATACGTTAATTGGCTTCGTCACGCTTCGCCTTACATCAACGCCCACCGCGATTGCACCTTCGTCGTCATGCTCCCCGGCGACGGTGTGGAGCACCCGAATTTCGGCAACATCGTCCACGACCTGGTGCTGCTGCACAGCCTGGGTGTGCGATTGGTGCTGGTGCACGGTTCCCGTCCGCAAATTGAAACCCGCCTGGCGGCTCGCGGCCTGACCCCGCATTACCATCACGGCATGCGCATCACCGATGCCGCGACGCTGGAATGTGTGATCGACGCGGTCGGCCAACTGCGCATTGCCATCGAAGCGCGGTTGTCGATGGACATGGCCTCGTCGCCAATGCAGGGCTCGCGCCTGCGGGTGGCGAGCGGCAATCTGGTGACCGCACGGCCGATCGGCGTGCTCGAAGGCGTCGACTATCACCACACCGGCGAAGTGCGCCGGGTCGACCGCAAGGGCATCAATCGTCTGCTGGACGAGCGCTCGATCGTGTTGCTGTCGCCGTTGGGTTACTCGCCGACCGGTGAGATTTTCAACCTCGCGTGCGAAGACGTCGCCACCCGCGCGGCCATCGATCTGGCCGCGGACAAACTGCTGCTGTTCGGCGCCGACCTTGGTCTGATCGACGAAAACGGTCGTCTGGTTCGCGAGTTGCGTCCACAACAGGTGCCCGCGCATTTGCAGCGTTTGGGCAGCAATTATCAGGGCGAGCTGCTGGATGCGGCCGCTGAAGCCTGTCGCGGTGGGGTCGCCCGCAGTCATATCGTCAGTTATGTCGAAGACGGTGCGCTGCTGACCGAACTGTTCACCCGTGACGGTGGCGGTACGCTGGTGGCCCAGGAGCAATTCGAAGTGGTGCGCGAGGCGGCCATCGAGGACGTCGGTGGTTTGCTGGACCTGATCAGCCCGTTGGAAGAGCAGGGGATTCTGGTGCGTCGTTCCCGCGAAGTGCTGGAGCGTGAGATCGAGCAGTTCAGCGTGGTCGAGCGCGAAGGCATGATCATCGCGTGCGCGGCGCTGTACCAGATTGCCGATTCGGATGCCGGGGAGTTGGCGTGTCTGGCGGTGAACCCGGAGTACCGCCATGGTGGTCGCGGGGATGAGTTGCTGGAGCGCATCGAAACCCGCGCGCGGGCACAGGGGTTGAAAACCTTGTTCGTACTCACCACCCGCACGGCCCACTGGTTCCGTGAGCGTGGTTTCGTGCCGAGCAGCGTCGAGCGTCTGCCATCGGCTCGGGCGTCGCTGTACAACTATCAGCGCAATTCGAAGATCTTCGAAAAAACCCTCTGAATCGGCGACCCCAATCCCGGTAGGAGCGAGGCTTGCCCGCGAAGCAGACGACTCGATTTATCTGTTGTCCATGATGACGCCTTCGCGGGCAAGCCTCGCTCCGACAGGAGATCGGTGTGCTATTTGCACTGACATACGGCGAATAAACCGGCAGTACCGGTTCAACCTTTCCCTGTTCCTTCAAGAACTTCGCCGCCTCGCCAATCGCCTTGGTTGGCACCGGTCAGTTTGGCGATTTTCTGCACCGGCACCGAGTCAGCGGTCCAGCTGTCTTTATGCGCGGCATAGTCGGCGAATGAGTCCAGCGTGACCTTGGCGAATTTCGCCACGTCCTCCGGGTGCTTCTCGGCGTAATCCTTGCGCACCACCCAGACTTCGAAGGTCGGCGCACCCCATTGGCCGACCTGCGCCGCGTCGGTCAAGGTCTTGCCGGTCTTGCGAATTTCCCCCAGGGCTGGCGATGGTCTTGCCGATCAGATCTTCCGGTTTATCGATTGCCGACGGTGAGGTTCGCTGCATGAGCGGAGAACGAAATTGAAAGCGACACACAAACTGTAACAATTGGGCTGGATAGTGCGCGTTTGGTCGACATGGCGGCGCCTCTCGGGAGGGGTAATGTTTCCGAATTGCGTCAAAGCTATTCGATCTAAAAAACAGCTAAAAAATACCCTTTAGGAATTAGCTTATGAGTCGATCGCTCTATTCCGGGCGTCGAGTGGGGTGAGCTGTATTCCTAAAAGGTATGAAAAAAAGAATTGACCAATTCTTTTTGGGTTTATGACGAATTCATGAACCCGCAAGGACCAAAAAACCGGGGATTAGACTATGGTCGTAGACACACATAGTTACGATTGACTTGTGGGTCACGGTCTGGCGCTAATCGCGCATCTTAGGATTCGAGGCACCTGATCTCGAGCCAGGAACACAAGAATTAGAAACGAGAGGAGCGAAACAATGAACAAGTCCACCTTGGCGCTGGCCGTGGCTGTTGGGGTTTTGGCGCAGCAGGCAGGCGCCGCGGGTTTCATCGAAGACAGCAAGGCTTCCGTCAGTTCCCGCACCATGTATTACAACAACGATAACCGTGATGGCGGCGCCGATCAGAAAGAGACCGCTGAAGGCCTCAAGTTCGATTATCTGTCCGGCTTCACCCAAGGCACCGTTGGTTTTGGTATCGATGCGCAGGCGCTGGTCGGCATCCATCTGGATGGCGGCAAGGGTCACCACCCGGACAACAACACGTTCTTCCCAAGCGACACCGATGGTTCGGCAGTGGATGAGTGGAGCCGCGTGGCGGGTAACGTCAAGGCGCGCTTCTCCAAGACCGAAGCCCACTACGGTGGCGCTCTGCAGCCAAACATGCCGATTCTGGTAGCGAACGACAGCCGTCTGCTGCCACAGACCTTTGAAGGCGGCACGATCTCCTCCAAAGAAATCGACAACGTGACCCTTAACGTCGGCCAGCTCGAACACGCCGCGGGTCGCGCTTCGTCGAACACCACCGGTATGGCAGTGAATGGCGGTACTCAGGACAGCAACCAGTTCCGTTACGCCGGTGCTGACTGGAAGGTCACCAAAGACCTCACCCTGCAGTACTACCACTCGAACCTGAAGGACTACTACAAACAGAACTTCTTCGGTCTGATTCACGTCTTGCCGATCAGCACCAACCAGTCCTTCAAGACCGACATTCGTTATTTCGATAGCAGCTCCGACGGCAAGAACGGCGATGCTGGCTATCAGTTCAATAACAACGGTGGTTTCGCCAAGAACCCGGGCGAGGTCGATAACAAGACCTGGAGCGCGATGTTCACCTACACCCTGGGCGGCAACGCCTTCCTGGTTGGCCATCAGCGTGTCAACGATGACGGTGGTTTCGTTTATCTGAACCAGGGCAGCGTTGTCGATGGCAATGGTCGCAACGAAGGGGCCGGCGGCACGAGTTTCTATCTGTTCACCGACGCCATGGTTAACGGTTTCGTCCGTGCCGGTGAAAACACCACGTTCGGTCAGTACAGCTACGACTTCGCCACACTGGGTGTTCCAGGCTTGAAAGCATCGGTTGCTTACCTGCATGGCGATAACATCAAAGCTGCGAACGGCACCGGCAGCGATATGTCCGAGTGGGAACGCGACTTGCGAGTGGACTACACCATTCAACAGGGCGCTCTCAAAGGTTTCGGTGCGACGTTGCGTCATGGCACCTACCGTGGCAGCGAAATCAACATCGCCGACCAGGACCAGACCCGTCTGATCTTCAACTACACCTATAGCTTCATGTAATCAGTTGCGCAGAAAGCCTCGCCCACTGGCGAGGCTTTTTTTCGCCCCTATTTTTATATTCCATAAACATTGCACATGATGATTTTTTATTCTTTTTAGATTTGTTTCTGTGGGCCTAAAGTGAGCGCCGCAGCACCTTTGAGTCTTGGCAATACCGCTCCCGATTTTCAAACAGGTTCAGGAATTGGTTTACGCGCCGATACCTTCTGTCCCCATGCGGAGCTTTATTCCTTAATGGTATGAAAAATATTGCAACAATTCTTTTTGGCTTTATGAACAGGTATCCTTTAGCGACCAGATGACCGGGTTAGACGGCTTGGCGCTAAAGCGCGCATCTCAGGATCCGGGCATTCGACCCAGGACCAGGAACTAGAAACGATAGGAGCGAAACAAATGAACAAGTCCACCTTGGCCATGGCTGTGGCCTTAGGGGTTGTGGCGCAGCAGGCAAGCGCCGCAGGTTTCATCGAAGACAGCAAGGCCACCTTGGGGCTGCGTAACTTCTACATCAACACCGACTACCGAGACGGTACTGGCCCGAACAAAAACGAAGAGTGGGGCCAAGGCTTCGACCTGCGCTTCATTTCCGGTTACACCCAAGGCACTGTTGGCTTCGGTATTGATGCGATCGGCCTGTTGGGCGTGCGTCTGGATTCGGGTGGCGGTACTAACGGTGCCTCCAACAACTCGTACGGCGGTACTGTTTTCCCAAGCAAGTCCAACGGCGAAGCGGTTGATAACTTCTCCAGCCTGGGTTTGACGGCCAAGGCCAAGATCTCCCAGACCGAGCTGAAACTGGGCACTCTGCAGCCGAAACTGCCGGTCATCGTGACCAACGATGGTCGTCTGCTGCCGCAAACCTTCCAGGGTGGCCAGATCACCACGAATGACATCAAAGACCTGACGTTGGTCGGCGGTCAGATCGAGCACGCCAAGGGTCGTAACTCCAGCAACAACGAAGAGCTGTCGATTTCGGGTGCCAACGGTCGCACGGCTGCTGGCCGTGACAGCAACAAGTTCATTTACGGGGGTGGTGACTACAAAATCACCAAGGACCTGACTGCCCAGTACTACTACGGCAACCTGGAAGACTTCTACAAGCAACACTTCCTGGGTCTGGTGCACAACTGGGCAATCGGCCCGGGTGTGTTGAAGTCGGACTTGCGCTACTTCAACAGCTCTGACGACGGCGCCAACGGTCACGATCCGCTCTACTACAGCACCGGCAACTACAACGCGGTGGCTAGCGGTAAAGGCAAGGTCGACAACAACTTGTACAGCGGTCTGTTCCTGTACTCCGTTGCCGGTCACACCTTCGGTGGCGGTTATCAGGTCAGTAACGGCAGCAGCGATTTCCCTTGGCTGAACCAGGGTGACGGCTCGTCGGCTTACATCATTACCGACTCGCAAATCCAGAAGTTCGCCCGTGCCGGCGAGCGCACCTGGCAGGCACGCTACTCGTATGACTTCGCCAAGGTCGGCGTACCCGGCCTGACGGCGGGTGTGGTTTACCTGCGTGGCGACAATATAGACACCGTTAACGCTCGCGGTGCAGAGTTGGCTGACGGCGCTTCCGAGTGGGAACGCGACCTGACTGTGGGTTACGTCGTCCAGTCCGGCGCGTTGAAAAACCTTGGCGTCATGTGGAAAAACGCTACCTGGCGTACTGACCTGCCGAGCACTCGCTCCCAGGACGAAAACCGCCTGATCGTCAGCTACTCGATCCCGCTGTTGTAATAGCGCTCTTGTAACCGAGACAAAAAAGCCCCGCCCGGCATCTCGCCTGGCGGGGCTTTTGCGTTTTCAAACCGGGATCACCCCCGTAAACCCGGCCTGAAATTCCCCTCTTTAATGCAGCAACTCAAGGCCTTCTCGAACCTTGCTGGCGATGTTCGGCGGGATGCGCATGCACGTCCAGTGAACAGATTTTTAATATTCGTTTACGATCTAACCAAATCAATATTTATTCTTTTTAATAGATAAGAAACACAGGCACAGTTGAGCTCAAACCGCACTCATCAGGAGCAGCACCATGAGCCTCAGACTGGGCGATATCGCCCCCGACTTCGAACAGGATTCCAGCGCCGGCACTATCAATTTCCACGAGTGGCTGGGCGATAGCTGGGGCGTGCTGTTTTCCCACCCGGCGGATTTCACACCGGTGTGCACCACCGAACTCGGCTTCACCGCCAAATTGAAAGATGAGTTTGCCCAGCGAGGAGTCAAGGCCATCGCCCTGTCTGTTGACCCGGTGGATTCGCATCACAAGTGGATCGGGGACATCAACGAAACACAGAACACCGTCGTCAACTTCCCGATCCTGGCTGATGCGGACCGTAAGGTCTCGGACCTTTACGACCTGATCCACCCCAACGCCAACGACACCTTGACCGTGCGTTCGTTGTTCGTGATCGACCCGAACAAAAAGGTGCGCCTGACCATCACCTACCCGGCGAGCACCGGCCGCAACTTCAATGAAATCCTGCGGGTGATCGACTCGCTGCAACTCACCGACAACTACAAAGTGGCCACCCCGGCCAACTGGCAGGACGGTGATGAAGTGGTGATCGTGCCGTCGCTCAAGGACGAAGACGAAATCAAGAAGCGCTTTCCCAAGGGTTATCGCGCGGTGAAACCGTACCTGCGCCTGACACCGCAGCCGAACAGGTAATCCTTCGAATTTTGCGGTGTGGCTGAAATCGCAATCGCGGGCAAGCCCGCTCCCACAGGGTTTTGTGGTTTGCCATACCTCTGTGATCACCCCTATCCACTGTGGGAGCGGGCTTGCCCGCGATTGCGGCAGAACGGCCAGTGAATAGTTTTTGTCGTCCACAAAGCAGGGGATTTCAGGCCGTGTATACGGCCTGTTTTTTTGCCTGGAGGAAATGGAACTGCATAGTTCTACAAGGAATAACCAAATGAATAAATATGATTTATGGATATAACAATCACCTGTTAAGGTCATTCCACCCAAGCGAGACCGCAAACCGCGAATCGCCAATACCGCCCAAGGAATCATCTGAATGCTGGTCGTCTCACTCGGTGGCAGTCCGAGCCAACGCTCCCGTTCCGGGGTGCTGCTGGACCGCTCGCAACGCTGGTTGCAGGAGCAAGGTGTGGAAGTGGTGAGTTACCAGGTACGGGACTTCCCGGCCGAAGACTTGCTGCATGCACGCTTCGACAGTCCGAAGGTGATTGACCTGCTGCAACAGATTGAAAACGCCGATGGCTTGTTGATCGCTACTCCGGTGTACAAGGCATCGTTCTCCGGCGCCCTGAAGACCGTGCTCGATCTGCTGCCCGAACGCGCCCTGGCGCACAAAGTGGTTTTGCCAATGGCAACCGGCGGCAGCATCGCCCACATGCTGGCGGTGGATTACGCGCTCAAGCCTGTGTTGTCGGCGTTGAAAGCCCAGGAAATGCTCCACGGGATTTTCGCCGTGGACAGCCAGATCGCTTACGGCGAAGGCAGTGCCCAGGCGCAGTTGGCACCCGAGCTGGAACAGCGGCTGAGTGAATCGCTGGAGCTGTTTTTCAGCGCCATGGCCCGACGCCCCAAGCCGATCGACCCGAACCTGTTGAACGAACGTTTGTTGAGTGCTCGCTGGAGCATTTAAGCCAGCACTCAAGTCACATCTGAATTTGATCCACTCACCTTACTCAGCCGCTAACGGCCAAGCAGGTGCAGCCAAAACCCAACAGCAAAAAGGAGAGCGCCATGCGCCCTGTCATTTTGCGTCGTGGTCTGGTCGCTCTGTTTGTTGCGGCTGTCACCTTCGGCGCCATTACTCAAGCTCAAGCCGAGACACTTCGGATCGGTTATCAAAAGTACGGCACCCTGGTGCTGCTCAAGGCTAAAGGCACGTTGGAAAAACGCCTCGCCGCCCAAGGCGTGGACGTGCAATGGACTGAATTCCCCGGTGGCCCGCAACTGCTTGAAGGCCTGAACGTCGGCTCGATCGACTTCGGCGTTACCGGCGAAACCCCTCCGGTGTTCGCTCAAGCGGCCGGCGCCGATCTGCTCTACGTCGCCTACGAACCGCCCGCGCCACACAGCGAAGCGATCCTGGTGCCGAAGGACTCGCCGATCAAATCGGTGGCCGAGCTCAAAGGCAAGAAAGTCGTCCTGAACAAAGGCTCCAACGTTCACTACCTGCTGGTCCGCGCCCTTGAAGACGCCGGCCTCAAATACACCGACATCCAGACCGTCTTCCTGCCGCCGGCCGATGCCCGCGCCGCGTTCGAACGTGGCAGCGTTGATGCCTGGGTCATTTGGGACCCGTACCAGGCCGCCGCAGAACAGCAGCTGCAAGCACGCACCCTGCGTGATGGCCAAGGCATCGTCGACAACCATCAGTTCTACCTGGCGACCAAGCCGTATGCGCAGAAAAATCCCGAGGTGATCAAGACCCTCGTGGAAGAAGTGCGCGCGGTCGGTGAGTGGTCCAAAGCCAACCCGGAAGACGTGACCAAACAAGTCTCGCCACTGCTCGGCCTGCCGGCGGACATCACCCTGACCTCGGTGAAACGCCAGGGCTACGGCGCGCTGTTCCTGACGCCTGAAGTGGTCGCCGCGCAACAGAAAATCGCCGACAGCTTCTACCAGCTCAAGCTGATTCCGAAGCCGTTGAGCATCAAAGACGTGATCTGGACGCCACCGGCGGCCGTTGCCAAAGCACCGTAATTCGATTCCCTAAGGAGACCACTCCATGAGCCTCAATATCTTCTGGTTCCTGCCTACTCACGGCGACGGCCATTACCTTGGCACCGCCGAAGGCGCTCGCGCCGTCGACCACGGTTACCTGCAACAAGTCGCGCAAGCGGCGGATCGTCTGGGTTTCGGCGGGGTGCTGATTCCCACCGGTCGCTCCTGCGAAGATTCGTGGCTGGTGGCGGCATCGCTGATCCCGGTGACCCAGCGTTTGAAATTCCTCGTCGCCCTGCGCCCCGGGATCATTTCCCCGACGGTGGCCGCGCGTCAGGCTGCAACGCTGGATCGCTTGTCCGGCGGTCGTGCGCTGTTCAACCTGGTAACCGGCGGTGATCCGGAAGAATTGGCTGGCGACGGTTTGTTCCTGACCCACGAAGAGCGCTATCAGGCCTCGGTGGAATTCACCCGCATCTGGCGTCGTGTGCTGGAAGGCGAAACCGTTGATTACGACGGTCAGCACATCAGCGTGAAGGGTGCCAAGTTGCTCTATCCACCGATCCAGCACCCGCGCCCGCCGCTGTACTTCGGCGGCTCTTCGGAAGCGGCGCAGGATCTGGCAGCCGAGCAGGTGGAAATGGTCCTGACCTGGGGCGAACCACCGGCTGCTGTCGCAGAGAAAATCGAACAGGTGCGTGCCAAAGCGGCGAAGCTTGGCCGTACTGTGCGCTTCGGTATTCGCCTGCACGTGATCGTCCGTGAAACCAATGAAGAAGCGTGGCAAGCGGCGGATCGCCTGATCTCGCATCTGGATGACGACACCATCGCTCGTGCTCAAGCCTCGTTGGCACGCTTCGATTCCGTCGGCCAGCAACGCATGGCCGCGCTGCACGGTGGCAGCCGCGACAACCTCGAAGTCAGCCCCAACCTGTGGGCCGGCGTTGGCCTGGTGCGCGGCGGTGCCGGCACGGCGCTGGTGGGCGACGGTCCGACCGTGGCGGCCCGCGTGAAGGAATACGCGGACTTGGGCATCGACACGTTCATCTTCTCTGGTTATCCACACCTGGAAGAGTCGTACCGCGTCGCCGAATTGCTCTTCCCGCACCTGGACATCGAACGTCCCGAGCTGCCGAAAAGCGCCGGTTACGTCAGCCCGTTTGGTGAGATGGTCGCCAACGACATCCTCCCCAAAGCCGCGTCGCAGAGCTGAGGCGCGCCATGAAGAAAATCATCCACAACCTCGCACCCTGGGCGTTGCCGGTGTTGCTGTTGGCGGTGTGGCAGTTGTCGGTGTCGGCGGGCTGGTTGTCGACGCGGATTCTGCCGGCACCCATTGCGGTCATCGAAGCCGGCGTGAGCCTGGTGCGCAGCGGCGAAATCTGGACGCACTTGGCGATCAGCGGCTGGCGTGCTGCGCTGGGCTTTGCCATCGGCGGCGGCATCGGCCTGACATTGGGCTTCATCACCGGCCTGTCGAAATGGGGCGAACGCCTGCTCGACAGTTCGGTGCAGATGATCCGCAACGTGCCGCACCTGGCGCTGATTCCGCTGGTGATCCTGTGGTTCGGCATCGATGAGTCGGCGAAGATTTTTCTGGTAGCGCTGGGCACCTTGTTCCCGATCTACCTCAACACCTATCACGGCATCCGCAACGTCGACCCGGCGCTGGTGGAAATGTCCCGCAGTTATGGCTTGTCCGGCTTCTTCCTGTTCTGGCAAGTGGTTCTGCCAGGGGCGGTGCCTTCCCTCCTGGTCGGGGTGCGTTTCGCCCCGGGCTTCCTGTGGCTGACGCTGATCGTCGCGGAAACCATTTCCGCCAGTTCCGGCATTGGTTACCTGGCGATGAATGCCCGGGAGTTCTTGCAGACTGACGTGGTGGTGCTGGCGATTTTGTTGTACGCGGTGCTCGGCAAACTGGCCGACCTCGCGGCCCGTGGACTGGAACGCGTGTGGCTGCGCTGGCATCCGGCCTATCAGGTTGTTAAAGGAGGTGCCGCATGACTGCTCAACAACCTCCACGCCTGCTGCGCGGTATTCCGCTGGCGGTGCGCAAGCTGCAAAAAAGCTTTGGGTCGCGACAAGTGCTGCGCGAGATCGATCTGCACATTCCAGCAGGTCAGTTTGTCGCGGTGGTCGGTCGCAGCGGTTGCGGCAAAAGCACCTTGCTGCGTTTGCTCGCCGGCCTCGACAAACCCACGGGCGGTGAATTGCTCGCTGGCTCTGCGCCGCTCAGCGATGCACGGGAAGACACCCGGCTGATGTTCCAGGAAGCGCGTCTGCTGCCGTGGAAAAAGGTCATCGACAACGTCGGCCTCGGGCTCAAGGGCAATTGGCGTGCGCAAGCGCTGGAAGCCTTGGAAGCGGTCGGCCTGGCGGATCGCGCCAACGAGTGGCCTGCGGCCTTGTCCGGTGGGCAGAAGCAACGTGTGGCCCTGGCCCGCGCGCTGATCCACCAACCGCGCTTGCTGCTGCTGGACGAGCCGCTGGGCGCGCTGGATGCCCTGACCCGAATCGAGATGCAGCAACTGATCGAACGGCTCTGGCAGAAGCACGGCTTCACCGTATTGCTGGTGACCCACGACGTCAGTGAGGCGGTGGCGATTGCCGATCGGGTGATCCTCATCGAAGAGGGCGAAGTCGGCCTCGACCTGCTGGTGGAACTGCCGCGCCCTCGGGTCCGTGGCTCTCATCGGCTGGCGGCGCTGGAAACCGAAGTCCTCAACCGCGTGCTGGCGCTGCCCGGCCAACCGCCGGAACCGGAACCCGTTTCACCATTGCCCACGCAACTGCGCTGGGCTCAATAACTCAAGCTTGTATCAACGACAGGAATCAACACCATGACGATTAAAGCCATCAACGTGCGCAACCAGTTCAAAGGCTCGATCAAGGAAATCGTTCTCGGCGACGTGCTTTCGGAAATCGACGTGCAGACCGCTTCCGGCATCGTGACGTCGGTGATCACCACTCGCTCGGTGAAAGAGCTGGAACTGGTGGTCGGCAGCGAAGTGATCGCCTTCGTGAAATCCACCGAGGTGTCGATCGCCAAGTTGTAAGCGCGTGCGCAAACAACAACCCCGAAGGGTGTGAACCCTTCGGGGTTTTTTTTGTGCATGGCTTGAACTCAGCGGTGTAGCCATCGCGGGCAAGCCCGCTCCCACAGGTTTATCTGTTGCTCATAAAATCTGTGTGCACTGGAGATCCTTGTGGGAGCGGGCTTGCCCGCGATGAGGGCAGTGAGCTCGCTAGAGATTCCGCTTGGGTAAATAGGTTGGTAAGTACAACCCCAAATACGCATCGAACACCCGCATGCCTTCTTCGGCCATGCGCGGGGTGATCTGCCCGTGTTGTTGCACTGAACGGGCGTACACGCGGTCACCCAGTTCCATGGCCAGGGCAAACACATCGACATCGGTCGGCAGCCTCGGCAGTTCGAAGTGGTGGTCGAAGAGTTTGTGCATCAGGTCGCCGAGCTCGATGTCGTGCTGGCGGTCGGCCTGGGTCACTTCGGTGAGGCCGTGCTGGGCAAGAATCAATTGGCGGGCGGCGGCGTCTTCGTCGTAGATGTCGAGCATGCGTTGTTCGACCAGGCGCGACAGATCACGCCAGCCGCTGAGGGCTTCGTGGTTGATCGGCGCTTGCAGGCAGGCGCGAAACGCTGCGTGGACGTCGGCAGTCAGGGCTTCGAGCAGGGCCGGGACGCTGGCGAAGAAGTGGTAGACGGAGGAGGGCGGGATCTCCGCGCGCTCGGCGACGCTGTAGATCGACAGGCTGGCCACACCTTCGGCAGCCAGCAGCGTGCGGGCGGCATCGAGTATCGAATCGATCCGGGCCTGGCTGCGTGCGCGGGGTTTGCGTGGGGTGGCGAGTCGGGTCATTGAAGTCTCCTGCGGGGCAGCGGGCATTGTACGAGGCGGGTTGTGTGTTGTCTGCCAGGACGCCATCGCGGGCAGCCCGCTCCCACAGGTATCGTCTGTGAACACAAAATTTGTGGTCGACAACAATCCTTGTGGGAGCGGGCTTGCCTGCGATCCGCCGCAGGCGGCCATAAAAAAACGCCGCAAGCCTTATCAGCCTGCGGCGTTCTCGTTTTACTGCAACCGCTTACACGGTATGCAAGTACCAGTTGTACTCAAGGTCGGAGATGGAGTGTTCGAACTCCTCCAGCTCGCTTTCCTTACAGGCCACGAAGATATCGATGTATTTCGGATCGATGTACTTGGCCATGACTTCGCTGTCGTCCAGCTCGCGCAGTGCATCGCGCAGGTTGTTCGGCAGGCTTTGCTCGTTCTGCTCGTAGCTGTTGCCTTCCACGGGTGCGCCAGGCTCGATCTTGTTGGTCAGGCCGTGGTGCCCGCCTGCCAGGACCGAAGCCATCAGCAGGTACGGGTGGGCATCGGCGCCGGCAACGCGGTGTTCGATACGCACGGCATCGGACGAGCCGGTCGGTACGCGAATCGCCACGGTGCGGTTGTCCAGGCCCCAGCACGGCGAGTTCGGCACGTAGAACTGTGCGCCGAAACGACGGTAGGAGTTAACGTTCGGGCAGAGGAAAGCCATCTGCGCCGGTAGGGTCTCGAGCACACCGCCGATCGCGTGACGCAGTGCGGCGTTCTGCTCGGGATCCTCGCTGGCAAAAATGTTTTTGCCATCTTTATCAAGAATCGAGATGTGGACGTGCAGACCGTTGCCCGCCTGGCCCGGGTAAGGCTTGGCCATGAAGGTGGTGTCCATCTCATGGTCGTAGGCGATGTTCTTGATCAGACGCTTGAGCAGGACCGCGTAGTCGCAGGCCTTGATCGGGTCGGCCACGTGGTGCAGGTTCACTTCGAACTGCGCCGGGGCACTTTCCTTGACGATCGCGTCGGCAGGGATGCCTTGCTCTTTCGCACCTTCCAGAATGTCCTGGAGGCAGTCGACGTATTCGTCGAGGTCGTCGATCAGGTAAACCTGTGTCGAGTGCGGGCGTTTGCCGGAGATCGGCGAGCGCGGTGGTTGTGGGCGACCGTTTACGTTCTCCTGGTCGATCAGGTAGAACTCCAGTTCGAACGCGGCGCAGATAGTCAGGCCCATCTCATCGAACTTGGTAACAACTTGACGCAAGACTTCACGGGGATCCGCGAAGAAAGGTTCACCTTCGAGTTCGTGCATGGTCATTAACAGTTGCGCGGTAGGGCGCTTCTGCCAAGGCTCGTTGCACAGGGTGTCAGGGATTGGATAGCAGATTCGGTCAGCATCGCCGATGTCCAGGCCCAGGCCGGTGCTTTCCACCGTCGAGCCATTGATATCCAGAGCAAATAGAGAGGCCGGCAGGTTGATGCCTTTCTCGTAAACCTTGTGGAGGCTGGTGCGTTCAATGCGCTTGCCGCGCACCACAC
Organism: Pseudomonas sp. RIT-PI-q; assembly: GCF_001297125.1. Classification (GTDB taxonomy): domain Bacteria; phylum Pseudomonadota; class Gammaproteobacteria; order Pseudomonadales; family Pseudomonadaceae; genus Aquipseudomonas. The sequence goes on from NZ_LHPC01000055.1 coordinate 51,252, forward strand.
CATTCATATCCGCAATCAGAAGGTCAACGTACAGAACCTCAGGATGTTCCTTAAGGAACGCGTTCGCTTCGTTAAGCTGAACGGCACGCGGGGGTACCGACATGATGCAACACCTTTGTTGTTAAAAATATCAATCATTGATCTCTTCGGATTCCAGTCAACCCGAACGGCATGCCGAAGTCAAGCGAGGCCTTTTTTGCCCTAAAAAAGCGCTCGTAGGGCTTTTTTGAGGCACTTTGGGGCGTTTTTATGCCTTTGAGCGCTTTGGCGGCCGCGGGCTTGAGCGGGCCGTGTTGTATTTTTTACGGGGGTGTTGTGTAAAAAAATGAACAAGGCTAAGCTCGATTCAAACCCATAACACCAATAATACCGGGGTGCTTCATGTCTCGCCCGACGTTAATCGGCGTCACCGACTGCTCAAGGCAGATCGGTCTGCATGCTTACCACATCAGTGGCGATCCCTACGTTCACGCTCAGGCCTGCGTTGCCAACGGTGTGCCGTCGACTCTTTCTTCCCCGGTAATTTGGCGGGCACCGTCCGATATTCTGGACGGTCTGCACGACATTCTCTTTACCGACTCTACTTCCAATATAGAACCGTTTCACGGTGGCGGCCCAGCCAATGCGTCGGGCGCTGCTCATGATTCTGTACGCGTTACTTTACGCCCGATTTACCACGCTATTGTCGAGGCGGGTATTTGTGCGCGGCAATTGCAGTGGCAATCTGTATCACGCGACGCCGATGCGTCAAACAACGCCTGACTTATAAGAGTCAGGAAACTCAGCCTATGAGGCATTTATGAGTCACAACCTCGACCAGCTCACCGATTGGTTGAAAGACCACAAGATCACAGAAGTCGAATGCATGATCGCCGACTTGACCGGAATCACTCGGGGCAAAATTTCGCCGACCAACAAGTTCATTGCCGAAAAGGGCATGCGCCTGCCCGAGAGCGTTCTGTTGCAGACCGTGACCGGCGACTATGTCGAAGACGACATCTATTACGAACTGCTCGACCCGGCCGACATCGACATGATCTGCCGCCCCGACGCGAACGCGGTGTTCCTCGTGCCGTGGGCCATCGAGCCCACCGCCCAGGTGATCCACGACACCTACGACAAGCAGGGCAACCCGATCGAGCTGTCGCCGCGCAACGTGCTCAAGAAGGTCCTGAAACTCTATGCCGACAAAGGCTGGCAGCCGATCGTGGCGCCGGAAATGGAGTTTTACCTGACCAAGCGCAGCGACGACCCGGACTATCCGTTGCAGCCGCCAATCGGCCGCTCCGGGCGCCCGGAAATCGGTCGCCAGTCGTTTTCGATTGAAGCGGCGAACGAATTCGATCCGTTGTTTGAAGACGTCTACGACTGGTGCGAATTGCAGGAGCTGGACCTCGACACGCTGATCCACGAGGACGGCACGGCGCAGATGGAAATCAACTTCCGTCACGGCGATGCCTTGTCCCTGGCCGACCAGATCCTGGTGTTCAAGCGCACCATGCGCGAAGCCGCGCTGAAGCACGACGTGGCGGCGACCTTCATGGCCAAACCCATGACCGGCGAGCCGGGCAGCGCGATGCACTTGCACCAGAGCATCATCGACATCGAGACCGGCAAGAACGTCTTCTCCAATGAAGACGGGACCATGAGCCAACTGTTCCTGAACCACATCGGTGGCTTGCAGAAACTGATCCCCGAGCTGTTGCCGCTGTTCGCGCCGAACGTCAATTCGTTCCGCCGCTTCCTGCCGGACACCTCGGCACCGGTGAACGTGGAATGGGGCGAAGAGAACCGCACCGTGGGCCTGCGGGTGCCGGATGCCGGGCCACAAAACCGTCGGGTGGAAAACCGCCTGCCGGGCGCCGACGCCAACCCGTACCTGGCGATTGCCGCGAGCCTGCTCTGCGGTTACGTCGGCATGGTCGAAGGCTTGAACCCAAGTGCGCCGGTGGTGGGGCGTGGCTATGAACGCCGCAACCTGCGCCTGCCACTGACCATCGAAGACGCGCTGGAACGCATGGAAAACAGCGCGACCATCGAGAAATACCTGGGCAAGAAATTCATCACTGGCTACGTCGCGGTCAAGCGGGCCGAGCATGAAAACTTCAAGCGCGTGATCAGTTCGTGGGAGCGGGAATTCCTGCTCTTCGCCGTCTGATGCGCCGGGCGCGGCTGCACTTGGCCGCGCCCTTCACTGAAATCTTAGGAGAATTCGCATGACCAGCAACAACCCGCAAACCCGTGAGTGGCAAACCCTGAGCAATGATCACCACCTGGCCCCGTTCAGCGACTTCAAGCAGCTGAAAGAGAAAGGCCCGCGGATCATCACCACCGCCAAAGGCGTTTACCTCTGGGACAGCGAAGGCAACAAGATCCTCGACGGCATGGCCGGCCTGTGGTGCGTAGCGATCGGCTACGGTCGCGATGAACTGGCCGATGCCGCCAGCAAGCAAATGCGTGAACTGCCTTATTACAACCTGTTCTTCCAGACCGCTCACCCGCCGGTGCTGGAACTGGCCAAGGCCATCGCCGACATCGCACCGGAAGGCATGAACCACGTGTTCTTCACCGGTTCCGGTTCCGAAGGCAACGACACCATGCTGCGTATGGTTCGTCACTACTGGGCGATCAAGGGCCAGCCGAAAAAGAAAGTCATCATCAGCCGCAAGAACGGCTATCACGGTTCCACCGTGGCCGGCGCGAGCCTGGGTGGCATGACTTACATGCACGAGCAGGGCGACCTGCCGATTCCGGGCATCGTCCACATCGCCCAGCCGTACTGGTTCGGTGAAGGCGGCGACATGACGCCGGAAGAGTTCGGTATCTGGGCGGCCAATCAGCTGGAAGAGAAGATTCTGGAAGTTGGCGTCGACAACGTCGGTGCCTTTATTGCCGAGCCGATCCAGGGTGCCGGTGGCGTGATCATTCCGCCAGACACCTACTGGCCGCGCATCAAGGAAATCCTCGCCAAGTACGACATCCTGTTCGTGGCGGACGAAGTGATCTGTGGGTTCGGCCGTACCGGTGAGTGGTTCGGTACCGATTTCTACGACCTCAAGCCCGACATGATGACCATCGCCAAGGGCCTGACCTCCGGCTACATCCCTATGGGTGGCCTGATCGTGCGTGACGAAGTGGTCGCGGTGCTCAACGAGGGTGGCGATTTCAACCACGGTTTCACCTATTCCGGGCACCCGGTGGCTGCTGCGGTAGCACTGGAAAACATCCGCATCCTGCGCGAAGAAAAAATTGTCGAGCGCGTTCATGCAGAAACGGCACCCTATTTGCAAAAGCGTCTGCGGGAACTGAACGATCACCCGCTGGTGGGGGAAGTACGTGGGGTCGGTCTGTTGGGGGCCATCGAGCTGGTGCAGGACAAGGCCACTCGCAAACGTTACGAAGGCAAGGGCGTCGGCATGATCTGCCGCACGTTCTGCTTCGAGAACGGCCTGATCATGCGCGCCGTGGGCGACACCATGATCATTGCTCCGCCACTGGTGATCACACCGGCAGAAATCGATGAGTTGGTCACAAAGGCACGCAAGTGTCTGGACCTGACGCTGAGTGCGTTGCAGGGCTAAGTGCTAGGCTCTGGGCGGGGTGTGAAGTTTGCATTTCGCTCAGAGCAAACAAAGGATGGGTCTTTCCTTGAAAGCCTGCCTTGGATCTTGCCAGACTACCGGTTGTTCGGGGTGCCCGGGAAAGGCCGCTGAGCACGTGGTTAAAAAGAAAAATTGGAGCATTACCCATGAAGGCATTAGGTATGAAGATAGCTGGCAAGACCCTCCTCGCCATGTCCCTGATGGGCGTGATGGCGGGCGCAGTTCAGGCGGACGATAAAGTTCTTCACGTGTACAACTGGTCCGATTACATCGCACCTGACACCATCGCGAACTTCGAAAAAGAGTCCGGGATCAAGGTGGTGTACGACGTTTTTGACAGCAACGAAACCCTGGAAGCCAAGTTGCTGGCAGGCAAGTCCGGCTACGACATCGTCGTACCGTCGAACAACTTCCTGGCCAAGCAGATCAAGGCCGGCGTTTACCAGAAACTCGACAAGTCCAAGTTGCCTAACTGGAAAAACCTGAACCCCGACCTGCTCAAAGCGGTATCGGTGAGCGACCCCGGCAACGAACATGCCTTCCCTTACATGTGGGGTTCGATCGGTATCGGCTTCAACGCCGAGAAGGTCAAGGCTGCACTGGGTGCCGACGCACCGACCGATTCCTGGGACCTGATCTTCAAGCCTGAAAACGCCGCCAAGTTGAAGTCGTGCGGTATCAGTCTGCTGGATTCGCCTACCGAGATGATTCCGGTGGCGCTGCATTACCTGGGTCTGCCAACCGACAGCCAGAAGAAAGAAGACATCGACAAGGCCGAAGCGCTGATCATGAAGGTCCGTCCTTCGATCGCCTACTTCCACTCGTCCAAGTACATCTCTGATCTGGCCAACGGCAACATCTGCGTAGCCGTGGGTTACTCGGGTGACATCTACCAGGCCAAGTCTCGCGCCGCTGAAGCCGGTGACAAGGTGAAAGTCAGCTACAACATTCCGAAAGAAGGTGCGGGCAGCTTCTACGACATGGTCGCCATCCCTAAAGATGCCGAAAACGTCGAAGGCGCCTACAAGTTCATGACCTACCTGCAGAAGCCGGAAGTCATGGCGGCCATCACCAACGCCGTACGCTTCCCGAACGGTAACGCGGCTGCAACCCCGTTGGTTGATAAAGACATCACTAGCGATCCAGGCATCTACCCGCCAGCAGACGTGTTGGCCAAGCTGTACGCGATTGCCGACTTGCCGGCCGCGACCCAGCGGATCCTGACGCGCAGCTGGACCAAGATCAAATCCGGTAAGTAAGTAAAACCCTGTAGGAGCGAGCTCGCTCGCGATGGTCGTCAACGATAACGCTGGGTGCCTGACACCCCGCGGTGCTCTCGGGTTCATCGCGAGCAAGCTCGCTCCTACAGGTATCGGTATAAAAGTTTTGCTGGAACGGTTTATCGAGGGTAAGTTGCGCGCCGGTTTTGTTGTCAGGCAGCCATGGCTGTCATGTAACGCGGGGCAACTTGGGCCCAACTAATTTTAGAGGACCTCCACTTGCCTATTTTTTCTATGTTGCGCAATGCCTTGCTGGTCGGTGCCGGACTAACGCTCGCCGTTAGTGTCCAGGCTGCCGGCACTGTGCATATTTATAACTGGTCGGACTACATCGGATCGACCACCCTCGCAGACTTCCAGAAAGAGACCGGCATCAAGCCGGTGTATGACGTCTTCGATTCCAACGAAACCCTGGAAGGCAAGTTGCTGGCCGGGCGTACCGGTTACGACGTGGTCGTGCCGTCCAACCATTTCCTCGGCAAGCAGATCAAGGCGGGCGCTTTCCAGAAGCTCGACAAGAAGCTGTTGCCCAACTATTCCAACCTCGACCCGGTGCTGCTCAAGCGCCTGGAGCAAAACGATCCGGGTAACCAGTACGCCGTGCCGTATCTGTGGGGCACCAACGGCATCGGTTACAACGTCGACAAGGTCAAGGAAGTGCTCGGTCTCGACAAGATCGACTCCTGGGATGTGGTATTCGAACCGGAGAACATCAAGAAATTGCACAGCTGCGGCGTGTCGTTCCTCGATTCCGCCGATGAAATGATGCCCACCGTGCTCAACTATATGGGCCTCAACGCCAACAGCACCGACCCCAAAGACTATGAGAAGGCGACAGCCAAGTTGCTGGCGGTGCGGCCTTACGTGACCTACTTCCACTCTTCCAAGTACATCGCGGACCTGGCCAACGGTGATATCTGCGTGGCGATCGGTTTCTCCGGCGACATGATCCAGGCCAAGGCCCGCGCGGCTGAAGCCGGCAAGGGCATGAACATCGCTTATTCGATTCCCAAAGAAGGCGGCGCACTGTGGTTCGACATGCTGGCAATCCCCAAGGATGCGGCCAACGTCAAGGAAGCCCACGCCTTCATCAACTATTTGCTGAAACCTGAGGTGATCGCCCAGGTCAGTGATTACGTCGGCTACGCCAACCCTAACCCTGGGTCGGACAAACTGATGGAGCAGTCCATCCGCACCGACGAGTCGGTTTATCCACCGCAAGCAGTCCTCGACAAGACCTACGTGTCCATCGAGTTACCACCAAACATTCAACGTTTGATGACCCGCAGCTGGACCAAGGTCAAGTCGGGTAAATAGCTGCAAGGCTCAAACTATCCAAGGTTCGCTCGCCTCGGGCGAACTGCAATTTTGTTGGGAGTTTCGTAAATGGCAGTTGCCTCCGGCGCCTATAAGAAAGCCCTCGAGGGCGACCAATCACCTAAACAGGTGTTGGTCAAAATCGACCGGGTCACGAAGAAGTTCGACGAGACGATTGCCGTGGACGATGTGTCCCTGGAAATCAAGAAAGGCGAGATCTTCGCCCTGCTCGGCGGTTCGGGATCGGGCAAATCCACCTTGCTGCGCATGCTCGCAGGCTTCGAACGGCCCACGGAGGGGCGGATTTTCCTCGATGGCGTCGACATCACGGACATGCCGCCGTACGAGCGGCCGATCAACATGATGTTCCAGTCCTACGCCTTGTTCCCGCACATGACCGTGGCGCAGAACATCGCGTTCGGCCTCAAGCAGGACAAAATCCCCGCAGCTGAAGTCGATGCGCGTGTCGCGGACATGCTCAAGCTGGTGCAGATGACGCAGTACGCCAAGCGCAAGCCGCATCAATTGTCCGGTGGCCAGCGTCAGCGTGTGGCCCTGGCCCGTTCGCTGGCCAAGCGACCGAAGCTATTGCTGCTCGACGAACCGATGGGTGCGCTGGACAAGAAGCTGCGTTCGCAAATGCAACTGGAGCTGGTCGAGATCATCGAACGCGTCGGCGTAACCTGCGTCATGGTGACCCACGACCAGGAAGAGGCCATGACCATGGCCGAGCGCATCGCGATCATGCACCTGGGCTGGATCGCCCAGATCGGCAGCCCGATCGACATCTACGAAACCCCGACCAGCCGCCTGGTCTGCGAGTTCATCGGCAACGTCAACATCTTCGACGGTGAAGTGATCGACGACGCCGAAGGCCACGCGACCATCACCTGCAAGGACCTGGACCGCCAGATCTATGTCGGCCACGGCATCAGCACCTCGGTGCAGGATAAATCCGTGACCTACGCGATCCGTCCGGAAAAACTGCTGGTGACGCCAACCATGCCGACCTGCGAATACAACTGGTCCAGCGGCAAGGTGCATGACATTGCTTATCTCGGTGGCCACTCGGTGTTCTACGTCGAACTGCCGAGCGGCAAGATCGTCCAGTCGTTCGTCGCCAATGCCGAGCGCCGTGGTCAGCGCCCAACCTGGGGTGACCAGGTTTACGTGTATTGGGAAGACGACAGCGGCGTGGTACTTCGCTCATGAACATGCGCAAATTCAAACGCCGCCTCAATCGAATAATTCCCGGTGGCCGTCAGCTGGTCATCGGGGTTCCGTTCATTTGGTTGTTCCTGTTCTTCATGTTGCCGTTCTTCATCGTCCTGAAGATCAGCTTCGCCGAAGCCGACGTGGCCATTCCGCCGTACACCGAGATCTACAGCTACCTCGACCAGAAAGTGCAGTTGCTGCTGAACCTGAGCAACTACGCAATGCTGGCCGGCGACGAGTTGTACATCGCCGCTTACCTCGGCTCGCTGAAGATGGCGCTGATCAGCACCGTCCTCTGTTTGCTGATCGGCTACCCGATGGCCTACGCCATTGCCAGTGCCCGTAAAGAGATGCAAACGGTGCTGGTGCTGCTGATCATGATGCCGACCTGGACGGCGATCCTGATCCGCGTCTATGCGTGGATGGGCATTCTCAGCAACAACGGCCTGCTCAACGGCTTCCTGATGAGCATGGGCTGGATCAATGAGCCACTGCAGATCCTCAACACCAACCTCGCCGTGTACATCGGCGTCGTGTATTCGTACCTGCCGTTCATGATCCTGCCGCTCTACGCCAACCTGGTGAAGCACGACAACAGCCTGCTGGAAGCCGCCTCGGACCTCGGGTCGAGCACCTTCAACAGCTTCTGGAAAATCACCATTCCGCTGTCCAAGAACGGCATCGTCGCCGGCTGCATGCTGGTGTTCATTCCGGTGGTGGGCGAGTTCGTGATCCCGGAACTGCTCGGCGGCCCTGAAACCCTGATGATCGGTAAAGTCCTCTGGCAAGAGTTCTTCAACAACCGTGACTGGCCGGTGGCGTCTGCCCTGGCGGTGGTGATGCTGGCGATCCTGATTGTGCCGATCATCCTGTTCAACCGTAGTCAGGCCAAAGAAATGGAGGGCAAAGAATGAAGCGCTTCCGTTTCTCAAGCTTCATGTTGGTAGCGGGTCTGCTGTTTATCTACGCACCGATGCTGATCCTGGTGATCTACTCGTTCAACGCCTCGAAACTGGTGACGGTGTGGGGCGGCTGGTCGATCAAGTGGTACGTCGGTTTGATGGACAACACCCAACTGATGGGCTCGGTGGTGCGCTCGCTGGAAATCGCCTGCTACACGGCGGTGGCCGCAGTGGCGCTGGGGGCGCTGGCGGCCTTCGTGCTGACCCGCATCACCCACTTCAAGGGCCGTACGCTGTTCGGTGGCCTGGTCACCGCACCGTTGGTGATGCCCGAAGTGATCACCGGTCTGTCGCTGTTGCTGCTGTTCGTGGCCATGGCGCAGATGATCGGCTGGCCACAGGAACGCGGCATCATTACCATCTGGATCGCCCACACCACGTTCTGTGCGGCGTATGTGGCGGTGGTGGTGTCGGCGCGCTTGCGTGAGCTGGACCTGTCGATCGAAGAGGCGGCCATGGACCTCGGCGCACGGCCGTGGAAGGTGTTCTTCCTGATCACCATTCCGATGATCGCGCCATCGCTGGGTGCCGGCGGCATGATGTCCTTTGCGCTCTCGCTGGATGACCTGGTGCTGGCGAGCTTCGTCTCCGGTCCGGGTTCGACGACCCTGCCGATGGAAGTGTTCTCGGCGGTGCGCCTGGGCGTGAAGCCCGAGATCAACGCCGTGGCCAGCCTGATTCTGCTGGCGGTATCGCTGATGACATTCCTGGTCTGGTTCTTCAGCCGCCGCGCCGAAGAAAGCCGCAAGCGTGCGATCCAGCAGGCCATCGAAGAAAGCGCTGCCGACTCCTGGAAACAACCGGACGTGCGTCGCGCACAGCAGGCGCCGGAAGCGGCATAAGCCTGAAGCGAGGTTGACCACGACTCCGTAGTCAACCCAACTCACTGTGGGAGCGGGCTTGCCCGCGATGGGGTCAGTACATTCAACATCAATGTTGTCTGGTATTCCGCCATCGCGGGCAAGCCCGCTCCCACAGGTTTTTTGGTGATCAGGAAACCCAAGGTGACTTGCGGATGATCTCGACGAAGTTCATCGGTTTGAAGCCCGGCTCGCTGTCCACCAGCACATCCGCGTTCACGGTGCCGAACGTGGTGTCCGGCCGGTGTTTGAAGCCATTGGCGAACGCACACAGGATGCATTCCTTGAACCCTTCGCCACGCGGGTGCGCATGCACCACCGCTTCACGCTGCACGGTGGGGAACGCGGCGTAATCGATACCCAGCACATCCATCTCGACACCGGCAGTCACCAGCGCCACGTTCGGACGCAGGTGCTGCGGCACACCCGGTGTGGTGTGCAGCGCAATTGACAGCCACACCTGCTCGAGATCGTCGTCCGACAGGCCATAAGGTTTGAGGAATGCTTTGGCGGCGTTGGCGCTATCGACTTCGAATCGTTCGTCATCCGTGCGGTGACCTTCCACCAGGCCCAAGTCATGGAACATGGCGCCGACGTACAACAGCTCGGGGTTGTAGGCCAGTTGCTTGCGTTCACCGCTCAACGCGCCGAACAGAAACACCCGGCGTGAGTGGTGATACAGCAGGTCTGATTCGACGTCGCGAATGTATTCAGTGGTGGCCCTGGCCAACGCGCTGTCGGGGATTTTGATACCGGCGATGGTGCTGCTCATGGTGCTTTCCTCGTGGGGAACGCCGTGGCGGCGCTGATGGGTTCAGTCTGTTCCCGCACCTCAAACCGGACAATCGGTCCATGGCTGCGATCCTTGCCAATGAACCTGCATATCGCGCCAACCTCGCTTGTTGCGCGCGGATTGGCTAAGTTTGCACACAGCCCCTGTAGGAGTGAGCTTGCTCGCGATGGACGCAAGGACGCCGCGTTCATCCAGGCGGCCCGCGTCATCGTTGACGTCCATCGCGAGCAAGCTCGCTCCTACAGGTCTTGGTGCATTCAGAGCCATAGAAGGCGATTCACGTCATGAGTAAAACCGTTGCCATCGTGGTGTTCGCAGGCGTTCAGTCCCTGGACGTCACCGGTCCCATGGACGTGTTTTCCGAAGCCAATCGGTTCCTGGCACCGCAAGATCACTATCGGCTGGAGGTGATCGGGGTCGAGCGTGGGGTGATGGCCTGCTCCAACGGCTTGTCACTCAATGCCCATCGGCATTTCAGCGAAGCGCTGGAGGCCTATGACTTGCTACTGGTGGCCGGTGGGCCGCAGTTGCCGTTCATGAATTTCGGCGCGGCATTCGATGCCTGGCTGCGCGATGCTTGCGCGCTGGCGCAGCGCTTTGGCTCGATCTGCAACGGCGCGTTCATGCTCGCCCGGGCCGGATTGCTCGAAGGACGAACAGTGACCACTCACTGGGGCGATGCGGCGGCGCTGGCGGCGTTGTGCCCATCGACGCAGGTCGACGCCGATCGCCTGTACGTGCAGGACGGCGAGCTGTACACCTCGGCCGGGGTCACGGCGGGGATCGATCTGTCGTTGTACCTGCTGGGCCGGGACCACGGGCCGGAAGTGGCCCTCAGCGTGGCCAAGCGGCTGGTGGTGTTCACTCAACGCTCGGGCGGGCAATCGCAGTTCAGCCCGTTCCTCACGCCACACGCGGAACCGACGTCGGCGGTGGCGTTGGTGCAGCTCTACGTGTTGGCCAACCTCACCGGCGACCTGACGATTGCCGACCTGGCCAATGCGGCCAACATGAGCGCGCGCAACTTTTCACGGGTGTTCGCCAAGGAGGCGAAAATCACTCCGGCGGAATTCGTCGAGCGGGCGCGGGTGGACGCGGCGCGGGTGCTGCTCGAGAGCACCAGCTCGCCGCTCAAGACCGTGGCGTATCAGTGCGGGTTTCGCGATGCCCAGCACATGCGCAGTGTGTTCAACCGCAGGCTGGGGGTAACGCCGCAGCAGTTCAGGCTGAACTTTGCGGCGATGGTTTGAGCCAGCGTTGATAGTGTTTGTAAGGGCCTCTTCGCGGGCAAGCCTCGCTCCTACAAGGGCGACGCGTAACCTGTAGGAGCGAGGCTTGCCCGCGAAGGCGTCCGCCCGGCCACCGAAAATCTACTGAGCTGATCGCGCCGGCAACAGCTTCAGCGTGCTACGCGTATTGGCCGTGACTTCTTCATCATTGAGATGCGCCTGGTAGTAGATCCCTTCGATATACGCTTCGGCCTGGTCGTCATAGTGGCTGTCAAACGGCACGCCGCTCTGGCCGACCGGGTTGACGGTCAGGCTGTGGGTCGGGTCGGCGAAGTCGATCAGGCGCCGGGTCGATGGGCCATAGGTCACGGGCCACGGCGCGGGGCCGATCTTGGCCGAGAGGTTGTTCGGCACTTCGTGAGTGCCGGGCGCCGCGAACGGGCCGACGTTGAAGATCCGGTCCAACGGCTTCTGTTGCCCCAGTGGATGACCATGGGTCAGCGTGTGCGCCTTGCCCCACTGCCATTGCGCGACATCTGTCCCAAGGGTGGTCTTGAGGTGGGCGATGCTCGCTTGCCACGCCACCTTGACCGTATCGGCGCGGGTTTCCTTGCCGAGGGTATTGCGATTGTCCCACCACGGCGAGTCGGCGGTTGCAGCCAGGCGCGGTAGCGCGGCGTCGATCACTCGGGTCGAGAGCAGTGTTTCGAAAAAGTCATTGCCCAGTTCATCGTGCATCGTCGCGTCAGCCAGGTTGAACAGGAACTGGTTGAACAGCGTGGCGCTGGTGGAATCCAGCGGGTAATCGCCTTGCCACTGGACCAGTTGCTCCACCAGTTTCAGTTCGGCAGGATCGCTCACCACTTCGCGCAATACCGGCAGCAATGGCGCCAGCAAACGCGGACCGTAGGCAGTGGTCGTGCCCAGTTGCAGCTTCTGGCTGGCGTCCAGATCCCACTTGATGCTTTTGTCGCTGAGCTGGCGATTGAGCTGCTGGCCCCGATCGGCCAGGTTGTAATAGCCGGGAATCTCCATGCCGCTCGGCGACACCGGCTGGAAGTTGGCCGAGACGATGTAGCCCCGCGCCGGGTTCTCTTCCTGCGGGTTGGCGCTGAACGGGTAGAAGCCGTCTTTGTCCGACTCGGCGGAGCTGCCGTCGAGGATGAACCCCGGACGTGCCCCCACCGGACGTTTCGGCAACTGTGCGGCGGCCCACCAACCGATGTCGCCCTTGGCGTTGGCCCAGACGATGTTCAGGCCTGGCGCCTGGACCTTGGCGGCGGCACTGCGCGCCTTGGCCAGGGTGTCGGCGCGGTTCAGCTGGTAGAAGCCTTCAAGGATCGGATTCTGACTTTCGAGAAACCCCCACCACATGGCGATCGGCGTTTTGCCGACGCCGCTGCCCAGCGCATCGTTGACGATCGGACCGTGCGGCGACTGCCGCAGCATCAGCGTTACCGGTGGCTGGCCCTTGACCGCGATCTGCTGTTCGCTGGTCACCATGTCCACCCACTTGCCGCGATACCAGACCTGGTTGGGATTGTCCGGGTTGACCTTCTCGGCGATCAGATCGAGGTCATCGTTCTGGAACATGGTGATGCTCCAGCCGAAGTCGCGGTTCATCCCCAGGGAGGCGAATGGCATCAAGGCCTGATAGTGGCCGTAGAGTTCGAAGCCCGGCGCCGAAAGGTGCGCTTCGTACCACACCGACGGCGCAGAGAAGCGGATGTGCGGGTCGCCGGCCAAGAGCGGCTTGCCGCTTTTGGTGCGACTGCCGGAGACGACCCAGGCGTTGCTGCCCTCAAACTGTGGCAGGCCATTGTCGGCCCGGGCCTGTTCGCTGAGGCGGGCGGGGGCGTTGAGGGCTTTCCAGTCGGCACTGGCGAGGGCTGGCGGGCTGCCGTTGAGCACACCCTTGGGCTGCCAGTCGAGATCGAACACATTCAGGTAGTTGGGCCCCAACTGATCGCGCACGAAGGTCAGCAACGGTTCGGTACGAAACGCCGCGGCAAAACTGTAGGCCATGTAGCCGGCGATGCTGATGGTGTCCTGGGCGGTGAACGGGCGCTTGGGAATGCCCAGCACATCGAACTCTACGGGTTTCGGATGGCTGTCCTGATATTGATTGATGCCGTCGAGATAGGCTTGCAGGGCGATGAAGGTCGGCGACTGTTTGTCCAGGTTCGCCAGATAGGTTTCGGCGCGTTCGCGAATGCGCAGGCTGCGCATCAGTTTGTCGGTATCGAGCAGTTTCGGGCCGAGGATTTCGGCGAGTTCGCCACGGGCGAGTCGGCGCAGGACTTCCATCTGAAACAGCCGGTCCTGGGCATGCACGTAACCGAGGGCGCGGTACAGGTCGGTTTCGTTGTCGGCGCGGATGTGCGGGATTCCGCGCTCGTCGTAGCGCACGGTGACCGAACCTTGCAGGTGTTGCAGTTCAACCATGCCCTGGCGTGACGGCTGCTTGCTGTAGACGTACCAGCCGGCGCCTGCGGCCAGCATGACGATCAGCACGGCAAGAACGGTCAGGCTACGTTTCATGGTGATTCCTTGTTTTTGTTATGAGTGACAGCAGTTCCCTGGCGCCACTGTTTACCACGGCTTGCCGACCGGACCATCGCACTTAGGAGGGATTCGCCTCTCCTGAGCGCTACTTCTTTGTCTCGAGGTTTGTATCGACCGGCCACGGGCAGTAACACCCCACAGCCAGTGTGTGCGTGGCATTCACGGCGCGGCCTTCGTTCAACGCCTGCAGGATCGGCTCGATAAAGCTGTTGCTCGAGTTGCAGGTCAGGCCTTCGCTGTACGGGCCGAAATACGCCAGTTTGCCGCTGCGATCCCATATCGCCACGGCCGGGCTGGCGGGGATCTGTTCGGAACCGGGCAGGATGGTGATGGTTTTCAGGCTGCTCAACGTGCTGGGCAACTGGCCATGGCTGCCAGGCTTTTGTACCGCATAAAACTCCACGCCTTGCGGTACATAGTGCTCAACCATTTCGGTCAGGTGCTGTTGATTACCGACGTTGCACGGGCAGGCCGGGTCCCAGAAGTGCACGAGGCGGATGGCGCCGGGACCGGCGAGGTTGTCGGGCAGGCGCAACGGATCGCCGGAGAACACCGCTGTGTGTGAGCTGAACGCTCGCAGGTAGCGCCCCTGAAACCAGTCGTAAGCGGCCCACAGTACGCCGGCGCACACGAGGGCGAGCAGGCTGGCAAGCAGTGTGGTGCGGTAGGCCGGACGCATGGGTTTCAATCCTCGAAGGTCGCCCAGCTTGCCATGCTTGCCGCGACAGATGAATATCGCAGGCCCATAAAGTCTGTTTCAGGTTTTGGAATTTGCTCATGTCCGCCACTTTCGACCCCGATCATCTGCGTGCCAGCCTGCGGCCATTGGCCGAGGGGCAGCCGCTGTCGGTGGAAGCGCTGGCTTACCAGCGGTTCTACGGGCTGGATTTTCCGGGACGCGATGTGCGCAGCGGCCTGGGGTGTTTCGCGGTGGATGGTTACGACGTGGTCAGTCAGGTCTGGTGGCCCGAGCGGGCAAAAGCCACGCTGTTTTTGTTCCATGGGTTCTACGATCACACCGGGCTTTACCGGCATGTGATCGAGTGGGCGCTGGACCAGGGTTTCGCGGTGATTGCCTGCGACCTGCCGGGGCACGGGCTGTCCAGTGGCGAGCGGGCGAGCATCAAGGATTTCGCCGAGTATCAGGACACGCTGCAAGGATTGTTCGCCGAGGCGTTGTCCCTTGATCTGCCGCAACCGTGGCACCTTTGCGGGCAAAGCACCGGTGGCGCGATCGTGATCGATCATGTGCTCAACCAGGGCGCGAGCAGCCCGGCCCAGGGCCAGGTGATTTTGCTGTCGCCCTTGGTGAGGCCGCGAGCCTGGGGCTGGTCGCAGCTCAGCTATTACCTGCTCAAGCCGTTCGTCAAAGCCATTGCCCGACGCTTCAGCGAGAATTCCAACGACCCGGATTTCTTGCCGTTCCTGCAAGCCGATCCATTACAACCGCTGCGCTTGCCGACGGCCTGGGTCGGTGCGCTGGCGCGGTGGATCAAGCGTATCGAAGCCGCACCGGGCAGCCCCCGGCGACCGCTGATTGTGCAGGGGCAGGCGGACATGACGGTGGATTGGGAACATAACCTTGAGGTGTTGAAGGCCAAGTTCGATCGGCCGCAGGTGTTGATGTTGCCACAGGCGCGGCATCACCTGGCGAATGAGACGCTGGCGTTGCGGGGGGAGTATTTTGGGTTTTTGACGAAGCGGATCAAAGGTCGGAATCTTTAGGAGCCATGATGGCCCCATCGCGGGCAAGCCCGCTCCCACAGGTTTTTGTGGTGAACACAAAGTTGCGGGTTTACACCATTCACTGTGGGAGCGGGCTTGCCCGCGATGGCGATTTTCCAGGCGCTGAGGATTACTGACGAAGACTCGACGTATCCTGCCCCACCGCCAACCCCGCACGAATCGCCGCCAGCGCCGCCTGGTAATAAGCCTTGCCCTCAGCAGACTCGGCAAACGTGGCGAACTCTTCCAGTTCGTCATCCGACAGGTCGCGATAGACATACAGCAACGTGTTGTTCAGGTCGCTGCCGATCTGGTCCATCAAGCGCTGGCGCTGTCCGTTCAACATCCCTTGTGCCTGACCGCCACCGAGCAGGCCGGGGATCATCGAACTGAGGCTGTCGGCCGCGACACCGGCAATCGCCAGGCTGACTTCGGCGCCGGCCTCGCGAGCGGGCAGGGCCTGGGCCAGATGGCCGATGATCAGCATGCGGCTGTCAGTGGCTTGCATCTTGGGCAAGCCCTTGGCGTTTTTTGCCAGTTGATCGCGGCGCGTCGCCAGCAGTTCGGCGGCGACGATTTTCTTCCCCAGCGGAGATTGAAAGAACGTCAACGCAGGCTTCGGATCGGTGAGGGTCTTGCGCAATTGCGCTTCGGCGCGCTGGTCCACGGCCTGGGGCGCAAAACGCTGATTGCTGTTGTTGACCAGTGCCTGGAACACCGCCGGTGGCAGGCTGTTCTGGTAACGCTGCTGAGCGGCTGAAAGTGCGTCGTTGAAATGCGCGCGTTGTTCTGGCCAGCCGGCGACCTTGTACAACTGGTCGTGGCCGTCTGCCCAGGCGGGCATTACGCAGAACATCAACAGTGAGAAAAGCAAACGGCGCATAGGGACTCCTGTCAGCAGGCGACTATTCTCCGTGTGGCCTTCGTTCTTGTCGAGAATTCGTATCAACCCGCTGCGCGGCTCTGTCGGATTTACAGGCGCAGGAATACTATGCGCGTCATGCAAATACCCTCTGATCACCCGCTGCTGTTACGTATCGTCGACGACCTGGCTGAACACGGCTGGTCGCAGCAGAATATTTTCCTGCCTCTGGGTCTGACCCAGGAACTGGCGGCCGAGTGCCGTAAACGTTCTGCCGAGGGTGAATTGGCGCCGGCGGCCGTGGGGCGCGGGCCGACATCGGAGATCCGCGAGGGGATTCGAGGCGACCATATCCAGTGGATCGACCCCGGTCAGGCGCTGGCGTGCGACAGTTATCTGGAGCTGATGGACAGCCTGCGCGAGGCGATGAATCGCGGTTTGTATTTGGGCCTGGAAGATTTCGAAAGTCATTTCGCCCTGTACCCGCCTGGTGCTTTCTACCTCAAGCACGTCGACCGTTTCCGCGATGATGACCGGCGCATGGTGTCGGCGGTGGTCTACCTCAATGACGCCTGGCTGCCCGAGCACGGCGGCCAGTTGCGCATGTACCTGGCCGACGGTGTCGAACACGATGTGCTGCCGGCCGGCGGAAGCCTGGTGGTGTTCCTGTCGGGTGAAGTGCCCCACGAAGTCCTGCCCGCGACGCGCGAGCGCCTGTCGTTGACCGGCTGGTTCCGGCGTCGCGGCAACGAGCCGTTCTGATCATGCAGAAGATTCTGGTAAGCCGCTGCCTGCTGGGCCACCGTGTTCGTTACGACGGCGGGGCCAGCGGGCCGTTCGATCAGCTTCAACAGTGGCTCGACGAAGGTCGGATCGTGCCGTTGGGTCCGGAAGTGGCCGGCGGATTGCCGACTCCGAGGGCCGCGGCGGAAATCCCGGGCGGGCAGGGCGGTGAAGTGCTGGATGGCCAGGCGTCAGTGATCACCACGGACGGCGCGGACGTCAGTGCCGAGTTTCTCTCGGGGGCTTATCAGGCGCTGGAACTGGTGCAAAAGCACGGTATCCGGATTGCCGTGCTCAAGGCCAACAGCCCGTCTTGCGGGAATTTGCTGACCTATGACGGGACGTTCAGCGGTGTGAAGGTCAGTGGTGAGGGCGTCACTGCGGCGCTACTCAAGCGTCATGGCGTGCAAGTCTTCAGCGAGCTGGAGTTGGCTGAAGCAGCGCAGTCCTTGGCAACACTCGACTAACAACCTACACAAAACCACTGTGGGAGCGGGCTTGCCCGCGATGACGGTCTTGCATTCACTATCAATGTTGAATGTTATGGCCTCATCGCGGGCAAGCCCGCTCCCCCAGGTTTATCTTTTACTTCAGGTCGTCGTTGAATCAGGGTTTTGGCGGCAAGCTGGTGTCCGCCCCAAACCACTTCTGCGACAACGCTTCCAGTCGTCCATCGGCCTTGATCCGCTGCAAGGCGTTTTCCAGGCTGGCGTGGAACGCCGGGTTGCCCTTCTGGAACGGAATTGCCAGGCCCACCACCGGACCGTCTTTGGGCTGCTCTTCCGCCAGCGATTGCACCAGCACCATCGACCGCGGCTGCTCTTCCTTCTGCGCGATCAATTGCGCATGGGTGTAGCTGTAAGGTTCGCTGAAATCGAAACGATCCTTGAGATCGGCGGTCATTGCTATGTGATTGATCGCGACGTCGTACTTGCCGGTTTCGACGCCGGGCAACAGATCGTTGGCATCGGTGACAACGAAGTCGGCCCGTACATCCAGTTCATTGGCCAACAGTTGGCCCAATTCGACTTCGAAGCCCGTTAGTTTGCCATCGTCCTTGAAATTGAACGGCGGTGTATTAGCCTCAAGTGCAATGCGCAATTCGCCACGGTCGTTTACATCGTCAATCAGTTCGGCATGAGCCAAAGGGCTCAAAAGGGGTAGCAGGCAGATCAGGCCAGGCAAAAAACGCATGGTCACTCCTTTGAATTCATTATTGCGACGCTCTGGTTCAGGCGCGCTTTGCTATGGTTGTCGAGTGCCTTCGACAACGAATGGCCGTGAAGTTGTCATGGCCACGCGGATTTTACGAAAAAACTGGAGAAGAGAATGAAAACCTTTATGTCACGAGCAGCATTGGCTGGCCTGTTGATGGGCGTTTCAGTGCTGGCCAGTGCTGCCACACCGGCTCCGAAAGGTGCCGAAGTGTCCATCGTTTCTCCTGAAGATGGTGGGACTGTCCCGCAAACCTTCAAGGTTAAATTCGCTGTCGAGAACGTTGCGCTGGCGCCAGCGGGCGATACCACCAAGAACACCGGCCACCACCATTTGCTGATCGATGCCAAGGAAGTTGTGGCTGCAGGGGCAGTCATCCCGGCAGATGCCAATCACGTTCATTTTGGCAAGGCGCAAACCGAAACGGAGCTGACGCTGACACCTGGCAAGCACACCTTGCAGTTGGAGTTAGGCGACATGAGCCATATGGCCTTCGATCCGCCAATCGTGTCGAAGAAGATCACCGTCAACGTGAAGTAACCTGCTCGGAGTAAAGAACCGCGGACATGAAAAAGGAGCCCCTAAGGGCTCCTTTTTTTGTCGCTCAAGTCGCTATCAGAACAACACGCGGCAACGAATGGTGCCGTTGATGTGCTGCAGCTTCTCTTGCGCCATTTCCGAGTATTCGGCGTCTACGTCGATAACCACGTAGCCGACTTTCTCGTTGGTCTGCAGGAACTGACCGGAAATGTTGATGCCGTTTTCGGCGAAGACCTTGTTGATCTCGCTCATCACACCCGGGATGTTCTCGTGGATGTGCAACAGACGGTGCTTGCCAGGGTGAGCCGGCAACGCCACTTCCGGGAAGTTGACCGAGGACACCGACGTACCGTTGTCGCTGTACTTGACCAGTTTCTCGGCCACTTCCAGACCGATGTTGGCTTGCGCTTCAGCGGTGGAACCACCGATGTGCGGGGTCAGGATCACGTTGTCCAGGCCACGCAGCGGGCTTTCGAACTCTTCTTCGTTGGAGCGAGGCTCCACCGGGAACACGTCGATGGCCGCGCCGATCAGGTGCTTGTCCTTGATCGCGTCCGCCAGGGCTTGCAGTTCGACCACGGTGCCGCGAGCAGCGTTGATCAGGATGCCGCCCTTCTTGATGGCGCGGATTTCCTTCTCGCCGATCATCCACTGGGTCGCAGCGGTTTCCGGAACGTGCAGGGTGACGATGTCCGACATGCCCAGCAGCTCGGTCAGGCTGGCAACTTGCGTTGCGTTGCCCAATGGCAGCTTGGTCACGGTGTCGTAGAAGTACACCTGCATGCCCAGGCCTTCCGCCAGGACCGACAGTTGCGTACCGATCGAACCGTAACCGACGATACCCAGCTTCTTGCCGCGGATTTCGAAGGAGTTGGCTGCGCTCTTGATCCAGCCGCCACGGTGGCAGGAAGCGTTCTTCTCAGGGATGCCGCGCAGCAACAGGATCGCTTCGGCCAGCACCAGCTCCGCTACGGAACGGGTGTTGGAGTACGGTGCGTTGAACACCGCGATGCCGCGTTCGCGAGCCGCGTTGAGGTCGACCTGGTTGGTGCCGATGCAGAAACAGCCGACAGCCACCAGTTTCTTCGCGTGATCGAAGATCTCTTCCGTCAGTTGAGTGCGGGAGCGAATGCCGATGAAGTGCGCATCAGCGATCTTTTCCTTCAGCTGGGCTTCCGGCAGAGAACCTGTGAGGTACTCGATGCTGGTGTAGCCCGCCGACTTGAGAACGTCGACAGCCGATTGGTGGACGCCTTCGAGAAGAAGGAACTTGATCTTGCTCTTATCGAGAGAAGTCTTGCTCATCTGCGTAAACCTGTATCCCGGAGAAAAATGGCAGGGAAGGGCGCAGCCCAGAGCTGACCCGAACGGCAGGAACGCCGTCACCGCAGAACAGCCGTTGGGCACTATGCTGCGGGGTCGGTATGCTAGCATATGCACCCCGCTAAACACTCATTCCTGCGACGTGAAGCGTTCTCAGGATGACCATGAATTGTTCGAGAGTTCTGTCGATGACCAATCCTGCCCTGATTGAAGAGCTGAAGACCCTGGTTGAGCCTGGTAAGGTGCTGACCGATGCCGACTCCCTGAATGCTTACGGTAAGGATTGGACCAAGCATTTCGCCCCGGCCCCGACCGCCATCGTGTTTCCCAAGACCACCGAGCAGGTCCAGGCCATTGTCCGTTGGGCCAATGAGCACAAGGTGGCGCTGGTGCCGTCCGGCGGTCGCACCGGGCTTTCCGCTGCTGCCGTGGCGGCGAATGGTGAAGTAGTCGTTTCGTTCGACTACATGAACCAGATTCTCGACGTGAACATGACCGATCGCACTGCCGTTTGTCAGCCGGGCGTGGTCACTGAGCATTTGCAGAACGTCGCCGAAGAAAAGGGCCTGTACTACCCGGTCGACTTCGCTTCGGCAGGTTCCAGCCAGATTGGCGGCAATATCGGCACCAATGCCGGCGGGATCAAGGTCATTCGCTACGGCATGACCCGCAACTGGGTCGCGGGCATGAAAGTCGTCACCGGCAAGGGCGACCTGCTGGAACTGAACCGCGACCTGATCAAGAACGCCACCGGCTACGATTTGCGTCAGCTGTTTATCGGCGCCGAAGGCACGCTGGGTTTCGTGGTCGAAGCGACCATGCGCCTGGATCGCGCCCCGAAAAACCTCACCGCGATGGTCCTCGGCACCGCCGATTTCGACTCGATCATGCCGGTGCTGCACGCGTTCCAGAGCAAACTCGACCTGACCGCGTTCGAATTTTTCTCCGACAAAGCCCTGGCGAAAGTCATGGCGCGCGGCGACGTGCCGACGCCGTTCGAAACCGATTGCCCGTTCTACGCACTGCTGGAATTCGAAGCGACCACCGAAGAAGTGGCCAACCATGCCCTGGAAACCTTCGAACATTGCGTCGAGCAGGGCTGGGTGCTGGACGGCGTGATGAGCCAGAGCGAAACCCAACTGCAGAACCTGTGGAAGTTGCGCGAATACATCTCCGAAACCATTTCCCACTGGACGCCGTACAAGAACGACATTTCGGTCACTGTGTCGAAAGTCCCGGCGTTCCTCAAGGAAATCGATGCGATCGTCGGCGAACATTACCCGGATTTCGAAATCGTCTGGTTCGGCCACATCGGCGACGGCAATCTGCACTTGAACATCCTCAAGCCAGAAAACCTGAGCAAGGACGAGTTCTTCGCCAAGTGCGCGACCGTCAACAAGTGGGTGTTCGAAACCGTCGAGAAGTACAACGGTTCGATTTCCGCCGAACATGGCGTGGGCATGACCAAGCGTGACTACTTGACCTACAGCCGCTCACCCGTTGAGATCGAATACATGAAAGCCGTCAAAGCGGTCTTCGACCCGAACGGCATCATGAACCCAGGCAAAATTTTCGCTGTTTGAATCAATGAAACAGGAGTCGGTTATGAGCTATCAGCACCAGTATGTCGACGGTACGCGTATTCACTTCCCGCTGGGAAAAGTGGTGTGCATCGGCCGTAACTACGCCGAACACGCCAAGGAACTGGACAACCCGGTGCCTACCGAACCGCTGCTGTTCATCAAGCCAGGCAGTTGCGTGGTGCCGCTGGAAGGCGGTTTCAGTATTCCGACCGAGCGTGGCTCGGTGCATTACGAAGCGGAAATCGCGGTGTTGATCGGCAAGCCGTTGTCGACCAAGCCGAGCCGCGAAGAAGTGCTCGACGCCATCTCCGGTTTCGCCCCGGCCCTGGACTTGACCCTGCGCGACAAGCAGGCCGAGCTGAAATCCAAAGGCCTGCCTTGGGAAATCGCCAAGTCCTTCGACGGTGCGGCAGTGATTGCGCCGTTCGTGTCCGGCGGCACCTTCGCCGACCTGACCGACATCGGTATCCGCCTGACCATCAACGGTGAAGTTCGCCAGGATGGCAACAGCAGCGCGATGCTCAACCCGATCGTGCCGATGATCCAGCACATGGCCGGCTGTTTCTCGCTGCAGGCCGGTGACGTGATCCTGACCGGTACGCCGGTGGGCGTTGGTCCGCTGAATGTCGGTGACGAGATTGTCCTGGAGCTGCCAGGCGCCAGCAGTTTCACCAGCAGCGTCCGCTAACCAACGCAAAACCCCTGTAGGAGCTGGCTTGCCAGCGAAGGCGGCCGGTCTGCCAACATCAATGTTGAATTTGATGGCCTCTTCGCTGGCAAGCCAGCTCCTACACATACCTGAATTTCTGGAACGCATTCCCCGATGGCCACTCAACCGCTGCCTACGCTGAAATCTGCCCGCCGCTCACGCTTTGCCATGCGCTGGTATTCCTGGCTTTTGCTGGTAGCCGCCGCCGTGTATGGCCTCGCGTTTGCCATGCATTGGGATGATCGTGGGGTGCTCTGGGTGCGGGAACGTTTCGAAAGCCCGGCCGTGCGCCAGGAGAGTGTCTGGCTACCGGATTACCGGGCGGTGATCGATGCCAAAGTGCTTCCGGGCATGGAGAAGGACGAAGCCTCCGACCTGGCCTACGATCCGCAGACCAAAACCTTGTTCTCCGTCATGGGCAATAAACCGTTCCTGGTCGAGCTGACCTTGCAGGGCGATGTCCTGCGCAAAATGCCGCTGGTGGGCTGGAGCAACCCGGAAGGGGTGACCGTGATGGGCAACGGTCTGTTGGCCATTGTTGATGAGCGCGAGCACATGCTCTCCATCGTCAAGGTCGATGCCGATACCCGCGAGTTGAACATCGCCAACTTCCCGAAATACGATCTCGGTCCTTCGAAGAGCCAGAACAAGGCTTTCGAAGCCGTCGTCTGGGACTCGCGCAATCAGCACATGCTGCTGGGTGAAGAGCGACCGCCTGCGTTGTTCTCCTGGAAAGGTGATGGCAAGACGCTTATCGGTGACAAGGTGAAGCTGGCCAGTCATGCGCTGGACATGCGCAACCTGTCGGCCTTGGCCATCGACCCTCGGACCGGCCACATGCTGGTACTGTCCGCTGACTCTCACCTGCTGCTGGAGCTGGACAAAAAGGGCGAGCAGGTCAGTTTCATCAGCCTGCTGGGCGGCTTCAATGGCCTGAAAAACACCATTCCGCGCGCCGAAGGCGTGACCATTGACGAGGCTGGCACGCTGTACATGGTGAGCGAACCAAACCTGTTCTACCGTTTCGAAAAGCAGAAATAGACCCTACCTTCCTGTAGGAGCTGCCGAAGGCTGCGATCTTTTGACTTTTATTTTTTAGTATCAAGATCAAAAGATCGCAGCCTTCGGCCGCTCCTGCACGGGTTCAATTCGGAAGTTGTGGTCGAAGGCATCTGGCCATTAAGCTTCAATTCAGACAGGCGTGATATTTCATCCGCCTGTTTTGTATTCGAGCCCGCCCTAATGCGTCGATTTGCCCGCCCCAAACCCCTGCTACTGATCCTGTCGGTGATTGCGCTGATTGTGTTGATCGCGATCGGTCAGTACATGCGCCTGTTCGAGCGCGCCTGGTTCAATCTGCAGACGCTTTGGCAGCCAACGAGCACGCTGTCCATTGGACTGGATCAGTATCAGGTCGCCGTCGAGGCGCGAGTCATCGAGGGCCTGGACGATGATGTGTCGGCACTGACATTCGATCCGGTGCGCAAAAGCCTGTTCACTGTCACCAACAAAAACTCCGAGCTGATCGAGCTGTCGCTGGACGGGCAGATTATTCGGCGCATCGCGTTGGTCGGTTTCGGCGACCCGGAGGCGGTGGAATTCATCAGCGCCGACACGTACGTGATCACCGACGAGCACCAGCATCGACTGATCAAGATTCATCTGGAAAAGGGCACCACCTTCCTCGACGCGGCGGATGCCGAGCAGATGACCCTTGGCGTGCACATGAGCGGCAACAAGGGTTTTGAAGGGTTGGCCTACGATTCGGTGGGCAAGCGGCTGTTTGTCGCCAAGGAACGCGACCCGATGCTGATCTACGAAGTGCAGGGTTTTCCGCATTACAACCCGGAAAAGTCCTACGCAGTGCACGTGGTCAACAACCCCAAGCGCGATGCCGGGATGTTCGTGCGGGACCTGTCGAGCCTGCAATACGATGAGCGCAGCGGCCATCTGCTGGCGCTGTCGGATGAATCGCGGCTGATTCTGGAGCTGGATATAGACGGACGCCCGCTGAGCACCATGTCATTGAACAAGGGCCGCCAGGGTTTACAGAAAACCGTGCCGCAAGCAGAAGGGATCGCCATGGATGACGACGGTACGATGTACCTGGTGAGCGAGCCGAACCTGTTCTACGTCTTCAAAAAACCAGCGCAACCCTAACCAACACCCCAAAAACTGTGAGAGCGGGCTCGCCCGCGATAGCGGTCTATCATTCAACAATGATGTTGAATGTGATGGCCTCATCGCGGGCAAGCCCGCTCCCACAGATTTATCGGCGTGTCTGAATTACTCAGCGCGCAGGGTTTTCACGCCTTCGCTGGTGCCCAGCAACAGCAAATCTGCCGGACGCGCCGCAAACAAACCGTTGGTGACCACGCCAACAATCGCGTTGATCTGCGATTCCAGTTCCACCGGGTTGGTGATCTGCATGTTGAACACGTCGAGGATGATGTTGCCGTTGTCGGTCAGTACGCCTTCACGATAAACCGGGTCGCCGCCCAGCTTCACCAGCTCGCGGGCCACGTGGCTGCGGGCCATCGGGATCACTTCGACCGGCAGCGGGAACGCGCCGAGCACCGGCACCAGTTTGCTGGCGTCGGCGATGCAGATGAAGGTCTTGGCCACGGCCGCGACGATTTTCTCGCGGGTCAGGGCTGCGCCGCCACCCTTGATCAGGTTCAGGTGCGCGTCGCTTTCATCGGCGCCGTCGACGTAGAACTCCAGGTCGCTGACCGTATTCAGCTCATACACCGGAATGCCGTGGCCCTTGAGGCGGGCGGCGGTGGCTTCGGAACTGGCGACGGCGCCGTCGAATGCGCCCTTGTGCTGGGCCAGGGCATCGATGAAGCAGTTGGCGGTGGAGCCGGTGCCGACACCGACGATGCTCTTGTCGTCGAGTTTCGGAAGGATGAAGTCGACGGCGGCCTGAGCCACTGCCTGTTTGAGTTGATCCTGAGTCATGCGGGCTCCGAGGTGCCGAAGAGGGGAACGAAAGGCCGGCATTATAGGCGTCGGGGCGGGGAAGGGCATTGCCCGATTGGCAGGTCGTGACTAAAGCCTGCACCCCGCCCCGGGTACCTGTAGGAGCGAGGCTTGCCCGCGAAGAGGCCGGCACACCCAGCATAAATGTTGACTGTAAGATCGCTTTCGCGGGCAAGCCTCGCTCCTACAGGTGTGGTCGTGCGGTCGGAAGGCGGGTTAGACTCCTTGGCCCTGCCCAACCCGCTCAGTGATGCTTTCCGATGCTCGAACAGTACGTCAAAAAGATCCTCACCTCGCGCGTTTATGACGTTGCCGTAGAAACCCCATTGCAGACTGCTCGCCAGCTCTCCGAGCGGCTGGGCAATCATATTTGGCTCAAGCGTGAAGACTTGCAGCCGGTGTTCTCGTTCAAGATTCGCGGCGCTTACAACAAGCTCACTCAGCTGAGCGACGAAGAACGCGCTCGCGGCGTGGTCACCGCTTCGGCGGGCAATCACGCGCAAGGCCTGGCCCTGGCGGCCAAGGTGTTGGGCGTGAAAGCCACCATCGTCATGCCCAAGACCACGCCCGAGATCAAGGTCGAAGGCGTGCGTTCCCGTGGCGGCAAAGTGGTGCTGCACGGGGATTCGTTCCCCGAAGCCCTGGCCTACTCGCTGAAACTGGTCGACGAAAAAGGCTACGTCTACATTCACCCGTACGATGATCCGCACACCATTGCCGGGCAGGGCACGGTGGCCATGGAGATTCTGCGCCAGCACCCCGGGCGCCTGGATGCGATCTTCGTTCCGGTGGGCGGCGGCGGGCTGATCGCCGGCATCGCGGCGTACGTGAAGTACCTGCGCCCGGAAATCAAAATCATCGGCGTCGAACCAGACGATTCCAATTGTCTGCAAGCCGCCATGGCCGCGGGCGAGCGGGTGGTGCTGCCGACCGTGGGCATCTTCGCCGACGGCGTCGCGGTGGCGCAGATTGGCCAGCACACGTTCGACATCTGCAAAGACTATGTCGATGACGTGATCACCGTCAGCACCGACGAGATCTGCGCGGCGATCAAGGACATCTACGACGATACCCGCTCGATCACTGAACCTGCCGGCGCCTTGGGCGTGGCCGGGATCAAGAAGTACGTCGAGCAGAACGGCGTCACCGGGCACACCTTCGTGGCCATCGACTCCGGCGCCAACGTCAACTTCGACCGCCTGCGCCATGTCGCCGAGCGCGCCGAGCTGGGCGAGGGCCGTGAAGCCATCATCGCCGTGACCATCCCCGAGAAACCGGGCAGCTTCAAGGCGTTCTGCGAAGCCATCGGCAAGCGCCAGATCACCGAATTCAACTACCGCTACAACACCGGCAGCGAAGCGCACATATTCGTTGGCGTGCAGACGCATCCCGATACCGACCCACGCAGTGCGCTGATCGCCAGCCTCAGCGATCAGGGTTTCCCGGTGATCGACCTGACCGACAACGAACTGGCCAAGTTGCACATCCGCCACATGGTCGGCGGCCGTGCGGCACATGTCGTCGATGAAGTGATTCTGCGCTTCGAATTCCCGGAGCGTCCGGGTGCGCTGTTCAACTTCCTCAACAAGCTTGGCGGGCGCTGGAACATCTCGATGTTCCACTACCGCAACCACGGTGCGGCGGATGGTCGTGTGGTCGCCGGCCTGCAAGTGCCTCACGACGAACGCCATCTGGTGCCCGCAGCGCTGGAAGAAATCGGCTACCCGTACTGGGACGAAAGCGACAACCCGGCCTATCTGCTGTTTCTCGGCTGAGCGGCTACGCTGATGGGCAGGCTATAAGGAACTCGAACAATGGAAACGTTAACCGCCCTGAAAGTGGCGCATGTCGTGGCGACGGTGCTGCTGTTGCTCAGCGCGCTGGGGTTGGCGATCTGGGTGTGGCGCACGCGGCGCAACGGTGATGCGACGGCTCACGCTCGAACGCTGCAACGGCCACGCGTGTTCATCTGGCTGCTGATGGGGCTGGCGCTGCTGAGCATGCCGTTCACGGGGTGGTGGATGGTGCATCTGGTGGGCTGGCCGCTGGGGCAGACCTGGTTGCTGGCTTCCAGCGTGCTGTACACCGTGGCGGCGTTGGGCTGGTTCTGGTTGTTGGTGCGGCTTAACACGCTGCGCACTGCGCCGGGAGGCAGTGGCAAGTTCACCTTTGCCTTGGCGTTGTTCAGCTTCGTCTGCTTTATCGCCATTGCCGGGTTGATGGGTGCCAAGCCGGTTTAATGTGTGAAACCATGGCGTCCCCTTCGCGGGCAAGCCTCGCTCCTACAGTACGGCGATGAGCCTTTGTAGGAGCGAGGCTTGCCCGCGAAGGCGTCTTCAGTCGCGCAACGAAATCACCGGCCAGCCACGCTTCTCGGCCTCGGCCCGCAAGTTCGGATCAGGATCGACCGCGAACGGATGCGTCACCTGCTCCAGCAGCGGCAGATCATTCATCGAGTCGCTGTAGAAATAACTGTCTTCCAGCGAATACCCGGTTTTTTCCAGCCAACGATTCAACCGCGTCACCTTGCCTTCACGGAAGCAGGGCACGTCGGTGCTGCGTCCGGTGTAACGGCCGTCCTGCATTTCGCATTCGGTGGCAATCAGGGTTTCGACGCCCAGACGCTGGGCAATCGGCCCGGTGACGAAGCGGTTGGTGGCGGTGATGATCACCAGTTTGTCGCCGGCGTCACGGTGTTTGGCCAGCAGTTCGATGGCCTTGGGCAGCACGATCGGTTCGATGCAATCGCGCATGTAGTCGCGGTGCCATTGATCCAGGGTGGCCATTTCGGTACGACCGAGCACTTCCAGGCAGAAGTTCAGGTAGGCATCGTTATCGAGCTTGCCGGCCAGGTAATCCTGGTAGAACTCATCGTTGCGTGCCTTGTAGGCGACGGCGTCGAGGAAGCCGCGTTCGCACAGGTAATCGCCCCAGGCGTGGTCACTGTCACCGCCCAGAAGTGTGTTGTCCAAGTCGAATAAAGCCAGCCGCATTGCAGTTACTCGCTGAAAAGTCTGTAGAAAGGCGTCCAGAATACGGACTTTTCACAAGAGTGCACATAAGGTTGGCCGGCTCGTTGCTGCCTTCACAACCTTTGTGGAACAATGCGGCGACATGCGTTTGCGAGGTTGTTGCCGTGATCGACCCCGATGGTTTCCGCCCCAATGTCGGGATCATTCTCACGAATGATGCCGGCCAGGTGCTATGGGCTCGCCGTATCAATCAAGATGCCTGGCAGTTTCCACAGGGAGGGATCAACCCCCAGGAGACGCCGGAAGACGCCTTGTACCGCGAGTTGAACGAAGAAGTGGGCCTGGAACGCGAAGATGTTGAAATTCTCGCCTGCACCCGGGGCTGGTTGCGCTATCGTTTGCCGCAACGTCTGGTCAGGACGCACAGCCAACCGCTGTGCATCGGCCAGAAACAGAAATGGTTTCTCCTGCGCCTGATCTCCAACGAGCAGCGGGTGCGGATGGATTTGACCGGTAAACCGGAATTCGATGGCTGGCGCTGGGTCAGTTATTGGTATCCGTTGGGCCAGGTGGTGACATTCAAGCGCGAGGTGTATCGACGCGCTCTCAAAGAGCTTGCCCCGCGCCTTTTAACGCGCGACTGACGACGGAGTTCGACCCCGAGCCATGCTCAATACGCTGCGCAAGATCGTCCAGGAAGTTAACTCCGCCAAGGATCTCAAGGCGGCGTTGGGGATTATTGTGTTGCGCGTCAAAGAGGCCATGGGCAGCCAGGTCTGCTCGGTCTACCTGCTTGACCCTGAGACCAACCGCTTCGTGCTGATGGCCACCGAGGGCTTGAACAAGCGCTCGATCGGCAAAGTCAGCATGGCACCCAACGAAGGTCTGGTCGGCCTGGTCGGCACGCGTGAAGAACCCCTGAACCTCGAAAACGCCGCGGATCACCCGCGCTACCGTTACTTCGCCGAGACCGGTGAAGAACGCTACGCCTCATTCCTCGGGGCACCGATCATTCACCACCGCCGCGTTGTCGGCGTGTTGGTCATTCAGCAAAAAGAACGTCGCCAGTTCGATGAAGGTGAAGAAGCCTTCCTCGTGACCATGAGCGCGCAGCTCGCCGGCGTTATCGCCCATGCCGAAGCCCCCGGTGCGACCCGTGGCCGGGGCGGTCGGGGCAAGGGCATCCAGGAAGCCAAGTTCGTGGGCGTCCCGGGTCCGCGGGGTGCGGCGGGGGGTCCGGCGGTGGTCATGCCGCCCCCCCCCGGTCTGGGCGTGGGGCCGGACAAGACCATCACCGACATCGAGGCCGAGCTCGGGCCGTTCAAGACCGCCCTCGAAGGCGTGCGCGCCGACATGCGCGCCTTGTCCGCCAAACTGGCCAACCAGCTGCGCCCGGAAGAGCGCGCGCTGTTCGACGTCTACCTGATGATGCTCGACGATGCCTCGCTGGGCAGCGAAATCACCACGGTGATCAAGACCGGCCAGTGGGCCCAGGGCGCGTTGCGTCAGGTGGTCACCGAGCACGTCAACCGTTTCGAATTGATGGACGACGCCTACCTGCGTGAGCGCGCCTCGGACGTCAAGGACCTTGGCCGCCGCTTGCTGGCGTACTTGCAGGAAGAGCGTCAGCAGACGCTGGTCTACCCCGACAACACCATTCTGATCAGCGAAGAACTGACGCCGGCAATGCTCGGCGAGGTGCCGGAAGGCAAGCTGGTCGGTCTGGTTTCGGTACTCGGTTCCGGCAACTCCCACGTGGCGATCCTGGCGCGCGCCATGGGCATCCCGACGGTGATGGGCCTGGTCGATCTGCCGTACTCGAAAGTCGACGGCATCCAGATGATCGTCGACGGCTACCACGGCGAGGTCTACACCAACCCCAGCGAAGTGCTGCGCAAGCAGTTCGCCGAAGTGGTCGAGGAAGAGAAACAACTGGCCCTCGGGCTGGATGCGCTGCGGGACTTGCCGTGCGTGACCCTCGATGGCCACCGCATGCCGCTGTGGGTCAACACCGGCCTGCTGGCGGACGTGGCGCGGGCGCAGAAGCGCGGTGCCGAGGGCGTGGGCCTGTACCGCACCGAAGTGCCGTTCATGATCAACCAGCGCTTCCCGAGTGAAAAAGAGCAACTGGCGATTTATCGCGAGCAACTCGCCGCGTTCCACCCGCAACCGGTGACCATGCGCAGCCTGGACATCGGCGGCGACAAGTCGCTGTCGTACTTCCCGATCAAGGAAGACAACCCGTTCCTCGGCTGGCGCGGCATTCGCGTGACGCTCGACCACCCGGAAATCTTCCTGGTCCAGACCCGCGCCATGCTCAAGGCCAGCGAAGGCTTGAACAACCTGCGGATTCTGCTGCCGATGATCTCCGGCACCCATGAGCTGGAAGAAGCCCTGCACCTGATTCACCGGGCCTGGGGCGAAGTGCGCGATGAAGGCACCGACGTGCCGATGCCGCCGATTGGCGTGATGATCGAGATTCCGGCGGCGGTGTATCAGACCAAGGAACTGGCGCGGCAAGTGGACTTCCTGTCGGTTGGCTCCAACGACCTGACCCAGTACCTGCTGGCGGTGGACCGCAACAACCCGCGGGTGGCCGATCTCTACGACTACCTGCACCCGGCGGTGCTGCAAGCTTTGCAAAACGTGGTGCGCGATGCGCATGCCGAAGGCAAGCCGGTGAGTATCTGCGGCGAGATGGCGGGTGATCCGGCGGCGGCGGTGTTGTTGATGGCGATGGGCTTCGACAGCCTGTCGATGAACGCCACCAACTTGCCGAAAGTGAAGTGGATGCTGCGCCAGATCAACCTGAGCAGGGCCAAGGAACTGTTGGCGGAGTTGATGACCATCGACAACCCGCAAGTTATCCACAGCTCGCTGCAATTGGCGCTGAAGAACCTTGGGTTGGCGCGGATGATCAATCCGGCTTCGGTCAAGACTCTTTAAAAGGCTGATGGCCCCATCGCGGGCAAGCCCGCTCCCACAGGGATCTCCGGTGTGAATGCTATCTATGTCACACCACAAAACCTTGTGGGAGCGGGCTTGCCCGCGATAGCGTCAGTCCAGGCAACGGCTAAATCAACATATCCACTTCCCCAAGATGCCCGCCATACGGCCCGAAACTCCTTTCGACCATCACCCGCGTTCCATCCGCCTGAACAATCAACGCCGTACTCGCCCGTGTCCCATAAGTCGGGCTGGCGATAAACACACTCGACAGCAACGTCTCGGTGGCCAGGCCCACCCCGGTGTCCGGCAACTCGGCAAACGGCGCCGTCTGCGAATCATTTAAAATCGCCAACAACGCCTCAGGCTGTGGATCGTCCAGCACCTCGCTCAACGCCGTCCGCGCCTTGAGCAACTTCGGCCAAGGCGTATCCAGCCCCGCGTTGGACAACCCATAAACCCCCGGCGCCAACATCACCGCCTCAGTCTCCCGAGCATTGAAGTGCCACAGCTCGTTGGCATTGCCGACCAGCAGGTTAAACCCGGCATAGTCCAGCGAACGTTCGACAACGTCGCTCAAATAGTCGTCAATCGGCATCTCGCCGGTGAGAAATCGCGCGACCAGTTCGCCTCGCGACTTTCGCGCGGGTGGTTGATGGGGATCGCGGATATTGGTCAGCGCGGCGAAGCGGCCATTGGCGCCGACACCGAGCCAGGTGCCACCGGCTTCCAGATCGCGACCGGCATAGACATGCGGGGCTTCTGGCCATTGCGCCAGGGGCCGGCTGGGCCGGGCGTAGAATTCGTCGCGGTTGGCCGCGACGATCAGCGGCTGCGCGTGGCCGGGTCGCCAGGCGAAAACAATCAGGCACATAAGGTGGTCCTTGTGTGTTTTTTGCCCACTCTACGCAGTCATCGTCTGTCGATCCATCGCCTTGCACAGTAGAGCTTGAGGCCGTGCATCCGTTACCATGCCGCTCCGGTTTTGGGGATGGGCGGGGAAATACCATGGAATTTCTGCTCTATCTGGCGCTAGGCGCCTGCGCAGGCGTGCTGGCCGGGCTGTTCGGGGTCGGCGGCGGGATCATCATCGTCCCGGTGCTGGTGTTCAGTTTCACCTTGCAAGGCTTCGACGCGTCGATCCTGACCCACCTGGCGGTCGGAACGTCCCTGGCGACGATTATCTTTACCTCGGTCAACGCGGTGCGCGAGCATCACCGCCGCGGTGCCGTGCGCTGGCCGATCTTTGCCTGGATGACCCTCGGCATTCTGATCGGCGCCGGTTTCGGCGCACTGACCGCTGAAGCGATCTCCGGGCCGAACCTGCAAAAAATCATTGGCGTGTTTGCGCTGGTCATCGCCGTGCAACTGGCACTGGACTTCAAACCCAAGGCCAGCCGAACGGTGCCGGGGAAAGTCGGTCTGACCATCGCTGGCACTGTGATTGGCTGGGCCTCGGCAATTTTCGGGATTGGCGGCGGCTCGCTGACCGTGCCGTTCCTGACCTGGCGCAGCGTGCCGATGCAGCAAGCGGTGGCGACGTCGTCAGCCTGCGGCTTGCCGATCGCCCTGGCCAGTGCATTAAGTTTCATGATTATCGGCTGGCACGATCCATTGCTGCCGGCCCATAGTCTCGGTTTTATTTATTTACCGGCGCTGCTGGGGATCGCCCTGACCAGCATGGTCTTCGCCCGCTTCGGTGCGCGACTGGCGCACAACTTGTCGCCGCGCTTGCTGAAAAGACTGTTCGCCGCTTTGCTGTTCTGCGTGGGGCTGAATTTCCTGCTCTGACGCCCGGCACAATCCTGGCTTAATCCTGAGGTGGCAGCGTCCCCCGGGAATTTTGAAGCTTTCAACTCTAACGAGGAGTCGCAATGCTGCCTTACCCGCAGATCGACCCGGTGGCCCTGGCCATCGGTCCGCTGAAAATCCACTGGTACGGCCTGATGTACCTGATCGGCATCGGCGGCGCCTGGCTGTTGGCGTCGCGCCGGTTGAACCGCTTCGACCCGACCTGGACCAAGGAGAAACTCTCCGACATGGTCTTCTGGATGTCGATGGGCGTTATCGTCGGCGGCCGTTTGGGCTATGTGCTGTTCTACGATCTGCATGCTTACCTCGCCAGCCCGACGCTGATTTTCGAAGTGTGGAAGGGCGGCATGTCGTTTCACGGTGGCTTCATCGGCGTAATGCTGGCGGCGTTGTGGTTCGGTAAAAAGAACAACAAGTCGTTCTTCCAGCTGATGGACTTCGTTGCACCGATGGTGCCGATTGGCCTGGGTGCCGGGCGCATCGGCAACTTCATCAACGCCGAGTTGTGGGGCAAGGCGACTGACGTGCCGTGGGCGATGGTCTTCCCGCCGTTCAGCGATCCGGCGCAGTTGCCGCGTCACCCGTCGCAGCTGTATCAGTTCGCCCTGGAAGGCGTGGCGCTGTTCGCCATCCTCTGGCTGTTCTCGCGCAAACCGCGGCCGACCATGGCGGTGTCCGGGATGTTCGCGCTGTTCTATGGCATCTTCCGTTTCATCGTCGAATTCGTCCGCGTGCCGGACGCGCAACTGGGCTATCTGGCCTGGAACTGGCTGACCATGGGGCAGGTGCTTTGCGTACCGATGATCGTCGGCGGGCTGTTCCTGATCTGGCTGGCGTATCGCCGCGCCCCGGCTGCTCCAGCGGCTGCCGTATAAATTCGAACCCCGGGGCGACGGCTCCGGGTTCAAGGACACAGGTAATTCATGAAGCAATATCTCGAACTGGTCGCCCACGTCATCAAGAACGGCACCAAACATGCCAACCGCACGGGCGTGAACACCATCAGTTTTCCTGGCGCGATGCTGCGTTATGACCTGAAGGAAGGTTTCCCGGCGATCACCACGCGCAAGATGGCCTTCAAATCAGCCATCGGCGAGATGTGCGGTTTTCTGCGTGGTGTGAACAACGCCGCCGAATTCCGCGCGCTGGGCTGCAAGGTCTGGGATCAGAACGCCAACGAAAACGCCCAGTGGCTGGCCAACCCGTTCCGCCAGGGCGAAGACGACCTCGGCGAAATCTACGGCGTGCAATGGCGCAAATGGCCGGCGTACAAGCAGATCCCGGTCAGCAACCCGGCCGCCATCGAGCAAACCCTGAAGCAAGGCTATCGGCAGATCGCTGAAGGCGAAGAAGACGGTCAGGCCTACGTGGTGCTGTACAAGGCGATCGACCAGATTCGCCAGTGCATCGACACCATCATCAAAGACCCGGGCAGCCGCCGCATCCTGTTCCACGGCTGGAACGTTGCCCAGCTCGATGAAATGGCCTTGCCGCCGTGCCACTTGCTGTACCAGTTCCATCCGAATGTCGAGACCAAAGAGATTTCCTTGACCCTCTACATCCGCTCCAATGATTTGGGCCTGGGCACGCCGTTCAACCTCACCGAAGGCGCCGCGCTGCTGAGCCTGATCGGTCGCCTGACCGGTTACACGCCGCGCTGGTTCACCTATTTCATCGGCGATGCGCACGTCTACGAAAACCACCTGGACATGCTCAACGAACAGCTCAAGCGCGAGCCGTTCCCGATGCCGAAACTGGTGATCAGCGACCGTGTGCCGGAATTTGCCAAGACCGGCGTGTACCAGCCGGAATGGCTGGAGTTGATCGAACCGAGCGATTTCTCGCTGGAAGGCTACGAACACCACGCCCCAATGACCGCGCCGATGGCGGTCTGACAATCTACCACTGAACCTGTGGGAGCGGGCTTGCCCGCGATAGCGGTTTGTCAGTCACATTAATGTTGGATGTGCCGCCGTCATCGCGGGCAAGCCCGCTCCCACAGGTTTTTTGGAGTGCCTAGTGCCCGTGGCTGCGGCCGACATGGGAATGCTCAACCTCCGTCGCCACAACCCCGCCACTCACTTCCAGCCGCTGCAAAATCCCGCACTGCTCGATATCCGGCCCTTCGCCACAGCGTTGGCGCAGGTCGAGCAGTTGTGCCTGCAAGGCCAGCAAGCCATCGATCCGCGCCTTGACGTGGTGGATGTGTTCGTCGATCAGCGCGTTGACGCTTTCGCATTGATCCTGCGGGCTGTCGCGCAATGCCAGCAGGCTGCGGATTTCCTCGAGGGTCATGTCGAGGGTGCGGCAGTTGCGGATGAAGGTCAGGCGTTCGGCGTGGGCCTGGGTGTACACGCGGTAGTTGCCGTCGCTGCGGGCCGGCTCCGGCAGCAGGCTTTCGCGTTCGTAGTAACGGATGGTTTCCACGGCGCAATCGGTGAGTTTCGCCAGTTCTCCGATCTTCATGACGGCAATCTCCAAATGGGTGCTTGACCCTATAGTGGCTACAGGGTCTTTACTTGGCAACAGGCACCTTTATGGACGCGACCAATGAGCGATTCCCTTCACACCCACAAACCCGAGGCTGATCACGATCACGATCACGATCACGATCACGATCACGATCACGATCACAGCCACAAGCTGCAGCCTGTGCAGAAGCACGATCACGGCAGCCACGGGGATTCCTGCTGTTCCGCCAAAGTGGCGGCACCGTCGCTGATCAAGTTGAGCGACACGCCGACCGCCGGCGCGCGGCTCAGCAGTTTCCGCATCGACGCCATGGACTGCCCGACGGAACAGACGCTGATCCAGAACAAACTGGGCAAGCTCGCGGGTGTGCAACAACTGGAATTCAACCTGATCAACCGGGTGTTGGGTGTGACCCACGACCTGCCGAGCACCGCGCCGATCATCGACGCCATCAAGTCGCTCGGCATGCAGGCCGAGCCGCTGGAGCAGGGCGTTGAAGCGCCAGCCCCGGCGCCCGAGAAAAAACCCTGGTGGCCGTTGGCGCTGTCCGGTGTTGGCGCGCTGGCAGCCGAAGTCATCCACTTCACCGACGCTGCACCGAACTGGGTGGTGGCGATCATTGCGCTGGTCTCGATCCTCAGCGGCGGCCTCGGTACGTATAAGAAGGGCTGGATTGCCCTGAAAAACCTCAACCTGAACATCAACGCGCTGATGAGCATCGCGGTGACGGGCGCTATCCTGATCGGCCAGTGGCCGGAAGCGGCGATGGTGATGTTCCTGTTCACCGTGGCCGAGTTGATCGAGGCCAAGTCCCTGGACCGCGCGCGCAACGCCATCGGCGGCCTGATGCAGATGACGCCGGAGCAGGCGACGGTGCAGCAGGCTGACGGCAGCTGGATTGAACAAGACGTCAAAACCATCGAGCTGGGCGCGCGGGTGCGGATTCGTCCGGGCGAACGGGTGGGTCTGGACGGCGAAGTCGTGTCCGGCAGTTCGACCATCGACCAGGCACCGATCACTGGCGAAAGCCTGCCGGTCGAGAAAACCGTGGGCGACAAGGTGTTCGCCGGCACCATCAACCAGTCCGGCTCGCTTGAGTACGCCGTGACCGCTGCGGCGAACAATTCGACCCTGGCGCGAATCATCCACGCCGTCGAACAGGCCCAGGGCGCGCGGGCGCCGACCCAGCGTTTCGTCGACAGTTTCTCGAAAATCTACACCCCGGCGGTGTTCATCCTTGCCCTGGCAGTCGCGGTCATTCCGCCGCTGTTCATGGGCGCGGTCTGGTTCGACTGGATCTACCGGGCGCTGGTGTTGCTCGTCGTGGCCTGCCCGTGTGCGCTGGTGATTTCTACGCCAGTAACCATCGTCAGCGGTCTCGCCGCAGCGGCGCGCAAAGGGATTCTGGTCAAGGGCGGCGTCTACCTGGAGGGCGGTTACAAGCTCGATTACCTGGCGCTGGACAAGACCGGCACGATCACCCACGGCAAACCGGTGCAGACCGATTACCTGATCCTCGATCCCACCGCCGAGCAAACCGCCCCGGCCATTGCGGCGGCACTGGCCGGTCGTTCGGATCACCCGGTGTCGCTGGCCATCGCCAATGCGGCGGTGGATAAACAATTCACCTCGCTGGTTGTAGATAACTTCGAAGCGCTGGCCGGTCGTGGGGTCCGCGGTGACATCAACGGTCAGACCTATCACTTGGGCAACCACCGTCTGGTGGAAGAGCTGAACCTGTGCTCGCCGGCGCTGGAAGAAACGCTGTTCGCGCTGGAAAAACAGGGCAAGTCCGTGGTGCTGTTGCTCGATCAGTCCGGCCCTTTGGCGCTGTTCGCCGTGGCGGACACGGTGAAAGAGTCCAGCCGCGAGGCGATCCAGCAACTGCACGACCTGGGCATCAAAACCCTGATGCTCACCGGCGACAACGTCCACACCGCGCAGGCGATTGCCGCGCAAGTGGGCATCGACGAGGCCAAGGGCGACCTGCTGCCGACCGACAAGCTGCAAGCCATCGAAGCGCTTTATGCACAGGGCCACAACGTCGGCATGGTCGGCGACGGCATCAATGATGCCCCGGCACTGGCGCGGGCCGAGATCGGTTTCGCCATGGCCGCTGCCGGCACCGATACCGCCATCGAGACCGCTGATGTCGCCCTGATGGACGACGATCTGCGCAAGATCCCGGCTTTCATCCGATTGTCGCGGCAGACCTCAAGTATCCTCAAACAGAACATCGCCCTCGCATTGGTCATCAAGGCGATCTTTCTTGGGGTAACCTTCGCCGGGATCGCCACCATGTGGATGGCAGTGTTCGCCGACATGGGCGTGAGCCTGTTGGTGGTGTTCAACGGTTTGCGCCTGCTGCGTAAATAAAGGATGAGGGAACGGTGTGCTGAGTGCCGAGCTGAAGGCGTTTTACATGGTTGCCCGTTTGGGCAGCATTACCCTGGCGGCAAAAAAGCTCGGCCTGAGCCAGCCCACCGTGACGACGCAGATTCGGCACCTGGAAAGTCAGTATTCGGTTGAACTGTTCTACCGCGGCGGCCGCCGCCTCACCGTCAGCGACGAAGGTGCGCGGTTGCTGCCGATGGTCAAGACGCTGTTGCAGCAGGAAGCCGATATCGAGTTCTTCCTGCGTAACAGTGGGCAGGTTCAGGGCACGTTGCGCATTGCCGCCACGGCGCCGTATTACATCCTCGATCTGGTGAAGACCTTCCGCGAGCGTCTGCCGCAAGTGGAAGTGTCGGTGGAAATAGGCAACTCGCAGCAGGTGTTGGAAGCACTGGAGGATTACCGGGTCGATGTCGCGGCCTCATCGCAGTTACTCGACGATGCACGGCTGATCCGCCGGGTGCTCGGCAGCGATCCGCTGGTGCTGGCAGTGCACCGCAATCATCCGTTGGCGATTCACGATCACGTGCCGCTCAGTGCGCTGGCCGGGCATACGTTGTTGATGCGCGAGTCGGGCTCGACGACTCGTCGATTGACGGAAGAGTTATTAGCTAGCGCCGGGGTGAGTTTCGGGCCGCTGCTGGAGATTGGCAGCCGTGAGTCGATCCGCGAGGCGGTCCTGCGCAATATCGGCATCAGCATCATTGCCCGGCAGGAAGTGCCGCATGATCCGCAATTGCGCGTGCTGACCATCGAGAATGCGCCGCAGATTCCCGAGTATCTGTACTGCCTCAAGGAGCGAAAAGGTGCGCGGCTGCCGGCGGCGTTTCTGGGGTTGGCGCAGGAAATGGCCCCGGCCTAAAATCCTGGTCGTCAGTCATGGCCTCATCGCGGGCAAGCCCGCTCCCACAGGATTGTGTAAAACCTGTGGGAGCGGGCTTGCCCGCGATGGCGCCAGTCCGGACAACGAACCACCTCAACCAAAATCCCCAAATACCACTATCGGCCGTTTTTGCCTCACTGCCACATGACGTACGCATTACATCCCTAGGATGAGCTTCATCTGCTTGATGAGGTCCGTCCATGAACCATTCGATCGCAACAGCCCTGACCAACCCCGGCGCCCCGATGCGGGTGCGCAGCGTGCAGAAACGCTTTGGCGCGTTCACCGCGCTGGACAACGTTTCCCTCGACGTCGCGGCCGGTGAGTTGGTGTGTCTGCTCGGCCCGTCGGGCTGCGGCAAAACCACCTTGCTGCGCTGCATCGCCGGTCTGGAGAAACAGGACAGCGGCGAGTTGTACCTCGGCAATCGCGACGTTTCCCACCTGGCACCGCAGGCTCGGGACTACGGCATTCTGTTCCAGTCCTACGCGCTGTTCCCCAATCTCACCGTCGAAGCGAACATTGCCTACGGCCTCGCCGGCAGCGGTCGCGATGAAGTGCGCCAGCGCGTCGGTCAGATGCTGGAACTGGTCGGCCTGATCGGCAGTGAGAAAAAGTATCCCGGCCAATTGTCTGGCGGCCAACAGCAACGGGTCGCACTGGCCCGCGCCCTGGCCCCGGCGCCTTCGTTGTTGCTGCTGGACGAACCGATGTCGGCCCTCGACGCCCGGGTCCGCGAGCACCTGTGCACCGAACTGCGCCAACTGCAACGCAACCTCGGCATCACCACCTTGATGGTCACGCATAATCAGGACGAAGCGATGCTGATGGCTGACCGCATCGCCGTGATGAACAACGGCAAGGTCGAGCAATACGCCACGCCTCAGGAAATCTACGACCGCCCGGCGACGCCATTCGTGGCGGAGTTCGTCGGCCAGGGTAACTGGCTGCCCTTCAGCCGCAGCAGTGACAGCCATGCGCAGGTCGGCGGAATGAGCATGCGCCTCGCGGATGGCAGTGCCAAAACCACATCGGGTCGTCTGTTCTGCCGCCCCGAAGCGATCAACGTCAACCCTGTGGTGCATGAAGAAAACCTGTTTCCGGCCAAGGTCCGCGAAATCACCTTCCTCGGCAACCGTTGCCGCATGAGCTTCGAACTCGACCAACTGCCCGGCCATCCGCTGCTGGCCGAACTCGCCCCGGAAGCCATGCCGCGCCTCGGCGCCCAGCAGATCATGGTCGCCTTGCCGCCACGCAGCCTGCAGGTGTTTGCCTGATGAGCGCGAACATCGCGCTGCCGATACCGCACAAGCAGGTTCGGCAGACCTCCCGTGCCGAGATCGGCGACCGGGTGTTCGTGGTCGGCGGCAAAATCCTTTTGCTGGTGTTGCTCGGCGTCGCCGTGTTGATGCCGTTGCTGGCGATCTTCTGGCGTGGCTTCAGTTCTGAAGCCGGGCAGGGCGGTGGTTGGGTGGCTGCCCGTGAACTGGTGACCAGCGCGAATTTCCACTGGTTGCTCGGCAATAGCCTGAAAGTTTCCGTCAGCGTCGCGGCGATTGTCGTACCGCTGGCCTATCTGTTTGCCTACGCCCTGCAACGCACCCTGATTCCCGGCAAAGGCATCTGGCGTGGCATGTCGTTGTTGCCGTTGATGGCACCGTCGATGCTGCCGGGGATTGCGCTGGTTTATCTGTTCGGCAACCAGGGCATGTTGCGCGGTTTGCTCTCGGACAATATCTACGGCTTCTGGGGCATTGTGCTCGGTGAGGTGATCTACACCTTCCCACACGCCTTGATGATTCTGCTGTCGGCGCTGTCCCTGGCGGATGCGCGACTGTTCGATGCCGCCTCCAGCATGGGCGCCAGTCCGGCAAAAGCCTTCCGTAGCATTACTTGGCCGGCGACACGTCAGGCGGTGTTCGCGGCGTTCTGCCTGGTGTTTACCCTGACCATCACCGATTTCGGCGTGCCCGTGG
Organism: Pseudomonas sp. RIT-PI-q; assembly: GCF_001297125.1. GTDB lineage: Bacteria > Pseudomonadota > Gammaproteobacteria > Pseudomonadales > Pseudomonadaceae > Aquipseudomonas. The sequence continues at coordinate 92,252 of NZ_LHPC01000055.1, forward strand.
TGGTCGGTGGCGACTATCAAGTGCTGGCGCTGGAAGCCTACAAAGCCGTGGTCGGCCAGCAGCAATTCGGTCGCGGCGCGTTGATCGGCATGGTCCTGCTGCTGCCGGCGCTGTTCAGCTTCGGGGTCGACGCCTGGTTGCGTCGGCGTCACGGCGACTCCATGAGCGGTCGGGCACAAGTGTTCAAGCCGGCGCCGTCGAAGCTGCGTGATGGCTGCTACCTGGCGATCGTGCTGCTGATTTGCGCGGCGTTGCTGCTGGTGTTCGGCATGGCGGTGTTCTCGTCGCTGGTGAAATTCTGGCCGTACAACCTGTCGCTGTCGCTCAACCATTATCAATTCAACGACACGGCGGGCGGCGGCTGGCTGGCCTATGGCAACAGCGCGAAGATGGCCCTGTGCACCGCGTTGATCGGCAGCGTGCTGATTTTCACCGGCGCCTACCTGATGGAAAAAACCAAGGGCCAACGCGGGCTGAACCTGACCCTGCGCATGCTCAGTTTCGTCCCGATGGCGGTGCCGGGCCTGGTGCTGGGGTTGGGTTATGTCTTCTTCTTCAACCTCACCGATAACCCGCTGCATGTGCTCTACGGGACCATGACCCTGCTGGTGGTCTGCACCATTGCGCACTATTTGACCACCGCGCAAATGACCGCGACCACCGCGCTGCGCCAACTCGACGCCGAGTTCGAAGCCGCCGCGCTGTCGCTCAAGGCGCCGCTGTATCGGCACTACCTGCGGGTCACCGTGCCGATCTGCCTGCCGGCGCTGCTGGACATCGTGCGCTACTTGTTCGTCTCGGCCATGACCACCGTTTCGGCGGCGATCTTCCTCTACAGCCCCGACACCATCCTCGCGGCGGTGGCAGTGCTGAATATGGACGACGCCGGCAACGTCGGCGGTGCGGCAGCGATGTCGACCCTGATTCTGTTCACCTCGGCGGGCGTGTCCCTGCTGCTGGCCTGGGCCTCGCGCGGGTTGCTGCGTCGCTCCCAAGCCTGGCGGCAGACCGCGCCCGGCAATTGATTCGCTCCAATCCTTCAACTCAAACAGGAAAACGATCATGTTCAAGCCCCTGGCCCTGGCCGCTGCTGTCCTCACCGCTTTCAGCCTGAACGCCTTCGCGGCGAAAACCGAGTTGACGGTGTACACCGCCCTCGAAGCCGAACAACTGAAGACCTACAAGGACGCCTTCGAAAAGGCCAACCCGGACGTCGAGATCAAGTGGGTGCGCGATTCCACCGGGATCATCACCGCCAAGCTGCTGGCCGAAAAAGCCCGCCCGCAGGCTGACGCCGTCTGGGGCCTGGCCGCGTCGAGCCTGGCCATTCTCGATCAGCAAGGCATGCTGCAAAGCTACGCGCCGAAGGACCTGGGCAAGATCGGCGGCAACTACCGCGACGCTGCCAACCCGCCCGCCTGGGTCGGCATGGACGTCTGGGCCGCAACCATTTGCTTCAACACCGTCGAAGCCGAGAAACAAGGTTTGACCAAACCGGTGAGCTGGCAGGACCTGACCAAGCCTGAGTACAAAGGCAAGATCGTCATGCCTAACCCGGCCTCGTCCGGCACCGGTTTCCTCGACGTCAGCGCCTGGCTGCAAACCTTCGGCGAGAAGCAGGGCTGGCAGTACATGGACGACCTGCACCAGAACATCGGCCAGTACGTTCACTCCGGTTCCAAGCCTTGCAAACTGGCGGCGGCGGGCGAATTCCCGATCGGCATTTCCTTTGAATACCCGGCTGTTCAGCTGAAACGCCAGGGTGCGCCGCTGGACATCATCCTGCCGAAAGAAGGCCTGGGCTGGGAGATCGAAGCGACTGCCGTGATCAAGGGCACGCAGCATGAAGAAGCGGCGAAGAAACTGGCTGACTTCTCGGCAAGCCCGGCGGCGATGGAGCTATATAAAGAGAACTTCGCGGTCCTGGCTCAGCCGGGTATCGCCAAGCCCCAGACCGAATTGCCGGCGGATTACGAGCAACGCTTGATCAAGAATGACTTTGCCTGGGCGTCGAAGAACCGTGATGAGATTTTGACCGAGTGGCGTAAGCGTTATGACGGCAAGTCCGAGAAAGTGGCTGCCAAGTAGGACCTTTATTGGCTGACGGGCCTCTTCGCTGGCAAGCCAGCTCCTACAGGGACGCGCGATAACCCTGTAGGAGCTGGCTTGCCAGCGAAGGCGGTCTCGAATTCAGGGACAAACCCCATGACACACCACAACGACCTGCTGATCGTAGGCGCCGGCATCCTCGGCCTGTCCCACGCCTACGCCGCCGCCAAACGCGGTCTCAAAGTCAGCGTTTTCGAACGCAGCGAAACGCCTCTCGGCGCCTCGGTGCGCAACTTCGGCCAAGCCCTCGTCACCGGCCAGCCCCCGGGCCCGATGCTCGAACTGGCCAAGGCCAGCCGCGAGATCTGGGGCCAATGGGCGCAGCTCGCCGGCCTGCAACTCAAGCGTAATGGCTCGTACCTGTTCGCCCGCAACGAAGCCGAAGAACGCCTGCTGGAAACCTTCTGCGCCGGCCGCGCCGTGGAACACGGCTATCGAGTGAACCTGCTGCGTGGCGCCGCATTGCGCGATTTGTACGGCGGCCAGTTCCGCCATCACCGCGCCGCGTTGCACGGCATGGACGATCAGCAACTGTATTCGCGCGAAGCGATTCCGGCGTTGATCGACTACCTGCGCCGCGAGCTGGGGGTCGAGTTTCACTTCTCCACGCTGGTGCGCGACATCGAGCCGGGGCGCTTGCACAGTACCGCTGGAACCTTCAGCGCCGAGCAGATTATTGTCTGCTCCGGCCACGATTATCAGACCTTGCTGGCCGCGCCTATCGCCGAACTCAAGCCGCACATCTGCCGCCTGCAAATGCTCCGCGCAAGGCCGCAAATCAACCTCAACCTGCAACACGCGTTGCTCACCGGTTTGAGTTGCGTGCACTACGGCGCGTTCGCCGATCTGCCGGAAGCGGCGGCGGTGCAGGCGCAGATTCTGCGAGAGGAACCGCACCTGCATGAAAATGGCATTCACCTGCTGATCAGCCCGACGCCTCATGGCGAACTGATCATCGGCGATTCCCACCATTACGGCAGCGACCCGTCGCCGTTCAACGCCGAGCAGGTCGACAACTGGATGCTTGAACTGGCCGAGCAAACGCTGGGCTGCAAGGTGCAAGTGGTCGAACGCTGGCAGGGTGTCTATGGTTCACGGGGGCCGGGACCGTTCTCGTTCCTGCGCCCAATGCCGGGTGTGAGCGTGGCGCTGATGCACACCGGTGTGGGCATGAGCGTCGGCCCGGCGATGGCCGAATGTAACGTCGCGACCTTATTGGGAGAACATTGATGGAACGCAATGAGCAAGTGATCGCCGAGGTGTTTGCGTTGTACGAACGCTTTGGCGACAGCGATTACATCGGCGAGCCGGTGTCGCAGATCGAGCACATGTCCCAGGCCGCCGAACGGGCCATGGCCGAAGGCTTCGATGACGAAGTGGTGCTGGCGGCGTTCTTTCACGACATCGGGCATATTTGCACCGAGAGTGCCGAGAACATGGGCGGCTTTGGTGTGGTCAGTCATGAGCGACTGGGCGCCGATTACCTGCGTCGCGCAGGCTTCAGCGAACGCATGGCGCGGCTGGTGGAATACCACGTTCAGGCCAAGCGTTATCTGACGCTCAAGGAGCCTGGGTACTACGAACGCCTGAGCGAAGCCAGCCGCCGGACCCTGGAATATCAGGGCGGGGTGATGAGCGTTGAAGAGGCAGAAGCCTTCGAGCAGGATCCACTGTGTGCTGTCAGTCTGCGGATGCGTCAGTGGGATGAGCAGGCCAAGGAAATGCACGTGCCGGTGATGGATCTTGGGGTGTTAAAGGAAAAAGCAGTGCGCCTGTTAGTTGCGTAATTATATGAGGTCGAGGCGCGGCCATCGCGGGCAAGCCCGCTCCCACAGGTTTTGTGAACGCCACGGATCCTGTGGGAGCGGGCTTGCCCGCGATTGCCGCGCCCAAACACTGCAGATCTAAAGCTGCTGCGCCAACACCTCAACCTGCTCCTGCCGCTCCGCCTGATTCAATTTCGAATGCGGATTGAGCGACGACCACTGCGGATGCGCCCGCGCCTTGTTCAGCGCCTCGGGCAGTTTGCCTTCGCGCCAGGATTTGTCCTGGGGCGTGGCCACCTGGATGCTGTCCATCGCGGCGTGCCCTCGGGCATCCAGCGCTTGCAGCAGTTGCCGTTGGCGCAGCGCCAACAGACGCAGCACGCTGTCGTCGACGGTCAGCTCACGCTGGCCTTTGATCTTGCCCAGCAACCGGCTGCCATAACTGCGCGCGGTTTGCAGGGCGCCGCCGGCAATCGCGCCGGCCAATGCGGCCGCGCCGAGGGTCAGGCCGCCCACTAATAGGTCAACGCCTGCACCCGCCGCTGCGCCCGCGGCGATTCCGCTGCCGACTCGCACGCCCAGCTGCTTAAGGGTTTCCGGATTGAACAGGTCATCGCCCCAGCGTCCATCGAGCAACGGCAGGTCACTGGCCGCCGCGTCTTGCGGGCGGAAGGCGTAAAGCTTGAGCAGCGCCTCGACGCAACGCTGTTCTCGCTGGCGAACCGCTTTGCGCAGTTCGCTGATGGCGTGCTGTTCCTCTTCGGCATTACTCGCCACGCTGCGTCGGCACGCGGCGCAGTCGATCAACAATTCGGCAATCAGGCGCGCCGCACTTTGCTGACGAGCGAGGCGTTGCGCTTGCTGATCGGCGATCAGCCGCTCCAATTGTTCGCGCGAGTTTTCCAGCAGTAGCGCAAGACTTTCATAGAGTCGACGTTCGCCATCCTCCGGCGGTGCGACGCTGTCGAAACGCACCAGTGCATGCAAGCCCAGCCGCGCCAGCGCTTCGCGCCAATCCGGTTCGCGGTGGTTGGCGCTGCTGACGAAATTCAGCACCGGCAGCAGCGGTTTGCCGCAGCTGGCCAGCACTTCCAGTTCGTCGCGGTACTTGGCCAGCACCGGTTCGCGGGCGTCGATCACGTAGAGACCGGCGTCGCAGGTCAGCAATTGCCGCAGCACTTTGGCTTCCTGTTCGAAACGCTGCCGCGCTTCGCTGCCGTCAAGAAATCGCGCCAGTCGAGCCGGGCCGTCGAGGCGTTCGCCGGGTCGTTCCAGGCGTTCGAGGTAATCGAGCAGGGCGATCGCGTCTTCCAGGCCGGGGGTGTCGAACAGGTCGAGCAAGGGCTCGCCATCCACCGATAACCGCGCGCCTTCGACATGCCGGGTGGTGCTGGGACGATGGGAGACTTCGCCGAAACCGACATCGCGGGTCAGCGTTCGCAGCAACGAGGTTTTGCCGACGTTGGTGTGGCCGACCACCGCGAGTTTCAACGGTGGTTTCCAGGGCTTAGTCATGACCGGTCTCCAGCCAATTCAACGGCGCGCAATCGGCGAACGGCAGCTCCAGTTGTTGCAGCGCCACGTGCCAGTCGCCGAGGCGCTCGGCATCCAGCGCTTCGCCCGGTGGTGCTTGCAGCAACCAGACGCGGGTGGCGCTGGCGTTGCGCGCCAGTTCGGCGATCAATGCCAGGCTGCCGCGATCCGGCGAGCGCCGTGGATCGCAGGCGATGGCCAAGCGTGCCGGGGGGAAGCGGCTGAGTTGTTCGAGCAGTTTGTGGCGCGATTCGCGGCTGTCGAGGATGCCCGCGTTGCTGACGGTTTTTGGCAGTTGCGGCGGCCACGGGCGTTGATCGTCCAGTTCGATGGCCACCAGCAATGCGCCATCGCTTGGCAGGTCGCTGGCAGCGGTCTCGACGCGATGAAGTTGCGCCGGGGCGGCATCGCTGATGCCCAGGCGTTCGCTGGGGGGCATCAGCCGTTCGCGCAGTTGGGCGTATCCGGGCAGGTTCAAGTCCAGGCGCAATGCGGCTCGGCCGGATTTCCAGCGCCACAGGCAAAAGAGAGCAAGCAGCAGACGGGGCAACACACCATAAACCAGCAGCACCCCGACCAGCCACGCGGCCCAGGCCTGGCGGGCGCTTTCGATGTTCAGTGCGGCATCGCCACTGGCGCGGATCATCTCGACGCTGGGCACGCTGAACCCGAGCAAGGCGGGCAGGGCGCCGAGGCTTTGGGTCATGACTACGAAGGTCTCGCCGCTGAGAATCGTGGTTTCCCAGACGAAGCCGTAACGCCGGGTCGCCATCAGCATCAGCAGCGTCACCAGGGCGCTGAGCATCGCCAGCAACCACAAACCGTTGACCAACACACCGAGCGCCCAACGATTGAGTTTCTGCCGTTGCAGCAACAGCAGCAGGGCCGGCGCCAGTTGCGCGGCTTTGGCATCGCGGGCGAGTTTTTCGCTGAGCCACAGCCACAAGCGCCCCAGCGTTGCACCGTGTTCACCGGCAAACACCAGGCCCAAAGCCCAGCTCAGCAACAGAATCAGATTCAGTCCAAGCAGGCTGCCCAACGCCCAGAACACATTGACTGGCGTTTGGCCGTCGCCGAGTGCAGCGAATGCCAGGCCGGCGCCGCTGACCACGGCCAGCACCGCCAGCACCAGCAGGGCCAGGCGCGCACCTTGCAGCCAGTGTTTGAGCGCGGCGCTCAGTCCATCGCGTTCGGCCAGCCACAGGGCGCGGCGTTGAATGCGCGACGGCAGGTCACCACCCGCACTGCGCGCCAGTCGGTTGGCTTCCACATCATCCAGAGGGCCGGCGTGTTCTTCGCGCAGGCGAATGGTTTCCGTCAGCCAGAGGTTATTCAGTTCAGTCACGCGGCATCCCGTCGCTCAATCCAGCTGTGAGCATAACCGCTGTGGCGCTTGTCGGGGGGCCACGTTGCGAGAAGCGGAGGCTCTGGTATCCTCGCCGGCATGACTAAATCACTCCCCCTCAGCCTGATCGCAGCCCTCGGTGAAAACCGTGTGATCGGCGTCGACAACAGCATGCCCTGGCACTTGCCGGGGGACTTCAAATACTTCAAGGCCACCACCCTCGGCAAGCCGATCATCATGGGTCGCAAGACCTGGGATTCCCTCGGTCGTCCGCTGCCGGGCCGGCTGAACATCGTGGTCAGCCGTCAGGCGGACCTGGTGTTGGAAGGCGCGGAGGTTTATCCGTCGCTGGAGGCCGCCGTGGTTCGTGCCGAGGAATGGGCGAACGAGCAGGGCGTCGATGAGGTGATGCTGATTGGTGGCGCGCAGTTGTATGCGCAGGGGTTGGCACAGGCCGATCGGCTGTATTTAACGCGCGTGGCGCTGAGCCCGGAAGGAGATGCGTGGTTTCCGGCGTTTGATTTGAACGAGTGGAAGCTGGTGTCGAACGTGCCGAATCCGGCTGTCGATGACAAGCCAGCGTACAACTTCGAGGTTTGGGAGAAAGCCTAAAAGCTTCGCGGGCAAGCCCGCTCCCACAAGGTTTGGTGGTGTTCACACGTTTTGTGTTTCACCGCAATTCCTGTGGGAGCGGGCTTGCCCGCGAAGAGGCCCGCTCAGTCGCTGAAAGACTTAAGCGTGAGCTAACGCCGAATGCTCATCCGCATCCAGCAGCTCTTTATCGGTCTGCTGCATGATCTGGCTGGTAATCGCCCCCGCCGTGATCGACCCACTCACGTTCAACGCCGTGCGCCCCATATCGATCAGCGGCTCAACCGAAATCAGCAACGCCACCAATGACACCGGCAAACCCATCGCCGGCAGCACGATCAACGCCGCGAACGTCGCACCACCTCCCACACCCGCCACACCGGCCGAGCTCAGCGTGACAATCGCCACCAACGTCGCGATCCACAACGGGTCCAGCGGATTGATCCCCACGGTCGGCGCCACCATCACCGCCAACATCGCCGGGTACAGACCGGCACAGCCATTCTGGCCAATGGTCGCGCCGAACGAGGCGGCGAAACTGGCGATGGATTGCGGGATGCCCAAGCGACTGGTCTGCGCTTCGATGCTCAGCGGAATTGTCGCGGCGCTCGAACGGCTGGTGAAGGCAAACGTCAGCACCGGCCAGATTTTGCGGAAGAAGCGCAGCGGGTTGATCCCGGCCGCCGACACCAGCAGACCATGGACGACGAACATCAGGCCCAGACCGATGTAGGAAACCACCACAAAACTGCCGAGCTTGATGATGTCTTGCAGGTTGGAGCCGGCGACCACTTTGGTCATCAGCGCCAAGACGCCGTACGGGGTCAGCTTCATCACCAGGCGCACCAGACGCATCACCCAGGCTTGCAGGGTGTCGATGGCGTTGATCACTTTCTGACCTTTCTCGACATCATCTTTCAGCAGTTGCAGCGCCGCGACGCCGAGGAACGCGGCGAAAATCACCACGCTGATGATCGAGGTCGGCTTGGCTCGCGCCAGGTCGGCGAACGGGTTTTGCGGAATGAACGACAGCAACAGCTGCGGCACATTCAGGTCGGCGACCTTGCCTGCGTAATCGGTCTGGATGGTTTGCAGGCGAGCCATTTCCTGGGTGCCGGCGACCAGGCCTTCGGCGGTCAGGCCGAAGAGGTTGGTCAGGCCGATACCGATCAGCGCGGCGATGGCGGTGGTGAACAGCAGCGTGCCAATGGTCAGGAAGCTGATCTTGCCCAGCGACGAAGCGTTGTGCAGACGCGCCACGGCGCTGAGGATCGAGGCAAACACCAGCGGGATCACGATCATTTGCAGCAACTGCACGTAACCGTTGCCCACCAGATCGAACCAGCCGATCGAGGCTTTCAACACCGGATTACCGGCACCGTAAACAGTGTGCAGCGCCACACCGAACACCACGCCCAGCACCAGTGCGAGCAGGACTTTTTTAGCTAAGCTCCACGTCGTATGACGGGTTTGCGCCAAGCCGAAGAGCAGGGCGAGGAATACCAGCAGATTGAGGATCAGCGGCAGATTCATGTGAACTCCGAAAGAGACTTGTGCCAGCCACCTTCCGGGGCAGCTGCGAACCGGCAAGCCTAACAGCTTGAAAACTAATGAATTAATATCAAAAAAGTCTGTTCACTGTCGTTTTTGGAATAAGCGGATGTCGTTGTCGGGGATGCAGCTGACGCGAAAGGGACGCGGGCGGTCGCAGGCAGACGAGGACTGTCACACTAATTTGTTAGCGTCGATATCTTTGACTCAGGGAGAAATATTGATGAAGTTCGCACCGAAATTTCTGGTTGCCGCACTCTGTCTGGGCCTCGCCGGCCAGGTACTCGCCACGGATCTGAAGCATTGGCCGGTCGATCAGGCCAAGGCGCTGGACGCAATGATTGCGGCCAATGCCAACAAGGGTAACTACGCGGTGTTCGACATGGACAACACCAGTTACCGCTACGACCTTGAAGAATCGTTGCTGCCGTTCATGGAGAACAAGGGCCTGATCACCCGCGACAAACTCGACCCCTCCCTGAAACTGATCCCGTTCAAAGACACCGCTGAGCACAAGGAAAGCCTGTTCAGCTACTACTACCGCCTCTGTGAAATCGACGACATGGTTTGCTACCCATGGGTCGCCCAGGTGTTTTCCGGCTTCACGCTGACCGAGCTCAAAGGCTATGTCGACGAGTTGATGGCCTCCGGCAAGCCGGTGCCGGCGACTTATTACGAAGGCGACGTGGTGAAGAACCTCGACGTCAACCCGCCGAAAATCTTCACCGGCCAGCAAGAGCTCTACAACAAGCTGATGGAGAACGGCATCGAGGTCTACGTCATGACCGCCGCCTCCGAAGAACTGGTGCGCATGGTCGCGGCCGATCCGAAGTATGGGTACAACGTCAAACCGCAAAACGTCATCGGCGTGAGCCTGCTGCTCAAGGACACCAAGACTGGCGAGCTGACCACGGCGCGCAAGCAGATCACCGCGGGCAAGTATGACGAGAAGGCCAACCTTGGCCTGGAACTGACCCCGTACCTGTGGACCCCGGCGACCTGGATGGCCGGCAAGCAGGCGGCGATCCTGACCTACATCGATGAGTGGAAAAAACCGGTTCTGGTGGGCGGCGATACTCCGAGCAGCGACGGTTACATGCTGTTCCACAGCGTCGACGTGGCCAAGGGTGGTATTCACCTGTGGGTCAATCGCAAAGACAAATACATGACCCAGATAAACGGCATGATGGCCAAGCACGCCGCGGCCCAGGCCAAAGAAGGTTTGCCGGTGACGGCGGACAAGAACTGGGTGATCGTCAAACCTGAAGAGATTCAGTAAGACCGAGGTGCGGCCATCGCGGGCAAGCCCGCTCCCACAGGGATTCGGGTGTTCACACCATCGTTGTTTCACCCAAAACCTTGTGGGAGCGGGCTTGCCCGCGATGGGGCCATAACATCCACCACACACGAACCGGTTGTTGCTGAAATATATCAATTGCGAATCACTCGCATCTTCTGCTAGCGTGCGCGCTCCTGAACGACCTCTCGATCAAGGTAGTGCTGTGCCCTCCTGGAATACGCAGATTGCTCGCCTGTTCGCCGAACAAAAGAAAGCCCTGGAAGCGTTCGTCACCCGCCGCACCGGCAGCGCCCAGGTGGCGGCCGATCTGACCCAGGAATCTTTCCTGCGCCTGGCGCGCCTTGAATCCGGCGAGAAAATCGACAACCTGCCGGCCTTTCTTTTCACCATCGCCAGCAACCTGGTGCGCGATCATCAGCGCCAGACCATTCGCCGTGAGCGCATGGAAGTCGGCGAGCCCAGTGAAGATTTGCCCTGCTCCAGTCCGTCCGCCGTCGAGCAATTGTCCGCCTACCAGGACGAATCCCTGATGCGTGATGCGATTTCGGCGTTGTCCGAAGCGACCCGGCAGATTTTCCTGCTCTATCATGTCGACGAATGTTCCTACCGGGAGATTGCCGAACGCCTGGCCATCAGCCCGCGTAGCGTCGAATACCAATTGCGTCGTGCGCTGATCGATTGCCGGGCCTTTATCCAGGCACGGTTGGCGAACGATGACCGAGGATCGCGGCCATGACTCGCGAACCCGTAGCCGTGGAACCCCTGATGATCGAACCCGATAAACCGACCCCGGCCGACGATCTGTTTGCCGAGGCGTCCGGCTGGTACTTCCGCCTGCAGGCCGAGGACGTCACCGCCGCTGAACTCGATGCCTTCGCCACGTGGCTGGCGCAGGGCCAGGCGCAGGACGATGCGTGGCAGGAAGTCCAGATGATGCTCGGTGCAATGCGCCAACCGGCGCAGGCGATTCGCGAGTTGGAACAACAGCAGGCACGCTGGCGCAAACAGCGTCCTCGCCGATGGCTGGAGTGGTCGTGTGCCGCCGCCGTGTTGTTGATGGTCGGGCTGGTGGCGCTGCAAACCCCGTGGCTCGATCGCTTGCGCGCCGACTACGCCACCGGCACCGGCGAGATGCGCCGGGTGGAACTGGCCGACGGCTCCGAACTTCAACTCAACACCGACACCGCTGTGCAAATCCGCATGGACGCTGGCGAACGGCACGTGCGGTTGTTACGCGGCGAAGCCTGGTTCGTGGTGACCAAGGATGCCGCAAGGCCGTTTATCGTCGAGTCTGGCAACGGGCGGGTGAGGGTGGTCGGCACGCAATTCAGCGTTGCCCAACGCGAAGATCAGACCCGCGTGCAGGTGGCCGAGGGGCGTGTCGAAGTGAATGCCGGGCGCGGTGATCCGGTGTATCTGGAGCCCGGTCGCGCCGTCGAGTATCAGGATCGGCAACTGACGGCTGTGCATGGTTTCGATCCGGCGTCGGGGTTCGCCTGGCGTCAACGCCAACTGGTGTTTCGCCAGCAATCGCTGTCCGAAGTGGTGGACGAGTTGAACCGCTATTGGCCGGGACGCACGCTGGTGCTGGGTAATGATTTGCGCGAGCGACAAGTCTCCGGGGTGTTCGACATCGACAAACCCGAGGCGGTGCTCAAGGCACTGGTCTACACCCTGCACCTACGCGCCGACCACTACACCCCGTACTTGTTGGTCCTGCGTGAAGGTTGAGCGCAAAACCTGTAGGAGCGAGCTTGCTCGCGATGGCCGCAAGGACGCCGTGTTAAATCAGACAGTACGCGTCATCGTTAACGACCATCGCGAGCAAGCTCGCTCCTACAGAAATACGTGTGGTTGCAAATAATTCTCAAATAGTTTCAGGGTTTTCTCCTGGGTCGTCGTCCTTGATCACTGAGGCGTAAACAATAAGCACTCTCAAGTAGTGCCGCGCCGCAACACCGACTTCGATCACTGGGGAAACATCCATGGGACATCCGATTGCCGCCCGGCGCCTGCCCGGCTTGCCGACTTTGTTGACGCTGGCCCTCGGCCTGGCAGTCGCGGGCGAGCCGGTCTACGCACAGACCACGCCTGCGGCGCAGACCCAGACCTTTCGCTTCGAGATTCCTGCTCAATCACTGGACGCCGCACTGGCCGCATTTTCGGCAGTGACACGGATTCAGGTGTTGGTTTCGGCCGACGTCACCCAGGGTGTGCAATCGCCAGGCCTGCGCGGCAGCTATGCCAAGGATGAAGCATTGGCGCGGCTGTTGGCGGGCACGGGACTGCAAGCGAGCTATATCGACAGCGACAGTGTGACCCTGGAAAAGCGCCTGGCCACGGGGTCGGCACTGGAGTTGGGCGCCACCAACGTCAGTGCTCAGCGCTTGGGGACGACCACGGAAGGTACGGGTTCCTACACCACTGGTGCCGTCACCATTGGTAAAAGCACGCAGAAGCTCAAGGACATCCCGCAATCGGTCAGCGTGCTGACGCGCAAGGCGATGGATGACCGGAACATCACCACCCTGACCCAAGCGGTTGAAGCGGTGCCCGGCCTGAGCTCGATCAGGTCACCAGGCCCCGGCATGTTCATGTTTGCCCGAGGTTTCGACATCGAAGCGCTGCAATACGACGGTGTGCCGGTTCCTCGCGACGTCTACGCGCTGGGCAGTTACATCACCGAAAACATGGTGATTTACGACCGCATGGAAGTGTTGCGCGGCGCGGCGGGCTTGCTTCAGGGCGCCAATAGCCCGGGCGGCGCGATCAACCTGGTGCGCAAACGCCCACAAGCCGCACCGGCAGTGACGTTGAGTGCCAAGGTCGGTAGTTGGGATCGTTATGCCTCGCAGGCGGATGTCGGTGGCCCGCTGAATGAAGCCGGTAACATTCGTGGCCGTGCGGTGGTCAACTACGAGAAAGGCCATTCGTTTTCCGATTACACCTGGAATTGGGAGCAGACCGTGTACGGCGCGCTGGACTTCGACCTGAGCGAGGACACCGTGCTCGGTGTCGGTTTCAGCAACAAGAAAAGCCACGGCCGCCCTTACTTTCTCGGCTTGCCGCGTTACACCGATGGCAAGTCGCTGGACTTGCCGCGCTCCACCTACACCGGCTCGACCTGGAACCGCTCGTTCAATGACCAGACCGCCGTGTATCTGGATCTGGAACATCACTTCAACGACAACTGGAAACTCAAGGCGTCGGCGATAGCGATGAACGAGTCCAACGAAGCGACTTATCAGTTCATTGCCGGTGCGGTGCCGGTCGGCACTACGAGCGGTCCGCGATTTGCTGATTACTCCACAGACTTCTACGGCAAAAACCGTGGGCTGGACGTTTTCGTCAACGGTGACTTCGAAGCGTTGTCGTTCAAACACAGTGTGGTACTGGGCGCCAACTATTCGAAATACACCACCGACGATTCCTATGCCCGTGCGTTTGCACCGGGCGTGGACATTAGCGATATCGACCACCACCGACCCTTCCAGAGCTTCGACAGCATCGCCGACAGCGCCAACCTGGCCGTCAGCACGTATGACGTTCGGCAGAAAGGCATTTACGGTTCGTGGAAGGTCAAACTGACCGATCCGCTGACCCTGATCCTCGGTGCGCGTACCAGCTGGTACGACTTTGCGTTTAACCAGGACAATTACTTCGCCCGTGAACTTCAGGACGGCGGCGAGAAAAACTCGGTCCAGACCAGCGGCAAGGTCACGCCATACGCCGGGCTGGTGTATGCGCTCAACGATGAGTGGTCGGTCTATGGCAGCTACTCCGAAGTGTTCATTCCTCAGGTTCAGTTGACCAAGGAAAAAACCGGACTGCCGCCGGTCGAGGGCAAAAACTACGAATTGGGCATCAAGGGCGAATTGATGGATGGCCAGCTCAACACCTCGCTGGCGCTGTTCCGCTACATCCACAAAAATCGTGCGGTCACCGACTTCTCCACCGATATCGAAAGCGATGAGGCGTGCAGCGGATGGTACTGCTCGACGGCGTCCGGCAAGATTCGCAGCCAGGGCATTGAAGCCGAGATCAGCGGTGAAGTAGCGCCGGGCTTGCAACTGGCCAGCAGCTATACCTACAACACCACCAAATTCCTCAAGGATCCGGAGCTCGAGGGCAAGGTCTTCTCCACGTTTACGCCGATGCACATGGTGCGCATCTGGGGTGATTACACCTTGCCGGGGGACTTCAGCAAAGTCAGCGTCGGCGCGGGTGTCAAAGCGCAGAGCAGCACTGTCAGTTTTGATCGTGGGTTCGATCAGCCCGGGTTTGCGATCTGGAGTTCGCGCGTAGCCTACGAGGCCAGCGATGAGGTGACGCTGGCAGTGAACCTGGACAACATGTTCGACAAAAAATACTTCATTCCGGCGTACAGCCAGGTCTCGGCCAACAACTACTACGGCGATCCACGCAACGTCATGTTCAGCGTGACCTACAAACCACAGTTCTGAATGACGCAACCCTCCTTGTAGGCGCTGGCTTGCCAGCGAAGGCGAACGTCCAGTCGAAAACGTTGCTGTTTGACTCACCGCTTTCGCTGGCAAGCCAGCTCCTACAAGGGCTTCAGTGAGTCTGCCATTTGTGTGCTGCGTGTAAAAACGATCAGCCAAAAAAATGCCCCGCACTTGGCGGGGCATTTTTTGTTCGACGGTTAAGCCTTACAGCCCGTCGAGCATCGCCTTGTTACGCACGGCACCTTTGTCGGCGCTGGTCGCCAACAGGGCATAAGCCTTCAGCGCGGTGGTCACCTTGCGTGGACGTTTTTCCACAGGTTTCCAGCCTTTCTGATCCTGCTCGGCACGACGGCCAGCCATTTCTTCATCGCTGATCAACAGGTTGATCGAGCGGTTCGGAATGTCGATCAGCACTTTGTCGCCGTCCTGCACCAGGCCGATTGCACCGCCGGCAGCGGCTTCTGGCGAAGCGTGGCCGATGGACAGGCCCGAAGTGCCGCCGGAGAAACGGCCGTCGGTGAGCAGGGCGCAGGCTTTGCCCAGGCCTTTGGACTTCAGGTAGGACGTCGGGTACAGCATTTCCTGCATGCCCGGACCGCCTTTCGGGCCTTCGTAACGAATGATCACGATGTCGCCAGCCTTCACTTCGTCCGCGAGGATGCCGCGTACGGCGCTGTCCTGGCTTTCGAAGATCTTCGCGTTGCCTTCGAAGACGTGGATCGACTCGTCGACGCCGGCGGTTTTCACCACGCAGCCATCCAGCGCGATGTTGCCGTAGAGAACGGCCAGGCCGCCTTCTTTCGAGTAGGCATGTTCGACACTGCGGATGCAGCCGTTTTCACGGTCGTCATCCAGGGTTTCCCAACGGGTCGACTGGCTGAACGCGGTTTGCGTCGGGATGCCCGCAGGGCCGGCCTTGAAGAAGTGATGCACGGCTTCGTCGTCGGTCTGGGTGATGTCCCACTTGGCGATGCCTTCGGCCAGGGTCTTGCTGTGCACGGTCGGCAGGTCGGTGTGCAGCAGACCGCCACGGGCCAGCGAACCGAGGATGCTGAAGATCCCGCCGGCGCGGTGCACGTCTTCCATGTGGTACTTCTGGATGTTCGGCGCAACTTTGCACAGTTGCGGCACGTGGCGGGAGAGGCGGTCGATGTCGCGCAGGGCGAAATCGATCTCGGCTTCCTGGGCCGCGGCCAGCAAGTGCAGGATGGTGTTGGTGGAACCGCCCATGGCGATGTCCAGGGTCATGGCGTTTTCGAACGCCTTGAAGTTGGCGATGTTGCGCGGCAACACCGACTCGTCGTTGTCGGTGTAGTAACGCTTGCACAGCTCGACGATGGTGCGGCCGGCCTGCAGGAACAGCTGTTCGCGGTCGCTGTGGGTGGCCAGGGTCGAACCGTTGCCCGGCAAGGCCAGGCCCAGGGCTTCCACCAGGCAGTTCATCGAGTTGGCGGTGAACATGCCGGAGCACGAACCGCACGTCGGGCAGGCACTGCGCTCGTACTCAGCGACTTTCTCGTCAGAAGCGCTGGAGTCGGCGGCGATCACCATGGCGTCGACGAGGTCGAGACCGTGGCTGGCCAGTTTGGTCTTGCCGGCTTCCATCGGACCGCCGGAAACGAAGATCACCGGGATGTTCAGGCGCAGGGCGGCCATCAGCATGCCAGGGGTGATCTTGTCGCAGTTGGAAATGCAGACGATCGCATCGGCGCAGTGGGCGTTGACCATGTATTCGACGGAGTCGGCGATGATCTCGCGGCTCGGCAGCGAATAGAGCATGCCGTCGTGGCCCATGGCGATGCCGTCATCCACGGCGATGGTGTTGAATTCCTTGGCGACACCGCCAGCGCGTTCGATTTCGCGGGCGACCAGCTGGCCGAGGTCCTTGAGGTGGACGTGGCCCGGTACGAACTGGGTGAAGGAGTTGGCAATGGCGATGATCGGCTTTTTGAAGTCGTCATCTTTCATCCCCGTTGCGCGCCACAATGCGCGGGCGCCGGCCATGTTGCGGCCATGGGTGGATGTTTTCGAGCGGTAATCAGGCATGAAGCACTCCGGGCGGCTAATCAGGTATCAAAAGGGAAGTGAGCTTCTATTGACGTCTGGAACACTCAGAAATGGCCGTGTGTCCGGAAGTTGCCGATAACTTTGCGGGATCGCCGCGCGCTTCAGCTTGAGCTCATAAACCCGCCGGGGGATGACTGGCGATGAATGTCGCGATTCTACACGGCTGGCGGCTGGAGGGAATGCCCGCAACCGCGCTGACGTGACATACGGATGCGCAAATCAAATTACCCCTGTAGGAGCGAGCTCGCTCGCGATGAACCCGAGAGCGCCGCTGGGTGCCAGGTTGCCAGCGTTATCGTTGACGACCGTCGCGAGCGAGCTCGCTCCTACAGTGAAGGGTGTCAACGACGCGTTATCGGCCGATCCTGAAGTTTGTCAGCAAGCCCCACAAGCTGAAGACGAAGAAGCTGACAGCGATGGTGATCAGCAGATGATCCCCGGCTTGTGCGAGGGCTGCGCTGCTGACGGCGGCGGTGATGAACATGATGCTGTTGCCTGCCGACGCTGCTGTACCTGCCTGGCTTGAGAACAACAGCATCGCCGCGGAAATGGCGGCCGGTCGCACCAGCGTGACTGCCAGGGCGCTGATCAGCATCGGTATGAGCAGGGTAATCGTCGTCATCGCTTCATAAATGACGATTAACGCCAACAACGCACCAGCGAGACCCAGTAACCCAAGCCCGATGTTGATTTGCCGCGTCAGGGAGATATGTTTCTGCACGGTGGTAGCGGCTACTCCACCCAGGAAATAGGCCACCCCATACACCATAAGCACCAGCGCGTACTGGTACTCGGACAGCTTCAACTCATCCATGAAAATCAGCGGTGTCACGCTGATCAACGCGAAATAACAAGCAAACACTAACGCGGCGATCCACCAATAACGGATGAAATCCCGGCTTCCAACGATGGATTTCAGCGTGCGCATGACTGAGACGGGTGTTTTTTCCGGGGTGTCGGCTTTGGAAGGCAGTATCAGCCGGGCATGGATAAACATGCCGAACGCCATCAGCGCAAACCCATAGAAACTACCCTGCCAGTCAAACGTGGTTTGCAGCCATGACCCCAATAGAGGCGACAGTGCGACAAAAGACCCGCTCAGCGTCATGTAATAAATTCGCACCCGGGCCCGGTCCTGTTCGTCGAACAAGTCCTCCACCAGCGCATGACCCAGTACAAAAAAACCACACCCGATAGCCTGGACGGCGCGAAATAGCAGAAAGCTCGGGTAGTCCGGCGCCAGTGCGCAACCTATCGAGCCGACAGTAGACACAACGATGCACCCCAGCAGAACTTCCTTGCGTCCCCACTTATCCGAGAGCGGGCCGGTGATCAGTTGAGAAATCGCAAAGACAAGCGTGAACAAGCTGAGGGATAAAGCGATTTCTGCGGTGGAAGTATTGAACTTCGTGGCAAGGGCAGGAAAAGAAGGCAAGAGGATATTCAGCGGGAAAAAACTGATCAGCGAGATATTGGTAATGAGGATAAAGCGGGAGGTGCGTTGGCGCTTCAGATCGGTGCTTAGAGGGGGACAAGAGGACTCAGACATTGTTTTTGTTTTCCGGAG
This sequence comes from Pseudomonas sp. RIT-PI-q, assembly GCF_001297125.1. Taxonomy (GTDB): domain Bacteria; phylum Pseudomonadota; class Gammaproteobacteria; order Pseudomonadales; family Pseudomonadaceae; genus Aquipseudomonas. Next base: position 110,547 of record NZ_LHPC01000055.1, read on the forward strand.
TGATCAAGCGTTCATGCTTGAAACCAGAAACCGATACTAGTCCGGGATGCGGGGAATTCAATCAAAAGCACTGTAGGAGCGAGCTCGCTCGCGAAAAACGTCAACGATGACGCAGCGTCTCCGGGGAGACTGCGGCGTCTTTCCGTTTTTCGCGAGCGAGCTCGCTCCTACAGGGGGTTAGCTGTTTGGCAGCAGACGGCAGGTGATGCTCTTGATGTAGCGGGTTTCAGCAATCGCCGGGTGTACCGGGTGATCCGGGCCCTGGCCGCCGCGTTCGAGCATCTGGATGTTGCGGTCCAGGTGGCGGGCGCTGGTCAGCAGGATGTTCTGCAGATCGTCTTCCGGCAAGTGCATCGAGCACGACGCGCTGACCAGGATGCCGTCCTTGCTGAGCAGGCGCATGGCTTGCTCGTTCAGGCGACGGTAGGCGCCTTCGCCGTTCTTCATGTCTTTCTTGCGTTTGATGAACGCCGGCGGATCGGCCACGATCACGTCGAAACGTTCTTCGCTGGCTTTCAGCTCTTTCAGGGCTTCGAACACGTCGCCTTCGATGCAGGTCATTTTGTCGGCGAAGCCGTTCAGCGCGGCGTTGCGCTCGACGCCGTCGAGGGCGAAGGCCGATGCGTCGACGCAGAACACTTCACTGGCGCCGAACGCGGCGGCTTGCACGCCCCAGCCGCCGATGTAGCTGTAGAGGTCGAGCACGCGTTTACCCTTGGCATACGGCGCCAGGCGTGCGCGGTTCATGCGGTGGTCGTAGAACCAGCCGGTTTTCTGACCCTGGATGACCGGGGCTTCGAATTTCACGCCGTTCTCTTCCAGCGCTACCCACTCCGGCACCAGGCCGAATACGGTTTCGACGTAGCGGTTGAGACCTTCGGCGTCGCGAGCCTTGGAATCGTTCTTGAACAGAATGCCGCTTGGCTTGAGCACTTGGGTCAGCGCTGCGATCACGTCTTCTTTATGAGCTTCCATGGTCGCCGAGGCGATCTGCACCACCAGGATGTCGCCGAAACGGTCGACCACCAGGCCTGGCAACAGGTCGGAGTCGCCGTAGACCAGGCGATAGAAAGGCTTGTCGAACAGGCGGTCGCGCAGGGACAGGGCGACGTTCAGGCGATGCACCAGCAGCGACTTGTCCAACGGCAACTTGATGTCGCGCGACAGCAGGCGGGCGCAGATCAGGTTGTTCGGGCTCATGGCCACGATACCCAACGGCTTGCCGCCGGCCGCTTCGAGGATCGCCTGGTCGCCGGCCTTGAAACCGTGCAAAGGGGTCGCCGCTACATCGATTTCGTTGCTATAGACCCACAAGTGACCGTTGCGCAGGCGACGGTCGGCGTTGGCTTTGAGGCGCAGGCTAGGCAGGGACATGACGTCGCTCCGGAAAAAAGAGCGGGAGTATAGCGTGTTGAGGCTTGTGGCGGGCCGGGTGGGCGATGAAACGCTGATGAAGCCTTCGCGGGCAAGCCTCGCGCCTACAAAGGGCGCGTAAACCCTGTAGGAGCGAGGCTTGCCCGCGAAGGCCATTTCGAATACCACGCCGACGATGAAACTTCAGGCGATGTGCCAGCCAAGGTGTCGGATCCAACTTCATAAAGGTTAGAATCTGCGCCTGACCCAGAGTGTGTACCTATGTCCCAAGAGCTGACCACCGAACAGATTCAACAGTCCCTGCAAGGCATCAGCGTGCCGGCCCAGCCGCAGATCATGGTGGATTTGCAGATGGAGCAGTACATGCCCGACCCGGATCTGGAGGTGATCGCGAAGCTGATTTCCCAGGACCCTGGCCTCTCTGGTTCCTTGTTGAAAATCGTCAACTCGCCGTATTACGGCTTGAGTAACAAGATCGCCTCGATCCAGCGTGCGGTGAACCTGCTGGGCAGCCGTTCGATCATCAACCTGATCAACGCGCAGTCGATCAAGGGCGAAATGAACGACGACACCATCGTCACCTTGAACCGTTTCTGGGACACCGCTCAGGACGTGGCGATGACCTGCCTGACCCTGGCCAAGCGTATCGGTGTCCAGGCCGGCGATGAAGCGTATGCACTGGGCCTGTTCCACGATTGCGGTGTGCCGCTGATGCTCCAGCGCTTCCCCAACTATATGACCGTTCTGGAAGAGGCCTACGCCAGCGCCAGTGCTGAATGCCGGGTGGTCGACACCGAGAACCGATTGTTCAATACCAACCACGCGGTGGTCGGGTATTACACGGCCAAATCCTGGCGCCTGCCGGAGCACGTGAGTACAGCCATTGCCAATCACCATAATGCTCTGGCGATTTTCAGCGATGATTCGTCGCGCAACAGCCAGCTGAAAAACCTGCTGGCGATCCTGAAAATGGCCGAGCATATTTGTGCTTCATACCGGGTGTTGGGCAATCAGAAAGAAGACCACGAATGGAATAGCATCGGGCCATTGGTGCTCGATTACCTGGGGCTGTCGGACTACGACTTCGAGACCCTCAAACAAACGATCCGCGACCTCGGCGCTCACCGCTGAGTGCCCGACAGCCTGATTCGAGAGCCCCATGCCTGAACTGCCAGAAGTCGAAACCACCCGTCGCGGGATTGCACCGCACCTGGAAGGCCAGCGCGTCAGCCGGGTGATCGTGCGCGACCGGCGCCTGCGCTGGCCGATTCCCGAGGACCTGGATGTGCGGCTGTCCGGTCAGCGCATTGTGCTGGTGGAGCGGCGCGCCAAGTACCTGTTGATCAATGCCGAGGTTGGCACACTGATCAGCCATTTGGGCATGTCAGGGAATTTGCGTCTGGTGGAAGTCGGCCTGCCGGCCGCCAAGCATGAGCACGTGGACATCGAGCTGGAATCCGGCCTGGCCCTGCGCTACACCGACCCGCGTCGGTTTGGTGCGATGCTCTGGAGCCTCGATCCGCTGAACCACGAACTGCTGATTCGCCTGGGGCCGGAACCGTTGACTGATCTGTTTGATGGCGACCGATTGTTCCAGCAGTCCCGTGGGCGATCGATGGCGGTCAAGCCGTTCATCATGGACAACGCGGTGGTGGTGGGCGTCGGCAACATCTACGCCACCGAAGCGCTGTTTGCTGCCGGTATCGACCCGCGTCGGGAGGCCAAGAGCATTTCCCGGGGGCGATACCTGAAGCTGGCCATCGAGATCAAACGCATTCTGGCTGCCGCCATCGAGCGCGGCGGCACGACGTTGCGGGACTTTATCGGCGGTGACGGTCAGCCGGGGTATTTCCAGCAGGAGCTGTTCGTGTACGGCCGCGGCGCTGAGCCTTGCAAGGTCTGTGGGACGGAGCTGCGGGAAGTGAAACTCGGGCAGCGCGCCAGCGTCTTTTGCCCGCGCTGTCAGAGCTGAGGCGCATAGGTCTATAGTCAGTGTTCTCACTGCCTAGCCGAAGGACCGTGCCATGAACCTGTTTCGAACCCTTGCCGTTGCGCTGCTGCTGAGCGTCGGTGCACCCGCGCTGGCGGCAAACAGCGGCAGCGGCGACCCGCGTTACACCATCCAGAATCCCCCGGCGTACGCCATGCTCGGCGACTTGCTGATTGCCCGACCCTTGTTGGTCGTGGCGACGGTGATCGGTGCCGGGGCGTTCATCGTGTCGTTGCCGTTTACCGCGCTGGGCGGCGGCGTTGGCGATGCGGGTCAGGCGCTGGTGGTTGATCCGGCGAAAGCCGCATTTGTGCGGTGCCTGGGGTGTATCGGCGAGGGGTTTGAGCAGCGGGAGTGATGTCAGTTACATCTTTGGTGTGTTAGATGGCCTCATCGCGGGCAAGCCCGCTCCCACAGGTATGCGCGGACCTTGTGGGAGCGGGCTTGCCCGCGATGGCGTCAGGACAGACACCGTAATGATCAAGCCTTGCCGGTAATGATCCGGTACTTCGCCATCAACTGTTCTTCAGTCTCCGGATGCGCCTCGTCCAGTGGAATGCAATCCACCGGGCACACTTGCTGGCACTGAGGTTCGTCGTAGTGGCCGACGCACTGCGTACACAGGTTCGGGTCGATCACGTAGATCTCCTCGCCCTGGGAAATGGCGGCGTTCGGGCACTCGGGTTCGCAGACGTCGCAGTTGATGCAATCGTCGGTGATGATCAGGGACATGCTAACTCCAGCCGGGGCGGCGGGCCCGGGCGTAATAAACCAATGCACACAATTGTGCCGCATTGGCGCTGCAGGAGCCAGCTTGTCAGCCGCACCGCGTTGTATTGATCGCTGGCAAGCCAGCTCCTACAGTCCGGGTACTACTTCTTGAATCGAAGTGTTAGGGCGTCCGCCACTGCCGGGTGGACAAACTTGGTGATATCGCCGCCCAGGGCTGCGATTTCACGCACCAGCGTCGAGGAAATGAACGAATAACGCTCGGATGGTGTAAGAAACAGACTTTCCACATCCGGCGCCAGTTGTCGGTTCATGTTGGCCAGCTGGAATTCGTATTCGAAGTCCGACACCGCGCGCAAACCACGCAGGAACACGTTGGCGTTCTTCTCTTTGGCAAAGTGCGCCAACAGCGTCGAGAAGCCCACGACTTCAACGTTCGGCAAATGTTTAGTGACCTCGCGGGCCAGCGCCACACGCTGTTCCAGGGGAAACAACGGGTTTTTCTTCGGGCTGGCGGCGACGGCGATGATCACATGATCGAACAGGCGCGCGGCGCGTTCGACCAGATCGCCATGGCCCTTGGTAATAGGGTCGAATGTACCTGGGTACAACACTCGGTTCATCGCGTCGTCCTGGCGGGAGTCCGTTGGGGAGTCGGATGGTATCGCAGCCTTCCCGGTCGGCCAAGTCGCCTTTTGGGTAAGAAAGCACTATAGACGATACGAATATTCTCCGTTTTCATGGATTTTTCAAACGTTCGGCCAAAGACGTTGCCAGTTGCGCCGTCAGCCCGTAGACCGACAATTGCGGGTTTGCGCCAATGCTGGTGGGGAAGAGCGAGCCGTCATGAATCGACAGATTCGCCAACTGATGATGCCGGCCGAGGCTGTCGGTCACGGCATTTTTCGGGTCTTCGCCCATCGCACAACCGCCCATCACGTGGGCGCTGCCCAGGCGGGTACGGTACAACTCAAGGCTCAAACCGTCGATCAACGTGCGCGCTTCGGCCAGGGTTTTCACGTAGCGAGCATCGGCATGCATCGGCATGACTGCGTTGGCGCCGCCAGCGAACTGAATCTCGGCCATGCTGTGGAACGCCCGGCGCAACCCGTCCCAGGCGTAAGGTGAAACCTGATAATCGAGCACCGGTGTGCCATCGCCGCGCAGTTCCACGCTGCCACCGGGGCTGTCCGGGTGAAAACCGTCTCGCAGCAATGCCAGCATGGCGTGGGTGTGGGGCAGGTGCTCCATGTGCTGGGCGTTTTCCTTGCCGAAGCCGCCCAGCAGGGTCGTGGCCAGCGCCGGGTGCAGCGGCGGCACCTCCAATTTGTAGGACATCTTGCCGGTGGTGCCGTCCTGCCATTGGAAATGGTCGGAGTAAATCGACTGCGGCGCACCGTAGAACGGGTTGATCACCTCGTCGAACAGCCCGGCAGACATGTTGACCAAATGCAGGAAGGTCCGTTTGCCCAGCCGTTTGTGCGGATCCGGCGCCTCGGAGCGCAACAGCAGCGCCGGGCTGTTGATCCCGCCACCGGCCAGCACGTAATGCCGCGCCTTGACCGTAATCGCCTTGCCCGTCGGGGCGACGCAGCGCTCATCCATCGCCACGCATTGCAGGCCGGTGACTTTGCCGTCCTTGATCGAGAGCTTCTCGGCGCGGGCCAGGTAGAGCAACTCACCACCCTTTTCCAGCGTCGCCGGAATGGTCGTCACCAGCATCGATTGCTTGGCGTTGGTCGGGCAGCCCATGCCGCAGTAGCCGAGGTTCCAGCAGCCGCGCACGTTGCGCGGGATCACGTGCCAGGCGTAGCCGAGTTTTTCGCAGCCTTTGCGGATCACATCGTTGTTGGCGTTCGGCGGAACCATCCACGGCGCGACACCCAGGCGTTGTTCCATTTTCTCGAACCATGGCGCCATCTCCGCCGGGCTGTGGCCTTTGACGTTGTGCTCTTTGGCCCAGTGGTCGAGGGTCGGGTCTGGCGTGCGAAAACTCGACGTCCAGTTGATCAGCGTGGTGCCGCCGACCGCCCGGCCCTGGAGGATGGTGATCGCGCCGTCCTTGCTCATGCGGCCGATGCCTTCCTGATAAAGGCTGGTGTAGGCCTGGTCTTCGAGCAGCTTGAAGTCGCTGCTGGTCTTGAGCGGGCCTTCCTCAATCAGCAACACCTTGTAGCCGGCGGCGCTGAGGATTTCGGCCGTGGTCCCGCCACCGGCGCCGCTGCCGATGATCGCCACGTCCGCTTCAAGGGTCAGGTCCTGGGTCAGTTGCGAACCGTTGTAAGTTTTCCAGCCACGGGCCAGGCCTTCGCGGAACGGATCGGGTACGGGCATGTTCAGGTTCTCTTGTTATTTTGGTTTCGGTGGTGAGGTGACTGGCGTCATCGCGGGCAAGCCCGGCTCCCACAGGACTTGAGGTGGATCCCCCTTTTGTGAACGACACAAACCCTGTGGGAGCCGGGCTTGCCCGCGATAGGGTCGCCTCGGTTTCAAACCGTTGGCGGTCCGGGATACCCGCAATGCGCCCACGAATCCGCGCGGCTGTACCAGGCCATCATCACCAGTTGCTGCAGCGAGCTGTGGCCCATGCGCAGCAGGCTCAGCGAACTGTTTTCCCAGCGATCGAGAAAGTGCCGGATCTCATCGCCACTGGCGTTTTCCCAACTACCCCAGATCCCGGTCAGTGGCCCTCGCGTCACGGCCATCCCCAGTACATCGAACAATTGCTGGGTCAGCTTGAGCATTTCCGGCGACAGATGATTCAGCGCGTTATCCAGGCAGTGCAGGGTTTCACCAACGGCCGACGGCATCTTTTCAACCGCCACGGCGCCGTCGAGCATCACCGGGATCAGCGCCCGCAGAAACGACAGATCAGCACTGCGCAGAATGGCAAAACCGCTGGCCGGGATGCTCGACGAGCAGCCGCTGAGGCTCGCGCCCAAACCGGCCGTGGCCAGGAAAGCACTGGCGCCGAGGCTGAATTTAAGCAGGCCGCGCCGTGACAGCGCGGGTGTATCGGACAGGCTTGGGCTCATTATTGTTATTACCCGAAGGGTGATCGTTAGCGGATAAACAGCTTCTGGATGAGTTTTTGAATGGTTTTGCCATACGGCGGGTAGATCAGTTTCGCCGCGTTGAACCGCTGTTTGATCAGCACACCTTTGGCCTTGCTGAAGGTCAGGAAACCTTCGTGGCCGTGGTAATGGCCCATGCCCGAGGCGCCGATGCCGCCGAATGGCATATCGTCCTGCGCGACGTGCAGCAGGGTGTCGTTCAGGCACACGCCGCCGGAATGGGTTTCATGCAGCACGCGGTTTTGCTCACGCTTGTCATAGCCGAAGTAATACAGCGCCAGTGGGCGAGGGCGTTGGTTGATGTAGGCAAACGCCTGATCCAGATCCTTGTACGGAACGATTGGCAGCAGCGGGCCGAAGATTTCGTCCTGCATCACCGTCATGTCGTCGCTGACGTTGAGCAGCAGGCTGTGGCCCATGCGCCGGCCCTGACCCTGGTCGAACAGCGGAATCAGCAGCGCGCCCTTGCTGGTGGCGTCGCTGAGGTAGCCGTTGAGTCGCGCCAGTTGTCGGTCATTGATGATGGCGGTGTAGTCCGGGTTGTCGGCCAGTGTCGGATAAAACCCGCGAACCGCCTCGCGATAGGCTTCGACGAAAGAACCGACGCGGTCTTCCGGCACCAGAACGTAATCCGGGGCGACACAGGTTTGCCCGGCGTTGAGCGTCTTGCCGAACGCGATGCGTTCGGCGGCATCCTTGAGCGGCACATCGCGGGAAACGATGGCCGGGGACTTGCCGCCCAGTTCGAGGGTTACCGGCGTCAGGTTCTCGGCCGCCGCGCGCATCACATGCTTGCCGATGCTGGTGGCGCCAGTGAAGAGCAGGTGATCGAAACGCAAGCGGGAGAACGCCACGCCGATGTCGGCCTCGCCGAGCACCACGCAAACCAGGTCCTGGGGAAAGATTCGGCCCAGCAGTTCCTTGAGCAGCAAACCGGTGGCGGGGGTCGATTCGCTGAGTTTGAGCATCACCCGATTGCCCGCCGACAACGCGCCCACCAATGGGCCGATGGCCAGGTACAGCGGGTAGTTCCACGGCACGATCACCCCGACCACGCCCAACGGTTGATAAACGACCTTGGCCGAGGCGGGCTGAAAGGCGATGCCGACCTTGCGCCGTGACGCTTTCATCCAGCCTTTGAGGTGCTGGCTGGCGTAATGAATGCCGTGCAGGCTGGGCATCAGTTCGGCGAGCAGGGTTTCATCGGCACTGCGGTGGCTGAAGTCCTGGCTGATCGCGCCGATCAGGGATTGACGTTCGCTGCTCAACATATCCCGTAACGCTTTGAGCCATTGCTGGCGCTGGGCTGCCGGCGGCATCGGGTGGGCGGCATAGGCCGTGCGCTGGGCATCGAACAGGGCTTGGAGTTCTTCCAGTGGCTGCTGTAGGTTCTGCAGGTAGGAGATGTCAGCAGTCATGGTCGGCTCCGGATTTATTGTAATGAGGAACTTTTTAGAGTCTATGCTCTAAAAAGTCAAATGGCATCCTCGCGCAGCTTTGTTTTATCCGCTGGCGGATAGGTCGTAAGATGCCCGTCAACGCACTCTGAATTAAAGCCCAAGCCATGGCCCCCAGGATCAAAACCAGCGAGCGCATCGTGCAGAACAGCCTGGAGCTGTTCAATCAGCAGGGCGAGCGCAGCATCAGCACCAACCACATTGCTGCCCATATGGAAATTTCCCCGGGCAACCTGTACTACCACTTCGCCAACAAGCAGGCGATTATCGCCGTGCTGTTCAGCGAGTACGAAAGCCTGGTAGACAGCTTCCTGCGCCCACCCCAGGGCCGCGCCGCCACGGTTGAAGACAAGCGTTTCTACCTCCAGGAATTGCTGGCCGCGATGTGGCGCTACCGGTTTTTGCATCGCGATCTTGAGCATTTGCTCGACAGCGATCCCGAGTTGGCCGCCCGTTATCGACGCTTTTCCCAGCGCTGCCTGATCCACGGCACGCACATTTACGCGGGCTTCGTCGAGGCCGGGATCTTGCAAATGGACAAGGTGCAGATCGAATCCCTGACCCTTAATGCCTGGATCATCCTGACGTCGTGGGTGCGTTTTTTGTGCACCACGCGGGAAAATTCCCGTCACCTGAGCGAACAGGCGATCAAGCGTGGGGTGTATCAGGTACTGGTGCTTGAGGCCGGCTTTGTCACGGATCAAGCGCGCGATGCAGTCAACGCGCTGTTCGAAGAGTTTTATGTGCCGTTGGCCCAGGCCCTGGAAGAAGTGGGATAGAAAGTGCAGTAGGATCAAGCATCGCCTTAATCACAGGAGCCCCTTATGCCCATTGCGCAATTGATCAGCCCGCAAGCGTTGGACTTGAAAAAGGACGCGCCCGGGCTGGTGATTCTGGATTGTCGTTTTGCCCTCGAAGACCCCGACTACGGTCAGCGCAGCTATGCCGAAGGGCATATCGCCGGGTCGAGCTTTGCCGATCTTGAGCGTGATTTGAGCGGGGCAGTGGTCAAGGGTGTGACCGGGCGCCATCCGTTGCCTGAACCGGAAGACCTGATCGAGCGCCTGCAAGCCTGGGGCATCAACGCCGACAGCGAGGTGATTTTGTACGACGACGGCCCGGGTGCCTTCGCGGCGCGGGCCTGGTGGTTGCTGGCCTGGCTGGGCAAGCGTGACGGCGTGTTCATCCTCGATGGCGGGCTCAAGGCGTGGCACGCGGCGGGATTGCCGCTGAGCCTCGATGCACCGCACATCGAACGTGGCACGTTTGCCGGGACACCGGACAACGCGCTGGTCTTGAGCGCCGAGCAGCTCCAGCAACGTCTCGGCCAGCCCGCCCTGACCTTGATCGATGCCCGCGCCTTGCCGCGCTTCAAAGGTGAAGTGGAGCCGATCGATCCGATTGCCGGGCACATTCCTGGTGCGCAATGTGCGGCGTTCACCGAGAACCTGGGCAGCGACGGGCGTTTTCTGCCGGCTGACCAGCTCAAGCAGCGCTTTGCGGCGAAGCTCGGTGACCGCTCGCCGAACGATCTGGTGGCGTATTGCGGTTCGGGTGTGACGGCTTGCCACAACCTGTTTGCCCTGTGCCTGGCGGGTTATCCGTTGGGTTCGTTGTATGCCGGGTCGTGGAGCGAGTGGATCAACGATCCCGCGCGCGGCATCGCCATCGGCGAGTAAACACCGTCCAAATGTGGGAGCGGGCTTGCTCGCGAAGGCGGTCTAACATTCAACATCTCTGTTGTCTGGCACACCGCTTTCGCGAGCAAGCCCGCTCCCACATTTGGATTTGTGTCGGCCTCAACTTCGGGGTAATTGCCGGGCGCTGCGATACGCCCCCGGCCCCACCCCGTAAACCTGCTTGAACTGCCGACTCAGATGGCTCTGGTCGGCAAAGCCCAATTGCATGGCCACTTCCAGCGGTAAACAACCGCCCTGTAACAACGCCCGTGCCCGAGCGATGCGCTGCTGCATCAGCCAGGTGTGCGGCGGCATGCCCGTGGCGCGGCGGAACACCCGGGCGAAGTGGAAGGGCGAGAGGTTCACCGCCGCCGCCAGTTCTTCCAGAGAGGGTGGCGCCGCCAGTTGCGCATGCAGCAGGTCCTTGGCCAGGCTCACGGCACGGTGTTCCTTGCCGGGTTTGCCGGCAATCGGCACCGCCGCATGACGTTGCAGCAGCAACAGCATCATTTCCCGCCACACCGTTTGCTGTTGCAGGGCCGTCGACGGATTTTCCAGCAGGCGATGCAGTTGGCAGAAGCCCTTCACCAGATCCGGGTCGCGATACAGGGTCGCGCCAAACATCGGCAAGTTGTCGGTCGGCAGTTCCAGCTCGGCCAGCAACGACAGAATCTGCTCACTGTCGGGATAAAACGCCCGGTACAACCAGCCGTCTTCCGTGCCTTTGTGCCCGGTGTGCAACTCATCGGGATTGATCAGCACCAGCGTGCCGCTTCCCGCCAGATGTTCGGCGCCGCGATAGCGATAACGCTGGGCGCCGGCCATGATCATGCCGATCACATAGCCGTCATGCACATGGGGCGCGAAACGGTGCTCGATGTAGCGCGCCGACAACAATTCGACCCCGGCCAACGGCGCCGTTTGCCAGAAGCGGATCGACTCGCCCTGGTCAGCGTCCATGGCCTGACTCGCGACGGGTGGCGGCCAGCCACTGCGGAATGCGCCGTTCCAGGTAGTAGCCCGGTCGCCGGAACGTGCCGTCGACGAAGCCGACATGCCCGCCCTTGGCTTGCAGCTCGAATTGGGTGCAGGCGGACAATTCGTCGGCGTGCGGCAGGCTGTGGGGAAAGACGAAGGGGTCGTCTGCCGCCTGAATAATCAGCGTCGGCGTACGGATCTCGCCGAGAAAATAGCGACTCGAGGCGCGGCGATAGTAATCCTCGGCGTCGACGAAACCGTTCAGCGGCGCCGTCACCCGGCCGTCGAAATCCCAGAACGTGCGCATGTTTTCCAGCGAACCCAGCGCGGCCAGTGCCGCCAGCCCATCCTCACGCCCGTCATGTTGGAACTGGCGCTGCTTGTTCTTGATGTAGGCCAGCATCTCGCGCATGAAGTGCGCCTGATAGACCTTGGAAAATCCCTGGCCGATGCGGTCGGCGCAGTGATCGAGGCGAAACGGCACCGACACCGCCACTGCACCGAGTACGCCGCTGTCGCTGCCGGTCTCGCCCAAATGCTTGAGCAGGACATTGCCGCCCAGGGAATAACCGACCGCATACAGCGGCGCCAAAGGGCGTTTGCAGCGCAGGTGTTTGATGGCTTCGGCCAAGTCTTCACTGGCGCCGGAATGGTAGCTGCGCGCCAGCAGATTGGGTTCGCCCGAGCAGCCGCGCCAGTTCAACGCAACGCTGGCCCAGCCTTGGGCACCCAGCGCTTTTTGGACGCCGGCCACGTAAGGTGAGTTCGATGAGCCGGTCAGCCCGTGCAGCACCAGCACCAACGGCGCATTGGCGCTGTGCGGGCCGTGCCAGTCGAGGTCGAGAAAGTCGCCATCTTCAAGCCACAAGCGTTCGCGCTGGCGTTCAATGTGCGTGGTTTTGCGCCACAGCGGTCCCCACAACGTCTGCAAGTGCGGGTTGCCGAGGCCGAAGGCGGGGGTGAAGCGTTCTGGCGGATGGGACACGATTACTCTCGATGCAGCGGCGCGCACCTCGGCTGAGGCCCGCGCCTTGTTCAGGCCGGTCGATTAACCGGCGATCTCTGCCATACGTTGCCACAACGAGTAGTAGACGCGCCCGGATTTCTGCTCACGGTGCAGGCGCCAGTTGCCTGGCAAACCCAGGGTAGATGGCGCGTTTTCGCTTTCAGTGTAGATCCAGGCCTCGTCCGCCAGCCATTGACGCTCTTCCAGCAGCGTGCAGACGGCGGGCAACAGATTCTGGTTGAACGGCGGATCGAGGAACACCAGGTCGTAGGCGGAGGCGGTCTGGGTTTCCAGGTAGCGCAATGCATCGGCTGTCTGAATCTGGCCAGTGGTGCAACGCAACGTGCCCAGGTGTTCCTTGATGCTGGACACCGCGATGTTGCTGGCGTCCAGCGCCTGGCCCAGCGCTGCGCCACGGGACAATGCCTCGAGAAACAACGCGCCGCTACCGGCGAATGGATCAAGCACCTTGGCCCCGGCAATGTAAGGCGCGAGCCAGTTGAACAGGGTTTCACGCACCCGGTCCGGCGTTGGGCGCAGGCCCGGTGCATCGGGGAAGCTCAGCTTTCGGCTGCGCCATTCACCACCGATGATGCGCAGTTGGTTCACACCGTTGTGCACGTTGTGAACGGGTTTTTTAGGACGAGTGGCCATTAATGCTCCGGAACCCCGAGCGGTTGCTCGGCAGGTTTATCAGTTGGGGCCGGTAACGGCTTTTGCGGCACGGTCGGGCCAGCGCTGACGATGACCATTTTGTCCGTGCTCAGATGTTTGTTCAGTGCGGCTTTGACTTGCTCGACAGTCAGGCTCTGGGACTGTTGCATGAAGTCTTCCAGGTAGCTCAACGGCAGGTTGTAGAAACCCATGGCGCCGAGTTGACCCACGATGTCGGCATTGCTGGCGGTGGACAGCGGGAAGCTGCCGGCCAGTTCACGCTTGGCGTCGTCGAGTTCTTTTTCGGTCGGGCCGGTTTTAAGGTAGTCGGCGAGCACGTCCTGCACCAGCTTCAAGGTGCCTTCGCTCATCTCGGCACGGGTTTGCAGGTTGATCATGAACGGACCGCGCGCCTGCATCGGGGTAAAACCCGAATACACGCCATAAGCCAAGCCACGCTTTTCACGTACTTCGCTCATCAGTCGGGTGCCGAAACCACCGCCACCCAGGATCTGGTTGCCCAGAGACAGTGCGGCGTAGTCCGGATCGTCACGGTCGATGCCCAGTTGCGCAAGCATCAGGTTGGTCTGCTTGGACGGAAACTCGATGTGGCCGATGCTGGCTTTCGGTTCTTCCGGTTGCGGGATTTTCGCCAGTGCCGGGCCTTTTGGCAGCGCGCTGGAGACTTGAGCGGCAATCGCTTCGGCCTCGGCGCGGGACAGGTCGCCCACCAGTGCAATCACCACGTTGCCGGCGGCGTAGGCTTTCTCATGGAAGGCCCGCATTTGCGCCACGGTAATCGCTGGAACGGTTTTCGCCGTACCGTCGCTGGAATGCGCATACGGGTGATCGCCGTACAAACGGTTCATCAGTTCCAGGCTGGCCAGCTTGCCAGGGTTCTGTTTCTGGTATTCGAAACCGGCGAGCATCTGATTCTTGATGCGTGCGAATGAATCGGCGGGGAAGGTCGGTTTGCCGACCACTTCCGAGAACAGTTTCAGCGCCGGCTCACGTTTGTCCGCGGCACTGAGGCTGCGCAGGGAAGCCAGGGCCATGTCCTTGAATGCGCCGTTGCTGAAGTCGGCTCCCAGCCCTTCGAAACCTTGGGCAATCGCGCCCACGTCCTTGCCGGCCACCCCTTCGTTGAGCATGGCGTTGGTCAGCAGGGCCAGGCCCGGTGCATCGCCGTCCTGGCTGCTGCCGGCGGCGAAGATCAGGCGCATGTCGAACATCGGCAGCTCGCGAGCTTCGACGAACAACACTTTCGCGCCTTCGGCGGTGTTCCAGCTCTGAACGTCCAGATTGCGGCGGCTCGGTGCTTTGCCGTCGAGTTCTGCCAGCGATTGCAGCTTCTGGCTGGACTTGGCTTTGTCGAGGGCTTCGCTGGCCTTGGAATCGTCGCTTTTCGACAGATAGAAGGCCGCGGAGCCGATCAGTGCGACGGCGATCAGGCCGATCAAGGCCAGACGTGGTTTTTTACGCTCACTCATGAGTCGTCTCCAGTGGCAGTACATGGGCGACGCTGAGACGTTCGCGGGTGAAATACAGCTTGGCGGCGTTCTGGATGTCTTGCGGGGTCACGCTTTCCAGTTCGGCGAGTTCGGTGTCCATCAGTTTCCACGACAGGCCGACGGTTTCCAGTTGGCCGATCGCGGTGGCCTGGCTGGTGATCGAGTCACGCTCGTAGACCAGGCCGGCAATGACCTGCGCGCGCACGCGTTCCAGTTCTTCGGCGGACGGCGCGGTGGTTTTCAGCTGTTCCAGCAACTTCCACAGACCGGCTTCAGCCTGGGCCATGGTTTTCTTCTTCTGGGTGTTCGGTGTCGCCGACAGGGTGAACAGACTGTCGCCGCGGGTGTAGGCGTCGTAGCTCGACGAACCGCCGGACACCAGCTCTTCACCGCGCTCCAGTTGCGCCGGAATGCGCCCGCTGTAGCCGCCGTCGAGCAGGGCCGAGATCAGGCGCAAGGCGTGCACCGGGCGCTTGTCTTCAGCGGTGGCGATGCTCGGCACGTTGAAGGCGAGCATCAGGCTCGGCAATTGGGTTTGCACGTGCAGGGTGATCTGGCGTTCGCCGGGCTCGGCCAGTTCTACCGGGATTTTCGCGGGCGGTACGGCACGCTTGGCGATCGGGCCAAAGTAGCGCTGGGCCAGGGTTTTGACTTCGTCCGGGGTTACGTCGCCCACTACCACCAGGGTCGCGTTATTCGGCACGTACCAGGATTCATACCAGTGGCGCAGCTCCTCGACCTTCATGCGGTCCAGGTCAGCCATCCAGCCGATGGTTGGCGTGTGGTAGCCGCTGGCCGGGTAGGCCATGGCCTTGAAGCGCTCATAGGCCTTGGACATTGGCTTGTCGTCGGTGCGCAGGCGACGTTCTTCTTTAATGACTTCGATTTCGCGGGCGAACTCGTCAGGTGGCAGACGCAAGCTGGCCATGCGGTCGGCTTCCAGCTCGAAAGCCACGCCCAGGCGATCACGGGCCAGCACCTGGTAATACGCGGTGAAGTCGTCGCTGGTGAAGGCGTTCTCTTCGGCGCCGAGGTCGCGCAGGATCAACGACGCTTCGCCGGGGCCGACTTTCTCGCTGCCCTTGAACATCATGTGTTCCAGGGCATGGGACAAACCGGTCTGACCCGGAGTCTCGTAGCTGGAGCCGACCTTGTACCAGACCTGGGAAACCACCACCGGCGCCCGATGGTCTTCGCGCACGACGACCTTCAAGCCGTTATCGAGGGTGAATTCGTGGGTGGGTTGTGGATCGGCAGCCAGGGCCGAGAGGGGCAGACAAACTGTGCTGAGCAGCAGGCCTGCAGCGCGGCGGGCTAAAGCATTCATTCGTTTTTAAACCTTTGGGGCTGCCCGCTTGGTCTTAGCGTCAGCGGGCGAGAGGGTGCTAGGATACTGATCCGTTTTACTGGCGGCCACGCCTATCAGGCCTTTGCGTTTGATCAGGTTGAATGGGTTTGCGGCAGAAAGCTGTGGTTTATCAACTAAACTCTGCTTTTTCGCCGATTTTGCCGCTCCAGTCCTTCGTGAAATCGTTTTTGCAGGGCGCCATTTGCACCCCGATAAAATGTTGCGCGTGAACAAGCTGGGTCAATCGCAGTCTGTTCTGCATCGAATATTTATTTGCCGAGGCGCCTGTTGGCGCGTCGCTACCGTGAGATCGCCGTCCTCCATGTTTGGTTCCAACGCCGACAAGAAGAACCCAGCTGCGGCTGGCGAGAAGAAAAGCCTGTTCGGATGGCTGCGCAAAAAGCCGCAGGAACCCGTCGTCGAACAGCCACAGCCACTTCCTGAGCCAGCCCCAGCGCCGGTAATAGAAGAAGAGCCGGCACCGATTGTCTTGCCGTTCGCCGAGCCGGTGTTGCAACCGCTGGTCGAGGCTGAACCTGATGTGGTCGCCGAAGTCGTGCCCCCGGCGCCGCTGACCCCTGTGGCCGAGCCATGGCTGACGTTGCCGGTAGCGGAAGAACCGGTGGCATTGGTCGAAGATGAGCTGGCGCCGCACGTTACTCCGCCGATCCCCGCTCCGACTGCGTTCAGTCCAGAGCCGGTTCGGCCGCTAGTGGTTGAGCCGGTTGTTGTCGCGCCGGTCGTTGTGGCCGAGCCTGGGCCGGTTGTTCCAGAGCCTGTGGCTCCTGCGTTTGTTGCTCCGGTTGCTCCGGTTGCTCCGGTTGTCCCGGTTGTCCCGGTTGCTCCACTTGCTCCCGCTGGCCCGGTTGTTCAAGCGCCTGAGCCTGCACCTGCACCGGTCATCGCTCCCGTTGTCGCCGCGCCTGTCGCGCCCGCCGAAACCCCAGTCGAGCCTGCGCGCACCGAAGAAACCAAAGCCGGTTTCTTCGCCCGCCTCAAGCAAGGCCTGTCCAAGACCAGCGCCAGCATCGGCGAAGGCATGGCCAGCCTGTTCCTGGGCAAGAAGATCATCGATGACGAGTTGCTCGAAGACATCGAAACCCGTCTGCTGACCGCCGACGTGGGCGTCGAAGCCACGTCCGTGATCATTCAGCGCCTGACGCAGAAAGTCGCCCGTAAAGAGCTGGCCGATGCCGATGCGCTCTACAAGTCCCTGCAAGCTGAACTGGCGGCCATGCTCAAGCCGGTTGAGCAACCGCTGAAAATCACCTCGCAGAACAAGCCGTTCGTGATTCTGGTCGTCGGCGTCAACGGCGCCGGCAAGACCACCACCATCGGCAAGCTGGCGAAGAAGCTGCAGCTCGAAGGCAAGAAAGTCATGCTCGCCGCCGGTGACACCTTCCGTGCCGCCGCGGTCGAGCAATTGCAGGTCTGGGGCGAGCGTAACAAGATCCCGGTCATCGCCCAGCACACCGGCGCCGACTCGGCTTCGGTTATCTTCGACGCCGTGCAAGCCGCCAAGGCCCGGGGCATTGATGTGTTGATCGCCGACACCGCCGGTCGTCTGCACACCAAAGACAACCTGATGGAAGAACTGAAAAAGGTTCGCCGGGTCATTAGTAAGCTCGACGCCGACGCCCCTCACGAGGTGCTGTTGGTGCTCGACGCCGGTACGGGGCAGAACGCGATCAGCCAGGCCAAACAGTTCAACCAGACCGTCGAACTGACCGGCTTGGCGCTGACCAAGCTCGACGGCACCGCCAAGGGCGGGGTGATTTTCGCCCTGGCCAAGCAGTTTGGCCTGCCGATTCGCTACATCGGCGTTGGTGAAGGCATCGATGACTTGCGTACTTTTGAAGCAGAACCCTTTGTCCAGGCACTGTTTGCCGAGCGGGAGCGTTCATGATTCGTTTCGAACAGGTCGGTAAACGCTACCCGAACGGTCACGTCGGCCTGCATGAGCTGAGCTTTCGAGTCCGTCGGGGCGAATTCTTGTTTGTCACCGGCCATTCCGGTGCCGGTAAAAGCACCTTATTGCGGCTGTTACTGGCCATGGAGCGTCCGACCACCGGCAAATTGCTGCTGGCCGGCCAGGACCTCGCCACCATCAGCAACGCGCAGATTCCTTACCTGCGCCGGCAGATCGGCGTGGTGTTCCAGAATCATCAGTTGCTGTTCGATCGCACGGTGTTCAACAACGTCGCACTGCCGTTGCAGATCCTCGGTCTGTCGAAGGCCGAGATCGTCAAGCGCGTGGATTCGGCACTCGAGCGCGTGGCGTTGTCGGACAAGACCGATCTGTACCCCGGCGACCTGTCCACCGGTCAGCAACAGCGTGTCGGCATTGCCCGCGCCATCGTTCACCGCCCGGCCTTGCTGCTGGCGGACGAACCGACCGGTAACCTCGACCCGCGCCTGGCCGCCGAAATCATGGGCGTGTTCGAAGACATCAACCGGCTGGGCACCAGCGTGCTGATCGCCAGTCACGACCTGGCACTGATCGCCCGTATGCGTCATCGCATGCTGACCCTGCAACGCGGCCGATTGATCGGCGACGGGGAGGCGGGCGTATGAGTGCGACACGCAGCCCCAAGGTGTCCGAGCGCGTAGCGCCGAAGGCCGCCGATCCACAGCCGCAGAAGAAAAAGCGCGACGATGATGACGGCCCGGACTTCGCCACGCTGTTGCGCGCCTGGATAGAAAGCCATCGCGCCAGTCTGGTCGACAGCTTGCGCCGCTTGGGCAAGCAGCCTATCGGCAGCTTTTTCACCTGCATGGTGATGGCGGTCGCGCTGAGCCTGCCAATGGGCCTGTCACTTTTGCTAAGCAACGTCGAGCGTCTCGGCGGTTCCTGGCAGCGTGCGGCGCAGATTTCCCTGTACCTGCAAATCGAGGCCAGCCCTGCGGAGGGCGAGTCGCTGCGCGAGCAGATCAAGGGTATGCCGGGTGTAGCGGATGCGGAGTACGTCGGTCGGGATCAGGCGCTGGAAGAGTTCCAGCAGCAGTCCGGTCTGGGCGAGGCGCTCAAGGAGTTGCCGGAAAACCCGCTGCCGGGCGTGGTTCTGGTGACGCCGAACGAAGTCGACAAGCCGGCCCTTGAAGCATTAAGACAAAAACTTTCCGAGTTGCCGAAGGTGCAACAGGCGCAACTTGATCTAGTCTGGGTCGAGCGTCTGGCAGCCATCCTCAAACTGGGTGACCGTTTTGTCTTTGGTCTGACCGTGCTGCTGGTTTCTGCATTACTTTTGGTGATAGGCAATACCATTCGTCTTCATATTGAAAACCGCCGCACAGAGATAGAAGTGATTAAACTCGTGGGCGGCACTGACAGCTATGTGCGCAGGCCCTTTCTGTATATGGGTGCGCTTTATGGCTTCGGTGCGGGGATTCTTTCCTGGGGGGTATTGGCGTTTGGCCTGGATTGGCTGAACGATGCAGTGGTTGGCCTGGCCGGTTTGTACGGCAGTGATTTCGCGCTGGCCGGCGTGCCAGTTGCCGACGGTCTGTCGCTCTTGCTTGGCGCGGTGCTGTTGGGGTATATCGGTGCATGGATTGCAGTCGCACGCCACCTGCGGGAGCTTGCGCCGAAGTAATATCATTTTGCTCGTATTGACCTTTCAGCGTTTTTGGGAACTTGTCTTTCGGTTTCCGGTCAATTTTCGCAGTGCTGAACTGCACGAGTTTGTAAGTGGGAGGTTTTTTCGTATGACCAATTCTTTGCAACCTGCATATGCTCTGGTCCCGGGTGCGAACCTGGAGGCCTATGTGCACACCGTGAACAGCATTCCATTGCTGACGCCGGAGCAGGAGCGTGAACTGGCCGAGAGTCTCTATTATGAGCAGGATTTGGGGGCGGCTCGGCAGATGGTGCTCGCCCACCTGCGTTTTGTAGTACATATCGCCCGTAGCTATTCCGGCTACGGCCTGGCTCAGGCTGACCTGATCCAGGAAGGCAACGTCGGCCTGATGAAGGCCGTGAAGCGCTTCAACCCGGAAATGGGTGTGCGTCTGGTTTCGTTCGCTGTGCACTGGATCAAGGCGGAAATTCACGAGTTCATCCTGCGCAACTGGCGCATTGTGAAAGTCGCGACCACCAAGGCCCAGCGCAAGCTGTTCTTCAACCTGCGCAGCCAGAAGAAACGCCTGGCGTGGCTGAACAACGAGGAAGTCCACCGTGTGGCGGAAAGCCTCGGCGTAGAGCCGCGGGAAGTGCGCGAGATGGAAAGTCGCCTGACCGGCCATGACATGGCCTTCGACCCGGCCGCGGAAGCGGACGACGACAGTGCTTTCCAGTCGCCGGCCAACTACCTGGAAGACCACCGGTACGACCCGGCCCGTCAACTGGAAGATGCCGATTGGAGCGATAACTCCAACCACAACCTGCACGAAGCGCTGGAAGTGCTGGACGACCGCAGCCGTGACATCCTCTACCAGCGCTGGCTGGCAGAAGAAAAAGCCACGCTGCACGACCTGGCGCAGAAGTACAACGTGTCGGCCGAGCGTATTCGTCAGCTTGAGAAGAGCGCGATGAACAAGCTCAAGTTGTCGATCGCCGCATAACCTGCGCGCCGGCAATAAAAAACGCCCCGATCATTGATCGGGGCGTTTTTGTTTGTGCTGAGTTTCTAGCTTCACCTTGGCCCCTGTGGGAGCGGGCTTGCCCGCGATAGCGGTGTGTCTGTGACTGTTGTGTTGACTGACACAACGCCTTCGCGGGCAAGCCCGCTCCCACAGGGATCTTCAGCGTTCAGAAAGTAGTGTTCGACTATTGAGCCCAAGGTGCCCGGCGCGAATCGTTGAGGCCCAGCAGATAGCTGTCGCCGCCCAACTGGCTCATCTGCTGCCGAATCCAGCCTGCACGTCTCGCTACGTACGAAGTTGGATGGCTGGCGCTCCACACGCGTGGATTGGGCAATACGGCGGCCAGCAAGCTCGATTGCTGACGGCTCAGATTTTTAGCGCCAACACCAAAGTGATGCCTCGCCGCAGCCTCTGCGCCAAACACCCCTTCATCCCACTCGACGCTGTTGAGGTACACCTCAAGAATCCGCTGCTTGGGCCAGAACACTTCAATCAACCCGGTAAACCAGGCCTCCAGGCCCTTACGCAGCCAGCTGCGACCCGACCAGAGAAACAGGTTTTTCGACACCTGCTGACTCAAGGTGCTGGCACCGCGAATCGAACCGCCGCGCTCGTTATGGGCAAATGCCGCCTGAATCGCACCGATATCGAAACCCCAGTGCTCGGAAAACTTCTGGTCTTCGCCGGCAATCACCGCGACTTTCAGGTCGTCGGAGATTTCATCCCAAGGCTTCCAGGTGCGTTGCAAGTCGATGGGCTCGCCGTCGAACCAGGATTCGACCTTGCGCTCGACCATCAGCGCCGTGCCCGGCGGTGGCACCACGCGAAATATCAGAACCAGCAATACGCTGCCGCCCGCGAACCAGAGCAGGGCCTTTGTGAATCGTCGCAGAAATAAACGCAGCATAGAGATGGCTTGGCCGAACCCGTTGAGCGGGCCATTATACAGACCCTGTTGATCGAGACTGACTGGAGTTCTTCATGCTGCGTGGCTTTCTGATGCTGGCCGCTTTTTTCGGCTTCACCGGTGTTGGCCTGGGGGCGTTCGCGGCCCATGGCCTGAAAAACCGTCTGACGCCCGAGTACCTGGCGATTTTCCATACCGGCGTCACCTATCAGCTGGTGCACACCTTGGCGATGCTGGGTGTGGCGCTGCTGGCCACGCAGATTCCCGGTCGATTGATTACGTGGGCCGGTGCGTCCTTTGCCATTGGCATCCTGTTGTTTTCCGGCAGCCTGTACCTGCTGACGATCACTGGCGTCAGCAAGCTTGGGATCATCACGCCCTTCGGCGGCCTGGCCTTCCTGATCGGCTGGCTCTTCCTGGGCCTGGCCGCCTGGCGCCTGGCCTGACCCTGTAGGAGCGAGCTCGCTCGCGAAAAACGCCAACGATAACGCGTGGTGCCTGGATAAACGCGTTGCCGAGACGTTTTTCGCGAGCAAGCTCGCTCCTACAGGGTTGTGTTTCAAGACGAATGGCTTGGGTCACCAAGACTGATCGGGCTAGAATGCCAGCCCCTAAAAATGATGGCGGCATTCGGTATGCGCATTCAGTTGAACGGCGAATCCCTTGAACTGCCCGACGGTGAAACCGTTGCGGCCCTGCTGACCCGTCTGGAACTGACCGGACGCCGGGTGGCGGTCGAACTCAATCTGGATATCGTCCCGCGCAGCCAGCACGCTGACACCACGCTGAACGACGGCGATTGCGTCGAAGTGGTGCATGCCATCGGCGGTGGCTAGTCGTCCGGCCCTTAGGGGCACAGAATTCTGCAAGAACCTCACTCCTACAGAGGATTTCCCATGAGCATCGTTCGTAGCGACAAGCCCTTCGTCCTGGCCGGTCGTACTTACCAGTCGCGTTTGCTGGTAGGTACTGGCAAGTACCGTGACATGGAAGAAACCCGCCTGGCCATCGAAGCCTCGGGTGCCGAGATCGTCACCTTCGCCGTGCGCCGCACCAACCTCGGCCAAAATCCGGGCGAACCGAACCTGCTCGAAGTCCTGTCGCCGGATCGCTACACCTTCCTGCCGAACACTGCCGGTTGTTTCGACGCTACCGAGGCTGTGCGCACCTGCCGCCTGGCCCGTGAGCTGCTCGGCGGCCACAACCTGGTGAAGCTGGAAGTGCTGGCGGACCAGAAAACCTTGTTCCCCAACGTGATCGAAACCCTCAAGGCCGCCGAAGTGCTGGTCAAGGAAGGTTTCGACGTGATGGTCTACACCAGCGATGACCCGATCATCGCCCGTCAACTGGCGGAAATCGGCGTTATCGCGGTCATGCCGCTGGCCGGTCTGATCGGTACAGGCCTGGGGATCTGCAACCCGTACAACCTGCAGATCATCCTCGAAGAAGCCAAGATTCCTGTGCTGGTCGACGCCGGTGTCGGTACGGCTTCCGACGCCACCATCGCCATGGAACTGGGTTGCGAAGCAGTGCTGATGAACTCGGCCATCGCCCATGCCCAGCAGCCGATCATGATGGCTGAAGCCATGAAACACGCCATCGTCGCGGGCCGCCTGGCCTACCTCGCCGGCCGCATGCCGAAAAAACTCTATGCCAGCGCCTCCTCGCCGCTGGATGGTCTGATCAAGTAAGAGCCATTGATGACTGAATCAAACGACACGCCTATCCAGACGGAAGAAGGCGACGAGCGCCAACACCGCCGCATCAAGAGTTTTGTGATGCGCGCCGGACGCATGACCGAAGGCCAGCAACGCGGTCTGGAGCAGGGCACGCCGCTGTTCGTGCTGCCGCTGGCCGATGCGCCGGTGGACTTCGATCAGGTGTTCGGCCGTTCGGCGCCGCGTTCCCTGGAAATCGGTTTCGGCATGGGCCATTCGCTGCTGGAAATGGCCGCGGCTTCGCCGGAGCAGGATTTCATCGGCGTGGAAGTGCACCGTCCGGGTGTCGGCGCACTGCTCAATGGCGTGCTGACACAAGGCCTGACCAACTTGCGCGTCTACGATTGCGACGCGATCGAAGTGCTCAATCGTTGCGTGGCTGACAACAGCCTCGATCGCCTGATGCTGTTTTTTCCGGACCCGTGGCACAAGAGCCGCCACCACAAGCGTCGTATCGTTCAGGCGTCGTTCGCTGAACTGGTGCGCAGCAAGTTGAAGGTCGGCGGTGTGCTGCACATGGCCACCGACTGGGAACCGTACGCCGAGTACATGCTGGAAGTGATGAACGTCGCACCGGGTTATCGCAACCTGGCTGAGGACGGCAAATGCGTCCCGCGCCCGGCCGAGCGCCCGATCACCAAGTTCGAACGCCGCGGCGAACGTCTCGGGCATGGCGTGTGGGACCTGAAGTTCGAGAAACAGTCCTAAACGGTAATACCAAAACCTGTGGGAGCGGGCTTGCCCGCGATGGGGTCATAACATTCAACATCTATGTTGACTGTTAGACCGCGATCGCGGGCAAGCCCGCTCCCACAGTTGTTTTCGGTTGTAGCTGAGGTCTGCGACAACGCCGCGCCGGGCCGGGACGACATAACCCTGTAGGAGCGAGGCTTGCCCGCGAAGGCGTCGTGTCAGTCAATGATGATGGGGACTGATACGACGCCTTCGCGGGCAAGCCTCGCTCCTACGGGCTGTGGGTTTTTTTTGGGATTCAGCGGCGGGCGGCGACGACGCCGATCAGCACCAGCACCACCCGCAACACCGGGGCCAGGCTGGAGTTGTTGAACTGGCTCAGGCCTTTGATGACCCCCGGGGCGGCGGTGATCAGCGCCGCGCCGCTGCCGATCATGCACAGCAGCGCTAGCAGCGGGACGCGCAAGGCGCCGGCGATGCTGCCCAGGCGTGCGTCGACCCAGCCTTTGATATCCGCGCCAAACAGCACCAGCAGACAGCCCACCAGCGCCAGGGCGATTTCCGACAGGTTGCTGCGGCTCCAGCGGGAGGCGGTGGCGAGCAGGTCGAGTATCAAATCCATTCGTTTTCCCTTAAGGCTGAAATCAGCTCAGAAATGTCTGCAGCAAGTCGTTGAGAAAGAGTTGTCCGCGCATCGTGGCCACCAGACGTGACGGTTCGACCTGCAACAAGCCACTTTGTTCGGCGACCCGACGGCCTTCGGCAAGGCTTTCCAGCGTCATCCCGGTGCGCTCCGGGTACAGTCGTGATTCGACGCCTTCAGTCAGGCGCAAGGCGTTCATCAGGAACTCGAACGGCATCTCTTCGTTGGTCAGGGCTTTCTCGCCAGCCTTGAAGCTTTTGGCCGGGTTGAGGTAATCCTTCGGCAGCCGCGTCTTCCAGGTACGGACGATGCGCCCGTCCGGGTGACTGAGCTTGCCGTGGGCGCCGGCGCCGATGCCGATAAAGTCGCCGAAACTCCAGTAATTGAGGTTGTGCCGCGCCGGACGACCGGGCTGGGCATAGGCCGAGACTTCGTATTGCGCGTAACCGTGCTCGGCCAGCAGCGCCTGACCGGCTTCCTGAATGTCCCACAGCATGTCGTCTTCCGGCAGCGTCGGGGGCTGGTTCCAGAACACCGTGTTCGGCTCCAGGGTCAGCTGATACCAGGACAAGTGCGTCGGCTTCAGGGCGATGGCCTGGCGCAAGTCGCTCAGGGCGTCGTCCAGGGACTGATCGGGCAAACCGTGCATCAGGTCCAGGTTGAAGTTATCGAACCCGGCCTGACGGGCCATGCCGGCGGCACGTACCGCTTCGTCACCGTTGTGGATTCGGCCGAGGGCCTTGAGTTTCTCTTCCTGAAAGCTCTGGATGCCGATTGACAGGCGATTGATGCCGAGCTTGCGGTAAGCGACGAACTTCTCTTGCTCGAACGTGCCCGGATTGGCTTCCAGGGTGATTTCGATGTCGCTGGCAAATGGAATGCGTTGTTCGACGCCTTTGAGCAAGCGGCCCAAAGCTTGGGCGCTGAACAGGCTCGGGGTGCCGCCACCAAAGAAAATCGAGCTCAACTCACGGCCATAGACGGCGTGCAGGTCTTGATCGAGATCGGCCAGCAGCGCGTCCACATACTCTTCTTCCGGCAGCACCGGGCTGGCGGTGTGGGAGTTGAAGTCGCAATAAGGGCATTTGCGCACACACCACGGGATGTGGATGTACAACGCCAAGGGCGGCAGCACAGGCAGGGCCGCCCGGGGAGATTGCGCGGCGCCACCGAAAATCAGTGGCGACGCGGACGATTCACGGGTCATTTCAAGCCCAGACGCTGGCGCAGCAGATCCATTGCACGGGCGCGGTGGCTGATGAGGTTCTTGTCGCTCGGGCTCAGCTCGGCACTGGAACAATCACGCTCCGGCACCCAGAACAGCGGATCGTAACCAAAACCGTGCTCGCCGCTGGCCTGGGTCAGGATGCGCCCGTGCCACAGGCCTTCGCAGAGAATCGGCAACGGATCGTCGGCGTGACGCACCAGCGCCAGAACGCAAACGAACTGTGCACCGCGTTCGGCCTCAGGCACGTCTTTCAACACGTCGAGCAGCTTGGCGTTGTTCGCGGCATCGCCCTTGCCGTCGGCGTAGCGGGCCGAGTAGATGCCCGGTGCACCGCCAAGGAAATCCACCGCCAGCCCCGAATCGTCGGCCAGTGCCGGCAGACCGGAAATGCGCGCGGCATTGCGGGCCTTGAGGATGGCGTTCTCGACGAACGACAGGCCGGTTTCTTCAGGCTCGATGTTGCTGAACTCGCCGATCGAGCGCAGGTGCACCGATTCGCCGAGCATGGCCTGGAGTTCCTTGAGTTTGCCGGCGTTGTGGCTGGCCAGTACGAGTTGCGTGAAATTGATCATTCGCCGGGGAAGAGCTCTTGGTTGAAATTGATGGTGTTGATTTTGTCACCATTCTGCACCTTGATCTCGAAGGTGCGGATTTCCTGCTGATCCACCGGGTATTGCGCGATGTAGTAGACCGCGCCTTGTTCGGTGATCTGTTTAAATTTCAGCGGGACGCTTTGGCTGGTGAGGTCTTTGACCGTACCGTTGACTTCAGCGGTCAGGGGCTTGCCGTCCTTGAGCACGGAAACGTTGATCACACCCTGGTTCTTGCTGCGTGTCAGTCCGGCCGCTTTGGCAATGTCCGGTGTCAGGAAGGTCGAGTTGAAGGTGTTGTAGTGCACCGTCACGTCGCCGAAGGTTTCCTTGCGTTCGCCCTTGATGACGTCGGCGGCCATGGCGGTGACGCTCAGGCAGGCAGTAAGTAAAAACAGCGCTAGACGACCCATGTTCGTTCTCCTCGAAGTGTCGCTGTTCAGACCGCGACCTTGTGGTCTTGCAGCCCTGGGCTGCTGACGCGGTAAATGCCGATTTCACCTAATAGATTAGGCCATAGCTTACTGGCCCACCCGTGGCGGTGCTGTTGATCTACGGCAAGCCGATCAATGACCTTGGCTTCACGTTCGAGGCACAACGCTTCAAAGTCCGCGAAGGTGCAGAAGTGGATGTTCGGCGTGTTGTACCAGGTGTACGGCAGAAACTCGGAAACCGGCATCCGGCCCTTGCTCGCCAGATACCAGCGGCAGCGCCAGTGACCGAAATTGGGGAAGGTGATGATGCATTGCCGACCGACGCGCAGCATTTCGTCGAGGATCTTGTCCGGGTAGTGCACCGCTTGCAGCGCCTGGGTCATGACCACGATGTCGAAGCTGTTGCTGGCAAAGTTGCCCAGGCCCTTGTCCAGGTCCTGCTCGATGACGTTGATGCCCTTGGCCACGCACTCGGCGATGTTGTCCGGGTCGTTTTCCAGGCCATAGCCGGTGACTTGCTTGTTGTCGCGCAGCCAGGTCAGCAACTCGCCGTCACCGCAACCGAGGTCGAGCACGCGGCTGCCGGCGGGGATCCATTCCTGGATGATTTCCAGATCAGCTCTCATGGCTTTCTCACAACGTAATGCGGTTCATGTAATTGCTGAATGCCTGCAAGTAGCGCGGGATCGGAATCAGGAAGGCGTCGTGGCCTTGCGGAGCGTCGATCTCCAGGTAGCAGACGTCTTTCTTGGCCGCCATCAGCGCGTCCACCAGTTCCCGCGAGCGGGCAGGGGAGAAGCGCCAGTCGGTGGTGAAGGACATCACGCAGAACTTGGCCGAGGCGCCGGCAAAGGTTTTCGCCAGGTCATCGTCGAAGTTGGCTGCCGGGTCGAAGTAGTCCAGCGCCTTGGTCATCAGCAGGTACGTGTTGGCGTCGAAACGCCCGGAGAACTCTTCGCCCTGATAACGCAGGTAGCTTTCAACCTGGAACTCGACGCTGTGGAAGTCGTAGTTGAGCTTTTCGCTTTTGAGGCCACGGCCGAATTTCTCGCCCATGGAGTCGTCGGACAGGTACGTGATGTGCCCGACCATCCGCGCCAGCATCAACCCGCGCTTGGGGATTACGCCGGCTTCCTGGAACGAACCGCCGTGGAACTCGGGGTCGGTCAGGATCGCCTGGCGCGCCACTTCGTTGAAGGCGATGTTCTGCGCCGACAACTTGGGGGCCGAGGCGATGGCCAGGCAGTGACGAATGCGCTCAGGGTAGGTGATGCTCCACTGCATCGCCTGCATGCCGCCGAGGCTGCCGCCTATCACCGCTGCCCATTGGTTGATGCCGATCCGGTCGGCCAGGCGCGCCTGGCTGTGCACCCAGTCTTCCACGGTCAGCACCGGGAAGTCGGCGCCGAAGGGCTTGCCGGTTTCCGGATTGACGCTGCTCGGGCCGGTGGAGCCGTTGCAGCCGCCGAGGTTGTTCAGGCTGACCACGAAGAATTTGCTGGTGTCGATCGGCTTGCCGGGGCCGATGCAGCTGTCCCACCAACCGGGTTTGCGGTCGTCGGGGCTGTGGAAGCCGGCAGCGTGATGGTGACCAGACAAGGCGTGGCAGATCAGCACGGCATTGCTCGCCGTGGCGTTCAGCGTGCCGTAGGTTTCGTAAATCAGGTCATACGCTGGGAGCGAACGGCCGCAGGCCAGGGCCAGGGGTTCGCTAAAGTGCGCCACTTGCGGCGTCACCAGACCAACAGAATCGGGGGGAAAGGCAGTTGGCATCGACCCTGCTCTCGTTGAAATGAGGCGTAAGTCTAAAGACCAGTGTGGCCAGCGGCAAGCAAAGGCCGGGCCTGATTTCTCCCAGGTAGACCGAGGTGCGGCCATCGCGGGCAAGCCACGCTCCCACATTAGAATGTGTACCCCTGTGGGAGCGTGGCTTGCCCGCGATGAACGATAACGCGGTCAGCCGGACTGTCGCCCCAGATCCGGCAAATCCGGCAGCTTCTTCGGCGAACAAATCCGCACCCGCTTCTGCCGGTTCAACTCACCACTGATCAAACTCACCTGGCTCTTGGAAACCCCAAACGCCTTGGCCAGGAACGCCATCAGATAGGCATTGGCCTTGCCTTCAACCGGCGGCGCGGTCAGGCGGATCTTCAGGCGATCACCGTGCAGCCCGCAGAAGTCATCGCTGCGGGCGGCCGGTTGCAGGTGACATTCCAGAATCAGGTCGTCACCGTCCCAGCGAAAGTAGCTCACCGGGTCAGATCAGCCCGAGCAGGCCGTTGGGCATGAGGGCGAAGTACGCCAGGCGCGGGATCAGCCAGCTTTGCAGCAACTGGATCGCGATAAACGCGAAGATTGGCGAGATATCGAGGCCACCCAGATTCGGAATGATCCGGCGGAACGGCGCGAGTACCGGTTCAGTAATCTGCGCGACCAGTTCGGCGCCCGGATTGTGGCTGCCCGGTGCGACCCAGGACAGAATCACGCTGATGATCATCGCCCAGAAAATAATATTCAAAAACAGCGAGAAGATCGCGATCAGTGCCCACGGCACCAAAAACAGCCAGTCGACCATGAAGCCTTTGAGCAGCAGGATGACCGCTATCAACAGCATCTGAATGATCAGCGCCAGCACCAGCGATGACATGTCCAGCCCGAACATGCTCGGGATCACCCGGCGCAGAGGCTTGAGCAGCGGTTGGGTGGCTTTGACGATGAACTGACAGAGCGGGTTGTAGAAGTTCGCCCTGACCAGTTGCAGGATGAAGCGCATCAGCACAATCAGCAGGTACAGGCTGCCTAGGGTTTTAATGATGAAAATGGCAGCGTCATTGAGTCCGAGCATCATTGATTCCTTTGTAAGAGCTGATTAGCGACCAAGTTGTTCAGCCATCTCGGCCGAGCGGTGAGCCGCGGCGCCGAGTGCTTTTTCGACCAGGGCTTCGAAGCCCCCGGCCTGGAACGACTTGATTGCAGCTTCCGTGGTGCCCGCAGGCGAGGTTACGCGACGACGCAGTTCGGCGGCGTCCACATCGCTGGCGACGGCCATGTGCGCGGCGCCCAACGCGGTTTGCAGGGTCAGTTGTGCGGCGACGTCCGCTGGCAGGCCGAGCTTCACGCCAGCAGCGGTCATGGCTTCGATCAGCAGGAAGAAGTACGCCGGGCCCGAGCCGGACACGGCGGTGACCGCGTCCAGTTGCTGCTCTTCGTCCAGCCACAGCGCGATGCCGACGGCGGACAACAATTCTTGCGCCTGTTGGCGTTGCTCGGCGTTCACTTCGGCCGTGGCGTACAAACCGCTGACGCCCTGGCGCAGCAGTGCCGGGGTGTTGGGCATGCAACGCACAATCGGCTGGGCGCCGAGCCAGTTGTTCATGCTGGCGCAGGTGATACCGGCAGCAATCGACACCACCAGTTGATTCGGCTTGAGGTTTGGGCGAATCGCTTCGCACACGGCTTTCATCGCCTGGGGTTTGACCGCCAGTACGACGACGTCGGCATCCTGGATGGCTTCGGCGTTGTCGGCGAACACCTCGATGCCGTGTTCAGCCTTCACTTTGACGCGGGTTTCGGCGCCTGGATCGCTGGCGCGGATGTGCGCCGCTTCCAGACCTTTGGCGCGCAGGCCGCCGATCAGGCTGGCGGCCATGTTGCCGGCACCGATAAAGGCAATACGAGTCTTGCTCATGTCAGGTCCTTATAAAGAGAGGAGTCAGCCATTGTTCATGGCTGGCCGTAGTCGCGAGCGCCAAACAGGGCCGTACCGATGCGGACCCAAGTGGCGCCTTGGGCGATGGCCGACTCGAGGTCGTGGCTCATGCCCATGGAAAGTGTGTCGAGCGGCAGGTTCAGGCTGGCTTGCAGGCTTTGTACGGCAGCAAAAGCGGCATCCTGGGCGGCGCGATCGTCCGTCGGCTCAGGGATCGCCATCAACCCGCGCAGCTTGATGCGCGGCAATGCGCTGATGGCGTTGGCCAGGGCCGGCAGATCGGCCGGGGTGCAGCCGGATTTACTGGCTTCACCGCTGACGTTGACCTGGATGCAAATGTTCAAGGGCGGCAAATCGGCAGGGCGTTGTTCGGACAGGCGTTGTGCGATTTTCAAGCGATCCACGGAATGCACCCAGGCGAAGTGCTCGGCGATAGCGCGAGTCTTGTTCGATTGAATGGGGCCGATGAAGTGCCAGATCAAGGGCAGGTCGGCCAATTCGAGCTGTTTGCCCAAGGCCTCCTGCAGATAGTTCTCGCCAAAGTCGCGGAGCCCGGCAGCGTAGGCTTCACGCAAGGCCTCGGCGGGCTTTGTCTTGCTCACGGCCAGCAACTGAACGCTGTGTTCGTCGCGTTTTGCGGCGAGGGCGGCAGCGTGGATGCGTGAACTAACCTGAGCGATGTTGTCTGCTATCGTGGACATCAAGAGGCGCCAGCGGTCTGAAGGTTCGCGGCATTCTACTGGAATTGAGGAACGCTATGGATATCACTGAGCTGCTGGCTTTTAGCGCAAAACAGGGAGCGTCCGACCTGCACCTGTCCGCCGGCCTGCCGCCGATGATTCGGGTGGATGGCGATGTGCGGCGCATCAACTTGCCGGCGCTGGAACACAAGCAGGTGCAGGCGCTGATCTACGACATCATGAACGACACCCAGCGGGTGGACTTCGAGAAGCACCTGGAAACAGACTTTTCCTTTGGTGTGCCCGGCGTGGCGCGTTTTCGGGTCAACGCGTTCAACCAGAATCGTGGTGCTGGCGCGGTGTTCCGCACCATCCCGTCGAAGGTCCTGAGCATGGATGACCTGGGCATGGGGGATGTGTTTCGCAAGATTACCGAATCCCCCCGTGGGCTGGTGTTGGTCACGGGCCCGACCGGTTCCGGCAAGTCCACCACCCTGGCGGCGATGATCGATCACCTGAACAACCATCGCCATCACCACATCCTCACCATTGAGGACCCGATCGAGTTCGTCCACGAATCGCGCAAATGCCTGATCAACCAGCGCGAAGTCCACCGTGATACCCGCAGCTTCGCAACCGCCTTGCGCTCGGCGCTACGGGAAGACCCGGACGTGATTCTGGTGGGGGAGATGCGTGACCTGGAGACCATTCGCCTGGCATTGACCGCCGCCGAGACCGGCCATTTGGTGTTTGGTACGCTGCACACCACGTCGGCGGCGAAAACCATCGACCGGGTGGTGGATGTGTTTCCGGGGGATGAGAAGTCGATGGTGCGCTCGATGCTCTCCGAGTCGTTGCTGGCGGTGGTTTCCCAAGCGCTGGTGAAGAAGATCGGTGGCGGACGGATCGCGGCGCACGAAATCATGCTCGGCACGTCGGCGATCCGTAACCTGATCCGCGAAGACAAGGTGGCGCAGATGTACTCGTCGATTCAGACGGGTGGGAACCTGGGGATGCAGACGCTGGACATGTGCTTGAAGGAGCTGGTGACCAAGGGCCTGGTCAGCCGGGACCATGCGCGGGAGAAGGCGCGCTCGCCGGATAATTTCTGAGGGGGATTTGTGTTGCTTTCAATGACGCCTTCGCGGGCAAGCCTCGCTCCTACAGGGATCGCATAATTCCTGTAGGAGCGAGGCTTGCCCGCGAAGAGGCCGTCATGATCGAAACAATTCCCGGGTCAAAATCCGGGAGCTCGAATCAGCGCTGAACAACCTGGATGGCGTTCTTGTCTTTCGGCAGAACCCGCTTGGCAACCACGTAGTGGCTTTCCCAGTACGGTTTCTTCAGGGTGTCGATGGTCACCGACTTGCCACGACGCGGTGCGTGGATAAAGCGGTCGTTGCCCAGGTAAATGGCAACGTGATTGACCCGACGGCTCTTGATGTTGAAGAAAATCAAGTCGCCCGGCTTCAGGTCGTTGCGATCGACTTTCGTGCCATGACCGCTGGCCATCGCATTGGACGTGCGAGGCAGGTCGAACGTGGCGTCGTTGAACGCGTATTTCACCAGGCCGCTGCAATCGAAGCCTTTACTTGGGCTGCTGCCGCCCCAACGGTAAGGCGTACCGAGGACATTCACGGCACGGCTCAGCACGTTGCTGCTTTCGTTGCTCGCCATCGGCGGAACAAACTTGCTGCTGGTGTTGCTGACGCTGCTCAGTCGGGTAGAGCGTTTTACGGTTGATTTGTATTTGCTCGAAGG
This sequence comes from Pseudomonas sp. RIT-PI-q, assembly GCF_001297125.1. GTDB lineage: Bacteria > Pseudomonadota > Gammaproteobacteria > Pseudomonadales > Pseudomonadaceae > Aquipseudomonas. The sequence goes on from NZ_LHPC01000055.1 coordinate 143,291, forward strand.
AACAGACACATGGGATTTTGGGGTGTAACCATTAACGTTTGGAAGACGTTGCTCACGATTGGTGGCGTGGGCGGCCAGTGGCATCAAAAGGCAAATGGTTAGCCATGTCTTGAAAAATGGACGCATTAGGCAAGGCTCATATAAGTTAGCGCGCAACTTTATAACAGCTTTTTTGGCCCTTCCGAGGCCGTTGGTCGATTCAACTTTCGGGCAACGGAACCAAATAAGCGGAAAATTGACGCAATTGTCGGACAGAAGTCAGGTGCTATAAGGCTTTGACGGGACACAAGGTAGCAGATGCCATACGTCGGCCACCTGTAAAAAAGTCACAAAGAATTCAAGAATATTTATCTATCGTGTGAAACGAGGACCTTCATGAACACCTATCAACAGTCCGATTCGCGGCAAGATACCCACAGTAAAGTGATCGGTTACCTGCTGTGGATTCTCGGTTTTACCGGGGCTCACCGCTTCTATTACGGCAAGCCGGTGACCGGGACGATCTGGTTCTTCACGTTTGGCTTGATGGGCATCGGATGGCTGATCGACCTGTTTCTGATCCCGGCCATGGACCGTGAGGCGGACCTGCGTTTTACCGCCGGACCGATCGAGTACAACGTTGCCTGGATTCTGCTGACGTTTCTTGGGGTATTCGGCGTACACCGGATGTATCAGGGGAAATGGATCAGCGGGTTGCTGTACCTGGTGACGGGCGGGTTGTTCTTTGTCGGGGTGCTGTATGACTTCTGGACGTTGAATGACCAGGTGTCGATTCGCAATGCGCAGAGCCGATAAGCGAAGATCAAAAGATCGCAGGCTTCGCCAGCTCCTACACGGGATATGCGTTTCCCTGTAGGAGCTGCCGCAGGCTGCGATCTTTTCGGTGTTACGCCTGGTGGCTGATCCGCCCATCCACCAAGGTGTAACGCACCACACCCGGCAGGCTATGCCCAATGAACGGGCAGTTCTCGCCCTTGGACAGCCAGGTTTCACCGGCCACGGTCGAGGCTGCAGGGTCGAACAGCACGATGTCCGCCGCACCCCCCACCGCCAACTTGCCCGCCGGCAGGCGCAGCGCCTCGGCAGGTCCAGCGCTGAGGCGCGCCAGCAGCGTCGGCAGATCCAGCAAACCGTCCTCCACCAGTGTCATCGCCAGCGGCAGCAGTAGCTCAACGCTGCTGATGCCCGGTTCGGTGGCACCGAACGGCGCCAGTTTGGCGTCCCGCTCGTGGGGCTGGTGATGGCTGGAAATGGCCGAGACCACACCCGACTTCACCGCTGCACGCAGGCCATCGCGGTCGGCGCGGGTGCGCAGCGGCGGCTGGACGTGATAGAGGCTGCTGAAGTCGATCAGCGCTTCATCGGTCAGGATCAGCTGATACAACGCCACGTCGGCGGTCACCGGCAATCCGCGCGCCTGGGCCTGAGCGATCAGGGCCACGCCGCGCGCGCTGGTGAGCTGGCTGAAGTGCGCACGTACGCCACTTTGCTCGACCAGCAGCAGATCCCGGGCCAGAGCCACGGTTTCAGCAGTCTCTGGAATGCCCGGCAAACCGAGGAAGCTGGCAGTCGGGCCTTCGTGGGCCAGGCCACCTTCGGCCAGGTCATGGTCCTGAGAGTTGAAAATCACCGTCAGGTCGAACGTCGCCGCGTATTCCAGCGCCCGGCACAGCGTGCGGGTGTTGCGGAAGCTCTCCAGACCGTTGCCGAAGGCCACGCAGCCGGCATCGCGCAAGGCCACCAGTTCGGCCAGTTGTTCGCCGTCCAGGCCTTTGCTCAGGGCGCCGATCGGGAAAACCTTGGTGTTGCCGGCTTCACGCGCGCGGTCGAGGATCAGTTCGGCCACGGCCGAGGTGTCCAGCACCGGTTTGGTCTTTGGCGGGCAGCACAGGCTGGTGACACCACCGGCAGCGGCGGCGCGGGTTTCGCTGGCGATCGAGCCTTTGCGGCTGTAGCCCGGCTCGCGCAGGGCGACGTTCAGGTCGACCAGCCCAGGCGCGGCCACCAGACCCTTGGCGTCGAGGGTCTCGACGGCGACAAAACCGGCGGGAGCGGCGCCAAGGGCGATGATCTTGCAGGCTTCAATATGGATGTCGGTAACGTTATCCAGCCCGGAGGTTGGATCGATGACGCGTGCGCCGAGAATGCTGAGCTTCACTGGGCGTTCTCCTGCTCGAATTGGCGCTGGGCAGTCTGCCCGCTCATGGCCATGGACAGCACGGCCATACGAATCGCGATGCCATAGGTGACCTGATTGAGGATCACCGAGTGCGGACCGTCGGCCACCGCCGACTCAATCTCCACCCCACGGTTGATCGGCCCCGGGTGCATGACGATGCAATCCGGCTTGGCCCCGGCCAGGCGTGCGGTGGTCAGGCCGAACAAGCGGTAGAACTCGCCTTCGCTCGGCAGCAGGCCGCCGGTCATGCGTTCGCGTTGCAGGCGCAGCATGATCACTACATCGACATCTTTCAGGCCCTCGGCCATGTCGGTGTAGACCTTCACGCCGTATTGCTCGATGCCGATCGGCAGCAGGGTTTTTGGTGCGATCACGCGGATGTCCGGGCAACCGAGGGTTTTCAGCGCGAGCATGTTCGAGCGCGCGACCCGCGAGTGCAGGATGTCGCCGACGATGGCCACCGAGAGATTTTCGAAGCCGCCCTTGTGCCGACGAATCGTCAGCATGTCGAGCATGCCCTGGGTCGGGTGCGCGTGACGGCCGTCACCGCCGTTGATGATCGCCACCTGCGGGCAAACATGCTCGGCAATGAAGTGCGCCGCGCCGGAATCACCGTGGCGCACGACAAACATGTCGGCAGCCATGGCTTCGAGGTTGCGCAGGGTGTCGAGCAGGGTTTCGCCCTTGCTCGCCGACGAGGTCGACACGTTCAGGGTGATCACGTCGGCCGACAGCCGTTGGGCCGCCAGTTCGAAGGTAGTGCGGGTGCGAGTGGAGTTCTCGAAGAACACGTTGCACACGGTCTTGCCGCGCAGCAACGGGACCTTCTTCACCGCCCGGGCGCCGACTTCGAGGAACGAGTCGGCGGTGTCGAGGATTTCCGTCAGCAGTTCGCGGCGCAAACCGTCGAGCGAGAGGAAGTGGCGCAGCTGGCCCTGATCATTGAGCTGCAGCGGGCGCTTGGTTTCTAGAGGCGTCATCGCGAGGGGGACTCTCAATAGGGCGAATTAAAGGGCGAGGTCTTGCAGTTCGAGCTTGAGCTCCGGGCCGGAGAGCTTTACGCGCTCATGCGCCGCGAGTGACAGGGTTGCGCCCACCACGTTCGGGCGGATCGGCAGCTCGCCGGCGTCGAGGTCCAGCAGGCACACCAGCGTTACGCTGGCCGGGCGGCCGTAGTCGAAGAGTTCGTTGAGGGCGGCGCGAATGGTCCGCCCGCTCATCAGCACGTCGTCGATCAGCACCAGGTGCTGGCCTTCGATCTCGAACGGCAGGGCCGAAGGGCGCACTTGCGGGTGCAGGCCGTTCTGGCTGAAGTCGTCGCGGTAGAAGGACACGTCCAGGGTGCCGAGCGGCGAATCGCTGCCCAGTTCATCGAGCAAGGCCTGGGCGACCCAGACGCCACCGGTACGAATACCGATGTAGCGCGGTTCGCTGATGCCACGGTGTTCCAGGTGTGCCTTGAGACGGATCGCCATCTGGCTGATCAGTTCGGCGGGATTGGGCAGGCTCATGGTTGCTCCTTCTTGGGCCCGAGCCGGTGCGTGCGGGGTTTGGCTCGGGTTGTAGCTAAGAGAGACGTCGTGACGGCTCTTCAGGATTCAAACAGTGCGGTGTTTTCGTCGAGCCAGCCTTGCAGGAGCAGGGCGGCAGCGATAGCGTCGACCGGGTTGTCGCGGTAACTGCCTTTCTGCCCGCCACGATCACGCCGCTCGCCCTTGGCTTCGAAGGTGGTCAGACGTTCGTCGTGGGTATAGAAGGGCAGGTTGTAGCGGCCGTTCAGGCGGCGGGCGAATTTTTCCGCGCGCAGGCACATGTCGCTCGGTGTGCCGTCCATGTTCAATGGCAGACCGACCACCACGGCGTCGGGTTTCCACTCTTTAATCAGGGCTTCGACCTGGTTCCAGTCGGGAATGCCGTTTTGTGCCTTCAAGGTGCACAGCTCGCGGGCCTGGCCGGTAATGACCTGGCCGACCGCCACGCCGATCTGTTTGGTGCCGTAATCGAAACCCAGGATCAACCGCAGGGCCATCAGGCGTGCCCCGCCTGGCTGGTGAGCAGGCTGAGGTTGACGCCCAGGTGCTTGGCCGCCGCTTCGAGGCGCAGTTCGCTGCTGGTGTTGAACAGGATGTCGGCGTCGAACGGGCAGGTCAGCCAGGCGTTCTGGGCGAGTTCGGCCTCAAGTTGCCCGGCCTCCCAGCCGGCGTAACCAAGGGCGATCAGGCTTTTCGGCGGACCGACGCCATCGGCGATGGCAAACAGCACGTCCTGGGAGGTCGACAGAGATAATTCGCCTTCCAGATCAACGGTCGCCTGAAAAGACTCGCCCGAGGGATGCAGGACAAATCCGCGATCGGTCTGCACCGGGCCGCCAATAAATATCGGTACATGCTGGCAGAGCGCGGGCGGTTCGATATCGGGGCGTAGTTGCTCGAGAATATCGGCCAGGTTCAGGTCTTGCGGACGGTTGACCACCAGCCCCATGGCACCATTGGCCGTGTGCTCGACGATGTAGGTCAAGGTGTGCGCAAAGTTCGGGTCGACCATGTGCGGCATGGCGATCAGGAAGTGATGCTTGAGGTAGCTGGGGCTGACGTTCTTCATGAGCGCTAGTGTGGCGTTGGAGGGGCGAACTGACAAGCTGGGGATGCACAGGAAATGCCGTAAATACCCGCAAACAACCGGACCCCTGTGGGAGCGGGCTTGCCCGGGTAGAAACCGGAGACATCCTTTACGTTTTAAACCGGAGACATCGTTTACAGGTATGAAATACGGTCAGGAGGTGCCTGACCATGCCCTGGAATCGAGAGTCCCCAATGGATCAACGAATCAAACT